>NZ_CP073011.1:2400000-3600000 GCF_018075365.1 Virgibacillus pantothenticus
AAATAATATTCATAATGTGTCTGCCTGCTTCCAAATGCACTCATTGTTAAATCCCATGCTAAGCGGAAAATTTGCACTCGCTCATATCCTTCCACATTTTTCCCTTGCATGGCACGGTGAAGAATCGGACCAATCTCCTCATGTGCAAAATCTGCCTCGGTTGGTATCCCCATCATCCCAGAAGCGCCAAGAATACGAATGATCTCTGCCATCCGCGGATACACACGCGGGAACCAATTTCTGGCAGCATCAAGCGCTGCAAAATCCGGTGTCATCATGCCCCACTTATCAAGCTTTGCATTGTTCTCTGCACGGAATAAATGAGATTTCATTGTTTCTAGCGTGAGCATAATTTCCGTGCCTTTATCTTTCACGTGCTGAAAGCCATCAATGCCGATAGAATCCATTAGAGTCAATACAACCCCAAGCAAAAATTCTGTTTTGGCAATATTTTTTGCAACTACTTGATGTGTCATATGAACAACAGCATTCGTTTCACCAAAAGCTCGATTACAAATCGATGAATTCTCCAATACAAAAATACGGTCCCATGGAACAAGTACATGATCAAAAGCTACGATCGTATCTCCTTCTTCAAATTGATGACTTAACGGATGGTCATATGGGTTATCTCTATATACAAAAGATTCGCGGCTTAAATATTTTAACCCTGGTGTATTATTTGGTAGGGCAAATGCTAAGGAGTAAGGGTCATCCAACTCTCCTGACTTTTTAACAGTCGATGGAAACACTAAAATTTCATCTGTAATAGCACCCTGAGTCGCCAACAACCGAACCCCATCGACAATAACCCCATCATCATTCTTTTCCACTACATGTAACGCGACGTTAGCATCTTTTTGTTCCGCTTGTATCTTTGCCCGATTTACCTGTGGGTGGATCAATGTATGCGTTAAGCTAATATCATTTTCTCTGGAAAATGCTGCATAGTTCTTAGCATTTTCAGCAAACATAGGGTCACCCTCGGCGTAGAATTCGCTTGCCTGACCCATCGCCATCACATCAGCATTCAAATAATCGGGCGACCTTCCCATTAATCCTTTTGTAAAACTTTGCCATTCCATGATAGCTTCTCTGCGCTCAACTAATTCGTCAACAGTTGTTGGCACCATAAATGTTTTGCTTACTTTATCGCCTGTAGTTGGTGATGTATACAACATTTTGTCGGGTTTTTCATATTGAAGGTCATACAGTTTTGCCATGGATTGAACCACATTTTTAAATACTGGATGTTCTGTCACATCTTCGACTCGTTCTCCATGAATATACACATTATTATTTGCTTGTTTTAACCGTTGAATATATTGCTGTCCTGTTTTCGCTGGCATAGTTTCCCTCCTTGCATATTTAAAAAGCGTTTTCATAAAATGCGTGCTGTATTCAGGCAATTTTCTGAATAATACCTTTAGTTAGAACAATATCATAATTTTTGCTATATTCATAATATCTATTTTATTAACAAACTATATAAAAATGATATACTTTTTGACAACGGCAACTAATATATATAAAATCATATATAATTATCCAGTGTTGCATAGTACACATATTTCTTTTGGTTTTAAATTGCGCCATCAGTTTATTATTGAACCACCATCCAGTTACTCACGCTTTTCCCTCACTTCTACTAATTGTGAACATGGAACCAGGGATATTTTTCTTACATACGTCACTAAATGGTGGAACATAGGCTAGAATCTTCTGGTCCCTTGAAAAACAGCTTCCGTTGAGATTACATACTTTTTAGAATTTAATGTGTACAAAAGGGGGGGAACAATTGGATTTAAGACAGTTACGGTATTTTCAAACTATTGCAAGAGAAGGGCAAATTACTCGTGCTGCAAAAAAACTGCATATGGCTCAACCACCGTTAAGCCAAAGTCTTAAAGCATTAGAAACAGAGTTGGGTGTAAGATTGATGGAGCGTAATGGGAGAAAAATGGAGTTAACGGATGCAGGTGTCATTTTATATCAAAAAATAAATCACTTATTTGATTATATGGAAGAAACGATGACGGAAGTAAAAGACATTGGCGGCGGGATAAAAGGGACTCTTTCCATCGGCTGTGTAAAAACATGCTTTCCACAAATACCCAAAAAGCTCAAGTACTATCATAATAAATATCCACACATTCAATTTCAGCTAAGAGAAGGAGATTCTTATTTACTTGCAGAACAATTACTCCAACGAACTATTGACGTTGCGGTTATTCGCTTACCAATTGAGATGAGTACCTTTGCTTCCCTCTCCCTTCCAACAGAAAACTATGTAGCAGTAATTCCGGAAAATTGGTCGACTGTTTCAGAAACCATCACGATGGAAAAGTTAAGTGAATTGCCGTTACTCTTGCTACATCGTATTAGCGGGCGAGGGCAATATGAATTAATCGTGGAACAATTTGAAAAACGCAATCTTTATCCAAACATTGTTTGTGAATGCCCTGATGTAGACATGATATTACAGTTGGTTAGCGAAGAAATGGGAGCTTCCATCATTCCAGAATCCACACTTCAAGGTCACCATTTGCACGGATTAAAACCATTGACCATTAAAGACCACACTTTCACTTCTCACTCGGCAATTATTTGGCTCAAGGGCCGTTATCTGCCAAAAAGTGCTAGACAATTTATTGAGTTGTTTGCAACAGAAAAATGATCAAGTGAGTCTTCCATCAGTCGAAGTTTTTTGTCCATCTAAACTGATTTGAAACTGAGCAAAAGTAAAAATCCTAAATTCCCTGGAAAAAGAAAAACACCACCTCTGCGTGTCACGCCTCCTGTGATTGGCATCGTACAGATCTAACAAATGGGGAATTTATTTACCGTTATTTCTTTGGATTTCCTTGTCTCGTTGCGACTCTTGATGGAAAAGTTGCAAACCTCGTGCATCCGGGATAAATTTAACCGACATAGTTTCATACTATCTATTACTGTCCGTTAATTTTCCCGGAAGCCTTAACATCATAGCAAATACCAACACGGAAAAAATTAAACAAATAATGGCAACTAGATGCAAATTTTCATAACCTACCTGTTGGTTAAACATGATTCCTAATAAACTGGAAGATAAGATGGCGCCCATATACCTGCTCGTTTGAAATAAACCCGAAGCTTGTCCTGTATCCTCTGGTCTTATATTTTCATATAATGCCGTCTGCATGGAAATATTGTTAAATCCGTTACTAGCACCTAAAACGCTCATTATTACAAGTAACCAGCCTAACGAAGAAGTTTCATGGTACGTTAATAATAATCCTGTACCGATTACTAGCAAGCCTATCCCTACCACTGCTGGTAATTTCGACCCTAATTTATCGATCATACGCCCTGCCAATGGTGCAATAATTACGCCAAAACCGGCAAGTGCTAGCATAATAATCCCTGTCTGTGTTTCGCTATAAGTAAGGGCCTGTTGAAGAAAGATTGGGAAACCGAAAAAATAACAATAATAAATGAGATTAATACTCATAAATTGCCCATAAACCATGGTTACCTTCGTATTCTTCTTTAAACTGGTCACATCCATAAATGGTGCTCGATGCTGCGCTTCAAATTTATAAAAAATTCCCGAAGTTATCAGGAAGGCAAAGAGTGCCCACCAGCGAATATTTCCCTCCTCAAACGAAAGCAAAAACAGAATTAGGCTCGTTATGGACGCAATGAATAAACCAATTCCAATAAGATCTATCTGCTTTAAAGCAAGATTTTCTTTCGTATCCGGTAAAATAAATATAGCTAAAAGAAACGACATCAGAATAAATGGAAAGTTAATGAAAAAAATGGCTTGCCAATCCCATAAATCAATGAAGAAACCTCCAATGGATGGACCAAAGGCTGCCGATGTGGATGCGAATATAGACAAAATTGCAAGTGCCCGTCCTTGTCCTTCTGTTATATATGTCCGAATCATGCTCATACCGCTAGGAAATAAAGTGGAACTGCCAATGGCCTGCAATGCTCGACAAGCTAACAAAAAAAGAAAATTTGGAGAAAAAGGTGCTAGCAATGAAGCCAATGCTACAAGCATTAATCCGGTCATAAATAACCGTTTTGGACCAAACATATCACTTAGTTTTCCCATCACTGGCTGACCTGCTGCACTTGCTAAATAAAAAATAGAGATCAGCCATGAAGCATGTACAAATGATAACGCAAAATCCTCCTGAAGGCGTGTAACTGCAACCGCGATCATGGATGAGTTTAGCGGGTTCAATAGTGTCCCTAATCCAATTGTAATAATAAACAACCATCGTTTCTTTTTTAATTCCGCCATGTAAATCACCAATCAATCTGTATTTACAGTATAAATAGAAATAACCTTTTCAAGCATCAGCTTGTTCCATTACTTCGTGCAAACGTTTATTAGAAAATTGTATCGTATTGTTGATGGAAAAGAAAACGTTATGCCGTGGTTTTTTTAAATCCCCACCGCACATGTCGCACGTCTTCTCCCCATTCTGGATGCTTATTCGAAAGCTTGCAGTTGTTTTTGTAAATCATGTAAAGACAGTTCCAATTGTTCCATCATAACTTCCATGCCTTGCTTTAAAGGCAGTTCTTCAGGTAGAAAAATTGGTTCTCCAAAAATGATTCGCGGTTTTACTCGTTTAAAAAGGTCTTTCAAGTTATTTGGACCTTGATAAGCAACTGGTACGATGGGAACTTTAGCATATCCCGCCATTGTAACTGCACCCCTTTTTAGGGGGACTTCCTCACTTGTTCTTGTGCCGCTAGGAAATACGCCAACAACTTTCCCTGCCTTCAATAGCTTCCTTGGTATTTTTATCGCACTTGGTCCAGGATTTTTTCTATCCACAGGAAACGCATGCAACTGTTCCATAAACCACTTTAAAAACCGCGACTGAAACAGCTCTTTTTTAGCCATATAATGGATTTTAACAGGTAACATACTAACTCCGAGCCACAGGATATCTACCCAACCTGTATGTGTACAGGCAAGTACAAAACCACCCGGTACATTCGTATTTTCTTTTTGATACACCTTTATTCTTCCAAACATGCTGAGAATTATTTTTAAAGCATTGGCACAAAAATAGTACATGTATCTAATCTCCTTCTATGTTGCATTTATATGACTTCATTTTAACATATAGTTTTAGTATCTGGTACTAATTTTGGATTATTTTCTCCTTAGATAAACAAATCGGCATTTAGGTACTATTATCTACTGATTAGACTTGTTGCAGTACAAGATTATCCAGCTCCCTAATGTGGGAGTCTCACAGCAATTTATATGCGGGATAAAGAAGAAAATCTGTAGATGCGGCTATTTGGGGTACGTTTTTGAACAAAGCCAAATTTGCATGCGCATTAATCAATAAGTTATTCAGCCAGACAATCCATTTATAATTGCGGCTTTTGCTATATAGTATTTTCTTAAGTCCCAGCCACGTTTTTCACTAAACAGAACACACATTTTGGTGTACAATGAATAAAGAATTAAAGGTCTGCTTGCTCTACATTTTCCAAGCATTATTTTTCTTCTTACTTAGGAGAAGCATATCGTAGGGCGCATTTCTAAAGCCACCTAGTTTGCTGGGCTCATGAGCCGGACGTGGCTATTCGGTTATTTCGTTATCCATAAGCACATCATTTTATAGTTTCTTATACTTTATTAAAAAAACGCTCTAGCAATCCTAGAAAGGAGGATTTCTTAACATGAACGGTACAACGCATGCAGCAATTGGTACGGTGACCGGCTTTATTATCGCAAACAACTTACAAAGTCCTCCTGCAGAAACAGCTTTACTCGTTAGCCTAGGAACGATTTCAGCGTTAATACCAGATCTTGATATTGATGGAAAATTACGCGGTAAAATTACTTTATCGCATAAACTATTTCGGACGATTGCTCAAGTCATCGGGCTTTTGCTTATCATCTATAGTTTTTATGAAGGAGAAGGGATGAAACAATGGATAGGAGCTGGCAGTGGATTTGCGTTGCTCTCTATATCCATTCGCCTTAAACAAAAGCATATGCTCACCATCACAGGCGTAGGTGTCATCATTGGCGGATTAGCATTAGAGGAACAATGGCTGCTGTTATTAGGGATTTATATTATTATGGCTTCACTTGTAGCTCATAGAAGTTATACACATTCGATTTTAGGTGTTATATTTTTTGGATTTATTGCTTTTTATTTACATCAGTCGCTGCGGGTGGAGGGGGTGTATTATACATGCCTGATTGGATATATTACCCATTTAGTTGCAGATAGTAAGATTTTACCATTTAATAAACGTGGTGTTAAATTATTTTTACCGTTTTGGAATAAAGAATTTTAAAGTTTTTCAGTGTGTATCAACACTATCGAAAAGTCCGACACAATTACGCTTACTGTGCATCACTACTTAAGGAAACGATAACAAGCACTCTTTAACATGAAACAAGTTTTGTGAACTACCCAAGATCAAAAAAACGGGATACTTATAAAATTTGGACCATCAAAGTATCCCGTGTTTACTACCGTTCTATAAAAGACCTTTAAAGTTTTTTACTACATTTTCTACGGTAAACCCAAACTGCTCGATAACCTGTTCTCCTGGGCCAGAAACACCAAATGAATCAATACTCATTACGGCACCTTTACACCCAGTGTACTCCTTCCAGCCGACCTTAGACCCCATTTCAATCGATAGGCGAGCTTGCAAACTACTTGGTAAGACACTTTCTTTATATTCCTCTGTTTGCTTATCAAATAAATCCCAAGAAGGCATACTGACAACATTTACAAAGATACCTTCAGCAGCAAGCGCATCTTGTGCTTTTAATGCCAAATGCACCTCAGAACCGGCAGCGATTAGAATACCTTGTGGTGCTTCTTTAGCCTCTGAAATAACATAGGCTCCTTTTGCAACACCAATTTGTCCTTTTTCTTCTGTCGCCTTTAATGTTGGTACATTTTGACGACCAAGCACAAGAATAGTTGGACGATCCTTTTGCGCTACAGCAATTTTCCAAGCTTCTTTCGTTTCATTTGCATCAGCTGGTCTGACCACAGTGATATTTGGCATTGCTCGAAAAGAAGCTAAATGCTCAACAGGCTGATGTGTGGGGCCATCTTGACCGACCGCTACACTATCATGTGTAAACACATATGTCACTGGAAGCCCCATTAATGCTGATAGACGAATAGCTGGACGCAAGTAATCAGAAAAAACAAAGAATGTACTTACAAAAGGTTTGAGATAGTGACGAGCCATTCCATTGGCGATGGCTCCCATAGCGAACTCTCGAACACCGAAGGAAATGTTTCTGCCTGCATAGTCTTGTTCTGTTAAATCAGCAAATGCTTGCAGCCTTGTTTTCGTTGAAGCATTTAAATCTGCAGACCCTCCGACTAACTCTGGAAAATGATTTGCTAATGCTTGTTGCACTTCACTTGCTGAAGCTCGAGTAGCGAGTGTATTTCCTTCCTTATAAACAGGTAAATCTTCATCCCAATTTTCCGGTAACTCCCCTGCAATAACTCGCTTTAATTCTACAGCAAGTTCAGGGTGAGCTTGCTCGTACTGTCTAAACAATTCATTCCACTGTTCCTCTTTCTTACTTCCATTTTCTTGAATGCTACGAAAATCTTCATATACTCCTTCTGGTACATAGAAGTCTTCCTCATAGTTCCATTTATAAAATGCTTTTGCCCGTTTAATTTCTTCTATACCGATAGGATCGCTATGCGCATCACTTTTGCCTTCAATAGTAGGAGCACCGTAGCCGATTTTCGTTTTAATTTCTATAATGGTTGGGCGGTCTTTCTCGGCTTTTGCTTCTAGTATTGCTTGTTTAATTCCTTCTACATCATTACCGTCTTCTACATACAAGTATTGCCAATGACAAGATTCAAATCGCTGCTTGATATCTTCAGAAAACGATAGTGCCAGTTCTCCATCCAAGCTAATATCATTGGAGTCATATAGAACGATTAGGCGACCTAATTTCAAATGCCCTGCTAAAGAAGCAGCTTCATAAGAAATACCTTCCATCAAATCGCCATCACCACATATGGTATACGTGTAATGGTCAACGATTGGATAACCCTCGCGATTATAAGTCGCAGCTAAATGTCTTTCTGCTAGTGCTAAACCAACACAAGCAGGTATGCCTTGTCCAAGTGGACCTGTAGTCACTTCCACTCCAGGTGTAACTCCAAATTCTGGGTGACCCGCTGTCTTACTTCCTAATTGTCTAAAGTTTTTCAACTCCTCCAACGGTAAATCATATCCCGCTAGATGTAGTAAACAATATTGTAGCATAGAACCATGCCCTGCAGATAAGACAAATCGATCACGATTAAACCAGTCTGGATTCTTAGGGTTCATGTTCATCACATGTTTCCATAAACTATACGCCATTGGAGCTGCCCCCATCGGCATACCCGGATGCCCATGCTGGGCCCTTTCTACACTATCAATGGTCAGTGTACGTATGGTGTTAATGGATAAATTGGCTACGTTTTTCTCTGATTCCGTCATAGATGATTCCTCCAGTTAGTTTTTTTATATGATTTCTTTACTTAAGCATTTTCCGTGGACTCTTTTTTCTTGCCAAAAGGAATGAGCATAATGCCAAGAATCACGATTAAGCTAATAACAATTGCGATTGGCCCCGCGTAGTTTGCCAGTGATCCGAAGAAGATTCCTGAAACGCCAAAGTCTGCATCAGAAAAGGTTGTATTAGCAAACCCTAATTCTCCAAGAACTGGTAATAAAAATACTGGTAAAAACGAAATAATAATTCCGTTTACAAACGATCCAGCAACAGCACCTTTAATCCCACCTGTTGTATTTCCTAAAACACCTGCTGCTGCTCCAGTAAAGAAGTGAGGTACTACACCAGGGAGGATAATCGTCGTTCCAGCAACAAACATAATTGCCATACTGAATATTCCGCCAATAAAGCTACTGAAAAATCCAATTAATACTGCATTTGGTGCATACGTGTAAATAATTGGAACATCAAGCGCCGGTTTGGCATTTGGCACAATCTTTGTAGAAATCCCCTTAAACGCGGGAATAATTTCTGCTAATACGAGACGAACTCCAGATAAGATAATAAATACACCAGCAGCAAAGCTACCACCTTTCATTAAAGAAAACACAAGATAATTAGTCCCATCACTTAATTCTGTTTCGATAAATGTAGAACCAGCAAAGAATGCAACAATAACGTACATAACAATCATTGTTAATGCGATACTTACAGTACTATCACGTAAAAACCCAAGGCCTTTCGGAAAATTAATATTTTCCGTTGATTGTTCCCTACTATTTTTGAATAATTTTCCAGTTAAGCCACTAATAGCATAACCAACAGCACTAAAATGTCCTAAAGCAACATTATCATTTCCAGTTAGCTGTCTCATAAATGGTTGTAAAATAGCTGGAGATAGTGTCATAACAATTCCTAATGCAACTGCTCCTGCAACAATTAATGGTATCGTGTCAAAACCTGCTACTGCCATAATTACAGCAAACATACATGCTAGGTAAAGTGTATGATGACCTGTTAAGAAGATATACTTATACCTAGTAAACCGAGCAATTAATACGTTTACAATCATTCCAAAAAACATGATTAATGCTGTATTTGTTCCATATTCATTTAAAGCTAATGCAACGATGGCTTCATTGTTCGGTACAACCCCTGATACATGAAATGCTTCTTGGAACATCGCACCGAATGGAGAAAGACCTTGTTCTAAGATCCCAGCTCCTGAAGCGATGACAATAAAGCCAACAAATGTTTTTATAGCACCTTTCATGATCTCAGATAAATTCTTTTTCTGGGCTAATAAACCGATTAGTGCAATGGCGGCAACTAAAATAGCCGGCTGGCTTAAAATATCGACTAAAACACTTAAGAATTTATTCATGGGAGTCATCCTTTCCTTAAGTTAAGTTTTAAATTAGATTTTTTTCTTTCACTACTTTGGTGACTTTGTTCCTCAATTCATCCATATCAATAATATTGTCGAGCACTACGACTTCGCCTAGATGAGCACCTCCTTCAGCAATATCTTTGGCTAAAAAGTAGACATCTGCATCTCCAGGAGCGGCTGAGCTCAAATCAGAGTGAGACACCTCTACCCCTGTGACACCTAATTCCTGCAAAATTTGTTGAATATTCATTTCTACCATAAAGCTTGTCCCTAAACCTGACCCACAAACTGCTAAAAATTTCATTGCTTTCATCTCCTTTTATTTAATAATCTCTATAACTTCCTGAGGTGTTTGAGCAGATTTTAAAGCTTGCAGCGTTGAACTATCTGAAAGCAACTTTGTTAAATGCGACAATGCTTTTAGATGTGCCTCATTATCAATGGCTGCTAAACAAATGAAAATATCAATTTTATGCTCATCTTTGCCCAACAACTTCACTGGAGTTTTTGTTCTTAAAAACGACATCCCTAAATTTACGACACCTTCTTCAGGTCGTGCATGTGGTATGGCAATACCATTACCGATATGAATATAAGTTCCTACTTCTTCAATCTTTTTATTCATAGCTTCAATATATTCTGGTTTAATTTTATGTGCTTTTAGCAAAGGTTGGGCTGCTTTAGCCACAGCGGTCCTCCAATCTAAGGGTTCTTCTGTAAATTGGATCATAT
This sequence comes from Virgibacillus pantothenticus, assembly GCF_018075365.1. Taxonomy (GTDB): domain Bacteria; phylum Bacillota; class Bacilli; order Bacillales; family Amphibacillaceae; genus Virgibacillus; species Virgibacillus pantothenticus. The sequence goes on from NZ_CP073011.1 coordinate 2,410,653, forward strand.
CTTGTGTTAGTAGTTCTGAGAGCATTGGTTTATAACCTCCTGTATCTGTATGACTTAGATGAATAACATCAACGAGTTCTGAAAACAGCTTTTTTTCGTCTTTGATTTCCGTATATTTGGAGATCACTTCCATAATTTGATCCATTGAAAAATCATAATTATTCAAATTCGGAAATTGTTTCATTACGGATTCGATTAAATAATTTTTTTCTATCTTTGAGAGCAACGGTTTCACAGCAAAAACTGGTTTTGGTGACTCAACCTCTACTGTTGAGAATATTAAGTCATAGCTCGATAAAGGGATCAAGCATACTTGTTCAACCGTGTGCACCCTGGAAAAATGTATACTTGGAAACATCTCTTTTAATTGTGCGCGAAGCATAATCGATGAACTAATACCATTTGAACAAACAATTAATGCATGAATTTCAGTTGTATTTTTGTGTCTATTTCTTTCAAGGTATCCCCCAAAATGAAGGGTAAAAAAACCAATTTCTTCATCACTGATTGCCTTTTTGGTCCATGTCGATAGAGGGGCTAGCGACCGCTTTACAAATTGGAATAAATCTATATACTTTTGTTTAATTTCCGATGTTAAAGGGTTCACAAGCGGGATTTCAAACATGATTCTAAAAAATGCCGGCACTAGGTGATTATATAAACTTTGTTGCAAATAGGTTTTATTCTCTATCGGAAGTAATGTGTTCTTTTCAAACGCTTCGATAATTTGCACGGTCAATTTTGCTAAATAAGGGTTTTCCTCAAGCTTTGCTTCCCGCAGTGCAATTAATAACTGGAGCGTTACATAATAGTTTTCTTCAGCTTCAGCATCTGGAAAAAGTTGTTCTGCTAGTTGTTGCGTTTGCCCAAAGATACGTTGTGAACGCAACAATTTCTTCTCACCTTCCGAAAACAAAGGTACTCGTTTTGTATTTCGAATTCGAATTAATGTGAGATGGAAGATAACTTCTGTTTTCCTGTCTTTTACGAGATGGATGTTGTGACTTTGTAAAAATTCATTTACAGTTACCTGTGTATCCACATAGTAGTTTTCCTGTTTCCATGATTTTAATACAAGTACAATCATTTCTTTACCTAGCGACTTTGCGAGCAAGTAATTCAAGCAAAAGCTTGCTAATCTTCTTTTCGCCATTTCCGCACCAGTAAGATGGTAACCATCTTTTCTTGTATATTGAAAAATGACACCTTTATCCTTACAGAGATCTTTCACTTTTTTTACATCTGTTAATGCCGTATTCTTGCTCACTTGCAACATTTGCTGATAATGGTAGTTGGAAACAGGCTCCCTACGGATAAATGTATATAAGTAAATTAAATATATCCGTTCCTCTTCGGATAAAACGATTTGTTGTATCGAAATATCCAAAGGAGCACCAGCCTGAAGCAGACTTTTTACTTTCGCATCCACAATAAAATGTTGATCGTGTAGCTCGATTGGCTGCATTTTCATACTTTTTAGTGTATCGTTCACTTTTTCCAGATCGTAGTAAAATTGTCGTTCAGATAAATCCAATTTTCGCATGACCTGAGAAACAGTAATCTGATCATGTGTCATGATTTCTTCAAATAGTTTAAAAGATCTTTGATCAAACAACTTTGCCCCTCCTTTAATAAAATTGTAATCCGCTTACAACATTGGTTCAATAGCCTTTGAGCCCAAACTATGTAAGCTGTTTCACTTGACTATTGTGCTCTTTTCGAGCAAAACTTATGAAATTCGCTTTAAATTGCTCCCTCTATCAGTGGGCTTTTTCCCCTACCGATTGCTAGCACCGCAAAGGATTTGCCTAAAAGATCTTCCATAAAATTGAAAATTCAAGTTCCGTTTTCATCCACTTATACTTTTTAGCTTTTACCTTATGCTTGAAGGGGCATTCTTACAGCACCTTACATCCGGGCTACAACGACACACTCTTTATGATAAAAGGATTCCAATAATTCTCCTAATATCAAGTGAATCAATCATTGTGAGTTTCCTCTCATCCCCCAATGGTTGTTAGTACCACAAGGATATGACCTCAAGGCCTCTGAACGAGTCGAGCATTTAGATGCTGTTATCTTCCTACTTAGTTTTGTTCCGTACACACTTTCCAACCCTTGCAGTGAGTTAGAACAAAGATATCATGCTTCAAAACAAAAAAGCATTTCCTTTTATACGTTGGTAACATATAAAATAGAAATGCTTTTAACAGAATTGATGTAGTCTGCTGTTTGAAAAATAAATGGTTTATTTTGTCAGATATATATGTAAAACCAAGCTATTTGATGTTTTTGCTTTGTTCACGCTGTTTGATTTCAATCATTTCTTTAGCTAGTTTACCTATTCTTTCTTTTACATCTTGATCAATAATTTCATTATCATCATTAAAACAGTCGTTGTTAATAAAAACACTACAAGTAGGGATAATTCCTTTTAAATAAGCAAGAATAGGCTTTAATTGATATTCCGATACGAGAAAATGTTTATTAGAGCCTGCAGTAGTAACAATTCCCGTAACTTTTGATTTAAAAGCATCTACCGGAAAATGGTCAAGCAAATTTTTTAAAGCGCCCGAAATAGATGCCTGATAAATAGGCGAGCCAAAAACAATCATATCAGCAGCTAATACGGTATTTACTACCTTCCATGTATCCTTATTATAGTAAGCTAAAGGAGCTCCTTTAACAAACTCTACATCATATTCTTTGAGGTCTATTAACTCTGTCTCGATTTGTTTATCAACCCTTCTGGCTGCAAGTAAAACGTCATATACTGCTTGCGACGTTTTTTCACCAACTAATGAACCAGCTACTCCGACAAGTTTCACAGCTGTCCCCTCCTGCGTTTTAGAAATAAGATATGTTAATAAAAGTGAATCTTCAATCAGTGGGGTGTTTTCATTCACCCCCACTGATTTTTTAGATGAACGAATCGGGAATTTAGGTGCTGTTATCTGCCTCTTAGACTTGTTGCTGTACAGATTACCAACTCCCGAAGTGGGAGTCTTACAGCACCTTATATACGACGGGATAAACGAAATAAAGTTTAATCACATGGCATTTCATAGAAATCACTATGGATGCATTGCATTTATTATACTTATTGGTATAATAAATATGCAAAAAGAATAGCTTACGTTACATATAATAGCAAATGATTTGCTTGCAAAATAATAATTGTATTCGTTCCAAAATTTGCAATAATGATCCTATTTGCAAACGATGAATTTTTTATACAATTGAATAAGTCAAACCTCTTGTTAGTAGGAGTTTTCCCTATTAATCAAAGTAAAACAAAGGTAGATTTTTGATCTGCGTGTCGTTCGTCTCATGATCAACAATAACGTTCCGAACGAATTAAGCATGTAGGTGCCGTTTTCTTCCGTTTGTACCTTTTTGTATCAACCCAGAATTGACAGAAGAGTCTTACAGAACTTACATGCAGGGTAAAGTGCATCTTCCATCAGGCGGGTATTCATTCATCACCCACTGATTGTTAGATAGGGATTTAGGTGCTGTTATCTCTCCACTTAGACTTTGTTATCCAACTCCTTAAGTGAGAAGTCTTACAAGCACCTTATATACGGGGTAAAGGTGATTCTATGAAGCGAAAAACAACGAAAGACAAAATATTATATCTGTTAAAAAAAGAAGGCAAGCTAACAGTTGGAGACTTTATACAACATCTGCAGATTACAGATATGGCTGTAAGAAAGCATTTATCTACCATGGAAAAGGAAGGGCTTATTTCCTCTGTGGAAATGAAGCAGCCAATTGGCAGACCAATCAAACAATACATTTTATCAGTAAAAGGCGAGCGGTTATTTCCGAAAAGTTATGAGACGCTTAGTATAGAATTTCTAAACGATATTCAAACGATTTACGGTGACAAGGCAATCCAACAATTATTTGAAAAGCGTAAACAGCGCTTAAGCAAAGAATATGCCGTTCACATGCAACATAAATCACCAGAAGAAAAAATGTTTGAACTTAAGAGGCTGCAAAACGAAAAGGGATATATGGCTGAATATAAACAAACTGGTACTAAAACTTACGAACTTGTTGAGCATAATTGCCCATTATTAGCGATCGCTCAATCATTTAAAATAGCTTGTCATTGTGAGACCTCTATGTTTCAAAGCGTATTACAGACCGAGCAAATTAAAAGGATCAGCTGTAAAACAGAAGGAAATGATCACTGTCGTTTTTCCATTATCTTCTCGTGATAAGTTATACCCCTCTCCTAAACCGGTTCCATTGTGGCGCTACCTAGTGCGTCATGGACACCGTTAATGATTTAGATGATATTACATTTCTTATAGCTGCAAGTGGAAAATATAGACTTTTTTACACTTATCGCTCACAACGGAAATCTTGTCGAGCTAACAATATTGGTATGATTTATCTTTTTTTATGCTATATAAAAGTACGTTTTTTCATTTAAAAGGAGGGGACTCTCCCCTCCCTACTACTATTTTTTATAAAAAAATCTTCATCCGTGGGGTTTTCATCATCCCCACCTATTATTAATACCGTAATAGTATGACCTAAAGGTCTCTTACGAAATCGAGCAGTTAGGTGCTGTTAACTCCCACTTAGACTTGGTGCATTACACAGATTATCCAACTCTTGAAGTGGGAACCTTACAGCACCTTTTAACTTTATAAGTCTCATTGTATTTCCTATTTCCCCATAAACCGAAATAAATCCCCAAGGATAATTTGATCAGAAGCATGCAACTCATTTCGTGCAGTTTCCAAATGAGTTGTACATTTGTTTGCGCTAACGGCTTTTTTCGTTTGTTTATCAAAGCAACGACCATTTAGATAAGCGTAATCCTTCGTAACGATACTTCCATCTCGAAACACGACTGGGGCTTCGTTATCTCTTGTAAATAAGTTTCGACTAAAATTCATTTGTTCACTATCTCGTATACCCATTAATTCTAAAATAGTTGCATGGATATCAATTGCCCCTCCTACAGTTTCAATCGTTTTACCTTTCTGATGTGGCACATGTATAATCACTGGAACCTTTTGTAACTCAAGATGGTTTAGTGCTGTCTCTTTCTGACCTAATAACTCATGCACACCAGCTTCGTATTTTTGAGAAATGCCATAATGATCGCCATAAATAACAAATATTGTATCTTCATACATCCCTTTTGCTTTTAGCAATTCGAAAAATCGCTGTAAAGCTTGATCTTCATAGCGGACTGTTGTGATATATCGGTTCACAACCCCTACAGAAGTATTTGCTGGGGAAATCATTTGATCCTCTTCCTCCAATAAAAATGGAAAATGGTTGGTCAATGTTAGGAAATTAGCCAAATAAGGCTCGGACAGTTCTGATAAATTATCCATCGATTGTTCAAAAAATGGAATATCTTTAATCCCGTAATTGACGGAGTTTTCTTCTGTCACGTCATAGTCTTTTTTCGAGAAAAACGTATCAAAGCCTAATGATTGATACATTTCATCTCTATTCCAAAATGAAGCGTCATTCCCGTGAAAAGCAGCAGCTGTATAACCATCATTTTCACGTAAGATATGCGGCAAAGATTGAAATTGGTTATTTGGCCTACGAACAAATACAGAGCCACTCGGGAGCGGATATAATCCGGTATTAATCATAAACTCAGCGTCTGATGTTTTTCCTTGGGCTGCTTGATCATAAATATTATTAAAATAAAAACTGTCACGAATTAACTCATTTAAAAAAGGAGTCACTTCTTCTCCATTCACTTTTAGATTGATAACGAAATTTTGTGTAGACTCAAGGCTAATGAAAACAATATTTTTTCCTTCAGCTATTCCAAATTCTGGAAAAGATTCTTCTTCTCCATTTCCTTTCATATACGATTGAACTTCTTGTACATCTGTCTCATCTGCAAAAGCTTTCGTTATCGGAGCTTTCACACCATCTGCCAGATTGATTAGTTGATAATTATATAAGCCAAGTGATTGTACGAGTTCTTCCCGATCGTATCCTGTTTGCAGCAGATGTGGATTTTGAATAAGTGCAGTCGCAAATGTCATGACAATAAACGCCAAACCAGTAAACGCATATTTTTTCTTATTTGGGACTACCGGCTGTTGCTTCTGTTTTTTCATTTTAAATACGATATAGCCAATAACTACAATATCTATAAATAACAAAATATCAAATGGTGAAAACAATTCAACTGTACTTGGACCTAATCCTCCTACATTATTTAGTTGCAGAAAAACAGATACCGTAACAAAATCAATATAAAATCGATAATAAAGTACATTTGCATACAATAAGCCCAGCATCAATACATAGATAATCAATAAAGTAACTGGAGACAGTTGCTTTCTCCAAAAGAAACTAAGACCAAACATTAGCATAATAATTCCAATTGGATTAACAAAGACGATGAAGACATCGAGCCAAGAATATAGTGGTAATTGAAAGCTAGTAAAAGAAACGATCACTGTTTTCAACCATAAAAGGATAATGAACGTAACTAGTAAATTTCTTTCTATGAACAGACTTAACTTTCGCATCGACTGAACTCCTTCGCTTTTGAAAACTGTTGATACACCTCAACAATAATCTTTATCCCCTTTAGAATATTAGACGCTTGGTGCTGACCCATAATAGCCACTTGAAACCAGTTATGATTTAGTAAATAACCACTTTCATAGCTTACATGAACGCCTTTTTGCTTTAAAGCATCACCGAATTTCCTTGAGTCGATCATCGGATTTAAACAAATCGTTACAATACCTGGTGAGTAATTTTCCCCTGTTAATACTTCCATACCTGCTTTTTGAAATTCTTGACAAATTTCCCTGAACAATTCGGTTCTTTCTGGTTGCAGCTGTTGTAATGCAGCTTGTAATGCAAACAGTCCATTGGAAGAATGCGTATATGGTATACTGCCATTTATTTGATACTTCCCAAGATCTAAATAACTAGGGATCGCCTCGTTTGGTAACAGCTTTTCCTGATGAAACACAATTGCCAATCCAGGATAAGACCCGAGACCTTTCCCGCTTACGGTACTTGCTAAATAAACGGATGCTAAATCAACTGACATCACACCAACCGTACTACATGTATCCATGCATAAACGCACGCCATACTTGTTACAAAGCTGTTTTAATTTTTCCAACGGATAAACATATCCCGTGGACGTTTCACAGTGTACCGTCCACAACCAGCCAATTTCACGGTGTTTGTCCAATGTTTGTTCGATTTCAGCTAAAGAAATCGGCTTACTCCAAGGCTTTGTAATCGTGTAGAAAGAAAGATTAAAGCGCGAAGCATGCTTGATCAAACGCTCGCCAAATTCTCCGTTTGCTAAAACTAATCCTTTACTTGAAATAGTTGTTAATTGTGCTGCAATCATATCATTAGCAAGTGTTCCTGTACCTACGGCGATCTCCACATAATTGGCTTTCGTTAACCTACATAGCTGTTGCTGTACATTTTCTATTACATCATGTACATCTTTAGCACGATGCGATACTGCTTTATCACCCCATGCTTTTTTTACCTCATTCGATACTTCAACGGGGCCTGGTAAAAAGTTATAATGATTTCGTTGTTCTTCTTTTCGAAGCATACGTTCAAATAATTTAGAAGCACGTTCAAAATTTTTCTTCGTTAAATACATCGGTTGATAAGGTGCTTCTTCTGTCCCGACGAGCGGTCCAAAAGCTTGAAATCCTAAATGTTTATATAGTTTCGTTTGCCTTAACGTGCCGGAAATAACCGCCATATTAAAGCCTTTTTCCAAACAATAATCTACTAATCTTTCACAAAGCCCATAGAAAATACGGCCACCGCGATATTGTTTTTTAATAGCCAGTAATCGTATTTCACAAGGTATAGCATGCTCTGGTAAAAAGTCATCTAAATTGTTCAGTTTTTGATCGAGCGAAAAAGGTCGCTGATCATTGACAGAAATCATTCCGATTACTTCATCGTTTCGCTTCGCAACGACATATGTGTTTTTATCGTTAAAGCGATCTACCAACCTATGTTCATGATTTGTTTCGTGTTGTGGTATTTCTTCGACAAATGTCTCATAGTTTAAACGATAGATTTGCTCCAATTCTTCTGCTAAATCTGCTATTTTATATACAACAGATAATGATTCTTTCATAATTAGTCCCCATTTCTATGCATAATTACAACAATAGACAGCATAATGAGAAACGTTGCTGTCAACTCTATACTTCTATCAAGTAATAATAAGCCTACAGGTATCGTGCAAAATCCAATCATCGCAATAAGCGTGAGATTTTTGTGGATTTGATATCCAATTAAAATTGTCACACCGCAAACAAGCAAAGGGATCGGCGCTAAGACAAGTGCAGCAGCCAAGTAGACAACCACTCCTTTCCCTCCTCGAAAGCCTAACTGAACAGGCCATAGATGTCCCAACAGGAGCGCAATTGCCATACATGCTATTAAAATGGAGTTCATTTCCAACAGCTTTGTAGCTATTATTAAGGGAATAATCACTTTTATAGCATCTATTACTACTGTAAAAATAAATGCAGAACGACTAAAGACTCTCCCCGCATTTCTAGCACCTGCATTTGTACTGCCTAATTCCCTAATATCTTGTCTATAATATAGCTTCCCTATATAGTAAGCGCCATTCAAGCACCCAAATATATACGCGATTACAATCGAAATTATTTCCTGCAGTGGTATCACCCCACATCAGCATATATAAATATACTCTTTTTATTTTAACATTATAATCCATAAAATTTTAGTTTACCAAAATTATTTTTTTATAAAGCCTAAAACATTGGTTTAGATAGGATTTACGAAGATTTGAATATTTACCACCTTTGTAAAACACTCCATCCTAAATGAAACATTTAAAGAAGAATTTTAGTTAAGCACGAACAGATTTATTCAACTTTTAAGAGATCGACCAAAGGCGCAAGCGCCCCCGTTTAGCAACGTAGCGAATGGAACGAATCAACTAAAGATAAAGGAATCATGCCACTAAAACTGGGGTATGCCGACGTCTGGGTGGCAAGCCCGTTTTAGTCGGCTTTCCTCTTAGCGACGAACCGATGAGGCCTTATCGTAGGGCGCATTTCTAAAGGCGCATCGTTGCTGGGCTCATGCGCAGGACGTGGCTATTCGGTTATTTCGTTATATCTCCAAGCACCTCATTTTATGCTTTCTTATCTTATAAAAAAGAGAAGGCATAACAACCTTCTCTTTTTTATTACTCCGCATCAACAATTATATTAGATCTTATATTGTAACTTTCAAAATTCTTGGTTTGAAAAATAATCATTTTTGATTTACTATTTTATAAATTGATTTTGCCCTTTCCATTTCTCCGATTTCTTCCATATCTTTTTTGAATTTTTTTAACATGTTTATTATTATTTCTATAGGATAATTACTTTTTTCTTTTTCTGGTACTCCTAGTTCTTCAAGCAATTTTTCATGACATTCCTGTATACTTGGTATTTTACCTGTTTTTCTATACTCTACTTCCATTTTCATAGGTAAACATTTAACTTCAATATATTGTAGAGGTTCCAAATCTAGTTTTAAACAAACATACTCTATGTCTGTATTAAATTTACTAGAAAACGAACTTTCCACCATTTCTTCTACAACATAATTAAGTCTTTTTACCTTTTCACTAACCTTATGGCATTCAGTATCAATAAGATCCATAGTATATTTTAATTTTTGGTTTTCTGTTTCTAATAGTTTAATTCGCTCTTCAAGTTTCTGTATATCACTCACTTTAATGCTTCACTCCACATCTTTTCTTTATTATAGATATCACTTACAATATAACCACCCAAAAAAAACCATATTTGTTATATATTATAGATTACTAGTTTGTACTAGGCAATTTTAAGAAGACGGTTGGTAGGTTTGATTTCTTTCAACAGTTACGTGAGATGGATAAAAATAATTAAGTAAAGTTGATGTCATACAAATTTATATTGAAACGTCATAAATCTCTAAACCATGCAAATGTTCCTATTTCCTAATATATTTTAGTTGGATTTTTTTCTGTTTTTATGTACTCTTAAATTAGAATTAAAAAGGAGGCATTTCCAATGAGTCAGTCTATCCCACAAATCACGCTTTATGATGGAATCAAGTTGCCGGCAATTGGTTTTGGTACGTATAAATTAAACGGGAGTGATGGTGTAAATGCGATAACAAGCGCTATTAGTCTCGGATACAGGCTAATTGATACAGCTTACAACTATGAGAATGAAGGCACCGTTGGCGAAGCTATTCGTCGCAGCTCCACTCCTAGAGATAATCTCCTTATTACCTCTAAGTTACCAGGGCGTTACCAAGAATATCAAAAAGCGCTAACAGCTATTCAAGAATCCTTATATCGTGCAAGCCTTGACTATTTCGATCTTTATCTGATTCATTGGCCAAACCCTAAACAGGATATATATGTAGAAGCTTGGCAAGCATTAATAGATGCAAAAAAATGGGGGCTTATTCGTTCGATTGGTGTATGTAATTTCTTACCAGAACACATGCATCGATTAGAAGAAGAAACGGGCGTTAAACCAAGTATCAATCAAATCGAATTACATCCATTTTTCAATCAGGAAAAACAACGCAAATGGCACGAGGAAAACAATGTACAAACGCAATCTTGGAGCCCATTAGGACGCGCGAGCAGCGTACTGGAACAAGAAACGATTAAACAGATTGCTGCTAAGCATCAGAAGACGGTTTCCCAAATCATTTTACGTTGGCATTTTCAGCTAGGCTCGATAGCCATTCCAAAGTCATCATCCTATCAACGTCAACTGGAAAATATTTCAATTTTTGATTTTTCATTAACTGATGAGGAAATGCAAGCGATTGGAGCATTGTCACATGCTGCAGGCAGATTAAAAGATCAAGACCCTGCAGTTTATGAAGAATTTTGATGAAGATAAAAACACAAATACCGATAGTGTTAAACGTTCATACTGTATGGAATAAATTGAATTTTCCATCAGTAAGGGTTTTTCATTCATCCCCGCTGATTTAGTAGCCCAACATTATGATTTAATGGCATCTTACGAAAGACGGCGCTTAGGTGCTGTTATCTCCCACTTAGGCTGTTGCACAGTACAGATTTTCCAACTACTAAGTGGGAGTTTTACAGCACCTTATATGCGGGATAATTTAAATCAATTAATCGATTTGTGACTATAAGCTAGATAGCTAATTCGTGATGAATTCATGAGCCACAATAATACAACAACTTTTCTTAATTTTTCTGTTCGCTCCCCCTGCTACAATCGTCATCATGACAAATCAAACTGAATCGGGATGAAGGTGTCTGGAGAACTTGCACCACTTACAATAATAAGTGCGGTACGGCATCTTGCATTCGAGAAAAGTCTAGGTGCCGGGTCAAAAGAATTTTCACCAAATTAAAATCCGCTCATTAGAAGCGAGGGGGATGCAAATAACCCGCTTCGGGAACTTGTTTCACCTCCCGTGGTTGGTTTGGGCTGAGCCCCATCGTGCTAGCACTCTGAGGTCTCACCGTCCCCTTTCTCTTGCCTTCCGTATATTTTTTGAAAACTATATGAATGTGTGCATTTTAGCCTAAAGTGCTAATCGTTTTGCTAAGTACTAGCCTAAGGTTTTATTAAATAAAATATGGTTGCTGCTTTGAAATTTTAAAAGGAGACATCGTTTATGAAATGAAACTATCTTCCTAGGATTTCCCTCGTCTTATCCAGTATTTCTTCATCCTTCAAGCGAAATTTGAATTCCACCCGACGAGAATCTTTCGCACTATAATTTCCGTTTTCGTCTGTTCTTACATCAGAAAAGGATTTACTATTAACAGTTAGCTTATCCGCTAAATGCTGCTGAATGTTTTTATACGGAAAATCGTCACTTAAGATATATGAAGCAACACTATAAGCCCTATTTTGAGCTAGCTGTAAATTATACAAATACGAGCCATCACGGTCCGTATGCCCTTCAATAATGATTTCAGCAATATATTTTTCGTATCCATCTCGTAGTAAAATATCCAAATATTTGGGTACGAATTCATCTAAAAAGGTATAAGAGTCAGACTTTAACTCATGATTATCATAGGCAAACAAAATTTCAGTACTAAAAATGATCGCACCTGTTTTTTCGTCCACTTCAACTCCTAAATTAGAACCGCTAAATTCTTCTTTTAAATCTTGAACTAACTTGGCTCGAACCCCCATAATTTGATCTAGTGTTTTTTTCATTTCCTCTATTTGTAATGACTTGATAATCATCATAGCCACGAAAATTAAAATAAAACAAAGTAAAATCGTTGTGAGCAAATCCGTAAACGATGGCCAAAAATGTCCTTCATCCTGGTTCTGCCTGAATAATCGTTGATACTTAGTATTCATTTTGATTCAACCTTATCGCATTGTTTTGGGCATAGTTACGTTGAGTAAATGCCGCTAATCGCTGATTCAGCATCTGAATTTCCCTCTGTAAATCTTGAAAGCTTTGTTGCATAACCCTTGCTTGATTTTGTTGTGCTGAATCCGCCATTCTGCGCAATTCATTCCATTCATTCCGCGTTTGCTCATTTGTTTCGCGCATGGAAGCTTGTAATGCCTGCCCAATCTGCTCCAGACGTTTTCCTAAAGAATCTTCTAAGTTATGTATATAATTTGCTAACGTATCCTTTAATATATGCACACTGTTATCCCACTGGTTCTCTCGTTGCTGCAAGGATTGTGTTATTTGGGAGATAGTACGATTAATCTCTTGCAACAATTGACCATTTTTCATAGCGATCTGATCAAAAGAACTCGCCGCTTCCTGCATATGCTTTTCAAATGTCATCGTATTCGTAGCATGCGATTTAATGTGATTGCTAAATGTACGATTAAATTCTTTTAATTCTTGAAAGCGGTCAGACAGTAAATGTTTATACTCCGCTTGTGTTTGATGAATAACTTCAAGAGCGCTCGGCAGCTGTGTTAAAGAATCTCCCATTTTATCAAATTCTCGGGATAACTCATTTAGTTGCTGGATAATACCTGTTAACTTCGTTGACAGATCCGCCCCAAAAATCGATTTGAATTCTTTATTCTGCAAATCCATCTGTGTAACGAGCTGCTTCGTTTTTTCATTTACAGTTGAAAATGCATGTTGCATCGATGCTTGCTCGTCCAGTAGAGAAGAAGTAAACTTTTTCATATCTTCCACAGATGCCTCAAAACTTTGGAAGCCATCGATTTGCAAAGCAGTTGTTGCTTTTATCTTCTCATACGTCTGTTCAAATGCTTTCATCTGCCGTTCATTATGGCTGTCCATTCGTTTAAAATACGTAAATAATGTAGCGAAATTTTCATTCAGACTTCTCGTACCAGTAGCAAAACCATCTGTTACCTCTTGCATATCGGTAAACAATTGCTCAAATGACTGCAGATTGTCCGAAAGCCCGTCATTAAAAACAGCTAAATTTTCAGCTGACCGCTCCAGGCTTGATGTATAATTTTGAAAACCTGCAAAAGCAACTTCTATCGTTTCGAAGGATTGTTTATTTGTCTGTTGCAAATGCTGAATGGACTCATTTATCATTTTGGAAATTGCAATTAATCGCTGCATGCCATTTTCCTCTGCTCCTTCTAATCGTGTCTCTGTCATTAGCATAATATCTGTGAGCATAAATTCGGTATTAAGCACTTTAAGCAAAATCGTCATTACTAAAGAAAACCCCATTCCGACGATACTCGTATAAAACGCGACATCAATCCCCGCTAATACACTTGCTACCCCTGAAACAATATCATTTCCTTCTAAATTAATACTGCTTAAAGAAGTAGTTAAGCCGATAAATGTCCCGAGCACGCCAATTAAGATGAATACAGACACCGTCATTTGCACCATTTTAATTAGACTGACAACAGGGATATGAAACATACGCCAATTGGAAAACTGTTCTTGTACGAACGTCTCAACCTTGACCATTTCGTGTTGTTGCTTTGTTGCGTATTGTTCTTTTAATCCTGTTAATGGATCGATATCCATACGACCAGTCGATTTAAGATAGTTACGAACTCTTTTCAATTTATTGTAAATAACAAAATGAATCATTACAGCAAATGCAAACATTGCAAACAATATTACAAAAATAAATTCAATCACGGGATGACTTAAGATCGCCTCTACCCTTTGTTCTGTTGTAAATAATTCCAGAATAAATTCAACCATGGATCCTCCTCCTACTGCTGGCACATTCTAACCTTTATACTTTATAGATATTCAGAGCAAGTACTATTCATGAATGTGGAGGAAAAAGAATCAATGTTTAATTATTTTTTATGCCACACAGAACTAGCCTCATGAGCTACTGGTTCATTATGATAGATGGGAAAAATAATCGTGTTGACTAACCCACCGATAATAGTAACCATTGCTGACATGTAGAACCAGATCATTAATACAACAATGCCTCCTAACTGACCATAAAAAACAGAATAATCGTTTTTACTGACAAATGAAGCAAATTGTATCGAAATGATTTGCCATCCGATCGTAGCCACCAATGCCCCTGGGAGAACGTGTTTCACCTTGACATGTTTATTCGGCGTAAAATAATACAGGATAATGAAAAAAGTGACAATTAAAAAGCTTCCTACTCCCCATTGCATAAAATCCCATAGACGATGAAAACTTTCGTTGGAAAAAATATCCGCTATATAATCTCGTAGCATTCTTTCCAAAACAGGAATAACCACAGAAAATAAAAAAATAACCATAAAGCCAATGGTGAGCAATAGCCCTTGTATGACTTGCTTCACCAAACTTTCCTTTGCAGGTACGTTATATGCGATATTAAGAATTCGTTTCATCGATTGAAACCCCATAGAAGCGAGCCATACGGAAATAAGCAGACTTAAGGAGAGAAACTGTTGACCTTGATTTGTAAGCAAATGATTCAACGTATTTCTAATTAGCAGATATGAAGCATCTGGTGCGTATGGTTCAATTAATGTTAAAATATAATCTTCACTTAATGGCAAAAACGGTAGTAGCGAGTAGATAACAAAGAGGAATGGAAAAACAGATAGTAAGAAATAATACGCCATTTGAGCTGAAAGATCGTACACTTTATACTTCAAAAAGCGATGTCCAAGTTCGCTAAGGAAAGTAAAGATAGACATAATACAACTCCTTCCGTTGTCGTCTATCTTATTTCTGTCCGTTTGCTATTTTTTTATCCGAAATGTGGCTTCAATAAGGACCTAATTTCATCCACGAGGTAAAAACAGAAAATGCAGCAATGTATTAAATTTCCTGTAACTACCCGATTTGTTTAGAAGCCTGTAGGTATACTCTTGCATTAACAACCATTCCGTGATTGTAATTGCTACTGAAGCCACATTATTAAAATTGTTTCATATAAAGATGTCTCCTTAATCAGAGAAATTAGAGATGAGATACGCAACCCTTAGAAAACTACTTAAACAACAAAATCGATATGCTTTTGGAAATTGGCTAGGCAAAAGCTTTTTATGTTCAATACTAAACAAACTCGTTTAGAAGTTTGCACATGCACAGAAACGCTTCGTACCTTCAACATTCATTTTTTTCTCTTTTTTTAAACATCCTAAAGATGCAATGAATGAAAATCCAAGTAATAAATAAACCACTGCCAGAGATTGTTTAAATACAAACCAATCTTTAATTTCATTAATTAGAAAATAACTTCCTAAGCTTAGGAATACAGCACCAAAAACCAAATGAAGTTTCCCTAATTGTGTCAGTTTGGACAACATGATCTCTCTCATATACTTCTTTACTAAAACGACTTTTATTGTATCTCTTGTAAACTGTAATTAGCTTAGTGACCTTAAATATGCTCTAGACTGGAGAAACAAAGCTCTTAAAAAGTCTCTTCGCTCTTACATTCTCAAATAGAATAATATAAAAAATTTGCAGTTACAAGCAGAAGCATAGAACAGACATATACCATCCAAATATCCTGTTTTGGTCTATGAGTTGAGTCCGTAATTCTCAACTCCATACATAAATGATACGTTGAAAACAAAAAAATGATTACTGATATAACACTCATCTCATTCATATAAACCACTCATTTTCAAGAATTAATTTAATACAACGAATTTTCAATCAGCAGGATTTCCTTTCATTCCCCACTGATTGTTAATACCATAATGGTATGGTCTAAAGGCCTCTAAACGAATCGGGCATTTAGGTGCTGTTACACTTAGACTTATTCGGTATAGATTATCCAATTCCTGAAGCGGGAGTCTTCTAGCACCTTATATACGGGATAAAGCTTTATTTATAAAAGTTTTAGGAATGTTTAGCAAGATGGAAATGGATACTGTTAGCTCCTACTATATACATCACTTGATATAGGAGCCTTACAGTACCTCTCAAAGCCCATTTGATTTGTAGCGCAAGAAATCCCGTAGCGATTCTTTAAAACGTGCAGCTAACCATGATTTCTTTGTTCTACTCCAATCTTGTTCTTTACGTAGCTGTTGTATTCGCCAATATAATGGCGGGTGTGGAAAGAATTGAAACTCCAAAAATCGAACAAACCAGTTTCCTCTTTCAACCGTTGATCTGTGAAGTGATTTCTCATCAAGAGTGCTATATTTTAACCCCTGCTCAGTTGCTTTATCTTGAGCAAGTGCTAGCTCTTTTAATCCATCTGCCATTTGCATACTTCCCTCTCCCAGTAGTTTTGCCCCTAAATAATCAGCTCTTATTTCAGTCCATTGGGCAATGACAGATAAACTGATTGGGAAAGATAGCATAATGATATAAATGATTACGATAAACAAGATTAGATGATCCGTTAAGAACTTGAGCTCATCAAAAAACAAATAAATACCAAGCCCAAGAACAGCCATCATAGCCATACGTCCAATTTGATTTATCATAACATCACGTTTTTTAATATGTATCGCTTCATGTGCTAAAATAGCCTCCACTGTACGCTTAGATAATTTCGTTGTAGCAGTCGTCAGCATGATTGTTCCTTTTCCAATATGCATCCCTGTTGCCAAGCCGTTGTATACTGAGGAATCAATGACATACAATCTAGTACCTATTATTCCAGCTTTCAAAAAAATTTCCTGGGCAATATCATAGATCTCTCCTGCCGTTACTTTTTTCGCGTCGGAGGCGTTAATTAGCATTCGGTCCGCAATATACATATTAAACAGCCACCACAAAAAAACAACTATGATGATGGCATACCAAGGTGCATGAAGCCAAGTCAAAATAATTAACAACCCAGTATATGCGGCAATTCCTTTTACCGCTATTGCAAAATAACCTTTCCATAACAGTCGTTTTATATTGCTTATATGCCAGATTGGGAGGATTGGCTTTTCTATTTTTGCTTGATCCCGTTTCATAAAATTTTGCCAGTGCTCAAACCATCGTTCTGAGTCTGTAGGGGTAAGACAAATAGTTTCACCAGGAAAAGACAAACGCAATACAGTCGAAAACGCAAACGTATAATCTTTCTGCTCAGCCAAAAAAGTAAATCCTGGATGGAGCCTTAACACATCTGGTTCAGATTCTTTACGAATACTAGATAATTCATCCATTGGTAATTCTCTTGCTTCAAATAAAGAGATAATGAAAATCACCTGTTGCTCCGGCAACATATACACCGTTGTAAAAAAATAATCGGCTAAACGATTTAAAAATTGCGGCATCATCATTAATAGATATAAAACAAGCAAGTATTTAATCGTGAGGTATGAATCTGGAACAAATAGAAGGCATAGCAGCGAAATTCCTCCTATTACCCCTGTTAAGATAATATCCATTATAATCCGCTTCGATTCTCTATTCAGCTCGACTATCTCATAGTTTACGGCAGCGATTTTCTGTTTTAATTGCT
The DNA here is from genome assembly GCF_018075365.1 of Virgibacillus pantothenticus. Classification (GTDB taxonomy): domain Bacteria; phylum Bacillota; class Bacilli; order Bacillales; family Amphibacillaceae; genus Virgibacillus; species Virgibacillus pantothenticus. Next base: position 2,428,546 of record NZ_CP073011.1, read on the forward strand.
GCCTTTTCGAGCGCTTGTCTCGGTCAAAAACAGAGCTGAAGCTAAAAAAAGTGACTAACATCATACTAATTGGTGTCCATGCATCGATAAAATCATGACTCATTAACAGATACACGATCAGACTACTACCTGTAATAAGAAGTAATCCCGCACTTAATTTCTTCGGAAGTAAATAAGCGATGAATGTTACAATGAGCGTAATGATACTGACAATTACAATAGTTATCTGCATAATTATACACACTCTATTCTATGGAAGATATTCCATTTTTTCCGCTAATTGCGTTGCTTGTTCTAAATCAAAAGTTACATCCATCATTAATAATGAATAGCGAAATCCCTTTTCATCCCATAGTAACTCTCGATACGTGTCATCATTTGTATACGTTCCTTTCATACCTCGAATCGTTATTGCCTTTTCATTCGATGTTAAAAATTGATCGATCTCTTCGTCATCATCTGGGGTTGGAAACACAGACAGGTTGAAGATTGGCACATCATTCTTCGTATAATCCATACTTACTTCTGTACGTGCTAGTTCGCCAGTCATTTCTATAAGCTCGACATTGCTTCGTTTCCACTCGTCGTCTTCTGGTACATACAAGAATGAATCTCCCATTTGTTCACGTGCTTCTGCTAAGGAAACTTCGCGATTTGAAGCAAGTTCATCCATATTTTTGATTTCCACATCTTCTGGTAATTTTAGCGAAAACTTATTATCAGAAATATCGGCATCAAAATCAATTTGGTCATATTCTGCTTCTACCGTTTGACTTCCTAAAATGGATTTCATTTTTAAAACAATCCAATTCTCTTTATCAATCCACAATTCTTGCCTTCCTAACAGTTGATTGTTTTTTTGCGGCTCCGCTATGATATGCTGTGTTTTTCGACCAGCTATCTTCTCTTCTTTTCCGTTTGTTAGATCATGTGTTTCAGATATTTGTTCTAAAATAACGCTCACTTGATCCATAGGTGAAAATTGATTTAGTGCAAGCATTTCTGGGTCATCCATTACGACCGCCTGATTTTGCTTAGGTTGATAACTGATTAGAGATTTACCATCATTCACAGTTATAGATGTTTGTTCTCCATTGGCATCTTGCATTTCCGCACGAATTTTGCCCGTCTTACTTCGCCATTCTTTTATTACATATCGTTCAACTTCTGTGTCATTTTCCTTTGTAACTGTTGTGGACTCTCCGTAAAATGATAAATTACCTTCTTCTGCCGCTAATGCTTGACTAACGATGTCCCTTGATGAATAGTTCGTTGATTCGGGTGTACAGCCAAAACTCATCCCAATTCCTCCTATTATGCAGATAAGAACGCTGATCTTTGCTTTTTTCATACTTTTCACCTTTCTTTGGTTTTTGGTAACATACAAACAACGCAAGTACCCACATTTTCTTGAGAGAAGATGGTTATCCATCCTCCATGCTTTTCTATAATTTGCTTAGCGATGCTTAATCCTAATCCCGTTTTTTGCAACTCACTTTTATTGCGAGCCTCATTTTTTTGATAAAATGGTTCAAATACATGCGGCAATAGCTCTGCATCTATTCCCTTTCCTTCATTTTGTACGATTAATAAAGCACCTTGCTCCTTTTTCCGGCAGTCCAGACTTTCTTGAACAAATGAATATGTCCAATCTGGTAAATCATCTGACATGGCTCCCAGCCAAATTCGCCCATTTGGAGCAGTGTGAGAAATTGCATTGCTTACTAAATTATCCATGACACGGATCATTTGATTTGGATCTACTTTGTACTCTCCTGTTATTTGCAAATCGACGTGCAAAACAACCCCTTTTTGTTTGCAAAGTGCTTCATAGTCTGAGATCAACATGTCAAAAAACTCTTCACCTTCTACCGAAACAAAATCCATGCTATGCTCCGCAGAATGTAACATCGTATATGTTAGCAAATCGTCTAGCATCGCTTTTAGAAAATCTGTTTTTTCCATAATGATATGTAAATACTCTTGTTGTTCATTGGCTTCAATATTCTTTTCGTACACTAATGACTCAGCATATGCCTTAATCGACGTCAATGGTGTTTTCAAATCATGAGATACACTTGCAACTATAAATTCTTTCGCTTGTTGTTCCTGTTTTGCCGTATCCCGAGCCATATTTATCTGTCTTCTCATTGCATAGAACTGCTTTGTTAATATCCCCATTTCATCTGGTTTCGTCGACCTCTCCTCTACAGTTTCCTCAGCTGCAAATTTATTCATATCATGCATAAGCATATGTAGGGGTCGAAGCAATTTTTTATTTAGTAGGATAATAACCATAGCATAAACGAGTACAAACATAATAATTAATCCGCCACCAATTAAAATAGCGCGATTAGCTACACCTTTCACCCATTGTTCTCTTGGAATTTGTATATCAAAAAAACCAACGATCTCATCTTGGATAAAGACAGGCTGGCGGTACGTATAAGATCGATAACCTTGTTGTAGTTCATACAGTCCGTCATATAGCTGTTCTTTCCCATAATTCATAAATGTTGAGGCAACAGATGAATGAGAAGCAAAGATCACAATTCCATCTTTATTCAGTAAAACGCATTCGAGTCCACTGCTTGCTGAATCTTATTCCAATTGCTATTCGGCTTATATAATGCTGGATCAGCAAGCAGCTTTTTTAATGAGGCAATTTCCGCCACCGTTTCAACATGTTCTTTTACTTTAAGCTCATCATTATAGCCTTGGATAAACAAGAATAAAACATAGGTTGCAATAACTGGAAGAATCATTACTAAAAAATAAGATAACAGTAGCCATGTTTTTATTTTCATATTCATTCACCAATAAATCGATACCCTTTACCCCAAACTGTTTGAATATATCTAGGAGTCTTTACAGAGTCATGAAGTTTCTTTCTTAATGATTTGATATGTACCGTAACCGTATGTACTTCATCTGTTTCCACCTGCTTCCAAACATGTTCATATAGCTCATGCTTGGAAAAAGTTCGTTCTGGGTGTTGTGCTAAAATAGCAAGCAAGTCAAATTCTTTCCCTGTTAAAGTTACTCTCCTACTATGCAGAAAAATTTGCTGCTCATCCCAATCCACCATGAGCCCATGTCGATATGCTGTTTGATTTGCTTTTTCTGGAATGCCTTGATATCTTCGCCAGCGTCGTAAATGGGATTCAACCCTAGCTTTTAATTCCAGCATACTAAATGGTTTTGCTATATAATCATCTGCACCCAAACCTAAGCCTTTTACTTTATCTTCATCCGCTTTTCTCGCACTAATGATAATCATCGGAATATCACTTTTCAACCGAATATTTTTACATAGCGAAAGCCCATCCATTTCCGGAAGCATGACATCTACGAGAACCAGATCATAGGTCGCAGATTGAAAATCTTCCCATCCTTCTAGCCCCGTAGTAGCCCAGGTTACCTTGTAATCATTACGGATAAGCATATCTCTAATGATCCGCGCAATTTCCAAATCATCTTCAACAAGTAAAATGTTTCCTTGCATCCATATTTCCTCCTGTATAGATAATGTATCATAACAAAAATAAAAGCACCGAAACTTTATAATTCGTTTATTTTTATCCTGTATATAGGGTGCTGGAAGACTCCCACTTCAGGAGTTGGATAATCGGTACTGCAACAGTCTAAGTGGGAGATAACAGCACCTATAAATGTCCTATTTCGTAAGAGACCCTTAGGTCATACCATTACGCCACTAACAATCAGTGGAGGGTGAATGAGAACCCCCCACTGATGGGAGATACACTTTATTAAGCATACCGCTTTTATTGTTCGGATAAAAGTGAATATCACCGTACGTCACCACCATGCAAAAATGTAAGCTTCTATTGATAAGCAATTAAAAATTAAGCCCAGCGCGCAAGGTATAAATAAACTTTATCATTTTGCGGACAACAAAAAACTGCAGTACACGGGAATACTGCAGTTCACACAACAATAGTATCATTACTTCTTTATGGCAAGTAAAGTTTGCTTAAATTATCATGCAACTCTATATTTTACGTTAAATTAATAGGAAGTTGGGAAAAAATTTGATTAGGGTGGCTTCACTATTTGTGAAGTATTATACATTTTGTTATAAAAAGTTTGATCTTCCTACGCTAGTTTCCAACGATCGTGTCCGATTGCAGAAACAGATCATTTTTAGCTAGACATTCTTTTATTTAATATGAACAAGTATGTAATCAGGATTAAATGAACAACTAAAACTATCATACTACCTTCCATTTTATAAATGCCACCTGATAGTAATAGATTACCGTGGAAATTACTGGTTAAGAGATTTGGATAATCACTTGCCAATGAAACGCCTCCAAGGATAATCCCTCCAATTACATTCCAAATGAAATGAGCAATGATTGGAGCAACTATTGTACCTGTATATTCTAACAGTAATGTTACAAATATACTCATTGAAACAACATTCAACACGGGAATAATACCTGCTTCAAATGCGCCACCGTGCATCGCAGTAAATAAAATTGTAGTTAAAACTGTCGCCACAACAAAATTATATTTTCGCTTCCATAATTGGTATAAATATCCTCTCACTAACAATTCCTGCATTACAGCATTCAAGAGTGCGGCAAAAATCCAAATCCATATGTAATTAATACTGTTTTGTCCTTGTATATTCATTGTTTTTGTAAGTAAAAGAACAGCTACCACGCTACCTAACCATAAGAAACCTATTGCAACACCTATTAGAAAATTTTTAAAGAACCTTGATGCTACGGGAATCTTTATTTTGCCCTTTTCTATTACTAAAACAAAAATAACAGAAAATAAAAGCACCGCAATAAATGGAGTAAACTCCCACCAAAGTCGTAATAACGCCGAATTTTTTGTTGGTATATCGGGAGTAAAAGAAATTAAAATTGCCCAGCTAATAAAAAAGATGACTGTTTTTAAAATAGTACTTATTAATCTTTTCACAATTGATTCCTCTCTCTATTTGTTGTAAACTGTTCAACAAAATGGACCTTATAGCAATAGCGAACGCATTTCTTATCGCGTTTGCCACCAATTTTCACCAGAGGCGCCTACAGCATTTAAATTCTCGGCAGGCAGATCTTCATACATTTCTTTGAATATCTATAAAGTACATAAACCTGTAACGTCACTGATATAATCTATTTTCGTCAGTAAGTTTAACAAGCTCATTTATCTCCAATATTTAATTTTCTACTTTTTTCAACGGCTAACGGACCGCAACTGTTTTTCTGCCTGAAATAATGGAATAAAATGGTGCCTCAAATAATCTCATCTTGTGAACTGCTTTTTCATCCATTACAAATAAAGCTATTGTTTTATTTTAACTATCTATGATTCCTGATTTGCGCTTAATTGTTATTTATTACTGCTAATGATCAAATTAACAATTAGCCATATAACTTGAATAATGATGGGAAGTATAAATCCAATCAATAAAACTATTAATGCCACTAATTTAAGCTCAGGTGTTTGCGTAACACCTGCGCCATCAACCTTTCTTAACCAAATAATAGACGCCCCAACTACAAAAATGATAATCCAAAATATGTTACCGATCCACCAAAAGATCCATCGTTTTTTCACATTATCATTCCTTACACTTCCTCAGCTGAAATTTTATGTAACAATATAGTCCGATTGAAGCTAACTCTTTGGCGTAATTTTTAATACTTCTTTAAAACACACGTTAAATGTAGAGTTTTTCCTTTAATAAACTGCTTAAAAACTCCCAAGAGATACGTTTTGATAATAATGAAGCGTCATATCCTCTCACCTATTCAACAATTCACTTATGTCGTCTACGTATCCACTTACAAAAAGCAACGACTTTTTTATATTTTATACATAGAATCAGGCTTCTTCGTTTACCATTATTGGCGCAAAATCTTTTCCATCGATTTTCCCTTTGCTAATTCATCGATAAGTTTATCCAAATACCGTATTTCCTGCATCGTTGGCTCTTGGATGTCTTCCACTCGGACTCCACAAATTACACCTTTGATTAGGACCCGTGAAGGATTCATTTGGGGAGCTTCCGCAAAGAAAGTCTCAAAGTCTGTCTGTTTTTCCAGTTGCGCTTCTAACTCTTCTTGGCTATACCCTGTTAACCAACGAATAATTTCATCGACTTCCGTTTTCGTACGTCCTTTTTTCTCCGCCTTCGTAACATAATGGGGATAGACACTTGCGACACTCATTGTATAGATCTTATGTTTTGTCATAATACAACTCCTCGTTTATATGGCTTTCTTTATTTTATCATAAAAATAGTTGCGCAACACGTAGCTCCATGCTTGGCACCTGATTCCTGAACTTTATTACTTGTTTAACTGAATTGTAATTGCTAAGCTTAAGGGCTATTTCTATATCAAAAAGAGAGCCAAATTTCGCATATTCTCTGGCTCTCCATTTCTCAATTTTAAAGATAGTTTGTGAAAGAACTTTTATGATGGAAGCCCTTAATCTGCTCCATCCAAAGTGCTAATTTCTAATATTTATTAACAACGGGCAAGGATGGAGAACTTGGAGAACTAAACTTATTGAATTAGCTAACATCAACCTCACCTCTTTCAACTTAATATACACATCAACATATAATTCCTCTAAACGAATTTTTTGAATTTAGATATCGTTTTATCCAGCTATCTTCTCTTTCTGAAGAATTTTATAGTCCAGTATGTTAATGCAATCGTATCAACAACACCATGTTATCAACACTTAATTACTGCACCCGACTCACTTCTTACGATTTTTCTTTATCCATTTTTTTATGATCCTCCACCCTAGCGTAATTAGCCCACCAAACAAGAGAATAATTGGGATATTACCTGCTATAAAAACAAATATAGTTGAAACCATTTTTAAAAGAAAGTTTGTACTCTTAACGAATTGTTGCGTCGTTGCTTCCCATGTATTTAAATCTTTATTTTTTAAGGATACATCATTTTCTCGTACTTCAATATGAATCGTTGCTAGATCAGCTTTATTTTGCAAGTAATTCATTCGTCCTGTAATCTGCTCTATTTCCTCCTGTACTTTGGCAAGGTCTGCCGAAATATTTAAAATCCTCCGTTTTTTCAGCTTGTTCTATAAAAGCTAGCAATCGTTTTTCCACCACTTTTTTTGAATGAAGCCGAGATTCTAAGTCCACATATTCTTCTGTTACATCCTGACCTGATACATTGCTATTTAATAATTTGCTAACACCTGATTCGACTTTATCCATAAAAATATGAAATCGCTCTTGCGGAATTCTTGCAGTTAAAAAACCTGTTCGCTTTCCTTCCTCGGAATCGTTATCTCTCGTAGACTCCACAATATAGCCGTCGTGATTAGAAATCAACTTTTCTAGATCTGCCATTTTTCTTTCATATTCTATTACCTCTATCCTAATATCCGCAGTATAAATCACCTTTCGCTCAGCAACGTTATATGTGTCCGCTTTAGGCACTTCATTTTCTTCAAGGTTGCTCTTCTTCACTCCCTACTTCAGCCATTTCTGTACTACTTTCACTATCTTCGACTTGCATTTCCACTTTTGCTTGTTCATTTTGCGTAGTGGATGTATCACTGTTGTCTGAACGTTCAGAACAACTAGTAATTACGATTAAAAATAAAAACAAGTACAATAAATATCTCACCTTCATCTTTTCTTCCACCCCTTATCCCTTGTTAAAGACATTTGTAGTACTAACGATCAATACGAGTAAATAAAAGTTACATTCCTTTTTAAAAAGTGTTTATCCAAGTATGGTCTTTATTTTCTGTAAGCAAGTTGAAGCATAATTATTTAACTAATCAAAATTTGGATAACGAAAAGCCTTATTCCATTATTAGCAGCGAAATAAGGCTATGCGTTAAGATGGTTCATCTTTTGACCAAAGGCGCAGGACGCCCGTTTAGGAACGTAGCGAATGGAACGGGAATCAACGGAAATAAAGGAATCATGCCACTAAAACAGGGGGATGTCGACGTCTGGGCGGCAAGCCTGTGTTTAGTCGCCTTCCTCTTAGCGACGAACCGATGATGACTTATCTTAGGGCGCATTTCTAAAGTCGCATCGTTGCTGAGGATGGAGCCGGACTTGGCTATTCGGTTATTTCGTTATCCTCAAGCACCTTATTTTAAAAATGCATGGTTACTGCACTTCTAACAGGAATACTCGCAATTCATTCTATGCTTTTGCCATTCCATGCGGGTCAATGACAAATTTCTTAGAAGCACCCCCATCAAATGCCTCGTATCCTGCTGGTGCTTCATCCAGTGATATTAAAGTAGCGTTTACCGCTTTTGCAATTTGTGCCTTGCCACTTAAAATCGCCATCATCAAATCATGATGATATTTCATCACAGGGGTTTGCCCAGTAACAAAAGTATGTGCTTTCGCAAATCCAAGGCCGAAGCGAATTTTCAACGTACCTTCTTTGGCATCCTGATCAATCCCCCCTGGGTCCCCCGTAACATATAATCCTGGAATACCCAATTTCCCGCCAGCTCGGGTGATAGCCATGATCGTATTCAATACTGTTGCTGGAGCTTCACTTGCTCCTTCACCGTGACCACTTGCTTCAAATCCAACTGCATCAATGGCGCAATCCACCTCTGGGATACCAATGATTTGCTCCATTTGCTCACCGATATTTATATGATCGCGAAGGTTAATCGTTTCACACCCAAAACTGCGAGCTTGTGCTAATCTTTCCTCAATCAAATCGCCAACAATTACAACAGAAGCTCCAAGTAATTGCGCTGAATGAGCAGCAGCTAGACCTACCGGACCTGCACCCGCAACATAAACTGTCGATCCTGTCTTTACTCCAGCACTTACTGCACCATGATATCCAGTAGGGAAAATATCAGATAACATCGTTAAGTCAAGGATTTTCTCCATCGCTTGGTCTTTGTCAGGAAATTTTAATAGTTGAAAATCGGCATATGGAACCATTACATATTCCGACTGACCACCAATCCAACCACCCATGTCCACATAACCATAGGCAGATCCTGGTCTATCTGGATTCACGTTCTCACAGATATGGGTGTCTTGTTGTTTACAATTTCTGCAACGTCCACAGGCAATGTTAAAGGGCACAGATACCAAGTCTCCTTCATGGATAAATTCCACATCGCGCCCTACTTCAACAACTTCCCCAGTTATTTCATGACCAAGCACCAAACCGCTTGGAGCCGTCGTTCTGCCACGGACCATATGCTGATCACTACCACAAATATTTGTCGTTACCACTTTAACAACCACGCCATGATGACATTTTCGCCCTACATTTAGTGGATTTACTCCCGGTCCATCCCGTAATACTAAATCCGGATAACGAATATCCTGCACCTCGACCTTTCCAGCACCTACATAAACGACACCCCTGTTCTCAGCCACTAAAACACTCCTTTTCATTCCAAATTTTTGATGTTTTGGAAGCGATGTTAATCTAGTTCCATTATACTGCTTAAGAATTAATATTTCTATAATTCTATAAATTTAAATAAAACTATTTTATTATAGCAAATATTAAACTTATCTCAAATTCGGTAAATTTTCCCTATTATTGCTGAATATTTTCTACTTCTGTATTCATTTTATGGACGTGCGCAAGCCTTTTTTCTATTAATTTGTAGTTCTATAGATATAAAAAAATTGCAAAAATAAGTCGAATAGTATATTGCATGTCACCCAAATCTACGATACTATTAATTTCAAATTTAATACCAATAATTCCCATGAAAAAGGAGAGAGGCATGTGCAAAAAAAATGGCTAAAAAAAGTTGGCGTTGCTTCTATGACGACAGTTCTAGTCCTTGGTAGTAGTCAAATGGTAAATGCTGAAGAAAGTGGAGAATGGAAACTTAAAGAAGATGTTGAAACGTTGTGGGAAGAAAATAAACAAGAAGAGGTACCTTCATTTATTAATGGAAAACTTTCCGATCAAAGAATCACCAGCGAAAAGGATGTAGCAAAGTTTTTTCAAGCTAATCAAGCTGTTTTTAAATTAAACCCTGAAACAGAGCTGAAATTTTTAGAAGCAGATGTAGACAATGTTGGAATGACACATTATAAGTACCAACCAAAAATTCAAAATATTCCTATAGATAATTCCAAAGTAGTCGTTCATGTTAATCAACATAATAAAATAGCTGCAATAAATGGCGAGTTTCATCCGAAAGCTCCAGCTAAACTAAAAGAAGAACGTAAATTAACAAAAAAGGAAGCTGTTAGTAAAGCTTGGCAACATATTGACGTAAAACGAAGCGAAGCAGACCAAAAGATACAGTCATTAACTGGTGAAGTTTTTAACTCCCTCGAAGAAAATGCTCAGTTAGTAGTTTTCCAAAATAACGACAATTACACATTAGCCTATCGAGTTGAACTGCAATTTGCACAGCCTTCTCCAGCAAACTGGCAAATCTGGTTGAATGCAGAAAATGGAGAAACTCTCAAAGCCTCTAATCAAGTGAAGGAGGCAGCAAAGACTGGAACTGGAGTAGGTACGCTAGGTGATACAAAAGATTTAAATACGTTCTTACACCAAAATAGCTACTACCTATATGATACGACTAAGGAAATGGACGGGGTGATTGAAACATTCGATAACCAAGGCGGTAGTCAATATCAGCTGCCAGGCATTTATGTGACAGATAGTGATAATCAGTTTATGAGTGAATCGCAAAAAGCTGCTGTCGATGCCCATTATTATGCTAGTGAAGTATTTGATTATTATTATGACACCTTTGATCGCGTAAGCTATGATAATAATGGAGCTTCCATCCGCTCATCTGTCAATTTCGGAAATGATTATAATAACGCAGCTTGGGTCGGTAATCAAATGATCTATGGCAACGGTGATGGTGATACATTCACTTACCTATCAGGAGCAAAAGACATTGTTGCTCATGAATTAACACATGCTGTGATTCAGGAAACAGCCGATCTCGTATATGAAAATCAACCCGGTGCTTTAAATGAGTCTTTTGCAGATGTTTTCGGCTATTTCGTTGATGAAGAGGATTGGTTACTAGGCGAGGATGTATTTACTCCAGGTACAGAAGGAGACGCACTTCGTAGCTTAGCGGACCCTACTGCTTACAATCAACCAGATCATATGGATGATTATCAAAATCTACCAAATACAAGCGAAGGAGATTGGGGTGGCGTTCATATTAATAGCGGGATTGCTAACAAAGCAGCCTACCATACGATTGAAGCAATTGGCGCAAATAAAGCCGAACAAATCTACTACCGAGCATTAACTGTTTATTTAACTCCGAACAGTAGTTTTCTAGATGCACGTCAAGCTCTCATTCAATCAGCACGCGATTTATACGATAAAGAAACTACAAATGCGATTGCTGAAGCATGGAAGCAAGTTGGCGTTCAATAAAGTCAATTAGGGATTTTCATTCACCCCCGTTGATTGTTAGTACCGTAATGATAGGAGCTAAAGGCCTCTGAACGCTCGAGCATTTAGGTGCTGTTATCTCCCACTTAGACTTGTTACAGTACAGATTATCCAACTCCTTAGGTGGGAAGTCTTACAGCACCTAATATGCAAGATAAAAGGGATTTGTAATACCAAGACTAGCAGTTAATTTCCAGCTAAATTGAAATAAATTACATCAGTGGGGGGGTACTTTTATCCCCCACTGATCCGCTTTTTATTAAAGAACAAGTTTGTTAGGTTAAACTTAGTAATAAAAATCCCTTTTGGTATACTAGTAATCTTTGCTTTTATATCTTTATAAGTGAATCCCAGCTTACTTTTGCGCTAGATGCTTTTGCATAAATGCAATAATTAATTTATTCATAGTGATGTGGTTTGTCATTTTTTCTGTTTGATGCCCTTCATCTTCAAAAATGAGCAGTTCCACATTTTTTCCTTGCTTTTGTAAATCGCTTGCCAATTGTTCCGCTTCTGAAACTGGTACACGCGTATCATTTCGGCCATGAAAAATAAGCAATGGTGCTTGTATATTTGCTGTATGGCGAAGTGGTGCAATTTCCTCAAAGAAATCGACATCCTCTTTTAAAGAGCCATATTCATACTCTCTTAATTTGCGACGCCACGGACCCGTGTTTTCTAAAAATGTTTTGAAGTGAGATATTCCGACAATGTCAACTGCTGCTGCCCATAAATCAGGATAGTGGGTAATCGCAGCTAAAACCATAAATCCTCCATAACTTCGCCCCATAATTCCTATTTGGTCACGATTTACACCTCTATTCTGAACAAGGTCTTCTACTAACCATTTGAGATCTGCGACTGCATTCATTCGTTTTCTTTGATCATCCAATTTTGAATACGTTCTTCCATATCCCATACTGCCTCGCACATTCGGAACTGCCACCGCAAACCCATTTGCTGCTAAATATTGAATGACTGGATTAAATTCATCGCGAATCTGGTACTCCGGACCTCCGTGAACATAAATCACTGCTGGTTGTGATTGCTTTACATCTCCGTAAAAGAAGTAAGGAACGTTTAACCCATCAAAGGATGGATAAGTAAATAAATTCGGTTCTATCAAATATTTGGTGATCTCCGAATGACCAATATGCGTTAATCTTGTGCAACTCCCCGTTCCTAAATGCAGCTGCCAAATATCACCAGGTAATACTGCGCTTTTTATATGCAATATTAACTCTTGATCGTTCACCCAACTCACCGAGTTATAAACACCTTTTGGTAATGTCTCTATATAGTCATATGTTTTAACATCCAAATGGTATACTCCCAACTTCGATCTTCCACCTTCATTTACGGTAAAAGCTAGTTGCCTTTGATTTGGTGATAACTTCAGTTCTTCTATATCCCAATTATCATCAGATAATACTTCTGTTAAAATAGCTGGTTGATTTAAGGAAAATTGATAAATTGCTAACGTATCTCGTTGAATATCTGTGAGGACAAACCCTTCTTTACCATTAGCAGTTAACTCTACCTCCTTAAATCTTGCTAAAGAATCATCTCCTAGTCTAACTGTGCTACCAGTTGCTATATCCAACAAAAACAACCTATCTTCAATGTTAGTTTCTGGTATCCGAATTAACAATTGGCTACCATCCTTTGACCAGAAAATAGATTTACAATTTCCATCCGATTCAAAAACGACCTTCTGTTTCTTGGTCCTTAGATCTAATACGAAAACATCGAAAATACCAGGGGACCGTCTATTGCTAGAAAATGCAATTTGCTTTCCATCGGGTGACCAGCCCCCAAAATAGTGGAAATGCTGCTTAGAAACTACTAATTCTTGAACATTTCTTCTACCACTGTCCATTAGATAAAATTGTTGTTTCTCATTACCGTGTTCATCCATCCCGACGATGGTTTGCTGTCCTGTCGGGGAGTGAAAGACAGAAAGTACTCGATCAGGCAAATCTGTAAATTGCTCTAACTCAGTTGTTACTAAATTCAATTTCCATACTTGCGGTAGCCCCGTTTTCTTCGTTAAAAACGTTATCTCATCTTGCTGACCTGGAATAACAATTGGTTCATAAGCGTGTTGCATTTGCAAGTATTCTTTAAGTAAAGATTGCTCCATTTATAAGCCTCCTTTTTAATTTATAATAAGTTCTATTTTCACTCTAACTATTCAGAACAAAGGTGCGGGGCGCCCGTTTAGCAACGTAGCGAATGGAACGAATCAACTAAAGATAAAGGAATCATGCCACTAAAAACAGGGGTATGCCGACGCCTGAGCGGCAAGCCCGTTTTTAGTCGGCCTTCCCCTTAGCAACGAACCGATGCTGACTTATCGTAGGGCGCATTTCTAAAGTCGCATCGTTGCTGGGCGATGAAGCCGGACGTGGTTATTGGGTTTTTCGTTATTCCAAGCACATCATTTTATCTTTCTTATTTCTTGAATTAAAACTATTCTATCATTTATTTATACATTCGTCTTTGGTTGGTAAAGAAATAATATATAAAACCACTCTTTCCATTTAAAAAATTGGACTTGAAAAGAGTGGTAACAAAACTTTTTCTAAACCAGAGAGGAAGTAACAGGCTTATTCCTTTGGTTTATTTCTCTATTATAAGGACATGACGTAACCTACGATGCTACAACATTAAGCTCTAAAGTAATAACAAATATGGATTTGCTAGATAATGAGCAATCGTATTTAAAAAAGCAGCTGCTGGCGCCCCATCTAACACTCGGTGATCAAAGGTTAAGCTTAATGGTAATGATATCTTTTGCTTTACAGCTTCATTTTCACCTAACGCAAATTCTTTAATAAATGTACCTACACCTAAAATACCACTTTCTGGCGGATTAAGAATGGGTGTAAAATATTCGACCCCCTGCGCTCCTAAATTGGAAATCGTAAATGTAGCTCCATTTAATTCCACATTCTTACCCTCTCTAGCTGATTCTGTTACTAGTTTAATTTGCTCTGCTAAACTGCCAAGTGGTAATCTTTCTGCATGCTTTACAACAGGAACGACCAAACCATTTTCTAACGACGTTGCAATGCCTAAGTGTACTACATCATATTGATGAAGCTGTTCATCTATTAAATGCGTATTTACTTCTGGATGTTGTTGTAAGCTTAACGTCACCGCCCTTGCTAGAAAAACGGTTAATGTTAATTTTATATCTAAACCGTTTTCTGCTGCTTCTGCACGCATTTTGTTTTGAAAAACAAGTAGATCTGTTATATCTGCCTTTCGATGTAAGGTTAATTGAGCTGTATTTGCAAGGCTTTGCTGCATATTTGTAGCAATTGATTTTCTCATAGACGACAAGCCAGTTACATGGGTCGCTTTTTCTTGAGCAGTTTGTTTTTCTACCGTTTGTTCTTCCATTATTGTAGCTGCTGCTTGTTGCTTTGCAGCCTGTTCAATATCTCTTCGGGTGATCCTTCCCTTTGGACCAGTACCGGTTATGTTTGAAATATCTATCGCTAATGCTTTTGCCTTTTTCCGAGCAGCTGGTGAAATACGTTTTTTTCGTTGTGGACCATCCATTTTCTGATTCAGTTCACTTTGTTGGATTGTCTCTTGGTGTACCTCTGGTTCTTGTTCCGTTTTTGTTTCTTCAACGTTCGATACAGCTTCTCCAACTTCTTCTCCATCTTGACCGACAATACCAATTGGCTCACCAACAGTCGCTTCTTCGGTTACATCTTTGATAATTTTTAATAACACACCATCGGCTGGTGCTTCTACTTCACTCGTCAGCTTATCAGAACTGATTGTAACAATTCCCTCCCCCTCTTTTACTGTATCGCCAGGCTGCTTGAGCCATTCTTCCACCGTTCCTTCTGTCATCGTCATGCCGAGTTTCGGCATTACAATCGATGTAGCCATATAATCCCCTCCTATTTATCTAGATAAGGTTAATTCCCCAATCATTTCTTTTGCTGTTTGTACAACTGTTTCAGCTCGTGGTATATATAATTGCTCCAAATTAGTTGCAAATGGCGTAGGCGCATGCGGAGCCGTTACCATCTTAATTGGTGCATCTAATGAATCGAATCCTTTATCCACAACCAGCGCAGAAATATCTGTTGCCGCATTACAACGCGGATTC
Organism: Virgibacillus pantothenticus; assembly: GCF_018075365.1. Classification (GTDB taxonomy): domain Bacteria; phylum Bacillota; class Bacilli; order Bacillales; family Amphibacillaceae; genus Virgibacillus; species Virgibacillus pantothenticus. Next base: position 2,444,104 of record NZ_CP073011.1, read on the forward strand.
GCTTCATCAATAATCAGCAAACGACCTGTTTTTTCAACAGACTGTAGTATGGTATCCTCATCAAGTGGAGATAAAGATCTTGGATCAATGATTTCAGATTCTACACCTTGCTTTGCTAGCTGATTTGCAGCGTCTGTGGCAACATGCACCATTTTTCCAATCGCAATGATGGTTAAATCATCTCCGTTACGTTTTATTTCTGCTTGACCAAGAGGAATCGTGTAATAGCCTTCTGGAACTTCACCTTTCATGCTATATAATGTTTTATCTTCAAAAAAGGCAACTATATCATTATCTTCAATTGCTGTTAGTAATAACCCTTTGGCATCGTATGGATTAGAGGGGACGACTACCTTTAATCCTGGTATTGCTGTTAATATGCCGTACAAAGATTGCGAGTGCTGAGCGGCCGCTCCAGCCCCTGCACCGTGGCTCGTACGTATGGTCAAAGGGACTTCCGCTTTTCCACCAAACATATAACGAATTTTTGCACCTTGGTTCATAATTTCATCCATCGCGCTTCCGATAAAATCGTTAAACATTAACTCTGATATCGGTCTTAATCCAGTGACCGCAGCTGCTACTGCTGCTCCCATGTAGCCAGCTTCAGCGATTGGCATGTCAATAACACGTTTACGTCCATATTTATTACCTAAACCTTTCGTAACGCCGAATACGCCACCCCAAGCTTCTTCGTCCTGCAAATGATCAACCGTCGCTCCTCCAGCTACATCCTCTCCAATCAAAATCACTTTATTGTCTCGCTCCATCGCTATATCCATCGCTTCATTAATCGCTTTTGAAAATGTTAATTTTCTAGCCATTTATCTCACCTCATTGATATTATTTGTAAGTAACATATACATTCTCAGTTAAAGCTTCCGCACGTGGCACTTTACTGTTATGTGCAAATTCAACCGCTTCTTTAACAGCTTTTATCGACGTTTTTTCAATTTCTTCCAGCTCTGCTTTATTTAATAGATTGTTCTCTAATGCATATTCCTTGAAATGTTCGATACAATCCACTTCAACAGGCCATTTTTCTTTATCGGTTTCAGACTTATACGATTGATTATCCCCTTCAAAATGACCATGTGTACGGTAGGTAATTGCTTCAATTAAGGTTGGACCTTCTCCATTTCTTGCCCGTTCTACTGCTTCTTGGGCGACTTGATACACCTTTGTAACGTCATTTCCATCTACACGAACGCCTGGAATATCATATGCTTTCGCTCGTTCAGCAATCGTTTTTGCTGAAGTGGCGTATTCAAATGGTGTCGCTTCACCAAAACCGTTATTTTCCGCTACAAATATGACTGGTAATTTTAAAGCCGCTGCAATATTAATTCCTTCATGAAAAGTACCATGGTTATTCGCACCATCTCCGAAGAAACATACAGCCACACCGCCAGTTTCTAATATCTCTGCAGATAACCCCGCCCCAACCGCTAACGGGAATCCTCCCCCAACGATTCCATTTGCTCCAAGCATGCCAACTTCCAAGTCTGCGATATGCATGGAACCACCTTTTCCATTACATAAACCCGTTTCTTTACCAAATATTTCAGCCATCATTCCATTTAAATCACAGCCCTTAGCAATACAATGTCCGTGACCGCGATGGGTACTTGTTATATAATCATTGTTTTCTAAATGGGCACAAACTCCCACAGCTATTGCTTCTTCTCCCGCATATAAATGTACAAATCCTGGGATTTCCCCTGTTGCGAAGATTTTTTGTACTTGGTTTTCAAAATTACGAATATCATTCATTTTGGCATACATCCAACTGGCCATTTTCTTATCCATTTAAAATCCTCCTTTATGATTTTGTCCCTTCACTTAATACAAGCAAAATTCATGCCAACTTTTAAAGCGGATAAAATAAAGCGTTTTCATAAACAGCAACTAAAAATGAGACAACTTTTGCAAATTGTCTCATTTTGTCGCAATTTTTATGAAGGGATTATTGTCCAACGTCCACTATCTATTTTTTGTTCAATTATCATTTTAATAATGAAATCGACAACAGACCAACGGTGCTGTCTTTAACTACAATTGATACTTTTTAATCTTTCGATATAGTGTACTTCGCGACATGTTTAAATCAGTTGCTGCACTCGCCACATGATTATGATGTTTTTTTAAAGCTTGTTTAATCTTCTCTACTTCTAGTTGTTCCCGAAAATTTTTCGTTTCCTTCTTATTAGTCCTTCGTTCTAACAGTTCAGCTTGTTCCCATATCGAAATGATGTGATACAACTCTTCTTCCTTAGGCGTATGATCTTGAAATAAGATGCGGCAACGATCTAACGCATTAAATAATTCTCGAATATTACCTGTCCATCTCCCATTTTTAAAAATAGACGTCAACTTTTTAATCCAGCTTGGATGCCAGTTCTGTATATTACAATAGTGGTCAATTAAAAATGGAATATCTTCCTTTCGCTGCCGCAACGCCGGCACATGAATGGGAAAACCATAAATGCGATAAAATAGATCGGCCCGCATTTTTTCCTCTGCAACTAATTGTCTAATATCTACATTTGCTGCCGAAATAATTCGTACATCTATGGAAATCGGCTGATATCCTCCAATACGTGTCACCTGCTTTTGTTGTAATACACGAAGCAAGGCAACTTGCATGGAGTGAGGTATATCACCAATTTCATCAAGAAACAATGTACCGCCATTGGCTGCTTCTAGTTTCCCCTTTCGCCCATGTTTATGGGCTCCAGTAAATGCCCCAGGTTCATAGCCAAACAATTCACTTTCCAATAGCTGTTGGGGAATGGCACCACAATTGATCGAAACAAACGGTCGATTTGCACGATCACTGTTGCGATGAATTGCTTCAGCAACTAATTCCTTACCAGTACCTGTCTCTCCATAAATATGCACAGCAGCATCAGTTGAAGCAACTTTGTTTACATCGTGTAATACTTTTCGGAACGCTGCACTAGTTCCTGTTACCCCGGCAAAATAAATAGGCTTTTTATCTGCTGCTTCTTCTACATAAACCTCGTATCCGATCGTGCGTCCATTTGCTCGAATTGCTTTTTTATTCTTGGATAAACTTAATTCCAACTCTAGCTTGTATAAAGGTTCGCCAACAATATGTCCATACTGGCTTTCTAAATATCTAGGCACTTTACAAATAAGATAATCATTCGAACAAATAATTGCATCCACTGGTTGCGGATATTTGAGTAGTAATTCCATATCTTCATACATCGTTTTTCGCCAAGCAAGGGCAATCGAATCAGCAATCATCTTCACCGTAGCTAAGACATAATTAAAATTAATCGGCTTATACGGACTCGATATATTAAGTATACCGAGCAATTGGTTATGGTGATCTACGATTGGAGCAGCAGCACAGTTCCACATTTGGGAAGCTATCGCAAAATGTCCATAGCCCCTTACAGTAAACGGCTTTTTAAATCGATGCGCTAAACCAATCGCGTTTGTACCAACCTCTGTTTCTCCCCAATTTGAGCCTTGGATAAACAAAATATCATAAGCTCTTGCTTCTACCGACGGTTCTCCTTTATTTTGTAAAATATAACCGTCTTTATCGGTTAAGGTGGTCACATACTGCCATCCTTTTAAGAAATATTGTAATTGGTCGCGTTGTGCATTTACTAAAGAGATAAGCAGTGCATTTTGTTCTAAACGATATTGTAATTCATCTGCTTGTAAAATTGCTTTAGAAACGCCGTCAAATGGATCCACACCTTGTTGTTTACATCTTTTCCACGAATCAATCAGTTCGGAGGATATATTTTCATTAACCAGACTCCCCTCGCGAATAAAACGCTTCCAATTTTCTTTAGTAACCACATCAGTAATCAAAAGCATCAGCTCCTATCAAGGATATATACCAAGTATTACTAGGAAGACACATTCTATCTTTTACGTGTACTTATGATAATCATAAGCGCGTTTAAGACATCAGATCAAATATTACAATTAATGCGTGTTTATTGCTTCACACCTAAAGTCATATTCCATTTTAATCTTTGCAAGTTGTTCGGTTAAACCCTCATTTGCATTTTTAGTCGTCATCGAGAGCGTAATCATTTTCTCCCTTCATTTTATAAATCGCTGAATCATTACAGCTTGCTCGGTTATTCTGCCTTTCATTAGCTGTTTGTTTGTTTTATAAGTTCTCTGTCGGCTGCAGTAACCAATGGCTGGTTTAGAAGGATAACAGGAATTGGATCGTTCATTATAAAAGCAGCCTAAGGAATAAAATGACTTTTTATTTCCGCCATACTCCATTAATCCTTTCTAATCGGCGTAAACCAAAAAGCTGAAGAAATATCTTCAAAGTAGTTCCTCATTGAATCATACCTTTTGATAGGTAATCATCTGTTACTTACAGGTTGACATCGATTTACCCTACTTCCATAAAAATTTATGCTTTAAAGGCTAATTGTTGAATAATCTGTCCATTCAACGTATATTTTCATTTGCATTGCCTATACTATAGGAAAACAAAATAAAGGAAAAACTACTTTTTTCTGACGTTATCTTTGAAATAAAGAAGAGTATAAATCTTCTATACGATTTGACTTTCAAAAATAAGGAGCTTGAAGCATGGACAAAGTTATTCATAATCTTGATTTACATTCTAAAGGTATTTGGTTTCCTATTACTATTAGCATTGTACTGGCGCTAATCATGCTTTTCGTTCCAAAAAAGCATATCACTTGGAAGGAACTATATGCTATGTTTGGAATAATAGCTTTTATTACTTGGGTTAGTGATGCAATAATTGGCAGAACATTAGACCTGATTGATCTCGGAAACCCCAAAACAGCGGGGCTTGCAGAGATATTAGTGTATACATTTGTCCCTTCGTCTCTTTCTATACTTTTTTCTAACTATTATACATCTAAAAATAAATGGTTGTTGGTACTAATCTTCACCATCATTGCTTCTGTTATTGAATGGATTATGGTACAGCTAGGTTACTTAAAATATAAAGGCTGGAATCCACTTATTTCAATAACTGTTTATATCATTGCTTTTGGATTTCTTATACCTGCACATATTAAAATGCTGCGAACATAAAAAAGTTCTGTTAGCGAAATATTGCTTTCATAGCGAGTGCTTTATAACTTTTCGCTGAATAAAGTAGGAAATAACAGCAGAAACCAAAACAAAAATAATAGTTAGCAAAACAGAACTACCCTGTAACACAAGAGATTGCGATAGACCATCACTTGCGTTCCAAGCTTCCGTTATATCTGGCTCGTATAAAAAGGTAACCATAACACCAGCTGAAATTTGCAACACTAAAAAACAAAATACAAAACTGACTGAAAATAAAAGCAACCTTTTCATTTGCTTCAAACCTCTTTTCAATTGGTTTTTTCAACACACTAGTCCAGTACTCCAACTACAATTCTATTTCTCGACTTTCCTTCATTTTAGCAAATTATGCAACGTATTGGAACCTTCCTTCCCTCATTTTCGTACGTAAGAAAATGAAGTGATGGTATTCTTATTTTCATCTAGCATTAGCATGAAAAAGCGCTAACTGTGGAAATATCGAAGAATACATCAAATTATACGTCATCTCCAGAATTTCGCTCGTAGATTTCATTTCATTATTTTTCTGTTCTATTGTCCTCAGAGGATAAGCGATAAGTAACCAATAAATCACCTTCAAGATAAGTGTTAAAAATTTGGTAGATTACACCATTCCTCCAGCCTATAAATAATTGCATTTTGACGATACCTTGTCTAATTGCATCTTCATCAACGGAATCAACTATTCCTTCACCTAGTTGTTTATCTAGCTCATTCTCGTAATCATCCGAAGCTCCAATATCATATCTCCAATTAGGTAAAGCGTTAATCGCGTCTACTCCCACTGCATCAGCTTCTCCAATCAGATCCATTACCTCTGACTCTGTCATTCCGATACTTAGGTTTTCTTTAATGAATTCATTGTCAAACCCAAATCTTTCGTACTCTATTTGATAAATATATTCTATAAAATTTTCAAACTGCTTATCAAAAACATGTTTAAAAGACCACTTAAACATCTGTGTCACTAATTTGTACAACCAATTCGAAGGAACCAAAGAAACATTAACAATAAAATTTGTTCCTTCAGGAGTTTCTTCAAGAATATATTCTGTCTTACTAAGACCTTCTTTTGTTTCAGTTTCGACTGTGGCGTAGTTTGGTGGCTCATATTTCGTATATTTACCTTGCAATTCATATACTTTTTTCCCTATTTTTTGCCTGGTAATGAAAGTAGCACCTTCTCTTAGTTCCTCTTCATTTCCATTATAAATATTTTCAATTATTTGTGTATTCCATTTCAAAACATGTTCATCTTTGTTTAAACATTCTGATACTAGTTCCATATTAGTATATATTTCTGATTCAAAACGATAACAATGTATTTCTTTCACTTTATACATTCTCCTATCCAGTTTTATTCGATTTATTATACTATGGAAAGGAAAAATATACTATATTACTATGTAAAGAAAAGGCACTCATCAAATGAGCACCTTTACTTGTTTTTTATTTTATTTCATATTCTTGTCTGCCTAGCTCTTCACCCATAGCTCCTTGACTGGCTACTAAAGTTACAGGAGTTTCTAAATCATCTAATTCATAAGCGACGGAGTTTTCTACAGTACCATCTTTCTTTATTTTTTCCAATTGCGTATCTAAGTGATTTTCATCAGGCAAGCTACCCAATTCCAATTCATTTACTGCATTTGGATCATTGTCTTGCACCGCTGTAAATACTGCTATCCAAGCTGTTGATGGATCTATCTCTTTATCAGTAAAGTTCGTTACTTCATACCAAATAGCAAAAACTGGTTTTTCTCCATCTTCGTTTCCTGGTTCTCCAGCAGGTATAACCTTCGTTTCTGTTATTTTAATTTTTAAATCTTCAATTTTAGCTTCGTTATCTTTGAAATATACATCTTCGTTTTCGTTTGTTTCTGCTTTATCTTTGCTTTCTTCGCTCGCTGCATCAGCGCTTTCTTTGCTTTCTCCTTTTTCTGTATCTTTACTCTCGGTTGATCCACCGCATGCAGATAAAACTACTAACATTACAGCAAATAAAACAAATAAGTATTTTTTCATATCTTTGACCCCCATATATATATAATCATCCTAATTATGGACTAGTTTACAATATTTATCAATATAAATAGCACTTTTAGATGTGCTAAATATAAAGGCAATTTTTCTGTTTGTATAAGCTATTAACATACCGAACACTAATATCTTTATTATTGACATTTATATAATAAAGATATATATTTTAGGTGTATGTAACTTACTTATACTATGAATTAATTGACAGAAAATTGCCCTAAGAAAAATTATTATTCATACATACATCAACATAGTCTAGTAGCTATATTAACATATGTATGTTAGGTATAAATTTAATTAAAAGGCTTCTAATATAATTACTCCTACAACAATAAGGGCTAGACCTTTTAATTTCCGTAACGTAAATTCTTCTTTGTATACGATGATGTTAAATAAGTTATTAAACACAATGGATAGACCTGACCAAATCGCAAAAGCTATACCCATATTCATATATTTTATGGCTATAGACAGTAAAATGATAGCTGTCAAAAATGAAATCAAAGCAAAAATAGTGTGATTCATTTTTGCCATACCTTCAGATTTTTTTACGAAAATATGACCTATTACAGCACATATCGTTGATATTAACAAAATAACTATTCCCATCAGTGAACCACTCCTTTTGCTTGATGAGGCTTCCTACTAAGACTGGTAACACCTGTGAGAATTAGAATAACGCCTATTAAGTTCAGTGTAGATACTTTTTCATTAAATAAAAAGAATCCTACTAAAAGGACGATAACTGTGCCAAGTCCTGCAAATAAAGCACCAACTACCCCTACCTCTTTCCCTCTAGTACTCCCCATATATAATAATATAGAGAAAAGATAAAAGGTAATTGCTATGATACTAGGGATCAATTTAGTTAAACCGTAAGAATAACTTAAAAAAACTACACCCATTACTTCGAATAGAATAGCTAATGATAAACCTATCCAGAATTTCATATAATTACCTCCCCCTAACAAAAAGCCTAATATTAACAATATATCAATTGATTTACAGGATATCAATGAGTCAATAAAAAGTCGGAATAGTAACCCTTAAGTGAAGATAAAGACATCATTTATTTTGACAATAAACTTAAACCCTAAGATGAAACAAACTAAGTGCATACGAATTTGCTTTCCTCATCAAGCTAAAAAGGGATTTATCACTTGTTGATAAGTATAAGGGGGAATCGCTATGCATCGTGGACACGGCGGAGAAAAATGTAAACAAACCAACTATGTTTATCTGGGCGAGTATCACACTGTTTACGTACTATTATTATTTTTAAAATATTAGTTTCTTAGTTCTACATTCGTTAGCAAGGAGAATTATTCTTCATTTTTCACATAAAAAATAACATAGTGTTTTATTAAATCTTTTCTGTTTTAGCTATTCCTCTTCTTTTAACCTCCTTAATCCATAAATTGGAAAAACTTCTATTCCAAAATATCCACCCTGCTTGCTTTAAGACATTCGCGTGCAGTACATCTATTCAAAGCTGGAGCTTCTCTTAAATATGTGTCACATCGATTAGGAAATTACAGCATTAGAAAAACTTGGCTTGTCGCCAAGTCTTATGGCGGAAGCCTTTGTTTTTCTTATACTATAAACCAAAAATCTTATCCTTTCCTATAGTGGAACAAAGGCGCAAGCGCCCGTTTAGCAACGTAGCGAATGGAACGAATCAACTAAAGATTTAGGAATCACGGTGAGGCGACGAACCGATGATGACTTATCGTAGGGCGATTCGTGAAGTCGCCTAGTTGCTGGGCGATGGAGCCGGACGTGGCTATTCAGTTATCCCTTATCCCAAAGCAACAAATTTTATGCTTTCTTATCTTTTTAAAAAAACTGCTGATACATATTTGCACATCCCTGAGAAAATAAAAGATGATGCAATAAAAATGTATCAGCAGTATTTAGATTAATTTTAATTCCATTAATTATGAGCGATTTATCGGTGCTAATTCCCACGAACTTTTAAAAGCATTGTTATCAAGCCTTAACCAATCGAACCTTCCATCTCGAAGCTAATCAATCGGTTCATTTCCACTGCATATTCCATTGGCAATTCTTTTGTAAATGGCTCGATAAAGCCCATTACAATCATTTCTGTTGCTTCCTCTTCTGTTAAGCCACGGCTCATTAGATAGAATAGCTGTTCTTCAGAAACTTTAGATACTTTTGCTTCATGCTCTAATGAAATATTGTCATTGTGAATTTCATTGTAGGGAATAGTATCAGACGTTGATTCGTTATCCATAATGAGCGTATCACATTCGATGTTGGAACGAGCGCCTGATGCTTTACGTCCAAAATGCACTAGCCCACGGTAGGATACTTTTCCGCCATTTTTTGAAATAGATTTCGACACAATGGAAGATGACGTATTTGGTGCTAGATGATGCATTTTAGCGCCGGCATCTTGTAATTGACCTTTTCCAGCAAAGGCAATGGAGAGCGTATAACCACGAGCTCCTTCGCCTTTTAGTAAAACTGCAGGATATTTCATAGTAATTTTAGAGCCAATGTTACCGTCGATCCATTCCATCGTTGCATTTTCATCACAAGTAGCTCGCTTAGTTACTAGGTTATAAACGTTGTTCGCCCAGTTTTGGATCGTTGTATAGCGGCAGTATGCATCTTTTTTAACAAAAATTTCTACTACAGCACTGTGCAAGGAATTCGTTGTATAGATTGGTGCTGTACAACCTTCTACATAATGAACAGAAGCCCCTTCATCAACGATAATTAGCGTACGCTCAAACTGTCCCATGTTTTCCGAATTTATACGGAAGTAAGCTTGCAATGGGGTTGTTGTCTGTACACCTTTTGGTACATAAATGAACGAGCCACCAGACCACACAGCTGAGTTTAAGGCAGCAAATTTATTGTCCGTTGCCGGGATAACTTTACCGAAATACTCTTTGAACAGCTCTTCGTTTTCCTTTAACGCCGTATCGGTATCCTTAAAGACAATTCCCATCTCTTCCAAATCTTCTTTTAAGCTATGATAAACAACTTCGGATTCATACTGTGCAGAAACACCTGCTAAATATTTTTGCTCTGCTTCAGGAATCCCCAGTTTATCAAACGTCCGCTTAATTTCTTCTGGGACCTCATCCCACGTTCTTCCTTGTTTTTCTGAAGGCTTTACATAGTAGACAATCTCATCAAAGTTTAACTCAGATAGGTCGCCACCCCATTGTGGCATTGGACGCTCGTAAAAATGCTCCAATGCTTTAAGGCGGTAGTCAAGCATCCATTGTGGCTCCTCTTTCATTCTGGAAATCTCTTCAACAATTTCACGAGTCAAGCCTTTTCCTGAACGAAAGACAGAAACGTCACGATCACGAAAACCATATTTATACTCTTCGATTTCTGGCATATTTTTTGCCATAAATAACCCCTCCTTTAGGTATAATTCAACATCGATATCCATTTCGTAATAACGCTCTTACTATTACGACCTTATTCGCCTTTAACACCCTTTTCCATTGCTTTCCAGGATAGGGTGGCACATTTAATTCTCGCAGGGAACTTGGATACACCTTGAAGTGCTTCAATATCTCCTAAATCTAACTCTTCCGTATCGACATCTTCTCCCAACATCATTTTGGAAAAAATATGGGACATTTTTATAGCTTTTTCTACCTCTAACCCTTTAATCGCTTGTGTCATCATAGAAGCTGAAGCCATGCTAATGGAACAGCCTTCACCTTCAAATTTAGCTTCTTTGACAATTCCATCTTCCACTTGCATGTTAAGCTGAATGCGATCTCCGCAGGTTGGGTTATTCATATCGACAGTAAGAGCATCCCCGTCTATTCTACCTTTGTTTCGTGGATTTTTATAATGATCCATAATTACTTGTCTGTAGAGTGTATCTAGGTTATTAAAAGCCATTCCCAAAATACTCCTTTGTTTTCTGAAGTCCATCCACCAGACGATCGACATCTTCTGCTGTGTTATACAGATAGAAGCTTGCTCTTGCAGTCGCTGTCACATTTAACCAGCGCATTAATGGTTGAGCACAATGGTGTCCAGCTCGAACCGCAATGCCTTCTGCGTCTAGGACAGTAGCTGTATCGTGAGGGTGAACATCATCAAGATTAAAGGTAATAAGTGCAGCGCGATGCTCTGGACCATAAACCGTAATGCCATCCATCGCTTGCATCTTTTGCATCGCATATTGCGCTAGCTTTTCTTCATGCTTGGTGATATTGTCCATACCAATATCTTCCAAAAAATCGATAGCTGCTCCTAAGCCGATAGCTCCAGCAATGATTGGTGTCCCACCTTCAAATTTCCACGGAAGCTCTTTCCATGTGGAATCATAAAGATTTACAAAATCAATCATTTCTCCACCAAACTCAACTGGTTCCATATTTTCAAGCAGCTCTTTCTTTCCATAAAGTACCCCAATGCCAGTTGGAGCGCCCATCTTATGACCAGAAAAGGCGTAGAAATCGCAATCAAGCTCCTGTACATCTACTTTCATATGTGGTGCGCCTTGTGCCCCGTCTACTAGCAAGACAGCTCCATGTTCATGGGCTATAGAAGCTACTTCTTGAATCGGATTAATCGTCCCCAATACATTGGATACATGTGTCATGGCAACAACTTTTGTTTGCTTCGTAATGGTTTTCCTAACATCCTCTAACCTAATTGTCCCATCCTCTTGCATTGGTATATATTTTAATGCAGCACCAGTGGCTTTAGCAGCTTGCTGCCAAGGGATGATATTACTATGATGCTCCATTGGTGTAATTACAATCTCATCCCCAGCTTTTAAGTTAGCACGTGCATAACTTGTAGCAACTGTATTAATCGCTGTTGTTGTTCCCCGTGTAAAAATAATTTCCGCACTGCTGGAAGCATGAATAAATCGGCGAACTTTTTCTCTTGCTCCCTCATAAGCAGAAGTTGCTTTCGTTCCAAGTGTATGCACACCACGATGAACATTTGAATTATATGAACGATAATAGGTATCGACAGCTTCAATCACCTGGATCGGTTTTTGTGACGTTGCTGAAGAATCCAAATAAACAAAAGGATGGCCATTCACTTCCTGGTTTAGAATAGGAAATTGCTCACGAATGGCTTTTACATCCATTAATATACCTTCCTTTCAATGACCTGCGTTAATTGATTTTTAACTGCTTCGATCGGTAATTGATTTACAACAGGTGCTAAGAAGCCATGAATGATTAAACGCTCGGCTTCTTCTTGGGTAATCCCTCGGCTCATTAAATAATACAACTGCAGTGGATCAACTCTCCCGACAGAAGCTGCGTGACCAGCTGTTACATCGTCTTCATCAATTAATAGAATCGGGTTTGCATCCCCACGCGCTTTTTCACTTAGCATAAGCACACGAGATTCTTGTTCGGCATTTGCTTTGGAAGCGCCATGCTCAATTTTCCCAATGCCGTTAAAAATAGAAGTAGCACTATCTTTCATCACGCCATGTTGTAAAATATAGCCTTCTGAATTTTTACCGAAATGGACAATTTTCGCAGTAAAGTTTTGCGTCTGCTTTCCACGACCAACAGATACTGTTTTTGCATTAGACAACGAATTTTCACCAACTAGATGGGTAATATTTTCAGAAACCGTATTCCCATCATTCATTTGTCCCAATGCCCAGTCAATGTTAGCGTCACGATAAGCAACGCCACGACGGTTATTGTATGCTGTTGTACCTGCTGCAAAATTATCAACCGCTCCAAATGAGATCTTTGCATTGTCTTGTGCAATGACCTCCGTTACAATATTCGCAACCGTAGGTTCATTCTTATTGTGAGAAATATAGTTTTCTACATAAGTTAATGAACTGCCTTGTTCTGCCACTACAAGCACGTGGTTAAACATAGCTACTTCTGGATCTTCCTGCCAGAAAATCGTTTGCAGCGGTGCTTCCACAATGACATTTTTAGGAATGTAGACAAAAACTCCGCCGTTCATTAAAGCTGCATGCATTGCGGTTAAACGGTGCTCATCAACAGATACGGCATCTTTCATATAATAACGCTGTACGAGATCACTATGATTTAGTAATGCAGTAAAAATATCGGTAAAAATAACACCTTTATCTTGTAACTCTTTACTTAACGTACTGTAGGCAACAGAATGATTGCGCTGAATCAGGAGGTTCTCCGGTAAATCGTTTTCATCTAGATATTCCTGTAATTCAACAGGTAGATCTTGTAAAGAAGTAATCTCCTCGCCTGTTGCTGTATGCTTAAACTCGGTAAAATTCCACTTACCAATTTTCGTTTTATCTGGCTTTGGTAGCTCCAAGCCTTCAGCACTGCTTAGCGCCTGAAGACGTAAATCCAACATCCATTGTGGCTCGTTTCGTTCTTTCGAAAACTGTTCAATGTATTCTTTATTATATGGCAGCTTTGTTTCTACAGTCATGAATACCCCTCCTTACATTACGCATTTTGCTCAACAGTATGGTCTTCGATACCAAGCTCTTCTTTGATCCACTCATAACCCTCTGACTCAAGACGTTTTGCTAATTCTGGACCGCCAGATTTAACAACACGACCTTGCATCATAACATGTACAAAATCTGGAGTTATATAGTTTAATAAACGTTGATAGTGAGTAATAATCAAGCAGCCGAAGTTGTCATCACGAAGCTTGTTAATACCTTTAGAAACAACCTTTAACGCATCTATATCCAACCCAGAGTCGATTTCATCTAAAATCGCAATTTCCGGTTTTAACAACATAAGCTGAAGAATTTCATTACGTTTTTTCTCCCCGCCTGAAAAACCTTCATTTAGATATCTTTGTGCCATGTTCTTATCAATCTCTAAATAATCAAGTACACTGTCCATTTCTTTAATAAATTTCATTAAAGAGATCTCATTTCCTTCGCCCCGGCGAGCATTCATAGAAGAACGTAGAAAGTCGGAAGTGGTAACACCGCTAATTTCACTAGGGTATTGCATAGCTAAAAACAATCCAGCTCTAGCACGCTCATCTACTTCCATTTCCAATACATCTTCTCCATCTAATAAGATGCTTCCTTCAGTAACTTCATACTTTGGATGCCCCATGATAGCAGAAGCTAGTGTAGATTTACCGGTACCGTTGGGCCCCATAATTGCATGGAATTCTCCACCTTTTATTGTTAGGTTGACACCTTTCAGTATCTCCTTGTCTTCGATTGATACATGTAGATTCTTGATTTCTAGCGTTGATCCAGCCATATTTATACCTCCAAATACATTATTATAATAGTCACATTGATATGAACGTGATATTCATTCTCAATTTATTCTCATTACAATCTTAAATCATTTCGAATTTATTATCAACTCTTTTAGAACAGGAAATCATATGTAGGTTCTAGGTGCATCATTTCTTCTAAGTGAGAAATAGAATAAAATAGGAGCATTTATTTAATTCGCATCACCAAAGCAAAAAACATAGCATTTACTTTCACGTTTCCCTTTATTTTTCTTTTATTTCTACATGTAGACTACCATCTACTACAACAGTTAGCAAACAAGTCTGCTCATCATAGAATAAGATTTTTACGATGCGATCCGAAAATAATGAAAAGCTTATATCTATAAGGATTTTAAATCAAAGAAATAAAGTGAATCTTCCATTAGTGTGGGTATTCATTCCCACACGGCTTGTTCGTACCGTAATGTATGACCTATGGCTTTTTAGAAATAGGGCATTTAGATGCTGTTATCTCCCAATTAGACTTGTTGCAGTACAGATTATCCAACAGTCTACAGCACCTTATATACGGGATAAGCATAGGCAAAAGGCCGTCTATGCCATGTGCACAAACGCCCTTTTGCCTGTTATCTATCTCGTTTTCAAGATGGTTATCTGCTTTGTTGGTTGATATATGCTGCTGCAAAAAGCTTACACTTCTGGTGATCTTGCTGACGTTTTCTTTCAACTGCCAGTCGTTGCTTCAGCTTACGTTGATATTCAGCAAAGCCAATATGGTGTGATTGTTGCATTGCCTTCTCCATTTCAGAAGTGTACTTCATTTTTATTCCGCTATGAATAGGGAATCATCCTTTCTTGATCTCGACTCATAATAAGATTATCATAAGACAGGTTCCCTGTTCAAAACGCATTTAAACGCGTCTTAGCTCAAATAAACGATTCATTTTTAATTATCGACAGAAAAGGATGGCGATATCTACATATGCGTTAACATACGCTGTATCTTATCGAATTCCTTCTCGATTATTCTTTTCCACCTACCGGAACAACAGCGCCATCATATTTTTCTTCCATAAAAGATTGAATTTCTTCTGATTGTAAAATTTCTGCCAATTTATTTAATGCCTCATCGTCTTTATCTTCTTTCTTAACAGCTAGCACATTCACATACGGTGAATCTTCATCTTCAATAAACAAGCCATCCTCTGTTGGCTTTAATCCCGCATCAATAGCATAGTTTGTATTAATAGCAACTAGAGCATTTTCTTCCCTTTCATAGTACTCTGGAAGGGTAGCTGCTTCATATTCAGGTGAAAACGTTAAATTCTTTGGATTTTCGGCAATATCATCAATCGTAGCTTTTGCTTTATCTACACCATCATCTAATTTAATCAGTCCCTGCTCCTCAAACAAAGTTAAGATACGTCCATGATCTGGTACAGAGTTACTCATAATTACTTCCGTGCCCTCGGGGATATCATCAATGCTGGAAATACCTTTAGAATAGACACCAATTGGCTCAATATGAATACCAGCAATATAATCAAGTTCATATCCCGTATCACTTATTGTTTGTTCTAAAAACGGAATATGCTGAAAATAGTTTGCATCAATCTCTCCTCTATCTAAATCATCATTTGGCAAAACATAGTCCTGATATTCACTAATTTCAAGAGTGATGCCCTCTTTTTCCAATAATGGCTTCGCCTCTTCTAAGATTTCTGCGTGCGGTACACTGGAAGCACCGACAATGATTTTATTATCGTCCGCTGTTTTATCATCCCCGCCACATGCTGCTAAAACACTTCCAAGACTAATAAGAAATAGAATAGATAGAATGTATTTTTTCATTTTGTACGCTCCTCTTTTCGTTTTTGAATTATCTTTTATCTAATTTGCGTGTAATAAAATCACCAATAAATTGAAATAAAAATACGATCAGTACAATAATAATGGAACAAAGCAGGACGATATCAAAATCTCTGCGCTGGAATCCGGAATAGTAGGCGTAGCTTCCTAATCCACCAGCACCAATGGCACCTGCCATTGCTGTATAGCCAATAAGTGCAATCGCCGTAACCGTAATACCTGAAATTAATGCAGGCATCGCTTCAGGTAACAATACTTTAAAAATAATCGTTCTTGTTTTTGCTCCCATCGCTTTGGCAGCCTCGATAACACCTTTATCCACTTCTCTTAAAGCAATTTCGACAAGCCGCCCATAAAATGGTGCTGCGCCGATGATTAATGCCGGCAACGCAGCATTAGGACCACGGATCGTCCCAACGATAAAATCGGTAAATGGGAATAAGAGCAGTATTAATATAATAAATGGAATGGCGCGAAACACATTCACGAAAGTGGCTGTTAAAAAGTTAATCCACTTATTTTGCCATAACCCCCCCTTATTTGTAAGGAATAATAGCAAGCCAAGCATGATGCCAAAAATAAATGTCCCGATTAGTGCAATAATCGTCATATAAAATGTTTCATAAGTTGCTTCCATAAAATCTTCTATTTTAATTGTAGAAAATAGGTCAGTCAACATTACGGATCACCTCCAACTCCACAGAGGTTTCTTCAGACACGTGCTGGATTGCCTTAGCGATTTCTGCCTCATCACCGGTCATTTGGATAAATAAAGTACCATACGCTCCAGCTTGTGTGCGAGTAATTTTTCCTTGTAAAATGCTAATATCAATATCGTATGTTTTCACAAGCTTACTGATTAAAGCATCGTTTGTTGTTTCGCCAACAAAATGAAGACGAATAAGCCTGCCTTGCTTAAATGTGTTGATTAGATGTTCGAACTCATTCTCAGCTTCAGCATCCCCCATCAATTGTTGGACAAACTTTTTCGTAACATTGTTTTTCGGATGAGAAAATACGTCCAAAACATTGCCGTGCTCCACTACTTTTCCATTTTCCATAACGGCAACATGGTTACATATTTTCCGAATGACATGCATTTCATGCGTAATCAAAATAATAGTTATCCCTAACTGCTTATTAATATCAACAAGCAAATCCAATATCGAATTCGTTGTTTCAGGATCTAAAGCTGATGTTGCCTCATCACAAAGTAATACAGAAGGTTTATTTGCCAATGCACGTGCTATACCAACTCGTTGCTTTTGTCCACCGCTTAATTGCGAAGGGTATGTTTTCTCTTTGCCAGATAAGCCAACTAAATCAATTAATGATTGCACACGTTGTTGCCTTTCTTCTTTTTCAACTCCAGCGATCTCCAATGGGAAAGCAATATTATCCTCTACCGTGCGTGACCATAGTAAATTGAAATGTTGAAACACCATTCCAATATCTTGTCTTGCCAGACGCAGCTCATTCTTTTTGAGTGCAGTTATCTCCTGCTTATTAATATAAACTTTTCCACTTGTTGGCTCTTCTAGACGATTAATTAATCGTACAAATGTACTTTTTCCAGCACCACTATAACCGATCACACCAAAGATATCTCCTTGCTCAATCGACAGGGTAACATCGTCTACAGCTGTTGTTTCTGTCTTGTTTGCAGTAAAAACTTTACGCAAACCCTCAATCGATATCACACCTACTCCTCCTTCTTAGCTCTTCCTATTATGCCCATATAAGCAATTAAAAACGCCTTTCTGAAGAGAACAGAAAGACGTATGAATGTCAAAATGTCCCCTCATCTATCAAGGTTTATCACCTTGCAGGAATTAGCACCTTTCAAATAGTTCTATTTGAAGGTTGCCGCGGGTTCACTGGGCCAGTCCCTCCACCGCTCAAGATAAGAGTAAATTATTATTTAATTGGAATAGAAACTATAATAGCATGTTGCTTTCCATCTGTCAATATACTTTTTTGGGTTCATCATCACTTTTTGTAAAATTAAATCACAAACAATGGTGAAGAGACATTTATTGTATTAGAATGCAAACATTTCCGGTTTATGCTTTAACAAATATTGATAAATATTTGCCACATCTCGAAACGCATAAATTTTTTCTACTATTTGTCCATCTTTCTTAATAAGCAAACAAGGTACGCTTTCCACTTGATATGTTTGCATAAATTCTGGATGTAGCGAAGCGTTCATTTCTAAAAACACTTCTTGCTTTTGCATTTGTTCAATTTTAAGCAACATGCTTTTAGCTAGGTTACAAGTTCCGCAAAGCGGCGTGAAAATATAGAGAAAGTAATCAGATTGCTGCAATTGCACTTTTGTTACCTGTTGCAAACTATCACCTTTTTACTGTAATTTAAATCAAAAAGATAGGGTTAACCGCTATTCTTTTACTTACTAATACTTGCGCTAAAACATTTTCCGGCGTGGTTGCGACTTCCCGGTACTCACTGCTTACATATACATGCTCGGCATGGGGTAATTCTCTTGCTAATTGTTTACGAAGCTTCATACCAGAAGGGTCTTCGTCTACAAGAATATAAACTTCCTTATCATCTAATGCGTACTCCTCCAACATTTGGTCAAATCGTTCCACCCCGAGGGTTCCATTTGTGCAAACAATCGTCAAATCTTCCGCAAGTACTTTATTTACTTGCTTTTTATCCGTTAACCCTTCCACAATCAAAACCTTCTCTGATCCATCTGTTATCATCACATAGCACTCCTTGGAAAATCAAGCGACAAGCTTGCATATGCAGAGAGAGCATTGTTTTATTATTAGATGCCGTTCAAAAAACAGAGCAAATTTCCATTTACATACAGTTCGAACAATGGTATGTGCTTTGCAAAATGAATGTTATGCTCGTAGTGGATGTCTGACTTTTTAACGTATCATTATATAATAAAAATAAGTCTTCTGCAATTCATTTATGTCCATTGTCATCCATGATTCGCTTGTAGTTTATGTTAAAATCATCCAATTATTAATCGTTCTCCATTTATGCGTATCTTGAAAAAAGAGCCATTTTAACATCATGATGTTCAGACTAATTATTTAAGTATATAAGTACTTGCTGATTGATTTACTTAAAAAATGAAACAGTATCACTTTATAGTCAAACTTTTTTATAACAGAACCTTAAATAAACAATCCTAACTTTTCTATTTCGTTACATTTATTTTAGTAAAAACAAAGCTGATTGCAAAATATTGCATATCAGCTATTGAATTATTTATTCACTTATCATTTCTTCATATGCTTCTGCAGATAATAAATCGTCCAATTCGGCTTCATTTGTTGGCTCTACAACAAGCATCCATGCATTTTCATATGGTGATTCATTTACAAATTCAGGACTGTCTTCCAATTCTTCATTTACCTCGACTACTTTACCACTGATGGGAGCGTATAGTTCCGACACCGTTTTCACGGATTCTACACTACCAAAAGGCTCATTGATTTCTAATTCATCACCAACTTCAGGAAGTTCAACAAATACAATATCTCCTAATTCGTCTTGGGCAAAATCAGTAATACCAATACGTACATTTCCATCTTCTTGTTTTACCCATTCATGCTCTTTTGAATATAGTAATTCCTTTGGTACGCTCATATATATTCCCCTCCAAATGATATATTCCACTTTCACTATACAAGGTTCAGAGTCATTTATCCAGTATTTATTTTCTATATTCTCTATAGAAACTGTTTGAAAATCTAGTCCATTCAGTTACAAATAAATAGTCACTTTAAAAAACTTGCATTACACCCGGAATAAAGGTGCAAGCGCCTGTTTAGCAACGTAGCGGATGGAACGAATCAACTAAAGATAAAGGAATCATGCCACTAAAAACAGGGGTATGCCGACGCCTGAGCGGCAAGCCCGTTTTTAGTCGGCCCTCCTCTTTGCGAACCGTTGAGGCCTTATCGTAGGGCGCATTTCTAAAGTCGCCTAGTTGCTGGGCTCATGCGCCGGACGTGGCTATTCGGTTATTTCGTTATCTCCAAGCACCTAATTTGATACCCTCTTATCGTATAAAATAAACAAGCAATCCTTACAGCCAATTTTTTGCAAATTCTTCTTCTTTATATCCAACAGTCACTTGAGAGCCATCGGTTACGATTGGTCGCTTAATTAACATACCGTCCGATGCTAATATTTCTGCCATTTCCTCGTTTGTAGCATCTGCTATTTTTTCCTTTAAATTCAGCTCTCGGTATTTCTTACCACTTGTATTAAAAAACTTCTTTGCGGGCAGCCCACTTTTCTGGATTAGATCAAGTAATTCCTCTTTAGTAGGCGGGTTTTGGACAATATGTATAGGCTTATAATTCACTTGTTGATTTTCTAACCATTTCTTTGCTTTTTTACATGTACCGCAATTCGGATACCAATAGAAAGTTAACATCAAATTGCAACCCCCATTCAATAATATGTTCCATTATACCAAAATAGACAAATGTTATTCGAATAAAATGAGTCCGTTTTACAATATTGCTTAAATACACTTTTTGGTAACTTTACATTGTTTTAAAAAACAAGAGCTGAAAATCCTAATCTAGCGAAGATTTCCTTTTCCTTTCATAAAAAATGCTTTATACAAATATACAAATGTATGTGCATAGGGGAATAACAAATACAGAAGAGATTAGGACATAACTAACACAGCTGATTAAAAAAACGAACCATAAAGTGAATCTTCAATCGCTGTGAGTTCTTTCAACCCCTACTTATTTTTAGTACCACAAGAGTATAATCTAAAGGCTACTAAACGAGTCGGGAATTTAGGTGCCGTTATCTTCTAGCTTAGCTTGTGGTTGTATGATATCGCCAACTCCTGAAGTGGAAGTCTTACAGCGCCTTATATGCAGGATAAATGGATAGTTCGGCTTTTGCTATATCGAATTTGCTTATGTCCTTGGCTTACCTGATGAAAAGGGGTATTTATTAAAAACCTGCAAACTGATGTTAAATACTTAAACTATTAAATCGTATAACTTGAAGCAATTTTATCTTGTTCGTTAGCAAAATGCGTAAGTTTTAGAGATTGTCTATTTGTGAACTTCGGCGAATTTACATTTAAATCCATGAATCAGAACCAATTATCCATATTTTTTTCTGTCCACAACGTTTAAATATTCAAATGGAAGATAGTATAATTTGAATGCTCTAAGGGGATTAAGATAACCTTAATGATAATCTTGATCGCTAAGCTAGCTTCGCTGTTTAATGTCGGGAAAGAAGTTAGTTTAGGAAAATTTGGGCATCGTTCGACAAGTTCTACTATAAACGCCTATCGCACGAAAAATAGGAGATGATAATTTTCTAATCTTAACTTTGCAACGAAGAGGGAAACTCGCCCGTTCCAGTAAAGCAGGAGAAAAGCTGGAGATACATCAAACGCTTACCTATTGCTGACGATAGAATGAAAAGCGTGAGCCGACATCCCTGGATACTGACCTCTCGACTCCTAAATTAAGCCCGTAGAGGTTCTATACATTTAGCTACCCTTTCCTATTAAATAGCGAGAGCCTTTATAAGGAATTAGCAGGTATTTCTTGTTTCGCTTTTTGCTTAACAAGCCTCCATCAATTATTACAAGGAAAAAAGACGAGCTAATCTAACATAGTCATAGATTTAGCCCGTCTTTTTATTCCCTTTTTATAAAGTATATTTTTCTTCTTCAATGATAGCAGCGGCGATTTCCCGTTTTCTTGCTATCACATTTGTTGGTGTATGACGTGTTAATTTACGTAAGGTAGAAAGCATCATTCGTAGTGTGTCTCCCTCTTCTACTGCGATTAGCGTTTCTTTAGCATTTGCCTCCATACGGTTAAACGCTTCTTGCACGTAAACTTGTGTATACCATAATTTTTGCTTACTCTTTTCCTCTCCATCTCGATGGATTGCTTTTTCGGTACGAAGAATAGCTGACTCCATATTATAAACTTCTGCTACCATATCAGCCAGATTTACAAGGATTTCCTGCTCATGCTCGATGTTTTGCATGAATTTCTGTGCTGCTAAACCTGCACCAAGTAAGACCATTTTCTTCGCATTTTTGAGTAAATGTTTTTCCTGCTCTAATGCAGCAGTGCCCACTTCTTCTGGCATTAGCATCATTAGTTCTTCTTGAAGGGATTGGGCTTTTTGCAGTAGTGGAAGTTCACCTTTCATTGCTTTTTTCAACAGCGTTCCAGGAACTAACAAACGGTTAATTTCATTCGTTCCTTCAAAAATGCGGTTGATGCGTGAATCACGATACATCCGCTCTACCTCGTATTCTTGCATGAAGCCATAGCCACCATGTAATTGAACAGCTTCATCTGCTACGAAATCCAAAAGTTCTGTGCACATATACTTATTCATAGAACACTCAATCTGATATTCTGCAATCGCTCTAGCAACTTCTCTACCATCATTTAATTGCTCATCCGTAAGTGCTCCCATCCGTTGTTCAAATAATCCAACAGTACGATATACTGCACTTTCATTTGCATATGTTTCTGCTGCCATCGTCGCTAGCTTCTCTTTTGTTAGTGAAAAGCTTGAAATTGGCTTGTTAAACTGTTTTCGTTCATTTACATATTTCACAGCTAATTCAATGCCCCGTTTAGCCCCACCAACACCACCAATTGCCAGCTTATAACGTCCAACATTTAAAATATTAAAAGCAATAATATGACCGCGACCTTTTTCTCCTAATAAGTTTTCCACTGGTACTTCCGCATCCTCCAATATTAATGTACGAGTAGAGGAGCTTTTGATTCCCATTTTCTTTTCTTCAGGTCCAGTTGATACTCCAGGGAATTCACGTTCCACGATAAATGCAGAGAAGTGTTCGCCATCGATCTTGGCATAAACAATAAACACATCAGCAAAAGCTGAATTGGTAATCCATTGCTTTTCCCCATTTAAAATATAATGTGTTCCTGCTTCATTTAACACCGCTGTAGCTTTTGCACCTAAAGCGTCAGACCCTGAGCTTGGTTCTGTTAAAGCATATGCAGCTAACAATTCTCCAGTAGCCAGTTTGGGTAAATACTTCTCCTTTTGTGCGTTATTTCCGAAAAATACAATCGGTAATGAACCTATCCCTACGTGCGCACCGTGGGTGACCGAAAAGCCACCAGCAAGAGCAAATTTTTCCGTAATCAATGACGAACTAATTTTGTCCAATGCTAAACCGCCATATTCTTCTGGAATATCTGCCCCTAACAGACCAAGCTCCCCAGCCTTCTTCAATAATTCTACTGAATGTTCGAATTCATGATTTTCTAGATGGTCGACTTTTGGAATGACTTCACCAACTACAAATTCTTCCGTTGTTTTTGCAATCATTTTATGCTCATCCGTGAAATCCTCTGGAGTAATGACATCATCTGCTGTTAAGTCCTCAACTAAAAAACCGCCGCCTTTAAATACCTTTTCCTTTGTTTCGCTCATATATATAAACCCCTTTTCTATGCTTTTTTAAGTCCTGAAATTTTCCCCTTAAAAAACTTACACCCCGTAACAACATCTACCTCTTGTAATGTCCTATTATTATATAAGTGTCGTCGTTTCTACCCTATAACAGCTCAAAAACACCTGCTGCTCCCATGCCGCCCCCAATACACATGGTTACAACACCATACTGAACTTGCCTACGTTTCATTTCATGCATAAGCGATAACGTTAGCTTCGTGCCTGTCATCCCAAGCGGATGCCCTAGTGCTATCGCACCGCCGTTTACATTTACCTTATTTATATCCAGATCCAAAGCTTGAATGACACGTACAGCTTGCGATGCAAATGCCTCATTTAATTCAAATAAATCGATATCTGATAATTCAAGGCCTGCAATTTCCAATGCCTTTGGAATTGCTGCCACTGGGCCAACGCCCATAATTTCTGGTTCAACACCGGCTACGGCAAACGAACGGAATTTAACGATCGGTGTTAATCCCTCCGCTTCTGCTTTTTCCCTGTTCATTACTAAAACCGATGCTGCCCCATCACTCATTTGCGATGAATTTCCTGCTGTCACCGTTCCTTTAACATGAAAAGCAGGTCTTAATTTAGCTAATATCTCTGTAGACGTTTCAGGACGCACCCCTTCATCCATCGCAAACGTCACTTTCTTTTCTTCTGGTTTATTTTGATCATTGATAAATCGATGCGTTACCTCAACAGGAACAATTTCATCGGTAAATTTCCCTTCTTCTATAGCCTTGGCAGCTCGTTCGTGACTTCGTACTGCAAAGGCGTCCTGATCTTCTCTAGAAATTTGAAACCGATTTGCTACTTCTTCCGCTGTATGCCCCATACTCATATAATATCCTGGTGCATCTTGTACAAGTTTGGAATTTGGCTTAATAACATGACCACCCATTGGAATTAGGCTCATCGACTCTGTGCCACCTGCAATGATCGTATCGCTAGCTCCTACCATAATTCGTTCTGCGGCATAAGCAATACTTTGCAACCCTGATGAGCAATAACGATTAATCGTAATTCCTGGAACATCATGGTTTAAGCCTGCAAGCCCAGCAATATTTCTGGCTATATTCATTCCCTGTTCCGCTTCAGGCATGGCACAACCAATGATGACATCATCCATATTTCCATTATAGTTGCCAGCGCGTTTTAGCGTTTCCTGAATCGTTAGTGCCGCTAGATCATCTGGCCTCGAATGAGCGAGTGACCCTTTTTTTGCCTTACCTACAGGGGTTCTTGCACCCGCAACAATTACTGCTTCCTTCACAATAGTTCCCCCTTTAGTTAATTTCGTAATGGTTTCCCTTTGACCAACATATGTTGCATCCGTTGTTGCGTTTTTGGCTCACCGATCAAGCTTAAAAATGCCTCTCGTTCTAAATCTAGCATTACTTGTTCATCTATCTTTATTCCTTCTTGAAGACGTCCACCTGATAAAACATAAGCTAGTTTCTCTGCCATTTTTACATCATGCTCTGATGCATAGCCGCTTAAATGCAAGTTTTTAGCGCCTAATACCATAGCTGCATAACCTGCATCTCCAACTACTGGGATCTTTTCTCTTTTTGGAGCCTGGTAACCAGATTTAGCCAGTGCTAACACATTTTCCTTTGCGTCATGTAAGAGATGATCCGGATTAACACTAATCCGATCACCTTGATCTAAATAGCCATTTTCACGTGCTTCAGCAGCAGAAGTGGACACTTTCGCTGTTGCTACTTTTTCGAATACATCATTTGCAACCTTCGTAACATCAAATGCAATCCCTTTTGGCAAGTGACGGAGCATTTTTAAATATAATTCCTTCGTGCCACCGCCTCCAGGGATCAGCCCAACACCAAATTCAACAAGTCCCATGTACGTTTCCGACGAGGCCTGAATAGAGGCTGCTGGTAATGAAACTTCCGCACCGCCACCAAGTGTCATATTAAATGGAGCAACAACCACAGGTTTATTCGCATATTTGATTGCCATCGTCATATTTTGAAATTGACGAATCACCATATCCAGTTCAAAGAAATTATCATCTTGAGCTTCCATCAGCATCATGGCAAGGTTAGCCCCAACACAGAAATTCTTACCCTGATTACCAATGACAAGCCCCTCGTAGTTTTTCTCCACTTCATCAATAGCAAAGTGAACCATTTGTATAATATCTAAGCCGATGGCGTTACTTCTTGAGTGGAACTCTAAACATGCTACACCATCGCCTAAATCTATCAGACTAGCTCCGGTATTTTTTTTAATGACCCCCTGCGCCTCTTTTAATCTCCGTAAATGAATTTCTTTTTGATTAACTGACTTTTCTTTATACGTTCCTTGATCATAATAATAAACAGTTCCATTTTCTGTTTTATAAAAAGATTCGTTACCTTCCTCTAATAATTGTAAAACCCATTTAGGAATTACTTCCCCTTCCGTTTGCATCCGTTCTACTGACTTACGTAACCCAATTGCATCCCACGTCTCAAATGGTCCTAATTCCCAGCCGAAGCCCCACTTCATCGCATCATCGATAGCCGCAATATCATCGGCAATTTCACCAGTTAATTCGGCAGCATAAAGGAATACTGGCTTTAAGATCGACCAAACAAGCGCGCCTGCACGATCATCTTTTTGTGATAGAAGCGTTTTCAATTTACGCTGTAATCCTTTTTCCTGCTTTGCCATCTCCGTTGCTGCTGTTTTTAGCTTTTTCCGTTCTTCATATTCCAATGTTTCTGGATTCAATTCGTAAATCGTGCTACCGTCTTTGCCCTTTTTCTTTAAAAAGAAACCTTGACCGCTTTTAGCGCCTAACCAGCCTTTTTCTTGCATAGTTTGCATAAAGTCTGGCACAGTAAATACCTCTTTTTCTTCTCCGTCTACTTGGTCGTATACATTTTTAGCTACATGAATAAACGTATCTAAGCCAACGACATCAAGAGTACGGAATGTTGCGCTTTTTGCTCTTCCAATCATCGGTCCAGTTACAGAATCTACTTCTCCCACACTGTAACCACCACGAAGCATTTCTTGAACAGTAATTAGCAAACCGTACGTACCAATCCGATTGGCAATAAAGTTAGGTGTATCCTTTGCTTCAACGACTCCCTTCCCTAAAACGTTTTCACCAAACTGTTTCATAAATGCAAGTACTTCAGGATCAGTATCTTTAGTCGGTATAACTTCAAGCAATTTCAAATATCTCGGTGGGTTAAAAAAATGCGTGCCAAGGAAATGTTTACGAAAATCTTCAGAACATTCACTGGACATTGCTTCTATGGATATGCCCGAAGTGTTTGAGCTGACAATCGTTCCCGCTTTGCGATATGACTCTACATTTGCAAATACTTTTCGTTTAATATCTAAGTTTTCAACAACAACTTCGATAATCCAATCTACATCAGCGAGCTTTTCCATATCATCTTCCATATTCCCTACTTCGATTAAATCAAGGCTTTCTTTGGTTGTAATGGGTGAAGGTTTTTGTTTTAATAATGCCTTTTTGCTGTCTGTTGCAATTCGATTACGAACAGATGGATCAGCTAAGGTTAACCCCTTTTTTTCTTCCTCTTTCGTTAACTGTTTCGGTGCAATATCAAGCATGAGCGTTGGTATACCAACGTTAGCCAAGTGTGCTGCAATCCCCGATCCCATTACCCCAGATCCTAAAACAGCTGCACGCCTGATTGATTGCTTCATAATTTATCCTCCCATCCACATTTTTGAATGAATACTCATTCATTTTATGTCGAAAATAAAAAGATAGTCTCCTATCTACTTAATTATAACTATAAAGTATTTACTGATATTTCGCAACAATTATAAACATTTTTTTATGGAGTAAAGTTATACTTCATTCAGTAGTGATTCCTCCTCCTTCTACGAATAGAAATAAACCAACGGCTAATATCTTAAGTTCCCTTGAAATAGAAAACAATTTTACTGCGCGAGCGAATGCGTTGCTAACGTAGCTTTCCCTGGGCTTGTTGCAATCGTTTAGTGATTGGCATCTTACCAAATTGGGTGAAGCGAGTATTTGGCGCCGGTATCTCCCACTTAGATTTTATCGTTAATTTGAAGGGGAATTTCATGGAATCTTACATTCAGAGTAAACAAACTTCATTTAGTGGAGGTTTACTTTCTCTTCCACTAAATGAAGTAAACGATATACTAAAATATTCTTTGTCCGCAGATCAAGTAAATCTTCAATCGTAGGGGGTTTCATTCATCCCCTGCTGGTTGTTAGTACCGTAATGGTATGACCTCAAGGCCGCTTACGAAATAGGGCATTTAGGTAGTGGTGTTATCTCTCACTTAGACTGTTGCAATGCAGATTATCCAACTACAAAAGTGGGATACTTACAGCACCCTATATACGGGATATTTTTCTGTCTAGCGTTGAGCATTACTAAAAGCTTAGCATAACTCGCACCATCCATGTTAAAACACTTGCTAAAATCCATACTTTGCTTCTTTAGTTTGGCGGATGTTGGCATACGTCTCGGTGAGGGTAACAGTATCTTCCACTAAACGTTCAATACGGAAAACTACATCATCGTTAATAATTTGTTGGTTGTAGAAATCCTTTTCTTCCATAAAAACATAGGTTTGGACTATTTGTGCTTTCATATAGCCTAAGATCGGTTTTAATTGCTGTTCCGCTATTAAATAATGCTTGGCAGAACCTGCTGTTATAACCATGCTTACAACTTTATCTTGGAGAGCATTGACAGGGAGATGGTCAAATATGTTTTTTAATGAAGCTGGGATAGATGCTTGGAAAATTGGCGTACCAATAATCAGTGCGTCTGCTTCCATAATGACCTGCAATATTTCACCTGTATCCCCTTCGTATTCCAGATAATGCCTCCCGTCACTAAACGGTATCTCATAGTCGGCTAAGTCGATTAATTTGGTCTCTACCTCTGAGTAGTTTTCCTTCAATACGTGGAGTGTATAACCCATAGCTGTTTTTGTCTTCGTTCCAATACGTGATCCAGATATTCCGACAATCTTCATCGTATTCCTCCTTATTTTCGTGCGGTATGCTTCTTAATAGCAGGTAAAATTTCTGTACCGATGATTTCAATATTTTTCTTCAATTTATCAAATGGCATCCCACCAAAATCCATTTGTCCAATATAACGCTGGTGCCCAAACAATTCATGCTGATAAAGTATTTTCTCAATGATTTGTTGGGGACTTCCGATATTCATTACATTATGCTCATGTGCACCTTGGGCAAAATGCTGCTTTGGAAATCCTTGCCCATTCGTTAATTTCATTCCTTCGTTAATATGCGGATACATGTCTCTTAGCGCTTGCTGTGTTGTTTCCGCTGCATAGAAAAAGCCAGCAGTTGCAACAGGAAAATCCGTTGGGTTATACCCGCTCTGTTTTAAGGCACCCCTATAAGCATCAATGGATTGTTTAAAGCTGGTTGCTGGCCCTCCTAGATGAGCAAGATATATTGGAACTCCTGCATATCCTGCCTTTATGGCACTGGCAGGTGACCCACCAACCGCTCGCCAAATGGGCATGGACCCATTTAATGGTCGTGGAAGCACGCTAGCATTTTTTAAAGGTGCACGAAATTCCCCTTCCCAATTTACTTGCTCTGAATCATTGATTTGTAGTAATAAATCAAATTTTTCCTCAAATAACGCTTCGTAATCACGTATATCATAACCCAATAAATCAAATAGTCCAATTCGTGAAGCTCTTCCAGCGACAATTTCCACTCTTCCTTTCGAGATTAGATCAATCGTTGCAAAATTCTCATATACACGAACCGGATCAGACGTACTTATAATGGTCGAAGAACTGGAAAGTTTAATTTTTTTCGTTGCCTGGGCAATTGCCGATAACACAACAGCGTGTGCTTGCGTAACAAAATAATCCTGATGGCTTTCTCCCACACTAAAAAAGTCAATACCCGCCTGTTCTGCTAATTGAGCTAACTTTATAATTTCATGAATACGTTGTTCAGCAGATATTTTCTTCCCCGTGTGAGGGTCCGGTAAATGGTCTCCAAGGGTATAGAGGCCAAATTCCAGTCCTTTCGTCGGGTCCAATCGATATTTTTCCATTATATTCACTCCTCGAATTAGAAAAAATCCTTTTTCCTTTCCTTCTTTTTTATCAGTTTTTTTATTTAAACGCTATTTGTCTGCTTAGATAATAAAAAACAACCGTAAGATTGCGTTCATACAATTTGCTGTTTCGTAAATTGCTTCACTTCTTTCCGTTGATAAAGCAAACTTTATTACGAACTAACTTGTTTTATATAGTACATATAGTTTTGATTAGTATTGTACTTTACAGATTTTATGTGTGATCGCCATATTTTCTAAGGCATATTTATTTTCCGAAAAATAATCGTAATCATTCCTATTTACATTTCGGAATGATTACGATATTATATTACAGAAGATATTTTAAAGAGGAGGAACAACTATTGAAAAGAACATCCATTGCCATACTTATCCTTGGTTTGATTACTTTATTCGTTGCCGGTTGTACTAAATCAGATGGTTCCACTGAAAACAACACGGATTTAAACATATACACGTCGATTTATCCGATTCAATTTGCTGTAGAGCAAATTGCTGGGGAAACCGCTGATGTTCACTCCGTTTATCCACCAGGAGTCGATGCCCATTCGTATGAACCAACTTCAAAAGATATGACAAATATAGCTAGAAGTGATGCATTTATTTACTTGGGTGCAGGGATGGAAGGGTTTGCTGAAAGTGCAGCAGACGCATTGGACTCAGAGGACGTCAAGCTTATCGAGCTAGGAAAAAACGAGCATCTTTTTGACAAAGGAACCAAGAATGATGCGAGTGGTCATTCACATGAAGAAGAAGCGCATTCTGATAAAGAAAAACCCCATGATGGCGAAGCCGAAACTCATAACGACGGTCATTCTGATAAAGAAAAATCCCATGATGACGAAGCCGAAGCTCATAACGACGGTCACTCTGATGAAGAAAAATCCCATGATGACGAAGCCGAAGCTCATAACGACGGTTATTCTTATGAAGAGGGAGCCCATGACGGTCATTCTCATGGAGACCATGACCCACATATTTGGCTTGACCCTATGCGAATGATCGAATTATCTGAAATCGTTAAGGATCAATTAATCGAGCTCAATCCTGACGAAAAGGATCTATATCAAGCTAATTTTAATAAATTAAAAGAACAATTACAGTCACTGGATCATGATTTTCAAACTGTCTTAGAAGCAAAAACAAACAAGCATATTCTCGTATCCCATGCGGCTTACGGATATTGGGAGGAACGATATGGTCTAGAACAAATTGCCATCAACGGGTTGTCTACTAATAATGAACCATCACAGAAAGAATTAACGGAAATCATTGACCAAGCCGAAAAATATAACCTTAATTATATTATTTTCGAGCAAAATACGTCCAATCGTGTCTCGAAGGTTATTCAAGAACACATTCAAGCAAAAACTGCTACCATTCATAATCTGTCTGTCTTAACAGAAAAAGATCTCGAAAATAATGAAGATTACCTTTCGATTATGAAAAAAAACCTAGAAACACTCGATCAAGTAACATCTTAATACTTGATTGAGCAATTTACTTGTAAGGGGGTTAAATGATGAGTGAAGCCGTTATTTCTATGGAGAATGTTAGTTTTTCCTATGAAAATAAGAAAGTGTTAGATCATATCCATTTTTCTGTACCTCAAGGTTCCTTTATGGGGTTAGTTGGACCAAATGGGGGTGGTAAAACCACGCTTATTAAATTAATTCTCGGGTTGCAAAAGGCTGATAGCGGGAACATCCGTCTATTCAGCCAACCGATTGAAAGGTTTAACGACTGGAATAAGCTTGGCTATGTTTCACAAAAAGCAAACGCATTTAATAAAGGGTTTCCGGCAACCGTTTATGAAGTAGTATCCATGGGATTAACAGCTAAAATTGGCTATTTAAGGTTTTTCCAAAAGAAACATAAAGAAAAAATCCTGGAAGCAATCGCCCAAGTTGGAATGGAAGCATATACGCACGAAAATATCGGTAATTTATCGGGCGGGCAGCAACAGCGAATTTTTATTGCCAGGTCTTTAGTCAGTGATCCCGAGCTACTCATTTTAGATGAACCGACGGTAGGTGTAGATAATGAAAATGTGCAACGTTTTTATGAGTTGCTTGACCATTTAAACCGCAATAGAGGAATTACAATGCTTATGGTAACACATGACACTGGAACAATAGCAGAACAAGCTACAGAAATTGCTTGTTTAAATAAAACCTTGCATTTCCATGGTAAGCCAGAGGCATATAAATCATTAACGAACGAAGAATGGTCGCATATTTACGGTCACAACATCCATTTAGTAACACATGACCATTGATTTGGAGGAAGTCATATGCTAGTAGATTTTATGGAATACGATTTTTTAAGAAACACACTGTTTACCGGAATAATAATTGGCTTAATTGCCCCTTTATTAGGGTCATTTATTGTGGTCAGGAGATTGTCACTGCTCGCAGATGCACTGTCACACGTCACATTAGCTGGAATTGCATTTGGTTTATTACTAGAGAAAAAATTTGCGCTTATGATCAGTCCATTATATAGCGGAATGGTCTTTTCCGTTGTTGGTTCCATATTGATCGAAAAGCTGCGTGGCGTTTATAAAGCATACCAAGAGCTAGCTATACCGATTATTCTATCGGGTGGAGTTGGACTTAGTGTCATTTTTATTTCTGTAGCAGATGGATTTAATACCGATTTATTTAATTATTTATTTGGTTCTGTCTCTGCAGTGAGTAAAAGCGACTTTTACGCTATTGCGGGGATCGCAATTTTCATTATCATTATGATCGTATTATTTTTCAAGGAATTATTCAACTTATCTTTCGATGAAGAACATGCAACTATTTCAGGACTACATGCAAAAGCGATTCATCTGCTATTTATTGTTTTAACTGCTTTAGTAATTGCTGTTTCTATGAGAATTGTTGGTGTTTTGCTCGTTTCTGCTCTAATGACACTACCAGTTGCAGCAAGTATGCGATTTGCGAAGGGATTTAAGCAAATGGTGTTTTTATCTGTTGTATTTGGTGAAATAGCTGTTATGATAGGATTGATAACTGGGTATTATTTAAGTATACCACCTGGAGGAACGATTGTGATGGTAGCTATTGCACTGTTATTAATCTCCATTGTTGCGAAACGGTACCGATCGAAAGCTGTATAGCTAGCAAGCCCTAGTTCAAATTTTCAATGTAATGTAGGGAAAGCAACACACATTTTCCTTCTTGCTGACCAATAATAAGTTACTAGAGTAAAAAACAAAGTGAGGGAAGCTATATGAATAGAAATGAAGCTGTCACACTTTTACGTAAAAAAGGCTATAAAATGACGGGAAAACGTAAAGATATCCTATCTTTTTTTGAAAAAGCAGATGGTTATCGCACTGCTAAAGATTTGATCACGCATTTAGAGGAAAGCTATCCTGGTATTAGCTTTGATACCATCTATCGAAATCTTCATCTCTATCATGACCTTGGTATTTTGGAAACTACAGAATTAGATGGAGAAAAACATTTCCGAATGAATTGTGTACACCATCATCACCACCACTTTATTTGTAAAGATTGTGGTAAAACGAAAGAAATTGATATTTGTCCAATGGAAGAAGTGGAGCAACTATTAACAGACTATTCGATTGAAGGACATAAATTTGAAATTTACGGAAGGTGTCCCGGATGCAAATTAGCACTCGCATAAAAACAATGACAGCAATTGGAATTGGCGGAGCGATTGGTGCAATGGGGAGATATGGTATATCTTTTATATTTACAGCAAAGGGCTTCCCCTTTGCTACTTTATGCGCCAATTTGCTCGGTTGTTTTTTGTTAAGTTTGCTATTAAATCATAAGCAAATAAAAGAGCGACTATCTCCTGCATTGTTCACAGCCTTAACTACTGGATTAATTGGCTCGTTTACCACTTTCTCCACGTTTGCAGTTGAAACAATCGAGCTTTGGAGTAACAACGTATTATTAGCCATTATGTATGTTTTACTTAGTATTATTGGAGGTCTATTATTTTGTTATATGGGCTATCAGTTTTCCATACATACTAGAAAGAAGGCAGAAGTATGAGTTTTTTGTTCGTTGCTTTAGGAGGTTTTTTTGGAAGCATTACTCGTTACCAGCTATCTATTACAACTCACAAACGATTGATTGGGACATGGCTGGCGAACATTACTGGGTCCTTACTCTTAGCTTTTTTTGTGCATCTTTACACAAGGGGAATTCTTCCACATACATGGTGGCTGGTATTAGGAGTAGGGTTTTGCGGAGCGTATACAACTTTTTCGACATTTGGAAATGAAACATTACAATTAATTTTCCAACACCAATTCAACAAAGCAATTGGATATATTAGCTTGTCGTTAATCGTTTCGCTTTTGCCAGTAGCACTGGTGTTATCGGTCTAATCATGCTATTCAGTTTAAAACCACTCAGGAAACGAGAGTCTGGTAAGCACCAAACTCTCGTTTCCTTACCCAAATATTTCTCCCAATATTTTTGACGCCTCATGATCCAACATATTTTTATTGATTACTTCATCCACTTGCTTTGTCATTTGGTTTTGGAATGCCTGAGCCTGGCCTGGTTCACCTATGATAATTATATTTTCCCAAGCTCTATCTTTCGCCTGTTTATCTATTTTAGGAGCCAATGATTTATACCAACGGTGCTTATTAGCTTCAAAGCGGGCATTCAAGTCATCCTTTTGGATGGTTGGATTACCAGGCCCCATCGCAGTTTTCTCACGCCAGTCATCTACTTCAATATCTAATTCGTAATTCTTCTCCATTTCCAGTTCATTTAAATAGGATTCGATGACTCTTACTTGGTTTTGTTGAACTAATATAATTCCTGTTTTTGGATACTGCTCTTTTAGTTTCTTTAATTGCTCCACTAAAGGGGTTTCCTGCCAATAAAATTCCGTTTGCAAACGCATTTGCACCCTTGTTGCAAACCACACTTCTTCATCTGCAGTTGCAAATACAATAACGCCTCTACGAAATTGCTGTTCATTACCTCGGATAAACTTTTCTACTTTTTGTTTCACTTGCTGAAAACTTTTAAGCTCTTCTTTGTCATCTGCTTCTTCTAAATACTTTTCAAAATTACGGATCCCATTTTTAAATTGGATTTTCCATTCTCTGCCCTGCTGTTCAGGGTCGGAAGGGTCTGTATTTAAGTACATTGTAAATACTTTATCTGGCCCTTCCCTTTCCACTGATTCTAAATATTCTAGTTCTTTGTTTATATCCATTCCAGACTCCACTCCTTCAATACTATCTACTTCTTAGTAATGTATAACCGCTAGGAATGTATCATAAACATAAGAATTGTTCCCTTTTCATTCTAGCTGATTGACTATGAAATAAGCTTTAAACCAACTGCAGCACTTAAAATCATACCGATGAAAAGCAATCTCCTCCAATCCTTCGACTCATGAAAGAACAACATACCAGCGAGCGCACTTCCCACCGTTCCCATCCCTGTCCAAACAGCATAAGCAGTACTCATTGCAATTGTTTCCATCGCAATGCCTAATAAAATATAACTTAGTCCAAATCCGCCTAGAAACCATATTAATGATATTGCATTCACTCGTTGATTCACTTTATTAATACCTGTTACGCCAATTATTTCCGTAAACCCTGCTACAAAAAGAATAATCCAATCCATTACGACACCTCTTCCTTTTCTTTTTGCGGCGTTACCAACTTCAAACCAATAACTCCCGTTACTAATAGTAGAATTAGCACTATTTTTAACGGTTGTACCAGCTCTCCAAAAAGCACTATTTCTGCTATAACTGTTCCTGCACTTCCTATACCTGCAAATACTGCATAGCTTGAACCTACTGGTAATCGGCGTGAGGCGATAACAAGTAAATGCATGCTTACATAAATCGCGATCAGCGTCAGAATCCAATCCATCCAACTGTTTGCATGTTTTAAACCAATTACCCAGCCAATTTCAAACAATCCAGCAAGAAATACAGTATTCCAGTCTTTATTCATCAACATCACCTTTTTTAATCATTAGTTTTTTTTAGCTAGCTAAGGAATCCTCTACTGCCTGAAGGTTCACTTTATATACTCTAAACTATCTAATCCACTCCTTCATTACCTTTCATGTGAACAAAGGCGCAAGGCGATCGTTTAGCAACGTAGCAACTGGAACGAATCAACTAAAGATTTAGGAACCATGCCCCTGCAACCAGGGCTATGTCGACGCCTGAGCGGCAAGCCCGTATTTAGTCGGCCTTCCTCTTAGCTACAACAGATGGTGACTTGTCGTAGGGCGATTCGTGAAGTTGCCTAGTTGCTGGGTGCTTGCGCCGGACGTGGCTATTCTCTTATCCCAAGCAACAAATTTTATACTTTTGTATGAAAAAACCGTCTTTAAGTGTTTTTCATCATAGATGGTGGCTTGCGCTCTTGGCGAGCCATAGTGATTTCTTATCTCTTAAAAAAAGCAAACAAAAAACCCAGAAAGATATCATATTTGCTAGATATCCTCCCGGGCTTTTATCCCTCCGTGTACACGTAATGAACCGTGCATTTTCTCTTGGTCCAGTCCAGATAGCTACTTACTTGTATCTGCGGAACCCTAGAAAATGATTATTTTAAATACTTAGCTAACCACAGTATACTTACGTTTATATGGACTGTCAAATCATCATTTATTTCGAAGCTGTCAAGGATGTACAGGAGTTCCTTCCGCGGTGAATGTAGTTAAGCTTGCAATTATTAAGGAAAGGTTTATAATAATCGCTTGTGAGCCCGCAGTGGAGGTACACTTTTACGCGGAGGGGCCTTAACTTCTGCGGAAGCAAAAAACAGCTTCCTGTAGGATGCTCGGTTGCCGGCTTCCCCGCAGAACAAGGAAGGCTTTGGCAACAAAACATCCACTTTTTGTTTCAATAGTTCTTATGTATATCCGCTACTTTTTGGTGATTCTAACCCTTATTTACAACCCGTTATTGGATTTTACGAAGCAACGCTAGTAAAATGCTTCAACAATCGTAGTTTCCTTTACCTATGCTTTTGATATCGCTTTTCATTGTCTGAAGCAATCGTTTCCCTTATACCGAACGAATTCATCTTTCATATCATCGACATCCTAATAAAATTATCCTATAACGGTAACTAAGCCTGCTATACTTCCATATCATCATTTACAATAGCACCGAGTTCGGGTCAGCTATAAAAAGTGAAAATCAGCGTGGATTTTCACTCATCCCCACTGAGTGTTAAAATGGATGACCTAAAGGGTCTCTTACAAAATAGAGCATTTAGGTGCTGTATCTCCCACGTAGACTTGTTGCAGAACAGATGAGCCAACTGCTGAAACGGGAGTCTAGTAGCATATTATATGCGAGATAAATAAGAAAGAAAAGCAGTAAAGTGTGATCTCACCTTACTGCTTCCTGCTATTCTTTATCCTGTTCCGCTTTTTTTTCACCTTTTGATAACATTCTTGTAAACGAAGCCATCATCAGCAATAGTATTACTGTAAATGGGAGCGCAGAAATTAATGAAGCAGTTTGTAATGCTTCTAAACCACCAGCTAACAGCAATACCACTGCTATAGCTGTAATTAAAAGTCCCCAGACAATTTTGGTAACTAATGTAGGGTTTAAACTTCCTCTTGAGGTCATTACACCAAGAATATAAGTTGCAGAGTCTGCAGAAGTAACTAGAAATGTAAAGATTAAAAAGATAGAAAGTATGGAAAGGATTGTTGTCATAGGTAAATGCTGATATGTTTCAAAAAGAGCAACTGCTATATCTGCATTCACAGCTTCTGCTATAGAAGTTCCATTCATTAAATCATTGTATACAGCTGTACCACCAAAAGCTGCAATCCAAATACAAGCGATAGCCGGAGAAACAACTAGTACTCCTAATACATATTGACGAATACTTCTTCCTCTGGACACACGTGCTATAAACGCACCAACAAAAGGAGACCAGGCTGTAGACCATGCCCAATAGAAAATCGTCCATTCTCTTACCCACGTATCTCCTGTGTATGGGGTTAAACGAAGACTATATCCAATAAAATTAGAAAAATAATCACCTAGACCTAAAACAAATGTATTTAATATAAAAACAGTCGGACCAGCCATAAAGACGAACACTAATAATAATAAACAAAGACCCAGATTAATATTGCTTAACCATTTAATTCCTCGATCTAATCCCGTGCTTGATGAAATTAAATATGTAATGAGCATGACTCCCGCAATCGCCATTTGTACCCAAATCGAAGTCGGAACATCAAAAACAGATTTTAATCCTCCGTTCATCTGTAGGATTCCCAACCCTAAAGACGTTGCCACTCCCATCACAGTTGCTATAACCGCTAAAGAATCGACCGTATCAGCAATAAATTTATTTTTTCCGATAATTGGTTGAATGGAGGTAGATATTAATCCTCGTCGTTTTTTCCTAAACTGCAAGTAGGCAATAACTAAGCCAACAATAGCAAATACAGACCACTGACTAACTCCCCAATGAAAAAACGCATATCCCATTGCAACTCTTGCTGCTTCTTCACTCATGGCTTCCACTGCAGGAAACGGTGTTTTAAAAAAATGACTCATAGGTTCAGCTACTCCCCAAAAAACAAGACCTGCACCAAAACCAGCAGAAAAAAGCATACCAATCCAAGTAAAAAATGAATATTCGGGTTTAGTTAGTGTTGCTCCTAGCTTTATTTTACCAAACTTACTTAAAGATAGCGTGATGAGGAAAACAACGAAAACAAACACAGCTAATAAATAAAACCAGCCAAAATGAATCGTTGTAAAATGAAACAATTTTTCTGCTACTGCTCCAAAACGATTTGGCAGAGTAGCTCCGATAATGACTAGTAAAAATACAACAAATGCAGAAACGTAAAACACAGGGTTATTCAATGTACTTTTGTTCATAACAATTCCTTTCTGTTCTAGTTTACAAGCTGATTTCAAAATGAAAAGTGAGTAAGGGGAAATCGACTAGCTATGGTTATCAAGTATGAAAACAAGATGGCAGCAATTTCCTATTATCTTGGGGGTTATTTATGTATACCCACATCAGAGAATATTAAACGCAATATTCCCACTATGAGAACAAACGGAATTTCTATATTGTTGCAGCTAATAATCTGTAAATTACAAGTAAATGAATCCAAAACCACACACTATACAATTTTCAATTAGATTGGGCATCTGTGGTTATGATTTCTAAACAAAAAAAGCGCCCCAAATATTGGAGACGTACTGCTAATTTCATTCTATTGTTTAGAAAAATGTCCATAAAATAAAAATTATTCTATATTTTTTGGGATGATAGAAGTTGGTTCTCACCCAAAAGGTCAAAAAAGCGCCCAACTAAATGAAAAAATTCGTTATAATTGTAATAGCACTTTTACGTTGGAGGTTTTGGATAATGTTTAAACACGTAAAGAAAAACGTACAAAAAACACTATTTGATCAGGACCAATCCTTTCCTGGCTATGTGATGGACATGTTGAAGAAAAGCATGGTGGTTCTATCGTCAAAACTGTCCACTATTTGAACGATACTAAGTGAAAGAGCAAAAACGTGCGTATCATATTTCGTTTAGTGAAAACAAAATCCGCACTGATCAGACGAGTTCTAAAATCGGGACAGATCGCCACCGAGAACTATCTAATTATCGCTCAGGTGTGGGAGGTGTACCATCCGTCTTAAAACGGGCATATCGATTAGAGCGTTTGCCTGTCAGGGGACAAGTGCGCCCAAAAATCTGGATTTTCGCCTCCATCATCGCCTAAAACTTCAAAAGATGCAGGAACACTTTTATGCTCCCTATATTTCGAAAAAAATTTGCTAAAGAGAATTTTGATCAAAAAGATGGCTGTCTAACTCTCTTCAGCAACGGAAATTCCCGTTTTTGGGGTCTAGCCTATTAAATGCTTTAGTACTAATGGTAGAATAGTCAAAAAAGCCGTTCTCATAATGAGAACGGCTTTTTTATGTGATTATAGCACACGACGTACGTGACCTTTGAATGCATTGCTCCAATAACTATTAGACATGCTTTCTACTGAAACTCCCGGTGTGCTTTGTGCACCGATGAATTGTCCGCCACCGATATAGATAGCGACATGTCCATTTTTCTTATACGTATCAAAGAAAACAAGATCCCCAGGTTGAATTTCACTGTATGAAATCTTTTGACCTACACCAACCAAAGCACTTGTACTTGATGGGATAGAATATCCTCCTTGAGAAAATGCCCAAGATACAAATCCAGAACAGTCAAATCCGCCCGGACCTTTACCACCCCAAACATAAGGTGTACCTAAATGCTGATAACCTGAGTTGATAATAGTACTTACTCCACCACTTCCTGCTGAAGGTTTTGCTTTTGCTTTTGCTTTTGCTTTAGGAGAAGAACTCTTGCTGCCTAATGTTTGCAAGTCTCCGTCCTTTGAATCGTTATTTACAGAAGCAGAAGGTGAAGATGAAGTTGAAGTTGAAGCAGAAGGAGTATTATTAGCCGATGCTGCTGGTTGACGTTCAGAAGCAACGCTTTGTCTTACTTCTGCTTCAAGATCAGCCAAGTTGCTATCTTCTCCTTTTAAATCTTCTTTTAAAGTCTCCAGATCAGCTTTTTTATCTTTTAACTTTGCTTCTTTTTTCTCATTTTCTTGCTTCTGTTCTTTAATGGTTTCCTGCATGCCTTCTAATTCTACTTGCAGATCTTCCATTTCTTCTAAACTCTTAAGCACTTTATCTTGTTTTTTGGTTACTTCTTGCTTATCATTTTCTTGTTCTTCTAAAAGTTTAGCGTCTGAATTCGTAATTTTATTCACTGCTGATACACGGTTAATGAATTCTCCAAAGTCTTTAGAACCTAAAACAACTTCTAAATAGCTAACGTCACCACCGCTTTTTTGGTAAGAAACTGCACGTTCTTTTAGTTTCTTATAACGTTTCT
Organism: Virgibacillus pantothenticus; assembly: GCF_018075365.1. Lineage (GTDB taxonomy): Bacteria > Bacillota > Bacilli > Bacillales > Amphibacillaceae > Virgibacillus > Virgibacillus pantothenticus. The sequence goes on from NZ_CP073011.1 coordinate 2,484,850, forward strand.
CAATCGCATCTTCTAGTGCAGCAATTTCTTTTTCCAGCTTGTCCACTTCTTGTTCTTTTTTAGCAATATCCGCTTTGACTTTTTCGATTTGTGCGTTGTTTTCTTTCATCGCATCATTAAACTGTGTTATTTGTTTATTTAATTCCTCTAACTCAATTAACACATCCGCAATTTTAGCTTCTGCCTTTGATAAATCTGCTTTGATTGCTTCACGTTCATTTTGAATCTCCGTTTGCTTATCCTTCAAACTTCCTAGCGTTTCCGCCTGCACCTGCGTGTGAAAAAATGCGCTACTAAAACCAACGACTGTCACAGTCGCAACTGTTACAATTGACTTTTTCAACATACTCCCCCGCTTTTTACATAGAATTCAGCCCTGTTTTATATGTATCTATCTTTTTTGTTTGGCTGTATGAATAAACTATTATTTTATGTATAACTATTTTCTTAGGCACTTCGTATTATAACAGCAAAAAATTGCAATCGTATTATAGTAATATTACAATTATATTTCAAATGCGACATAAAGTTTGATTGTTCATGAAAAGAAGCGTTGATTCGCTAACGAATAACGCTCCTTTTTTAATTCCAAAATAGAGACTAAAATATTTCTTTTTTCCTGTATGAATGAAAGATTTCATTGTTAATCATTAGAGGATTCTGTAACTTTCTTAAGAAGTAAATTGTTCTTCTTCTGTCGAACCTTTTAATGCTGCAGTTGAAAAGGCACCTCCAGAAATAACTTGTGCCACTTCATCAAAGTACCCAGTTCCAACTTCACGTTGATGTCTCGTAGCACTATAGCCGTATTGTTCACTATGAAATTCGTTTTGCTGTAGTTCCGAGTATGCTTTCATACCTTCAACCTTATATTTCCTAGCTAGTTCAAACATACTGTAATTTAAAGCATGAAAACCTGCCAAAGTAACAAATTGGAATTTATATCCTAGAGCTGCCAGTTGCTCTTGGAAACTGGCAATTTCATCGTCATTGAGCTTTTTCTTCCAATTAAACGATGGAGAGCAATTATAAGCTAACATTTTATTCGGGTATTTTTCTCGGATAGCTTCTGCAAATTGCTTTGCTTCTTCGTAATTTGGTTCCGATGTTTCACACCAAATTAAGTCAGCGTAAGGAGCATAAGCAAGTCCCCTTGCAATCGCTTGATCAATCCCTGCCTTTGTTTTATAAAAACCTTCCGTTGTACGTTCTCCGGTAATAAATGCAGCATCATATGGATCTACATCACTCGTAATAAGATCTGCAGCGTTCGCATCGGTTCTAGCAATGATAACAGTAGGTGTTCCCATCACATCCGCAGCTAGGCGGGCAGCAATTAGATTACGCACGGCTGTCTGTGTCGGAAGCAATACTTTACCACCTAAGTGTCCACATTTTTTCTCTGATGATAATTGATCCTCAAAATGAACGCCTGATGCGCCTGCCTCAATCATTGACTTCATTAATTCAAAAACATTTAATTGCCCACCGAATCCAGCCTCTGCATCAGCAACTATCGGTGCAAACCAATCGATATCCTGTTTCCCTTCTGAATAGTGGATTTGGTCGGCTCGTTGCAAAGCCTGATTAATGCGCTTTACCACATTTGGCACACTATTTACAGGGTATAGACTTTGATCTGGATACATTTGCCCTGCTAGATTCGCATCCGCTGCCACTTGCCAACCGCTCAGATAAATCGCCTTTAACCCAGCTTTTACTTGCTGAACAGCTTGATTTCCTGTTAGAGCTCCAAGTGCATGAATATAATTTTCCGTTTGCAGCAACTCCCATAATTTTTCCGATCCTTTTTCAGCTAATGTATAGGTCATATCCATCGAACCTCTTAGACGAATGACGTCCTCTGCACTATAAGGTCTCTCTATCCCCATCCACCGTTCATCGTTTTCCCAAGCCTTTGTCAAATCATTTATCCGCTCATTTGTCATTGTAAAATTCCCCCTTTGTTATTGTAAAAAATCATTTTATTCCAACTCACTCTGTTATATTACATTTATATTTGTTATATAACAGAAAAACCAAAAAATTAGTCTTGCTTCTTCGAAAGGCAGTGATCACATTCTTGAATCATACTTATTCCCTCCATCTCCTTTCCACAATCTGGGCACATGACGATGTCTTTGCTTATTTTCACTTTTAAACCCCCCTTTTATATAACAGATTTAATAAAAATTTTATTGTTATAATACAGTTTATGAGATTTGTTTGAAAAATGCAACCCTTTTTTTTCATTCAGTTGAAATTTTTATTTACTTAGTAGAAAATAGATGAGGATATCGCATTTTGTAAGTATAACCTCTAGGAGATGAGCTTTTGTGAAACCTTCTCACTTTATTGGAAGCAGGGTCGTAAAAACTGGCGTTGCGGTTTTTCTAACTGCCTGGATTTGTGAGCTGTTCGACGCCCCGGCTGTATTTGCAGTTATAACTGCCATCGTAACCATAGAACCAACTGTTTCTGATTCTATTCGTAAAGGGTTTGTCCGTTTTCCCGCATCAGCAATCGGTGCTGCATACTCCGTATTCTTTATTTACCTGTTTGGAAATTCACCAATAACGTACGCACTTGCTGCCACATTGACGATTGTCACATGCTTTCGTTTAAAACTACATGCAGGATTATTAGTTGCCACACTCACAGCAGTAGCCATGGTGGAAGTAATTCATAGCAATTATTTTATTTCTTTTCTTATTCGCTTAGGAACAACCACGATCGGCTTAGTCGTCTCTACTGCTGTCAATATGTTTGTTTTACCACCTGATTATACGTCTCATATTACTGAAAACATGATGGCAATACGAAAACGTTTGGCAGCCAAGATCGAAAAAGTGTTTTATACAGTAACGGCTGAGCAACCAACAGCAGCTACCAATGCATTGAAATCGACAGATGTTGTCTATAAAAAAATTCGCCAAACAGAAACACTTATCCAGTTTCAAAAAGAAGAAGCGAAATACCACCCATTAACGAATAGTGAAAAAAGATTTTTTAAACAAGTTGAAAAACAGCTCACTTGCCTCAAACTGATTCACTATCATATTGACAATGTTGTCACCACAAGACTCCGGGATGACCTTTGGCATGATCATGAAAAAAAGATTATTCGTCAAGCTGCGGACGAACTTGTGGACACTTTTAATCGTAAAACAGCGTTAAATCAAACCCACATTCGTGAACTGAGGGAACTATACTGGAGAGAAAACGGAGTTGCCAGCCGAAAACCAGACGCTAGTGTAGCAAATTTCCCACCGGAGCTAATCATTACGTATGAATTACTTACCATTTGTCAATTAACAGAGCGATTTTTGGAGTACGGGAAAGATATAAAAAAACAAACGAAAATAATTGAGCAATCACGTTGAAAGGCACTATGTACGATAGTTTCCATATTTATTGCTACCGAACATGGTTAGCTGCTTCATTTGTTTGCATGCTCAACTAAAAAACGAGCTACATGGTCATGCACTCGTTTTTGGTAGCCTATTTAACTAGATGGTTCTTGAAAGCATAAATAACAGCCTGTGTTCGGTCTTGTACTTCCAACTTTGACAACAGATTGCTCACATGAACTTTAACCGTCTTTAAAGAAATAAATAATTGATCAGCAATTTCTTGGTTTGTTTTCCCTTGGGCTAATAACAATAAAATTTCCCGCTCCCTGTCTGTCAAATCTTCATGTAAGGCCCGTTCCGGTGAGCGCATACGATTCATTATTTTCCCTGTTACTTCTGGTTCTAAAACAGTTTGTCCTTCAAAAGTAGCCCGTATCGCTTTTGCAATTTCCTCTGCTTTGGATGTTTTCAACATATAACTTGTCGCACCTGCCTCCAAAGCTGGGTACACCTTTTCATCGTCTAAAAAGCTAGTCACAATAATAATTTTGGCTTCCGGCCATTGTTCCATAATCAACCGAGTTGCTTCAATGCCATCCATTTCTTTCATAACGAGATCCATTAAAATGATATCCGGCTTTAATTCCAAAGCGAGCTCTACAGCTTTTCCTCCATCATCTGCTTCTGCAACTACTTCAATGTCGGATTGTGCTGATAAATAAGAGGTTACTCCAATCCGGACCATTTCATGATCATCTGCGAATAAAACCCTGATCACTCTTCCTCTCCTCCTTTCTCAAAATGAGGAACCTTCACTTCCAAGCGTGTACCTTGATTTGGAAAGCTAATCACTTTATAGCTTCCTCCTACTTCATAAGCTCGTTCTCTCATATTCTGTAAACCGTAAGATCCCGTCTTCAGCTTACCCATATCAAATCCAACTCCATCATCGGTTACACGTAAAATAATATTCCCATCTCTTTCTACTAACATCACATGTAAAGAATTAGCTTTTGCATGGCGAAGTGTATTTGATAAAGCTTCCTGGAGTATCCGGAATAATTGGTCTTCAACACCTTTATCAACAATAAAAGCTTCAATATTCCAATCGACTTGGATTGGTACTTTTTGCGTAAGCTCCATAAGTAATTCTTGCGTTCCTTCTTGTAAGGACTTTCCTTTTAAAGCTACTGGTCGTAAGTGCAAAAGGAGTGCTCGCATCTCCAACTGTGATTGCTGTATCATGTTCTCTACCATACGAAGTTGTTTTTGTATGGTTTCATCCTTAGGTGGATTCGTTTCTGTGATTGTCGACATCATCATAGAGGCTGCAAATAATTGCTGACTTACGGAATCATGTAATTCTCGTGCTAGTCTGTTTCGTTCCTGAACAACAATTTCCTGTAAGCTTTGTTCTCTTTCTACAGCTCTTTCTGTCGCTAAGCGCTGCGCATGCTCTGTTTGCATTCTAATCTTATGCTGTACTTGTTCAAGGTAATGTTGCATTTGACCTAGATCTTTTGGAATTTCCAAGTCAAAATTCAACTTTTGCCCTTTTATAATTTCTTCCATTTTCTTTTCCAGATAGTGAATACGTTGTCGCCAGTACAAGCCTGTCACAGTCCCTGTAACAATCCCAACGGAAACTGGAATTACAAAAAGGATAAATAAAAAGGAAATGTCTTCGATCTTCTTGTCAAAAATAGTGCTCCAATCATCTACAAAAGCAAAAAGCGTGACTCCTGTTACTAATATGGTCAGGACGATACTATAGAAAATAGACGTAGAAATATGACGAAATAGCAGATTCATGTACGTTTCACCTCGATATCCCCAGATATTATGGAGGTAATTATTTTTACTCGAGGAAACGATGTATCATAATCTTTCGTTTGGTATAATAACGCTTGATTCATAATTCTTTCATGATAATTTCCAAATATGAGTGCACGTCCGATAACGGAACTATGGTGGATGCTAACCTCTACATCATATGGTACGTAAATTTCAATATTACCGACTAGGTGCCGAATGGATATTACAGCCGTATCATTCGGTAACACCGTATTACTTAGATCAATGACCCTGTCACCAAAGGCACCATGAATATTCACATCTCTCCATTGATAAGCTGTATCATCCGTCCTTTGGTCATCAAAAAAACGGTGATCGAAGAACGGGTGCTTATGAATCAAGTTTTCTTTGACTTCTTGTTTTGGATGTGAATTCAGATGTGGTTCCACCCACTTTGCTACTTTTTTTGATTTCGAATAATTAATAAGAAATATCGCAATGGCAGCAACGACAAAAAATCGGATGGCCAGCATATTTAATATAGAAAAGATAATGCCTATAATTCCAGACCAAAAAAACAACTTTCCCCATAGTTTTTCAAAATTTTGACGTCCTATATAAATAAGCAAAGCAAAAAAAAGTGCCGGAATAATCATGCCACCTTGAAAAAAGGTAATCTCTAAAATAAAGAGGATTACTCCAACAATTAATATCCAATTTAGTGTATCTGTCGATAGTCGTTTAAACATGAAGTAACCCTCCTTTATTTATTATATTCCTTCATTAGAAAAACTTGGCTTGTCGCCAAGTCTTATGGCGGAAGCCTTTGTTTTTCTTATACTATAAACCAAAAAAATCTTATACTTTCCTATAGTGGAACAAAGGCGCGGGGCGCCCGTTTAGCAACGTAGCGAATGGAACGAATCAACTAAAGATTTAGGAATCATGGCACTAAAAACAGGGGTATGCCGACGCCTGAGCGGCAAGCCCGTTTTTAGTCGGCCTTCCTCTTTGCCGCGAACCGATGAGGCCTTATCGTAGGGCGATTTCGTGAAGTCGCCTAGTTGCTGGGCGCTGAAGCCGGACGTGGCTATTCAGTTATTCCCTTATCCCAAAGCAACAAATTTTATACTTTCCTGCGTAGAAACCCAAAAAAACACCATTTAATAGCCGAATCCAATATTTTATCCCCGTTTTGGAACCAATGTTACTTTTCTAAGTTTTTTCCGCTACTTTAGTTAGAATCTGACCTGTTGCTTCAAACGTCTTTACACTCTATGGTGATAGGATTAAAAACAGACGCAATCTCTTGCGCCTGTATAGTATACCATGTTTTTCTTTGCCGAAGAAGATATGTTCATTTACCGAGAACAGTTTTCCCCATCGTTCGTTATACTCCGAAGTAAGTTTCTATGGAAACGTAAATTCCTTCTTTCCTACGCCTCTTCTTTTTCTGCCATTTCTTTTTCAAGCTTTGCCATTTTATGATCAAATGTACTGCGATAATAAGCACTATTCACCTTATATTCAAGGCCTTCAATATATCGTTCCATTTCCGCAAACTTAGAGAATGGCTTATCTGACGTTTCATCAATTACGCGATTGATTTGATGATTTGCACGTGCGATATTTTCACGGCCCATTAATTCCATTCTACGCAGATGCATATCTTTTAATTTATGCTTCATATTTTCATACTTTTGCTCTAGTATTTCAAGCTCAGCTGCAGCCTCGTCTCGAGATGCTTTCATGCGCTCGGCTCGTGCTTGATATTCTTGATGCTCACGAATAGCAAATTCATACATTTCCAATTCGCCAGCTTTTTCCGCAATATTCGCTTGCTTTAAACGTTTATCTGCTAAGTCTTGGGCTAATTGATATTCTTTTAAAAATTCATCCTTCAATTTATATTGACGCTCTAATAGTTTTCGAACTTTCTCTTTTTCTTGCTCGCTCTGTCTAAGGTAATGATTCAAAGCTGCAATCGGATTTTTTTGCTCCTTTTGATCCATTAGGTAGTGTAGATCGCTAACGACAGATTCCTTCATTCTCGTAAAAATATTAGTCATGGTTTGTCTCTCCTTTTTCAGTAATTACTTATTTAATTCAGCCCATTGACGTTCAAAATTCGTAAACGGATCGTCTTCCTCTATGTGATGAACAACTGGGCCATCTGTTTCTTTCTTCCAACTTTTATAAATCATGTATAGTGCCACTGCTGCGACAACTCCAATTAGCGCAAACATATTTGAAATAGTGATACTTAACACGATGAGCCCTACGATAACCCAGCCGATTTTTCCTGCTGTTGAATCAGTTTTCATAAACTGTTTAAAGATAACATAAAGTAGCCATATGCCAAGTCCCAAAAATACCATTGGACCTAAATTAGCCAGTAGAACAATAAACGCTGTTAATCCTGCTAGAAATAAAAGAAATTTTTTCACCGGATTTCCTCCTTCCTTTAGCTTACTTCTATCATACAGACCATATCGCTGTTCCGTAATGAACGGAAGGCATATTTTTATCTAGTACTTGAGGCGTATTCTGTTCTGTATGCTTGAACTTAGACAAGTTCTCCTAATCGATGGTATTCCTACTGCTGAAAAGAAAATAAACAGTGAAAGATAAGGTATTAAAGGATTAAATTAGGTTTCTTTTTTGTCGAGATAGTGAAATCAGAAAATGAAAAAGAGGAAAAATGGTTATTTAATGATTAGCAACTAATAGCGATTAGGCAAGTATCAGGTTTCTATATGGGATCCCCATACAGAGTTGTTGATGTTAAACATAATTATGATATTCAATAGAGGAGAGAGTTTATGAGTTGTAAAGAATGTTATAGTGATAATCCCTATGCCACTCCTATGTTAAGACCTAGAGAGTGTTTAGAGAAACATACTCAATATATTTGTGGCACTTGTGGAAGATGCATTTGTATCGAAAGAGATGAAAAAAGAGGGCTTAGGAGATGGAACTTCCCTTTCAAATCTCTCAAAATTGAAAAATTGTATGTTAGAACAGCAGAGTATACAGCTCAAAGGAAATGTTTCATTTACGAAATAATTAGTAAAAGCGGAAGAAAATCATATAAAATATTTTCCGCCCCATCAGAGTTAGAAGAATATCTTAAAAAAAATAAAAATAAAATGTGTTCAGGGAATAAACCAATTTGGAGTAGTGATGAATATATTGATTATCCTAATACTCAATTCAAAAAATTAAAGGAAAATGAACTGGAAGTGTATCTAAAACATGTTTTAGATAATAAATGAGTTTTTAGGGTTGTTAGGGCTTTCCCTGATTTTTAAGACTATGCAAAAAAGAATTCTTGAAAAGGTCTTATGTTTTAACAACAAGCGTATAGCGAGGCGTTAGTCAGAGGTGAGAGCGGTTTGCTCTCACTTCTTTTTTATTGTACAGGAAACGATAAAAGAAGCAGCAAAATTATTGCTGCCTTCTACGTTTCATAAATATATAAATAATTATAACGATCCCTATACCTATAGCGATATAAACAAATGTCGAATATAATTCCATAAATGATAAAATATCGGTCCATGATTCCCCAAGCTGCATGCCAATTAAAATAAGTATTGTGTTCCAAATGAGAGTACCTGTAATAGTCAGTATTACAAACTTGACAAAATTCATATTCGACATCCCAGCTGGAATCGAGATCAAACTTCTTACTAAAGGTATCATTCTACAAATAAATACTGTCCAATAACCATATTTATCAAACCAAGCATCGGCTCTTTTAACATCTGTTTTTTTATCCGCAATATATGTCCGTACCGATCAATTATTTTTTCTAATTGTTCTACATCAAGTAGCAAACCAATCCCAAACAAAATAATCGCACCCAGTACGGAACCTACTGTTGCTGCAATGATAACACCAAGCACTGTCAAATCAGTAGTTGTCGTCAAAAACCCTCCAAAGGGAAGAACAATTTCTGATGGGATGGGTGGAAAAATATTCTCTAAAGCCATCATTAGAAACACGCCAATATAACCGAACTCTTCCATGATGGATGTTACCCAATTTTCCATGTATGTACTCCTCTCCTCACCTACCAGCTATAAACAAGCTTGCGCAATTAATTGATAAGAGGTCTTTCGACTCTCATAGTCAGGTGTATTAGTTAAAATCATGATTTCATCTGCTTGATATATTGCTTGTAACGATTGCAACTGCTTATGTACTTGCTCTGGATTGCCTAATACATATTGGGCGTTTAGTTTTTCAGTGAACATATCATCATTCGCCCTATCACGGTCTCGAACCGCTTTACCTTTAGCTTGGGTCAAATGTTTTTCTTCGTGCTTTTTCTTTTCCATATAAGACCTTTCTGCAAGCTTTCTTGCCGCTTCAAATGTCGCCGCACAAATAACAGAAACAGAAACAATCACTTTTCCATTATATCGTTTTCGGTAACGATCGACAATTGCTGGTCCATCCTTATCTGTCATAAAATGCCCAAACACATAGGACATTCCCTTTTCAGCAGCTAGCTTTGCACTTTTTTCACTAGTACCTAACAGCCACAGGTCAGGAGGGAAATCAGGGATTGGCGTAGCAGTAACATTTGCATAAAGGTGATCTTTAGCAAATGTTTGCTGAAAAAAAGCTACCAATTCATCGATATCAGCAGAAATGTTTTTTACATTTTGTAGAAAATTACCCGATAAAGCTATCGTTGCTTCTGCTGATCCACCTGGTGCTCTGCCAATTCCCACATCCACTCTTTTAGGGTATAGCGTTGCTAATAAATTATATCTTTCGGTTACATTAAACGGCCGATAGTGAGGCAATAAAACAGCTCCAGCTCCAATCTTCATTTTTTCTGTTCGACTCCCGATTAAACCAAGAAGAATGTCGGGAGCAGGGCATGCAAATAACTCCATATCATGATGTTCAGCAACCCAGTACCGTGTAAAACCGAGTTGATCAGCCATTTCGGCTAATTCCAATGTGGCCGAAATGGCCTCTTTGGGCGTAGCTCCACTTAGTATAGGCACTTGATCTAAAATACTGAGTTTCAACTGTCTTCCCCCTACTTTCAATTAGTTTATTACCATTAATTGAAAAATCCAATCGTTATTTGTCATTCTTCGTAGCAATTCGATCCACCATCTTTTCCGCAGCTCGTCGATAATAATTGCTCATGTTAACAAAAGATGCCACTAATAGAAGTTCTTGCAAGTAATCAGCATCGTTACTAGCTAATGTTTCACTTTGGTGTTCGACATCATCAATCAATTGTTTCATTTCTGATTCTAGCTGTTTCATACTTTCATCAGCAAGTTGGACATAGCTTTCATATAGTTTCGCTAATTCAAAGTTATCTTCCACTACCATTTTGTTTAGCTTGTATAACGTTGTTTTCACATCATTAATGGAGAGCGCACCCTTTAATTGATAAATCATTGCGATTAACATTAAATGATCTTTTGAATATTTCTTATTTTCGATCGGATAAAATAGCTTTCCTTTTGCATAATTGTTAATCATTGTTTTGGTCAAAACCTTCTCTTGCTCATCTCGCTTTAATCCTTCGAACGTACTTTCGAATAGTTGAATAACTTGATCCATATATAAATCCAAATTTGGAATATCATCTAATGACAACTGACTATTCAACTGCATTTGCTTCATAAAATCTTTCAAATTTTCCATTCCATACCCTCTTTTATACATATCCATTACTTGCTTACCTTCATCATTATACGAAAGAAAAAAAGGGAAGTAAACCTTGACTACATCACAAAATACATATATTATGATTATATAGTTTTCAAAACTACTTAATACAGTAAAGGTGTTGATTTAATGGGTGTATACATTCGTGAACCGATTAATGGACTTACACATTTATTCGGTGCGGTATTGTCGTTTATTGGGCTTTTAGCATTGATTTTCAAAGCAACTGAAACAGGCGGATCACCGCTTGTAATTACTGCAGTAGTTATTTTTGGATTAAGTATGACATTGTTATATTCCGCCTCCGCAACCTACCATATGGTTATTGCTAAAGACCGTGTAATTGGTTTTTTACGACGGATTGACCATTCCATGATTTACATATTAATTGCCGGAACGTATACGCCGTTTTGCCTGATTAGTTTAAAAGGTACTTTAGGCTGGACATTATTTACTACTGTTACAACTTTGGCTGTTTTAGGTGTCGTATTTAAATTAGTATGGTTTCATTGTCCACGATGGTTATCTACTTTATTATATATTGGGATGGGTTGGATCGTTGTATTCTTTAGTTCAGCTCTTGCCCCAATCATTACTACTGGAGGGATGATTTTTCTAGTCTTAGGAGGCATCATCTATACCATTGGTGGCATCATTTATGCTTTAAAACCTAAAGCATTGAATTTTAAACATATGGGATTTCATGAAATTTTTCATTTGTTTATTTTGGCGGGAAGTTTGTGCCACTTTATTTCTGTTTATGCATATGTGTTATAATGTTTATATGCAAAAAAGTACTCTGAGAACATGTTTTCACATGGTCAGAGTACTTTTTTTGTTATTGCTGTGGACTGGAAGGGTTAGAAATACTAGATAAAGCTTGTCCTGCCTCATTTTGCAATTGCTGATCAACAGCCAAGTCTCCCAATGCAACCATTCCAATTAGTTTGCCATTTTCAACAATAGGCAAACGTCTAATTTGTTGCTGTGCCATTAACTCAGCTGCTTCATGGATATCCATCTCAGGCGTCCCATGTACAATTTGTTGTGCTGTCATTACTTGAGAAACGGGAGTTTGGGCAGCTTCACCTTGCGCAGTAGATCGGAGCGTAATATCGCGATCGGTCACCATACCTACCATATTTCCTTGATCATTTACAACGGGGATAGCACCTATATTATACTCACTCATAACAGCCGCTGCCTCTTGAATGGTTTGCGATTCATTTACTGTATAAACGTTTTTGGTCATATAATTACGTATTTGTTGATTCATAATCTAGCCTCCTTTGTATTAGCTTGTCTTAATCTGTGCAAATTTATGATAAATAGGATTAGAAACATTTGGTTTTAACTTAACAGAGGTGCCCAAAAAGCAAATAAATTACTCGGGAAACGTTTTTCGTTATGCCTGTACCTTTACACGTACAGGCATAGCATAATATTAATTAAAGCTTGTTCCCATTCTTTTTGAACACCTTTCAACCATTTAAACAAACTAAATAATATTCCCTATTAAGCATAATTTGAAAAACTCTATCTATTTGTACGGATCGCAAAGATGCATTTTTTAATTTTTAAACTTATTTCTTCCTTACAAACGATGTTAGCAGAGGACTAACTTGCCCATACAGCTTATGGACTTGTGAAGCTACCTCTGTTATCTTATTCAAATCTATTTCCCCTTCTGCATTTCGGAAAGAAGATAATACACTTTCCATTCGGGAAGATGTTTGTTGAGCATTCCTTGTCTGCATCGGTCGCCCTATCCACATAGGTTTCCTTCGTTCATGCTGGTTCATAGGTTGCTTGATTGGTCGGTTTGGAAACATAATCATCACCTCTCACTCCATATTCTATTCTAGTTTATGAGAGGTTTATCATTGGTGCATAGACAGTTTGCTTATTTTTTTTATTTTGTGAATTGGTTCTAACAAACCTTTCTAAGCTTTGTATATTTCTTACGCGTTTCACCAATCAGGTGGTTTAAACAATTATTTAAAGTTGTCTGAAGCCCCTGTTTTCTTAATTGTCGTATCAACCTTTACATCTATCTCAGCTTTTGAAAAATAATTCTTGCCTACATCCCAGTCATCCTTTACTTGTTGCCAAATATCATAATGGCGATGAAATAACTCATCACCCAAGCCAATAAAATCAACTTGTAAATCGTTTTGTGCTACTTTTATCGTTCCTTCTGTTAACTCATCTATTTTATTTTCCGTTGCATGCTCCAACTTTTTTATAAAGGATTCTGAAGTTAATTTAGAGTATCCGTGCATTTCGGCAACAGTCGCTTTTAAATTTAACTTAATTTCAACCTTTAAATTATCTTTATTTTTATTTAATAAGTGATAGGAATTCCCACCACTTGTTAACTCAATAACAGCTGCTTCCCCATCAACATTTACATTAATGGGGGCATTTTGATCATCCTCTGTTAACAAAGTTAATCCCATAGTCTCCTTGTCTGATAAAGAGCCAACCATCAGATTCTTCTGTGCACGAATAACTGCGGCATTTTTATATTTTAATGCTTTATCATCCATAATTTCTATTTCCGGGAGGGTGTAGCTTCTATTATCAAGCATTAACTCTCGCAATTGCCCTACTGGTACAGGCGCTAGAGATTTGGCATTTTTATAATTACTTTCCATGAGAGATTCAATATAGAGGGCTGGCACCTTTTGATCCTTAGGTGAAACATCCAGAATATCTTTTGCTTGCAACCCTTCTTTAGCGATCGCTACCTTTATTCCCCTACGCATTTCATGATCACGTATAAAAACATCCATCACTTTTGATAAAAGTTCCGGCTCTTTAGCTACTTCTTCTGAGACGATAACGACTTTCATATGGGAAAAAAATGGCGTTTCACTAGATAACGTCGCCATTTCCCGAAAAATTTCAAACACGCTTCCCCCGGTTACCGTAATATTTTTATACGCTTCTTGTTGTGCACCTCCCCCTTGGAGTGGAGTGCCCAAACCTGCCGGAATAACAAACTGGTTGGTAAATAGTATTTCGTATTTATTGTTATCTTTTTTCTCCCCCAAATCAATTGCCGAACCAACTACAAATCCACGATCTTCAATTTCTATCCGATCCCAGCATGCTGATAGAAATAGTAAAGAAATACTACATATGATAACTGCGATAAGCTGTTTAACCAACCTCTTCCGTCCTTTCAATATGGTTTCCATTTTTATTCTTTTTCCCTGAACGCCCGTTTTTATACGTGCGAATGTATATAAGACAGCAAACCCATCTTGTTCTTGTTGCTTTTTTTGATTATTAAAGTAAAAACAAGGGAACCATTGTCTTGGATCAGTTTTTTTAATTATTGGCACTATTTCTTTAAGCAATAGTGAAACTATTTCAAAAAGATGTTTTGCCAACTTCTGTTATTGGTGGATTTGGGGTTTTTATTAATAGGAATTTTTTGGGGCTTAGCACCGCTCCCAATCCAGAAGAAAGGCTAACAGCGGCATCACTATCACTAGGTTGACTAGTTGTCCTAGTAGTTGCTTCTGTACCTTTGGGGATAAAAAGAAAGTCTGCAGATAGCGGAAAAAAGAAAACCATTCAGCCTGTATTTTTAGATGTCATAGAGGTTTTTGTTGGTATAAAAGAGTAGCAAATGGTACTTCGCGAATGACTCAACAGAAGAGGACATTCAATTTTTAAAAGCTTGCTACTAAATTTTAAACAATACACTGGGTAAGGTTATGTATGACGAGCATGCTTGAACTAGGTCCACCATCATTTTCAGCAGCTCCATAACGATATAGCAGCAATGTAAAACATTTATGTTCATCTTTACTCTTCAAATGTAAAAGAAGCCGTACTCCAAATGGAAGACGACTTCAAACCTGCAAAAATATATCAATTTAAATAAAAGTGTTACCAGAAATGTTACCAGTGTTTTTAAAACCTTGTCACACCAATACTTATATGTATTTGGTGGAGACGGTGGGAATCGAACCCACGTCCAGAGATATTGCCACTCAGGCTTCTACACGCATAGTCGGTATATTATTATTCGCTTACTCTGCAGCCTACCGACAGGCTTTCGAGCAGCTAGTCTGATTGGTTTCAACTACCATCCTCAGACGGCGAATGATAGTATAGCCCGCTTCATTTGAGACCCTTCAAATCTGCCACACGGGCGATAGCAGGAAGGATCGCTCAGCAGTGCTTAGGCAGCTGCTAAAGCAGTGTTATTGTTTGTTTTGCCAGTTATATTTAGGCATAACGTTTTACGAGACGTAACCTCGACGTGCAACCTGAGCTCAATCTATCCCTGTCGAATCCGTAACGTCCCCATAAAAAGGATGCGCTCCGGAAGATTGAGCAATATTCTTTTTTTGTCCATTTATTATTGTAACACGTATAGAGAAAAAGTCAAGTTTTATAACGTCTACTACTAATTACAGTTAACGCATATGATCTTTAATTGCTCTGTCTACATCTCGTTTCATTTGCTTACGCTTCAAATCTTCTCGCTTATCGTATTTCTTTTTACCCTTACCTAAACCTATAAGCACCTTCGCATAACCATTTTTAATATAGATTTTCAACGGTATGAGTGCATAGCCTTGCTGTTGCGTTAAGCCGATTAACTTATCAATTTCTTTTCGATGCAAAAGCAGCTTTCTTGTACGAGTTGGATCGTGATTAAAACGGTTCCCCTGTGCATATTCTGCTATGTGCAAATTTATTAATTTGACTTCGCCACGATCAATTCGCGCATGCGCATCCTTAATATTTACCCTTCCGGCACGAATCGATTTGATTTCTGTACCTTGTAAAACGATTCCTGCTTCATACGTGTCTTCGATAAAATAGTCATGGGATGCTTTTTTGTTTGTTGCAATTACCTTTCCTTGTCCTTTTGGCATCGGTACTTCCTCCTACTTCTTACATGCACCTTATTCTACCAAATAACGAGCTATATTCCAATACATACATATGCACTTTCTTACATTTGTAAATTTGGTTCTGTTTATTACAATTGGTCTAATAACATGATTTTTTAGCTTTTCTTCATGTTTCCGTTTGACAGAAGAGTCATTTCTACAATATCGAGCAAACAAGCCAAGACTTTTACTTATTCCCATCCGATTTCACTCCCCCAAAAACCGCTGCCCG
Source organism: Virgibacillus pantothenticus (assembly GCF_018075365.1). Taxonomy (GTDB): domain Bacteria; phylum Bacillota; class Bacilli; order Bacillales; family Amphibacillaceae; genus Virgibacillus; species Virgibacillus pantothenticus. Next base: position 2,500,854 of record NZ_CP073011.1, read on the forward strand.
TAAACGGGACAGCGGCATGTGCTAGTTTTTCATTCTTTTTGCTTTAATCACTTTTTTAGGTTTTGTTTCTTCATCATACACGATCGAAAAATCGATGGTGCGTTCATCAATGTTAACACTTACTACCTTAACCTGTACTTCTTCTCCAATACGATACATTTTAGCCGTTCGCTCACCAATCATCGCTTGACTACGCTGATCATAATGATAATAGTCATCCGTTAGATAACTAACATGAACTAGCCCTTCAATCGTATTTTCCAGTTCCACGAACAAACCGAAATTCGTAATTGAGCTAATAACACCAGTATATTCTTCACCAATTTTATCCTGCATAAATTCTGCTTTTTTGAGGTCATCGGTTTCTCGTTCTGCATCCACCGCACGCCGTTCGGCAGCGGAAGTTTGTTTGGCTATTTCCGGCAGCTCCGCTTTCCATTTTTGCAACGTATGCTGATCCATTTTTTTATCAATTAAATAGGTACGAATTAAGCGGTGTACCGTTAAATCAGGATATCTGCGTATTGGCGACGTGAAATGCGTATAAAACGGTGTCGCTAAGCCGAAGTGACCAATGCTTTGCGGATCATATTTCGCCTGCTGCATCGAACGAAGCATTAGCTTCGAAACGATCATTTCTTCTGGCTTTCCTTTTACATCTTCCAATACCTTTTGTAGTGCCTGCGGATGCACTTCATTCGTCGTCCCTTTCACCACGTAGCCAAGCCCTGCTAAAAATTCAAAGAATGTTTGTAATTTATCTGGATCTGGGTCCTGGTGGATACGATGAATAAACGGCACGTCCATCCAATGGAAGTGTTCGGCTACCGTTTCATTCGCAGCCAGCATAAATTCTTCAATTAGCCGTTCGGCAACTGAGCGTTCACGTAATATAACATCTTCTGGTTTGCCATTTTCATCAACGACCACTTTTGCTTCTTTAAAATCAAAATCAATGGCGCCGCGATTCATTCGCTTTCGGCGTAAAATGGCTGCCAATTTCTCCATCTCTTCAAACATAGGAACCAATTCTTTATAACGATCTCGCAATGCTTCATCATTCTCCACTAAGATTTGGTTCACATCATGATACGTCATTCGCTCATTTGTTCGAATAACGCTTTGAAAAATTTCGTGGCTCACGACATTGCCAGAAGCGTCTATTTCCATTTCACAGCCTAATGTCAACCTGTCAACCTTGGGGTTAAGTGAACAAATTCCATTTGATAAACGGTGCGGAATCATCGGGATCACACGGTCAACTAAGTAAACACTCGTCCCTCTTTCAAAGGCTTCCTCATCCATCGGACTTCCTTTATCGATATAATAGCTTACATCAGCAATATATACGCCTAAAAGGTAGTTTCCATTATCCAATCGCTTCACAGATACAGCATCATCTAAGTCTTTTGCATCCGCACCATCAATGGTAACGATTGTTTCCTCACGCAGATCTCTACGTCCTTGAATCTCTTCTTCAAAAATTGATTCAGGCGTGTTGGCTGCTTGTTCTAGCACCTCTTCTGGAAAGTCTACCTTAATGCCATGTTTATAGATGATGGACATAATATCAATACCAGGGTCATTTTTATGTCCTAATATATGAATGATTTCGCCTTCTGCACTTTTTCTTCCTTCTGGATATTTCGTAATATGTGCAATTACCTTATGTCCGCTAACAGCACCGTTTGTACAATCCTTAGGAATAAAAATGTCATTTGGAATCCGTTTATCATCTGCGATCACAAAACCAAATGAGCGACTATTCTCAAATGTGCCAACTACTTGTAGTGTGGCTCTTTCTAAAATTCGAATCACAGTTCCTTCCGAGCGGTTACCCGAATCACTTCTTTTTTCAATTCTTACAAGCACCTTGTCCCCATTCATGGCAGAACCTAGATCGGAATAATGAATATAAACATCATCAAGTGTTTCGTCATCCGGAATTAAAAAGGCAAATCCTTTCGCATGCATTTGAATTCTGCCACGAACAAGATTCATTTTTTCTGGTAAGCCGAATCTGTTTTTTCGCGTCCGAACAAGCTCTCCAGATTCTTCCAAAGCATTTAGTGCTTTTACCAGTTCTTTAAATTCCGTCGCATCTTTAATTTCCAACGCTTCCTCTATTTCATGAACCGTTAGTGGTTTTGTACCATTTTCCTTAAAATATTGTTGTATTTTTTCTTTCATTATTGCTTCACCTTCTTTCTCTTTATTGTTTTCATTTTGCATCCGTTATAATCATTGTTCCCAATTTAATGTTTCAAGAAACTGATAAATATCTTCAAATACTTGTTCTTTTTCCTTACCCATTGTAATGACATGACCTGATTCTTCATACCAATGAATCGTTTTATGATCTGTTTCTATATTTTCATAAATATAATTTGCACTGTCTGTATTAATCATTTCATCTTTTCTAGCTTGTACGACCATGGTTGGCGTATAAATCGTATCTACTTCATTTTTCACTTCATTAATCAATTCACCCAATTGCTTAAACAATGGCTCCGAATTTGTTAATAATGTATTTAATTCCTGTTCAATGACGTCTGCTTCTTTGCGTTCTAACTGCTTATATTCTTTGGCAAACGCACGGAAGCCTTTTGTCAGCTGCGCTTCATTATCAAAAAACATTGGCGAACACATTGGAATAACTGCCTTCGTTTGCTCCGTATACGCAAGCTTTAAACCTAATACCCCGCCTAAAGAAAGTCCAGAAACAGCGATTTCTTTATAGCCTAAACGCTTTAGATGGCGGTATGCTTCCACTACATCTTCCCACCATTGATCAGGGGTGGATTGAATTAACTCTTCAGGTGGTAAACCATGTCCTCTGTAAATGGGAGCGTGGCTAGTATAGCCCCGTTTTTCCAGATATCTTCCTAACATACGGACATCCGCGGAATGCCCTGTAAACCCATGTAATAATAATACCGCACGCGGTCCTGCTTCAAACGTAAATGGTTGAGGTTGTTTTATTTTCATGATTTGCAACTCCTTTTACTACTCTGTTTCATTTACCTTATTACGCATAGACGTAAACTACCTTTTTATAAGGAAGTCAAACTTTCTAGTTAGCAATCCATCTACTTTTTAACAATAATTCCCCATATAAAGTAAATCTCCAATCAGTGGCGGTTTTCATTCATCATTCATCCCCCACTGATTGTGTAAAGTACCGTAATGGTATGACCTAAAGACCAAATTTAGGTGCTGTTATCTCCCACTTAGACTTGTTTGCAGTACAGATAGTCTTACAGCACCATAATATACAGGATAAAAAAAATCATACTGCATTATCCATTTTAATCGAAGCGAGTAGTTTTTAACAAACCTTCTGTCTTATTTCGTTATTCACAAGCACCTCATTTTATAGTTTCCTATACAATAATAAAAACCCTTACCAGCTAACTGCAAAGCGGTAAGGGTCGAAATATCTATTGTAAAACATATGCACTTAAAAATGCTAATACAAAAAATATGACCGCTGTCACAATTGTTCCCCGATGTAAAACAAGGTCAATTCCTCTTGCCTTTTGCTTGCCAAACAACTGCTCAGCACCTCCTGAAATAGCACCTGACAAGCCTTCGCTTTTTCCAGATTGTAATAGAACCAATATAATCATAATAATTCCATCAATTACTAACAATACATTGACAATTCCTAGCATAACTTCATTATACCTCCCGTAACAGATAAGCGACCAACTCATCCTCTTAACGCGTATGCAATCAATAACATACGTAGACTTACGTATAACTTTAGCATAGTTACAGGAAGGATAGCAAGCCTTTTTGAGTGGACGAAGTAGAAATTTACAATTATGATAGAAACTAAGAAATGGAGGCCGATTATAGTGAAACAGCAAACTTTTTGGTACCATACGGATGACAACATGGATATCTTTATTAAAAAATGGGAACCTTCTTCTCCTGCCAAAGCTGTGATGCAAATTTCTCATGGCATGATGGAACATATTGAAAGATATCATGATTTTGCCACTTATTTAACATCACGAGGATTTATCGTTTATGGTAACGACCATCGTGGTCATGGTAAAACCGGTGAAAAACAAGGCAAGCTCGGATACTTAGCTGACAATGATGGCTTTTTTAAAGCAGTACGTGACCTTCGCCAAATTTCTGAGCTTATACAATCCACGCATCCATCATTACCATTGTTTTTGTTCGGACATAGCATGGGATCTTTTTTTGTTCGCTCTTATATACAGACATACAGTGATACCATTTCTGGTGCTATTCTTTCAGGAACTGGTCACTTCCCAGCCGTTCAATTAGCAGCTGGGCAACTTGCAGCTTCTCTGCTCCCGCCTAAGGAAAAATCCGTGTTAATGAATAAACTCGTGTTTGGATCGTTTAATAAAAAAGTAGACCATTCTCCTACTGGTTTTGAATGGTTAAGCCGATCGAAAACTGCTGTTGCGGCTTATATTAAAGATCCGTACACTGGCTTTATTCCAACAGGGCGATTTTTTTATGATTTATTTACAGGATTACAAAGTATTCATAATAAAAACAAGAATCAGCAAATACGCCATGACTTACCGCTATTATTCATTAGTGGCGATCATGATCCAGTGGGGAATTATGCGAAAGGCGTTTGGAAAACAGCTACATGTTATAAAAATGACGGGTTAACCAATATTACTGCTATGCTGTTTGCAAGCGGCAGGCATGAACTCCTTCATGAATTGAATAAGCAGGAGGTATATGAAGCAATTACTCATTGGACACATGGTGCGTTGAATTAGGTTGCTTCTTCTACATAGGATATTTACTAACAATTACCAATGCTCCCTTCCTCATGCTAATTACGTTTTGGTTGGTTTTATATCTGCACTACTTCGTAGAACATCGACCGCTCTTCTGTATGCACATGGACTTTCGGTATAGTATAATGGATAAAGTGGATCTTCAATCCCCACTGCTTGTTAGTACCGTAATGGTATGACCTAAAGGCCGAATTTAGGTGCTGTTACCTCCCACTTAGATTTGTTGCAGTACAGATTATCCTACTCCTGAAGTGGGAGTATTACAAGGATAAAAATACATGAGTTGGAAATGTTAAACATATTCCCCTTCCATTTCATGCGTTTTTCGACAAAGTTTTTAAAATTCCTTTTAATTGCTTGTACCTTCCTACACAAGCAGTTAAAATAGATATGATTGATATGAAGAAAGGTTGGAAAATGATTATGGCTAACATTCAAGGAATTGCAGCATCATCAGGTATTGCTATTGCTAAGGCATATCTGTTAGAAACTCCAGACTTATCATTTGAAAAAGTTACTACAGCTACCCCTCAGGTAGAAATAGAACGACTTGATCAAGCACTTGATATTTCCAAGCAAGAATTAGAAAAAATTAAAGCTCATACTAAAGAAAACATTGGCGATGAACACGCTGAAATTTTTTCTGCTCATTTATTAGTTCTTAGCGACCCTGAACTAATTAATCCAATGAAGGATAAAATTAATAGTGAAAATGTGAACGCAGAAGCTGCACTAGATGAAGTGGCAACTATGTTTATCGACATGTTTAAAAATATGGACAACGCCTATATGCGTGAAAGAGCTGCTGACATTTATGATGTGACAAAACGTGTAAAAGCTCATTTATTAGGTGTTACTTTCCCAGACCCTGCATTAATTGATGAAGAAGTAATCGTGATTGCGAACGATTTAACACCTTCTGACACTGCGCAATTAAACCGTGATTATGTGAAAGGTTTTGCCACAGATATCGGCGGTCGTACTTCTCACTCTGCTATTATGGCAAGATCGCTTGAAATTCCAGCAGTAGTTGGTACGAAAGAAGTTACCAGCACCATCCAAAATGATGACTTGGTTATCGTGGACGGTAATGAAGGGATTGTTCTTATTAATCCAACAGAAGAGGTAATAGAGAAGTATCGTAAAAAACAAGAAGAATTTGCTAAGCAAAAGCAAGAATGGGCAAAGCTTAAAAACGAACCAACATTATCAGCTGATGGGGAACAAGTAGAACTGGCAGCAAATATCGGTACACCAGATGACGTCATTGGCGTCTTAGATAATGGTGGTGAAGGTGTCGGCTTATATCGGACGGAATTTTTATACATGGGTAAGAGCCAGTTACCTACAGAAGAGGAACAATTCACAGCATACAAATCCGTGCTTGAGCAAATGGACGGCAAACCGGTTGTCGTACGTACCTTGGATATAGGCGGTGACAAAGAATTAAACTATTTGGATCTTCCAAACGAGCTTAATCCATTTCTTGGCTTCCGAGCCATTCGTTTCTGCTTAGAAAATGAGCAAGTATTCCGTCCACAATTACGTGCTTTGCTTCGTGCTAGTGTATATGGAAATCTAAAAATCATGTTCCCAATGATTGCAACGTTAGAAGAATTCCGCCAAGCCAAAGCTATTCTTATGGATGAAAAAGAAGCATTATTGCAAGAAGGAAAAGAAGTATCGGATCATATTGAAATAGGAATCATGGTAGAAATTCCTTCTACTGCCGTAATAGCAAAACAATTTGCTAAAGAAGTTGATTTCTTCAGTATAGGCACCAATGATCTCATTCAATATACGATGGCAGCTGACCGGATGAATGAACAAGTATCTTACTTATACCAGCCATACCATCCTGCAATTCTAAACCTGATAAATAATGTCATTGAAGCTGCACATAGTGAAGATAAATGGGTAGGCATGTGTGGAGAAATGGCGGGAGATGCTATTGCGATTCCAATTTTGCTTGGTTTAGGTTTGGATGAATTCAGCATGAGTGCTACGTCTATTTTACCTGCACGTACACAAATACGTGAACTTGATAAAGGTAAATTAGCTTCCTATAAAGATCAACTCCTTTCTATGAGCACTGCAGAAGAAGTTGTACAATTTATTAAGGAAAAAACAGAATAAATAAAGCTAAAACCGCAGAACTACATTGATATGCTCCCCTTAAGGAAAACAGATTTTTTTAAAATCTGTCTACCTTAAAGGGGCAGCTCACTGTTTTGCGGTTTTATATTTTTGATACTTTAATCCTTTGTTTCAACAGTCTCATAACAGGATATCACTTGTTCTTCCCTTGATAATTCATGTGGCTAATCATTCAAATATTTCCTTCGTCATCACAGTCATAAAATCACGGTAAAAATTAGGGTAATCTAATTTACATGCAATTTCATGAATCTTTCCCCCTACGATGTTTTCCCCCTCTAATTGGGTTAAGTCGGCGTCCGGGCGAATATCGGCAATACTTTGCCCTCTAGCTATACCGCTAGCGTCTTGTACAATATATACAGGATGCCTCTGGTATGAAAATAAATTTGATTTTTTCACTGCCATTAAAGTAACTACATCATGAAGTGGTGCTCCCTGAATTGCCGGATCTCGTTTCTTATAAAACTGATAATAATAATCCAGCAGTTCTTTAACAAGAGGTAGCTGACCCACTTGATCGAGATAATTTATCATTTGTGGGGTCACAATTGCCTGATTTGTCGCATTTAACGGGATGATCTTTACATTTTTGGCGTTGGCTAAGACAACTTGAGCTGCAACAGGGTCTCCGTAAATATTCGCCTCTGATACAGCTGTAATATTTCCGGGCACCCAAAAGGCTCCACCCATAATATAATAGCCTTTAATTGATCGCATTAACGATTTGTACAAAAGAAATAAAGTTGCCAATGATGTCAACCGGCCAATATTAACTATAATAAGTTCATCTTTATACGCCTTAATCAGGTCTACAACTTCAAAAAAATTGTCACTAATTCCATTATCCATGCATTTAGGTGGAATAATCGGTCCAAGACCATACTCCCCATGAATTTCCGGAACATATGTAGGAACTTCACCCGTCATTGGTATATGCGCTCCGGCAATCAATTTAACTTTTTCCACTTTTTTCTGCGGAAAAAGACTTTTCACATATTCCGTACTCGAAAGGGCATTCTCCCTAGATACATTTCCGTAATCTGCCACAACACCGACGATTTCAATAACATCGTCACAATAAGCATACATAAGTGCAATCGTATCATCAATCCCTATATCTCCAAATAACAATACTTTTTTCCCCATCCCTCTCCCCCTATGCAGAAAAACGATAAGGACCTTTGCTATAGCGCAATATAGTTCACCCAACAATAATGTTTTTCCTATGATGGTATTATTTCCCTTTTATGAATTGTATTCCTATCATATATTCGAATATTCTTGTTTAGGGCAATTGGATATTGGGAAAATGTATTCCTTGATACTATTGTTTCCATTTAAAAATAAAGAAAGAGACGCTGAGATAATCTATAGTCCATCTTTTTTGCGTTGTAAAAGATGTCTGCTAACAGCCATTTTCTTATGATAAGAAAACAGCGTAAACCATCTTCCGCCTAGCCCCTAATAGGTTGGTTGAAACGGGGCTTTCTTAAGTAATCGCCATGGTTATTACTGGTAAACTAAAAACGTTTTTCCCGTATATAAGGTGCTGTAAGACTCCCACTTCAGAAGTTGGATAATCTGTACGGTAACAAGTCTAAGTGAGAGAACAGCACCTGAATGCCCAGCTCGTGTAGAGGCCTTTAAGTCATACTCTTGGGCTACTAACAATCAGTAGGAGAGAATGAAAACCCTCACTGATTGAAGATTCACTCTATCCTATTTAGAGGGAGAAAAATTGAGATGTTGTTGTGTATATTTGTTTGTAAATGTCTTTTAGCGACTGCTCCTTTAAGTGGGCGATTTTATGCGCTGTTTGATGAATCATTTTCGGGTGTGTCATTTTACCTGCAAACGGACCTTCGAAAGGCCATGGTCCATCCGTTTCCATCATCAAATGCGTTAATGGATACATATAAACAAGATCTTGTATCTCTTGTTCATAATAGATATCTGGTGTAATCGATATCAGATAACCATTTGCTACCATCCGTTCGATTGTTCGCTTACCACCTTTGAACCAATGGAAATGTGCCTTCTGAATAGAATGCTTTTCTAATAAATCACATACGATATCCGCATCCTCGTAGACTGCGTGTAAGCTAATTGGTAATCCAAATCGTTTGGCTAGCTTTATAAATACTTCCAACAACTCGATGTACGGATTTAAATCTAAATTCGGCTTATTTTGTCGCTTATAGTATGGTAAGCCAACTTCGCCAATGGCGACAGCTTCCTTATGATGCATTTCGATAAACTGGATAAGCTCTGCAAGTTCTGTTTCTATTGGAAGGTCTTGCTCAGGATGAAAGCCAAAGGCAGGCTTAACCACTTTGGATTGCTTTGCTAAAGCATAATTGACTTGGCAGGAAGCGAAATGATACGATACAGCAATCATGGCATCTAATTTCGTTGATTCCACTTGTTGAAGGATTTGTTGAAGCTCTCGTTCTTTATACATATCTAAATGAATATGCGCATCGATGATTTGCTCATTCATACTTATTCCCTCAATTCATAATAAAGCTGTGTTTTATAATCTAAAAATGTATTACTTAAAACCAGCTCCTCTTCTCGCGGTCTTGCAAATGGAATGACAAGCTCCTTTTTTATCGCCGCCGGCTTTTGGGATAAAACGATAATTCGGTCAGACAAAAATAATGCTTCTTCAATATTATGGGTGACAAATAATACCGACCTTCGATGCTGGTCCCAGATGGATAGCAACCACTTTTGCATTTCCGCTCTCGTAAATTCATCCAAAGCAGAAAAAGGTTCGTCCAAACATATGAGCGATTGTGGGCTTTTCATACTGCGAAGAAAGGAAACACGCTGCTTCATGCCTCCTGACAATTCATGAGGGTAAGCATGCTCGTATCCTTGTAAACCCGCCTTCATAATCATTGCTCGTGCTTCTTCTTCATCTGCCTTTCCATTAGCAATTTCTTCTCCAAGTAAAACATTTTGCAAAACCGTCCGCCACGGAAAAAGGGAAGGAGCTTGTGGCATATAGCTAATATTCCCACGCAAGCCCGTGATATCTCGATCATTTAAGCGAATAGACCCTGCATCTGGCTTCGTAATCCCACCGATCAGATTAAATAACGTACTTTTCCCACTTCCAGATGGTCCTAAAATGGAAACAAATTCTCCATCTTGAATGGAAAAAGAAAGCTGGTTTAACACTTGATTACTACCAAATGATTTTGTTAGTTTTTGTACCTGTAATTTCCCCATTGGCTTCTCCTTCTTCCATTAACATTACATTAACATGCTGACTCATAATAAAATTTATCATATTATACTAGTCTTCCTGTTGAGCAGGAGTCTTAACCACTTTTCGTTCTGCATAGGAAAGAAGTGCAAAAAATAGTAAACTTAATGTGACAATAAACAAAATCGCTACAAACACTCGGTCCGTACGAAATGAAGAGGAAGCAAGTGTCATATAATAACCCATTCCTTCACTAGCTCCAAGCCATTCAGAAATAACAGCTCCCATTACACTATAGGTAGCTGCGATTTTCAATCCGCTAAATAGTGATGGTAGCGCATGGGGCCATTCTAATTTGTAAAAGATTTGCCGTTTATTCGCACCAGCCATTTCCATATAATGCTTCAATTCCCCACTCGTCTGACGAAACCCATCCAAAACAGCAATCGTTATCGGAAAAAAGCAGACGAGCGTGATGACAATAATTTTAGGTAATATACCAAAGCCAAACCAAACAACGAGTAACGGAGCTAATATAATGATCGGGATATTTTGCGATATAATTAATAATGGATATAACGCCTCACGTAATACCGGCACTAAATGCAGACATACAGCGACAACGATACCAACACTGCTACCAATAACAAATCCCATCATAGATAATTGAATCGTTGCACCAAGATGATGCTTATAATCTCCCCAGCCTGCGATTGCCTCTTGTCCAATAGATGACGGCGCAGGTAATAGCCATTCTTGAATGGCAAACAACTTACTCGCTAACTCCCACACCATAATCAAAAGGATGAGGACCAAAACTGGTCGCCATCCTCTTTTTAGTATTTTCTTAAGCATTAGCGATACTTCTCCGTTAACTTATCCATAGAAGCACCTGATGGCTGATAAAATATTTTCGCTTGCGAAATAACACTCGGACAACCCAATTCTTCCATCCGTTGGTTCATTTTCTCTACAATCGCAAGCAAGTCGGGTAATTCACCTTCCATCGTTGTTTCCAAAGGACTTACATGGTAAGGAACCCCAGACGCATCAATAATTGCAATTGCTTCATCCACATAAGGAATCACATCTTCCCCGTTTTTTGTTTTTGGAATGATTTGTATACTTACAAGCGCATTAGCCATTACTTCTCCTCCGTTTCTACAATCATATCGAAGCCACTCGTAATCAAAATGATGTGACGTAGGTCGATCTATTGTTTAACGAGTACCTTGGTTATTTTTCTGGTAAAAATTCATTTGTAAATGCTTTCTCACTATCCAAAGGCTTGTCCAACAATTCATTGTCAAACATCCAGGTCGAATAGTTTTCCCATACTTCTTGCTTTTGTTCGCCCCATCTGTCTGCATCATCCTGATATTTATCCGCTAGCCATTTTTGACTTGCCTTTACTAAATCTTCATCCAAGTCAGGCACTGCTTTAATTAAGATGTCAGCAGCTTCCTCAGGATTATCAATAGCGAGCTCATACCCTTTCGATACAGCAGCTAAAAACTTTTTAATCGTCTCCGGTTCTTCTTCAATCATCGTTTCATTTGTTGTCAGCACTGGAGTATAGTAATCCAGCTTTTCCGAGTAATCTGTGAGATAAACCATATTGACCTCTTCATTACGAAGTTCAGCTTCTACACCTGTCCAGCCATAATAAATCCATGCAAAATCAATATCACGCTCTACGGCAGTAAAGAAGTCGGTTTCCCCCATATTTACAATGTCCACTTTTTCAACATCGGCTCCGTCCTGCTTCATCAACGAATTAATTACCGCTTTTTCAACCGGAGCTCCCCAACCACCATACGTTTTACCTTCAAAATCTTTAGGCTCTGTTATATCTTTTTCTTTTGGTGAGGCAAAGCCAGATGTATTGTGCTGAATAATCGCGGCAATGGAAACGATCGGAATATCTTGTACCCTCGCTTCCGTAATTCCTTCCTGAGCACCAATACCGAAGTCAGCCTTCCCAGACGCCACTAACTGATCCGCACCTGCTTCTCCCGGCATTTTAATATCAACATTCAATCCCTGTTCTTTAAAATATCCTTTTTCTTTCGCTACATATAGCCCTGTATGATTGGTATTCGGTGTCCAATCAAGAACAATAGATACTTCCTTTAGGTTCTTATCTGCCGCTTTTTCTTTTTTACCTGACTCATCGCCATTTGTACTACATGCTGCTAACAAAATAATGAACAAACTTAGCATGATGAATTTTCTCAATGTGTCTCCTCCTCCAGAATAACTACAGCTATGTAAGGTACTGAGAATAAGGGAAACTCCAATCACGAAAGACCGAGCTCTCCTCCGTTGATTGTTCAATGAACCGATTTGGACATTCACCAGCAGTTGCATTCTCCTATGTTGGTTTTATGTTTAGAAGATATGTTCATCTGCCAAGTATATACGAAATAAAAAAAGCCTTAGGGGCTTACGTACACCTAGGGCTTTTTGCACATGCAAATCATTTTTGTATATCGACATGTTCCCTACGCTGGTTTTACCCAGATCAGGTTCTAAGAGTCAGTATCTTACGGATACAATCTCAACCAGCAACACTGGTCCCCCTACAACGCTTGTATGCTATTATATAGTTGTCTTTCCATAAGTAACTATGCCATATTTGTAGAGATTTAGCAAGTTTTAATAGTTAGCTTTGCTCCAGATAGCAGTCACCTATGACAATTTTCCACAGGTTCCCTTAATTAAGCAATTTTGAATAGCTAATGAAGGCACAAATATAAGTTTTAGAAAAACTTGACACAAATATGAATATAATCCTTAACATAATGCATATCACTATTGAACAGTTAACTGCATTGTTGAAAACCTTCTAATATAAGACGTAAACTATTGTAATCTTGTCGTCTATACACATGGTCTCTACATACTTTTATGTACTTTTCAATCTGATAAAAATTTGTGCTTTCTATAATTACTCACAATATAGTGCAATAGAACTTCAAGTTTTTCGCTGCTTGCCTTGAGTAAATCCGATCCTAGAATTTAAGTGCCCACTTCATTTCTATATAAAGTTGATGTATCACATATTCCCTCACATAATCTTTATGATCCTATTTCTTTTCTGTAATCTATATAGGAATTAAATGAGTCTACTTTTGGTCTATCGCTTGTAATGCGTTTCTTGTCATTTTTATGGAGAATTTTTTTAATTTGTGTAGAATTTTATATTTGAAAATCATCCTACACACATGAATTTCGATTTCTTCAATAGGTAAGTTTGGCATGCAGAGAATTTCCATTCTATTTGCTTGCATAAGCTTGGATTGTAAACGATCACGTGTATCTTCGTCGATGCTCCAATAAGTATTTCCATACTCATCCAAAAACTTACGCATGGATAACCTTGCCATATAGTTTCCATAATGCAGAATAATTACTTTCATCGATTATTGCCCCCCTTACTTGCAGCTAAAATAATTGGATGCGGCAATAAGCCACGCTCATTGTTTTCAGTGTCAGAATTATCATCCCAATCATCCGCATGTCCCCCCCCAAAAGTCGTTTTAAAGGGTGGGGATGATTTCCCCGTTCATAACCTTCAACAAGTAAATTTTAAAAATGTCAAAATAGGAGCAAATATTTAGCGATATAAAATACAAAAAAAGCCTAGAAGAATATAGATCAGCAGAGCATAAACTTTTTGCACGTTATTATTATAGAACTTTAAAGTAATTTGTATATAATAATTATCACTATGTCGAATATTGTCTTAAAAATAGTGTAGCTAATAGTTGTCAGTTAATATATAATTATTTTGAAATTCAGGAAAACTTAATTAGGAGTGGTAATATGAAAAGATGTATTCCTAAGATATTACTTTTTTCCGCTATTATTTTTTTAGTTTCAACTATTACAGAACCGCTATACGTTAACTTCTTTTGATGATTTTGAAGCGGAATTTTTTAATGATGAATTACCTTTAGAAGATCTTACTTTTGATGACTTAGAAAAAATGAGTGAAGATGAACTTAAAGAATTCGGAATAAATATGGATGAGGATGCTGATACATTTAATCCTGAGATTTTGGATGAGGATTTTGATTGTGAGGCTGCTGTTAATGATTTAGACATAGCAAAAATGGACGGGGAGGAAAAGGATGAATTTCTACAAGTTATTGAAGAAGTAGCAGCAACTTCTGATACGGAAGAAGTTGAATTGTTAGAGGAAGCACTTATTGATATTTTTAATAGCGATTCTGAAACATTTAATGATTTAGAGGCTACTCAGGAAAGCCTAGAAGAAGCTTATGTAGAAAAACTCGAATCTGAAGAAATAGCTCTTCTTTCCAGGACGAAAAAGTTGATTTTTGGTTCAAATAAAGTATACGCGGCTAAAAAGAAAAAGGGTAAAATAAGAGTTGGTGTTAATCTTGCTGGAGCCGTATTTAATGTAGCGATTAGTGGGGTTGTTGGTGGCGGTGTTAGTGCACTTAAAAGTTATATTAAAAAGAAAGGCAAGAAAGTAGTCGCAAAAAATTTATCTAGGGTAGCCACTGCTCAAGCGAAAAAATTAAAAATAAAATCAGTTAGAGGAGTAGCTATAGTAACAGTAATTTCTAGCGCTATTTATGTGGCCTTAGATTATTTAAATGTTGGTGTAGCCCTAGCTAGGGTTATAGATTCCAAAGATTGGTATAGAAATAATGGGTGGATTGATATAACAAAGTGAGGTTAATTTAAAATGAAGTATTTAAGATACATTATTTATCTAATTATTTTAATTTCAATTGCGTATTATACGAGTATGTACATTACTGATAAGGAGAAATTATACACCTATGTTATTACTTTTCTTATCATTACCCCTATTGTTTTTTTAATTCTTTATTTGGAATTTATAAAAATCCCCCCAAAAAAAACAAAGAATGAATGATTATCTTAAACGGGTTCAGGATAGCTGACTTTAAGCGAATTTGAATCCGTTTTTTCTTTCTCTTAGATTTAAGGAACGCAAAAACGCTCACAACTTTCCGTCTTTTTAGATTATCTTGAAGGTAAAGCATAAGATGTTTATAAAGTGAAATCCAGTAAGCTGTTGGGCGGTTTTTACAAGAGCAAGTAACAACTAAAATAGCTGGAAGAATAGTTCGTCAACCTCCGTAGTAAAAGAAACATATTCAATCTCATCTAAGATAACGAGGTCAACATTTTTGAACTTGCTTTGGAAGGATGCCAGTCTATCCTCTTTCCAAGCTTTCTCCAGGCTTTCCACCAAATTAGATACCCGATAAAACCTGACCTCTAATCCCGTCTTGCATGCCTCAAAACCTACGGATGTCGCTAAATGTGTTTTTCCCGTTCCAGGTGACCCCGTTAGAATCAAGTTTTCTTTTGCCTGAATGAAACGTAACCTTTTATTACAAGAATGCTTTCCTATAGTAGAACAAAGGCGCAAGCGCCCGTTTAGCAACGTAGCGAATGGAACGAATCAACTAAAGATTTAGGAATCATGCCCCTGCAACCAGGGGTATGCCGACGTCGGGCGGCAAGCCCGTTTTTAGTCGGCCTTCCTCTTAGCGACAAACCGATGATGACTTATCGTAGGGCGATTTCGTGAAGTCGCCTAGTTGCTGGGCGCTGAAGCCGGACGTGGCTATTCAGTTATTCCCTTACCCCAAAGCAACAAACTTTATACTTTCTTATCTTTGAACAAGGAGCAAGCGCCCGTTTAGCAACGTAGCGAAGAACGAATCAACTAAAGAAAAAGGAATCATACCACTAAAACTTGGGTATGCCGACGTCTGGGCGGCAAGCCCTTTTCTCCTCTTAGCGACGAACCGATGATGCCTTATCGTAGGGCGCATTTCTAAAGTTGCCTAGTTGCTGGGCTCATGCGCCGGACGTGGCTATTCAGTTATTTCGTTATCCCCAAGCACCCCATTTTATAGGTTCCTTTACAATATAAAAAACCTCCCGATTCGCTATCATACGAACGGGGAGGTCGTTATCTATTCCTTATTTATTCAAGTTGTAAAATGCTGTTTTTCCAGCGTATTCACCCATGCCAGCTAATTCATCTTCAATACGTAGTAATTGATTATATTTAGCTACACGGTCGGTACGAGATGGTGCACCTGTTTTAATTTGGCCAGCATTTGTTGCTACAGCAATGTCAGCAATAGTAGCATCTTCTGTTTCACCAGAGCGGTGAGAAATAACAGCTGTGTAACCAGCGCGTTTTGCCATTTCGATAGCTTCAAATGTTTCTGTTAAAGTACCAATTTGGTTTACTTTAATAAGGATAGAGTTACCGATTCCTTGCTCAATACCTCTGGATAATTTTTCAGTATTTGTTACGAACAAGTCATCTCCAACTAATTGAACTTTTTTACCGAGACGATCTGTTAGAAGCTTGAAGCCGTCCCAGTCGTTTTCGTCTAATCCATCCTCGATAGAGACGATAGGGTATTTACTGATCATATCTTCGTACCAGTCAACCATTTCTTCAGATGTACGAACAACACCTTCACCTTTCAGGTTGTACTTACCATCTTCATAAATTTCAGAAGCGGCTACGTCCATTGCTAGTTTTACTTCTTCACCAGGCTTATAGCCGGCTGCTTCGATCGCTTCAACAATCGTTTGCAATGCTTCTTCGTTAGAAGCGAGGTTTGGAGCAAAACCACCTTCGTCACCTACAGCTGTGTTATAACCTTTTGATTTTAATACGTTTTTCAAGGAATGGAAGATTTCAGCACCTGTACGAAGTGCTTCTTGGAACGTTTCAGCTCCAACTGGCATAATCATAAATTCTTGAATGTCAACGTTGTTGTCTGCGTGCTCGCCACCATTTAAAATGTTCATCATTGGTGTTGGTAACGTTTTTGCGTTGAAACCGCCAAGGTAGTTATAAAGCGGAACTTCTAAATAACTTGCAGCAGCGTGAGCAACAGCCATCGATACACCTAGGATAGCATTAGCGCCTAATTTTCCTTTATTGTCTGTTCCATCTAGTTCAATCATTAACGCATCGATGATGTTTTGACGTGTTACATCAATTCCTAATAGTTCAGGTGCAATCACTTCGTTCACATTTTGAACTGCTTTCAAAACACCTTTACCTAGGTAGCGGCTTTTGTCGCCGTCACGTAATTCTACTGCTTCATATTCTCCAGTGGAAGCACCACTTGGAACTAATGCAGAACCAAAAGCACCTGATTCTGTGAATACTTCTACTTCAACGGTTGGGTTACCGCGAGAGTCTAATACTTCACGAGCGTAAACATCTGTAATATATGGCATTCAAATCGTCTCCTTTTTTCAAAACGTTGAGTTATTTTTTTATTAATGACTGGCCTGTCATTTCTTTTGGTTGTTCAATATCTAAGAGATCAAGCAACGTTGGGGCTAAATCTGCTAAAATGCCGCCATCACGTAAACTAATATCATCTTTTGTTACAATAACAGGAACTGGATTCGTTGTGTGAGCTGTCATTGGGTTTCCTTCTAAAGTTATGACCTCATCTGAATTACCATGGTCTGCAGTAATAATCGCATGACCACCAAGTTCGATAATTTTATCGACGATTTTTCCTAAGCATTCATCCACTGCTTCGATTGCCTTTATCGTTGGCTCCAATTTACCAGAATGTCCAACCATATCTGGGTTGGCGAAATTCAGGATAATCGCGTTACGATCCCCAGTTTCGAGTTCATTTAGCAACGCGTCCGTCACTTCATAAGCACTCATCTCTGGTTTTAAGTCGTACGTCGCTACCTTTGGTGAATCAATTAGGATTCGTTTTTCACCTGGAAATTCTGCTTCACGCCCACCACTCATAAAATACGTTACGTGAGGGTATTTCTCTGTTTCAGCAATTCTTAGCTGTTTCATATCATGCTGTGCTAAAACTTCTCCAACCGTATTATCTAAATTAACCGGCTCATAAGCAACATAGCCGTTTACCGTTTCGCTAAAGTTAGTTAGCATAACAAAATCTAAGTTTTTTGGAACTTTGTCTCCACGGTCAAAATCATGAAAATCTTCATTGGCAAAAGTACGTGAGATTTGAATGGCACGATCTGGGCGGAAGTTGTAAAAAATAATCGAATCTCCATCTTCTACAGTTCCAACTGGGTCGCCAGCTTCATTCGTAATAACGGATGGGATAACGAACTCATCATAGATTTCGCTAGCATAGGATTCGTCAATAACGGCAAACGGATCGGTATATTTTGGTCCTTTTCCGTATACCATGGCGTCATATGCTTTTTTCACGCGATCCCAACGCTTGTCTCGATCCATGGAATAGTAACGTCCGGATATGGTTGCAATTTGACCAACTCCGTACTCCGCTATCTTATCCTGTGTTTGTTGGATATAGGTTTTAGCTGTTTGTGGACCAACATCTCGTCCGTCTAGAAACGCATGAATGTACACTTTTTCTAAGCCTTGTTCTTTCGCAAGCTTCAATAGCGCAAATAAGTGATTGATGTGACTGTGTACACCACCATCTGAAAGCAAGCCAAAAATGTGTAGAGCTTTATCATTATTTTTTGCATGTTGCATCGATTTTATAAACGCTTCTTTTTCAAAGAATTCGCCTTTTTTAATCGATAAGTTAACACGTGTTAGGCTTTGATACACAATTCTACCAGCGCCAATATTCAAGTGGCCGACTTCAGAATTACCCATTTGTCCTTCTGGCAAGCCAACAGCTTCACCACAGGCTGTTAGCTGGCTATGAGCATACTGATTCCAATAGCGGTCAAAATTCGGTTTGTTGGCCTGTTTCACTGCATTACCTTTGACTTCATCACGAATCGCAAAGCCATCTAAGATGATTAATGCCGCTAATTTATTTTGTTTCATTTTGCACCTGCCTCCACTAATTGCAAGAATGAATCTGGTTCAAGGCTAGCTCCACCAACTAATGCACCATCAATATCGGATTGAGCCAATAGTTCTTCTACGTTTGCAGGCTTGACACTGCCACCGTACTGAATAATAACCTTGTCTGCTGTTTCTTTAGATGTAAGTTTTGCAATAACCTCACGGATATGCGTACAAACTTCATTTGCTTGTTCACTAGTCGCTGTTTTTCCAGTACCAATTGCCCAAATAGGCTCATAGGCAACAATGGTATTGGCAACTTGCTCTTCGCTTAACCCTTCTAGAGCTTTTGTAACTTGCATTTCCACATGATCCATTGTTTCATTTGCTTCACGCTGTTCTAGCGTTTCGCCAACACAGACAATAGGTGTTAGTTGGTGCTTAAATGCAGCATGCACTTTCTTATTCACTGTTTCATCTGTTTCATTATAATATTCTCTACGCTCAGAATGCCCTAATACCACATAGGTAACACCTAAATCTGCAAGCATTTCCGGGCTTACTTCGCCTGTATATGCACCACTTTCTTCATAATGCATTGTTTGGGCAGCGACTTTCAATTTCGTATCTTTTGTCTTTTCCACAAGCTGAGCTAAGAAAGGAAATGGGGCACAAACGATCGCCTCTACCTTTTCTGACTGAGGTAGCTTTGATTTCACCTCATCGACAAACTGATTCGCATCGTTTGCTAGCTTGTTCATTTTCCAGTTTCCAGCAATTACTTTTTTGCGCATCGTCTCACCTCATACCATTTTATTTATCTGTTAATGCAGCAACACCTGGAAGAACTTTACCTTCCATAAATTCTAAAGATGCTCCTCCACCAGTAGATACATGATCCATTTTATCACTTAGACCAAATTTTTCCACAGCAGCTGCAGAATCTCCACCGCCAATTACGGTATATCCTTCTGTTTTTGCTAATGCATCAGCAACTGCTTTTGTTCCATTAGCAAAAGCATCCATTTCAAAAACTCCCATTGGACCATTCCAAATAATTAATTTAGAGTTAGCAACAATTTCTGCATATTTCTCAGCTGTTTTAGGACCGATATCCAACGCTTCCCAGTCAGCTGGAATTTGATCGATATCTACTTCTTTTTTATCGGCATCTTCAGCAAATTTGTCCGCTACAACAGCGTCAATTGGAAGCACAAATTCGACACCTTTATCTTTTGCTTTTTGCATAAACTGTTTGGCAAGGTCAATTTTGTCTTCTTCTAATAATGAATTACCAACTTCATAGCCTTGTGCTTTAATAAAAGTATAGGCTAAGCCACCACCAATAATAAGGTGGTCTACTTTTTCAAGTAAATTATCGATAACATCAATTTTATCTTTTACTTTCGCCCCACCAATAATAGCTGTAAATGGACGTTTAGGATTTTCTAATGCTTGACCTAAAACAGATAGTTCCTTTTCCATTAAAAATCCAGCAGCGGCAGGAAGCTTTTCTGCTACACCAGTTGTTGAAGCATGAGCTCGGTGAGCTGCACCGAATGCATCATTCACATAAACATCCGCCAGATCAGCAAATGCTTGTGACAATGCTTCATCATTCTTTTCTTCACCAGCTTCAAAGCGGACGTTTTCGATTAAAACGATATCGCCTTCGCCTACCTTGGCAATTGCTTCATGGACTTCTTGACCATATACTGCATCTGTTTTTACGACTTCTTTACCGATTAAATCACTTAATCGTTTTGCTACAGGATCTAGGCGTAACTCTTCTACAACTTTTCCTTTAGGACGACCAAGATGACTTGCTAAAATGATGATCGCACCTTGATTAGATAAATATTCAATGGTAGGTAAGGCAGCTCTGATTCTTGTATCATCTGTTACCTCACCATCTTTCATCGGTACGTTAAAATCGACGCGGCAAAAAACTTTTTTTCCTTTAACATCAAGATCTTTTACTGACAGTTTATTCATGTTCTTCTGCCTCCTATATTCAGGATATGTAATTATCCCAACATAACGAATGATAGCTACCAAGAAATGAAACATTCTAAAGAGGTCGTTCTTGCTTGTTGCTTCACTCTTAGATTAGCAAAGAAATTTCTTTCATGCCAATTCATAAGATAAAGGGACATTGCTTGTTCTTTTGACTATAAAGCAGAACTGGTTAGAAAATCTCTAGATAAGTTCTAACTCTCCTAGCCCTAGCATACATTATACTAGATCCCCTTTCTCCGATCAGCAGCTTATGAAATGCATTAAACTCCTTAAAAACAAGGAAAAAGGAGGAGGATTATTCATGCTCCTCCCCCGCTATTTTTTCTTATAGTCCTTTGTTGTTCATTAGTACTGCTAAATCAACACAGCGAGCAGAATAACCCATTTCATTATCGTACCAAGAAATAACTTTTACTAGGTTATCTTCTAAAACAATTGTAGATAAGCCATCTACAATAGAAGAGTGCTGGTTACCTAAAATATCTGAAGATACAAGTGGTGCTTCACTGTATTCAAGAATTCCTTTTAATTCACCTTCAGCAGCTTCTTTTAATGCAGCATTGATTTCTTCTGCTGTTACATTTTTCTCTAATTCAGCAACAAGGTCTACTAAAGAACCGTCTGGAGTAGGAACACGTACTGCGCCACCATTTAACTTACCATTTAATTCTGGTAAAACTTTTCCTACTGCTTTAGCAGCACCAGTTGTTGTCGGGATAATGTTTTGTGCTGCTGCACGAGCACGACGATAATCTTTATGTGGCAAATCAAGGATTTGCTGATCATTTGTATAAGAGTGAATTGTAGTCATTAGACCGCGTTTAATACCAAAGTTATCATGTAAAACCTTAGCATATGGCGCTAAACAGTTTGTTGTACAAGAAGCATTAGATACAACATGATGTTTTGCTGGATCATATTCTTTATCGTTAACACCCATTACTACTGTTAAGTCTTCATTTTTACCAGGTGCAGAAATAATTACCTTTTTCGCACCAGCGTCAATATGCTTTTGTGCATCTTCTCTATTTGTAAAACGTCCCGTAGATTCCATTACAATTTCTACACCAAGTTTGTCCCAGCCTAATTGAGCAGGGTCTCTTTCAGACATTACTTTGATTTCTTTTCCACCAACAACAATATTTGAACCATTTACAGAAACCTCTTCTTCCAAAATACCATGGATAGAGTCATACTTTAGTAAATGAGCTAGCATATTAGCATCGGTTAAGTCATTGATTGCAACTACTTCTACATCATCATTTTGTAGAGCAAGGCGAAATACAAGACGTCCTATTCTACCAAAACCATTAATTCCTACTTTTACTGCCATTATAATTCCTCCTAAAAATGAATTAATAATTTATATTTAAAGGGAGGATGCTCCCCTTAAAATCTCTTCTGCGGCTGCTTCATCGGTGATTAGCAGCTCTGTTTTTGCTCGCTTAAAATACGAAGCAATTGCTTGCGCTTTAGAGCGCCCACCTGCAATGGTAATAACATAAGGGATTTGCTTTAAATCTTCCAGCTGTATTCCAACTGTACGCACCTTATGTACAACATTACCCTTTTTGTCGAAATAATAACCAAAAGCTTCACTTACCGCCTGATGCTCGCGCAATTTTTCCACAATATCCTCTGGTGTTTTTCTCCGATACGCCATTGTGAGCGCATCGCCAATTCCATGCATCACAACCGTTGCCGTTTTTATCTGCGATAATGTTTCATTCACGCTTGGCTCCTGGATGATCATTTGATAAGCTGATTCGCTTAATGGATCAGGAACATACAGCAAGCGATAATCGCCATGTGCTTTGCGAGCCATTTCAGCCGCAATCGTATTAGCCTGGTTTTCTACCTTTTCACCAATACCGCCTCGTGCCGGGACAAAAAGCGTATTATTGCTCTGTTCAAATGGCGTCATCATAGCTGCTATTGCAGCCATTGTGGTTCCACCAGTTACAGCAATCGTTGGTTGTTCACCAATCATGGTTTTTAAGCTTGCCACACAAGCCTTCCCCATTTCCTGTTTAACCCATTCATGCTCATCGCTATTTCCAGGGACAACGATAACGTTACGGATAGATAACGCATCCTTTAGTTTGTTTTCCAACGCACGCAAGTCCATTATCTCACTCATAAATGCACCTAACTGTTCTAGGATTAATTTACCCTCTTTTGTAATAAACATACCTTTCGCAGTTATTTGAATTAAATCTTGTGACTGCAAAAGTTCGATTTCTCCTCGTACAGTTCGTTCGGTCACATTTGTGTTTTCAGCTAGTCCCCTTCGACCTATTGGCTCTAACAGATCAATGGTGCGCAGCATCGCATAGCGCCGTTGCATTACTTCCAGCATATCAGGTAGTAATCTTTTTTGTAGTTGAATTAAATTTCTCATTCTAAGGACTCCTTCACCTGGACCTTTGAAGTCCCGGGTGGATATATTACGTCCCGGAAGCTGCAAAAAAAATTTTTCCTTGCTTTATGTTATCTCGCTTACATGTATATTATACCAAATATATATAATTACACAACCAATATAATGTTAACATTATGTGAAGCGGATTGAAAACAGATTAGATTTAGCTATGCCGCGTTAATATGTATAAAATAAAACTGCTGCCAATAGTACTTTTATGCCCAATATTATTATGGATCCATAGGAAGATCATAAGTTTATGCTTTTGTAAGTCTTTCCTTTATTAATGTTTGCAGCATTGTTGTTGTTTGGCAAGTCTACTTTCTCACAGTTTTGAATGTCTCCATTAAGATATGTCATCTGCTGAAATCAGCCCCAATTTCTAACATTTTCGAAAAATAGATACCTAACCTTATCACTTTTTTGAAAAACAATGAAGTTAGTTAGCGGCATTTATCAAATTATTCCTTCATAACTGTTTGTTATTACAAGGGCAAAAACGTTTTAAGTGCCATTTTCAGTGCTAGAAAGATTGCTTACCTTTTGTGAAGCTAACCATGCATTCTTAGAAATTGCTCTAAGACAGCGCTTTACACTTATAACGTTCTAGTTACTACTTCACAACTTTCTCTTCTGACTTCACGTCCTCAAAAGCAGGCCAGCCCCCCCTGCTTTTACTTGCGCGCATATTGCTCCAGAAATTTTTTCAATGATTCCCAACTTAGCTGAGAGGCGTCTAGTATTTCGCCATTAACTTGAATGCAGGGGATTATTAATTGATATTGTTCCAACCATTGGTCATTGGTGTATATATCCCGTTCTTCCACTTGTAATCCGTATTCATCTTGAAACATTTCCAGCATCCATTTTGCCTCATCACATAGGGGACAGGCAGTTTTCGTATAAAAATATACCGTTATCAAACTATCGCTCCTTTCTTTTTGTTGATGATGGTATTTGCATTTGTTCTCTGTATTTCATGACCGTACGCCTTGCAATTGTAATATCATAATGATCCGCTAATAATCTCCGTATTTTTTCATCAGAAAAAGGCTTACGCTTATCTTCACTATCTATAAGGTCAACGATAAATTTTTTAACAGCAGATGCAGCAGCCTTTGTACCATTTGTTTGTTTAATTCCAGTTTGTAAAAAGAAATTTAATGGTAAAATTCCAGTTGGAGTTTGTACGTACTTTTGAGCGATAGCGCGGCTTATCGTTGACACATGGAGTTCCAATTCGTCTGCAATATCTTTTAATGTTAATGATTGCAGCATATGAGCTCCATGTTCAAAAAACAGGGATTGCTTTTCAATGATGCATTGTATAACACGTTCTAACGTGTTACTCCGATAGGCAATTGCTTTTTTCACCATTTCTACCTGTGTCTGTTTTTCCTTAATGTATTTCTCCGTTTCCTTGCCGATCCCCTTCATATGATAATAATCATCGTTAATTGTTAGCTTAGGCGCACTCCAAGAATAAAATGATAAATGCCATTTTCCGTTCTCTTTATAAATAGAAGCTTCGGGAATAATATAATGGTCTATTTTCGTATCTAGCAAATGTCCCGGTTTTGGGTGACATGTTTTAATTTGGTCAAACAATTCTTTCACATATGCAGGACTTTTTTCGTAATGGGTCGCTACTGCCTCAACATCTTCTTCAGCTACCCATTCTAAATGATTGTTCAATAAATCGTTTACAAACGGAACTTCTTCAGACGGAATATTTAATTGTAAAACGATACATTCACTTAAGGTCCTTGCTCCTATACCAGCTGGTTCCAAAGATTGGATGAACTTTAATGCTTGCTCCACCTTCTCCACAGTAGTCTGACACTGCTCAGCCCATAGTAGCAGATCAATATCTAGGTAACCGCTTTCATTGATGGAATCAATACCAAATAAAACAATCGGTCTCATTCCCTCTGGTATGTTCAACGTATATAACTGCTTCTTTAAATGATCATACATGCTTAACTCGTTTGCATTTATTTCTCCTGGAGCTATTGTATTATCCGTAGAAGATCGATACGGAATATTCGCATCATCATAGTTTATCTCTTCAATGAGCGGGTTTTCTTTTTCTAGTTCTTTTAAATAATCGACTAGCTCAGTACTGGAAAATTGCAATATTTGAATAGACTGCATCAAGGATTGATTCATTTTCCATTGTAACACTTGCTCATTAACAAGCTGTAACTTCATGACTATCCCCTACTTTCTTCCCTTTCTTTTATTTTGCCATAAAAACGAATTTCCTTCTAGAGAATGTTATTCAAAAAGACTTGCTATAAAGTAGATCTTCAACCAGAATAGGGGTTCTTTCATCCCCCACTGATGGTTAGTACAGTAATGGTATGACTAAAGGTCTCTTATGAAAAAGGGCATTTAGGTCTATTATCTCACAATTAGACTTGTTAAAGTACAGATATTCTACTCTCGAAGCAGATGTCATACTGCACCTGATATGCAGGATAAAAAGAAAATAATGTAAGTCAGCAAATTCTTATATCATCTTGCATTCTTCACCTTCCATATCATTAGCGTGTTGTTCTATATCCGTATATGCTATAATCGGCATACATATAAGGAGGTACAAGCATGATAGAGGTATACACAGACGGGGCATCTAATGGAGACCCCGGACCTAGCGGAGCCGGTATTTATATCAAGCAAGGACATAACCAGTACAATTATACCTTCTTTTTAGGTAATCTTTCTAACCATGAAGCTGAATTTCATGCTGTTATCCAAGCTTTAATTATCTGTAAAGAAAAATTCCCAAATGAAATCTTATCATTTCGCGCCGATTCCAAAATCGTTGTTGAAACAATTGAGAAGAATTATACAAAAAACAAAGCGTTTATCCCGTTGTTACAAACAATCCATGAGCATTCTTCTCACTTTCCTCACTTTTTTATTAAATGGATTCCTGAAAAACAAAATATGCACGCAGATAAATTAGCTCGACAAGCGATTCGAAACCACCATTCAAAAATTAGATAAAGTGCCATATTCAAGCACGACTTTTTCTATACTTATAAGAACAAGAATAAAGACTGGCATCTGTGACATATTGCTGACGCAGCTTTCATCCTTTTGACTAGAAAAAGCTGCTGTTTGATTGGATATATCCGCATATTAATCACGGGTAGTGCTAAGGAGTGTTTACTTTGGGCCCTGATGAAATATCCGCTTTAGTTCATAGTATAAAAATAAAAACAGAAAAGCATAAATTTATCATTGAATCTATGTCTCCTGCCTTGAAACTTATAGGCAGCGGTCGAAGTGCAGTAGTATGTAAAATGGAAGAAACAGATAAAGTGCTTAAAGTATTTCCTACAGGTTATGAACATATCGCACGAGAAGAAGCTTCTGTTTATCAACAGCTAAAGGGATGTTCTTTGTTTCCAAAAATGTATGCATTTGGCACTAATTATCTTGTGCTTGATTACATTCCTGGTGTCACTTTATATGATTGCTTAATGAAAGGGATACCGTTCACGAAGAAGCATATTCAAGAAGCGGATCAAGCATTTGCCTACGCAAAGCAGCAAGGACTAAATCCCGCTGATGTTCACTTAAGAAATATTATTCTTACACCAACAGGAATGGTCAAAGTTATCGATGTTGCCAGATTTAGGCAAACGAAGCACGACCAGCAGTGGGAGGATATTAAACGTATTCTTGATTCTGTATATTTTAAAAAATATACTCCTAAAAAAATACCGCGTTTTATTTTGGAGGGCATTGCAGCATTATATAAGAGCAGACTTACACAACGATGGCTCGATCGTTGGCACCATCGAACAAATTAAGCAGATTGTTAGGTGAATAATTCACTACTTAGCTGACAGTTAAATGCTTACGTAGGGGCCTCTTGGGAAGAGAGCTCTTGCTCGCTTTTTTCTTTATAAAGCCATTCAAGATAGTTGGAGAAATTTATTACTAAAATGTAAGATTATGTTATCTTAAAGAAATAGGGGGGAAATGAGGGCTAGAAAATTAGGAGAATTATTGAGTTTGTTATTGTTTTCTTTTATAGTAAGTTATCTTTTATCATCAAAATGATGGATTTTTCAGTAGCACACATTAGAATCCGGAATGTTGAAGCATTATTTAGTTTGCAATAATGCTTCAGCATTTTTATATAATCCTTACCAGAAGAAGAAAGAGCTTGCTATAACAAGAATGATTAATAACATTGACCTGTTTCCTATTTTATTTCTGTAAATAACGATGCATCATTTGAAGTAAATTTTTTAATTCTGTAGCCGATAGTTGTCCTGGAGCCGAAGCTTGCATCCCCGAGCCAAAAGAAGCTGCTGAACCTACCAGCTCACCGCCAATCCTGCTTAAGATACCTAAAGGCCCCATAGCTATAGTAATAAATGGTTTTTGTGCATAAGTTGCCTTCATTTTTGCTGCTACTTGTAGCAGGCGTAGGACATCTTCTGCATCGCGAGGCATTACTGCCAGCTTCGCAATATCTGCTCCTGCATCTTGCATCCCCTTGAGACGTGATAACATATCATCGTTCGTTGGGGTAGTTTGAAAATCATGATTCGATAATATAACCATAACATGGCGTTTGCTTGCTTGTCGTACTAATTTATCTCGAATCTTTTTTTCTGTAAAGAATTCAATATCAATTAAATCGATAAGTCCAGATTCTATCGCTTGGTTCAACAGCTGATCATAGTATTCCAGAGTTACTTCTTTCTGTCCCCCTTCTTTATAAGTTCGAAATGTAAAAAGTAAAGGTACATCTTCTATCAAGGGTCTTATTTGAGCTAACACACGGAGAATTTCTTCCAGATTATCTCCAGCTGATAAAGCATCTGCACGCCATTCCATCATATCAGGCTTCTCCCGTTTGGCTTCTGTTATTTCCTGTTTAATCTCTTGTAATGTTGCCCCCATGATTGGAACAATAATTTTTGGCATGCCTTCTCCTATATGTACATCTTTCACTGTGACCGTCTCCATGTTTTTCTCTCCTTTATGTTATTTTTAATTAACATATGATTTCCACAACGCTTATTACAAACTTTCTAGCCTAAACACCATGTCTGGTCTCATTTCGTGTACACTGTCTATTTATATTAAAATCATCATTGTGATCCTTTGCTTTCATTGATACCTTATTATAATAGCAATAGGTAGGATTGCCAACTAGATATTTTTTCAAGTGCAAGTCTCTATTTTTTCGCTTATAATGAATAAAATAAGATGAACCAGTAGCCTTTCTTTTATCAAAATTAAACAGAAGGCATTGAACCAACATGCTGAAAGAGCTTTTTGCGTGTGATAGATTGCTATTCGATATTTTAGTCGGGGTTGAACATTAAGATCTTGTCACTAGCAAGGTTTTATATGGGTCTGAAAATAGCTCTTCTCCTACTTACAATGCTAGCTCCAAAGAAAGATTTACTTGTTCTATCAATCCGAAACATCGGACATGTGAATACCACTGTCTCTTGCTCACTTAGATTCTCCTTCCTCTTTGAAGCGAGAGCCCGCGGTACCCTTTACTCGTATAAAGTGAATCTTCAATCAGTGGGGGTTTTCATTCATCCCCCACGGCTTGTTAGTGCCGTAATGGTATGACCTATCGGGCATTTAGGTGCTGTTATCTCCCCTTAGACTTGTTGCTGTACAGATTACCTAACTCCTGAAATGGGAGTCTTACAACACCTTATATACGGGGTAAAAATGCAGATAATTAGAAAGAGGTTAACTAATGTGTACTAAAATTCCTTTACGTCAAAAAAGTATTGTTTTAATTGGATTTATGGGGGTTGGTAAAACATCCATCGGAAAGGCAGTAGCCGCAAAGCTGTATCGGGATTTTATCGATGCAGACCAGGTTATTGAAGAAGCTTTTGGAATGGATACAACAGAAATTTTTCAAACATATGGTGAACAAGTATTCAGAAAAAAGGAGAAGGAAATTATTCATGAACTCTGTAAGCAAAAGTTAAAAATCATCTCTTTAGGCGGAGGGGCTTTTCTTCAAGAGGAAATTAGAAACATCTGCCTGCAAAAGTGTATTGTTTTTTATCTTGATTTGTCATGGGATTCCTGGAAGGACCGGATTAGTTTACTTATTGACAGCAGACCGGTGTTACAGGGAAAAAGCTTAACTGAAATCAAACAGTTATTTCTTGAGCGTAAAGCTATTTACCAAACTCATCATTCGACTGTACAAACAGATGCACTAATGATTGAAGAAGTTGCAGAATATATTGTAGAAGCTTTAAAAACTGCCTGGGACATTTATGAACCACAAGCTAAATAATAGGAGTTTTCTTCTACCTTATACGAATGAAGGTAGAAATAATTTAATCTCGGATAATCACGGGTTATCGTGTGCTAATAATCTTCCTTGTAAATACAGAGAAGTACTTTTCTATACACGATACGTCACTTACGTGCATTCTTCTTGAAAAACTTTTTTGTAAATTGCTGCCTAAGTTTTACTGTCCTGCCGTCAGAGGAAACTAGAGGATGTCAGCCCCCGCTTCCATTTCTTCTAGCGCTTGAAGCGGCAGCCTGCAGGCATGCGATAAAGTGAATCTTCAAGCCGTGGGGTTTTCTTGCATCCCCCACGGCTTGTTAGTAGCCCAAGGGTATGGCCTAAGGCTTTTACGAAATAGGGCATTAGGTGCAGTTCTGTTATCACCCAATTTGACTTTTTGCTGTACAGATTATCCAACTCCTGAAGTCAGAGTCTTACAGCACCTTATATACGGGATGAAGTGAAGACCAATCAGTGAGGACTTCCATCCTTAGACTATTAATTAAACAGAATCACGTATGTGACTTACAATAAATGTTGCGCTTATCATCTTGGTTACAACACCTAAAAAGGAAGAGCAGGTTTACATACGGGACAAAAAAGTTCAACTTCCTTCTATGAAAAATCTAATTTATCCATATATCCAGCACCTGCTCCCGTTTAATTACTTTATCTGATTGCAAGCAAAGATGATCACGATTAACGTGTTTTAGTTTTCCTTTACTGGTTAAATAATCACGCCCATTATAATACTTAATTTCAACAGTGAGATCCTGGTGAATAGCAGTTTGCAATTGAAGATCTAACTCTGCAAGCTTTTGTTCATCCAAAATAGGCATTTCTTTATCCTCTAGTCTTTTCCACATATCTTGAAGTAAATCTACATGCTCTGGCAGCATCATAGATGTCCACTTTATAGAGCCTCGATCATATACACGCATTGTTATGCACTACCCTTTCTTTGGTTTCGACCACAGGAAAGGATGTGGCTATATTTAAACCTACGAACCTGTTTGCGATAGAAACAAAATGCTATAAAGGAATCTTCCTGTATATCTATTACCCGTACGAATCGTTGTGTTACTTGATTGTTATGATCCATATAAAACAAGATCAGCTTTTGCTTATTCTCCTTCGACCACTGTAAGATGTGCTTCATAATACAGCCTCCCATAGGAACGTTTGTTCTTATTATACCACAAAAACCGAACATGTATACGTATTTTTTTCGGTAATTTTTTCATATTACTCTTGCGCATCCATTTCTTGCATTTCTTTGGTTAACGTTGTCCAAGAAAGTGCTTCTCGTACAATGGAGTTGATTTTTTCATGAATGACCTCTTCACCATATGCTTGTTTAGCTGCTTCAATTTGCTCCACTACATCATCAGTAAATTGGATTAGCGGCACATCAGGTTCCAAATTATTGTATAGTTCAATGAAGGTATCCAGCGCTTTATCAAATTGTTTACTTTCTATTTCTGTAGCTTTCATATACATCACCTATCTTAGTTTGCCCTAAAATCAATTGAACAAACACCATACATCCAATATCAATTTAGATAGGCTGATACGTTTCAGGTAATAATCTTACTTCAGATAAGCGAAAACTCTTAGGATTGAATTTTGGAGTAAATATGAAAGCAATAACGTACCTGTCTTTGCTATCAAACAACGGATGATACAGCTTAAATCGTACACAAGTTAGAGGAAAATGATTATGAACAAAGGCGCAGGACGCCCGTTTAGCAACGTAGCGAATGGAACGAATCAACTAAAGATAAAGGAATCATGCCCCTACAAACAGGGGTATGCCGACGTCTGGGCGGCAAGCCCGTTTTTAGTTGGCCTTCCTCTTAGAGGCGAACCGATGATGCCTTATCGTAGGGCGCATTTATAAAGTCACCTAGTTGCTGAGCTCATGCGCCGGACGTGACTAGTCGGTTATTTCGTTATCCACAAGCACTCATTTTATCGTTTTCCATACAATAAAATAAGCAAGCTACTTTCTCAGTAACTCGCTTTTATTTCAATCTGAATTGCAATTTGCTGCAATATATGTTCATTTTGCAATAATATTGTTTCCGCTTCCTCCAAATCAACTTTTTGAAAAAGAACGGAAGTATTCGGTTGCAACTGAGCAAGGGTAGATAAGTCAGCTGTGATTACTTGAGCAATTTTGGGATAGCCCCCCGTTGTTTGCCTGTCTGCCATTAAAATAATTGGCTGACCATTCGCAGGAACCTGTACCGTTCCATATGTAACTGCTTCAGAAAACATATCCATTTTTTCGGTTAATGCAAGAGAAGGACCGGCTAAACGATAGCCCATTCGATCTGCTTGTGTAGTAATTGTATAGGGTTCACTAAAAAATGCTTGCTTACTTGCTTCATCAAAACGGTCATATTCACTTCCTTTTAAAACACGGATGGACGGGTTCCGATGAAAACGAATAAGCGGGTAAGGATTGACAGACCATGAATAAGGCTCTGAAGATAATGCTAATTTCTGTGCCAACGCTTCTGCTATGTAGCTCCAATTACCAGATGTCAAGCCATCTCCCCGTTGCAAAGTTCTCCCATAAAGCCCTCCTATACCTGCTCGAACGTATGTGCTTTTACTTCTCATGACTTTCGGTACCTGTATCCCTCCAGCGAAAGCAACATAAGCCCGACAACCTTTTACAGCAAATTTGAATTGTAAAACAGATCCTTTACTTATCAGAATAGGGCGCCACATAGGAACTGGTTTTCCATCAATATGGGGCATGAGATCACCCCCCGTAATAGCAATTAAAGCGGTCTTCTGAAATTGCAACGTCGCTCCAGATAAAGTCATTTCGATTGTAGCTTCTTCCTCCTTATTTCCCACGAGTAAATTCGCAATACGTAAAGCGTAAAAATCCATTGCTCCACTAACGATCACACCATATTTCTGATACCCAAATCGTCCAATATCTTGAATAGTTGTATATAAACCTGGCTCAAGAACGCATACACTATTCATTCTTCCTTCCCCCCTGTTCATATTGCTGATACTCTTCCTGAGATATGGATAGAAATTGAATGGTATCACCGGCTTTTAATAATGATGGCGGCACTTGATCAGGCAGAAACAGCTCCATTGGAGTACGACCAATAATTTGCCAGCCGCCTGGCGTTTCTAAAGTGTATACACCTGTTTGCTCACCGGCAATCCCAACAGAACCTGGTGCAATGGCTAAACGAGGTGTGCTTTTTCGAGGAGTAGCAATTTGTTTGCTCATCCCACCAATAAAAGGGAACCCAGGTGCAAAACCGATCATATAAACCAAATATTCTTTTTCTGTGTGAATACGGATGACATCCTCTATAGATAGATTATTATATTGTGCTACATAGTCTAAGTCTGGTCCGTATTCATCTCCATAGAGGACAGGAATGACAATTTTTCTTCCAGTAAATCGTTTCTGATCATCTAATTGATGTAATAAACCTTTTATATAATGACGTACGATTTGAAAAGGAGATACGGATGTGCGAAAGGATTGAGATTGGTATACCAAATAAGGATTATAATAAACGGCTACATTAAGGTAAGCTGGCACACATTCTATAAATCCATTAAAGGGATTATCTTCTAATAACGTTGAAAAACACATAATTCTCTGATGCACGATCGGACTTGGCTCATTTCCCAACTGTACAACAAGAGCGGAATCATTAATCGATCTGATCTCTGCTCCAGTTGATAAATGATTCATTTCATCACCTGCTTTGTTCCATTTTTCGAAATAATGATACAAAATATGAACTTCTACAAATTATACGGCTTAAGAAATTGATACGTCAAGATACGGATGATATTTTTAGCATCTTAGACACTTCTCCACTAAAGTTTGCGAAGAATTTCTCATATTATCTTATATGAACGTGCTTAGAACATGGATTCATTTGAAAGACAATATAAAATGAAGCATAATTCAGGAGTTTTTCCTTCTTGAAATAATAGAATAGGTTTGGACGATAGGCGACCTAGAAAAAGAATCGCTCTCTTTCAAGAACGATGTGCCGCTAACGCAATTTTTATTGATCTTGAAAAAAGATTTTTTCCGGCGTATCACGCCTCCTGCTATCAACATCCAATCGCCAAACAAATGGGGAAACTAAATGCCGCTTAGACTTCTGTGTATCTCATTCCATTCTTGAAGCAAGAGCTTTACAGCATCTCATATCCAGAAGAAAAAAGATTTCCGTCTTTTCCGATTTGTAAAATAACATTCTTCCCAATCTGAAAATTTTATGCTAACATGACCATATATTTATATCAACGTTCCCTATCTAGGAACTAATACGCTTATTTTAAAAAAAGGTGCGAAAATATTGAAATGAGGTAGGAGAAAAAATGCTTCAGGTAGATTTAAATTGTGATATGGGAGAAAGCTTCGGACGATACAAGCTAAGTGAACAAAAAGACATTCTAACCTATGTTTCATCCGCCAACATCGCTTGCGGCTTTCATGCTGGAGACCCAACCGTAATGCGAGAAACGGTGCAACTTGCGATTGAAAATGACGTCAAAATTGGTGCGCACCCTGGTCTACCAGATTTAAATGGATTCGGAAGGCGAGAAATGGCTATTACAGCTCAGCAGGCATACGATATAGTTGTGTATCAAATTGGTGCATTGAACGGTTTCTTAGCCTCATTTAACGAGCGAATGCAGCATGTAAAGCCTCATGGCGCTTTGTACAATATGGCAGCGAACGATCAGGAACTGGCTACAGCCATTGCTCAAGCAATATATGATATCTCTCCCCGATTAGTACTGTATGCCCTATCCGGCAGTGAACTAGCAAAAGCTGGGGAGAAAATGGGTTTACCTACTGCCCATGAAGTATTTGCGGATCGTACATATCAATCAGATGGTACACTGACATCGCGCAAGGAAAACAATGCATTAATTACAGATCGCGAACAAGCGGTATCGCAAGTAATTAAAATGGTAACGGAAGGTAAAGTTATTTCCACACAAAAGATTGCCGTTCCTTTAAAAGCAGATACTATTTGTATTCATGGCGATGGCGAGCATGCTGTTGACTTTGCTGCCTATATAACCGATTCGTTTCAAAAACATAACATCCAAATTGCTGCAATCCAAAAGGGAGAAGGAAACAAATAAATGTCCCCACAGAAGAAAAAACAGAAACCGGAGCAAATAAGCCAAGAGAAAAAAACAAGCAGAAGTGTTCTTCTTGGAGCAGCATTTTTAATGGCAACATCCTCTATAGGACCAGGTTTTTTAACACAAACTACTGTGTTTACTCAACAGTTAGCAGCTAGTTTTGCCTTTGTTATTTTAATTTCATTGTTATTAGATGTCTTTGCACAAATAAATGTTTGGCGTATTATTGCTGTAACCGGACTACGTGGTCAAGAAATAGCTAATAAAGTTCTACCTGGACTAGGTGTAATCTTAGCAATACTAATTGTTCTAGGTGGGCTTGCCTTTAATATAGGGAACATTGCAGGCGCAGGTCTTGGTTTAAATGCTATGCTAGGGTTGAACCCCATTCATGGAGCAATGATAAGTGCCATTTTTGCTATTTTGATTTTTACAATAAAGGAAGCGAGCAAGGCGATGGATAAAGTCGTTCAAATTGCAGGCTTTATCATGATACTTTTAATGCTTTATGTTGCTTTTAAAACCTTTCCCCCTGTTGGAGAAGTGATCATAAATACGGTAAAACCTGAAGAAATAAGTATCTATGCCATCATTACCCTAGTCGGTGGAACTGTTGGTGGTTATATCACCTTTGCAGGGGGACACCGTTTGTTAGATGCAGGAATTAAAGGAAAAAACAACTTACCACTTGTGACCAAAAGTTCGATTACTGGAATAGCAGTTACAGGCGTTATGCGTGTAGCACTATTTCTAGCGGTTCTCGGCGTTATCTCACAAGGACTAACTATTAATCCAACCAATCCTCCCGCTTCCGTTTTTCAACTAGCAGTCGGTGATATCGGCTATCGACTATTTGGTGTTATTATGTGGGCAGCTGCTATTACCTCTGTGGTCGGAGCCGCCTACACATCCGTTTCGTTTATTCGTTCTTTTAGTCCATTTATTGAAAAATATCATAATTGGATTACAATTCTATTTATCATCATTTCTACAACAACATTTACCTTCATTGGAGAGCCAGTGCAAATGCTTGTTTTAGTCGGAGCATTAAATGCACTTATCTTGCCACTTGCTCTAGGGACTATATTAGTAGCTGCAAATATGAAGAAAATGGTTGGTACATATAAGCATCCAGTATGGTTAACTGTAACAGGCAGCATCGTTGTGATTATGATGGGTTTCTTAGGCATTATAACGCTGATTGAACAAATTCCATTAATTTTCCAATAAAGTGAATCTTCAATCAGCGGGGGTTTTCTTTCATCATTGTTAGTGCCATAATGATATGTCCATAAGTCCTCTTACGAAATAGGGCATTTAGGTGCTGATATCTCCCACTTAGACTTGTTGTAGTATGGAAAGTGGAAGTTATACAGCACCTTATGCGGGATAAAGCCTGAGAATCTGCATTCCATCATGGCTTTTGGCACTTATACAAAAAAATCCACTTTAACATGGAATAAGCAACCTCCTCGAGGGCTTTTTCCTTAAGTTAAAGCGGATTTTTATCGTTTTAGCACGCCCGGAGGGATTTGAACCCCCGACTCACGGTACCGGAAACCGTTGCTCTATCCCCTGAGCTACGGGCGCATATCATTTTCAAAAGAAGACACATAGAGTATTATAACGTTTATTCTTTGATAAGACAAGACCTTTTTTCTTTTATACGTTTATTTTCACAAGAAAGGGGAATAAATGGAAGTGTATTTGTCAAAATCTCAATGTTTTTTGTTTGACCTTTTTTGACCTATTAGTTATGATAAATATATCGATATCTTGGATATACGAATAGATAGAGGAGGATGATTGTTATGAATTTAATACCAACAGTAATTGAACAAACCAACCGCGGTGAACGCGCCTATGACATTTACTCACGTTTACTTAAAGATCGAATCATTATGCTAGGAAGTGCGATTGACGATAACGTTGCAAACTCTATCGTAGCACAATTATTGTTTTTAGAAGCAGAGGATCCAGAAAAGGATATTTCATTATATATCAATTCCCCAGGTGGATCAATCACTGCAGGCATGGCAATCTATGATACCATGCAATTTATTAAGCCAGATGTATCGACCATCTGTACAGGTATGGCAGCTTCTATGGGAGCATTTCTCCTAACTGCAGGAGCAAAGGGTAAACGTTATGCACTGCCAAACAGTGAAGTAATGATTCACCAGCCATTAGGCGGGACACAGGGGCAGGCTGCAGACATTGAAATCCATGCTCGCAGAATCATTCAAATGCGTGAAAAAATCAACCAAATTCTTGCTGAGCGCACAGGACAACCAATTGAAGTAATTGAACGTGATACAGACCGTGACAACTTTATGACAGCGGAGAAGTCCGTGGATTATGGTTTAATAGATAAAGTCTTAGAACGTAAACCCGAATAATTTCGCATAGAAAACCGCCCTTTTTCAGAAGAG
This sequence comes from Virgibacillus pantothenticus, assembly GCF_018075365.1. Classification (GTDB taxonomy): domain Bacteria; phylum Bacillota; class Bacilli; order Bacillales; family Amphibacillaceae; genus Virgibacillus; species Virgibacillus pantothenticus. The sequence continues at coordinate 2,538,179 of NZ_CP073011.1, forward strand.
GGCGGTTTTCTATGTTTCTGAAACAAATTTCGTTAATCTTTCAATCGCTGTTTCCTCATCTGTTCCGTCAGCAATAAGTGTAATCTCTTCCCCCTTCGTTACAGCTATACTCATTAATCCCATAATACTTTTTGCATTTACTTTTTTTCCGTTTTTTTCGATAAAAACATGAGACGTAAAACGATTTGCTTCTTGAACAAATTCAGCTGCCGGTCTTGCCTGTAAACCCGCTGGCAGCTTTACCTTAATCAGTCGCTCAACCAACTATCTCATCCTCCCCATACGCGAAAGCGCTGTCACCAATCATTTTATTTCTACATTCAAAGTTCATAATGAGGTCTGGAAAAAGTATTTTTATTAAAATCCTGAACTATTTACAGATAGTAGATAGTGCAAATAACCTCTCCAGAAATATACTTCACTTTCAGAGAGCGGCTAGCGAGCCCCTCTCGTGCTAACATACGGAGTGAGGTCTCGCCATTATCCTTTCCTTCTGCTTTGTCTACCGCATATTTCCGAAGCTAAGAAGTGGGTTATTTGCCTTTATTGTTAACCGTTTAGTTACACCCCAGCCTCTTTTGCCTGCTAAAAAACGTTTTTATCTAATCGAAATCATTTTATATTTATTATATCATGGTATATTTTACAAGCAAAGCTTATGGTACAAACTCGCCATTTTTAATTTTTTCTGCGAAGGCATCAATTTTCTTCAGTCGGTGATTTACACCAGATTTCGATATTTTACCGCTCTCAACTAATTCTCCCAATTCTTTTAAAGATACTTCTTGATGTTTTACGCGAAGAATTGCAATTTCCCTTAATTTTTCAGGAAGTTGATCTAGTCCAACTGTACGCTCAATAAACTGGATATTTTCAATTTGTCGGAATGCTGCTCCAATTGTTTTGTTTAGGTTTGCCGTTTCACAGTTAACGATTCGGTTAACCGAATTACGCATGTCTCGGACAATACGAACATCTTCAAATTTGAACAAAGCGTTATGAGCACCAATAATACCTAAGAATTCCGTAATTTTTTCTGCTTCTTTTATATAAACAATATAACCGTTTTTGCGTGCTAATTTACGGGCTCGCAATTCAAATTGATTAAGCAGGTCACACAAGGAATCGTTATGTTCTTCATAAAAATTAAAAATTTCCAGATGATAAGAAGAGGTTTCTGGATTGTTAATTGATCCACCTGCAAGAAAAGCTCCTCGTAAGTAAGCTTTCTTACAGCAAGACTTATGCATAAATGTCTCCGAAATAGTTCTAGTAAATGTCATTGGCTCCTGCAAAATATGCAGATCTACCAATATGGGTTTTACCCCTTCATTTAAGCGAACAATATACACATTATTTTTTTTCAACTTCATTTTCCTTCTTACTAATAATTCTACTCTTATATCATAAATGGCTTTAATTAACGTATAAATTCTTCTCGCAATAGCAGCATTTTCCGTCTGTACATCTAACGTATATTTTTGCCTGGATAAAGAGATAGCTCCATTCATCCGAACTAATGCAGCTAGTTCAGCATATTTACAGCAATCCGCTATTTCCATTGCTGTTAACTCTTTTTTTATTTCGGAAGCAAAGGACATACTTATCCCCTCCCTTCTACATATAAGTGGGCGTCAAACAACAGCTATAAAGTGAAAACTTCAATCACCGGAAGTTATCTTTCATTCCCGACCAACTTAGGCACCGCTCCCCCAAACTCATATTTTTTTATCTACTTAGGGTCCTCGCAGCACCTTAGATTCGGGATAACGGTGAAGAGTCTAAAGAAACATCATGGTATACAAGACAATGTACTGTTTATTGCTAAACAGAATGTCTCTTCCTGCATTGGTTTCTCATCCACCATGATGTTAAAGTCCTGTATAGTCATTTTTTTAACAGTGAATAGAGCAATGAAGCAATCTTATTATTATCATGTCTTAACGTAGGCTGTGTGGGGTCAATGATATCTCCTTCGATGATCTGTAGACCCATATCAATTAATCGTTGTGTATCATATACAACCGGGGTAGCATTTTCTTCTGCATAAACCTCACGTATCGCTTTCTCTATGGGTTCATTATGTACAACAATTGCATCAATGCTTGCATCACCAATATGATCACAAATAGCTTGGACGTGATCTGCTGCTGTATAACCCGTCGTTTCGCCTTCCTGAGTCATCACATTACACACGTACACAACCTGCCCTTTTGCATCTTTAATTGCCTCTACAATTTGCGGCATGATAATTGTCGGCATGATACTTGTATATAAACTCCCTGGTGCAATAACGATTAAATCCGCACGATTTAAAGCACGGACTGCATTTGGCAATGGTTCTACTGGCTGCGGACTTAAAAATACGCGCTTTATTTTTTTATTCGCTAAAGGGATATTTGACTCTCCAGATACAATTGTCCCATCCTCCATTTCTGCATGAAGAGACATATTTTCATTAGAAATTGGATAAATTTTCCCTTTGACATTTAAGACACGGGATATTTCTCTAATCCCCATATTAAAATTGCCAGTGATCGAAGTCATTGCCGCTAATAATAAATTACCCAACGAATGACCAGATAATCCATTGCAGACATCAAATCGATGCTGAAATAATTCAATCAGCATCGGTTCTGCGTCAGACAAAGCAGCAATTACATTACGAATATCTCCTGGCGCCGGAATTTCCATCTCATTACGTATTCTGCCCGTACTTCCTCCGTCATCAGCAACCGTAACTAATGCCGTCAAATCAATTGGAAGATCCTTTAGACCACGAAGGAGAACGGGCATCCCAGTCCCACCTCCAACAACTACTACGTTCGGGAGTTTTTCCTGATTCATCATTAATGTCCCTTTCTTTTGTCAATATCACGATGAGTGACGTGCGTGATATAACCTTTTTGCAGTTCCTTAGCAAAATATTCAGCCAGTGCTACAGAACGGTGTTGCCCACCAGTACAACCAATAGCTACTACCAACTGTGACTTACCTTCTTTTTTGTATTGCGGAAGCATAAATTGCAGCAAATCAAGTACTTTTGCCATAAATTTTTGTGTATCAGTCCATCGAAACACATAAGAAGATACGTCTTTGTTTAAGCCTGTTAACGGTTGTAAATTGGTTACATAATGAGGATTTGGGAGAAAACGAACATCGAATACAAGATCAGCATCAATCGGTAAACCATATTTAAAACCAAATGAAACCATATGCACAGAAAATACTTCTTGGTCTTCTTCTGAATATGTTTGAACAATCTTTTCACGAAGCTCTTTCGGTTTTAAATTCGTTGTGTCAATAATCCTTTGTGCTCTTCCTCTTAGCTCATCCAATATTTCTCTTTCTTGGCGTATTCCATTAAGCGGCAATCCTCCCACAGCAAGCGGATGAGAACGTCTTGTTTCTTTATATCTACTGACAAGCTTTTCATCTTTTGCATCTAAAAACAGAACATGTTCGTCCAGCCATTCTTCATCCGCTAAAACGTCTAATGCTTCAAATAGAGAATCAAAAAATTCTCTGGCACGTAAATCCATAACGAGGGCCACGCGCTGAATATTGTTTGTTGAATCCTTCATGAGATCAATAAATTTTGGTAATAATGTTGGAGGAAGATTATCTACGCAATAGTACCCTAAATCTTCAAAACTTTGCACAGCAACTGTTTTACCGGCACCTGACATTCCAGTGATAATGACTAATTTTGTTTCCTGATTTTCACTCATATGATTTGTCTCCCTCTCTCATTCGCTTCCTGTTAAAATGATTATAAAAAGATTCCTGTTGTTTAATCCATTTGAACGCATAGGAATTTAAAGATTTATAATGCTTATTCAGTTATTAACTTATGATACGACGGATAAAGTGGAACTCATTCAGTACGGCTTTTCATTTTATTTTATCCATAGAAAGCAAAAGGAAGGCCAGCATTACCGCTCCAAAGCTTTATCTGTTAACAAATTAAATCATGTTAATAATCCATTCGATACTCGATCAATTTATCTGTTGGTGTATAAGCAAAAGCTCCAGATACCACATGTTCATTCTCAAAGATTTGCTTATAAATCAGCCGATCCCCTTCAGCCATTGGTAAGTGCTGCACGTGATTGATGGGAACCCATTCCAGTTCTCCCTCTCTACAAAATTCAGCAAGTTCGCCACGATAGCTTTTACAGGTAAATGTATACATCATCCATTCTTCGATCCGTCGCTCGCCTTCTATAATAGTAAACGTAAACACTCCTGCTAGCTTAGGATCCTGAATGGTTAAATTTGTTTCTTCTTTATATTCCCTGACGACCGCTTCTTTTATGGTTTCGCCAAACTCCATTTTCCCTCCAGGTATTGCATACCAGCCATGCTTCGGTTTTTTTAAAACTAAAATTTGTTCTTGATCTATTACTATGCAATTAGCTACTTGTTGCATTTCCATCACCTCTAAATGAACCGAAACTAAATAAAAACTTTCACTACCATTCCAATTATACTAGTTTTATGGTGAAAATGAAACTTCCCTATTCATGACTTTGTTTATCATAATTGAAAAAGCTCTATTCAATATGTTTTCAAGTCTTTCTCTTTAATACTTTTTAATAAGTAGCTTCTTTTTGATGCAGATACTCTCTTTTAAGTTGAAACGATACAAAATTCAAAAACTTCCTTTCAATTGGAGGGGGAAATGTTTTAGTGCTGCTCATATAGTTTATATTTCATAGTTATATCTTTATTTATCTAAATTTTAATAGAGCACTTGTGACAGACATATTAACATCTGTTTGAATGATAAAAAAGCTTGAATTCGTATGGCTTCCGACCAAATCGTTGTTGCATCAAAAGGTACAATTCCCCAGAAAATGTGATGCCTCTAGATAAGTCGACGTCAATAACTGCTGTCATGCGACGCAATACACATCGTCGTATGCATGAACAGAAATGACTTGTTCAAAACAAAAAATAGCACAGATGCTCTCATCTGTGCCAAATAACTAATCTATCTATTAAAAGGGGGTCAATTAGTTAGTTTACATTATACCCCACGAATGTTGCGTTAATATTACAACGTGATTAAAAAGCAATGACTCAACGTAAATTTTTCTTAAAGTGCGTGTTCAAAAAGGGGGCAAAAGAGGTCGGCTAAGGTCTCAGGCGTCCTTGAAAAAGAAAAACACTTTTTCTGCGTGCATGTATTGCTGTTGTCGCCTTTTCTTATCCTGTTCAAGCGCTGACACTAGCACATGAGCAATTGAGTTCGAGCGGCGAAGTTTTCAGCGCGCTTGTACAAAGATGTCCTGACTTCTCCGCCCGCCACAGGACATAGGCTGTTTTAGTAGCAAATCCCATGCACAATACATATATATACTTCCTCGAAACCCATTCTCACGCAGGAAAAGGATAACCCTTTGCTAAAAACGAAGAAATTCGAACTGTCATTTTTTAGTGCACTTTTTGAACAACCTCTTCAAAGAGAAGACGTAGAGTCCTATGAGTGTGTTGTTTTTAACTCTTCCATTAAATCTTCAACATATTTAATTGCTTGCTCTGCTGCAATGCTGCCGTCCCCAGTAGCTGTTACAATTTGACGTAATGTTTTTTCTCGAATATCGCCGGCAGCAAATATACCAGGTATCTTTGTTTCCATATTTTCATTTGTAGGAATATAGCCTTCCTCATTGGTAATCCCCAACGACTGAAAAGGTTCACTTAACGGTACCATACCGATATAGACGAAAACACCATCAATTTCATGGTCGTACGTTTCGCCTGTGTTATTGTTTTTCAATGTGACACTGCCTACTTTTCCAGCACCTTCATTAATTTTTTCTACCACAGTATCCCAGATAAAATCAATTTTATCATTTTCAAATGCTCGGTCTTGAAGAATGCGTTGTGCTCGTAATTGATCGCGACGATGAACAATTGTTACTTTGTTAGCAAAACGAGTCAAGTAAATACCTTCTTCCACAGCAGAATCTCCGCCGCCAATCACGACCAGATTTTTATCTTTGAAAAATGCGCCATCACAAACAGCACAATAGGAAACACCGCGACCGCTAAGCTCTTCTTCTCCAGGAATGCCGAGTTTTTTATATTGCGCGCCAGTAGTTATGATTAGCGCTCTAGTATGATATTCTTTTTGTCCTGCAACAACCGTTTTATATTCACCATGGTCGACAACTTCTTTAATATCGCCATAAGCGTATTCAGCACCGAATTTTTTTGCATGTTCAAACATTTTATTGGATAGATCTGGACCAAGAATATGATCATATCCCGGGTAGTTTTCAACGTCTTCTGTATTTGCCATCTGACCGCCAGGTATACCACGTTCAATCATTAATGTTGCTAAGTTAGCTCGAGAGGCATAAACAGCCGCAGTCATTCCGGCTGGGCCTGCTCCTGCAATAATTACATCGTACATTTTTATATCAGACATTCTATTCGCCTCTTTTCTTGTAAATAATTCAGCCATATTAAGCTTAATAAACGAAACATCATTCGTCTATTATTATGCTCAGACGCTACAATCCTAGTTCCAAGGCGTTGTTTCTCTGATTAATTCAGGATGTCTTTTACATCCTTCCTTCCAAATGGAAATCGCTTTTTCATGCTCATCATTATGGTATGCAGTTAATGCATAAAAGCGAAAATATGACAAATGACCGCTCACCTTTTCTTTGGCTAACATTTTAAATCGTCTTGCCGCTTCGACAAACTTTCCCGTTCGAGCCATTGTTATAGCAATACGCAGCTTTTGTTGCTCATGAATCGGATATACCTTTAGTAATGGCTCTATATAGAAATTATATTCCTTTTCCTTGCCTAAATAGTAATAAAATAAAGCTAAATTACTGCGTCCATATAGTGAATCCGGATTCGATTGTATTTCTTCCAGTTCCATAGCAAGCGCTTGTTGCTCACGACCTAAAAAAAAGAGTGCTTGCGTATAATCATGTTTCGAATTCGGATGCTCTGGAAATAATACGAGCATCTCCTCTAAAATATGGATGGCCTTTTCCCATTCATAATGCTCCATATGATAAAAAACCGTTTCCTGATAAATAAGCAGCTCATCTTCTTCCTCTAACTCTTCGTCCGCATCTTCTTCTTCAATATCGATTAATTCTAATAGATGGAGAACTTCTTCTTTAAATTCACCATCTGGATCCTTTTGTATATAAAGATTAGCATATTTTTTCGCATCATTTAATAAACCGAGATGAGCAAAATTATTCGCTAATAAATAATAACAATCCACATTCTCCGAAATCTTTAGCACATGCATTAAAACGTCATTGGCAGCATGATATGCACCAATTTCTGTATATATAATCGATAGCTGGCATTGATATAACGCCTCATCGGGTTTGTGATCAATTGCCTTTTTTAGCCACTTCACCGCAATATCAAATTTCCTTTTTTGAAAAGCTTCTATACCCTTTGTGAAATAAAAATCACCTTCAGGAATAAAAGGGAGAACGTTGGTTTGTCTTTCATTGGATTTACTTGTAACTTGTTGCATGAATATCCCCCTAGTCTGTAAACATACGATCAAAGTATATCATATTTATTACCGGTTTGATATAGTAGCGCAACAGGGAATAAGAGGATATACGTTCAGTAATGCGCATAAAAACCTGCCGAAACATCCCAAATTGAATCTTTATAAAGTACTTATATTTCCGTTAATTGCTAGTACAAAAGTTGTGACCAAAAGACCTCTGAGCAGATTCGGATATTTGACTTACAGTTGAATCTTCACTTAGCCCTTGCTGGATTTCACCTTCTAAGGTTGAAAGGCAAGGCTATTGCCAATTCTATGCAAGATTATGTGAGCCGACACTTTTCTTAGACATATAGCAAAGGACATCCAGCATATACCAGATGTCCCGTAAAGTGGTTAATTATTTGCTTGTGGATGGACAGCCTCAGCGATCGCCGTGTTTAACTCATTGGTATATTCTTCTGTTTGCTCCTCTGTCCACTCTAATTCTTTAGCCATATATGCAATCACTTTCTCTTGATGTGCTCTCACCCAGTCGATTTCAAAAAACAACGAACCTGTCCGTCTAATGAAGAAATCTACTGGCTTGTATGCGGACTCGTACTCCATGGCATATATAAGTTCGGCAAATAGACAGCGATCCATACCTTCATCACTTGCTTCCTGTTGTTTGTTTCGATAAAATTCCAAGATTTGATCAAAGTTCGCTCCGTATCGATGAATCAGGCGTTTTGCAGTTGCTTCATCCATTCCTTCAGCTATTGCTTCATCAGTTTTTCGAACTATAAATTTCGCAAAGCCCTTGGAACCGCCAACTTCTCCTCCTGAGATTGGCAGGTGCACGGTATCTGATTTAGAGTATAAAATGCCATCCTCCTCTTTTAACCGTTTGGCAACTGTATCTACTGCTTCTTCCGCCATTTTGCGATAACCTGTCAGCTTTCCACCCGCCATCGATATCAGCCCCGAGTCAGAGATAAATATTTCATCCTTCCGTGATATTTCACTCGGATTGTCTGTGCCTTCTTCCGCAATTAATGGACGTAATCCAGCCCAGCTTGATTCAACATGATCTGCGGTAATATTTAATGATGGGAACATATAGTGAATCGCATCCAAAATATAATCACGATCAGCGACCGTCATCGTTGGATTTGCGATATCTCCTTTATAACTCGTATCGGTTGTTCCTACATATGTCACATTTTCCCGTGGTATAGCAAAAATCATCCGTCCATCCGGGCTATCGAAATAAATTGCTTGTTGTAATGGAAAGACTTTTTTCGAAAATACAAGATGTACACCTTTCGTGAGGTGTAGTGCTTTTCCTTGTTTCGATCCGTCTATTTCTCTTAGCTCATCTACCCAAGGACCACCAGCATTAATTATTTTTTTTGCATACACTTTATAGTGCTTTCCATGAATTTGATCTTCTATTACAGCACCTGTTACTTGCTGGTTTTGGTCGTATATAAAATCAATAGCCTTTGCATAATTTACTGCATGAACCCCTTTTTGTACTGCCTTTTTTAGTACTTCAATGGTAAGACGGGCATCGTCTGTTTTATATTCTACGTAATAACCTGCACCTTTTAAGCCATCTTGTTTAATTAACGGCTCTTTTGCCAGTGCCTCTTCCTTATTTAACATTTTTCGCCGTTCTGATTTTTTGACTCCGGCTAATAAATCATATACACGTAAGCCAATATTAGTGGTAAACGGACCAAATGTCCCACCCTTATGAAATGGAAGCATCATCCACTCTGGAGTTGTTACATGGGGGCCATTTTCGTATACGACTGCTCGCTCCCGTCCAACTTCTGCCACCATTTTTACTTCCATTTGCTTTAAGTAGCGAAGACCGCCGTGAACGAGTTTAGTTGAGCGACTGGACGTACCTGCTGCAAAGTCCTGCATCTCAACTAAGCCTGTATTCATTCCTCTCATGACAGCGTCCAAAGCAATGCCTGATCCCGTAATACCCCCACCGATTACTAATAAATCCAGTGGCTTATTTTCCATATTTGTTAATTTATCCTGACGGTGAAAACTTGAAAAAGTACTCATGAACATTCACTCCCCATTGTCGACTATTGTTTATACATATCCATACCCTTTTTAGAGGATACTCATGTATGAAGTAGGACGAAAATATAATTCTGCAGATGGTAACGAGAATGCTTATCTAAAGCAATTGCGTAAAAAAGAAAGCCACAAAACAGACTAATATACTATATATTAGCTGCTTTGCGGCTTCTCCATATCTCCGTCCATCTATTAACTTAATTTTAGTATACCATACATGCAAGATCATCGACAATGTTTTGTTTATCCGATTCACCAAAGATCCGTATTAGATGTCGAAATTGCAACAGCTCCTGCCTCTAAGGCTTCCCTTACTTGATCAATCGTTTTTATGAGACCTCCAGCAATAACCGGTAGATTTGTTTGCTCATTAATATGCTGAATCATTGTCGGCATTAACCCTGGTAACACTTCAATGCAGTCTGGCTGCGCATTTTCAATCAATTTCAAGTTTTGTTCTAATGCCAAACTATCTAATAAAAACATCCGTTGGATAGCGAGCAGACCATGCTTTTTAGCCATACGAATTACATTTGCTCTTGTGGATAAAATCCCATCCGGTTTAATTTCCCGAAGCACATATTCCATCCCGTAATCATCTGACTTCAAACCTTGAATTAGGTCAAAGTGAATTAAAATGTTCTTATTTGATTTTTTTGTGTATGAAACGAGACTCTTGATCTGCGATAAACGTGTTTCTAAAATGACAATCGTCGGATATCCTGTTTCTAAAGCTTTATCAAAGTCCTTCATCTTGCGTATGGCTGGTAATATACCAGTCGGCACTTGCAAACCGCTCACCTGCTTTCGTCCTGTTTCGTTTTGTCATTCCTCTCTTCCTTTGTATGGATGATTCGCATCGGGTTCCCACCAACAAATGCCCCTTCAGGCACATCTTTATGGACCAATGTACCAGCTGATACAATCGCTCCATTTCCAATATGCACCCCAGGTAAAATAGTTGTATTTGCTCCAACCATCACTTCATCACCAATAGTAACCTCACCGATCCGATATTCTGTAATTAAGTATTCATGAGCTAGAATCGTCGTATTATAACCGATGACACAATTTTCCCCCACCGTTATTTTCTCAGGAAACATAATGTCTGGCATTACCATGAGAGCAAATGCAGTGTGTCTACCAATTTTCATCGCTAGGCAGCGGCGATAAAGCCAATTTTTAACGGGTAAAAATGGGGTATACCTAGCCAGTTGAATAACGATAAAATTGCGGACAACTTTCCAAAACGAAATAGTTTTATAAATTTGCCATAAGGAATTGGTATGTTGAACAGGATAACGCTTGGTTCTTCGCATGGATTACACTCCTGTAATTGTTAAAAGATCACGCATATCTTCCAGCATGTACGTAGGCTTATATTGCATTAAGCGCTCTTTCCCTTTAAAGGACCATGCTACACCGGCAGTTTGCACACCGGCGTTTTTCCCTGCCTCCAGGTCATGTGAATTGTCACCTACCATTAATGTCGTAGCCGCATCAGCCGCTAACTTATCCATTGCTTTCATTACTGGTTCTGCGTGTGGTTTTGGATGTTTCACATCATCCAACGTAATAACAGTATCAAAATATGGCTCCAAATCAGTTGTTGCCAGTCCCTTTTTCACGCCTTGACGCATTTTAGTTGTAACGACTCCAAGCTTCATTCCGTTTTGCTTTAACTGTTTCAATGTTTCTTCTACAAAAGGAAATGCCTTTACATAGTTATCATGTTCCTTCATATTATGGGTTCGATACGTTTGCACCATGCGCTCTGCTTTTTCTGCATCAATTGCCTTAAACGTATCCAATAAAGGCGGACCATTAAATTCAATAATTTCTTCTCGAGTAAACTGATAATTATATTGCCCAAATGTATGAAAAAACGACGCAATAATTAACTCGTTTGTATCAATTAGTGTTCCATCCAAATCAAAAAGTATTGTACGAATGCTCATTTGTTGCTGGTTCCTTTCTTTTGTCCTTCTCTAGTCTATTCCAAATAAATGCTATGATCATCGTTAATATTATAGCTGTAGCTAAGCGAATAATTAATAATGGCCAAACTGGGATGCCAAGTGGAATAAATACCAATGTATCTTCTACCACCGCATGACAAGAAACAAGAAAGATAAGTGCGAGCATCATATCCTTCTTCTCCACCCCATCTTCCTTTACAGCTTGGATCATAACGCCAGCTCCATAAGCTAAACCAATAGTTAATCCGGCAACCATCGTCATGGAAGTATTTTCCTTCATACCTAGAGCTCGTGTAAATGGGGCAAATCCTTTGGAAAGCTTTGTCAGCCAGCCCATTTCCCGTAAAAATTGCATGATAACCATCAGTGGTATGACAATAAATGCTAATTGAAGTATAGCAATAGCAGCTGTTTGCAATCCATGTACAGCGATTTCTATCCATCCATTTAAAGCGGGATCAGAATTGGAAATAAATCCATATACCGCTTGCTCAGCTCCGCCATTCCATACTAGATTAATTACCGTTCCTGCAATCAGCGCTAGAGCAACTCGAATTCCAGAAATAAGCCACCAGCTTACGCCAACTCTGGAAGCAACTGCGGATTCAATAAACAAATTATGTGAAAATGATAGCATGATCGCCATGATAAAAACTTCTTTTACCGTAAATTCAAAAGAAACAATTGCCGCTATACCTGCATATAAGTTTAAAGCATTTCCTAACACTAATGGAACGGCTGCTTCTCCGGACAAGCCAAACAATCCCATTAATGGGGTTAATTTTTCTATAACCCAAGGAAGTATTGGTGTGAACTGTAAGATAGTTACAATTAACGTAATCGGAAAGATGACCTTCCCTAATGTCCAAGTCGTTAAAAACCCTTGTTTGAGCCCTCGTTGTACGGTTCCCTTCATTATACCCTCTCTCCTCTGGCATTAATTCGAAAATGTATCTCGATAATACGCACTCCCCGTATATCCCAATCTACATATATATTACAATAATCATATCTACAGCGACCTTTTTCTAGAAATTTGAACGCGAGTCTTCAACCCCGTCCCCATGGAAAAAAAGACTAACATTTTAAGCGCCCTTAAAAATGAGAAAACGCTTGTTCTGCTTTTCGCTCCCTCTTGCGTTCAATTTCTTGCAGACCCAATTAATCAATCAGGCACTTAAGTGCCGTCATCTCCTAAGTAGGTCTTTATATCACCTTTCGCCCTTGAAGAGGAAATCTTACCAGATTACATACGGAACAACGGTTATATATAAATCTTATTTCTTTTTCTTCTTCTTGTTCTTAGCCGCCGCAGATTTTGCTTTCTTTGAGAGCGATTGTTCTCTCATAATATCCAAATAGCGGACTTGGGACGTTCTACGACGATAAATGATTAAAATAAGCGCAACTAGTATAATCACAATCGAAATAACTTGTGCCTGACGCAGGTCACCAAAAACATACAGACTGTCTGTACGCATATCTTCAATGAAGAAACGTCCGATCGAATACATAATCGCATAGCTTAAGAAAATTTCACCACGAAGAGGGTTAAATCTCCTTAACAGCAGTAGTAATGCAAAGACTAGGATATTCCAAACCGACTCATATAGAAAGGTTGGATGATACATAACACCATCAATACACATCTGATTCATAATAAAATCAGGTAAATATTGATGGAAACTTTCGTATGCAGCTGAAGAAATAGGTCCTCCATGTGCCTCTTGATTCATAAAATTGCCCCAACGCCCTATTGCCTGTGCTAAAATAAGACTTGGAGCAGCAATATCTGCTAATTGCCAAAACGATTCATTTTTCACACGAGCATAGACAATAGCTGTTAAAACAGCACCAATTAGCGCACCATGAATCGCGATTCCGCCTTCCCAAATGGCGACTATATCCGTCCAGCTTCCACCTGCATACTGATCCCATTCAAAAATGACATAATAAATTCTTGCTGAAATAATGGCAATTGGAATAGCAAAAACCACTAAATCAACCATAATATCTTTTTTCATCCCAATTCGACTTGCTTCACGGTTCGCTAATAGAAGACCTAAAAAGGCTCCAGCAGCAATAATAACGCCATACCAATAAATGGGAAAAGACCCTATTTGCAAAAATACTCTGTCTAGTGGTTCTGCTGAACAGCTCATATTTTTCCTCCTTACAAGTGATGATCCGTCTCTTGATCAATCATACTTGTTAATCGCTCAGAAAACTCTTCTGCCGCATTGACTCCCATCCGTTTGAGACGAAAATTCATTGCTGCAACTTCAATAATGACAGCTAGATTTCGTCCTGGTCGAACTGGAATCGTCGCTTTTGGTAACTCCACATCCATAATCTTCATCTTGTCTTCATCCAAGCCAAGACGATCATACTGCTTATGTTGATCCCAATTCTCCAAATTGATAATTAGGGAAATTTTTTTATAGTTTCGTACAGATCCTGCTCCAAACAATGTCATTACATTAATGATTCCTAGCCCCCGTATTTCCAGCAAATGCTCGATTAATGGAGGCGAATTCCCAATTAAGCTATCATAATCTTCCTGACGAATTTCTACACTATCATCAGCAACTAGCCGATGCCCCCGCTTTACGAGTTCTAGGGCTGTTTCACTTTTCCCTACTCCACTTTGCCCCATGATAAGCACACCGACTCCATAAACGTCAACGAGAACTCCATGTATAGCAGTAAATGGAGCAAATTTGGCTTCTAGAAAATTGGTTAATCTGCTAATAACTCGCGTTGTTTTTTGTTTAGAATGCAAAATAGGAACGCCTGATTCGTTAGCGGCATCAATCATAACTTGAGGAATTTCCATATTTCTTGTAACTACTATCCCCGGAGTAATATCTGTACATAGTTGATCTACTCGACTGGCTTTTTCCTCGTCACTGAGTTCCAAAAAATAAGCCATTTCTGTTCTTCCTATTAGTTGAAGTCTCTCTTTAGGATAATATTTGAAATAACCTGTCATTTCAATGCCCGGTCGAGAAATATCTCCAGTCGTAATTTCTCTATACAAGCCATCTTTTCCCGCCATTAGTGTTAGATTAAAATTTTCTAGTAAATCTTTTGTGCGAACTGTTGACATTGTTCATTATCCTCCTTGTGCTAAGCGGCAACCTGCTATAAGTAAGCAACTATATTTCACGTAGCGTAACATTACTTTGTTGTATTCTACAAAATATAATGACATTTAGTAAAGAGTGTCAATTTATAATGCTTACCCTTTGCATATGTAATGGAAAACAATTCTTCGCCGTATTTAACGAAGCAAAAGTTTTCTTCATTGTAGCACATCCCGTGTAAAAATCGTAGACAAATATGCCTACGATCCATTAAAACCTTTTTTCCTTAATCAGGTAGGGACAGACTAGTCAACCAAATTTATACATGGTGTTATGTTTTTCGTACATATTAAAAACCAACTCTATCAGCCAAAAGATTTTGTATACTTTCTGCTATATCATTTTTGAAGATGATTCTCCTTCTCTTTACTTAAAAGAGTCTTGCACTAACCGATTTAATAACACATTAATAATCGAAATAATAATCGCAGCCAAAACAGCTGTGCCAAATCCATCGATAACAAAGGAGCTGCCCATTACTGCTTGTGTCATCATAAGCGTAATCGCATTAATAATAAATAGAAAGAGCCCTAAAGTAAGCATGGTAACAGGTAAAGTCAATATAACTAAAATGGGCTTTACAAGGATATTTAAAATCGATAGAATGAGGCTCGCCAACACAGCTGTGCCAAAACCTTCTAAATGAAAAGAATCAAATAGCTGGGCAACGACGATAAGTGCCACGGCGTTCAGGACGATAGATAAAAGCCATCTCATCATGTTTAACGGATCTCCCCTTCAGCTGGAATAATGACCGCAGCAACTAGATAAATAATAGCTACCGTAAAAAAACTCATAAACAATACAACAACAAATAAGAGCCTTAAAATAGTGGGGTCAATACGAAAATACTCTCCTAATCCACCTAATACTCCTGCTACCATCTTATTAGTTTCTGAACGGTATAACCTTTTCATCAACATTGCCTCCATTCATTTAGGATACATAACTTCGTTGTCAAGACTAGATTATTGGAATTTCCAAATATAAAATGTTTCTTTTCCAAATCGAGTTTTCGCTTCTTGTAAAACGTCTGCGCCTAATGCCTTATAGTCCTTTAAATCACCTATAATGCCACCGGCTTGCGATTGATGACATAAGATCGCATCCATTTTCGTTTCAAAATAAGCTTCTACATCATTGATGACATCTGGATCACCTAACTTTTCTTGAAAGCCTCTGGCAAACGCTTGTGCCCAAACAACCGGGCGGTGATCTTCTTCCATCTGCTCGACAGCTTGAATAGCAGCTGCTCCAAGTGCATTATGATCTGGATGTACTGCATAACCAGGATAATGCGTAATAACTAGACTTGGCTTTATTTCTTCTAAAATATGCTGCAAATGGTTAGCTACTTCTGTACGATCTTCAAATTCGATCGTTTTATCTCGATAACCTAGCATCTGTAAATTCATGTCTAACACATCACATGCCTTTTTCAACTCTTGCTTACGAATCTCTGGTAACGTTTCTCGATTGGCAAATGGTGGATTGCCCATATTTCTGCCCATCTCACCAAGCGTTCCACATAAATAAGTCACTGGAATTCCCTGACTACGGAATTCTGCAATGGATCCAGCAGAGCCAAACGATTCATCATCTGGGTGAGGCAATATAACAACAACATGTTTTTCCATTTTTATCACCTGTTTCTTCAAAATTAATAGTCAAATGGCGTTTCACTAATTTGCAATGCTACCATTAATCGTCCTTCACGATCATGTCCAGCAAGTAGAATTTTCGACCCTTCATGGATCGTCCAGTCTGTTAGTCCTTCTGCATAAATCCAGCCATTGTTCGTTTTTAAGCCGACCCGATAAGCGTTTCCTTCTCCTACAATTTTAGCCTGATTATAAGTAATTTGTACATTTCTAACATATGCGCCTACATTATATGCTTTTTCATCTAAATGACTAGCATATGCACCATTTGTCGTTTCTACATGAATATAAACTGTTTGATTTATAAATTTATCCAACCACTGTTGTACTAGTTCGATTTGAATTGGTTTCATTGTGGTTCCTCCCCATTTTCTGCTCCCTTTAGCTTATCGAATGAAACAGAAATGGTCAAAGCATAAACACATGCCGCTTTAGTAACACTGATTTTAGAAAAATCAATCGTTTCTAAACCCAAAGTGGAATACATTTCACTTTCGTGGAAGTAAAGTGCCTCCATTTCCTCAGATGCAAAACATGACTTTCAGTAGGGGCTATTGGCTGTCGAATTTCCAAAAAGAGACACCGCTACATTCAGTATAAAATAGAAGAAACAGCTTTTGTAAATCAATAAGCGTGCTTCAAGCATAGGAAAATTTCCTAAACTTTAACACGCTCTGCTTACTTTTGGATTACATATTACTTTGTTGCTAATTGCTCTTTTCTTTTGATGGAAGCTTCCATCCGCTGCCTATCCCGTTCTAAAACATTTTTTAAATATTTTCCTGTATAGGAATTCTCTTTTTTAGCAATCTGTTCCGGCGTGCCTGTAGCAATAATTTTGCCGCCCCCCGCACCGCCTTCAGGACCAAGATCGATAATATGATCAGCTGTTTTAATAACATCTAAATTGTGCTCAATAATTAAAACCGTATCGCCGTTATCAACCAATCGCTGTAATACATTTAATAAACGACTAATATCATCCACATGCAGCCCAGTAGTTGGCTCATCTAAAATATAAAAAGATTTACCATTGGATCGTCGGTGTAATTCACTTGCAAGCTTAACACGCTGTGCTTCTCCTCCAGATAGAGTTGTTGCTGGCTGGCCGAGCTTGATATAGCCAAGTCCGACGTCAAAAATGGTTTGTAGCTTCCGCTTTATTTTCGGTATATTAGCGAAGAATTCCAGTGCCTCTTCGATGGTTAAACCGAGTACTTCGGAAATATTCTTTCCTTTATACTTCACTTCCAACGTTTCCCGGTTATATCTGCTACCATGGCAAACTTCGCATGGAACATAGACATCTGGAAGGAAGTGCATTTCTATCTTGATAATGCCATCGCCATGACAAGCCTCACAACGACCACCTTTCACGTTAAAACTAAATCGACCCTTCTTATACCCTCGAACTTTCGCTTCATTTGTTTGCGCAAAGACTTCCCGAATATCGTCAAATACTCCTGTATATGTGGCAGGATTTGACCGTGGTGTCCTACCGATTGGTGATTGATCTATATCAATGACCTTTTCAATATGCTCTATTCCGTTTACTTGTTTATGTTTTCCAGGTTTATGCTTTCCGGTGTAAAGCTCTTTAGCTAATGCCTTATATAATATTTCGTTAACTAACGTACTTTTTCCCGAGCCAGATACTCCGGTAACGACGGTCATCAAGCCAATTGGAAATTTCGCTGAAACCTTCTGTAAATTGTTTTCCTCAGCCCCTACCACTTCAATGACACGCTTGTCTTTCTTCCTTCTTTTTGCAGGTAAAGGAATAAATTTCTTACCAGACAGATATTGCCCCGTTAATGACTGTTCATTATCCATGACCTTTTCTGGTGTATCGCTCGCAACAATTTCTCCCCCATGCTCTCCGGCACCTGGTCCGATGTCAATCAGCCAATCAGCAGCCAGCATCGTATCCTCATCATGTTCCACAACAATAAGTGTATTATCAAGATCTCGCATACGTTGCAGCGTTCCAATTAATCTGTCATTATCACGCTGATGTAAACCAATAGAAGGTTCATCGAGCACATAGAGAACTCCTGTTAATGCTGAACCAATTTGCGTCGCCAAGCGTATACGCTGAGCTTCTCCACCAGAGAGGGTTCCTGATGATCGCGACAACGTTAAATAGTCCAAGCCCACATTATTCAAAAACTCCAGTCGATCAGATATCTCTTTTAAGATCATTTTGGCAATTTGTATTTCTTTTTCAGATAAATCTAAGGCTTGGAAAAAGCTTTGCGCTTCTACAATTGAAAAATCAGTCACTTCACTAATGTGTTTGCCATTAATTCGAACTGCTAATGCTTCTTCTTTCAGACGGTATCCTTTACATGTAGGACAGTTCTTTTGCGCCATATATTTTTCTAAATTTTCACGAATGAAATCAGAGCTCGTTTCTTTGTAACGCCTTGCTACATTATGCACGACCCCTTCGAACATAATATGGTTATCACGTACATTTCCAAAGTCATTTACATAGTGGAAATGAATTTTTTCTTTCCCGCTACCATATAAAATTTTGTCCATTTTCTCTTTCGGTATATCCTTCACAGGTATATCCATATCGATATCATAATGATCACAAACACTTTTCAGCAACTGAGGATAATATTGCGAACTGATCGGTTCCCAAGGTGCAAGTGCGTGCTCATTTAATGATTTATCCCAATTGGGGATGACTAGGTCTAAATCGACTTCCAAGTTTGTACCTAATCCATCACAAGTCGGACACGCACCATACGGACTATTAAACGAAAAGAGGCGTGGCTCTAATTCTTCAATGGAAAACCCGCAAATTGGACAAGCGTGATTTTCACTAAATGTAATTTCTTCTTGTCCAATGACATCAACCATGATTTTCCCTTCGCCTAAAGCTAGAGCGGTCTCGATGGAATCACTTAATCGCCCCTCGATCCCTTCCTTCACGACAATCCGATCGATAACGACCTCGACGGAGTGCTTCTTATTCTTCTCTAGCTTAATCTCTTCGGTAACTTCACGCATTTCTTTATCTACGCGAATCCGAACGTAACCTTCTTGCTTTAATTTTTCAAACACCTTAACGTGTTCGCCTTTTCTCCCTGAAACTACCGGAGCTAAAATTTGCATTTTCGTCCGCTCCGGGTACTCCATAATTCGATCTACCATCTGCTCTACTGTTTGTGAAGTAATTTCCACCCCATGTTTCGGGCAGGTTGGGTGCCCGATGCGCGCAAATAATAATCGCAAGTAATCATATATTTCCGTAACTGTTCCAACTGTTGAGCGCGGGTTTTTACTCGTTGTCTTTTGGTCAATAGATATCGCTGGTGAAAGACCTTCAATAGCATCTACATCCGGTTTATCCATTTGTCCTAAAAATTGCCTTGCGTAAGCCGATAAAGATTCTACATACCGCCTTTGTCCTTCTGCATAAATCGTATCAAAAGCGAGCGACGACTTTCCTGAACCAGACAGTCCGGTGAGGACGACCAGCTTGTTCTTTGGTATGTTTACGTCAATGTTTTTTAAATTATGAGCCTTAGCCCCTTGAATCGTAATATATTTACTAGGCATTTGATCACCTTCCTGCTTTCAGTTCAAGTATTATATCTCGAAGTTCAGCTGCTTTTTCAAAATCTAATGCTTTCGCAGCCTCTTTCATTTCTTTTTCCATATTGGCAATGACCTTTTCTTTATCCTGTTTTGCTAGCTTGCTAACGCTTTTCGTTTTACTTTCATAGGTTTCTTGATCCTCAGCTGCAACAGTTGCCCGTATGACATCTCGTACATCTTTCTTAATTGTTGTAGGTGTAATGCCATATTTTTCATTATAGGCTATCTGTTTTTCCCGTCTGCGGTACGTCTCATCAATTGCAACCTGCATCGAGTTGGTCATCTTATCTGCGTACATAATAACCATCCCATTTTCATTACGCGCAGCACGTCCCATTGTCTGAATAAGCGATCGCTCCGAACGTAAAAAACCTTCTTTATCCGCGTCTAATATAGCGACTAACGATACTTCGGGAATATCAAGCCCTTCACGTAATAAGTTTATGCCAATTAGAACATCATATTTGCCAACGCGTAAATCACGAATCAATTCGATTCGTTCCAATGTTTTAATTTCTGAATGTAAGTAGGCAACTTTTATACCCAGCTCTTTTAAATAATCTGTTAAGTCTTCGGACATTTTTTTCGTTAATGTTGTAACAAGCACACGTTCATTTTTCTCCGAACGTATATGGATTTCTCCAATTAAATCATCAATTTGTCCTTCAATTGGTCGTACTTCCACCTCAGGATCCAATAAGCCAGTTGGACGAATAATTTGTTCCGTCATTGTTGGAGAGTGCTCCTGTTCATATGGACCCGGAGTTGCTGAAACATATACGAGTTGGTTGGTTGCTTTTTCGAATTCTTCAAAACGAAGGGGGCGATTATCTAATGCGGATGGCAATCTAAAACCATGATCTACAAGTACTTGTTTCCGAGCCTGGTCCCCATTAAACATACCGCGTATTTGCGGTAATGTGACATGGGACTCATCAATCATAACTAAAAAATCCTCTGGAAAGAAATCAAGTAATGTATATGGTGTTGCCCCCGCTTCTCGTAAAGTAAGATGACGTGAATAATTCTCGATTCCAGAGCAAAATCCCATTTCATGCATCATTTCTAGGTCATATTTTGTTCGCTGCTCTAAACGCTGTGCTTCCAACAATTTGCCTTGGTCACGCAACTCCTTTAAGCGCTCTTCTAATTCCTTTTCAATATTTTTAATGGCCAGCTTTAATTTTTCTTCTCGGGTTACGAAGTGAGATGCCGGAAATATAGCAATATGTTCTCTATCGCCAATAATTTCACCGGTTAGAGCGTCCACCTCACGAATTCGATCGATTTCATCCCCGAAAAATTCGACTCGAATACAGTGTTCTTCTTTAGAAGCTGGAATAATTTCTACCGAATCTCCGCGAACTCGGAAGGTACCGCGTTGGAAATTGATATCATTCCTGGCATATTGAATGTCCACAAGTTCACGTAGCAATTGATCGCGATCCTTTTCCATACCTGTTCGAATAGAAAGCACTTGACTTTTATATTCTTCTGGAGAACCTAAACCATAAATGCACGATACACTTGCTACAATTACAACATCTCGTCGTTCGAACAGTGCAGATGTAGCGGAGTGCCTTAGTTTATCGATCTCATCATTAATGCTCGCATCCTTTTCGATAAACGTATCTGTTGACGGTACATATGCTTCAGGTTGATAGTAATCATAATAACTAACAAAATACTCTATCGCATTATTTGGAAAGAATTCCTTAAACTCACTATATAATTGACCGGCTAATGTTTTATTATGTGCAATCACTAACGTTGGCCGGTTTATCTCTTTAATTACATTGGACATCGTAAAGGTTTTCCCTGTACCAGTTGCACCTAGTAACGTTTGGTGTCTCTGTCCAGCCTTTATTCGCTCCACAATTTCTCTGATCGCATGGGGCTGATCGCCCTTTGGTTCATAGTTGGCAACTAGCTCAAATTTATTTTCCACTAGCTTCTCCTCCGATCCGTCAGTAAC
Organism: Virgibacillus pantothenticus; assembly: GCF_018075365.1. GTDB lineage: Bacteria > Bacillota > Bacilli > Bacillales > Amphibacillaceae > Virgibacillus > Virgibacillus pantothenticus. The sequence goes on from NZ_CP073011.1 coordinate 2,560,144, forward strand.
TAATACTTATTCTATCATAAATCCTATTTATGTTAACAGAAAAACGAACAGATATTCGATTTTTATTTTAAACATATAGAATCACTAGTCTTTACAGTCATTCCCTTTCCTCCATCGTATAATTCCCTTACGGTTTGATAAAGTGAATCTTCAATCAGAGGGGGGCATTCATCCCCCACGGCTTGTTAGTACCGTAATGGTATGATCTAAAGACTGCTTACGAAATAGGGCATTTAGGTGCTGTTATCTCCCACTTAGCTTTTTGCAGTACAAGATTATCCAACTCCTGAAACGGGATAAAGGAAATATACAATCAACTTATTTTACTCATGATTTTACACTATTTCAAATCAGTGATGGCAAAAACATGAGTAACCATTCCTAATGTCACCAATACCTTCTTCACTGATTAGGGCTTATTAAAAATTTGTGCCTTATTCACAGGTGTAAAATACGCATGCTAAGTTAACTATAGCAATGCTCTGATACATTTTCCCACTAAAATAGGCAGCGCAAACAGGTTTCGCGCTGCGTGCTTTTACCTAGCAATCATTATTTTTTAAGTTTTTAAGTATGCTGAAATCCATGCCCTCGTTTGAATTTTTTCATAAGGAGATAAAGCAATGTTTATGTCCAGAAAAGGGGTAGCTTTACTCGATTGTCTACTTAAACAAACTACAGTTGAAATCATATCCCGCTTGATGTAGCCGTTGGAAAATGTTTATCTTTACCATGAATAAACATCCTTATCCGCCTACATAAAAATATCCTTTAGACCCTGCGCTCCTCCGCTGTTATCTGTTCAATGATGGTTGCAACAGAATCAGTCTCCATATTTTGAAAGTAGCGATTCAGCTGTTTATAAAACTGCTGTTGCTTATGATGATCAGAAAAGTAATCGGCTATTTGCTTTCCAATGGCTTTGTTTTTATCTATTTGTTGTACTAAACCTAAACGTGTTAATTCATGTAAATTAATCCTCTCCTGCCCCGGTAATGCGTCGTAAATAAATAGCGGTTTCCGTTTTATGAGGCACTCACTTACAGTAACACCACCTGGTTTAGTAATAACAGCATCGGCCTGCTCATATAATTGATTTATTCTCTGTTTTGAAGTCAAATATCGTAATGGGGTTATATGACGATCATTTTTGGAAACAAGCTTTTGATATAATTGTTCATTGTGACCACATAATACATATACATGTGTATCTGAGGATAAATGAACCTCTGCCAACAAACGCTCCATACCTCCTGTCCCCAAACTCCCGCCTGATACTAATAATTGGCGGCTCGCCTGTTTACTTTGTTGACTATATGTACAATAAAAGTCAGGATGTATGGGAATACCTGTAACAAAAATCTTATTGTCCTGTACTCCTGATTGCAATAGAAATTGCTTCATAGAGGATGTAGGGACCAAATGGTAGTCAATCCCTGCTATCCCCCACAAAGAATTTACAAAAAAGTCCGTATACACATTCACCGTAATGGCGTGTAACTTTCCTTTTTGTTTTAAAATACTCGCCATATTGGAAGGTAACGCATGTGTAAAAAACAGTATTTTCGGTTCGGATTGTTTCAAGACTTTTTGCAGTACTGGACGAAATAGAGACTCATAATGCCACTGTCTTGTTCTCTTTTCCGCTGCCTGTCTATACACCAAGTACGAATATAATCGATCATACCCTTTAGGAAAGTACTTAATCCATGTCAAATACGTCGAAGACACTAGTTTTTCCAGATTTTTATATCCATGCCCAAATATGTCCACTTTTTCGTAATGGTGGCTTGGGTGTATACTTTTATATTCGGCTATTAAAGCATCTGCTACATGATGGTGTCCACTTGGAATTTGTAAAAAAGGAAGAAATAATGCGTCTAATGGTTGTAGTTGCTTCATTGGTTTCATCCCATCGTCAGTAAATTCGTTTATTTTGATTTCCGTATCTCATTAATAAATTTCCTTTTGACATAAATAAATAAACAGGTTTCATTGTTTTTTTACCCGTTAGGATATTGATAGGAAATAAAGTTGCCTTTTTAAATGTACGATAAAATACATTTTGTAGAGGCTTTTTTTCAAATCCTAGTTTCTCTGCTCCTTTAGACAAGTTTGTAATACCGATAATTCCCTTTACTCTTCCACATTCAGGGTGTGTCTCTATATACGATGCCAAGCTTGGCATCGCTTGTTTTACACTATGATAAATAGTAACAGCTCGTTTTATATCATTGGACTGATTGCACAATTCTTTAAGCAATTTGACATTGTGTAAATGTATTTTGACTAACACGTCATTTTTTTCTACTACTGTTCCATCAGAAAGAATCACTGTTGCCCCTTTATATTTAGTTAATCGAGCTCGCAGTAACGTTCTTTTTTGATTAGGTCCAACAATATACGTTAATCTCGAACAAGCAAAATAAACAGGGTCGATACTCCCCCAGAAATATAATAAGAAATTCCTAATGAACATGAGGTACTCAACTCCAACACTTCTTTTTCTTTACTAGCTTGTATCATTTTTTCAATATTATTACTGTATTAAATATGAGAATAAAAGCACACAGTAATACATGAAGCAGAAATAAGATACCTCCTTACAGAAAAATATATAATAATGGAGTTAAAAACCATCTCCCATATCAATGAACAAAGCATCCTTATCGATGCGTCGTCCCCCATTCCACTATCTTTTAAAATACGAGCCCAAGAACAAAGGCTCGGGGCGCCCGTTTAGCAACGTAGCGAATGGAACGAATCAACTAAAGATTTAGGAATCATGCCACTAAAACCAGGGGTATGCCGACGCCTGAGCGGCAAGCCCGTTTTTAGTCGGCCTTCCCCTTAGCGACGAACCGATGATGACTTATCGTAGGGCGATTCGTGAAGTCGCATCGTTGCTGGGCTCATGCGCTGGACGTGACTATTCGGTTATTTCATTATCCATAAGCACCTAAGTTTATACTTTCTTATTCTTTAAGAAAAACCTGACTTATTTCTGTATTCATATCAGAAATAAATCAGGTTCTAGTAGGTAAAAGATGGAAGCACTCTCCTAGCACAATATTTACTTGTGTATGGGAAGTAACCTTCTTATGCAAAATAACTATCAAGGTTATCCTTCAGCCTCTGCTGTATTATTGATTTGTTTGTTGTGTGGGGGAGAGGTAAAAAATAAACCTAATCCATGATGATCACCTTGATACCATGCCCCTTGTAGCAATTCCACTTCTCCTTCTTTATTGATGATTTCTAGTTTGAAAAATGCTCCACTTGTTTGCAAAGCATGATAGAATGCTTCGAGTTGATTAATTCTTGTGCCATTCACCTTAGTAATAAATGTACCGGCTTTTATCCCCAGGCGATCAGCTGGCGAATCTGGGAGCACAGCGAGCACTTTTAATGCTTGATCTGTTGATTGAAAATAGCCTGCTTTATTTTGTTCTTTTATACGATAACGATAATTTATCAGCTCTCTTCCCAAAATAGCACACAAAACTGCTATAAGCGAAAAAACAGAATAATAAATGCTGCTAAAAGCAAATATACCTACTAATAAACTTAGTAACAATGTAGACCGAGCAAGCTCTGTAGCTGCTATTGAAGGTTCGTGAGCACGTACAATATGATCAAAGCCAAGCAGAAACGGGATAAGAATGAGACTATACGTTTCATCATTCAAAGTAAAATAAGGCCAATAGTCTGCAAAAGGAGTTAGTGAACCTGTTGGGATAAGTGTAAAAAAAGGAATGACAGCCATTTTCTTTAAGTGATGTTGTCCAACCCAGCCCCCTCGCTTACTGAGTGTCAGCTCTGGATAGGTCAAACCCTTTCTTGCACGAAATAACATAATACTTTCTGCAAGCAGCAATATGGCTAATAAACTGGTTAATCCTGAGAAATGAATATTCATACTCATAGAAGAAGGTAGTATGGATTGTAAATCTACCCATTTGGGTACAAACAATAAGATCAAATAGGCTATCCCGATGATATAACTTGCCGATAGTAGACTAAGCCTACCAGTTAGACTGAGCAGGATAGCAACTGCACCCAGAAGCAAAATAACAGGATATGTAAGCACTACACCTACGCCTATCGTATAGGCAGAAATGAACAAGCCCATGATAATGGAAACTCCCCAAGTATATTTCCATTCGGAGAACAAATCATAAACTTTAATGCCGAAATCTTCTCTTTCTCGTTTAATCCGCTTTATTCCTGTAAAAATAATCAATATAAATGCCCAATAAAATAAAGGATTTAAAAATAATCTTCCTATCCCTTTTGCACTTTCCAATAACCATGATTCCAACAAGTTTATCACCTCAGTGCCAAAATTGCATTGCAATAAATTCACAAGCCAAGCCTAACTTTTAACTTTGGCGTCGTTTTTTTAATCATATTTTCTCTGTCTGCTTTGCTACCATCTCGTTTACGTTAATAAAGTGAATCTTCAGGCAAATACTTTTGCTGACATCACTACTATTGCCCGCGTAACGTATAAGTCTATCTGGGAAAAATCCGCGAGGGGTACTCGCGGATTGATTATTGAACATAAATTACTGATACACTTCTTTCAATGCTGTTTCCAGCTGTTGATCATCTTTTCCTTCACGGATGTTATTAATCACTTTCGTTTCAATCAATTTGGCTGTTTTTTCGTCTATATTACCAGATGAGGATAAATCATTATCTTGCTGAAAAGCTTCTACTGCTTTTGCTGTTTTTGCACTAAAATAACCATCTGTACGTCCTGGATCATAACCTAACCCTTTTAGCATCACTTGTATATTTTTAATTTTATCCCCAGTTTGGTCTTGCGTCAATGGATCCTTAATTTGTACAGGGCTTGTATAATAATATGCGGGCTGTTTTTGTTTTACAGTTGGTTCAACACCTTTTTCATGAATCCAATTGCCTTTCGGTGACAACCATTTGGAGAAGGTGAGTTTAATTGTACTTTCATCTCCTAGCGGGACCGCCTGTTGAATGGTTCCTTTACCAAAGCTTGGTTGGCCCACTACATCATAGCCCATTTCTTTCATTGCCACAGCTAATATTTCAGAAGCAGAAGCACTTCCTTCATCAATAAGCACACTAATTGGGTATTCTTTCTTTTGTTTTAAATCAGAGTAATATGGTGTCTTTTTCCCATTTTGATCCTCTACTTGTAAATAAGGCATATCTTCTGGGACAAATTGCTTTAACATATCTTCAACGACATTTAACAGCCCACCAGGATTTCCTCGAACATCAATAACTAAACCTTCAATACCGTCATCTTCCATTTTCTTCAACTGTTCATTAAACTCTTGAGCTGTCCGCTCGGAAAAATTGGTTACTTCCAAAATGCCTGTTTTTTTGCCGTCTACTTTTGTTATCTTACTGTATACCGTTTCTTGTGGAATGGTATCTCTGACTATCGCTACTTTAAATGGGTCAGAAACACCTGATCTGCGAATGGTTAATTCCACCTCGGTTCCTTTTTCTCCCCGTATTTTCGCAACCGATTCGTTTTGGCTAAGCCCTTCTAGGCTTTCGCCATCTACTCTAAGCACTTGATCATTCGGTCTTAATCCTGCCTTTTCCGCCGGAGAATCCTTAACAGGTGCTACAATGGTTAAAACATCTCCCACCTTATTCACTTCTGCTCCAATTCCTTCAAAGGAAGACTCAATCTGTTCATTGAATTTCTTCATTGTTTCTGCATCAAGATAAGAACTGTATGGGTCCTCCAGCGTTGAAAGCATCCCTTGAATAGCACCTTCTGTCAACTGCTTGTCATCAACATCTTCCAAGTAGTTTTCTTTGATTAATTGAAAGGCTTGATCTATTTTTTCTATATTTTCAGGTACGGATTCATTGGATTCTGAATCGCCACTTAAATCAATGGACTGCTGAGCAGCCGGTACTGTCTTCTGGGCTAGTTTCACACCTGCAAAACCACCAACTAGACCAACAGCCAACGCTAGTATAAAAAGCAGTACAATATGTAACTTCCTTAATTTCATTCTTCCACCTCAACTCGTTTAACATTTGAAACTATCTTCCTGCAGCACACACAAATTTCAGCTAAGATTCATTGGCATACTTATAAATTTACCCCTCACTAGCTTAACATATGTTGTAAAAAAATAAGTAATATACCTGTATTCAAATAAAATAGTACATTATTTGCTGTTAGCATTCATTGTAAAAAGATGCATTTCCAATTTAACTCCTTATCCTTTAATACAACGCATAGTAAGCTGATTCAACAAGTGAATCTTTAGTTGCATGAAATAAATGAGATACTTTTCATTTCTACCCATGTTTATGATGTTATTATACATGTTATCAGAACAAAGGCGCAAGCGCCCGTTTAGCAACGAGCGAATGGAACGAATCAACTAAAGAAAAAGAAATCACGGTGAGGCGACGAACCGATGATGACTTATCGTAGGGCGCATTTCTAAAGTCGCATCGTTGCTGGGCTCATGCGCCGGACGTGACTAGTCGGTTATTTCGTTATCTCCAAGCACCTCATTTTATAGGCTATACAATCAAAAAAGACATCAATCGAATCGCATATTGATTGATGTCTTTTCCATATTCTACACAGTTAATTTAATACACTCATTGGGTCAATGGAATTGCTTTTAGCACCATTCCAGCCGCCACGGTGCACTTCAAAATGTAAGTGTGGACCAGTGGATTGTCCCGTGTTGCCACTAGCACCGATCACTTGACCAGCACTTACAGTTTGTCCTTGGCTCACTCCAATACTATTCAAGTGTGCATATAGAGTCGTATAAGATTGTCCATTAATATTGTGCGATACTAAGATAACATTTCCATACCCGGACATACCTGCTTGTGCTTCCGTATTTGTCATAATAACTACCCCAGATGCTGCAGAGCGAACTGGCGTACCTATTGGGGCTCCAAAATCCGTTCCGTGGTGCATTGTTCCCCACCTCGCACCATAATGGGAAGTAATCGGAGCCGAAATAGGATAATTCAACACTCCTCCGTTATTTTGTGGTGCTGGAGTTGAACCCGTATTTGATCCTGATCCTGATCCCGATTCGGATCCTGATTCTTGATTAGGACTTGGAGTATTATTAGCAGCTGGAGAATTACTTGGCTTGGAAGGAGAAGCTTTTTGTTCTGCTTGTTGCTTTTCTCTCTCTCTAGCTAACTGCTCTAGTTCACTTTTCTCTGACTGAGCAAGCTGTTTTGCTTTTTCAGCTGCTTCCGCTTGCCGCGCTAATATTTCCTGCTCTTCTTCCACACTTACTTTATATGCTTCCAATTCTTCATGTTCATCTTTCAAACTAGCCATTAATGTTTCTTTTTTCGATAGCTGATTATCCAACTGCCCTTTTAATGCAACTAAATCTTGTTTTTGATTTTGTAAAGACTGCTTCTTCTGTTCAACTTCAGTCTTTTTATTTTCTACATCGATTTTGTTTTTTTCCACCGCTACTTTATCAGCTTGGTGCTGTTCCATAATCGATTTATCTTGATCCATAATCGTATTTACAGCGGAAGAGCGACTAATAAAATCGCCGAAGCTTTTAGATCCTAAAATTACTTCTATGTATTTCATTCCGCCACCGTTTTGCTGGATGTTGCGAAGGCGATCCTTTAATAACGCTTCACGCTTTTTAATACGTTCTTTTAATAAAGCAATTTCCTTCTTTAATTGTTCAATTTGTGTTGTCAACTCTTCTACTTGTTGGTTCGTCTTGGTTATCTCCGTTTCCTTTGTACTGATTTGTTTTAAAGTTGCTTGCAAGTCAGTGTCAATAGAGTTGATTTCTTTTTCTACGGAATCTTGTTTATCTAGGTTTTTATTAATCTTTTTATCTGTTTGTTGAGAGTCACTCTGTAAATTATTTCGTTTTTGTTCAAGCTCTTTTTGTTGCTGTTGTAACTCATCAATTTTTTTATTTAAATCATCTGTCGATTGTGCGGAAATTGAAGTTGTTGATAATGTGATAGTTGAAGCTGCAACAATGGTTGACAATAGGACTGGAAACTTTCTCATTGTTTGTTCACCTTTCCCTCCGTAGTTTTGTATGTTACACACCGTAGAGATGTCAGAGACACCTCTACCAACTGTGTTCTCTATGCTGTTGATTGATTTAACTTACACTTTAAGGAACTTCCTTACGCTCATCACACTGCCCCATACACCTATGACTGCTCCAATAGCTAGTACAATTCCCGAAAGCTGAAAGGCGAATGGAGAGTATGGTAAAATCTTAATAAATTTATAGGTCGTTTGCTGGCTAACAATGTCTTGCAAGTAATAATACCCAGTTAGCACAATAACAATTGGAAGGATAGATCCTAATACACCTAGTAATAACCCTTCCACGAAAAATGGCCATCTAATAAACCCATTCGTTGCACCTACTAGTTTCATAATCCCAATTTCCTTGCTTCTAGCCATAATTGTAATTTTAATAGTATTTGAGATTAAGAAAATCGCAGTAAATACCAAGCCGATAATCAATACTAAGCCAATGGTTCTTGCGTACTTATTAAATTCAAATAATCTTTTGACAACGTCTTGTCCGTACACCACTTCCTGTACAGCGTCCATCTGTTCAATTTTTTCTGCCACAGCCGCTGTATCTTCAGGGTCTTTGGTTTTTACAATATATACATGATTCAATGGGTTGTCCTGTTCAAACATTTCCCATGCTTGTCCCTCTTCTCCCATGCTGTCAATCAATTTCTTCAGTTCATCATCTTTAGAAGAAAAGACAGCTGAATCAACACCGTCAATTTTTTTAATTGCTTCTCCTAAAGCTTGAATATCTTCTTGGTTTGCAGTTTGGGTAATCATGGCATCAATTTGCACATCTCTTTCAATGTTATCTGCCATTTGATTTAAATTAAGCATTAATGCCAAAAAGGCAGCAACTAAAATTAATGTCGTTGTCACTGCACCAATTGAAGCCATTGTCATCCAGCCATTACGACTAATATTTTTAAACCCTTCTCGTATATGTCGCATAAATGTTCTAAACTTCATAGCCGTATTCACCTCGATGTTCGTCTCTTACAATAACTCCATTTTCAATTGCAATAACACGATTTTTAAAGGTATTGACAATTTCCTTACTATGGGTCGCCATAATAACCGTTGTTCCTCTATCATTGATTTCCTGTAATACTTTCATAATTCCCCATGATGTATCAGGGTCTAAGTTACCTGTGGGTTCGTCAGCAATGACAATTTTAGGGTTGTTAACAATAGCACGTGCAATGGAAACGCGCTGCTGTTCACCGCCAGATAACTCTTGTGGTAGTGATCTAGCTTTATGTTTTAAACCAACTAAATCAAGTACTTCCATTACTCTTGTTCGAATAAGTGCTGGAGGTGATTCAATCACTTCCATTGCAAAAGCAACGTTTTCATAGACTGTTAGTTTGGAAAGCAATTTGAAATCCTGATAAACGACACCAATATCTCTCCGAAGTAGCGGCACTTTCTTTTCTTTTAATTCATTTACATTAACATCATTGACATAAATCGTTCCTTTGGTTGGTTTTACTTCACGGACTACAAGCCGAATAAATGTAGACTTTCCTGCGCCGCTAGGGCCAACTATGTAGACAAATTCTCCACGATCAATTTCTATATTTATTTCATTCAGGGCTGAAACTCCATTATCATATGTTTTACATACATCTTTCATTTTTATCATTAAAAAATCACCTTTATTTTTTATTGTAGCGTGCCAAGTTTATTCATCAAATAATCACTCCGTGAAAAGTAGTAAGGAGTGATTCCATATTATTATAACATCTTTCTGCACGATTTTTAGACATAAAATTATTACATTTATATTTCAAGGGTAGGAGTTTATGAAATATATTGTCATTTTATAGAAAATCAAGGGTACTTAGCACTATTCTTGCTGATGGATATATTTAACTATTGCTGGATAAGTGGTTTATTTATTAGAGGAGAGACATCGAATGTGGACAAAGAAAGTGGGAACCGTTCTTTCGTTACATTTCCAGATGAACAAAGACTCAAGCGCCCGTTTAGCAACGTAGCGAATGGAACGAATCAACTAAAGATTTAGGAATCATGCCACTAAAACTGGGGTATGCCGACGTCTGGGCGGCAAGCCCTTCTTTAGTCGGCCCTCCTCTTCGTAACGAACCGATGAGGCCTTATCGTAGGGCGGCTTCGTGAAGTCGCCTAGTTGGGCGATGGAGCCGGACGTGGCTATTCGGTTATTTCGTTATCCACAAGCACCTCATATTATAGGTTCCTATACAAGAACAAAGGCGCAAGCGCCCGTTCAGCAACGTAGCGAATGGAACGAATCAACTAAAGATTTAGGAATCATGCCACTAAAACTGGGGTATGCCGACGTCGGGCGGCAAGCCCGTTTTTAGTCGGCCTTCCTCTTAGCCCGATGATGACTTATCGAGGGCGATTTCGTGAAGTGGCCTAGTTGCTGGGCGCTAAAGCCGGACGTGGCTATTCAGTTATTCCCTTATCCCAAAGCAACAAACTTTATACTTTCTTATTATTTAAAAAAAGCTTACTTGGCATAAAACAAGTAAGCTTTGTTTCTTATATCTACTATTTCTTTTCAGCCAACCAATCAGCGAGCACTTGAACGTCATCGCCAGTTGCCATCCCTGCTGGCATGCTTCCTTTACCATTGTTAATAATGTCTGCAATTTCTTCAGCAGAGTAATCAGATCCCACTTTCGTTAAGTCAGGTCCGTTACCACCACTTAGATCTGCACCGTGACAACTTGCGCAATTGCTTTCATATATTTTTTCAGCGCCTGCGGTATCTACGGAGCCACCTTCTTCTGTTTGCGTTTCTCCCTTATCTGCTGACTTTTCGGATGCATTATCATCATCGTTGCCCCCACATGCACCTAGTACCAACACTGTGCCAAACAGCATTGCTAACAACCACTTTTTCATCATGCAAATCCCCCTAACAAAATATTGATTAATGATTCATTAACTCTATTATAACCAATTTTTGCTGTTTTAAAACACTTCCCAATGCCAAATATTGCTATCTGCAAATGTTAAAGGCTGCTATAGCAACACGTAAAGCCATTTATGACTAATTTATGAAAAATCAATTCAGACTTTAATTTACTTGTTGCCGAAGATATGCATCGATAAATGGATCAATTTCCCCATCCATTACAGCTTGTGTATTACCGATTTCCACGTTGGTGCGATGGTCTTTCACCATAGAATATGGATGAAAAACATAAGAACGAATTTGACTTCCCCAGCCAATCTCCATCTGCTCTCCACGAATTTCTGCTAACTCTTGTTGTTGTTTTTCAATCTCCAGCTGATATAATTTTGATTTGAGCATTTTCATGGCTGCTTCACGATTTTTTATTTGTGAACGTTCATTTTGACAAGTAACAATCGTATTCGTCGGTACGTGTGTAATACGGACAGCAGAATCTGTCGTATTTACGTGCTGCCCACCTGCACCACTAGCACGGTACGTATCAATTTTTAGATCTTCAGATTTGACTTCAATATCGACATCATCTGTCATTTCCGGAGTTACTTCACATGAAACAAATGAAGTGTGTCTGCGCCCTGACGAGTCAAATGGAGAAATTCGTACTAAGCGATGGACGCCTTTCTCTGCTTTTAAATAACCATAAGCATTATGCCCTTTAATAAGCAATGTTACACTTTTAATTCCGGCCTCATCACCTGCTAAGTAATTTAGTGTCTCCACTTGAAAATTCTTTTTTTCAGCCCAGCGTTGATACATCCGTAACAACATGCTGCCCCAGTCTTGTGATTCCGTACCACCTGCTCCAGGATGTAATTCTAAAATGGCATTATTTGCGTCATAAGGTTCACTTAATAAAATTTGTAACTCAAAGTCATTTAGCTGGTTACGTAAAGATTGGAGTTCTTCAATTAATTCCTCCAATAATTCCTGATCATTCTCTTCCTTAACAAGTTCATAAGAAACCTCTAAGTTATCATGTTGCTGTTCAAGGTTAGAAAAATTATTGACATACGTTTTTAGGTGGTTCATTTCACTTATTACATGTTGCGCTTTATCTTGTTCATCCCAAAATTCAGGCGCAGTCATCTGTAATTCTAAAGTCTGAATACGTCCTGTTTTTGCTTCTAGGTCAAAGAGACCCCCTAAAGTCATTGATTCGGTTACTCATTTTATCTAATTCATTTCTAATATCTGTAAGTTCCAATGCAATCACCTCTATCATTTGATTATTGTCTAAGCGGTAGGAAAGCACCCCGTATTCGGAGTGCTTTGACATACTTATTTTCCGTGACAATTTTTATATTTTTTGCCACTACCACAAGGGCAAGGATCGTTTCTTCCTACATTCTGCTGCTTCACAAATGGTTTACGTGTTTTTTTTCTCTCTTCTTGTCCTCCAGAAACAGCTTGTGTATTTTTCACTACTTCCTGACGCTGAAGGTTATCACGAATTTCTGCTTTCATAATATACTTGGCAACTTCTTCTTCGATACTTTCAATCATGGACTCGAACATCGCAAATCCTTCTAGTTGATACTCCCTTAGCGGATCATTTTGTCCATATGCACGTAAATGTATACCTTGGCGAAGCTGATCCATTTGATCAATATGATCCATCCATTTCGTATCAACTGTACGGAGCAGGATCACTTTTTCAAACTCACGCATTTGCTCCTCGGTCAACTCTTGTTCTTTTTCATCGTAACGTACTTTTACTTTTTCCATAATCCATTCCGTTATTTCTTCTTGATCTTTCCCTTTGAGATCGTCTTCCGTTATTTGCTCAGGATCAAGTAGGTTTCCTGTAACATAATCAACAATCGCTTTGTAATCCCAATTATCTTCATCATCATCTTGGGTATGTGTTGCGACAACACGTTCTAATGCGGATGCGATCATATTTTCAATAATCTCGCGAAGATTACTTTCGGCATCAATAACTTCAAAGCGTTGTTTATAAATTATTTCACGTTGCTCTCGCAATACATCGTCATAAGATAAGACCGTTTTACGAGCGTCGAAGTTATTTCCTTCCACTCGTTTTTGCGCTGACTCCACAGCACGGGAAACCATTTTACTTTCAATTGGCTGGGAGTCTTCCATTCCTAATCGATCCATCATCGAACGTAAGTTATCGGAGCCAAATCGACGCATAAGTTCATCTTCCATAGACAGATAGAACTGAGAAACACCAGGGTCTCCTTGCCGGCCAGAACGTCCGCGTAGCTGGTTATCAATACGCCTTGATTCGTGACGTTCCGTTCCGATAACAGCAAGCCCACCTAATTCAACAACGCCTTCGCCTAATTTAATATCTGTACCACGCCCGGCCATATTAGTAGCAATTGTAACCGACCCGCGTTGACCCGCATTTTCAATAATTTCAGCTTCACGAAAATGATTCTTGGCATTTAATACTTCATGTTTAATGCCAGCCTTTTTCAGCATTTTTGAGATAAGCTCGGAGGTTTCAACAGCAACGGTACCTACAAGAATCGGCTGGCCTTTTTTATGGCGTTCTTTGATTTCTTCAATTACCGCACGAAACTTCCCTTCCATCGTCTTATAAATTAAATCTGGTTTATCGTCACGGATAATTGGTTTATTTGTTGGAATGGCGATAACATCCATATTATAAATATTCCTAAATTCTTCTTCTTCCGTCTTTGCTGTACCCGTCATACCAGCAAGTTTATTGTACATGCGGAAAAAGTTTTGAAACGTAATAGAAGCTAACGTCATGCTTTCATTTTGAATTTGCAGACCTTCTTTTGCTTCAATCGCCTGATGAAGTCCATCACTATAGCGACGTCCTTTCATGAGACGCCCAGTAAATTGGTCGACGATAACCACTTCGCCTTCCTCCACCACATAATCATCATCACGATGCATCGAAACATGTGCTTTCAAAGCTTGATTAATGTGGTGCGTTAAAGAAACGTGATTTAAGTCGAACAAATTCTCGATAGAAAAATAGCGTTCTGCTTTATTAATTCCTTCTTCTGTAAGCTGAACACCTTTTGTTTTCTCATCGTAAGAATAATCATCTTTCGTCAATGTGTTAACAAAAGCATTTGCCTGCTGATATAAGCTTGCCGATTTTTTCGCAGATCCCGAAATAATTAATGGTGTTCTCGCTTCATCAATTAAAATAGAGTCAACCTCGTCAATAATTGCATAATTCAATGGGCGTTGGACCATCTGTTCTTTGTACAAGACCATATTATCACGTAAATAGTCAAATCCATATTCATTGTTTGTACCATAAGTAATATCCTGATAATAAGCTTCCCGTTTTTGTTCTTTTGTAAGACCATTGCCATTTAATCCAACTGTTAAACCGAGGAATTCGTAAAGTACGCCCATTTCCTTTGCATCACGACTTGCCAAATAATCGTTTACCGTAATAATATGCACGCCTTTACCAGCTATTGCATTTAAATACGCAGGCATCGTCGAAGCTAATGTTTTCCCTTCCCCTGTTTTCATTTCAGCAATGTTGCCTTCATGTAAAGCGATAGCTCCCATTAACTGTGTTTGGAACGGACGCATACCTAATACACGTCTTGCCGCCTCTCGAACAACAGCATATGCTTCCACAAGCATATCGTCGAGGGACTCACCATTTTGATATCTAGTTTTAAATTCTTTCGTTTTCTGTTGTAATTGGTTATCGGAAAACTTTTCCATTTCCGGTTCTAACGCCTCAATTTGGTCGACAATTTTCTGTAGTCGTTTTAATTGTCGTTGCGTTCCATCACCAAAAATTTTCTGTAATATTCCAGCCATTTATGCAGCACCTCAATATTTATCAAAAATAAGGAATTTCAATTCATTTAGATACCATATTGCCTATACATTTTTTATTTAAAATCAAATGGACAGAGCATATATGGATATTGCTAGTTTAAATATTTTCATCCAACATTTATCATAACACTTTCTAAAGATAGATGACAACTTGGAACACAAAAACAAGTCAGTCATGTATTTTCTTGCTTTTATACAATTTAATGAATTTTCTTGAAAAATGATTACTCCTAAAGCCGAAGTGTATCGCCTTCACTTTTCGCAGCGAGAGCCTCCACTTCCTAAGAAGCAAAGAACAGCTTCCTAAGGAAGTTTCGACTGCTAGATTTCCATAGAACAAGGAAAGCTACGGCAGCGCAACAGTCCATATTCTAGCATTAGAATAACTTGGCGGTCGCCTAGTTGCTGGGCGATGGAGCCGAACGTGGCTATCCGGTTATTTCGTTATCCACAAGCACCTCATTTTATAGTTTCCTGGTGTATGAAATAATGTAATTACCAAAAAACATAAAAAACCCCCAGCGACTTCCTACAAATATAAAAGAGTGGTCCGGGGATGAACCACTCTTTTTAGAGAGGATAACAGAGGATATATGGAGGTTCTTGCTTTAGTACGGGGAGATGTGACAGGGAGACTTTTATCGCTCTAGTTTTATTGTTCCCTCCTTTAGTACTGCTATTTGTCGATTTAACACAGCTATAATCTCCACAAGTTGGCTGATTGTTCTCTCATGCTGTTCCACTTTTTGATAAAGTTGCTGTAAGCGAATAGTTTCACCTTGTTCCAATTACCCACCTCCTGCTCTTATATAATTTATATCACATACGAACTTGATTAAGCTAATCGTCGATTTTTAATTTTAGGTATAAAGTCGACATTATTCTTCAATAGACAGGATAAAACACCTAGCCAAAAGGTCCTTTTTGGTTTTTTTGTCCATTATTATGAAAGCGTTTTTTGAATTTAGTATTTTCGACACCAATTTTCGACATTTTTTACTGAGATTAGTAATCTCTGATTGATTCAATTCCTAATTTGATTTCTTATTGCATAGTTCTAATCGGTCGTACTCTCTTATTTCACTAACTTCAACTTTCTAAAAGAAACATAGAATGATGATTAACTTTTTAGTATTAGACATCAGTCTATATGTTAATTCCTCTCCTTGTCTATTTTACTTAGTAATCACTTTTTTGGAATACCAAAAACCAGCTGTAAAAACAGCTGGTCTTCTTCTTTTTTGAATTTCACCCCGCATATAAGGTGCTGTAAGACTCCCACTTGAAGGGGTGGATAAACAAGTCTAAGTGGGAGATAGCAGCACCTAAATGCCCTATTTCGTACGAGGGTCATGCCTTTGGACTACTAACAATTAGTGGGGGATGAATGAAAATCCCCCATTAATTGAAGATTCACTTTATTTTCAAACCTATTTTTATCATTTAAGCGTTCGGTTCAATCAATCCGTATTTTCCGTCTTTTCGGCGATAAACAACGTTAGTATCACCGTTCACAGCGTTTTCAAAAACATAAAACGAATGACCCAACATATCCATTTGTAGCACCGCTTCTTCTGAATCCATTGGTTTTAAGTCAAACCGTTTGGTTCTAACAATTTCTATTTCAGAAGATTCCTCTTCCTGCTCCCCATTCAAAGCATCTTTTTCCAATTCTGCAAAAACATGCTTTGGAGATCCTTTTTGTCTGAATTTTCTATTCACTTTAGTTTTATGTTTTCTTATTTGTCTTTCCAGTTTATCGACAACTAAATCAATAGCTGCGTAGAGGTCGACATGCTGTACCTCGCCGCGTAGTAGCAAATTAGTCATCGGGATCGTAACTTCAATCCTTTGCTCATCATTGTAGACACTTAAATTCACATGTACTTCGGAAGTTGGTGGAGTATCAAAATACCTTTCTAGTTTGCCTATTTTTTTCTCCACATAATCACGTATAGCTTCCGTAACCTCAAGATTTTCACCACGTATGTTAAAGTTCATATCAGTGTCCTCCTTTCTCCTGATACTCTCATTATACAACGTTTTCCATCAAATTTCCTGTTAAAACTATTAAAATGTTAATGAACCGTTAATTTAAATCGTAAAACCCTTGCTACATACATATCTAACCTATTTACAGTAGGTTTACAAATGGATTATGTGTGACCTTTAGACGTTTTAGTTCATTGCAATGGTTTTATTTTTTTCGATCTAAAAACATTCCATCTCGAGCTTGTATCGTTTCATAAGGATTAGCATACTTACGATTCGACTGTTTTTGTTTTTTCATCTGTTTCATTTCTAGTTTTAATGCATCAAATAACGAAAGCATGCATTGTTCAATCAATTGGTTTAATCGAATCACTTCTTGAGCTGTTGCTTTTTCTGCTTCTGAATACGGGGGTGACAGTAAATCCATTTGCTCGCCTCGCTCCTCCATTAAATTATTCACTTTCGCAATTAGGGCTTCTCGTTCCTTAGAATCCGTTTCTTGTTGCAGGAGGTCATATAATTCTTCGGTTATGTTGTATAGGGATATTAAACGGTTCATTATACATGAGCACCTTTAGTATATTGATTTTTTCTTGTTTGCAAGATAACTTGCTTCCATGTGTCGCGAAACTCGATAGCAAATTCCAGCACTTCTTCCAAAGCGGTTTTATCATTGTGCATATTCGCTTCCGTTAATCGGTGGAACATATATTCATAAAGTGACATAAACTGGTGTGAAATATCCACTTCCACATCTAAAGTAATCATCAACTCACGAATAATATTTTGCGCCTTTTGGATATTGGTATTTTTAGCTTCGAACTGATTGCCTTCTATATCTCTCATTGCCTGTTTGATAAACTTAATACAACCGTTGTACAGCATTAAGGTTAATTCTGAACTCGATGCTGTATTAACCGCGTTGTTTTGGTAAGCTTGATGTTGTTTATTGAAGGACATACTGTTCACTCCCATCTTAATTACATGCCACCACCGAATTGGGACAATAGCTGTGCTGACTGTTGGTTCATACGAGATATTGCTTTTTCCATCGCAGTAAATTGTTTCCAGTAGCGGGTTTCCACTTGTGTAAGCCGAGTTTCAAAAGCCTCTATGCGTTCATCTAGCTCCTTCATTTGTTTCCCTAACGTATAGCTTTCCAATGAAGGTGTTAGCACACTGCCAGCTTTTTTACCAATTTGTTTCTTTGTAACTTCTAAGGCATCATCTAAACGTTGAATGAGTCCACGTGATTCTCCTTCATCGCTATTAGTAAATAGCTTTTGAACGTCTGCAGGATTCTCACGAAGCGCTGATTTTAACTTTCCTTCATTAACGATTAGCTTCCCACCATCTAAGTAGTCTTTAGATGTTTGAATCCCAACCTGAGTTAATGAAGTATACTCACCACCAGTTTCCACCTTAGCATACCAACTGGAACGCAAGTTAGACAATCCACCAGATATTGTAGTATCACCACGTAACAGTCCACTTTTAGCCCGTTCTTCCCACAGCTCAATTTCACTCTCAGACATATCTTTCTTCTGTTCTTCGGTTAATGGTAGAAAATCGCGATAGCGTTCCTCAAGCTGCGAACTATTTAACGCTTCAACAACTTCGTTATATTTATCAACAAACTTCATGATCTTTTCGTACGAAGCTTCTACATCATTTGTAACCGTAAGGCTTGCATTTTTACCATCTGTCGTTTGCTTAAATTCAAATGTCAATTTATCGCCTAACTTATAGGAATTTGTTTTGGACTCCATCTCTAACCCGCTATTATTGTACTCAAATTTCGCGTTCGTTCCGCCTTTTTCCTTACTCATATCCATTTGAAGAACTTCAGCTAAAAATGAATCTTCGGCAAATTGAATTTCAGCGCCATCTCGATAATTACCCGTTCTTGTTGTTTCCATCATTACTTTATTACTAGATTCATCATAAAACATGCGAACATTATTATCGTCACGCGATATTTTCTTTAACACATCTGATAATGTATCACCTGCTTTAATTTCATATGTATACTCTTGCGTCTCCCCCTTTTCATTCACTGTATTAAATGTAACTTTTTCTCCTGCTGTTAGTTTATCTGTCGGTTTGATAGTCAATTCGTTTTTACTCACATTAATAGCCGTACTTGCTAATTGATTGACCTTAATTTGATATGTACCATTAGCAGTATCTGCGTTCGCTGTTGCAGTTACGGCATCTTGCAGTGAGGAACTAACACTCTTTGCGTTATATGCTATGCTTTTTTTCATTTCAATCATTAAATTATCTAGCTCAGTTAGTTTACTATTAATTTCTCGAAATGCATCCCTTTTCCACTCGAGTTTCGTACGGTCCTGCTCCAATTTATTTAATGGGATTCGTTCCGCATTCATTAACTTATCTACGATTGCTTCAATATCCATTCCACTTGCCAAGCCACCAACACGCATAACCATCATACTTCTCCACCTTTTACGCATTAATTATGTTAGGTTGTTCAAAACCCGCTCTAAACGTTACTTGTACACATGTTAAACATGTCCTAAATTTTTTCGTCAATTAATATTCCCATAAACTCTGCCATATCCGCATACATATCTAACATTTTTTTAGGCGGAATTTCTTTAATAATTTCGTCTGTCAACGGATTAACGACTGCCACGTAATATTCGTTCAGCTTTTCATGATATTTGAATCGTAAATCTGTCCGTAACGGTTCAATAAATTTGTTCAATCTTTCTACAGCTGTTTTTAACTTATCTTTCGTTACAACAATAGAGGGTCCTTGGTCACCGTTACTCTGCTTGTCACTGATTTTCATTGCTTCTTTCATAACCACTAGCCGGTCGTTCTGACTTTGTAACTTAGGATGTGATCCGGCAACAACGCGTTCTAATCGCATATCCATCTGCTTCACAACCTTTTTATTTTTATATCGGAACAGCAGGGAACTTATTAAAGCGATTATTTAACAGAGTTACTGAAAAATTGCTGTAAAATGGAACTTTGATCTAATTTGCTTCCTTTTTTATCTGTCTGTCATGACTTAGAAACTACCGAAATGATGGACATTGGAAAGCAACGTCACACCGGTTTTTTTAAAAGCTTCAGCTTAATTTAACTCGGCTCTATTTACCGTTTATCCAACATGCCACATGAACAAGTTCTATGTTTTCTTTAATAAATTTACTAATTCATTTGGTATGTTTGCAGCTTGATTGTTTTCATGCATAATATCCAAATAAATCTCCTTCCGATAAATATCTACAGATGAAGGAGCACTTATTCCTATCTTCACTTGATCCCCTTCAATCCCAAGCACTTTCACTTCAATGTCTTCACCAATTTGAATGGCTTCACTACGTTTACGAGTTAATACAAGCATGCTTATTCTCCTTTCGCCATTAAAGGATCGCTAATGGTAATGGGCGCTCTTGTCATATATTCATTCGTATTAATTACAAACTGTTTCCCAGATAATTTGCTTGCATTAATAATAATGGGCGCTTGTAAATTCATCGTGCTATCCTTAAAAGGCTCCTTCAGAGTTACAATCGATAGAACCATAATGTCGGATTCATCAATCAATTGTAATGCTTGTACAGTGCTTTCATCCAGTTTAAATGTATAATCTGGATACATATGATATGGATTTATTACAATAAAGGCAGTTTCTTTGGATTTCGTAGATTGTAATATTTGAAATATAGATGGATTAGGAAAATCAAGTAAAACAAATTCTGTTTCCTGCTGAAAACCTAATACACCTGTAGGGAAATGAATAATGCTCGTAGATACGATGTCCACTTCCCCAAAATATTTTGTATCCATACGCATGTCGTGTCTCCCCTTTCCATCTGTTTCGTTGAATCGCATACTTTAGTACAGAAATGAAAACCCCGTCATTTTTCAGTCGTCCCGCTTTTTCATCCAGTTAAAAATAACTTTAATTGTTTACCACTTCTATTTTTAAATCCTGATATTGCTTCATCTTTGTGGTCACATCGCCCGGCTCATAATCATGTTGTGCAGCGTTTGGTTTTATATTTATAACCGGTGATTTAGTATGTACTTCTATCTTAAGCTGGGACGGTTGATAGCTCGTTTTTACAGAAAAAACAGATGGTATGAAAGTGATCCCTAATCTTTTCATAGGTGGCTGTGCATTTGCCTTTGCCTGCGAAATAAGCGGATTCCCTTTCTGTTCAATCTTCATAAGCTCTGATCCTTGCCGTGCGCGTCTCTCTATTCCTTCTAGTACAGCCTGCTTTCCATCGCTTGCAAATTGGTAATTGCGTTGAAAAATAGACATCAGATTCATATCAGCAAATGCCTTTGTTTGATCAATTGTCAATTTAGCAGGCGTTGTGCGCATCTTTACTTCTGCCTTTGGCTGTTGAATCGACATTTCTGCTTTCGGCTGACGGATCGTTTGTTTCGCTGCTGTTTGTTGAATTTCAATTTGTGCCATTTGCGATGTCATTTTCAGTTTCGGTATCTTCATAACTAACCGTTTCCTTTCTACATAACGGAAACCCTGTGACCCAAACTGGGACAGGGTTTTATTGTTATCTCAAGAAATCAACAAGGGAAGGCTGGATAATTCGAGAACCTGCTGATAATGCAGCTCGGTGCAGACTTTCCTGCTTGATTAAATTTGTTATCGCTTCAGCAAAATTAACATCTTCGTTATCTGACATCATTTTTGTTGCCATTATTTTCTGATCGCCCAGCCTGTTTTCCACCAGTTCCAACCGATTCATTCTTGCCCCTAGCCCTGCTCTTGCATCAATAATTTGGTTGACTCCAGAATCGAGCTCTGAAATACTTTCACCAATCGTCTCTTCTATATTTTCCATATCGCTATTTTCAAGCTTTTGAATAAATGAATCAACTTTATCAAATAACCCATTTCCAAATACTGCTTCTCCATCCATGTTAACTTGTAACTCCGAGCCAGCGGAAATTGGGATATTTACTGGATCGGTATTAGGAGAGAAGACACCATTTTTATCAAAAGGTGAATTCGTCGTGTCCGTTCCATTAAAGATATATTTGCCATTTACTTGCGTATCCGCCAAACTAATTAAATGTTCTTTTAATTGTTTGGCCTCTTCTTTCATGCTCGCATATTCTTCTTTGTCGTTCGTTCCATTACTTGCTTTCACAGCCAATTCACGCAGCTTTTGCATCGCTTTCGTCGCCTTATCAAGCGCAGCATCAGAATTATCCATCCAATTACGCGCTTCACCTGTATTTCGTAAATACTGTTCTGCTTCATTTTCCTGTCTACGATAATTGATCCCTTTCATTGCAACAACCGGATTATCTGAAGGGCGATTAATTTTTTTGCCTGTACTTAATTGCTCCATATACGTATCTAGCTTCGTATAACTATTGGACAAATTTCGTAACATATTATTTGAAAGCATACTCTGGGTAATTCGCATACTATCATCTACCTCCCAACAATTCCCATATTATTGATGATACGATCGAGCATTTCATCGATGGTCGTCATGCTTCTAGCAGCAGCATTGTATGCATGCTGAAATTTAATCATATTCGACATTTCTTCATCTAAGGATACACTGCTTATAGACATCCGCTCATTCTCTACTTGCGCTCGAAGAATGGCAGTATTTTCGTTCATACGATTAGCTTCTTCTGCTTGTACCCCCATCTCCCCAATTAGGGAGTCATAAAAACTGTTAATAGAAGTATTTTCGCCCAGAGGGTCCCCCTCTAGTGATCTATCATTAAACACTTTGGAAAGAGCTAGTGCATTAGCCCCTTCTCCATTCGTTTCATTCGTACTTGCAGCAATCAAATCGGGTTCTTCCATTATATCTGGGTTAACGGTAATTCCAGCAGCTCCGCTTTCACTGTCTTTAAAAACGAAAAAGTCAACTCCATCCGTACCGTCCAACGCTTTTCCATTTCTATGTACACTATTAAACGCTTTAGCCATCGTAGTTGCCATTTTATCTAAATTAGTCAACATATCCGTATACGTACCTTGAATCGTACCGTCTCCATCTATATCATGGCCATAAGAAGCAATTAAACCCCCTAAAGAACCATTAGATTCAAGGATATTTAGTTGTTCGCCATTTACATTAAAACTAGTAACCGGAGCATATGGATCATTTCCATACTCCACTGTCAATTCATTTATCTGTTCTTGACCAGGATTTCCATTTACTAAAATGACGTTAGGCTGAAAAGAGTTGCCATCATTGTCTACAACCTCAATAGTAGCAATGCCATCGGCAATATGAGGTGAACTTTCACTGCTCTTTGAGTATGTAACTTTTATATTCATTATATTTGACAATTCATCGATAAGCTTGTCACGACGGTCGTATAAATCATTTGGTAAATAACCGTGCGGCTCTAGCTCACTAATTTGCTCGTTAAGACTGCCAATTTGCCGTAACAAAGAATTTGCATTTTCCACAGACGTACCGATTTGATTTTTAAGATCTGATCGATGCGACGTTAAAGATTTTGATAGATACTGAAACGTTTCTGCAACCGCCAATCCGCGATTAGCAACAACTGATCGTGCTCCTGTATTACCAGGATTCACTGCCAAATCCTGTAACGAATTCCAGAATTTATCAATCGTTTTTGCTAGCCCATTTTTAGACGGCTCATTTAAAAGTGCTTCCATCTTGCTTAGCGCTTCTGATTTCGTTGTCCAATACCCTAATCTTCCGTTTTCAGAACGAAATTGATAGTCTAAAAACTTATTGCGTACACGTTGAACAGAGCCTGCCTCAACTCCTGTTCCCATTTGACCAGGAATTTCCGGGCGATTTCTAGACGCTGCAGGATAAGGACTAAGCGTTTCAAAATTCACTCGCTGCCTCGTATAACCTTCTGTATTGGCATTTGAAATATTATGTCCAGTTGTATATAGCGCTGACTGCTGAGCAAATAGCGCCTGTTTTGCCATTTCTAATCCATGAAAACTACTCATCTCTCGTCCTCCTATTAAACCTTTGAGTCAAATAATGACTGTTTTACAGATCTCGTCTGATTTTCAGTCGTTCCATAATTCACTGATTGAATCGATGGATTCATCACATTAAGAGAAAATTGAACAAACTGTAAAGATTGCTGAATTAACATATAATTTAACTGTTCTTGCTGTTTCAACTCTGTCATAGACTTTGTTAATAGAGTGGTTAACTCTACTAGCTTCTCTTTTTCTTCTCCGGATTTCACAAGCGACAAAAGCGTCGTAACAGTGTGATCCTGATCTTGGCACTGATTTGCTGCAAACCAAGCTGCCATTTCGTGTTGCCTTTCCTTCTCGGCTTTTTCAATTTTTCTGATCTGCTTCCGCTCCGCTGCTAAAATAGATGATAATGTATCTACGTCACCGGTCTTTACAACCTCTGTTTTTTTCTTTGCGAGCTCTATTAGTTCCATATGCAGATGCAACAGTCGTTCCAATAGGTCCAAAATGGATTGTAGGCTCAAGCAAATCCCTCCTTTATACGACTCATTTACTTACCAGAGAAGAAATCAATCATCTTCTGTGCTGTCTGATCATAAGAAATCTTGTAATCACCAGATTCGATCATTGCTTTTAACCGCTCTACATGAGCAGTTCTCGCTTCGTTTTCCTTATGTCCCTTGTGCAATTGCTTTGCTTTACTTGATATTTCCAATTGATCCTTTTTCATTTCTCGTTTAACTTCCAATTGTTTAGGGATTTGCTGCTTATGGTACGGGTTAAAGTCGGATTGATTAGGTCCATTTATTTTCACTTCCACTTCACCTCTTTAAAGACAGTTTCCGTTGGCAATATGCTACTCTACTTTTATTATCGGGTAAAATAAATAATTATTAAATCGATTATTCAAAAGCTGAGGTAAAAAAACGTGCTAACTTTTCTAAAAAGTCAACTTTCAATCCGTGAGGTTTTTCTTTTATCCCACCATTGTTTGTTAGTGCTGCAAGGGTATGACCAAAAGAAGGCACTTGAATGAATCGAAAATTTAGGTACCGTTATAACCCAATTACACTCTCGGATTCCCCAAAGCAGAGTCTTATGGGATCTTATATTCCGATAAAGCGAATCTTCAATCAGTAGGAGCTTTCATTCATCCCCCACGGCTTGTTAATACTGTAATGGTATGACCTAAATGCTTTTTACGAAATCGGGCATTTAGGTGCTGTTATCTCCCACTTAGACTTGTTGCAGTACAGATTATCCAACTCCTGAAGTAGGAGTCTTACAGCACCTTAGATATGGGATAAAAGTTCTGAAATACCCATTTTTAGTCTCACATCTTTTAACATATCATACCGGCATGCTTCTTTGCCCATTTAATCATCAAACATGTAATACGTTCTTTGTTTTTCTCTTTCCTCTTCCATCTTTCTTTCTTTTTGTTCATACTGTTGTAAATCTTTTTTTAGATTTTCCCGACATGAAACACATAAATTACCTGCAGTGATCCGGGTACCGCAATGACTGCATGGGTAGCCTATATTAGGAAATTCTGATGGTAATAATCGCTTCTCTTTAATAAATTTAATAATTAACTCCTCATCTACTCCTGTGTTTTCAATAATCTCTGGCATCGTCGCTTGTCTATTTTTTCGCTGACGCATAAATTGATAAACCGTTTGAAACGCTTTTTCTTCTTCTTGATAGCAATCTTGGCAAATAGAACGTGTTCCTTTCAAAAATAAACGATCACAACGAGAACAGTTTGCTAACTCTGCCATAAATCATTCCCTCACTTTCAAAATCAAATACTGAAACGCTTCAAGCATTATTTTTTAGTATAACATGTCTACATGTTAACTTCGAATAAGCGTAAAGGAGATTACCTCAGGACAACCATGCTCTATCAACACCTTTGCAGCATGTCTTAAAGTCGTACCTGTTGTATATATATCATCGACTAAAATAACAGGTTTGTTAATAGGTTTTTTTAATCGAAACGGATTCGCTGATTCCATCCTTTCACTTCTCGTTTTCTTTGCTTGCTTTTCACTGGTCACCCGTTGTAAGTAAGCAGCTTTTGGAATAGGCAAAAATTGTGCAAGCATTTCGGCTTGATTAAATCCGCGTTCCACTTGTCTTTCTACACTTAAAGGAATGGGAATAGCCAGATGCGTTTTAGCAGTCGTTTGCATCATTTTCCGGAAATGCGTACGACATGCGTTTTTAAATATATATCCTAGCTCATAATCCCCTCGATATTTCCATTTCGTTATGATATCTTGCATAAATTCATTGTATTGATAAATTGAATAATTACATTTTAAAGTATCCTTCCCGGGAAATTTCTCCCACTGTAAACAGTCTATACACTTTGGCACATCACTTCTTCGACTACATCTTAAACAACGCGACCCGCTTATCACAGGGAGTAAATGATTGCATAATTTACATATTTTCATAGATGTTGGATAGAAAAACGTTCTCCAGGTTACTTCAGTTGTAATATTGCTGTGACAGGATAAACATTTCAAGTTATAACCATCCCCCTATCCGGTTCATTTTTTTAATCGAACGAACCGCTCGGATCATTGCATTTGTTTTTCCATCGTGAAAAAAGACCACCTCGCCAGTCGGATCGTCTACGCTCCTTCCAGCCCTTCCTGCAATTTGAACAAGCGCAGCTTCATCAAATACGGAATGACCTGCATGGATAATTGCCACATCAACAGATGGAAAAGTAACACCTCTTTCTAAAATCGTCGTCGTTACTAATACAGAAAGATTTTTCTCACGAAACAGGGAAATTTTTTGCTCTCTATCTGGATCAGAAGCATGCACAGAAGAAATTTCTGCTGGACGCTTGATAACATCTTCATGAATAAGCAGTTCACTTAAATTACTAGCTATTTTTTCCGTGAGAGCAATAGTCGGAAGGAAAATCAGCAGCTGCCGTTGCTGATTTTGTCTCAGACGGAGCCATTGGATAAAGGCACGAGGTGGATTTCCTTTGTGCAAATTTTTCTGAAGAGCAAAGCACATGCACGTTACGGGGACAGGGAGTGGATATCCATGATAACGAGTTGGTACAAAAACATGCGCTAATTGCTTCAACTGCATTTTCTTTCGCTGCTTTTGCCTAGGTGTTGCGGTTAAATATATCATTGTACCAGAAGGCTTTAATGCCCTTTCTGTCGCAAAAGCTAACGAAGCATCTTTGTGATAAGGGAAAGCGTCTATTTCATCAATGATGACGACATCAAACGCATGTTCAAACCGTAATAGCTGATGATTTGATGCGATGATGATTTGTGACGTACCTTGCTTTTCACCGCTATCCCCATATAATGCCTGAATGGCTACTGCTGAAAAAGCCTGTTGTATTCGGGGGAGTAATTCCCTTACCACGTCTATTCTTGGCGTAGCTATACAAATTCGCATTCCTTGTCGCAATGCTTCTTCGATTCCAGAAAATAACATCTCTGTTTTTCCAGATCCGCAAACAGCCCAAATCAACAGTGACGATTCTTGCTGTAAAATAAAACGTCGTACCATTTCCGAAGCCTTCGCTTGTGCTTTCGTAAGCTGACCTTCCCAAGTACAAGCAGCTTCATGTTTTTGCCAAGGAAAAGGTTGTCCATTCCAGCGGTATAGCGGCTCCGTTTCAATTATTCGACCCATTATAAGGCAATTTCGGCAGTACCAGATGACTTGTTTCCTATTGACATCATGTATCTTTGCAAATTGGGATTTTGTGCGATTTCCACAGCGTTGACAAATTTTGGTGAATAGTGTTGTAATGATGGAGGGTACTGGAGTAAGTATGTTCTTTTCAAGTAAAAAATCGAATAGCGAGTCTTCCAAAGGGATTTCTTCGCGCAGTAAAAGCTTTCCCTCTAATTGCTGGGCAAGTTTTGGATATAACAAACTTGTTTTTTTATCCATATTTTCACCATCCTCTGTTATTTAGTTCTCTTACTTCTCTTTCCAGGGAGCAATACTTCTAATGTGTCGTTATGTTGTATAAAGAAAAGCATACAAATCTAGGGGGGGTTTTTCAGATATATCTATATATCCTATATTTTTCGGGATAGTAAACAATGAAACAATCATATACGATAAGCTAAATACTATTTTAGAAAGGGGCAATGTAGATGTTAGAAGCTGGACGAATCCTCCAACAAATGAATGAAGCGATAAATGAGAAGTCATCCATTATAAAGGACATGGATGCCGTATACCAATTTAACTTCAAAAACAGTGATTCAGCTACTTATCAATTGGTAATACGAGAGGAAAACAGTTTTGTCATAGAAGGAATTGCAGAAAAAGCAGATTGTACCCTTCATATGAAGACAGAGCACTTCACCTATCTTGCTACCGGAAAATTAAGCGGAACGAAAGCTTTTTTAAGTGGTAAGCTCAAAGTAGAAGGAGATATGAGGTTAGCAATACGTTTACAAGATCTTATATCTCTATATAACAAGCAATAATGCCAAAGAAAAAATAAAACTACTATCATCTCCAGCGGTGTACTGTAAAAAATATACACTTATTTTATTTCTAAATTTAGGACAACCTTGCTGGAACACAACTATGCAATGGCGCATGGTCGGATTTATAATTAAGAGCCCGGTATTTCCTATGTTATATTTTACAGAAAAAATAGAATAATAACAATGATTTAAGATAAAAAATAAGCCAGCCATGGTTGGATAATCTTTCTTAAATGCCCCTATTATTTTCTTTGCTTCAGCTTTTCTTCCTTATTTGGAAAAAGATTCTTTTTTCAAACTATATGATTCCACTTCTTATTGCATATGCTACAGCTTGCGTCCGGTTTTTCACCTTCATTTTCCGTATAATTGTTGTAATATAATCACGTACTGTGTATTCACTTAGTTGCAATTTATCAGCAGCGCTGCTTGTTGATTCTACTTCAGCCATCAATGTTAAAACTTCAATCTCTCTTATTGATAAATGGAATGGTTGACTTAATAATGGTGATTTATTTTTAAATTCTCCGATAATTTCTCCAGAACTTTGTCCAAATTTAATCAGTGCAGAATACATATCTTCTGAAATAGTAAATTTACTGTTAGCTCCCTGATCAAGAATAGCTGCTCCTATAAGTCTATTATTTGAAGCTTTAAAAATTGGCACAACGACAACTGATTTTAATTGAAATTTCTGAACATAATTAGCTGGGAAGCTGTCTTTGGCATCAGAAATATAAAGAGGTTGCAGAAATTTCATCCCCTTCCCAAACAATCGCAGTAATTCAAGTCCATTATTGATTAAAGGCAGATTCCGTACATCTTCTGTAATCCCTTGAATTGCCTTAATGTCAAAACGATGACCGGATAAGCCAATTCCTACCTCATCGTTCGGAGAGTAAGAAAAAATTCCGCACCGTTCAAATGGTAAGTAATTGATAAACCCTTTCGTCACTAGTTCTAAAGCTTCATCAAATGTTTTAGCTTGTAAAATAGATTCATAAAACATGATAACAGCATCTTTCCATTGCTGTTCTTGGCGAGATATGTTTACCATTGCCTTACTACTTTCGAAGAGTTGTAGCGTATAGTTTATAAAAGGCGTAATGTATTTGTTTTCCCTATCCATACATAATAGTAGCGTACTGTTTTCAAAAGGAATCGTAATCGTATTGGTTTTATCAGAACTTGGAATATACTTCAATAATTTTTCCGTTAAGTCAAAAATATGACTTGCTTTAAGATCGTAGGTTGTGCTAACCAATTGCTGGCTTTTATGAAATGATTTGTTTACATAAAATACCTTTTCATTTCTTTCGATAACAGCAATCCATTCAATAGGCAATTGTTCGGAAGTTACAAGATGTTTTAAAAAATGGTCCATTGTAAACAAATATTCTCTTTTTTCCGTAAGCAAATGTTCACTAATTTTAGTAAACACATATTGTATAGCTTGGAGGTCGCTATAGTAATATTGGTAGATTTATTGCTTTAGTATTTGTTGTCTTGCAGTTATCAACTACTGGATCCTCATTACCTATTGATATGCTTCCAGAAGGATTACGTCAGTTAAGTGCCTTTTTACCATTTACGTATTCTATAGAAAGTTATCGAAGTATTATTACTTTGGGGATTACGTCAAATATGTGGAAAAATATTAGCGTTTTATTCCTTTATTTCATTATCTTTTCCGTCTTTGCCTTGATCGTCTTTTTTGTAAGATATCGTTTCGATAAAAAGCAAATAGAACACCAAGCTAATATAAATGAATCTGTTAGTTAACCATGGAAACAAGGCCCTCCCTATTATAGGGCCTTGTACCATTCTCCAGCAATGGTGATAAAAAAACAATTGGTCTATAAACCATCATTTTTAGTTATTTAATGCGAGTAGTAAGCAAATTACGAATGAGCCAATTATATTTCCAGTAGTAAGTTGTAGCGCTCTATTTTTTATACCATGTCACACCCAATGCGCCTTCTCCAAGATGTGTGCCAATAACAGGTCCAAAATAACTAATGCTCGTATCAGCGTCAGGATATTTTTCTAAAAAACGTTGTTGCAAATCCCTTGCAGCAGTTTCATTATTCGCATGAATAAATGCCACTTTCAACGGATGATCTTCAGAAGCATCGGTTTCCAATAAATCAAGTATCCGTTGAAGAGCTCTTTTCTTTGTGCGAATTTTTTCAAATGGAACGATCACCTTATCTACAAAATGAAGAATTGGTTTCACTTGCAACATGCTGCCTACTATTGCTTGAGCCCCGTTTAGGCGTCCTCCTCGGTGCAAATTACTTAAATCATCAACCATAAAATAACCACGCATCGTTTGCTTCATTTCATCGAAGCGCTGGATAATTTCGTCAGGTAGCTTTCCATTTTTTACCATATCTACCGCTTCTAATACATAAAAACCTTGCGCCATACAGCTTATTTCAGAATCATAAGCATAGACATCAATTCCATCTACCATTTCACCAGCACTTACTACAGCTTGATACGTACCACTGATTCCACTGGAAAGATGAACAGAGACAACCGCATCATATTCTTTAGCCAAACCCTCTAGTAAACTAGTAATATAACCGATCGACGGCTGCGAGGTTTTTGGTAACTCTTTTGTATCAGTTAATTTTTGATAAAATTCATTCGTTGTAATATCAATTTCTTCCTGGTAAGAAGCATCAGCAAATTGGACACTTAAAGGCACCATATATATATCATATTTATCACGTATTTCTTTCGGTATATAAGCGGTGCTGTCTGTCATTACAGCAACTTTCATGCAAACCTTCTCCTCTTTCCATATTCTTTGCTTTTGATATTTTCATATAACAATCCTACTATATTTTACATGAAAATAATAAAAAATGCATGTTTTATATGAAGTAATGAGTCTTTCAAGTATTTACGGGATTACCCTTACCTTACGATCTTCCATTAAGCTACATTGATATTGAAAAACCTTTAAGAATGATCGCTCATGAACTGCTTTGCTCCACTCTAATTAAAGTGAATCTTCAACCAGCGGGGGTTTCATTCATGTTCGTACCGTAATAGTATGACTTAAGGCCGCTTACGAAATCGGACATTTAGGTGCTGTTATCTCCCGTTTAGATTTGTTGCAGTACAATTATCCAACTCCTCAGTGGGAGCCAGCACCTTATATACGGGATAAATCATAAAATAAGATCCCTTTATCTCTCCCCGCCCTCTTTTTCCTGCTTTGTGTAACACTGAGTAGTAATCTCCATTTTATAAAAAGATGTAGCATGAAAAAAATGCCACCCCCATATAGAAGCAGCATTTTTCGTAATCTATATAATACTATACTTGTAGCAAACGTCACCATCCCAATCAGACTAATTTAAATTACTTCTACCCAACCTTTACGGATAGCGGCAACCACAGCCTGAGTTCTATCATTAACATTCATTTTTTGCAAAATATTACTAACATGGTTTTTCACTGTTTTTTCACTAATGTATAAAGTTTCTGCTACGGCACGATTACTCTTGCCATCTGCCAATAATTGGAGCACCTGACATTCTCTTTTGGTCAATAAATGAAGCGGTTGTCGATATTCAATTCCATTTTCCGAAAGAGAGGAGATATTATCCTTTGCTAGTCTGCGATACTCCATCACTAAGTTATGTGTCACTTTAGGGTGGAGATAAGACCCGCCGTCACTTACCACTTTAATCGCTTCAATAAGTGCATCCGAATCCATTTCTTTTAACAAATATCCCTGTGCTCCCGTTTTAAGCGCATGTGTAACATAGCTCTCATCATCATGGATGGAAAGGATAATGACGCTTGTATTTGGAAAATAACGTACAAGGTCTTTAGTTGCTTGAACACCATTCATATTTGGCATATTAATATCCATTAATACTACATCAGGATTGTTCTCCTTTACGAGTTTGGCAGCCATCGAACCATCATCACCCTCTGCCACTACTTCAAATGAAGGCTCAAAATCTAAGATTCTTTTAACTCCCTCACGAAATAATTTATGGTCGTCTATTAACACAATGCGTAATTTTCTTTCCTCATTCATTATATTTGTTCCTCCTGCATCAAAAATGTATTTCATTACCCCAGAAATTACTTATGATAGAATCCAATTCTTCTTATTCTATAAACTTAACCATACGTTGGAACAAGCTTCTTTGAGGTTAAAAGATTACTAGTCTCTTATAATCAGACTTGAGGTATCTTATTATAAAAGGTGAAGTATCATTCATACAAACATAAACTCACATAAAAACACTTCTACTTCATTATACCGTTATACAGACGTATAAGGAACCTTTATAAAAATGGTTGTTCCTTTTCCTATACTGGACGAAATATTCATTTCCCCTTCAAGCATCTCCACTCTTTCTCTCATACCAATTAATCCAAACGACTTATCTCTTTTCATCAAAGGATCGAAGCCTATTCCATTATCTTTGATCACCATGGTTAAATTACTTTTGCCAATCTCCAATTTTACTTGAATCAAAGACGCTTCAGCATGCTTTACTGCATTTTGCAAAGCTTCTTGAACTAAACGAAAAACAGCAATTTCATATTTTTGATGCAATCGCTTTTTTTCTCCAAATGAATGGAATTCAATTTTCACATCATTATAGTCAGCTACAGTAGCAACATATTTTTTCATGGTGGGGATTAACCCTAAATCGTCCAAAGCCATTGGTCGAAGGTCATAAATAATCCTTCTCACTTCATATAAAGAGGAGCGGATCATTTCCCGAACGCTTTTCATTTCTGCAATAGCCTGTTCAACATCTTGATTAAGAAAAGTACGTTCTACGAGCTCAGAACGCAGTAAAATATTCGCAAGCATTTGTGCGGGTCCATCATGAATTTCCCTGGAAATCTTTCGCCTTTCTTCTTCCTGAGCTTCAATAATTTTTAATCCAAACTCCTGCTTTTCTTTTGCTTCTTCTAGCATTTCGTTCACTTGCTGGAAATCATCGTGTAAATAATTAAGTACTACAGATATTTTACCCGCTAAGCCCTCAGCACGTTCAATGGTTTGTCCGAGAGAGATTAATCTTCTCTCTAAATCATCTCTTTTTTCTCGCAATACACTCTCTTCCTGACGCAGCATAGCTAGTTTCGTTTGCATAGAATGTGTCATCTCGTAAACTTCTCGTATTTCGACCTCTGAGTATCTATCAAAATACCTGCTTACTTCAGCCAGACGTCTGCGAGAAAAGCGAACTTTTTGCTCTAATTCGTCTCCGTCATTGATATGCTGTGCCACTTTGATTTTCGTATCCTGTAATTCTTTTACGAGATGCTCATGCTCATTTCTAGCTTCTTCACTGATGTTAAAGATCTCATCTTTACTATTTTGCACTACTTCAATCATTTCATGAATAACATAATCTAAAGCTCTATCACTAATTCTCTGCGCCATCATTTCCCACCAACCTATGTTATAATTATACGCATACTTTCATCTTTTTTATAGGGTCTTTTAGCATACATAAAAAGGACAGAAAATGCATCTTTTTACTCAATTTTACTAAAATGACTAAGCTCTCTACTACCTATATGCTTATGTAGTTTATCCATTATTTGTAATTCGGAGCCTATTTCTTGTTGTTACCAAAACAGCTTGCAACTCAAACTAGATACTTTATATCCTGTTTTCCCGCTATCTAAACCGTTTTAAAGGAAATTCTTTTTAAAGTGAAACTTTAAATGGAGAATAACTTTCCGCTTCTAAGAATGCTAATTGAATATCCCATTACTTTATGTCATCATTTTATATAAGAATGAAATATATATAAACACAAATACACTGTTTGTTAATACGTAGAACAAAACAGTTTACAATCGTTTATTTATTATTTTACCATGCAAAATACCAAGGAGGAAATGCAAGTTGCTAGATCGTTATTATACCGTAAAACACGAGGGTCAAGATGAAATAATCATACAAAAGTCCCGGTTTATTGGCTATGTTAAAAGAGTAGAGACAGAAGCTGCTGCACAAGAATTTATACACGCAATAAAGAAAAAACATCATGATGCAACACACAATTGCTCCGCTTATTTAATTGGTGAACACGACCAAATTCAAAAAGCAAATGATGATGGAGAGCCTAGTGGAACAGCAGGAGTTCCGATTCTAGAAGTATTAAAGAAGCAAAAACTGAAAGACACAGCTGTTGTTGTAACTCGATATTTTGGGGGCATAAAGCTTGGTGCAGGCGGATTGATTCGTGCATATGGAAGTACAACTTCGCAAGCAATCAAAACGACTGGCGTTGTGAAGCGGCAGCGAATGCAAGGATTCACTGTTACAGCAGATTACGGGCTATCAGGAAAAATAGAACATGCTCTACGACAGTCAGAATATATCCTTCAAGCAATTGACTATACGGATCAAGTCACTTATCACGTCTATGTAGAAGTTGGGTTTGAATCCGAATTCAAGGCATTTATTGTTGAACTATCGAATGCGCAAGCAGAAATAAATGAAACAGACACAACCTATATAGAAATTGATGTATGAACAAAGTAAATGAAACCTTGGATTATGATTTTAGACTTGACTTATGTAGGAAACGAGGCAGCGACATAACTAAAACAGCTGATTAAAAAACGAACAATAAAGCGATGATAGGATTTTTTAATACAAGCAAGCCGAACAATTATAAATCATTAATTGTTCGGCTTTTGCTATATATTAATTACTGATGTCCCAGCTTTTTTCATATTACCTCATTTCACTTAAAGTAACTTACATGCCGCTTCATCCGCTACGATGATTACATGAGGATGTTTTTGTAAAATCGATGCAGGAAATTCCTCACTCACTTCGCCGTTGATAACACGGTGCAGTGCCTCCGCTTTTCCTTCCCCTGAAACAAGCAATACAATTTGTTTGCTTTCCATAATTGTTTCAATGCCCATTGTAATAGCTTGAGAAGGAACCTCGTCTATTGATATGAAAAAGCGTGCATTAGCTTGACGCGTAGATTCATCCAACTGAACAATATGTGTCCTGCTTGTAAAAGGTGTACCTGGTTCATTAAACCCAATATGACCGTTTAGACCGAGCCCGAGTATTTGTAAATCAATATTTCCTGCCTGTTTGATACGATTTTCATAATTTGTAGCTTCTTCGTTTAAATCAATTGCGTTTCCATCTGGTAAATATGTTTGATTACGTGGAATACCAATATGTTTAAACAGTTTTTCATTCATGTAGTAATTATAGCTATTAATATCATCTTTTTCCAAGCCTACATATTCATCGAGATTAAAGGTAACGACATGCTCAAAAGAGACCTTACCCTCTTTATACTGATTTATTAAATACTGATAAAGTCCTTCTGGAGTAGAACCTGTTGCCAAACCAAGCACTGGATTTTCAAGCGTATTTACTTTTTCAAGAACCAACTTCCCTGCATACTCACTTAATTCCTCATAATTACGAACCTTAATCAATTCCATTTTGCTTATCTCCTTTAAAAGCTATTATTCCACGACAGAATGTATATTTAATATCGAGATGTTCATCTACTAAAAGAACATCTGCGTCTTTTCCTGGAGTAATACTCCCTTTTCGATCGTATATGTTAATTTGTTTAGCAGGGTTAACAGCTGTCATTTCAAC
The DNA here is from genome assembly GCF_018075365.1 of Virgibacillus pantothenticus. Taxonomy (GTDB): domain Bacteria; phylum Bacillota; class Bacilli; order Bacillales; family Amphibacillaceae; genus Virgibacillus; species Virgibacillus pantothenticus. The sequence goes on from NZ_CP073011.1 coordinate 2,596,087, forward strand.
TATATTTTTCATCGACACATCTGTTAAGCGCAACATATTTTGCGCACCTTCCTGCATTTTCAAAATACTTCCCGCTAACGTGCCATTATCCAATAATGCTCGATCAGATGATACATGCACCGGTTGTCCACCTAGTTCATATTCGCCAGCAGGCAAACATTTTGCTCGCATCGCATCGGTGATTAGTAACAGTCGTTCACTACCGATATTGCGATAAATCAGCTGCAGCATTTCCGGAACAACATGAATGCCATCTGCAATGAGTTCTGCACGTAATTCCTCTAATTCCATGGCCGCACCAACCGCGCCAATATCACGATGATGGATGCCGTTCATGGCATTGCATAAATGAGTAACTTGTCTAACTCCATGTTTGACAGCTTGTTGCATCAAAGAATAATTAGCATCTGTGTGACCTGCCGAGACATTAATCCCCTCTGCGGCCAGTTTTTTAATAAACGATCCATCTGGATCAAGCTCAGGCGCCATTGTAATCGTTTTTATTTTCTCCCCGGATAACTCCTGCCAACGATCAAATAGAGCTTCATCCGGGTCCTTAATATGTTGTAAAGGTTGGGCACCAGCTTTCTTTTTTTCAATGAATGGGCCTTCTAAATGAACACCAATTACCTCTGCTTGTCCTCCTTTATTCATATAGTCCCGTACATTGATTAACGCAGCCTCAATCTGCTCTGGAGCCTGCGTAATTGTCGTTGCTAAAAAGCTAGTTGTACCTTCTTTAGGCAATACAGAAGCCATCGTATCTAGAGCAGCTTCAGTAGCATCCATCACATCTGCGCCATTTGCTCCATGAATATGCCCATCAATGAACCCAGGGATAGCGGCTAAACCTTTCGCATCAATAATTTGTGTTCCTTCAGGCAAATTGGAAGGCATTTCATCAGATGGATGAACGGAAACAATTTTCCCTTCATCCATAAGTACATTACCAGACTCTATAACTGTTGTTTCCGTGTACACTTTTGCATTTTTAATTAACACTGGAGAAGTTTCTTTCATCTTACGTCGCTTCCTTCCTTACGAATCATGTAATATGTTTCCTTGCTTTCCTTACAGAGTTTCTAAAATTTAACTCTCTAGGACGATGGTAACATAACTTGTGTTTTTTTTCACATTACTCCTAGTTGTCAATCTATCCCTGTTACATCGCAGATCGATAAAAATTATACGTTTGCATTTTAGTTTAAGCAAGTACATCGATTAAATCATTTTAGCACCTACAACTAGCTGAGCTACCTATCACAATGCCACGTCACTTCTCCCGATTTCCATTTCTTCATTTGAATTCATAAAAAAACAAACATTGTTTAAAATAAGTCACATTCATCAATATGACAATGGTTATAGCCTCATATTTAAACTACTCACAGATGACAACATATCAAGAAGCAGCATCTCTAGAAGAAATACTACTTCTTGATCTTAGGATTTATGCGCTACTGAACTTGTTATTGTGCTACTTCGTAATTCTTTAATAAGCATATTCACCATTTCTTGAGAAGATTTTATATTTTGATTTTCTGTTTCTCGGATAACTTTTTTTAATAATTTTTTATACCTTTCTTGTTCACCCATCAAATCCCCACCTTTACACCTTCATTTTGTGCAAATAAATGTTTGACTACTTAACTTCATTCATTCGATAATCTTTTTTCTAAATTACTATAAATTCTACTAAAAGTTACAGCGTTATACAATCATTTCGACTATTTTTTTAGAAATAAGAATATATGCAATTGTAGAAACGATTCAATTAAATTGGGTCACTATATCATATGCTATTACCATCAAATAGGGAAAATTTCTTTTTTGATTTTATAGGAACCTATAAAATGAGGTGCTTGTGGATAACGAAATAACCGACTAGTCACGTCCGGCGCACGAGCCCGGCAACGATGCGACTTTAGAAATGCACCCTACGCTACGATAAGGTCTCATCGGTTCGTCACAAAGAGGAAGGCCGACTAAAAACGGGCTTGCCGCTCAGGCGTCGGCATACCCCTGTTTTTAGTGGCATGATTCCTAAATCTTTAGTTGATTCGTTCCATTCGCTACGTTGCTAAACGGGCGCCCCAAGCCTTTGTTCACTAGGTGAACTCACGCTTACGGAGTAATTATTATATAAAAGCAAGTGCCTTGATTAGCCGTGATAAGCAATTGAACTCCTTTACAAAAAGACCCGTCTAGATGTTGAACACCTCGTGGTTTTAGTCAACTGTTAAAAAAACGGAAACAGCAAAATATCATATCGCAACCAAAGTATTTAAGCTTGCTTACAAAGTAAAATAACCGCAAGCATCTTATCGCTCCACGGTTATTGTTTATTAATTCGCCATTTATTAAATTCCAAATATTCTTTAAACTGTTCTTTAGTCACTCCAGACTCCATTGCCTCTTTAACAATTTCCAGCCACTCCTCATCTAACTGTTCCGCAGGCATACTTGGGTCTTTTCTTAGCAGTTCATTAATGGAGACACCAAGTACGTGACTAATTTTTTCCATAAATTGAATAGAAGGATTCTTTTGTATTCCACGTTCAATTGAACTTAAATACGATTTCGCTACACCAGCCTTTTCAGCTAGTTCTGAAATTGACATGTTTTTATCTTTTCGTAATTTTTTTATTTTTTCTCCGATCAATTCCTCACCTTCTTTCAAATGGCATTATACCATAACCTAGGTGAGTTATACTATTTCTAAAAATAGTTATCATAGACATTATTTTCTTCCCGTACAGTACGTATAAACAAACGGACATCTTCGATTGGAATACCTAATGTTTTAGCTTGCTTTACCAACTCTACCCATTCGCCATCCAGTGACAGTTGCTTCACCTTCATTAAGATCATCATCCTCCATTATATCATATGCAGCACCAGCATTTTGCTGCCCATCTCCCAAGACTATTATACTACACTCTTCCTACTTGTTCCCTAGCTTGTTTTGTCGTATAGTAACTAGTTTTGTATTGCTTTTCGAAAAAAATGTCTGATACTCTTGAAAGTAATTTGCTTTAAGCTACTGTTTTTTATTGAAAGTTGATTCCCTCCATAAAGTGAAAATTTCAATCAGCCGGAGTTCCTTTCATTCTCCGATAATTGAAAAGTAGAGCAAAGGCTAAAACTAAAGCTCCCTTGAAAAAGAAAAAACGCTTTTTTTACAAGCCGCGCCTTGCATGCGACAGCTTACAGGCCCAACGAATCGGGAATTTAAGTGCCGTTACCCCTATTTAGCTTTCGTTATATTTACTCAGGCTCCCCGTAGCGGGTGGGGGTAGCGGCACCTTACATTTGGGATAAGATGAAGTTTAATTCAGATAACAGGTAAAGGTTTAAGCGAATCAATTTAAAAGCCATGAAACCATTAGCTTTGAAACTACAATTTCTACAGTCATTGGTCTTTCCAACTTAACTCTCGACGTTTTGTGTTTTTCACTTTATAAGAAATAAGAATAAAAAAGCCACCTATTCCAACTAATATCAAACCAAGTAATATATATATAAACATACCTGTTGCTGTATTAGGCAGCTTTGGGCCAACATCATTTAGATCCGTGCCCACCTTTCCGATTATGGTTTGCTCGTCATTCGTGTTTCCATCTCCTTCGACAGTAAAAACGATGGAGAAATTCGTTTCCATTCCTTGATATTCGTTTCCTAGTTCCTTTGGAAAACGTACTGTCATGGTAATCTCATCTTTACACTTGGGTGCTAGCCTTCTCGCTTCCATACTAGTAAAGTCTTTCAGCTTTCCGTCATACAATGAACGATCTTCTTCTGTTACTTCCAGATATAGTTCATTATAAAGCTTTATCCCGCCTTGACTCTCTACCTTCATGTTATATTGAAAAGGGTCGGTACCTTGATTTTTTATAGTTACGGTTCGCGGAGCCCAATCTCCAGGTTTCATATGATGAACATCAAACAAAACATCGTCCGGGGTCACATCAAAAGCTATTTCCTCTTCTGCATAAATCTTTGTAAACAGTCCACTTAGGGTTAAAAATAATGCAGCGAGTAGACTAACAGTGATATAAAAACTTCTCCTCATCATCCATCAACTTCCCTACCTCAAAGCCTAATGTCCACTAACATTGGCTTGATTCGTTTTTTTAGCATCTTCCAATTGCGCTAAGGTTCGCCAAATTGAAATTCCTGCATATCCTAACAAGAGCACCCCGGGCAAGATTAATAAGAAAATACTTCCATTAGGTGATTGAGCAAAATGTATAAAGTAACCGAGGTAAGGAATGGTAAATCCTTTATATTCACCAACTACATTTTCAGCAAGAACAGGGCTAGAATCTTCCGCATTATTGTTGTCACCCTTTGTTGTATATACAACCCCATTTTTGGTGCTCGTCGTGTCTACAATCCGATGGGTTACGAGCTTATTTTCGTCTGCTTTAAATGTAATGACGTCTCCTTTTTTGAACTCATTTGTCTCTGAAATCATCTTTATCGCTATGATCGAACCAGTCTGGATCTCAGGTTCCATGGATCCCGAAAGAACAGTTTTAAGCTGATAACCAAATAATTCCGGTTCCCCACCAGAAACCTTGGTCATTAAAACAACACTAGCCACGACAAGTAACGTTATAAATAACACATAAGATACAATACGATTTGCCCACTTAAATATTTTTCTTTTTTTATTCATTTCTTTCCCCTTCCTTTTGCTTATTTAAATCAGGTTGGTCCTTTTGCGAGGACTGCTTTTTCTCTTCAGCTATTACTTCTTGCTTTTCATTTATCTTAGTTTGCTGTGTTTGTGCTTCGCTTGTTTCATCCACTTGCTGCTTCGTTTTCTCGTTTTTTTCTTGATTAGCATCTTTTACTTCCTCGTTCTTTTCATTTTTTGTTTTTGGAGTAGACTGTACTTGATTTGTCGCTTGGTTTTCTGAAGGCTTACCTACACCATTAGATTTTGGCTTCTCTTTGCATTGCACGTTTATTTCCTTGCTCCATAGTAAATCGTCATCAGCTTGTTTAACAAGAAACACGTAAACTCCTGGCTGTTCTACTGTAGCTGTTAATGTGGCTGTCTCTTTTTTTGCTAACGGATTAATTTCTCCTTCCCCTTTTTCAAGGTCCAATGATTTGCCATATTTCATTGGATTTCCTTTTTCTGTATAAAACACGTCATACGTAAGCGACTTGGTCATATCCACAGAACCGATATTTTTGATTTTAGCTTTTAAAGTCACTCGTTCACATGTAGTTATCTTTTGTACTTGCTTACGGATAAATTCCAGCTCGTAAGTTTCCTCTATAACTGGCGGTTGTTCCTGCCACTCACCGATAGTAACTTCCCCATCTAATTGAACATTTTCATGAAAATAAGCTGTGGTTGAAGATGCCATGTAACCTAGCAAATAAACTGCCGCATAAACAATTACGAACACCTTTAAGCTAAAATACCAATAACGATATTTATTCTGATACCGACTGATACGGGTTCTTCTCACATCTAGCCCACCTTATTCTATATAGATTTACAGTGCAATTCTCACATATCCGTAAAAGGAATTCATTTTCACTGCGATAAACTCATGGTTGATTTCTACCTCTATTGACACTATCTTTTTTATACCATTTTTAGCAGGTATATATTTAAAAACGTAAAACAATTGTTTTATGTTTTTAAATATATACGATACTTGGGAAGGAGTTTTCCTCCCCTTCCTTTATATCATCATGGTTATTGAAAGTTCGGTTTCCCATCTCGCTGCATAGCCTCGAAGCTCCATTGCAAGCGAATATAATCACCTTGAAAATGATTTTGACTCTTTTTATTATCAATAAACGAAAATCTCACCGAAAATTTTTCTGCATCACTATCGATTGGAAACTGTTCCAATACTGGAATAGATTCATTTTTCATTTCAGACAATTTCTTTTTAAATATCACGACTTCCTTCCCGTTTACACGATGCAGATATTCGACAGTAATATAATCAGCAAGATCTTCTCCTTTATTGTTTTCGCCTTTATCGACAACTTCATAATCCGAATGAAGTATAACTTCCTTCATATCAATTGTTCCATCATTTGTTAACCTGAAATGACCATTGATCGTGTCACCTGGTACTAGATTTTCGATTTCTATAATGGACGTTTTATTAATTCCTAAATCTAGTAAACCTGTTGCAAATGTATTCATCGATTCTTCAGTATCATTAAAATAAGAATACGTACCACTACTAATTAAACTTATCCCTAACATTGCCGTAACGATACTCATCCAAAGCTTTTGTTTTATATTCATGCTACTGCCCACCTTTGTTAAAATTATCAAAAGATAATGTGAACCATCATGCTGTGGAGGTTGAGCTATTATTTGTCATCTTCTCTCTTCTTTTCACATATATTTGTTAGTGAAGTAAGAATCTGTAACAGCAAAAGTAGAGGGATAAGCATATATCTCCACTTTTGCTGTCAGTCCCCTGGTTACTTCTCTTCTCCTTCTGTTTGATGTGCTTCTAAAGCAAAATCCACATCTAAATTAGCCCCTTGAAGGAAATTTTGATCTTCTCCATTATCTACAAATGTGATTTTAATTCGGATTGTATCTTCTGTTCCAATTGGAATCCCTTTCCCTTCTTGAACCAAAGGCCACCAAACCCAAAACCCAGGCGTAATATCCTGATTTTTTATTTGACTCAATTCACGAATTGTCTTTCCACTTAAGCTTTCAATTACTTTTCCATCACTCTTTAAGAAATCTACTCGTAAATGATCTTCAAATCCTTCTGTTCCAGAAAAACTTGTATTCATTAGTACTTTGCTTATATCTAATGTCCCTTCGTTTGTCATCTTAAATGAACGTGTCATGTAATCACCGGGCTTTAAGTTATTTATATCAAAGGCGATAGTAGGGTCCACCCCAATATCCAACGTTCCAGCAGCAAATGAATTCTCTACGACCTCTTGATCACTAAAGTATGCAAATGTTCCTCCACCAATTAACCCAACTCCTAAAACTGCTGTTGCAATGCCCATTCCTAGTTTCTTCTTAAAACTCATGTTTTTTTCCTCCCTATACTTTTAGAAAAAATCTTATGCTTTCCTATAGTGTAAAATAAAACGATCTTTCAATAAAAAAATTGTCTATCCCCCTTTCCCGTATGTATAACCCCACATGTTCTCTCTTGAGATTGTTTTGTTTCTTATAAAGAACAACATCTAGAGTATAATATATGTTTTCGCAATTTTAAAACTTGAAAATAAGCCTTATATTCGTTATAAAGAACACTTTTCTTCGATTTACTTCATTTTACTTTTAAATACTTAAATTTATTTATTTTATCCATTAAAAAGAACAAACTGAAGACACAATTATATTTTATGAACAAACGTTGAATAATTGACATGGACTTGATTCCTCACATCACTTTCAAACAACTAAAATTAAATTCTATTTGCTGCGTGAGAAAAAATAGTGAATCAATTGTAGGTATTTATTCATATGTACAGGTAAATATCGCTCCTTATAAAGTGCGTCTTCGTTAGTAGGGGTTTTCATTCATCCCCTACTGATTGTAGTGGAAAGAATTGGTCATTTATGTGCTGTTACCTCCCACTTAAACTTGTTGCTGTACAATTTTATCCAACTCCTAAATCGGGAAGTCTTAGAGCATCTTAGTATATGTGACAAAATTGAAAGGATAGGAAAAATAGACGAAAACGACTAATTTCGATATAATCAAACCGTAATTGTTTTTATTTTACAATCTATCAGATAATGAATGCAGACAATTTCAACTTATTGATTAGCTGTGGTCATGAAGTATAGAATATAGTTTATTCCTTCAGGGTCTTGTAATACAAAAATAAAACGTATTTAGCATGGGATAAAAGCTCAAGACGGGAAACATAGTGATTAGTAGCAAAATATACGGAATCGAACATCGCTACGAACTTCCGTTTACAGTTTTGCTGCGTTACTATCCGTTTACGGATAGAATGCGTTTTCAAATCTCTTCATTATTTGCTTAAAAGTATAGTGACGATAAACAAGAGAAAATCTATTGCACCAATCAAACTATTTTATTTTCTGGCCACAATGAATCTAGCTTCACTAGACTGAATAAAGATGGTATATAGGAGTGAATGAATTGAATACCCGTATGAAAAAAAATAAAAAAAAGCGTAAATGGCCATTGTGGCTAGGGGGAATTATTTTAGCTATTCTACTCATTGTTGGTGGAGCTATAATTTACGTTTGGAATCAAATCGATAATACGATCGAAACAATGCATACCCCATTGTCACGTGATAATGATCCAGAAAGACAAAAGGAGTTAGAAGCTATTTTCAAAGACACAAAGGCTGTCAATCTACTATTACTCGGTGTCGATGAACGGAGTGGCGACAAAGGCAGATCGGATACAATGATTGTTTTGTCACTTAACCCAAAAACCAATGCAATGAAAATGGTTAGTATCCCAAGAGATACTTATGTTAACATCCCAGGAAAAGGTCAAGATAAAATTAATCACGCTTACGCTTTTGGAGATGTAGAACTTTCCCTCCAAACAGTGGAAGAAAACTTTCATATTCCGATACATTATTACGCTAGCGTAAACATGGAGGGATTCAAACAAGGAATTGACGCATTAGGTGGGGTTACTGTTTCTAACGATAGAGCTTTTTCACAAGGAGGTTCTGAATTCCCTCAAGGAGAAGTTCAGTTAAATGGTGAACAAGCATTAGACTACATCCGTATGCGGAAAAATGATCCAAGAGGAGATTTAGGTCGTAATGAACGTCAACGTGAAGTAATTATGGCTGCTATTAATAAAGGCGCCAGTTTTTCAAGTATTACTAAGTTTGGTAATATTCTTTCCATACTCGGGGATAATGTAAAAACAAATCTGGACATGGATGATATGCAAACGTTATTTAGTAATTATCGAAACACCAGAAACAACATATCAAACGTCGAAATTAACGGAAACGGTCAAAAGATTGGCGGGATTTGGTACTATGTTTTACCAGATTCAGAATTCAGCCGAGTACAGTCAGAAATTGAAACACATATGAATGCAAAGTAAACTAAAAAAAGTCAAGTAACATGGATGAAACAGCCCTTCCATGCTACTTGACGTATACTATTTTGGGGTGTGATTATGAGAAAACGAATTTTGATTGCAATTATAATGCTAATTGTATTCGTAACTGCCTGTTCCGATAACAACGCTACACCAAATGATCGATTCTCAAACTATATCAATCATTGGAATAAGCAGGAATTTGGCAAAATGTACAAGATGGTAAGTAAATCGACTGCGGAAAGCTATCCCACAGAACAGTTTGTTGATCGCTATAAAAAGATTTATCAAGATTTACATGTTTCCGATTTAAAAATTGAAGCTAAAGAATTGAGCAAAGATGAATCCGATAAAGCCGCAGAGTCTGGTAAAGCAACTATCCCTTTCACCGTTAGCATGAAAACGATGGCTGGACCTATCTCTTTTGACTACGAGGCTAATTTAATAAAGCAGGGAGAAGATGATGAAGAGAACTGGTATATCGAATGGGATCCAGGTTTCATTTTTCCAGAAATGAAAGATGGAGGAGAGCTGCGTATCGAATCTACCCCTCCTGTTCGTGGAGAAATTCGTGACCGCAATGAGATGCCTCTAGCCATGAACGATATCATCTACGAAGTTGGGATTGTTCCTGAAAAACTTGGTTCAAGCCCCGACCAAAATAAAAAGAAAATTGCCCAACTGCTAGGATTATCTGTTGAGGCGATTGATGAAAAACTAAATGCTGATTGGGTTCAACCTAACTTATTTGTACCTCTAGCAAAGATTACGAAAGAAGAGGAAGCGCTTTGGAAACAGCTCGTCGCAATTGATGGTATCACAAGACAGGAAACAACAGGGCGCATTTATCCAGGAGGAGAAGCGACTGGAGCTTTAGTAGGTTATATCGGATCAGTGACGGCAGAGGATTTAAAAGAACAAAAAGAAGGTAATTACTCTGACCAAGATGTTATCGGGAAAAGAGGACTTGAAAAACTATATGAAAAACAGCTACGCGGAGAAAAAGGCAGCCAAATTAAAATCGTGAAAGACGGAGAAGAGACCGTCCTTGCTGAAAAAGAAGCAAAAGATGGAGAAAATATAAAATTGACTATTGATATTAATGTACAGGAAAAGATTTATCAAACATTAGATGGTAATATGGCTACTGTATCAGCAATAAATGCTAAAACAGGAGAAACATTAGGTTTAGTATCTAGTCCTTCTTTTAATCCGAATAATATTTTATATGGAACCACACCAAATCTTTGGAAACAATTAGAAGAGGACAGCAAAAATCCACTATTAAATCGTTTTTCATCCACATATGCTCCTGGTTCAGTTATGAAGCCGATTACTGCTGCAATTGGATTGAGTAATGGCAAGATTGATCCAAAAAAAGGATTAGAAATAAATGGACTTACTTGGAGCAACGGAGAAGGCTGGGGAGATTATGAAGTAACCCGTGTATCCGAATCCAACGGTCCGGTAGATTTACATGACGCACTTGTCCGTTCAGATAACATCTATTTTGCTATGCAAGCTGTAAACATGGGAGAGAAAGCTTATGTTGAAGGTCTTAAAGCATTCGGCTTAGGCACACACTTCCCATTTGAGTATCCGATAACAGCATCTTCTATTTCCGCTTCAGGAAAGTTAGATGATGAAGTTCTGCTTGCAAACACGAGCTACGGTCAAGGAGAATTAGAAATGAGTTCCCTTCACCTAGCTACTGCCTATACAGCATTTTTAAATAACGGAAATATGTTGAAACCAACTTTGCTTGCAAATGAAGATAAAAAACAAATTTGGAAAGAAAAATTAATTACACCAGAGCAAGCAGACATTATAAAGGAAGCCTTACGCGATGTAGTTGTAAGCGGAACAGCTAAGCAGTCTGCAAAAAATGCTGATTTCCCTGTCTCAGGTAAAACGGGAACAGCAGAGTTAAAATTAACGAGTGATGATTCAGGTCAAGAAAACGGTTGGTTCGTTGGTTATCCTACAGACGATGAGGATATTATTGTTTCTGTTATGATCGAAGAAATCAAAGGAAAAAGTGGCTACCCTACAGAAAAAGCAGTAGAAATTCTCAATCAAATGAAGGAATAGCCCTTCACCTGCATCCATTTCACCAATGAACAAAGGCTCGGGGCGCCCGTTTAGTAACGTAGCGAATGGAACGAATCAACGGAGGAGATAAAGGAATCATGCCACTAAAACAGGGGTATGCTGACGTCTGGTCGGCAAGCCAGTTTTAGTCGGGCTTCCTCTTAGAGGCGAACCCCGCTGGAAAGCGGTTTTTGCTTTCCGAGGAAGCTGAGAAGACCTGCGGAAGCGAAGTATTTTGACATAGCGGTGATAGAAATTTTATTAATGCAAATAAGCCGAACAATGATAAATGGATTGTTCGGCTTTTGCTATATAGTATTTGCTTATTTCCTAGAATTTTATTATTATTTCTTTAATGACAATTGTTCGTTTTCTGTAAATACCCTGGACCTGCTTAAAAACCGTTTCCCTTCAGGCCCTTCTAAAGAAAACATACCACCTCTCCCGTCAACTACGTCAATAATGAGTTGTGTATGCTTCCAATAATCATATTGATCCTTTGACATGTAAAATGGTGCTCCACCAATACTGCCCAATAAAACATCAGCCTCACCTACACGGAATTCATGGAGAGGATAGCACATTGGGGAACTGCCATCACAGCAACCACCAGACTGATGAAACATTAAGTCACCGTGTTCCATCTTCAGTTTTTCTATCAGATGAAGCGCTTCTTTTGTTGCCGTTACCCGTTCAACCATATAATCCCCCATTTAATGAACGATTTAAAATAATCCTACTGGACCTTCACTATAGCTGACGAACAAATTTTTGGTTTGCTGATAATGACTAAGCATCATTTGATGATTTTCCCTGCCTATTCCTGACTTTTTGTAACCACCAAAGGCTGCATGAGCAGGATATTGATGGTAACAATTCGTCCATACACGACCAGCCTCAATATTACGCCCAAACCGATAAGCAGTATTAATATTTCTTGTCCAAACACCAGCACCTAAACCATACAATGTATCATTTGCAATAGTTAATGCTTCTTCTTTATCTTTAAATGTAGTTAATGAGAGGACTGGCCCAAATATCTCCTCTTGAAAAATTCGCATCTTATTATCGCCTTTAAAAATAGTTGGCTCTACATAATATCCATTTTTCAGATCAGGGTCAGCTATTTTTCGTATTTCACCACCAATTAAAACCTCTGCTCCCTCCTGTTTGCCAATATCTAGATAAGATTGGATTTTTTCCATTTGCTCCTGTGAAGCTTGAGCACCCATCATCGTAGCTGTATCTAGTGGATGCCCTAGTTTAATTTGTTTTACCCGCTCGATAGCTCGTTCGATAAATTCATCGTATATCGTTTCTTGAATCAAAGCCCGAGATGGACATGTACAAACTTCTCCCTGATTCAATGCAAACATTACAAAACCTTCAACCGCTTTGTCTAAAAATCCATCGTCTTCATCCATCACATCAGCAAAGAAAATATTCGGAGATTTCCCACCAAGCTCCAGTGTTACTGGAATAATATTTTCAGAAGCATACTGCATAATCAATCGCCCAGTAGTCGTTTCTCCAGTAAAGGCAACCTTTGAAATTCGGCTATTTGTAGCAAGAGGCTTACCTGCTTCTAAACCAAAGCCGTTAATTACATTAACAACACCAGCAGGAATTAAGTCTTTAACTATTTCTAACCAGATATGAATGGAGGCTGGTGTTTGTTCAGCTGGTTTCAAGACGACACAATTTCCTGCAGCCAGTGCAGGAGCAAGCTTCCAAGTCGCCATTAGCAACGGAAAATTCCAAGGAATAATCTGCCCTACTACCCCTAGTGGTTCATGAAAATGATAAGCTACCGTATCTTTATCAATTTGACTGACTCCACCTTCTTGCGCTCGTATAACCCCTGCGAAATAGCGAAAATGATCAATAGCAAGCGGTATATCTGCAGCCAAAGGTTCTCGAACAGCCTTTCCATTATCCCATGTTTCTGCAACAGCAAGCTTTTCGATATTTTCTTCCATGCGATCTGCTATTTTATTTAGCAACATAGAACGCTCCGTTACCGACGTTTGGCTCCACGTCTTTTTAGCTTCATGTGCTGCATCTAAAGCAGCTTCAACATCTTCTTTCGTGGACCTGGCAATTTGACAAAATACTTCTCCTGTTACTGGGCTAACATTTTCAAAATACTTTCCGTTTGCAGGCGGTTGATATTTACCACCTATAAAATTGCCATACCTATTCTTGAAATGAACAACTGCACCCTCTGTATTTGGATTGGCATACCTCACGGAACAATCTCCTCCCTTTTTTGAAAGCGTTTGCAAGTGGTTCGAAAACAACAGTTGGTTATAGGTCCAGTATAACAAACGATTCCGAATTATTGCAAGATTATACTTTTAAAGTAGCACATAGCGTGGGTTACTGCAAAAGCTTAGCTGTAAACATATAGGTTATTCATAAGATAACAATATTGGCAGGTTAAATGAAATTTCACATGTTCACGCGGTATTTGGATAACTTCCATAGTTGTAAAGGATTTCTGAATGCACCGATCTAAATCTTCCATATGCAAAAACCCTTGATGGGACATCAAGGGTTAGCAGCAATAAATAAGAGATACTTCTTACTGGTTCATGCTACTTAAGTTCAGGAAGAATCCTTACTTCCTTTTGCATCGTGGACTTACATAACGGACATGTTGGTTCCTCCTCAAAACTATACGATTCCCTCATCCAACCTTGGCAATCGTCACTGGTGCATGACCAAATGTTCGTTTCCACTTCTGGAACCGGTTCTTTTGGTCCACGTGAAAAAGACATATGAGCATCTCCTTTCTTATACTAACTTCTATTATACGCCTATTGTTACTAGAAATAAAGCTACTGAAAAAACGGAGCCTGTCAAATATTTACAAGGCTACTCTCATCTTGAAACCTTTCAACTAATGCAGCATATTCACCCGCAATTTCAAGCATGTTGTGACGATCTCTCTATTCATACTTTACGACACAAAAAAGAACCATCCTTCGTGTATCTGTTTCTAAGTTTGACAGCTCTATTCTACTTGTATTATATGATAGTTAGATCACCTTTATGTACATAATTAAACTTATAGGCAGTTCAAGTAAATAACAGGTATTCAGAACAAAGGCGCAGGGCGCCCGTTTAGCAACGTAGCGAATGGAACGAATCAACTGAGATAAAGGAATCACGGTGAGGTAACGAACCGATGAGGCCTTATCGTAGGGCGCATTTCTAAAGTCGCCTAGTTGCTGGGCTCATGCGCCGGACGTGGCTATTCAGTTATTTCGTTATCTCCAAGCACCTCATTTTATACTTTCTTATTCTGTTAGAAAAACTTGGCTTGTCGCCAATTCTTATGGCGGATAGCCTTTGTTTTTCTTATACTATAAACCAAAAAAATCTTATACTTTCCTATAGTGCAAATAAGCCGAACAATTATAAATGGATTGTTCGACTTTTGCTATATAGTATTTGCTTATGTCCCAGCCTCATTGTAGAACAAATGATTCTTCGGTTATATATTTTTACAAACTTTAAAAGATAGCAATCCTATATCTTTCACAACAAATACACAAAGCCAATGTATTTAATAAGTTTACAAAGCAAACCGCTGGATTGCTTTTCCTACCCCATCCTCATTATTAAAATCCGTGATATAATCTGCAGCTTTTTTCACAGCTTCTTGCGCATTCCCCATGGCAACACCAATACCTGCCTGTTGGATCATTTTGATATCATTTAAGCTATCACCAACCGCCATTACTTCATCCATCGTTATTCCTAGTTTTTTACATACTTTTTCTAACGCACGAGCTTTATTTACCCCTTCAGGATTCACTTCCATATTCGTTGGTAATGAGTTCGTCATTTCCAAACCCTCAATATAAGAGAGCTCTTTAATCATTTTTTCTAAAATCACTGGATCATGTGACTCACATCCGAATTTCAACCAGTCTAGTTCATGAACATTATCCGGTAATTCATTACGATATACTTGTTCTGTTGTAATCATCCATGTTGTAAGCCCAAGCTCAGTTGCAATATGATACATCTGTTCAATTTTTTTAGAATCGAATAGATGTTGCTCTACAAGTTCTTTGTCTTTCGTCCAAATCTGTCCCCCATTCACTGTAACGAGGTAAGATTGTAAGCCTAGCGATTCTGCATACGGATAGCATGATTTTAACCAGCGCCCCGTACTCAATACAACATGTATCCCCTTATCCATTGCGTCAGAAATTGCTTGGCGAGTCAGTGGTGTTACTTCATGATCCATTGTTAGTAACGTGCCATCCATGTCTAAAGCGATTAGTTTAATACTTTTTGCTTGTTCCATGTTATTGCCTCCATTTATTCCATTTTTCTTTTCAAAGCAATACCCCGATCATATATACTTGTCGTTATATAAGGAATAATAAGTAACGCAAATAAGATAAAGAATAACAGTTCAATGTTAAACATATCTACAACAATCCCACCTAGTACTGGTCCAACCATTCTTCCAGCCGCACCAACACTATTTACTATTCCTTGATAAAAGCCTGTTCTTCCATGTGGTGCTAAATCATTTGCCAACGTAGGAACTGCGGGCCAAACAAGCATTTCTCCCACTGTTAAGATTACCATAGCTATAGCAAACATGCTAAAGGTTTCCGATAATAATGCAATAAGAAAGGAAATAAGGAAAATTGTATTTCCAACATATATCTGCATTTTTTGGGAAGTTACCTTTTTCGTAATCCATTTTATCAAAGGCTGTCCTAAAACAATAAGAAAGCCATTAATGGCCCACAAACTACTATATAACTCTAATGGTATTTGTAAATCTTGCGTATAGGAAGCGATGGTCGATTGCCATTGACTATAAGCAATCCATGTCACTAAGAATCCACCACATAAAATAAGTAACGCAACAAATGCCGTTTTATCTTTCATAGTTCCATGTTGCTTTAAAACAGTCGTATGCATCTGCCTGTCTATAGAAGAATCCATTGGTTTAAATGTAAACAAAACAATAAGGAAAAAGCTAAAAAACAAGACTGCATTGCTAATAAAAATATAATTAAATGAAATGCTTGCCACATAGCCACCTAAAGTAGCCCCTAAAGCAACACCAAAGTTCTGGGCAACATAAATGGCATTAAACGCCCGTCTTCCCCCTTCTTTCCAAATTGAACCAGCCATTGCAAACATAACCGGCCAAGTTATGCCAGAACCAAAACCGATGAAAACAAGGGAAATAGAATAGACAACAATGTCTTGGTGAAATAAAACCATAACAGCTGAGGCAATAATTGCTAGACCTGTTCCATAGAGAATCGTTCTATAAGGGCTAAACTTATCAAACAATATTCCTCCTAATAAGTTACCTGCAATTGAAGCACCCTGGTTAAGCATTAAAATAAACCCTGCAAAAGCAAGGCTTTTTCCAAGTTCATTATGCATATATATGGTGTTTAATGGCCATAAGAAAGAAGCTCCAGTGACATTTACAGTTGTTGCTATTACTAGTAGCCAGATTTGTTTTGGCATACTTATCACCTGCTATCTTATGATCGTATCTATGTTATTTTAAACCATTTCGTATACCGAATCAATAACGTTGCTCTACGTCTTTTGTAAAGTTTTATTAATTGATTGAGCTGCAAATAAGCTTTAAGCAGAACGATAGTATGCGCTTGTTAAAAGACTTGCGTAATCGGCTTTTAGATTATGTGAGCTTAACCTTTTAAGAACTTTTTCCTTTAAAATTTCTATTCTAGCTATGTTATAAACTAGCAATGATTATTTTTACAGCATTCATTAAATCAAATTGCGACCAGCTGGGAAGTTCTTTTTTCAAAGCAAGTTCATGAGAGGCCGGGAGGTGTATAAAACCAGCAGGAGTCGGTAAATTTTGCTTTTTCACGAAGTGTAGGGCATGATACATCACATTGTTACATACATATGTCCCAGCAGTATTAGATACTTTAGCAGGCAGCTTTTCTGCATGTAATGTAGCGATGATTTCCTGTAATGGCAGGGTAGAAAAATAACCGTCGGCACCGTCATCAACAATTACTTCTCCATTCGGTTGATAACCACTATTATCTTTTGGACCATCATTACAATTAATCGCAATTCGTTCAGGTGTAATAGCGGTTCTTCCGGCAGCTAAGCCTAATGAAATGATAGCATCTGGTTCAATTTCTTCTATGTAAGAAATCAATTGTTTGCCAGCTTGCATAAAAGCAACAGGCAGTTTTCTTCCAACAACTTCATGGTCTCGAATCTTTTCTCCGTCTAGCTTTTCAGCGATTTCTTCGGTTGGGTTTATAGGATTATCTAAAAAAGCTGAAAAACCGGTTAACAATACTTTTTTCATATTTTCAGTATCCCTTTCCTAAAGTTAATGTGTTTAAAATCTTCTTACCCAAATTCCATCATATCATATTCTAAAAATGAAAGTATCTTCGCTTTATCAATTTAGAATATCAAAAATGTAACAATTTAACTTTAAAATTTCTATTGACAATGAAAGCGAAATCATCTTATCTTGCTGATTGTTTCATCTATGCATATAATGTTAACTATGGGAAAATAAAGGGGGAATATGTATGTTTTCGTCAACGTGGAATTGGATGTGGGAGAAACATGACGAAATAAAATCTATGTTTACGTTTTTTGTTAGGGCTAATACCTCTAGATTATCGACAAGTAGGTCCATAGACCCTTCTGATACTCTAGCAGGAAAAAATCATGATTATCGAGGCAACCGCAATTATAAACCAGGGCAGATCATCGGTTTAATTGCTGGACCATTACTTTTTGCCATCACTTTATTATTTTTTTCACCTGAAGGTTTGTCTCAGGAAGGCTTAGCAGTCTTAGCGAGTACCATTTGGATTGCCATTTGGTGGATGACAGAGGCCATACCAATACCTGCAACTTCCTTATTACCGATAATCCTATTTCCGTTAACTGGTGGATTAGATATAGGTACAACGACGTCTTCCTATGGAAGCGATACCATTTTTCTATTTATGGGTGGATTTATGATAGCGCTAGCAATGGAAAAATGGAATTTACACCGCAGAATTGCCTTATCGATTATTTCTGTAATTGGAACAAATACGAATCGAATTATTCTAGGATTCATGGTTTCTACTGGTTTTTTATCCATGTGGATTTCCAATACAGCTACAGCGATGATGATGGTTCCGATTGGATTAGCGATCATTTATCAAATTTCCGAGGCGTTAAAAGGGAACCCTTCCATAGACACATCAAAAGAAAACTTTGCTTTCGGAAAAGCTTTAATGCTAGGTATCGCTTATTCTGCTTCTGTTGGCGGAATTGCAACATTAATTGGCACTCCACCTAATGCCGCTCTAGCTGGAGTAATTAATAAAATGTATGGGATAGAGCTTTCCTTTGCCAAATGGATGCTATTTGGAGTACCAATTGCATGGGTCTTTATTTTAATCATCTGGTTTTACCTTATTAAAGTAGCCTACCCATTAAAATTAAAGGAATTACCAGGCGGAAAAGCGGTAATTCATCAGGAAATACAGAAGCTTGGCAAGTCTTCAGCAGAAGAAAAAGCTGTTTTCACAGTCTTTGTACTTACTGCTTGTGCCTGGATCTCACGTTCGTTTTTCCTTGTCCATATCAATCCAAACATTAATGATGCGATTATTGCAATGTGCGCTGCCGTCATTTTATTTTTACTGCCATCCAAAAATCATAAAGACACATTTTTACTAGATTGGAATACAGCAGTTAAACTTCCATGGGGCATTTTGTTATTATTCGGAGGCGGTTTAGCGATAGCAGCAGGATTTACACAGTCTGGCCTGTCTGAATGGATTGGAAATCAATTAACAGCATTGCAAGGCATTCATATTTTCATTGTATTGTTAGCCGTTACCGGACTAGTTATTTTCTTAACGGAAATCACTTCAAATACGGCAACAGCAAATATGATGTACCCGATTATGGCAGCGCTTGCTATAGCATTAGGAGTACACCCGTTTGTAGTTATGATCGCTGCTGGAGTGGCATCATCCTGTGCATTTATGCTGCCAGTTGCAACACCACCAAACGCCGTCGTCTTTGGCTCGGGTTACTTGCGAATACAGGATATGGCTAAATCCGGCTTTGCTTTAAATATTATTGGCACCATTCTTGTTACATTAGCAATCTATTTCTTACTCCCTATTTTCTGGGGCATAAACATTAATGAAGTGCCTAACTTTGTAAAGTAGAAGATTTTAGCGTGGTGGAGGATAACATAAGTAAAATGTCATGAAGACGGTTCGAAATAAAATAACAGTCAATTAAAATGAGGTGTTTGAATTCGATTGAACTATAACCTATTTTTAAAGTCTAACATGTGGGAGCTATAGTTGATAACAAGCTCCCACATGTTTTTTCCATTGTTTAATGCTAGAAATGGAAGTTATAGAATAAATAGCATATGTTGAAATGTTAACGGCACTTCAAGCCCAAATAGGTCACCACGCTATTTTCCCCATAATAACTTCATTGTTTGCGCCAGTTGCTGCAGGAAGATTATTCGTTCTTTGCTTATAGCATTGATACCCTAATATAGCAAAGGAGATAGCCTCTTTGGCATCTGCGGACATCCCAATCTCTTCTATCCCGTACACGCTTACATCTAGAGACAAATAATTGGCAATAAATCGCATTAACGTTTTATTATATCTCCCTCCTCCACTAATGAATACTTCCTTTAAATTAGCAGACTTTATAAACTTATTTATTTCCATAGCGATTGTTTTTGCAGTTAGAGCTGTTATCGTAGTAATCTTATCTGTATGATTCATCTGATAACGCTCTCCTTCTTGCCATAATCTTTTTGCAAACGCTTCGCCAAATAACTCTCTTCCTGTACTTTTTGGGGCCGCTAGCTGAAAGTAAGGATGGTCCAAGAGCTGTGACAACCAATCTTCATTAACCTTCCCCTTCGCTGCTATATCGCCATTTTTGTCATAATTCTGTGTATGATTAGTAGCCCAGCTTGTAAAAGCATCTATAATCATATTCCCCGGACCTGTATCATATGCTAAAACATTCGTTTCTGTACACCCCTTTGGAAGAATGGTAACATTTGAAATTCCTCCAATATTGACGAGTACTCTCCCATGTTCTTCTTTTCGAAACAATTTATAATCCGTATAAGGAACTAGTGGGGCTCCTTGTCCTCCAGCAGCCATATCCCTTGTTCTAAAATCACCAATTGTCATAATTCCCGTTTTTTCTGCAATCATTCCAATATCCCCAATCTGTAAAGTTGAGGTTACTTCGCTTCCTGCAATCATCTTTGGTTCTGGTTGATGAAAAATAGTTTGACCATGTGAACTAATTAATGATATTTGTTTGGATGATAGCCCCGCTTCTTGTATTGCTTTAAGCGAGGCATCCGCAAATAGTTTTCCAAGGTACATGTTCATACTTGATATTTCCTCAATGCTTGCTGTTTTAGGATTACATATGGTTGAAATTTTATCTCTAATTGTTTGCGAGTATGACAAACTAGTAAAATGCAACAGTTTAAAATCTAACGTATCCATTTGGTCTTTTATTTCAACAACAGCTACATCAACTCCATCTAAGGATGTACCAGACATTAAACCAACAACAAGATTGCTTGACTGTCTTGAACCTAGCATATTTCATTATCCTTTCTTTTTAAATATAACAAGTACATAAGCATTTTAGATTGTTCTCCTGTTAACTATAGCACAACACACAACTTTATTGAAATTATATTTCAAAATATAAAAGATATAGATGTATTTATGTTTCAATTGATTCAAATACTCAACTTGTTATTTAAAAATGAAAGAACTTAGAAGTTATTGTTTTCGACGTAAGCTTTTTGGTAAATGGAAAATGATTAACGCTAATCCAATTCCTAAACTAATATAGGGCAGAACAAGAGTTGGATCTTCATAAATAAAATATGCCCCTACGCCGGTAAAAAGCCATCCCATTAATTCGTAAAGTAGATGTTTGAACATCTAGTCTATTCCCCTCCTCTCAGATGCTTATTTTTTTGAAATTTAGTGGCAAAATGAACAAAGAATAAGTACGCAATTGGTAACAAACCAAGTAATATAATTAAACCATTCCAATGAAAATAATGCCATATAGGAGCTAAAGCTGAACTTCCTAAGGAAACCCCAATATAATAAGCTACTAAATATAAACTGGAAGCACTTCCTTTGTGATGCGTTGCTGTTTCACTTACAGAAGATGCTGTAAGTGAATGGGCTGTGAAAAAGCCAAGACACGCAATACAAAGTCCTACCATGATGATGATTAACGAATTGCTTAGCGTAATGAATACCCCTAGCGAGAGCGTTAGAATTCCAGCTACACGTACCTTTTTCAATCCAATAAATCCTGAAAGCCATCCAGCTAATGGCGAACCAACTACACCGAGTCCGTATGCAAAGAAGAAATAAGATATGGTTTGCAATGGCAATAAAAATGGCTCTTCCTGCATGTGAAATGGAAAATATGTCCAAACTCCTGTAAACGACATTTGCAAAATAATCCCTAACCCAAATACGAGCAGAAGCGCAGGGTTTTTAAGATGAAATACGAACCCTTCGATATCTTTTTTAAATCGTAAATTACTGGGCTGGAAGAAGCTTGAACGAGGTAGCATCAAATGGACAAGTAACCATATAATGGTTCCACTAATTGCTAAACCATAGAATGCAGTCTGCCACGATACAACGTCTGCAATGACCCCCGTTATTACTCTTCCAACCATGCCACCAAGCGCATTACTAGAAATGTATAGCGCCGTTGCAAAAGCCGCACTTTTAGGTTCAATCTCCTCATGAATATATGCAAGAGCCGCTGCTGGCAGCCCAGCAAGCGCAAACCCCTGGATAAGTCGAAGCACAATCAATACGATAAAACCGTCTGTCAAAGGCATCAGTAAAAAAGGGATGATAGATCCTAATAGGGACAGTTTAATAAATTTCGTCCTGCCCATCCGATCAGATAAAAATCCTAACATAATCAGACCAACAATTAACCCAATAATGGTAAACGACATAGACAAACTGGATACAGATACACTAACTTCAAATTCCTCCACAAATACAGGGAGCAGTGGCTGGACAGCATACATACTAGCAAAAATAAAAAAAGAAGCTAACGCTAGACTAGCTGTAATTTTCCAAAAGTAAATATCTTTTAAACTATATGGTGACGAGTCGCTCCATTTGTCATTCATCGCTTCTTTCTTCGTCATTCTCTGTTCATCAGTCGAATACATACTTATCTCTCCCGGCTCCGAAACCAAATATGACCACAATCATGGCTACTATAATTAACGTTACTAATGGAATATCCCAAGTTTGTGTTGCGTCAAACAAAAAGCCTATGGCAATCGGACCAAAAGCTGCGAGAATATACCCAAAAGACTGCGCCATTCCAGACAACTGAGCAGCTTGCTTTGCATCTCGAGCACGCATTCCAAGTAATGTTAATGCTAAAGCGAACATTCCACTTAATGAAAAACCAATCAAAACAATACTAATGATCATGGTCCCAAACGTTTGCCCCCATAAAAGACCTCCATAACCACTAATGGCGAATAATCCCATTACGAGCACGACACCTTGCTGTGAACGAAATTTACCAGCAATGACAGGGACAATAAAACTTGCCGGCAAACCAATAAATTGCATGAAAGATAACAACCACCCAGCAGCTGAAGCAGTTATTCCATTCGCCTGCAGAATTTCCGGCATCCAGGAGATGGTGACGTAAAATAAAGAAGATTGAAATCCCATAAACCCAGCAACTTGCCATGCTAATGGGGAGCACCATATTTGATTTTTAGTACTATTTCCATAATACACCACATGTCGTTCTCCTTTTTTCCGTTTCATTAAGAGAAACCAAACTACAATCCCCGCAAACGCAGGAACCGCCCATACCCATAAGGCAATTTGCCATCCCATGCCTAGTCCTTCAGCAATTGGAACACTTACCCCTGAAGCTAATGCCGCAAAAACCCCCATTGCTGTAGAATAAATACTCGTCATAAGTGCTACCTTAAATGGGAAGTTTTCTTTTATGATGCTCGGTAATAACACATTACAAACTGCTATCCCTAACCCAACGAATAATGTTCCTGCAAAAAGAAGACCAATAATTGCAAAACTGCGCAGGCTAATACCGATAAACAGAATAAGCAGACCTGCCACCATCACAGATTCATTTGAATATCGATGACTTAATCTGGCTACTAACGGAGACGTGATTGCAAATGCTAATAGTGGAAGACTTGTAAGTAATCCTGCACTCCAGTTAGCTAGTTCAAGGCGATCACGTATCACACCAATAAGAGGACCCACAGATGTGATTGCTGGACGTAAGTTAAAAGCAGCGACTATGATTCCCGTTATTAATAAATATTTGTACAATATGGCTTTCTTTTCGTTTGTTTGCTCCACTTCGTCGCTACTCTCCTTTGTAAAGAATTCCTCTCTAATATAGCATAACTTGCTCATTCCTATAAGAGGCTTCTGTAAAAGGAACGTTAAAATTGAATCTTCAGTCAATAGAATTTTATTTATCCCACTAATTGTTAGTTCGTAGGTGTAACCTGATGGTCTCTGATTAGAACCGGGCATTTGATTTGCAGTTGAACCTTTCGTTACCTTTCATTTCACCCCCAATTTTGAAACAAAGGTCCTACTACCAGCCAGTTACATGCGTGACAAAGCATTGTTTAACGGTTGTACCTTAAAAATATCCTTCCTCAAAGAAATAGACATGTGAATTTTTAATAAGAACACCTTTCCGTTTTTGATTTTTCTGATATTTCTCGTTGCGCTTGATTGCTATTAGATAAGTCATTTAAATAGTTAAATATAAAAGACAGTTGCTTTTTTCTATAGGAAAATTCCAAATGTCTCATGGTTACACATTTTAATAGTAAATGCTTGTTCAATTTTATCCCTTCCGTTTGCCAATCCAATTTTTCAACATCTCCTTTGCTATTTTAGCTTATATTCACGATTTATTAGGACTAAGTGCCTGTTTAATCCAGCATTACCAAGACTATATACCCACCTAGCAAATGAAGTCAAGTTCGCATTAAAACAGTTGTATGTCGAAAGGAAGTTAGTATTTCAGAAAATTGCCGAAACAACTACATTGTTGTCTAATGATGACAATGTAGCACACTTTATTTAAAATATATTGTATGAAAAAGACGAAAGTTTTTTAACTTTAACTTTAACTTTCCGATTTCACACTCTATCTATGTATTTACACAACGATGAACATATGCGTACACGGAGGGCGAATACAACTAGCAATGATAAAGCAATTCGCTTATTGGCTCGCTTTAGCTTTTATGGTATACTATTGGCACAATAATACATATACTAAAAAGACCACAGAGAAAGCTGTGGTCTAAGGATAAGCGGTCCTTAAAACGAGGATCAGCTGTATAGAAATAGGCCTCTACGATTAGTTACTCGATACTGGAGGTCTATTTTTTATTAATTATTCGCACGATCAGTGTCAACAGCGTCACCAGAAAGGTGCCAAACGCAAAAATCACAACAAAAACTTCATAAACATTCACCTGGCTCCCCCCTTTCTTTTAGGGCTAGCCGGCCGATCCTACAAGAACATTATCTATACCTAGTATGCCATACATATAGAAATAAATACCCGAAAACAGAACATTTGTTCCGTTTTTTTCTACATGTATGTTACAAGCAATCATAAGCTTGTATACTTCATTGTATGCTCTCACTCTCTTAAGATGTAATGCATTTAAAAGGTATTGTTACTAAATAGTCGTTTTAATGAACATAAAAAAAGGTACAACGGTCTGAAAGATAACAGTAGTTGTTAGATGTACATAAAAGGAAGCTTGTAACATACATGGGAGCTTAGTGCCTTCAGGTAAGACTTATCAGACAAGTCATTATTTGAAAGGTCGAATATTGTTCTATAAGCATAAAGTGAATCTTCAACAGTGGGGGTTTTCATTCATCCCCCACTTAGACTTGTTGCAGTACAGAATATTCAACTCCTCAAGTGGGAGTCTTACAGCACCTTATATACGGGATAAAAAATCGGTTGGCAGCACATGGCTGTCAACCGATCTTTATCATTACTCTTCTTCAGCTTTGGTGTCCGTTTTAGGGTCATTTTTAGGACCACCATAGAAGTATTTACTTTCATCAATTGGCTCCCAATCTTCGTTTGGCGTATAAAAACGAAGTAGATCGCCATATAGCACTTCATCAGAGAGTTCTAATTCTTTCATAACTGTATCATGCATTTCCTTCATCTCATCCGTAGGCTCTTCAATGACTTCTTTTGTTTCACTATCATAATATTTTCCGTCTACATAGCTAAATTCTGGTGCCATGAAATTCCCATTACGGAATGGAACAAACTCTTTATGATCTTTAGAAAACATGTCTGTACCAAACTGAATATAATCTTTAGCATCAATCCCCAAAATGTGAAGCAATGTCGGCATAACATCGATTTGACCAGCATACGTTTCTTTTGTTCCTTCACTCTCAACACCTGGAATGCGAATCATAAACGGAACACGCTGTAAATCTGCGTTTTTCATTGGAGTAATTTCTTCACCAGTGATTTCTTCCATTGCTCGATTATGATTGTCTGAAATACCATAGTGATCTCCGTAAATCATAATAATCGAGTCTTCATAAAGCCCTTTTTCTTTCAGATCTTCGAAGAACTCTTCTAGTGACTCATCCAAATAACGCGCTGTTTGGAAATATCGGTCTACAGAGCCGTCTCCAGTTTCAGCAGGGTCAATCGTTGCGTCTTCCTCATCAATCAAATATGGGTGATGATGAGTCAAAGTCATCATATGTGCATAGAATGGTTGTTCCATATCTTCTAAATAAGGCATGGATTGTTCAAAGAAAGGTTTATCCTTTAACCCATAATTAATAACATTTTCTTCACTCATATCATAGAAATCTTCATGATAGAATTCGTTAATACCTAGATGCTTATACACTTCATCACGATTCCAAAACGACTTTCCATCACCGTGAAATACAGAGCTCGTATAGTTCTGTTCTTGATCAAGGATAGCTGGCAACGCTTGATACGTATTATTGCCTTTCGTTACAAAAGCCGCCCCTTGTGGAAGGCCGTACAAAGATGTGTCAAGTATCAATTCTGCATCTGCTGTTTTTCCTTGCTCTGTTTGATGGAAAAAGTTATTAAAATAAGTGAAGCCTTTTTCCTGATCATTAACTAGAGAATTAAGAAACGGCGTTACTTCTTCCCCGTGGAGCTTGTAATCAATCAAGAAAGATTGAAACGACTCTAAATGAATTTTAATAATATTTTTTCCTTTTCCTTTACCAAAATACTTCTCATTTGGTTTTGCATATTTGGACTTTGTATAATTCTCAACTTTTGTAATATCGCTACTATCAGCTAAAACACGTCTTGTTGATGTTTTAGCACTTTGAACTGCATCATAAATTGTAAAATTAAATGCGCCTAAATATTTTACTAGGTAATTTCTGTCAAATGTCCGTTCTAGTAATTGTGGACGATCAGCCTCTGCTAAACCAAGATTAATAGTGAATGCTAACACACCAGCAGCAATAACTAAAAAAGGTTTACGAAGTTGAATTCGTTGTACGGACCAGTTTTTCCTTATAAAGACAAATAAACCAATCAGGAAAATGATGTCAATCGCATAAAGTAAGTCGCTCCATTTTGCTAAATCTGCGATACTTCCACCAATGCTTCCGAAATTATCTGTTTGAAGCATGGTTGGAATGGTAATAAAATCACTATTAAAGCGATAAAAAACAACGTTAGCATATAAAACAAACGAAAGAATCGTATCAATAATGATTATCCAGATTCCCGCTTTTCTTCCTTTCGCAAACAACGCTAGTCCTAGAAAAATCAACCCAGAGTTTAGCGGATTGAAGAATAATAGAAATTCTTGCATCACCCCACTTACACCCAAGCTAAATTCATATTTATATATTAAATACGTTTTCACCCAAAAAAGTACCAGTGCTACCGCGAAGAATCCTAATTTACTGGATATTAATTTCTTCACTTTTTTCACCTCAAATTATTTAAAATCAAATTTTGCTTTTTTAATTTCATTTAAATTAAATATTAATTTTTCTTAATACGATTGTTAATTATAGCGCATTATCCCCTGTGGGTCAATTATTTTCTAAGAGTGATAGTTGACTAGTTTTATCATGTTTTGTCGAATCATCTATATTATCATTGCTTCAAGTTAAACTTCATAGCTTGAGTTATTCAATTATTCCCATTTTTACCAAGAACAAAGGCGCTGGGGACCCGTTTAGTAACGTAGTGAATGGAACGAATCAACTAAAGATAAAGTGAACCTTCAATCAGCGGGGTTTTCTTCTATCCCCGCTAATTGTTAGTACCACCAGGGTATGACCTAAAGGCCCTTGAACGAATTGGGGATTTAGTTGCTGCTGCCTCCCACTTCGACTTGTTTAGCTCATCGCTTCCATTCTTGAAGTGGGAGTCTACAACGCCTTTTTACGGGATAAAGGAATCATGCCACTAAAACTGGGGTATGCCGACGTCTGAGCGGCAAGCCCGTTTTAGTCGGCCTTCCTCTTAAAGGCGAACCGATGATGCGCCTTATCGAAGGGCGCATTTCTAAAGTCGCATCGTTGCTGGGCGCTGAAGCCGGACGTGGCTATTCAGTTATTTCGTTATCTCCAAGCACCTAATTTTATATTTTCTTATCTTTTAAAAAAAACCATGGTACTACCCATGGTTTTTATTATAAGAGGTTGTTCAAAACCCAAAATGACGCATCGCTGTTTCTAGTTGGCTTATTTCTCCGTCCCTTTTCCAAGGGAAAATGTGTTTCGAGGAAGCTTCACTAGTGCTCATGTATCTATTCCGTATATGGGGTTCTGCTACTCAAATCGTCCACATCCTGTGACGGGCACAGAAGTCAGTACATCCTGTACAAGCGCGCTACTCGAAACATCACCGTCTCGAACTCAGGCGCACAGGACGTGCTAAGGTCGGCGTTGCAACTGGACAAGGAAGGCTACGCCAGCAATACATCGCCCGCAGAAAAAGTGTTTTTCTGTTTCAAGGACGCCTGAGACCATAGCCGACCTTGATCCTTTTTACCTTCTTTTTGATTAAGCACTATAAGGCACATGTCTATATAGTAAATCGCTGCATTAATGTCTTTAAATTATCTGCCAAATTAGCAAGTCGTTTTGCATTTGACGTTACTTCTTGCATCGAACTGCTCGCTTGCTGCGTTGAAGCGGAGGTTTGCTCGATACCAGCAGCTGATTCTTCCGAAATAGCTGCAATTTCTCCTACCGAGGCATTCATTTCTTTACTGCTATCAGAAACACGCTCAAAATGTGTTTTAACTACTGAAATAGAATCGGTCATCTCAGTAACAGATTGGTAAATTGCTTCAAACGTGTCTTTTGTTTTTGACATTTGCTCAGAACCATTTTCTACCTCTTTGTAACCATCTTGAAGTGAAGTAGTTACTTGATCCGACTCCGTTTGTATATCATTAACCACGCTTTTAATATCATTTAATGAGACAGAGACTTGCTCTGCCAACTTTCTTACCTCGTCAGCAACGACTGCAAACCCCTTACCATGCTCTCCCGCTCTTGCTGCTTCAATAGCAGCATTTAACGCTAATAAATTGGTTTGCTCGGCGACTTCACCAATTACGGTTACTAATTTCGAAATCTCCTGTGTCTTCATATCTAACCCACGGACACGGTCAACAGCATTTTTAACGATCTGGTCTATCTTCATCATTTGATCATTAGTTGTTTCCATAATTTCATGCCCGGATTTTGTTTTAGCTAATACGCCCTTAGAAGATTTCTCTATACTATCACTACTCTGAGTCACTTCTTGAATCGTACTGTTTAAATCATTCATCATACTGGCTAAATTTGCAGCATGATTTGCCTGATTTTCTGCGCCAGACGCAAGCTCTTCCATCGTCGCAGCCACTTGCTCTGTTCCTTGTTGCACCTCATTTGCTGCTTGATTTAATCCTTGTGATTTATCATCAACCACACTAGCCACACTTTTTATCGACATTAACAGTTCCTTCAATTGGTCATTCATTTCATTAGTCGCCATCATCAATTCAGCAACCTCATCTTTCCCTTTTGCTTGTATAGCTTCACTACTCAATTCCCCGTCAGCAATCTTTTTCATTCGATCCTTCAAACGTTGTAGCGGTTTTGCGATTGTATTAGCGGTTATGTATGCAGTAACCATTCCTAATACGACTACAACTACCGTAACGATTAAGCCCATCCATAAAGTAAACTCCCCTATTTGAATGACATTTTTGCCTTTTTCTGTAATCTTATTTTCGCTCGTTTGAGCTAACTCCTTAAAACCATCAATTAGCTGATTTCCAATTGGCCGGATTTCATTTGCCATGATCACTTTTGCTTTATCACTATTTCCCTTTTCCATTTCATGAAAAAACTTATCCGTAAGCTTTCCCCACTCCTTTTTCTTCTCCATTAAAGACTGAACCTTTTCCGAGTTATCGTGAGCTAAAACAAATTCCTCCAATTCGATTGTTTTTTCAACGGTATTTTCAAAATTCTGTTTATATCTTTCATCATTATATAATAAGTATCCTCGCAAATAGCCTGTTCGTTCAGCCATATTAAGTGCCAGCTGTTCGTGAGCGACTAAGATCTGCATATCTTGTTTTATGATTTCTTTTGTATCTTGATTACTTTTATTAATACTACCTACATTTACAATGCCTAATAATATTACTAATATAATGACAATAGAAAAAGCAAAGATAAGTTTCATTCGAATACTTTTAAATGTAAAAAGTTTGCGCATGCTCCTGCCTCCTTATATGTTATGAAGCCTTTGATGATGTTAACCTATTTATCTTTTCAAGCCATACTTGTAGTAGCTGGCTGCTACAATGCAAAGTTTATTTAAACAAATTGATCGCCGCACCACCCATTATCTAATTCAAAGATACCCCTCATCTATTTTCAGATATCGTAATAATTCCTCCCAACAGCATAAACTTAAATACTCGCAATCATCCAATAAAATGCAACTTTAATCAGTAGAAATTTTCCTCCATCTCCTATAAATGTTAGTACCGTAATGGTATGACCTAAGACCATTTGCCGAATCAGGTACTTAGTAGATGCTTTATTCCCCCAATTAGACTTTTTTGTATCATTTTCAACGCTTGAAATGGAAGATTTATTACATCTTATATTTCTGAGAAGTGTAAGTTTTATCCTCGATATAACCTACTTATCTTTTATCGGTACATACAAGTAAAACATAAAGTGTTTATGTGAGTGATGATGTTGTTTTTTTTATTTTCGAATGAAACAGTCTATTTATAGTATTGCAGAAGCATACTCCAGAAAAATCTTTCATTGAATTACATACAGGCATCTGTTTTTTGTAATTAATAAATGTTGGTCGCTTACCGATATTAGTAATTAGAGAGATAGTTATCCAGTGATTCTTTCTTTCCGAATAACTTGAGTGAACATTACTGCTTTACAACATGACTAGGAGTGTGGATAAAATGAATAAATCAACAGATAGTCAAGTAAATATACACCCAATGCTGCAATCTTTTGTTACAGTTGCCCCTTTTTTACAAGACTTAATGAATGAAGATGTTACAATTGGAATTTATGATACGGAAAAGCTCATCATTAATTTTCCAGCAACAACCTTCTCTTTAAATGTAAAACCCGGGGATCCATTAGTAGAGGGGGACATTGTTACCAATGCAATTCGTCAAAACAAAAATCAAGCAGCTATAGTTCCAGCGGAGTTGTTCGGTGTAAACTTAATTGCCAGGGCTATACCTCTTCACGATGAAATCGGCAACGTTATTGGTGGTGTTGGAATAGGACTTAGCGTGGAAAGAGCAAATCAGCTTTCTGAGATTTCCTCTAATTTATCGACTGTATTTGAGGAGGTAACCAATACAATACAGGATATGGCTGAATCGATTACAGGTTTAGCAAACAATATGTCATTTATATCTGAAAAAGCTACCGAAGTTACGAATCGCGTAGATACGATTGAAGAGGTTTCCAACGTAGTGAAAGGAATTGCTGATCAAAGTAATTTGTTAGGACTGAATGCAGCGATTGAATCAGCTAGAGCGGGAGAGCATGGAAGAGGTTTTTCAGTAGTTGCGGATGAAATTAGAAAGATGGCTGC
Organism: Virgibacillus pantothenticus; assembly: GCF_018075365.1. GTDB lineage: Bacteria > Bacillota > Bacilli > Bacillales > Amphibacillaceae > Virgibacillus > Virgibacillus pantothenticus. Next base: position 2,627,538 of record NZ_CP073011.1, read on the forward strand.
AAATTCCAAAGATCAGGTTATTGAAATTCAGACCATAACAAATAACGTTAAAGAAGTGATTTCTAATTTAGATAAATACATTCAAGAGGCGAATGGTGAATCAGATAGCCAATCAGCAGCCATTGAGGAGCTATCAGCAACGATTCAAGAAGTGAATGGTAACATTCAAATTTTAGCTCAGCTTGCCAAAGAAAATATCCAGCTAAAAAATTAACTTATTATGGAGGGTTATATATGTCATTTAAGAATTTATCCAGTCAATATATTAATGGAATTTGGAAAGAAGGAACGTCTTCTCGTGTTATGGAGAACAAAAATCCCTACAACGGTGAGCTTATTGCTACATATCAAGCAGCAAGTAAAAAAGATGTAGACAGCGCTTATCAAGCTGCAGCTACTGTACAGAAAAGCTGGGCAAAAACCAATCCTGTTTTAAAACGAGAGGTTTTTGAAAACGCAGTTCAATTTATTAAGGACAATCATGAATCCATCGTTAATATCATTATCGACGAAATCGGTGGCACAAGGTTAAAAGCAGAATTTGAAATTGGTCTTGTCACAAATATGATAAAAGAAGCTTCAACATTTCCATTTCGCATGGATGGAAAGATTTTAACTTCTCCTATTGATGATAAAGAAAATCGGGTTTATCGAATTCCCGTTGGCGTGGTAGGTGTAATCAGTCCGTTTAATTTTCCATTCTTCCTATCCATGAAATCTGTAGCAACTGCACTAGCAGCAGGTAATGGAGTCGTTTTAAAGCCGCATGAGCATACACCGATTACAGGTGGAACCATGATCGCATCTATTTTTGAGAATGCAGGCTTGCCAAAGGGGCTACTTAACGTAATTACAACGGAGATCTCGGAAATCGGCGATCACTTTGTTGCACATCCTATTCCAAGGGCTATTTCCTTTACCGGATCTACAAAGGTAGGCAAGCATATTGGTGCAGTTGCTGGCAAATATTTAAAGGAAGCTCATCTTGAATTAGGAGGAAATAGTGCCCTGATCGTATTAGAGGATGCAGATCTTGATTTGGCGGTGAGTGCTGCGGTATTTAGCCGTTTTACACATCAAGGTCAAATTTGTATGTCGGCCAATAGACTGATTATTCATGAAAAAGTCTATGAAGCATTTGTTGATAAATATGTGGCTAAAGTAGCTACATTAACTTGTGGTGATCCCAAAAATCCCAACACCATTATAGGACCACTTATTAATGAGCAACAAGTAGAAACGACAAAAGCTTTAATTGCTAAAGGCATTCAAGAAGGAGCTAAGCCAATTCTCCAAGGTAAAATAGAAGGAAATGTAGTTGAGCCAGTTGTTTTCACGGATGTAACTCCCGATATGTCCATTGCGCAAGAGGAGTTGTTTGCACCTGTTGTCTCCATTCTTAAAGCAGCTGATGAGCAAGAGATTATTTCATATGCAAATGATACATTATATGGCTTAAGTGGTGCCATTCATACTAGTGACATTGAACGTGGGGCAGAGCTTGCAAAGCAAATGGATACCGGAATGATTCATATTAATGACGGTACGATCAACGATGAACCTCATGTAGCGTTTGGTGGTGTAAAAAGTTCCGGTTTAGGCCGATTAAATGGAGATTGGAGCTTAGATGCCTTTACTACCTTTAAATGGATTAGCATTCAGCATAAAGCTAGAAGCTATCCATACAGTTAATAAAAACAAATGGATGGGGATATATAATTGAATCCTTTAAATTAGGAGGGCTTTTTCATCCCCCACAGGAAATGGAAATGCTTTATATTTAATTAATTACTTTTTTACCAATGTTTGTTAATATTATATAAAGTGAATCTTCCATCAGTAGGGTTTTCATTCATCCCCCACTGATTGTTAGTACCGTAATGATATGACCTAAGGGCTTCTACGAATCAAGCATTTAGGTGCTGTTATCTTGCAGTCCAGATTATCCAACTCCTGAAGAGGCAGTCTTACAGCACCTTATATGCGGGATAAAATAATTGTAAAGGGTGTGTTTGTATGTCTTCTGATACGGATCATTTACGTGTTTGTAACATATATGCTCAAGATTCTTGGCATATGGAATCATTTATAATTGGAAATAGACAAGGTTTGATTGATCTAAGAAATGCAATTGATGAAGCTTTAAAAAATAAAGTAGGAGAGGCAAACCTTTTCCCTTCAGATTTTGAAGGATATACTACTTATATTGCTTTATTAGAAGATGAAAATAAGTTTGCCGACCTTTGTATGCCTTACACCAATGAACCAGGGGTAGGTACAGATGAGAATTCAATACATCCTATTGATATAATTAAAGAATTACAAACAAAGAAATAAAAGGTTCTGACATAACTAAAACAGCTGATTAATAAAACGTTCGTCCATTCTGTATACGCAAATTTTTAGCGTAGTAAAAATATGTAAACTCCTGGGAACAGCGCGTGCTGAAGATCCCGCAGAAAAGCGATTTTTGCTTTCAGGAAGCTGAGGCGCCCCGGAAAGCGAAGGATTTTGACGTAGCCATGGTAAGAATTTTCTAATACAAATAAGCCGAACAATTATAAATTGATCGTTCGGCTTTTGCTATATAGTATTTGCTTATGTCTTAGCCTCTTATAAATAAATTAATATAATATCGTTCGACCTTTTATAGGTTTATTGTTTACTAGATACTAGTGCTCTTAAAGAATGATGAACGCTTATATTTGCAGCTACATGAAAATTCCAAACATGGATCTGTCCTTGCCTCTAAAGGAATTGCCCCATTATCAATAGCAAACACTCTATTTTGCTTTTTGCCTTGCTTATGAAACACTTTTACTAAGCTAGTTACTTTGCCTTTTCTATTTTTAACATTCCATTTAACTTCATAATTATTTTCCGATTTTTTTATCTTCTGTAAATACTTAACAGCAACTTTTTGCCCTTTAAAGCCCAGAGAACTAGATGTCCTCGACAAAACTTTTTCTGCATGTCACTCCTCTTTATTAAGCTCTTAGTAGCTTTTGCTGAATATCATGTAGCATATCCTTTACTAGCGCTTCCTGGTACCCCACCTTTTTGGTTCGCTTTATTTCTTGAGCAAGTGTGAGCAAATCTGGATGTTCAATGCGCTCGAGTTTTTTCAATCGCTCTTCGTCTATTGATTTGACTGGGTTACTCTTTTTATAAGCTCGTATGCTCATTTGCCAAACCCTCACATGTTGAGGATAACGATATAATAATCTTTCAGCCATACCCAAGCCTTCAGGATCAAAGTCACTGGCATAATAAATGGTGCAACCTTCCTTAGCAAGTAAGTCTAGTAATATCCATGCTGCCAGCTTAAATTGCCCATTCGTGCTAACAATTGGAGTGTTTGGTAGCTCATCCAGTAAAGCAGAGCAGACGCCCGAATTCTCCACAACCCAAACATGGCTTCCAATAGCAGGGAAGATTCTATTTATCACAAATAACTCTCGCAATGGAACATTTTGCACTGTATTCATTTTTACAGCTGCGGACCATACTGGATGCAAAACATCTTCCATTGTTTCTGCTAGAAGCCCTGAACACGTAACAAAGTTTAATAGGTCATCCCGGTAAATGTGGTGAACGCGTAAAAGCTCATTGATTGACTCTGTTGTTTGTGGCACCTCATGTTTGGACCATTCTGGATGATAAAAAGCTAACACATCAATAAATAATTTTCCTAAATCTGTATTAATATCAAAGGCATGCGGGTCTGCCGTTATACGTTGGCTAAACATAGGTAAACGCTCTGGCTTAGTCGGCAAATGTTCTCGCGCTTTAGCTAATTTACCTACTAATTGATCAAAATAAGTAACATCCTTTTCAGCTAAACGAACAACCCACCTCATGTCAGAAGGCGTCGATAGTACATATAGGAGCCAATCAAAAAGCAAAGGATAAGACGATGCTAGTTGTTGTAAATGAGATTCTAGTCGATGTTGCGCTATTTCCTTGCGTTGTTTTTTAGAAATGATTTCTTCACCAAAATAATAGTCCAAGAGTTGCTTTAATTCGATTCCATAGTATTTCGTCTCTTGAAGCTGGCTTGCAAATTGGGCAACATGTATCGTGCCCTTCTTCATTAATGTTTCTTTCGTTGTACCATAGAAGCTAGCAATAACCTCTAATTCTCGCTCTGAAAATAGTTGAACCGAAATCGTCCCTCCAATTCGACCAAGCGATTCATACTTTTTACGAAACTGCTTAAACAGCTTATCATATGCTTGTTCACTCTTAAAAAACAAGGTAGCTTCCTTTAAAAGGTCCTCCGTTTCCATTCTGCTTCACACCACTTTCTATGAAGAAATCTATCATCGCATATCCTTAACTATGTTCAACTAGCCAGAAACGATTTACTGGGGAGCTAGCTAATATGATTAATGAAGTAGAGGGAGATGTATGATGTCCCAAATTCTTCTCCTCCCTCTCGTTATATGCCTATACATTCATGGTGTTCGTTTTTTTATTTATCATATCATTTACAACTAATGAGCGCTTATTTCCGTCCCAATGATAGCGAATAACTGTAACGAAATCTTGATTTTTCGGTCGAACGAGCTCATAAATTGCCAGATTTGATATCGTTTCATAATCGCCCCAAAGTACTTGAGAGTTCATCATATAATTAAAACCTAACTCCTCTACTAAACGAAACATCACACTAATATTATCTTCATCCACTCCCGCAAAAGCCTCATCCAAAGTAATGATATAAGGAGCCGTATCTGCAGCTTCTAAATAACGGGAATAACAGGCTGTGAATAATGGAATGTACATCGCCATTGCTTTTTCCCCACCACTGAATTGATAAAAGGCATGGTTAGAAAGCTCTCTTTTCGGTTCACCTGTCCGCTTATAAGATAATACGAACGAAAACCAGTTTCGATAATCGAGCACATCCTTTAACACCTGTAAAAGTGTACTGCCTTCTCCCTTAATCTCAACAAGCTCTTTTGCTCTAGCAATTCTGGAACGAAAATGTTCAATTACTTTTAACATATCCTCTTCTTTTAGCAAACGAGAATCACGACGTAATAAATCGACCAATTCTTTTGTATCGAGCTCTACTTCGGTTTCAGCTGTACGCGGTTTCCATTTGATGGAAAAAGATAAGCCAGATGATGAATCACTTGCTGCCATCAACTTATCCATTTTTTCTGTCCATTGTTGTGCCCTACTAATACGGCTCCTTAATTTTTTGCCCACGGAGTCAAATAAAATTTCCTCATACAATTTACGATCTTGGTCATCCAACAAATGTTGTTGCTGTAAGCAATCATTTTCTATTTTCTCCCGTACGACATAAGGGTCAACACGCTTCCCTTGATAATCAAGCTGAATTAATCGCCGGGTAGCCTTTTCCTTCCAATATTGGATTTTTAGCCGTTGATCGTCTTTCCATTCTTCTTCCATCCATGGATAATGTTCCGCTTGTACCTGTACATCAGACATCCTATATTCCATAAGATTGGAATGTTGTTCATAATATACACTCGTCAATTGTCCTTCAATTGTCGTTAAATTTTTTTCTTTTAACCAATGCTTATACGTTTTTAGAACCCACTTCGCACGATCTTCATTTGTCTCATATGTCTCTGGAAATGATATAAATTGATAATGAATCTCCTGAACAAACGTGTCCTGCCACGCTTCAATCATCTTCTCCAAAAATGACAGCTGCTGCTTTTCTTCCTGAATTTGTTGTGTCAGCATATCACGATTTGCTTCTTTTTTAGGTATATTGACTTGGATTTCAAGGTGTTCTTTTTCCGTCTGCTTTAAAGATTGTTGTACCTCTTGAATTTGCTTACGAATATCTGCAACACCATGCCTGTCTAATTGCCGTTCAATCTCTTTCATATTTCCTTTTACTTTCGCCTTTTTATCAGCTACTACATTTAATTCTCCATTTAACTCATCGACCTCAACTATTATTTGTGCTAATCGCTCACGAGTTTGGATCATACTTTCTTGTTGGAGTAAAAAGGTAGTATGAGCAGTAACTAACGAACTCAACGTCTTTTCGTAACGACGCATTTCTTTTTTCGCTTCTAGATACCCTTCTAGGGAAAAGGTAATATTTAACTCTCTTGTTTTTTCGTCAAGTAATCGTTTTTTCTCTTGATACACCTGATTCGTTGCTTGCATTTCAGCGTCGATTCGTTCTAATTCCTTCTGCAGTTGCTTACCCTCAAATTGCTTTTCTTTCATTTTTGTATAACTTACTTGCAAATCTGCATCATCAGGAAATTGCTTCATAGCTTCTTGTGCAGCAAGGACACTTGCTTCTAGATCACGAATTTTCTTGTTCACCTCATTAATTTGGTGTTGTAAGCCTTCTATATCTTCCTGAAGTTGTGCTATCATTTCCTCACGATATCGTTTGCGGGCATTTTTTCCAATATAGCGAACAGCATCCACGCTAGATGTGTGTCCTTCCACTAAACCTATTCGATATTTTCCATCTTCATTAAAGCTAAAGCTCTCTGTCTGTAGCTCTTCTTCTACTAAAATACTGCGAAGCACATCATCAACCAATTGTTCAGGTAAAGATTGTTCCGGATCTATATCTGGTTTTAAATAATCCGCAAGCGTATGTGCCATCATTTGCGGCTGTGGCGTAATAATCCGGTCATTGGCAAGCGGTATTCCATTTTCCGCCATTAAGCTATCCAATATATTAGCATCGAGCAATATAGCTTCTAGCTGTTTTCGTAGCGCTTCTGGTACATGGTCTTGAAATTCAACAACCTCATAAAAAGGAGCAAATGCATAGCCTTTTTCTTTCAGTTGCATTCGTGCATGTTTCGTTGCTTCTTTCTGATATGGTGGTTCAGGATCACGTTTCGTTTGCCACGATGTTAATTCTGCTTTTTTGTGTTTTAATTCTTCTTGAACAAATGACAAATTTCCTAAATGCGTTGCAATGACCTCATTTTTATTCATTTGGTAAGAAGTACTTTTTTTCACAAACAGTTGGCGGATATCTTCATACGTATTTTCACCATAAAGCTGGTCGATCTCCCGTGCCGTTTTTTGCAATATTTCTTCATCAATTGGTAGAAATGCATTCGTTTCTACCCACTGATAAATTTCAGAAAGCTTTTCCTGTTTATCCTCTTCAAACACATTTCGCCAATCCTTTTCTTCTTAACGGATTGTATCTAATTGTAGCGACGAATCAGCGAGCTTCTTTTGAAAATCGACTAATTGTTGTTGTAGCTGTTCATACGTACGAACCTCGTCGGTGATCGTATCTAACAACTGATAATGTGCTTCCGCTTCCTGACGCCAAACAGTAAAATCAAATTTCTCCATTTGATGCCGTTTAAAATCCTGTTCGTTGATATCATGCTGCATAAAAGAAGCTTCTTCAGCAGCAAGTTGTAAGTCCTCTAATTCATCATCCATCGTCTCTTCCACATCTGTGATTTCAGCTTCTAATGTAGAAATGTTATCTTCTGTTCGTAATTCTAACCGCTTTTTTTCTGAAACTTGATTCTGTTTACGCGTCATATCTGCATCGATTTCTTCCAAGGTCTGTTGCTCATTTGTAAGGTCCTTTTCTAAATTCCAAACTTTATGATGGCGTAGTCGCTCTTGCTTTTTCTCTAGTATGTCTTTCTCTTGTTCTAACGTTCTATTTCGTTCATATAAGTTCAGAATCGCTGCTTCTAGCTTTTCTACTTCTCGCTTTTTTTCTTCCAATACATTCGCTTTTCTCGTATACTGTTGCTTCGTTTCCATATATTCGTGAGCCGCAGCAGTGATCATATACGTATTGTAATCATCGTAACGCCTAATTAACTTGTTTAACGCCTCCTGCTCACGTTCTAATTGCTCAATTTGTTGTTTTGTTTGATCCATATGTTCAATCGTATCCGATAAATGGCGTAAATCTTCATCGGTTAAAGGAGGAAGTGCAGCTTCTAATATTTCATATATGACCGTTGGCTTAAAATCTTTCGATAGTTTTGGACTACGCAATTGAATTAACAGCTTGATTAAATCTTCAAATGCATCAATTTCCTCGAATCCAAAAATATATTTATTTACAAGTTGCATATATTCGGTCTGTGTACGAACGACATGTCCCCCATCACCAATTCGATTCTCTAATTGCACCCGCGAGAGTGGAATTTGCTGCGTTTCTCCAGCGTGCCTTTCTGTTTCGTACAACAGCAAATCTTCATTGATGCGTCGGTTATCCGTAATCATAAAATACCATGTGTTCATTGTTTTATGTCGCCGCGCCTGCATACCAATACCTGTTGTCATATACTGATCCGTATGTTGACGTTTGTATTCAATAAATAAATAACCAGTACGTTCATCTCGATCAACGATATCCTTTTCACCAAGCAAATAGTCTTCCATCTTTCTCGCTTTAGAACCAAATGGATCTAACCGATCAGGAGATTTTTTACCATCTAAAAGAACTGGTAAAATACTTTGCATCGTTACTGATTTTCCAGAGCCATTACTGCCTCGCAATAAAAGTTTCCCGTCTGCAAATTCAAAAAATTCATCATCATAGTACCAAAAATTCAATAACCCCGCACGATGCAACTGCCATTTATTTTTGCTCATGCTGTGACATCCCTTCTTCTACAAATTTCCTTGGGTATTTCCCCACTACACGACCGAGCAATGGGCGAATGATATAGTCTTTCGTAAAATCATCTTGCTGAAGCATCTCCCAACTTTTCAACGTTTCGGTTAATTCCTTTTGTGTTTGTTTTATACTACCTTCCCGATATTGCTTACTCCATCCTGCTCCATATTGTTCATGGAGAGAAGTAATAATTTGTTCAAATGCAACTGCGCTGATGCGTATATTTCCAAATGTATCTGGTTTATAATCTGCTTGATGATCTCTAATGTAAGTTGCAAGATGCAACGCAACATCCATAATAGCTTTCTGATCAGGAAATAACGTAAGCTCCTGTTTTTTCTCTTCTGCTACGAGCAAGGCAACATTTTTAAAAATTTCAAAACGAAATAAAGTATGCTCTTCTAAATCATCCCGCAAACGATTACGATAATTTCGGATATAAGCAAAATCAGGATCATCCTCACCCATTCGTTGAACAGCTGGTGATAACAGTAATTTACGATAGACGCGTTTACGTCGCCCATCTACTGCTTCATGTCTATCCCACTCGCCTTGCATAATATCTTCTTTAGAATGGTAATCCATTAAATCTTTTGGATAAGATCGCATAAAGTATCTTGCATATACCGTTACTTCATACAACACTTCATGCTCTTCATTCAAGGCGAAATGTTCGACTTCTCCTTCCACCACTGACAGAATGGACAGCTTTTCCAGCTGTTTAATAACCCGAACAAGCGATTTACGGTGATGATAATTCGTCCAATCTAGAGGAAGATCACCTGGATAAAGATCTTTAATGTCTTCACATATTTCCGTTAATAAAAATTGTTCATCTACGGTACGGTTTTCTGTAAAGGCTAAAGCACAACAGAAAATCGCATAATCACGAGGCTCTTGAAACTCTTGCATACCCATCCAGCTTTTTGTTTCGACAGGTATTTTTTCCAACTTAATAAAATGCTGATGTACGATTAAGTCAAAGCCAAGCTTGTCGGTTACATAACGCTTAATTACTTTTTCTCTTTCTCTAATAAACTGGTAGGCTTCTGGTTGTTTAGCTCGCAGTATCCAAAAATGTTCAAACAACATCCGCATTGCCGTTTGCGCTTTATCATCGAACTGATTATGCTCCATGGTTGCTCACCTCATCTAAAAACTCAAATGTCACTGCTGGCATTTCCATCGTTCCATCTTCTGCTCGCAATGGAACTCGTCGCTCGGGAGTCAGATGGACTTTTACAACCCTTCCGTGCTCGGTTTTAAAGGTTCGATCTTGTTTAGCCATCGCTTTTCCAATCCAGCTGAGCAACATTTTTCTTACATTTGTTTCAATAATTGGTAGGTTTTCAATCGTGATGGTATTTCCCTCTATATATTTTTCTATCGTGTTTTGTTCAGCAAGCTTTTCTTGTAAATATTGCTTTCGGACAGTTTCTTTCGCTTCCCGCTGATTGATAATTGCACCTGCTTTGGTTTTTTCACGGTAATTACGGATTCGTGGATTCGTTTCATGTTTTATTGGTTGCTCTTGCCAAGTATCTGTATAAATATCCTCTGATGGTATATGGTCACTAAATAAATGACGGGTATGCAATACACCAAAAGCTACAGCAGATAATTCATGAGCTTCGTCAACGTTTTCCATCGAAGCAAACCAGTTTGCTAAATGTAAATAATCTTTTTTACGACTACGGAAATAATGATGTCGCTCTCCTAACCGTTGAACTACGCGAGTAATGCGGCGGATTTGTTCATTGGTTCGTGTTTGCAAGCTGTCCAATTCGCTTTCGCGATAAGCATCTCCTAAAAACCAAACCGTTAATGTTTGCCATTTTCCCTCCATATCCTCCATTAGTGCTGTATCATCCATTACCTCCTCAAATCTCGGAACATGTTGCTGATGAACAATGACCTGCTGGATAAATGGTCGTAGCTTCTCCATATCAATGGAGCGAAGTAATTGTTGAATTTTTTGTGCTGTATGCTGCAAACCAACAATAAAATCTCGCAAATACGATGTGAATTGATCTTTAAATACAAGAAAAGCTTCTGTATGCATCCTTTCTTCTGCCTGTTCACTGTTAATATGGGCAATATAATCAGACGTGTTTTTCGTAATCGATCGAAAGTAAGTAAAAATATCATTCCATAATTGAGAGCAGTCATCGGCTTGAGGCAAAGCAGGTTGTTGAAGTGCCTTTTCCATGTCAACTAATGTTTGATATAACCGTTCAAATTCTTTTTTCTCTAGTGATCCACCAAAAACGTCGCCGCCTTTTTCCATTTCAGATAGCATTCGTTCAAATTCAACGGTGTAAGGTGTACATTGATAACGAAAGCGTTTCTTCTTAAACTCTTCAATCGTATGTGCTCTGCCCATTTCTTGACGAGCCAACAAGTTATTCCATCTAACCAACTGCTCCAAATCCTGATGTAGCTGCTCTTCCGTATAATCTTTAAAATCAGATGATCCTTTAAGGTGCGCCAATATTTCTTCAGGAAATAGAAACTCCCGCATCCGTTCATGCTGTATATAAAAATAACGCAGAATAGCTCGATAACTCCAAGCTTTTTCAGCTGTTAAATAACTTGCTTCAATGACCTTTTTAAAAGTTTGCATCATTAGACATTCTCCTACATAAATTGTCTTTTCTTTTTATTGTAAAGTCTAATGAAATTGAAGTCCAACCGTACAAAACAAAGTGAATCTTCAATCAGTGGGGGTTTTCATTCATCCCCCACTGCTTGTCGTAATGCTATGACCTAAAGACCTCTTACGAAATAGGGCATTTAGGTGCTGCTGTTACCCCCCACTTAGACTTGTTGCTGTACAGATTATCCAACTCCTGAAGTGAGAGTCTTACAGCATCTTATATAACATAGATAACAAGCACGAAGATATGTTCATAAACAAGGTAAAATGTACTAAATGAAAATACGCAGTGGGGAAACATTTAAAATCGGGGCATCTGCTTTCAGCTTCTAAAGCATAAAGAACTCTCATGAGGCTGAGTGGGCAAGTTGATCTGGTTACAGATTACGCCAAAATATTCACTATATACGAATGGAGATAACTTCGTGGCAAGTACAAAAAGCATGCTATTTGCACGCTTCATAGTGTCTTTATCAAGCTCTAAACGAACTTCAGCAGTTTATGAATAGATTTAAGTTCTTAGACTTACGTTTTGGAGAGTGAATCTTCCATCAGATGGAACTTGCTTTCATCCTATGAAAAAGTGGAGCGAAGACCAGCATCCTACATTCGAGATTAAACGGGAGATATGTCGACTTTCCTTATCATTTTAAATTTTCCTTCTAAATAATGCAGACCTTCTTCTAAATCATTTATATCTTCTTTCATAGCATTCGCTCGAATTTCTAAATCTTTACATTGACGATCTACTTGTTGACTACCTGCTCGTATATTATCCAGTTCGTCGATCATATGATTCATCGTATGTAACAGCTCACTCATCTGCTCCAGATTCAAACTAGTTCCCCCCTCTTACCTTATAAGCTCAGAATATCAAGTAAATACAATAAGATAATTTGATGTCACACAAGGTACTTTATTAATTTCAGACTATCAACTGATCAATAGATCAACAAGTGTATTTCGGAGGATTTACCTCCAGAAGTATAGGTATAAATAAGTATAATTCGACCACTCTCCATAGGGTTAGTTGTTTTTTTAGACTACTTAACTGTTATTCAACATGGTAAAATGGAAAGCAATAAATTATTTAATGGGAAGGGGTTTCAATAATGAAGGATATTCCTATATTTGATGGGCATAACGATACGATATTAAAATTACATCAGTCTCAAGACAGTGACATGGTATTTTTTAATGAAAACGCCTTTGGGCATATTGATTTTCCACGTGCCAAAAAAGGCAAGCTTGGTGGAGGTTTTTTTGCCGCTTTTACACCAAATGAAAACTATCACGTAGAACCCGAAAAACATTTGACGAAAACAGGGTACGATATGCCGCTACCGCCTCCAATTAATCAGCAATATGCATTGAATTATACAAATGCTCTTGCCGCAATTCTATTCAAACTTGAAACAGCCTCTAGCGGAGCGTTAAAAGTAGTGAAAAGCAAAGCAGAATTGACTGATTGTTTAAAACAACAAATATTGGCTGCCATTTTCCATATCGAAGGTGCTGAAGCAATCGACACCGATTTCCATGCGCTTCATGTGTTTTACCAAGCTGGTTTACGTTCACTAGGCATCGTATGGAGCAGACCCAACCAATACGGAGAAGGTGTTCCTTTCCGCTACCCTTCCACTCCGAATATTGGTGGCGGTTTAACCGATGCTGGGAAGCGTTTAGTCAAAGAATGTAATCAGCTGGGAATTATGATAGATACAACACACTTAAATGAAAAAGGATTCTGGGATGTTGTTCACTTAAGTGACGCTCCGATTGTTGCCACACACTCAAACGTTCACGCTATCTGCCCGATTTCACGTAATCTAACAGATGAACAGCTTCAAGCAGTTAAAGATAGTGATGGAGTAGTGGGCATTAATTATGCCATAAATATGCTACGAGCAGATGGGCAGTTTGATACGAACATCCCACTTGATACAATCGTAGAACATATTTCTTATATAGCCGACAATTACGGAGTCGATCACGTCGCACTAGGATCCGATTTTGACGGTACAAGAGTACCCGACAGCCTGAAAGATGTTACAGGCTTACCACGATTGGTAGATCGCTTAAAGGCTGCCGGTTTTACAGAAAAAGAAACGAGGAAAATAGCCTACGAAAATTGGGTGCGTGTGTTGGGGAGAACGTGGAAGGATTAACTAGTACTAAAACCTGTTTTATTGTTATCTAATATTTTTTCTCTATCAATGCTCATTAGAAAAACTTGGCTTGTCGCCAAGTCTTATGGCGGAAGCCTTTGTTTTTCTTATACTATAAACCAAAAAAATCTTATACTTTCCTATAGTGGAACAAAGGTGCAAGCGCCCGTTTAGCAACGTAGCGAATGGAACGAATCAACTGAGATAAAGGAATCACGGTGAGGTAACGAACCGATGATGACTTATCGTAGGGCGATTTCGTGAAGTCGCCTAGTTGCTGGGCGCTGAAGCCGGACGTGGCTATTCAGTTATTCCCTTATCCCAAAGCAACAAATCTTATACTTTCCTATAGTGGAACAAAGGTGCAAGCGCCCGTTTAGCAACGTAGCGAATGGAACGAATCAACTGAGATAAAGGAATCACGGTGAGGTAACGAACCGATGATGACTTATCGTAGGGCGATTTCGTGAAGTCGCCTAGTTGCTGGGCGCTGAAGCCGGACGTGGCTATTCAGTTATTCCCTTATCCCAAAGCAACAAATCTTATACTTTCCTATAGTGGAACAAAGGTGCAAGCGCCCGTTTAGCAACGTAGCGAATGGAACGAATCAACTAAAGATTTAGGAATCATGCCACTAAAAACAGGGGTATGCCGACGCCTGAGCGGCTAGCCCGTTTTTAGTCGGCCCTCCCCTTAGGGAAGAACCGATGAGGCCTTATCGTAGGGCGCATTTCTAAAGTCGCCTAGTTGCTGGGCGCTGAAGCCGGACGTGGCTATTCAGTTATTCCCTTATCCCAAAGCAACAAATCTTATACTTTCCTATAGTGGAACAAAGGCGCAAGCGCCCGTTTAGCAACGTAGCGAATGGAACGAATCAACTAAAGATTTAGGAATCATGCCACTAAAAACAGGGGTATGCCGACGCCTGAGCGGCTAGCCCGTTTTTAGTCGGCCCTCCCCTTAGGGAAGAACCGATGAGGACTTATCGTAGGGCGCATTTCTAAAGTCGCATAGTTGCTGGGCTCATGCGCGGACGTGGCTAGTCGGTTATTTCGTTATCCACAAGCACCTAATTTTATACTTCTTATCGTTTAATAAAAAACGACTTCAGCGTATTCTAAAGTACTGAAGTCGTTTACTCTTGTAAGATATAGGCAACTAGAGTTTAAAAGAAAAACCATTACACGAGCTTGTGTTTCTAAACAAAGTTTCATTTTCATGATTGAACCCTGCACCAATTTTTCCAATTTAAGAGATAAATCTCTATAATATTTTCTCCCTAGAATTGCGAACGAGTTCACCCCTTAACTGCACCTTTCATTGCTCCACCTATGAAAAAGCGTTGTAATGAAAGGAAAATTACTAAGATAGGGATCATTGATATAATTGCACCAGCAGCAATCAGTCTCCAATCAGATGTAAATGTACCAGAAAGCATATTTAGTCCAAGTGGTAAAGTAAACATATTTTGGTCATTTACAATAATCAATGGCCATAAAAAATCTCCCCAGGCTGATACGAAAGTAAAGATTGTCAATGTTACAATAGACGGTTTTACAAGCGGTATTAATACGCGTAACCATATTTGAAAGCTATTAGCACCGTCCATTCTAGCAGACTCATCTAGTTCAACAGGTAAGGTACTAAAAGCCTGCCTCATCAAAAACACGCCGAACGCTGTCGTAACGTGAGGTAATACCATACCTAAATACGTATTCTGTAACCCTAACTTTAATGAAATAATATACACAGGTATCATTAATAGCTGAAAAGGTATCATCATTGTAGTGATAATTAATATAAATATTGTATTTCTACCTTTGAACCTCATCCTTGCCAATGGATACGCAGCAAGTGAACAAAATAAAACGTTTAATACTACTGTAAGTGTTGCAACAATTACACTGTTCCATAAATATCTCCAAAACGGAAATGTATCCATTACTTTACCAAAGTTAGTTAAAGTAGGATTTTCAGGAAGTAGCTTTGGAGGGTATTGAAAGATATTCTCACTTCCCGATTTTAATGCAGTTGCTAATAGCCATAGAAATGGGCCAATCATAAATAATGTAACCACGCTCAATAAGAGATATAAAAACACTTTTTTTATAAAGCTTTGCATTATGTATCACTCCTATTTGGTATTATCTTTGCCCATAAATTTTAAGTTAATAATAGAAAATACCAAGGTTAATAAAAATAAAATGACTCCTGCTGCACTTGCATACCCCATATTTAACCGATCAAAAGCTTCCGTATATATATAAAACACTAATGTTTCCGAACTATGGAGTGGTCCGCCACCCGTCATCACATAAATTTCTTCAAATACTTTCATCGCTGCAATGGATGACATAATGGAAACAATTAATACAAACGGCATCAACATAGGAATTGTAATTCTAGTTACTTGCTGCCACCAATTTGCACCATCGATTTGTGCTGCTTCATATAAATTAGAAGGTATGGATTGTAAGCCCGCTAAATAAATAATCATATAATAACCTAGCCCCTTCCATACAGTAACAACCATCACAGCAAATAATGCAGTATCCGTGGAAGTGAGCCAAGGTATTGGTTCTGAAATAATCCCTAAAATATCCAACATATAATTTAACAAACCATTTTCTTTATACACCCAATCCCAAGCAATCCCAGCCACTACTAAAGAAGTTACAACTGGGATATAATAAGCGGATCTGAAAAATGCAATTCCTCTTAATTTTTGATTTACTAATACAGCAAGAAAAATTGGAATGATTACTAATGCTGGAACGACGCATATTAAATACAAAAAAGTATTCATTAGTGTTTTCCAAAATAACTCGTCATTAAATAAATTCTTATAATTATCTAATTTTACAAATTCAGGTTCTGTGATCATGTTATAATCTGTAAAACTCATCCATATTGCCTGAAGCATTGGATAAAAAATAAAGGCTCCGAGAATAATACAGCCAGGTAATAGAAATAAGTACGGTGTTATTTTATTTGTGCGCATTAATAGCCCCCCTTTTTATCAACAATCTGGTAACTATTATGTAGAAAAAAGAGAGAGGCATCTCCCTCTTTTTTCATCATCTATTTACTTAAAATTTCATTCCATTCTTGTTCTGCTTTATCTAAAGCCTCTTGAGGGCTTAATTTCCCTAGCATGGATTCTGATATTGCATCATACATAGACTGTCTTAGTTCATCATAATTTTCCATAGGTGGCACTAACAATTCAGCATCTTCTAATTGAGCTGCAGACGTAATTCGAACTAGATCACTTGCTTCTGCGCCCTCAGGAGCCTCCGTGAAATACGGATCTTCTAATGCTTCCAGAGAAGATGGTAAAATTGGTGTTAACTTCGAAAATTCAAGTTGATTTTCAGCATTCGTTAAAAACAAAGCAAATTGAACTGCAGCTTTTTCATGCTTTGTTTGTTTTGGAACCACCACATTTTGAACACTCATAGTTTTTTTGCCTGAATTACCTGTTATTGCTTCTGATGGTACTGTATTTTTATAAATATCTGGAGCATTTTCTTTAATTTGTGATATAAATTGTGATCCTGCAAAAAATGCTACTTGCCCAGCTTGATACATATCGATGGTTTCTCTTTGATCGCCTGTTAATGCTTCTTTAGGTATTAATTCTTCTTTATATAACTCTGTAAAATACTCAAACATTTCCAATCCTTCTTTAGAGTTAAAAGCTGCCTTCGTTCCATCTTCATTCGTTAATTCTGCACCATTTACTACCATATGTTGCAATACTAACGATAAATCAAGTGATGGGAAGTACCCATATTTTCCAGTTTTTTCTTTGATTATTTCAGAAGCTTCCCTCGCTTCTTCAAAGGTTGAAGGTGGGTTTTTAATATCTAAACCTGCTTCTTCAAAAATTTGCTTGTTATTTAAAGTCACTTCTGTAGATAAATACCAAGGAATCGCAAATGTTATATCTTTGATACGATTTGCTTCCCACGCTCCCTTTACATATTTATCTTTATCTTCATCTGCCACTGCTTCTTCCATGTTAACAAGAGCATCTAACTGAGCTAATTGTGAAGCAAATGTTGGGTTTAAGTTAACTACGTCTGGTGCAGAATCAGTACTCACAGCAGATAGAATTTTTTTATCTAAATCTGCAGCCGGAACATCCAACCAATCTATTTTTATATTTGGGTTTTCTTTTTCAAAATCTGCTATAACTCCTTCGATGTAATCAGTAAAAGTCGGTTTTAATTGCATGGTCCAAAATTCTAAAGTTATTTCTTCTTTAGAATCGTCATTCTGCTTATTCCCGTCTTCTTTCGTCTCCTCTTTCCCACAAGCACTTACAATAAGAACGAATGCAATAATAAATAATAACGAAATCAATTTAGCTTTTTTTCTCATCATAATTTAACCCCTTTCAAATTAGTAATAAATGCTTCTACACAAAGGATAAAAACACATCACCTCCTAAATAAAGTTAATCTTCAATCAGCGGGGCTTTCATTCATCCCCCCACGGCTTGTTAGGACCGTAATGGTATGACCTAAAGGCCTCTTACGAAATAGGTCATTTAGATGCTGTTATCTCCCAGTTAGACTTGTTGCAATACAGATTATCCAACTCCTGAAGTGAAGTGAGAGCCTTACAGCATCTTATATGCGGGATAAATTTATATTATTTTATAGTAACAGGGGTTACCCCGGTTGGTTTAGTCTTTCCTGCTACTATATTTAAAGCAGCCTGAATTGCATTTTGGTTAAAGTCGTAAACCGCTAATTTAGTTACCTGTGAAGAAAAATCAGATAATATATAAGGACTTCTTAAAGCAAAAACAATTAGCTTTCTATTTTTTTGTAAAAAAATATTCACCATGCTTTGAATTGAATCCGATACTGCATTAGCATTAAATAATAATAGAATGTATTCACTTTTTATCGCTTCATTTGTCACCTGTTCTAATTCCTTCACTGGGGTAGTATTTTCTACAACATGTTCGCAAAAAATATCATTTTTATTAAACGCTTTAACAGATAACTGCTTCACCTGGTTATCCTCTGCCTTTGTATAACTGTTGTCACTCACCCAAATAACACTAATCTTCTCATTCTCCTTAATCGGTAATATACCAGAGTGATGGACTACACTAATTGCTTTACTGTAAGAGAGCCGAGATAATTCTTCATTGTTTATTTTAATAGTAGTTTTAATATCAGAGTATTTACTTTTTAATCTAAAAATCCTATTTACTGATCGATTAATCTGTTCAATAGTAATAGTTCCCTTTTGTACAGCCTGTTTAATACTTGATATTGCTTCTAGCTGTGCTTCATATGTATGAGAAACCATAATCATATCAGCCCCTGCTTGTAAAGCTTTAACTGCTCCACCGCCCACTCCTACACTTTCTGATATTGCATTCATTTCTAAGCAATCTGTTAATATTACTCCTTCAAAACCTAATTCATTTCTTAGCAACCTATACACAATATTTTTTGATAGGGAAGCTGGAGTTACCGAGTCATCTAGCGAACTATAATGGACATGATTTACCATAATGCTATCCACATTATTCTTTATTACTTCCATAAAAGGTCTTAATTCTATTTGTTTTAATTCCTCTAGTGAGTTAGATACTACTGGTAATTCTATATGAGAATCCGTTGAGGTATTCCCATGACCAGGAAAATGTTTAGCACTAACATAGACCTTCTCTGCCTGATGACCTTTCAAAAATGCAATACCATGCTTTGCAACATGATTACTGTTTTCCCCAAACGAGCGAGTTCCTATAACAGGGTTAGAGGGATTATTATTAACGTCTAAAACCGGCGCTAAATTCATATTAATACCTACTTGTCTTAAAGCATTTGCTGTAGCTAGACTTACTTTCCTAGTAATATTAAGATCATTTACAGCTCCCAATGCCATATTTCCAGGAAGTGGTGTTAAATGCTGTAGTCTGCTCACAACCCCATTCTCTTGATCAGTAGCAATAAGAATTGGGTGATAATGACAACTATCTTGTGCTATGTTTTGAATCGCACTTGTTAAACTTTTTATTTGCCCTTCTGATCTAATATTTCGGGAAAACAGGATAACAGAACCTATTTTCTTTTCAGAAATTAATTCGATAATTTCGCTTGAAAGATGAGTTCCATTAAAACCTACCATTAACAACTGACCAATTTTTTCGTCTAAAGACCATGCAGATAGATTTTTCATAGTAACCTCCAAAATGTTGTAACCCCTTTCACTAAATCTAAGTATATCAAATATTATTTTAATAGCCAACTTATTTTATTGAAATATAATTTCATAACTTGCACTTCATTACAAATTTTCAACAATATTATTATAAGGAATAAAAACTTTTCTTTTTTCAGGGGTAACCTAATTTAATGTATTTATTCAAAACAGAACAAAAGAATAATAGAATGAAATGAATTAACGACTAAATACGGCATGAGGGTTAGCAGGGGTATTTATACAATATAGATATGAATCGTTTATTTGTCAAAAAACGATTCAGCTTTACTTAACTGGTTCAAACAAAAAAGCTTGTAGAAAACCAGGTTCCTCTACAAGCAAAAAAGCCATAGTTTAGCTTTCAATTTTAGTTGTTGAATTTAAAAGAAGCTGACATAACTAAAATGGCTGATTAAAAAAACAAACAATAAAATGAATCTTCAATCAGTGGGGATTTTCATTCATCCCCACCCGGCTTGTTAGTACCGTAATGGTATGACCTAAAGGCCTCTTACGAAATAGAGCACTTAGGTACTGTTATCTCCCAACTTGTTGCTGTACAGATTATCCAACTCTTGAAGTGGGAGATAACACAACTTATATACTGTACCCCATTTGTTCCTTGCGTTGGCAAGTGGAGATTCTTTTTAAAACATGGAAATCGTTATTTTGAGATTGATGAGGTAAGGGCTATGAATACAGAGCGTTTTTATTGTCATTTATACGGAACGCTTATTCATATTCTGCTCTCTACGATGATTGCTTTTCAATGTCGTTACTACCTTTACCAAAAACATCGATTAGAAGGCAGCGAGTACAAATGTATTGACAATGCGAAAATGCCATCATTGAATCAAAAGGACATTCCATTATCACTTTCCTAAAATTTATTTAGCGATTTTTGCTCTAATGGGGTGCAAAGTTCAGCATATCATTAAAATGAATAATCCACCCTTCATTTAACGAAATCTCCTCCTATTACTTTATTGGTTTAATTATTGGTTTCCTTCATTATCTTGATCATATCAGAAGTAATCGGTACACCAAGTTGTTTCATCCCCCCAATTACGGAACCGTAAACTGGTGGGAGTGAAGGTAATATAATTTGAAAATGTTTATACTTTTCCAATTTTCGTTTTACCATTGGTAATACTACATCTTCATTCTTAAAAATCCCGCCACAAAGAACTACTTTCACTGCTTCTTTTTCTGTAAACAATTTCCGATAAAGTGTTACGATGTGATCTACTATTTCATCCGTAGCATTATCCATTACTTGGCTTGCAATACGATCATTAAGCTTATAAGCTCTAAAGACGATTTCCGCTACAATTGCAATCGTTTTCTTTACATCATTTGCAAAATAGATATAGTCAATCAAAGAACGGGCGTTAGTAACTCGAAAATGTTCATAAAGCATGTCCAATAGCATTGTTTTTTCGCCTCTGCCATCTTGAAATTTCAAAGCAGCAGAAATACCTTGTCTCCCTATACTGTATCCACTTCCCTCATCTCCAAGCAAGTGCCCCCAGCCCCCCACTCGATCTTTTTGCTGATCCTTATTTACTCCATAAGCTACAGAACCTGTTCCTGATATATGAACGACACCTGGATCACCAAAGGTACCCGAATATAACGCGTTCAACGCATCGATTTCCAAATACAATTTACTATTCGAAGGAACTAATGGTGACAAAATATTTGCTAACTGCTGTTTCGTCTTCTTACTACCTGATCCAGCAACACCTGCATAAACACATGCCACATTATCAAATGCAACAGGTGACTGTTCTTTTATACGATGGAATATTGAAGTAAACGTTTGTTGCAATTCCCTTTTAGAAACTACATTTGCATTGGAAGGACCTGTTACAAAATTAACCACTGTACTACCTTCTATGTCAACCATTACTACATGTGTTTTTGTTCCCCCACCATCAATTCCAATTATATATTCCATTTCCCCTTTATTTCCTTTCACTTTTTATAGTATCTATCGCTTGACGTAAATGGTTGTTATTATTCTCTAATATATAACAGGCCTCGTCCGATTTCATTTGAAACATACTAGTAAGAATAGCTGCCTTTAAGTTAAAATCGCAATTTTGTAAAGCCCTTCTTGCTTCCTCCTCATCAACGTCCGCAATTTCTTGGGTGATAGAAATAGCTCTATTTCTTAATTTTTGATTCGTTGCTTGAACGTCAACCATATAATTGTCATGCACTTTCCCGTTTTTAATCATGGAAATAGTGGATATCATATTTAATACTAATTTCTGAGCTGTTCCTGCCTTTAAACGAGTAGAGCCTTGAATAATTTCTTCTCCTACAATTAGTTCAATAGGATAATCAACTAATTGGCTGATCTTCGTGTTTTCTTTACACACAATACAAGCAGTAGGAATATTCTGCTTTTTGGCTTGATTAATTCCTCCAATAACATAAGGCGTCTGACCACTTGCAGCAATAGCGATTAAAAAATCTTTTTCTGATAAATGCTGTTTAGCATCATTTTCTCCTGCTTCTACACAATCCTCCACATTTTCTATTGCTTGTCTAATTGCTTTTTCTCCGCCGGCAATTAAAGCAGTAAATAAATCCGGACTAACCCCAAAAGTAGGTGGGCATTCTGAAGCATCTAACACACCTAACCTTCCGCTTGTTCCTGCCCCCATATAAATAATCTTGCCACCATTCTTAATTGTGTCAGTTACCTTTTGAATAACTGGCTCAATTTGATGAAACGCTTTTTCTACAGTTACTGGAACCGACTTATCTTCATTATTCATGCGAACCATAATTTCTTTAACAGACATTTGATCTAAATTCATATAAAAGACCCTCTCTTCGACATTAAACTACATCATTACTTTTTAATAAAACGCTTAAATAAGCAATTTCTAGCAAAACATATTAGACGCAGAACTTAATCAAAATCTTCACCAATGATTATGGATACATCATTTCCATGCGTATATAAAGCTCTGTATTGGTTCGTTAATCTTCAAAACCAAATTTATCCCACGGCTGCAAATGATCAAGAAGTATTAGTTCTTCTTCTAGTATTCGACCAACCACATTAGATTTACCGGAATTCTCCATATCCTTTAATGCAATTTGCAACTCCCCAGCATATTGCTTATATAAGTCACTTTCAATAATAATATCTCCCCGCTTTATATTTGGTGTATGATGTACAGGGAATGAATGTCCTCGATATTTCACCCTGCTTTGAGTCGAACGGATTAAATAATCGGATACATCACCACGATAGAAATGCGGTTCTTCAAAAATGATCTTTTGTTCGAGATCAGAAATACCTTTTTCCGCTTTGATTGAAAAAATAATTTTTTCTCGATGAAGATTACTTAATTTCTTTAACTCCTCTTCTGAAGCATAGGCATTTCCAATTATTACATCATCAATTAAATTCGTCGCCCATAGATGTTTCGCTTGTACTTGGATAGGTAATGTACGATGCATTTCTAAAGTAGGAAGACCTTCCATGATAGGCCAAGGGCCAAAAGTTGCCTCGGAAGAAGACACAAATGCTGCTGTTCTTAAACCATATCGTTTAAACTTTTTACTGCACTGAATGAAAAAATCGTATGCAAGACCTGAATACCTATGTGGATAAAAATTATGGCAGCCAATTAACTTTTCCTTATTAGGACGATAACTCATAATATTGTCTAAATAATTCGTTGCATTACTCATGTTAATTTCAATATTTAAATAGTATGGATTAAACGTCATTTGAGCTTCTTCATTTCCCGTAAAACCGAGATCCAGGCGAATCCCATCGACACCTAATTCATTAAAAAATGATAAATCATTATAAGATATATTCAATTCGGAAAAAACTCGTGGATTAATATCACAAATCACTTCCATACCTAATCCCTTAGCGAAGCGAATGGTTTGTTTAAAATGTTCTATAATTTTTTCGAAATCGCCTTCCATTGATAAAAGACATGTAAAAATACGAGTAAATCCATATTTATGTGCTAATTGAATATAAGCCAGATCATCTTCCATTTTAGAATGGTTTGGGTATATAGAAATCCCCAAATTTCTCATCTAATCACCCCTATATTATATTTTTTCTTCTAATCGCTGAATCCGCTGTAACATTTTAATCATTTGTTCAATTAATGATATTTCACTAATGGATGTCATTAAATGATCTTGGGCATGAACCATTAATAATGACATATTCACTTCTTCACCATTTATTTCTTGTTGAATTAATTTCGTTTGCGTATTATGCGCTTTAGTTAATTGCTCCTGTGATTCCTTTAATGTTTGTTCAGCATCATTAAATGCACCATCATAAGCTAGCTCTAAAGCTTTATAGGCAGTTGCCTTCGCATCCCCACCATGAGAAATGATAGCGAAAATTTCCATTTCTAAATTCATTTGATTGACCTCCTAAGCTGTTTGATTTTATCATATCATACTTGAAATAAAATTTTAAGTTTTTATTTTTTATATTGAATTTATTTTTCAGATGCTATATAATCAAGTTAAGTGAAACCCTTTTCACATTTCAACATTTTATTCACTTATCATTGAGGAGGCTAAAAAAATGAAAGTATTATTTGTATGTTCTGGCGGTATGTCTAGTGCAATTGTCGTTAAAGCGCTAAAAACGGAA
This sequence comes from Virgibacillus pantothenticus, assembly GCF_018075365.1. GTDB lineage: Bacteria > Bacillota > Bacilli > Bacillales > Amphibacillaceae > Virgibacillus > Virgibacillus pantothenticus. Next base: position 2,651,876 of record NZ_CP073011.1, read on the forward strand.
GCGAAAAAGCATGGGCAAGAAATAGAAGTTCATGCGATTGGAACAAGTGAAGTTGAACAGGAAATGGAAAAAGATTGGGATGTATGTATGGTTGCTCCACAAATTAAGCATCGCTTTGATCAAGTCAAAGTACACGCTGACGAAGCGGGGATTCCGTGCGGAGCCATTCCACCACAAGCTTACACGCCTTTAGGTGGTCCTTTACTATTCAAAGCTTTAAATGAACTCATCAAATAAAGGGAAGGGAAGCGATTGTTTTGAGTAAATTTGTAGACTTTCTGGAGAATAAACTTTCAGCTCCTATGGCACGTTTATCTGAACAGCGTCATTTACTAGCCATTAGAGATGGGGTTATCTCTGCACTACCTTTTATCATTGTGGGATCTTTCTTTTTGATCTTTGCCTTCCCACCATTACCACAAGATTGGGCAATTACACAATGGGCTACAGAGCACGCTGCTGAAATTTTAATTCCATATCGAATGACAATGTTCATTATGTCATTATACATAGCATTTGGTATTGGATATAATCTTGCTAAATCTTATAAAGTCGATCCATTATCAGGAGCACAAATCGCCGTTGCAGCACTACTATTAACCCTTACACCTACTGCTCTCGATGAACTAGGTTTTGTTCTGCCGATGCAGTACCTTGGTGGACACGGACTATTTGTAACGATTATCGTCTCCATACTAGCTGTAGAAATATTTAGAGTTTGTAAACACAAAAAAATAACGATTAAATTGCCTGAATCAGTACCTTCTTCGGTCTCACGTTCATTTGAAGCACTTATTCCAGTTGCAATAGTTATTATCTTAATGTCAACAATTACTGTTTTAATGGGTGTAAATTTACATCATTTGGTTGATAAATTAGTTGCACCACTAGTTACCGCAGGTGATAGTTTAGTCGGTGTACTAGTACCCGTATTTCTCATTACTTTCTTTTGGTCATTTGGTATACATGGAGTTTCTGTCGTAGGCTCCATTGCAAGACCGCTTTGGGAAGTCTACCTTGTGAACAATTCAGAAGCAGTTGCTGATGGAGCTTCTACCATTCCACATATTGCACCTGAAACTTTTTTTCAATGGTTTATTTGGATTGGAGGTTCAGGAGCTACATTAGGTTTAGTTATTGCTATGTTACTTTTCGCAAGATCTAAATACATGAAAAACTTGGGTAGAGCAACGATTGTTCCTAGCTTATTTAATATAAACGAACCGGTCATTTTTGGGGCACCAATTGTTCTTAACCCGTTGTTAATCATTCCGTTTATTATAACGCCAATTGTTACAGCGACCCTTGCGTATTTTGCAACATCCTTTGGGTTAGTAACCCCTACGTACATTATGCCGCCTTGGACATTACCAGCTCCCATTGGTGCATACTTATCTACAGGTGGAGATTGGCGGGCAGTTGTATTAGTACTTATTAATATAACTATTTCTGTAATCATCTACACGCCTTTCTTAAAACTGTACGATAAGAAAATGATAGCCATGGAACAAGGCGAAGAATAGGAACAAAAATGTAAAGAGCACTTGGACAAGCCTCTCAAGCTTTGGAGTTTCATTATTTCAGGAGAAACATTATTTAGAAAGGCTTTGATCCGAAGCCTAACTACAGCTGTATCTCATTAAAATTATCACAGCCGTATATTTTATAGTTCCTTTACAGCTATAAAAAGAAAAGAGAATAGCAAAGTTCTCTTTTCTTTTTAAATCTAGATGAGGTGAAAATATGATTCAATCAAAAGGAATAATTCCTAGAATTAGTTTTAAAGGGGTATTTGTATTTATGTCTATAACCATTATAGGATTATTGATACTCCCTGCCCTTTTCATGGGAATTGGTATTACTAAAACGGCTAGTTTCTTTATCGCTTGTACAATTTCTTCATCTATCGGCAGTATGCTCGTTTTGACCAAAGTAGACGGTAAGCCCGCTGAAAAAACGTATTTCAACAAAAGAATTGTACTATCGATTATTATAGGGCTGTTATCAAGCGCATTAATCATCTTTGTTTTTGGAGGAGATATTTTTGGATACTAAAGGTATTAAACTTGTCACCATTGGCGGTGGTTCCAGTTATACGCCGGAATTTGTAGAAGGAATTATTAAACGATATGATGAATTACCAGTAAGGGAACTATGGCTTGTCGATATTGAAGCTGGCAAGGAAAAGCTTGACATTGTAGGGAACTTAGCAAGGAGAATGGTTAAAAAAGCAAATTTACCTATGGATGTGCACTTAACTTTAGATAGAGAAGCTGCTTTGCAAAATGCCGATTTTGTCACTACACAGATACGAGTCGGACTTTTAGAATCAAGAATTAAAGATGAAAGAATACCGATTAAACACGGAATGATCGGCCAAGAAACAAATGGAGCCGGCGGTCTATTTAAAGCACTCCGTACAATACCAGTACTAATGGACATTGCTGAAGACATGCAAAGACTTTGTCCTAACGCTTGGTTGATTAATTTCACAAATCCAGCAGGCATGGTGACTGAAGCAATAATCAAGCATAGTAACCATAAAAAGGTAGTTGGTGTTTGTAATGTGCCCATTAATATGAAAATAACCATTGCAAACCTTTTAAATGTGCCTGTAGAAAAAGTTCAGATTAAATTTGCAGGACTAAACCATATGTCTTATGGTATAGATGTATTCGTAGATGGTAAATCAAAATTAACAAAAGTCATTGAATTATTGGCAAATCCTGAAAATCAATTGTCTATGAACAATATAGCACCTATACCTTGGGAGGGAGAATTTATTAAAGCACTACACATGATTCCATCTCCTTATCACCGTTATTATTATAAAACTGGCGAAATATTAACTAAGGAGCAAAAAGAATTCGAACAAGGAAAAACAAGGGCAGAAGTAGTTAAAGAGCTGGAAAATAAATTATTTGAACTGTACAAGGACCCAAATCTAAATATCAAACCACCTCAGCTTGCGGAAAGAGGAGGAGCATACTATAGTAATGTGGCATGTGACCTTATATCCTCGATTTATAATAATAAAGGAGACATTCAGACTCTCAACGTTGTGAATAATGGAGCAATCTCCAGTCTTCCTAACGACACCGTAGTTGAAGTTAACTGTACAGTAACAAATAACGGGCCAATTCCCTTAGCTGTCGGGCGTCTGCCATTCTCTATTAATGGACTTATCCAGCAAATTAAGTCCTTTGAGCTTACCGCAATTGAAGCCGCTATAACAGGTTCTTATGAAAAAGCATTGTTAGCTTTATGCATTAACCCTTTAATAACCGATGATGAAAAAGCAAAAGTAATTCTTGACGAATTACTTGAAGCACATAAAGCCTATTTGCCACAATTCAATTTTAGTTCTTGAATTTAAAAAACATGCGTCAAAAAGAATGTAACTACATTCTTTCAGCGCATGTTTTTATTTTTGGTTATTTTGAAGTTACAGAATCTCTATAAACAATTTGATGAGGAATAATAATCCGTTTTTCAGGCGCAAAATCAGATTGCGTTTTTTCAATTAATGCTTTCGCTGATTGTGCACCAAGCTGGTAAATTTGAATATCAACGGTTGTCAACGCGGGACTTGTTAGCTCGGATAAATACACATTGTTAAAGCTTACTAATGAAATATCATTTGGAACATCATAGCCTAACTCTTCCAAAGTACTTAATACACCTAAACTCATTAAATCATCACTCACCACAATCCCAGTTGGAGGATGTTCTAGTTGCAATAATTGCTCTACCGCTTCTCTTCCTCCAGATTTAAGGAATTCACTATGAATACTATATGCATCACTCACTGGAAGCTTTGCTTCTTTTAAGGCCGCTTCATAACCGTTTTCACGATCCATGGTGACAATGAGATCTCTTGACCCACCGATAAAGGCAATGCGCTCATGACCTTGTTCGATTAAATAATTCGTTATTTCTTTCCCAGCTTTAAAGTTATCATTGTCCACATGGGTGATCTCATTTACATGATCATATGGTTTTCCCACCATAACAAATGGAAATCCTTTTGTCCGCAGAAAATCCGTTATTCGATCATTCATTCGCGAATAAAGTAATATGATTCCATCCACATAACTGCCATAGACCATTCGCTCCACTTCAGCGAACATTTCTTCTTCTGTTCCCCCACTCGATAGCATCATCGAATATTGCAAATCATGTGTGATCGTACCAATCCCACGCAATACTTCAGGGAAAAATGGGTTCTGTAAAGATTTGTCTGCAGATGAAGGCATTACAACGCCAATTGTTTTCGTCGATTTAGCTACTAAGTTTCTTGCGTTTACATTGGGATGGTATCCTAATTCCTTCATTGCTTTTCTAACCTTCTTTTTGGTGTCAAGACTAATTCGCGGGTTGTCTGCGATTACTCTGGAAACAGTAGAAGGTGAAACACCTGTCGCCTTTGCTACGTCTTTAATTGTCACCATTGCCATATCTCACCCTCTACTCTTTTCATTTTCATTATCTCTGTTTGTTCACATTGCTTGATTAAAAGCGTATATGCGTTTGATTCGAGCTTTCTGCTCCATTTATTATAACACGTTGCCCTTCTCCAAGACCAACCACATTAATCTTTATATCTTGATAGTCCGGTTGATACGAACCTTCTTTACATGTAACATCAATGGCTACTTGATCAGATGTGGAAGTAATCTCCATTTCTAGTTTAAGATATTCTCCATTTTCATACGCGAACGTTTCTCCATCATCATCATAATATAAACATGTATATTTTGCATCTGACTGGCTTGCATAGACGGACATTTTTATATCTTTGCCTTGCTTTTCCTTATTTGAAACAAAAGTACCTTGCACAACTGCGGTGCCTTTTTTAATAAAGACTGGCAATTGATCTAGTTCAGCGTGAACAAGATGAACCGTTCCCCCATGATATTCTTCTTCGGTGAAGAAATCAACCCAATCTCCTTCTGGGAAGTAAACGGCACGATCGGTCACTGCTGGCGCTAGGATCGGTGCTACCATGACATTATCCCCAATCATAAATTGGTCATTTAGATTATATGTCTTCTCATCAGCTGGATACTCCATCAGTAACGGACGCATAACCGGAAGACCCTGTTTGCTCGCTTGATAAAATAACGTATATAATTGCGGCATCCATTCGTATCGCATTTTAATGTATTTTCTTATCATAGCTTCATGATTCTCTCCGAACTGCCACGGTTCTTGATATAAGGTTCCGATCGCTGAATGATTACGGAAGTATGGCGTAAATGCTCCAACTTGTGTCCAGCGTACCAAAAGCTCTGGATTCGTATCATGGGCAAATCCACCCACATCAGGACCAGCAAAAGCGATACCAGATAATCCTAAGTTCATTACCATTGGTAAACTCATTTGCAAATGTTCCCAAAAACTACGGTTATCTCCTGTCCACACCGTTGCATACCGTTGTACCCCAGCATAACCAGCACGAGTAAGTAAAAATGGACGCTTGCCATTTAATTGGTCTCTAAGTCCTTCGTACGTTGCTTTACCCATTAATAACCCGTAGACATTATGTAACTCGCGATGTGTTGTCGGCTTGCCATCATTTCGATGCATAACTGTTGTATCCATTGTTTTTGTTTCATTAAATACTGCTGGTTCATTCATATCATTCCATATACCTTCTACACCCATATCGGTGTAAAAAACATGCTTGTCGCCCCACCATTTGCGCACACGTTCTTCGGTAAAGTCAGGAAATGCACTTTCTCCAGGCCAAACTTCACCAATGTAAATGTCACCTTCAAGATATTTACAGAAGTTGTCTTCTCTCACACCCTCTTGATAAATGGTGTACTCAGGGTCTTTTTTAACACCAGGATCAACAATCGGAACAACGCGAATACCCATATCTTTTAGGTCAGCTATTAATTTCTCTGGATCAGAGAAACGATCTTTATCAAAGGTAAACACACGATAACCATTCATATAGTGGATATCTAAATGGACCACATCCACTGGAATATCGCGATCGATAAATTTTTGCGCTAAGGCACGTACCTCTTCTTCTGATTCGTAGCTATAACGAGATTGATGATAGCCCAATGCCCACTTTGCCGGAATTGGCATTCTTCCGGTGAGCGACGTATATTGTTCAAGGACCGCTTTCGGTTCTGGTCCAGCCATCACATAATAATCAACTTGGCCTCCAGCTGCGCTGAATGTATACATATGTTCATAACGCTTCATATCGAAGGTCGTTCGGAACGTATTATCAAAGAAAATACCATGTGCTTTTCCATGACGCAATGTCATAAAGAAGGGAATCGATTGATATAATGGGTCTGTTTCCGGATTATGCGGCGCATAAACATCACTATTCCACATCTCATATTTTTCACCGTTTTTATCCAAAAAGCCGCTTTTTTCTCCAAATCCATAGAAATGATCTTCACTTGTTTTCTCTTTACAAACCATTACTTCACCGTTTTCCCTAAAGACCATTCCGCGTTCTTTTTCCTGAACGAGGACACGTCCTTCTAAATCCTTAACAGCAATTCGAAATGGTTGTTTGCTAATAGTAACTTCCAGCTTCTCTGTTTGTAACATAATCCATTCCGAGGATTCTTGTTCAGTAATTTTTAAGCTTTCCGGCTTGGCAACCACTGTTTGAGATTGGTTTAAATCTGGATTACTTGTAGGATTCATCACAATCCGAACGATGGAAGGATGATAAAAACGAACGACGACATATCCATGATCGCAAGCAAACCAATAACCGTGGGAACTTTTTCGATAATCTAGCAAATTTCCGATATCAATAAACCGAATTGCTTCCGTTTCTGTATTATTGCCTGGATGAATCGCAAAGCTCGTATCTTCAAGCATGGTAATACCTCCTGTTGTCTCATAGTAATAACGAAGATAGACAGCCTACCCTTTTGTAGCCCCCGAAGTTAAACCTGAAATTAAGTAACGTTGCAGTAACAAGAACACGAGCGCAATTGGTACAGCAATAAGGATAGACCCTGCCGCAAATCTAGTGAAATTCGTTGAGAATTGGTCGTTGATAAAATTGTATAATCCAAGTGCTAATGTATATTTTTCTGGACTTGTTAAAACAATTCGCGGTAGCAAGAAATCCATAAACGGCGCCATAAAATTAAATAACGCTACAACTGCTAATATCGGCTTGGCTAACGGTAACATAATCGTCCAAAATATTTTCAAATGACCTGCCCCATCTATTTTCGCAGCTTCATCAAGTTCTTTCGGTATCGTATCAAAGTATCCCTTTACCAACCATGCGTTGAAAGGAATTTGGCCACCAAGGTAAATTAACATTAATCCGTAAAGAGAATCGGTTAAACCGATCGTGTTTAATAAAATGTACAAAGCAACCATTCCCATTAGAGCTGGGAACATTTGTAATAATAAGAACATGTACAATCCATATTTTCTACCAACAAATTTGTATCGTGAAAACGCGTATGCAATTAACGATGTAATGATAACGGACCCTACAGAATTGACAATGGCAACATAAAGGCTGTTTTTATACCAGATGACATAATCACTATTTGGGCTAGTAAACAACCATTTATAATGTTCTAAAGTCGGATTTTTCGGAAACAAATCCGTTACCAGCATATTGGAACCCTCATTTATACTCATCATTAGTGCCCAGAACAATGGGTAACCAATAATAATAAACATAACTAGGAAAAAGATATAGATAAACGTTACTTCAATTCTCGATTTCTTCTTACGTGACATAGCCATTAGTAACGTCCCTCCTCTTTAAATGAAGCTGTCTTCCTAAATTGGAAAAAGGCAAATACAGAGATGATTAATCCCATAATAATCGTGATAGCCGCAGCCATATTATAGTTATTAGATTCAAATGTTAATTTATATACCCAGGATATTAAAATATCTGTTCCGCCAGCATTTTGACCACGAACAGCTGGGTTACCTTCATTAAATAAGTAAATAATATTAAAGTTATTAAAGTTTCCGGCATATTGCATAATCAATAAAGGTGCGGTTGCAAATAGTAAATGCGGCAATGTAATGTGGCGTAATTTTTGCCAACGCGTACCTCCGTCCACATCTGCAGCTTCGTACATATCTCGAGGGACGCTTTGCAGTACCCCTGTAAATAAAGCAAACACAAACGGAAAACCTAACCATGTTTGAATCATAATTAATGCCACTTTCGCCCAAAATGGATCTGACAGCCAAGGAATCATTACATTAAATTGACTTAAAATATCCCGGTTAATCGCTCCAAATGTAGGGTTAAACAGTGCAGAAAATATTAAAATCGAGACAAACGCTGGAACTGCCCAAGGTAAAATTAAAAATGTTCGTATCGCACGTTTAAATTTAATTCTTGGATCATTGACTAATAACGCTAAAAACAATCCTAGTACAATTTGCAACGTTGTAGCTACAACTGTCCACACTATTGTCCATGAAAACACACTTAAAAATGTGTTCTTCCAAATATCTATTTTCGTCAAGTCAACAAAGTTTTGAATTCCTACCCAATTTAATAGATTACGAGGTGGTGCATTATACTGGTTATAGTCAGTAAAAGCTAATGCCAACATGAATAATAATGGCACAACAACGATAAATAATAACATTAATAAACCAGGTAAAATCATAAAATATGGAAAACCATTATCATAAAAATTTCTCATACCCTGAAACAATGTTGGATTAGGACGCTTTAGTTCTCTAGCGATCGCATCAGATCGAGCGTCTTTGATGTTGTAAATATAGATTGCAATTCCAAATCCAAGGACAATCAATGAAATTAAACCTTGTATGAGCAATTGAATGGAATGATGTTCACGTGGGATCGTTCCAAGAGTAAATAGACCCCAAATTCCAATATCAATAAAATTCCAAGTAGTCACTAGAAAAGAAATCGTTACTATTAAAAAGATACATCCTTTTAAAAACCGTCTATTATACATTTGTCCTAAACCAGGAATAATAATAGATAAAATCATTGCTAACGTACGAGGTTGTATTTTTCGGGCTTTGGTGTCATTTTGTTCGGTAGCCATCCCGCTTCTCCTCCTATTACCAATTGCCAAAATTAGCACTGGTTATTTCCTAATGATTGCTTTTTGATTTTAAGATATGGTATAGGGATCGTTTCATCCCTATACCATTCCTTGCTTTATTTTGCGCCCGAAGCGTCTATTTGTTCTTGAATCGTTTTCACTGCTTCATCCAATACTTCCTTCACAGGCTCCCCTTTGGAAATAAAGTTGAGACCATCGTTAAATGGTTCCCATACTTGCTGCATAGCAGGAACACTTGGCATTGGCTCCCCATATTGTGTTTGTTCTGCAAATGCAGAGTAAATCGGATCATCGGCAATGATCGGATCTTCCATAGCGTCTTTACGAGCAGGTAGCTCTCCAGCAATATCGTAATATTTCATTGAACTGTCAAAGTTCGTTAAATACGCCATTAAATCCTGTGCCCATTCCTTATTCTCTGAGTAGTAAGAAAGCATATATGATTTAACGCCTACAAATGATTTCGGAATTTCCCCATTTTCTAAAGCAGGTAATGGTGCAGTAGCTAAGTCATCTCCCAAAGCTTCCGAATAGTCGCGTACCATCCAAGGCCCATTAACAATGGTAGAAACTTTTCCTTCCTGGAACAATCCGTTCATGATATCAGGAGTTAAGTCTTGAGGAATATAACCTTTATCAAACCACTCCGAAACTAATTCCCCGCCTTTTACAGCGCCTTCATTATTTAATCCAATGTCCGTTATATCATATTTACCGTCTTCATTTGCGAATACATAAGCACCGTTCCCTGAAAAGAAAGGGTATACAAAATATAGATTAGCTGCTTCCATCAGAAAGCCAAATTCATCTTTACTAGAGTCCGTATCTTTTTCAGCAATTTCCATAATTTGTTCCATGGTTTCGGGTTTTTCTTTTACACGTGCTTTATTGTAGTACATAGCGTACGTCTCAGCTACAGCAGGATAACCCCAATAGTCACCATCATATTGCACAGCTTGCAAAGCTGTATCTGTATATTCTTTTTCTGCATCTCCCAAATCTACCGGTTCTACTAATCCTCTAAGTACTAAATCACCAATTCTATCATGTGGCTGGAAAATAACGTCTGGTCCATTTCCTGCTGGTCCTTCAACATCTAATTTTTCAACTTGCTCAAGCATGTCTACAGGCACCATTTCTATTTCAATTCCAGTTTCTTCTGTGTAACTAGCCGTCATTTCTTTTAAGGCTTCTTCCTGTTTTTCTTCTGCGTTTACCCATAGCTTTAATGATTTAGGCTTTTCTGGCATCTCACTTGATTCAGCAGTTTCTTTTTCTCCTTTTGATTCTTTAGCGTCATCTGGTCCACAGGCTACTAAAACGCTAGCAAATAAAATCATTGCAAATAAGTAAAATAATCCTTTTTTCACATTAGACCCTCCTAAATGTTGGAATTTATTCAGCAATGCTATGCAATTTAGTGAAATCGTTTGCACCAACATTGTAATTTTATTATACATCATTTCACATAAATTGCAACTACATTTTTTTATGAAAGATACCTTTAATAAAGTAATGGGTAACGGTTTCATTGTAAAGAAGCTTGTGCTAATATTATTTATAACAACCATTATTTTCTATCTTAAGCGTTTGGCAAATATGCATTTTAAGCGCAAACGTTTTAACTAAAGGAGGCATTCATATTGATTAGAGAAGCAATTTATCACAGACCAAAAAATAACTTTGCTTACACGTATGACAAAGAAACATTACACATTGTTTTACAAACGAAGAAAGATGATATGCAAACAGTAGAGCTTGTTTTTGGAGACCCATACGATTGGCAAGCAGATGTATGGCAATCAACAACGAAACCGATGGTAAAAACAGGCTCTACTGCGTTACATGATTTTTGGTTTGTTGAAGTAAAGCCGAAGTATAAACGATTACGTTATGCATTTATTTGTTCAGATGATCAAGAATTATGCGTATATGGTGAAGATGGCATCCATGAAACCCCACCGAAAGAAATAGCGAGCTACTTTTGTTTCCCGTTTATGAATGAAACAGATATATTTTCAGCACCTAAGTGGGTAAAAGATACAACATGGTACCAAATTTTTCCTGAGCGTTTTGCAAATGGGGATGAACAGCTAAATCCTGAAGGGAGCTTAGCATGGGGTTCTGCTGCACCAACTACGACTAATTTTTTTGGTGGTGATTTTCAAGGCGTGATCAACCACTTAGATCACTTAGAAGAATTAGGAGTTAACGGCATTTACTTTACGCCAATATTTAAAGCTTATTCTAATCACAAGTATGACACGATTGACTATATGGAAATTGATCCTCAATTTGGAGATAAAGAAACATTTCGTAAGCTAGTGAAGGAATGTCATCAACGTGGTATTAAAGTGATGCTCGATGCAGTGTTTAATCATAGTGGATACTATTTCCCGCCATTCCAGGACGTTTTGGAAAATCAAGAAGAATCAACATATAACGACTGGTTTCATCTTTGGGATTTCCCAGTCGTTACTGAACCAGCGCCAAACTATGATACATTTGCCTTTGTATCATCTATGCCGAAGCTAAATACAGAAAATCAGGAAGTGAGAGATTATCTATTAAATGTTGCTCGCTATTGGATTGAAGAATTTGATATTGACGGCTGGCGCTTAGATGTAGCTAATGAAGTGGATCATACATTTTGGAGAGACTTCCGCCGTGTGGTGAAACAGGCAAATCCCGATGCTTATATTTTAGGTGAAATTTGGCATGATTCGATGCCATGGCTGCAAGGCGACCAATTTGATGCAGTTATGAATTATCCGTTTACAAATGGAGCAATAAATTTCTTAGCAAAAAATCAAATGCATGCTACAGACTTTGCCAATTCTATTTCGAAAGTACAGCATATGTATCCAAAAAACGTAAGCGAGGTTGCTTTTAACCTCTTAGACAGCCATGATACGCCTAGAATATTAACATTAGCAAATGGAAGCCTAGATCGTGTCAAGCTTCTCTACCTCTTTCAACTTTCCTTTACAGGTTCACCTTGTATATATTATGGTGATGAAATTGGTATGGATGGAGATCAGGACCCTGGCTGCCGTGCTTGTATGGAGTGGGATACAAGTAAACAAAATCGTGATTTGTTCCACTATGTACAAGCACTGATCCATCTACGAAAAACCGTGCCTTTATTCGGTAATGGTGGAACGTTTCGCTTTTTGTACGCTGATAATAACAGCCATACGATTGGTTACGAAAAAAATGATGGCACAAAACGACTTGTTTTTCTATTAAATGGAGGAGAAAAAGAAACTAGCGTTTTAAGTTCATCGATTTTTGAAGCTGGAGAAAAGATCAACGAGTGGACGATTTCTCACAACGAAGATGGGGTATCTATACAACAAGTGGATAAGCTTCAAGAGCAATTGATTATACCAGCCCTGTCTTACCGAATCTATGACATCACAAAGTAGTGACAGAAGCCTTTTGAGTTGATACAGTTCGTCTCAAAAGGCTTTGCTAGATAAATAGTTTTCTAATGTCTGCTTTTTTCTTGTGAATCATTTTTTATTTGCTTTTCTCTAACAAAAATCGATCAATTTGTTGCTTATGATGATTGTCATGCCATGCAAATGCAGCAATATAATTAAACAAGGTATGCGGATAACCCGAATACGGATCCTTTTCTTCACCATTTAATATAAAGGTTGCAAAAAAATCTTGTTCTGTCTTTTCACGAAGAACGGTGACTAGTTCATTCCGAATTTGCAACTTCTCAGCAACTAGCTGTACAGCTTTCACTCCAATCATTGCGTAAGCAGAAGCTTTGCTATTAATCACTTCAAAATCCACAGTTGTCAGATTGGCATCTTGCTTCATTTGAGGAATAGTTTCTTCAAGAACATACCGGTCACAATAAGTCATGTGACTAATAATTTCAGCTATCGACCACTTCCCTTTACGAATGGGCTGAAACAGTTCCTCTTCTGGCACTTCTGTTAACTCTTTGACCCAATCGTTACATGCAGCAAACTCATTAACCAACTCTTCTATACGGTTCATGGTTTCCCCCCTCATTTCCTACTATTAGCCGAATTTACGCAAAAGTCCTTTTTTTAGGATTATTACTTTTATGAAAAAAAGGGTTGATGAAAGTTTTCGATAGGAGTATTATATTTCATGTAACGTTTTTGCTGGTGTAGCACAGTCGGTAGTGCACTTCACTCGTAATGAAGGGGTCGGAGGTTCGAATCCTCTCACCAGCATCAATGGAAAGCAAGTAATAGAATGCTGTTCTTGATAAAATCAGGAGCAGTGTTTTTTTATTGTATTCATTTTTCGCCGTCAATCTACCGACCAAAACGTGCGTTTAATTAATCTCCTCCCTCACAAATAAAATTTGGCTATACTAATTTCATGATGCTGTTACTATGCGGGACTATTCTGTACATTTACGTTGATTTTGGGCAACCATCTAAGTTGATATTATATAATTGTACTATTTGCTTTGCTTTAATAAGCTTAATCCATATATTTAGGGTTATCTTGCTTATCATTCCCGTAGAAAGGGGCGATAAGAATATGAAGTATCAGTTTGAATATATGCAGATCTTTTTAGTTTCTTAAATGAAAATTTACTCTCAACGATGGAAACAGCTGAACTATTAGGAGGTCTAAAGCTAGGGTTGGTCATTTGGTGAAATCTGGAAATCTACAGCCCGCAAAAGAACAACCCAAGATGTTTCTAAAAAGTGTTGCCTCTGGATAAAAAGAGTTAAAAGAACTTAGAGCAAAGTACAGACTGATATGCTCCCCTTACCTACGTGCGTCTTAAACAGAGCTGGCTTTATTTGATTGCTCTTATTGATTGGTATTCTCGCTATGTGATCGGTTGGGAGCTAGATCAAACATTGGAAGGAAATGGATTCCGTTATAGAAGCCGTCCAACGTGCGCTTTCTCAAGGAAAGCCGGTCATCTTAAATAGGGAGATCAGGGCAGTAATTTTACTAGCCCTAATATATTAATCTATTAAAACAGAATCAAGTCAACATTAGTATGGACGGCAAAGGACGTACACTAGACAACATCATTACGGAACGACTTTGGCGCACCATCAAATACGAAGAAATTTATCTCAAAGAACACAACAGCCCAGAGAGGCTAGACAAGAAATTCGAAACTATTTTGCATTTTATAACCAAAAGCGCGAATACACCAATCGCTAAATTACCAGACACCTGAGTCTGTCTATTATTCATAAAAGAATACCCCCCTGATCCATAGGAAATTTGTCGTGAAGCCCCTCCTTGACAACCAAGTTCCTATGAATGAGAATGGTAATGAAAAATTTCTAATTCCCCATGAAGGAGTCCCTCAGCTCCCCCAACTTAAATATTTAAAATTTGTATCTTGTTCAGACAATATACGATCATCGCAAGATACACTTGATTTTGGACTGTTTGTTCACTAAAACCGTAAAATTTTTTGATACTCAAATGTTGCTTCATCCATTTGAAAAAAAGCTCAATTGCCCATCTTGATTTATAAATCTCAGCAATTTCATCAGCGTCTAAGTCAAATCGGTTCGTCAACAAGCTAAGTTCATTTCCTTTTGTATCCAATAATTTCAATCTGCGAAATACATTTTCTGAACGATTTTGTGTGGTTCCAATGACAACCATTTCATCTGACACTACGTTTGAATTTACTTGTAGTGGAAAGGTTTCAAATACTCGTACTACAGCGTTCTTTCGCAGACGAGAAACAAAGAAATAACCCTCATCTGTCATACGATCGAAACGTTCATAATCTAAGTAACCACGATCAAAAACGTACATGCATGCTTTGTCATCAACCAAAACTTAATCGCATTTGTGATGACCGCTTGATCCGGATAAGAAAGGCCTTTTTCCATAAATACGAGTCGTAAATGAAGTTTGACACCTGACTTTGTTTTGCGAACCCATTTATGGTTCGTTAAATTAAGTGGTAATGTACTAGAATCAATGATTTTTAATGGTGTTGTTATTCTTCTACGATTTTGGAAATCTGTTATCTTATGGATATCAGAGACTAAATCCAGAAAAATCGTTTGAAAAAAAGCAGTCGGAACGTGATTCAATCTTCTTCCTAATTGTGAGAAACTGATGGAATCTAACTCTGTAGCCTGTTGTAGTTCATCCGAGAAAACAGCATCGCTAAGCGCTCGTAAGCTTTCCGTTTCATGAAGTTGAGCATACAGAAGCAATGACATAAATGAATCCATATGTAGCTTTTTAGTATAGTGATTTAGTTGATACTTTTTCACCTGTTCATTAAATAATGTTTGATTTATAGGTGATAACCATTGTTTAAATGATGTTTTTCGTGTAGACTTATCCATGGTGTTTGTCCTTTATATTGGATTTGGATAGGTTACTACCGCCAACCATTATAAAGGATTTTTTTATGGAAACAAAGTGTTTAAGAAAATTCTGTATTTTATATCGCATATGAATATTTTAATGCGACACTAGTGAACATTTATATATAAAAGATTAGAATTTTAAAAGACAATTACCTTATTTTCTTATTGAAGGAGCGATGAATAAATCCTATGTTAAAAATTAAAGATGTATATAAAATAATAAAACAATTTTCCTCTCCCTGAAGTAAAATTATAGTAGTTTCAATATTTCATAAAGGTATAATGAACAAAGGCGCAGGGCGCCCGTTTAGCAACGTAGCGAATGGAACGAATCAACGGAGATAAAGGAATCACGGTGAGGTAACGAACCGATGATGACTTATCGTAGGGTGATTTCGTGAAGTCGCCTAGTTGCTGGGCGCTGAAGCCGGACGTGACTATTCAGTTATTTCGTTATCTCCAAGCACCTAATTTTATACTTTCTTATTCTGTTAAAAAAACTCAAAATAGTTCTTTATCATTAAGTCCTTTTATCCAACCATTAACTTTACATAATGTTCTTTTCATTACTTAAAACACACTCCAGGTAATTTTTTAACCATTTATAAGTAGAACATGTTGTAGCACCTTGTTTATTTTCTGCTAAACTATTAGGAAGAAGCGGCGGGACGGTTTTCATGCTTCTTTGAAGGAAAATCCCCACTGATTGAAGTTTCGCTTTATATCATGATTGATAGTTTCTAATTGGAGATGTATATGGATTGTCATGAGGCAATATGCATGGAGATGAAATGGATAGTAAAACCTATTCTCCTCTAATATATCTAAGTAAGCCTGATAATACGGAGTGTTGTGAAACAATGCTGTTCTCCGATTGCCACGTAAGGTGATATGGTACATGGCCCCCGCCCCCACCCCCAAAAGGTTGGTGTAACTTTTCAAATGACAGATAATACTATACAATTAAAAAAAGGGGTGTGAGTAAAATGAGCTTACCAAACGAAGAACTTGTCTCCTTAAAAAAGTTTTACCAAATGCGGGAGCAAACCGATCAGCTCCTTGAATATATTGATGGCGTCGTTTACATGTCACCCTCACCCTCCACCGTTCATCAGCGGCTATCTATGCGATTAGCCGCGCAATTATACAACCTTTTAGAAAGCGATGATTGTGAGGTTTTCTCGGCACCGTTCGATGTGAAACTAAGTAATGAAAATATTCCTGGAGATAAAGTGGTTATCCCTGATTTGTCTGTCATCTGTGACAAAAGTGGCCTGGATGATCAACAATACACAGGTGCTCCTACCATGATCATTGAAATAATTAACCCATCCAATCAGGCGCATGACCTCATTACCAAATTGAATTTATATATGCAGTATGGGGTCAAAGAGTATTGGATTGTGAACCCCCTGCTGAACACAATCATGGTATATGCCTTGAATGAAAAAGCGAAATACGAACAGAAAGACATTGTCCGGGAAAAAGGTATCGTGACATCAACAGTGCTTCCTAATTTTTCAGTTGATGCTGAGAAGCTTTTTCAGCAATAACAGCGGGACGCGGGGACGGTTCTGTCGTCCCTAAAAAAAGTCAGTCCAAATGTAACATCTGGACTGACTTTTTTTAGCATGAGCAGTAATTTTCTTGTGACAAGTTCTATCTCATCAAGCTCTACGTATGTAAAATATAACTTCTTTTGTAGCTTATTAGGAATAAATTTCTCACCATCTTTAACGATGGCACCGGTTACATTAATTTCTTTGTTAAATGTTCTATGCCGAGTTTTTGAGTGGTTTACATCTAAGCGATAGTTTTGAATGATTCTATATACAATACGTTTGAAAGTTTTACTAATAAATTTTTCCGAAGAAAACGTTAAGTCATCTATAAAGCATGTAAAACGAATACCTTCTGGTTCAACATATTTATGGAATTCATAAAAATGATTTAAGTAGGAAAGTACACTTAACAACGGGACTAGTAGAATAACCCTGAGGTAAATGTCTAATTTTATTATTGGAAGAAAGTGATTCAGTTGTAAATTGAGTAATTATCTTGGATATATCTATCGCCATTTTAATTTTTTTCTAAAGAAACCGTAAACAAAATAATCCTAAGTAGACGGATAGAAGTCTTTAATATCTAATCACAAAAAGTGTTTATTGTTTATGAATTGCCCCCTGTCAAGTAGACAGAGGGCAGTTCAGACCATATGATAAATAGCTCTTTTATGTGGCTATTCTTTTTTAAAAAAATTATTCCACCTCCCGCTAAACTTGTTTCGATTATAGTTACAGGAAGTGGTTTTGTTGTGAAAGAAAAAATTTAATAAAAAATTTTCCATTAATACTAGCTGGACTTATTTTTATCAAACAAATGTAAAATAAATAATCCCCCACCGATCGCAATAGGACCCACAGTTACTAAATAAACCCAATTCTTTTCAAACTCAAATTTATTAGCTAAGTATAATACCAAAAATACGTAAACAATTGTAGTCAATAGTTTCAATGATGTCAGCTCCTAAAACGCAATATCCATCCAACTATTATTAGGGTACTTATCTCTTTTGTCAAGTTGCTCGAAATGCTAGAAACTTTGCTCAAACGATAAATTATGTACGGATTAGTCTGGCGAAGTTGTTATGTGGAAAATTTTCTTTAGTCTTTAGTGATATACTAATATTATTAACTAAATTATAGCCCATCGAATAACAATCACTAGTTGAGAAATGAGGGAACAAATGTCATATACAAATGTACCTATGCTTTTTGCTATAGCTTTAGTTATTTTTGGTGTTTGGAAGATATATTCTGAAAATAAAGAAGAAGGAAACAGCAAAAAGGTGTTCTTTAGAAGATTAGGATTGGTCTTATTAGGTACTTATATTCTAATAGCTGGTACGCTGTTCTTATTTTTTTAAACTTTAGATTTACTAGTGAGGGTTTTCACTCATCCCCTACTGATGATTAGTACCACAATGGTATGACCTAAAGACATCTTACGAAATTGGGCATTTAGGTGCTGTTACCTCCCACTTAGACTTGTTGCAGTCTAGATTATCTAACTACTGTAGTGGGAGTCTGACAGCACCTTACTTTATATACGGGATAAAGGAGTAGGCTTTTTTGATTCATACACGTCTTTTTTATCCCCATGACATAATGCCATCTAAAAGACTCTATCTGATCTAACTTGAATGCCCCTTGTAGCTACTTCGTTTAACAAAGCTCTCAATGGACCCACCAGCAGCAAATTGGCTAGGTGATTTTTTTACGGTTACTTTTTTTGACCTACTTTAAAAGATTTTGTAGGCTTACTGGATGATCTAGACTTATCCTACGTCCGGTTTGCATATACCTTAATGCTTGAGGAGATATTTTCCTCGGTTGCATATTTTTTGACGGGATTTAAATATACCTTGCTGTCAGCTTTAATTGATAAGTTTAAACTTTTCCTATTAGGTGAAAGAATTCCCATTAATCTTTTAACAATACGCGATCGCTTTTGACTTGTCGCACTGCCTAGCCTTTAAATTGTGATGGAATTGTCTCTCCCTAGCATATTTAGATGTCATGCATACTACGGCACCATAATAACTACTATGACTTTAGCAAGCTAAATTTCTCCTAAGTATTTTGTTAACGTTTATCTTCTATGTCTATTTGGAGGAATAATATTAAGCCTTCCTTCAAATAGTTTCAACCCAACTATACCACCAAGGATAAGAGCAACCGTAAACCCCCAGCCTGCTAATGAAAAATTACATATGGCTGAAAATAAAGCACCGATATTACAACCACCAGCGCATCTTGCTCCAAATCCCATAATCAATCCACCGCCAGCATAGATGAAGGCATCCTTCACGGAGTACTTAAAGTTAAATTTGAACTTACCAGCTAAAAGCAAGGCAATTAAAGAGCCAAATATAATACCAATGTTCCTTATTGTACCATTGTGATTCAACAAACCATTATTTACATCCTCTAGAATACTTGTGAATGCTGGCGAATTAAACTCAAAACCTAAGTTTTGCAAGAATGCGACATCCCATCTAGAAAAAGCAGATGTAACACCCCAGCTTGAACCTGTCGTATTAACAATAAAAATGAACATTACTGCTAATAAAATAGCGCCCGTTAAAAAGCTCCAACGTTCAATGAAAAATTTATGATAAGTTTCATAACTAAAAAATTTATAATTCCTTTTTGCCTCTATGGCTTTTTCGTCATGAGCAAACAATTCTTCCTCATAAAAACCTTCTTTTTTTCTAAAAGCTTCATATTTGTTAACTAATATATAAAGTAAAAGAAGCGCGAAAAGTGATACAAGTAGAGCACCGATAAAACCAAAAGTATGAGGTAAATACATCGTTGTACTGAATTTCCCTAAAGCAGAATCATGTATTTTATATCTTACCAATTCTCCAGGGGCTGTCCCGAGTACAAAAAATGGTAACACAATCATAGCGCGGGTAGCACCTTCGCCAATATCTGTCAATGTTCCAGAAGCACAAGCGCCTGCCATTATCATCCCAATACCAAAGATAAAACCTCCAGCAATCGTTGCGATACTAAGTGTATTAACCGATTTAGAACCAGGTATAATTGTATCTCCAGCTTCAGCCATAAATGCTGGTACGGCACCATTTGCTGCAGCATACCAGTGTATTCCTATCATACCAATCATTGTAATCGCAAACATAATTATTAGTGCTCTTGATAAACCTCCAAACCCAGTTACATAAATTTTTTTCACTCCACCAGCAAAGCCAAAAGTAGAGCGTGTCAAAATATAGCCTAATGCCACTCCAGTTAATAAATACAACGTTAATTTTTGACTTGAATGAGCAAGAAATGACCCGAAGTATCCAACAAGAGCAATTACTATTAAGCCGATAATAGATTGAATCAGTAATGTGTTCGTTTTGAACTTCGGTTGATGAATGGTGGTTTGATTAGTTTTCATGAGATAATTCCCTCCAAAATTTGTGAAACACTTCACATATATGTTAATTAACTTTCCAATATTAGTCAATGTAAACTTTTCGTATTAAAATAATTTAAATATTGCTTTTTTATTTAACAAAGCAAAAATGGCAGAATCCTTGCAAATTATCGTGTTGGCTTCATCAATTACATTGACATAAAAATATACTCTAGAAAGTATAATATCCAGACAGGCTTAAAATTGTTGTTACTGAATGTAATCTCAAGCTTATATTAAGGTTATAACCAATCGTATAGGAATGAATCATTGAATGATATTCCTTTGTATAACTTAGATATATAACATATTATTTGGCGCGCTTTTACACAGTTACAAGCAACTAATACACCATCATATTTCTTCAACCACGTGAGCAACCTAAGTATCAAAATAAATCATACATTCCCTTCCTGTTTTATGATAATATTACCTGGAAGGAGGAATACATATGGCCTTTATTAGTACGTTATTAGGCACTATTGCATCATTGGGAATCACGGTTGGTATCGTATTATTAATTATGGGTGCTATCAAAAAGAAAAAATATAAAGGCGGAATGATAACGCTCGTTTCGCTTGTTTTATTTATCATAGCAGCTATCATTACACCAGACGATTTAAAAGAAAAATATGCAAATCAAGAACAGGATAAAGCAGAGAAACAACATGATGTGGATAAGCAATTAAATGACGATGATGACGATGACGACGACGATGATAAAAGAAAAAAGAAGAGCAATGAACTTTCTAGCCAACAGAAAAAAACAATCAAGTCACTACAAAACTTCCCAGCTTTTACGAAAGAATACAAAAAACTTAACGATAGTACACAAAAGAAAACTTGGGATAAACACTTATCAGGCAAAAAGGTAACTTGGAAAGGTTATGTGATGGAAGCAAAAGGAAAAAAGGTCTACGTCTGGGGAGGAGACAAATATAAAGACCAGAAATGGTCTCAGGTTAAAAAGAGCAAGAAAAATGAGGCATACCAAGTATTTCTTGCTGATTTTGGGAAAAATACTCCGAAGAAAACATTAAAGGCTGGGGACAAAGTAACCATTCAAGGAACGCTTATGTCAAGTGGTGACGCAAAACAAAATCTGCATTGGAAACTTTATACTGCCAAATTGATGTCAAAATAGCCTGCTTTCTACAAGCAGGCTATTTTCATAGGACGATAGTTATATTTACATATCAAAACACGATTGTTTTATTTTCATGTACAATAATTCGATCCTCAAGGTGCCATTTGACAGCCCTGGATAATACTACTCGTTCAATTGCTTGACCAATCTTTTTCATTTTAGCGCTATTATCTCTGTGGTCCACTCTGCCGATATCTTGTTCAATAATCGGACCTTCATCCAGATCATTGGTCACATAGTGAGAGGTCGCTCCAATCATTTTTACACCACGTTTATAAGCCCGCTCATAAGGCTTCGCCCCAACAAAGGCTGGTAAAAAGGAGTGGTGGATATTAATGATTTGATGCTCGTAATTCTTAACAAAATCACTGGTTAATATTTGCATATAACGCGCCAACACGATGACATCCACCTGATGCTCATTCAATAATTGAAGTTGCTTTTCCTCTACTTGCTTGCGAATATCTTTATTTGCTGGGATATAATAAAAGGGTATTCCAAGCGACTCCACTGTTTCTCGAGCCGTTTCATGATTACTTATAACAAGAGCGATATGTGCCATAAGGTCCCCACTTTGATATTCCCATAACAATTCCATCAGACAATGCGGCTCATTGGAAACAAAAATCGCCATATTCTTTAACTGGCTAACGTATAATAACTGCCATTCCATTGCAAATTTCTCACCAATTGATTGAAATGCTTCCTCTAACACTTCTGCTTTTTCCAGTAATTGTGGACAATAAAATTCTACGCGCATAAAGAACTGTCCGCCATCCGGATCGAGGGTATATTGATCCGAAGTAATAATGTTTGCATCATGTCTGTACAAAAAATCGGAAACAGCAGCGACAATGCCTGGCTGATCTGGACACTTAATTAACAATCTTGCTTTATTTTTATTTTCCGCTTGGTACTGTTGGATACTTTTCTTCATGTAGTGATTCATTGCTGATACCTCAATCATTTATTTTTGTATAATACTTTATGTTATTTTGTGCAAACAGTCAATCCTTCATCTATTTTGTAAGATTTTCATGCAAAAAACTTGTCATAGCAATTAATTTCTCTTACAATATTTATTGTTCTTATTTATAGGGAGAAGTACCCAAGTCTGGCTGAAGGGGACGCACTCGAAATGCGTTAGGGCGTGCAAGCGCCGCGTGGGTTCGAATCCCACCTTCTCCGTTTTATGCTTAAAAAAACAAGCGAAGAGCGTTATTTGGTTCAAATTATAAACGTCACATGAAATGAAAATAAGAAGGTTGCAGATAATCCTTTTACGGCAAGGCAACCCTTCTTTTATTTAGGCTATGTGTTGTTTTCGTTTTCACTACACGCTTGCACGAACGCATTGTAAATTCTTTTGGAGACTGTATCTCCAGCTGTTGCCAAATCTTCAGGATGCCATTGCACCCCTAATATAAATGGAGCCTGTTTACTTTCAATTGCTTCTACAACGCCATCACTTGCTATCCCAGAAATTTGTATATCTTTCCCGGGATTTCGGTTAGCCTGATGGTGCCTGCTGTTTACTTTTATTCTCTCTGTTTCTACAATTTCTCTTAATAATGTCTCCTCTTTTACATGTACAAAATGAGAGGCGTGACTAGCAGGGGCATGTTGTTTATGCTGTAATAATTCCCCATCTATTTGCGCATAAATATCCTGGTACATATCACCACCTAGTGCAACGTTTAAAATTTGACACCCTCTACAAACACCTAAGATAGGTTTTTGTTGCGTTTGCATTTCCTCTATGATGGCAACTTCATATTGATCACGAATCGGATTGATTTCACCTAACTTCGGGTGTGGTTCTTCATGAAATAAGGTTGGGTCAATACTATTTCCTCCAGTTAAATACAAACCATCAATCATGTTTCCAATTTGCCGAATTTGATCTTCTGATACTACAAAAGGCAGAATGATTGGAATTCCTCCAGCCCCTTTGATTGCAGCAATATTAGCAGCGCTGACAAAATGCATATTCGTTTCATTTTGTGTTGATGGGGTTATTCCGATAACGGGATTCAATGATACACACTCCTTATAACGAATTTTCAATCTTGTTTTTCACTTTCATTTAGTATACGGCTGTTTTAGGGGAATTGCTATCCTTAAAATGGTTCAAGGAAGTTGTCTCTTCCGTTTTTTGAAATAAGATTACTGATTTAACATTTTGACCTATAGGTAAAAGCTTTTTCCCGCCAAAAGTGTACTAAGGTTTGCCTTTACGTATCAATTATTATTTATGTTAATGGCTTAGTTTCACATATTTTATTTATTTAGATACCAAGAAGCAGCCTTCACCTTAATATAAAGACTGCTTCTTACCTATGTTTAAATAAATCTTGCTCTTATTTTCCCTGATATCAGATCAATAAACGTAACCATTAGAATAATTCCTAATAAAATAATGCCTACTCTCTCCCAATCTCTTACACTCAAAGCGAAAATTAGCGGTGTGCCGATCCCGCCAGCACCGATTACGCCCAGAACTGCCGCCGCTCGTACATTCACTTCAAATCGATACAGAATAAACGAGAAAAAGTTGGGCAGCACCTGGGGGACAATGGCAAAAATAAAAGTCTTTACGGGGTTTGCACCTGATGCAATCAATGCTTCTTTTGCACTTAAGTCAACGTTATCGACACTTTCAGAAATGAGTTTTCCAAGCATACCTACCGCACCAATGCCTAATGCCAAAACACCAGCAAAAGCCCCTGGTCCAACCGCTTTAATAAATAGTAAAGCAAGCACAATATCTGGAAACACGCGAATAAAGCTTAGCATAAATTTACTTATCCCAACAGCTAATTTAGACTTGACAATGTTTTTCGAAGCCAAAAAAGCAAACGGGATACAAAGAACCCCTGCAATAAACGTTCCTAGTAAAGCGATAGCTAATGTATCCAACAACCCACGAAGTAAATCTTCGCCATCAGGATCATACACATAATCCCAATCTGGTTGAAACAGCCCAGAAAAAATAGCTGATACAACTTCCACCGACGTATCCTTCCATTCTAATTTTGGCAATCCTGAAAAAGCCCATATGTAGATAGCAGAAACGATAACAATAATCATGATAAGACGTATTCGCTTCATGTTAATTTCTCCCTTATTCTTGTAGACAAGTAATCGATAATCAATACAACTACTAACGTATAGATAATGATGGAAGCTGTTTTTCCGTAATCAAGAAAGCCAAGCGTTTGTTCATAATATAATCCAATCCCCCCTGCTCCCACCAGACCAAGCACCGCTGCTGCACGAATGTTAATTTCAAACGTATATAAAAAGAAAGACATAAACGATGCCATCACTTGTGGAATTACCCCATAAAAAATCCATTTGAGCTTGTTTGCACCAACTGCAGTCATTGCTTCGAGCGGACCTGGATCAATCGCTTCCACTGATTCGTAGAAAAGCTTAGCGATAATACCAATGGAAAATAACATTAACGCACAGATTCCTGGAATAGGTCCAATCCCGAAAACGGCCACGAACAAAGCTGCTAATAATAACTCGGGTATTGTACGAATTAAATTTAAAACAAATCTGGCAGGAACTGTCACCCATACAGAGCGAAAAACATTTCGTGCCGCTAAAATAGATAATGGGAAAGCAAGCAACCCTCCAAGCGTTGTTCCAACTACCGCCATGCGGATTGTTTCTAAAATTGGCTTAGTAATAACTGAAAAGTACTCCCAATTTGGAGGCACCAATTGTACCATGAGATCCCACATATTGGGCAGCCCTCGAACTAACTCCGCAAGAGAAAACTCAATTTGCCAACCGCCCCAAAGAAGGAGTACTACTAGAAGCAGTGCTGTGGAAATGGGCTTTAACTTGGATGGAGGAGCAAGCATTGCCATCGACTGTTTCATTTGTGATTCCCTCATTTTGCGACTCCTATCTGTTTTGTTGTTTGTTCATGGTTTTGGTTTCCATATATAGATGCAAATACTTCATCTGTTGCTTCGGCTGCTTTACCATCAAATACGACTTTCCCTTTATTTAAACCAATAATTCGACTGGCATACGCTTTAGCCAAATCTACGGAATGCAAATTGACCACCATCGTAATATGTAATTCTTGGTTAATTCGCAGTAAGTCATCCATCACTTGTTTCGTTGTAATAGGATCTAAGGAGGCTACTGGCTCATCAGCTAAGATAACTTTGGCTTCTTGCGCTAATGCACGAGCTATGGACACCCTTTGCTGTTGACCACCTGATAATTGATCAGCTCGAATATATGCTTTTTCCGCTATGTTTACCCGTTTAAGAGCATCCATAGCGAGTGCTTTATCCTGTTTAGAAAATAATCCAAGCAACATTTTTAATGTTGAATGGTAACCAACCCGGCCAGAGAGTACATTCCTCATTACACTTGAACGACGTACAAGATTAAAGTTTTGAAAAATCATTCCGATATCTCTCCGAATTCGATACAGTTCGTTTCCTCTTGCTTTGGTTATCGAATTCCCATTGATCATAATTTCGCCTTCGCTAATTTCATGCAGACGATTGATGGAACGAAGAAAAGTGGATTTTCCCGCTCCTGATAATCCGACAATGACGACAAATTCGCCATCATCAATTTGTAAATCAATCCTATCTAATCCCCGCGCTCCATTGGGATATACTTTAGACACATTTCTTAATTCTATCAAGGTTTTCCCTACTTTCTTCTCGAAGTAAAAGGAGACTGTTCGCAATTGGCGAGCAGCCTTCTTTTTTAACCAAGCTATTTTTAATCTTAATCGTATCAATTAATGATTATCCTAAAACCATTATTTTTCTACTTCCTTACTTACCTTTTCTTCATATTCTCTAACAATATCAAAGTTGCTATCTTTGGATTCTACGTACCCTTCGTGGGAATAAATTTCTTGAATAATTTTCTTACCTTCCTCATCTTTCCCAATGGCAATAAAGGCGTCCGTGATTGCTTTTTTCGTTTCATCGTCAATATCAGGACGAATGGCTACAGTATCATTAGGAATTGGTTCTGTAAATTCGATGATTCGTGTTTCTTCAAATACATCTTCATAGTCTCCTACTACTATGTTTCGTGCATCTTGAAACGTTACAGCTGCATCTATATCTCCATTCAACAAAGAAATCAATGCTTGATCGTGCCCTTTTAAAGTTACTGGTTCAACATCATTTAATGGATGAATGCCTGCTTCTAATAATGTAGCTGCCGGCCAAACAAAGCCTGCAGATGAAGTTACATTTTGATAACCAATTTTCTTTCCTTTTAAATCTTCAACAGATTCAATATCGGAATCTTTATTAACAATAAAGATAGACTTATAAGAATCAACGAGTTCTTCGGTTGGAGAACCATCATCATTTACACCATAGCGCTGCGCCTGTAACATCACATCTGCCGATCCTTTTTCTTTAGCTAGTACATATGCTGTTGGTGGTAAAAATCCGATATCAACTTGTTTTGAATCCATTGCTTCAATGATAGTGTTGTAGTCGGTCGATACACTTACTTCAACAGGAATATCTAATTCATCACTAAGCAACTTTTCCAAAGGCTTTGCTTTGGCCTCTAACGTATCTGCATTTTGCGAAGGTACAAATTGTACAGACAGCTCTTCCAATTTTTCCTCGCCTTTTTCTGCATTCGCGTTATCACTTTCATCTCCACAAGCAGATAATAGCCCCATGGATAATACTAAAGATAGTCCTATAAATTTTGCTTTTTTCAAGCTTATTACCCCCTCATTTGTATAGAAATTAGAATGCCTTTTCCAATACACTAAGCATATTTTGTTCAAATCATTTCATTGACTTGTTTTATGTACCTCCGTGTACGTATAATTTGGTGAAATTGGTTAGCGTTGCAGAAATATTCTTTATGTGGCATGATGCCTCTGACCAAGCACTCTTATTATTAATTGTACAAAATAATTATTTTGCTACTGTTAATTAGCTGTAAAATAAATGTAATTTTATCTAAACTAGTAAATCCATGCGAGTGAAACTTTGTGGAACTTTATCCGTAATATTTAGAACAAGGGGGAAAAGAATGCGTACCTATTATTTAAAAGATGTCATCTATTTTTCAAGTAAAAAAGCAATCCCGGTAACAACGGACATAAATGAAATTGGATATATACGGAAAACCATTTCAGATACACTCGAAAAAGATAGTGTGTTTTCATATATAAGTGCTGATGAACAGGATTATTTTGTGTTAGGGATGAAGCAAAATGGCTGGAAACGACTGGTATTAGCAGAGTATCAACTATGTACAGAATCCATTCAATATGATTTTAAAGATAAATTGGGAAGCAACATCCTTTATTTCTGTGTTGTGGGGAATATGGATGGTCAAGATATTTTAATTGAAGAAAACTGGTCTGGAGATTTAGAGATAAAGGTAAACAAACTTAGAGTGGCTAAGATTAAAATCGGAACATTTAGCCTGAAGACAACCTTTCAATTTGAAGATACAGTTGAAGAAAATAGCCCCATATTTGCGCTTACTATTTTGATGTATTTTATGTTTAAAATATATCAAGAAGAAGCTGAATGGGTGGAGGGGCTACTTGATATATAACATGTAAAAGAAGAGAGTTCTACAAGTGAGTAAATGGATTTGTTAAAGTTAAATTAATCAATTGCATCAATAATACATTTTCGCTTTCAAAACTAATAGTACTAAATGAAAGAGGTGAGCTGCGTTGTCATTTGAATAAAACGTCCAATCGATTAATTCTCTCCGCTATTTAGTATGGGAGCAGAAGGTAGTTTAGGAAGTTCTACGTGGATTGGCGGCATGATACCATTTCTATGCGTGAGCCAATATCCCTTTCATATTGGCGTCTTGGCTCGTAAATCATATCCGCCGAGGCTCCATGTCAAACTGACTACGAATCTCTCTTTTGGTTATGCTTCCAACATCAAATAGCGAGGAGTCAGCTATTTTAACTGAATTAACTTTGTGACTATGCAATTTTCATCTATTGCAGAGACCAACAATGTAGCTCATGCAGTTGTACCGAATTTAATAATTTTTGTCACGGAGTCGATTTTGTCGTATATCTCTGTCCAAATTTTCACAGACTTATCTACTTTTCCTATAGTCATATAGAAGCCAGCTTCACCATTTCTATATTGTATTTAAACCACAGGGTCTTAATTGTTTTCTTCCGTATCGCTATTTCCCACTCAAACTGATATTCTTTTTGTATATTAGCTGGTCGGTTGATCGGATAATTGACCATCATCTAGATTTTCTCCAATGTGAGTTATCAGCTTAATCATCCTTTATTCATAAATACCTTTGAATTTCATCTAGTTTTTTTAGCTGTTCTTTAGGGTAACCTTCCGCCTCGCTATATTTTTGTACCATTTCGATACTTCCTTAATTTACTTATTGTAATCTTCAAATTCCTCCGTTGAGAGAACTTCTTCTGCAGTTGCAAGTTACATTTCATCTGCATTTGCTAGTACGAAATGCTGATTGTAAAAAAATAATTATATAAATACCTTATGTGACAAAAAGACATTCTTTAGTCTTTTTAGCTGTTAAAAAATCTGGGTTAGCAGTGACATCTACGATTTTCCATTATTAATATATCGCATACTGCCCGTTCGTAGAAGTATGATCTGATACTAAGGTAGTATATCTTACTCATTTATCTCTCCATCATATGCTAGGAAATGGTCTCTACCTTCCTTAAAATCATTGTAAGTGTTCCGCATATAGTCTCTGGCTAAGGAAATGGCTTATTTATTTAATAATGTACTTAACTGTTCCGAGCTGAAGTGGGCAATACACATTGATATAGTTAGGTATGCAACCAGTTATTGTATGGCTCATTCCTTATGAACAAAGGCTCGGGGCGCCCGTTTAGCAACGAGCGAATGGAACGAATCAACTAAAGATTTAGGAATCATGCCACTAAAAACAGGGGTATGCCGACGCCTGAGCGGCAAGCCCGTTTTTAGTCGACCTTCCCCTTAGCGACGAACTGATGAGGCCTTATCGTAGGGCGCATTTCTAAAGTCGCATCGTTGCTGGCGATGGAGCCGGACGTGGCTAGTCGGTTATTTCGTTATCCTCAAGCACATCATTTTATGCTTTCCTATCTTTTTAAAAAGCTTTTTAAAGCTTCTCGGTTCTTCTCTAAATCCAGTTCCAGCACTGCAGCATTATCGCCCCCGATTAACACACGAGTGTTTCTGTACCCGTCATTAACGGGAATACGGAGGGTTTCAATTTTGCTGTCTTCTTTGATAAAGCTGGTTGCTACGGATAAAACCAATCTTTCTTCCACGTTGGTATCAATATATGGTTGAATAGTGCCTACCATTTGTGGAAAATGTGTAATACCAGTGAAACTGATAATATTTTCCGCAAGAACTTTTATAACTTCTTGTTGTCTATTAACTCTTCCAAAGTCACCTTCTGCGTCATGCCGAAAACGAACATAACCAAGCAGTTCCTTGCCATGCAGAGTTTGTTTACCCTGTGACAGAGACACACCGATGTTTTTTGACATATCTTTTTCAACATCAACTTCGATTCCGTCAGGGAATGCTTTATCAATCATTTTTGTGAATCCTTTAAAGTCAATTTGTGCGTAATATTGAATATCTACATCAAAATTCTCCTTGATGGTTTTACGCATTAATTCAGGACCTCCCAGTGCTTCTGCTGCGTTTATTTTGTTCATGCCATATCCAGGGATATTGACATAGCTGTCCCGCATGATAGAAACGATTTTTGGTGTCTTAGTTTCCTGATCGTATTGCGCAATCATGATGCTGTCGGATCTGGGATGCTTTTCTCCCCTAGAGTCAACACCCAATAGTAGAACATTGATATTACCAAATTTGTCCTTTACCCCATTAAACTCAATATCTAATTTTTGGTTAGAGCCAACATCAGCCTCAGAAGCACTCAACGCAGATTCATACTGCCAATACGCATACCCAATTACGCTTACGAATAACACAAGCATTCCGGCTATTATTAGGAAAAATATATTCTTCTTTCTTAGTTTGCGTTTTTTTATTGTTACTCTCTTTTTGTCCAATTAATATTCCTCTTTCCCTCTTACGCAGTGATTCTTTTTTATCTATGATAAACATTTAGTACCCAATTTTTCTTACACTCAATAAAGACTCTTTAGCTTTTAGACTCATTTTTCTTCAATCATTGATAGCAATACCTTTTCCATCACTTCCTTAGATAATAAATCCGCACTCATAATAATCTCATAGCCTTGTTCCGGAATCGTTACTCTCATCTCATGTATATTACTATCAACATAGCTGCCATAATCAAAATCATATCCATTAAGCTGATATGAATCGATTTTGTCAAAGTGCTTTGTCCAGTTTTTCTCAGTCTTACCTATTTTTCCTATAATCGTATAGAAGCCAAATTCTCCTTCACTTTCCCTATATTGTATTTCTACCACAGGATCTTCTCCTATATGCTCTTCCCCCGTTGTCGCTGTTTCCTCCTCCAACTCATATCCTTTTGGTATAAATGCTGGCCGGTTGATTGGATAATTGACCATTTTTTGTGCTTCCTCCAATGTATGGGTTGTCAGCTTTCTTATCCTTTCTTCATAACCCTCTATCTTCGATTGAATTCTATCCAACTTTTTCATCTCTTCTTTATTAGGAAACCTTCTGTTTTCCGCTACTATTTTTGTATCGATTTCAACGTCTTCTTTAGTTAGCTGACTATAATCTTCAAATTCTTCTTTCGAAAGAACTTTTTTCGCCAGTTCCAAGTGACGTTCCATTCTTGGAACATACTCTTTTACATTGGGATGATTTTTTTGAAGCTGCTCACCTGATCCAAAAATCTTTCCTATCAAAGTTCCATCTGCATCTGCTATGTAAGAATTGCCAATTGTAAAAGTTGCTCCCAAAATCATTAATGAAGCTGCCACTCCGATTAACCATTTGGGATATCTTTTCCTTTTCTTTCTTTTGTGTTTCACTTGCCTGATTCCCAGCTTTGCCCTTGCATGTAACTCTTTGGGAATTTCAATCTTTTCAAGTTCGCGTTTTATATCATTGCTCATAGATATCCTCCTTATTTAACTGCTTACGCAGCTTTTCCAAAGAACGGTATAAAATCGTTTTCACTGTGCCAATAGGCATATCTAATATGCCTGAAATTCTGTTTATGGTATAATCAGCATAAAACTTTAGCAACAAGACACTCTTTTCATTTTCATTTAAACCTTCAATCAATTCTTTAAGTGTCATTTGAAGGGGCACATCGTGCTCATTAGCGCACATGATATCTATGTGATCCGGCCTTAAATGAACTATATTCTTCTTTTTTCTTAGCTGATTTATAGCAGTATTAATCGCAATTCTAATCAACCAAGATTTAAAATACTCCGGTTGCTTCAGTGTTTTTATTTGATCAAATGATTTGTATGCTGTCTCTTGAACAATGTCCAGTGCATCTTCCTGATTTCTAACATACATATATGCCATTCTATAAATATCTTCTTCGTATTTTTTAAAAAGAATGATATACGCTTTTTCATCACCTTTTTGTGCTTTCTTTACTAGCTGGTTGATAATTACCACCTCTACATATGTATCTACCTTTTCTTTTATTGGATACTACCAATTATTCTCTTATTTACACGACTATATATCACCTATATGTATCCAGCTGCATATCCTTTAAAAGATTAAGTGCGATTTTTTTTACTGTATATATCGACTTGTTTTACCCAATGCATTGCCAGCCAATCCATCCACAATTGACCATCTATATATTAGACAATTTACCAAGTTGTTTGGCTTTAAAAAAATTAAAAAAATATAACAAAAAATAAATGAATATAAAACAGGGGTATATTGGATGTTAAAAATTGGAGTCAATCAAATTAATGCAGTTCATTCTTATTATAACCCTAATTAATCTCCTTTTTCATATGTTGCTTGTTTGCAAACAACAAGCTCATTCCCTTTCAACCAAAGTGTTAAAGTACTGTAAAATTTCTGCTAAACCTTCTTAAAAATGCTTTAGTGTATTATCTTTTGAAAAATTTGCATGAACCTTCATTATAAAATTGGCTTTATATAACACATTCATTGTGTCCTGTTTGAATTATTCATTTTTGTGTCACCCATGAATTATTTCAAAGTTAATAACAACATATTCTTTATATTCTAAGTACCACTTTAAAATTATTATTTTCAGAAAACAGATAGTATATCATAATGGGTTATACTTTCATCGCTTCTTATACACACTTAAAATAGAAATTAAAAAAGGATGTGTAAAATGATGTTTAATAATAAGAAACATGCAAATAGATTAATTAAAGAGAAATCACCATACCTTTTACAGCATGCATATAACCCTGTGAATTGGTACCCATGGTCTGAAGAAGCTTTCGCCAAAGCAAAAGAAGAAAATAAACCCATTTTCCTTTCTATTGGTTATAGTACATGTCATTGGTGTCATGTACACTAATGTATACTATAATAAATTAAAAAGAAGGCCGCCCTATTATATTATTAGGTCGGCTTATTTATTGAATTCGTTGAAATGCTTGTTATAGAATTTGTTAAAATTTTTAATAGCCACATTTGACGGTTTATTTGAAGTAACTTCTAGTTTAATGCCGTTTCTTTCAATAATTCGCACGTTCTTTTCATTTTTAAGTACCTTTTCACCCATCCTTTTCACCTGCTAACACAGCAATATTTAAATTCAACGCCAATTTATAAAAAGCTTTCCATCTGATTTTTGCATAAGTCCTTTCACTAACTGGCGGCTGAAACTTAAAACAGTACACATTATAATCCGTTAAGTACTCAGCTTCCTCCGACATGTACCTTTCTTCAATCAAAAAACGTTCCATTTTCGGCAATCGTCTCACCGAACGTTCTATTCGTTCACAATACTTCCTTATTCGTTCCTGTTCATCTACATTTTTCACTGCAATACTGCCTGTTTGATCACCAGGTATGTTACTTCTTCCTCCGCCTATATCATCAATATGTGATGTGGTAGATGCTTCTCGTTCAAAGGTTAAGTATTTATATATGCGATATTTTTCCAATGCAGCTTCAACTGCTTTTTGCGTTGCTTTTCTATCTAATTCGGGAAGTTCAAAACTCAATAGATGTTCCCCCTTTAAGAGGTTTTGCCCTGGTTTCCCAGGGCGTTGTTATTTAATCTAGCAATAAGTCTGGGTCGCTTAAATCAGGATCATCAAAAGTAACTTCATCAGGTTCACCTGTAGGAAGATCATCTATACTGACTTGTCCTTCCACTACTTCGACTGTTCCATCATTGTTCACACTATAATCAATGCCCTCATGTGGATCCATGTCCTCAAATTCTTCAATAGACATTTGCGATGGTTCTAATAATAAATCAACATGGCTACCAGCAAGCGTGTAAAGCTTAATAATCTCGCTATCGCCTTTAACGTTAAACTTGAGTACAGTCTTTTTACTATCACGTTGTAAGGTTTTAAACTCAGCTGTTATTCTGTCCACTTCGCTGTTTTTGACCTCTAGCAAGGCAATGTTACCTGCTAATTGCACTAACTCATCGGAGTGCTGCAATTCATCACCTTGCACATGGAATTCCAGTATCTCTTTTTTGTCATCCTTTTGCATTTTCTTGAAAAGAACACTTAAATTTATTTTTGACATTTATATTCTCCTTTGCATATAGATGTGGCTTTAATTCGGCTTGTTCTGTGCGTTTTTATATTAATCTAGTATTAAATATCATCACGACAACAAAATCTCTTAAAATGGCTTAAAACAACTTTTATAGTTATCCGGCTTTAACGTTATGTAAAACCTCAGCTTGATAACTATGGGCAACTTTTCGTTCAACCAAAGCTTTAGCTATTTGGGCCATAATGTAGGCATCGACAATGTTGTCGCTACTATGCACAAAGCCATAATGCTCTTTAACAGCTGCCATTACAGCTTGTTTCTTTTCCTTCCCTTTTAGGCGCTTTTTATTACCTGGTTGACCAGACCAACCTGTTACATGTACAAACTTTTTAACCGCATTTGGCGCAACCTCGTAATATCTAATGCCTTGCTTGTATAACTCATTGCGTATGCCGTGATGCAAACCTCCTGCAAACATGGCTCTTTGCGTATTAAAAGGCATACCCTCTATGCAAATAATGTCAGTTTTTTGTACATGCGTAACGATGTCATTTATAAGAGTTGTCATCCTTTTTGGATCTTTATCACCAATACCAGTAAGCTCCTTAGCCTTTAAAACTTGGCCATCTTTTGATAAAGCAACAAAACCTGTTTTACTGGCTGGGTCTATTCCTACGTATCTCACTGCACTCTGATTCTCCTTTCGCAACTATTTACTTTTAAAAAAATCATAGCTATAATAGTACTTGCTAATAGCAAGAGTAGGGTTCCTTAATGGAAATCCTGCCCACTCTAAAGGGTGAACGCTATGGAAATCACGATAAAAATTCGTGTTTCCCAGGGAACGCTAGCCTTCCTAGGAGGGTTAGCTAACCTGTTGGCGACGATACTCAGCTTGTAAAAGCTGAGTATTTTTATTTTTGTTTCTTATCCAACTCAATAAATTGCTGTTTCCACCCTCTAAACAGAAGTCTGAATTCGTTAAGTCCAGTATTACGCCCTTTTGCTATAAACTGCTGCACTACCTTTCCCTGTTGTTCCGTATCATTTGGATCAATCCATAGAAACTCAACTACATCAGCGTCTTGTTCAATAGAGCCGGATTCTTTTAACTCTGATAGAGTTGGCTTCTTTGGATTCTTGTCACTATCCCTTGTCATTTGGGATAGCATCATAAACACACATTTCATTTCACGCGCCATCTGTTTAGCTGCTTGAGTTACTTTTCCGATTGCTTCTGCTCTTGTTCTTCCTTTCGGCTGAGGAATCTTCATGATTTGCAGATAATCCACTGCAACCATTGCTAGATCACCGTGTTTACGTTTAAATCTACGAGCTGTGGATCGGACTTCCTCAATAGTGACACCACTGCTATCCTGTATATAGATCGGGAGCTGTTCAAGACGGTTGTATGCTTCTTCGACTTCTGCATATTGTTTAGGGCTAAGTTCCTTGTTTCTGATGCGATTGAACGGAATACCAGTTATATTAGAGATCATTCGATCTTTCAGCTGATCCTCATCCATTTCTTGCGACCAAATAAGAACAGGGCCACTCTCAGCGACTCCTATAACTCGCTGTAATAACATGGCTGTTTTACCTACAGATGGACGACCAGCTGAGATAAACAAATCCCCTCTGTATAATCCCTTTGCCCATCCATCAAATTGAGGAAAGCCTGACTCAATGTAGGTGATTTCTTTTGACAACAAGTGCTCGAAATACTTCTGCCTGGTCTCAACTAGACTTCGCATTTTTCCATTGTCATCAGGGCGCATTTCTGCAACTAAAGCTTCTACAGCCGAAAAATATTCCTCATCCGTTTCAAAGTCTTCCCTTGATAAAGCAGTGATTTTATTACCTATTTCCGAACCTCTGCGCCTTATTGCTTTCGATCGAACTATATTAGCGTGATAGACTACATTTGCTGTAGTCGGACAAGATTCTGCCAGTTCCGTTAGATACGTAACGCTTAGTTCGTCTGCTCTATTATGCTGCACGTACATTTCTGTAACAGTTACAACGTCCACTGGTTTGTTACGTTTATCCAGCCAGCGCATTACTCTGTATATTTGTTGATGTCTGTGATCTAAGAAATCCCTATCCTCTAAAAACGAAATTTCATCAAGTACATTAGAATCGAGAAACACAGCACCTAGTACTGATTGTTCAGCTGATAAATCACTAATTGTTCCAGTTGAATTCATCAGGATCGTTCCCTTCTGCTATCCATTGTTGCAATGCTATTTCCTTATCACGTGGGTCCTTTGGCTGTTTAGGCTTAGTAGGCTCTTTTTCGGCTTTCATTTTTATAGCCAACTGCGCAAACTGTTTACGTAATTTATTAGCTGATAAGACGTTAGTTCGCCAAAATGGATCCTGTACTACCCAATCCATTACATCTTTAGCTAAGCGCTTGTCTACCCCATCTAGTTCGATGAGTTTTCTCATATCATCAGCCCAGGTCTGTAAATTAGCCTTTTTAGTTAAATGCGGTAATCCTGCATCTTGTGCAACCTTTTCGACCTTTTTATAAAAGTAAGTGGCCATCTTGTAATAGGTGTTGTCTTCGGTGTATTTTGACTTACTGGTTGCTTTTTTCTTTGGTTTAATTTCCGGCACAGCTTCCTTAACTGCTTCTTTTTCAGTCCATTCTTTGTAATTCTTGTTGAAAGACAAGATTCGAGCCCCCTTTTGACCAATCCCAGCTACAGATATAACGTTTCTATCAATTAATGCTTTCAACTCTCTATCAACGTGGCTTCTACTGGTATCTATCTGTTTAGCCAAGTAGCTGACCGACATTTCATATTCCTTGCGCTGAAAGCCATAGGTGAAACGCCATATGGCCATAACTAAACGAAATTGTGTTCCATTGAGATTGGTCTTCATAATCTGATTTATAATTTCATTGGCAATCCGAGTGTGCCCGTTATGCAGTTGTGGATTTGCCATAATCTATCATCCGTTCATTTTTGTACTTGAAAATAATTGGTTATCATAGCTGCAAACCTTTCAATATCCTTCTTTTCACCATCTACATATGGTTTTTCAAGCCATTCGTTTATCATATCCTCTACTTCCTTTTGAACATCAACAATAGGCAGGTAACCATTGCTTATGGCTTTTATATAATCCGTTGGATAACTTTGAGCAAACTCTTTTAAGACGGCTCCCTTACCTTTTATTGCAGAATATGGGATGGCCATAAACGTTAAATTACGGATATCTTCATTTGGACAAACTCTCTTAAAGTAATCGAAGGCCTCAGCAACTTCTTTCGGCACTCTAACAACCATCTATATAACCTCCAATTTATAATGTTTATCTCGATCTAAGCCTTTTTGTTTTAACGCTCTAACTGTGGTCATTTCGGCTAGAGCTGGCATGTTGTTATTACTAGATAAGTGAGTTAGATAGATTTGTTCCCCAACTCCCCTGACAAGCTCAGATAAGGTATCTGCTGTTTGTTTATTGGATAAATGTCCTACATCTGATAAGATTCGAGCCTTTACACTATCTGGATAAGTAGATGCTTCTACCATTCGTGGCTCATGGTTGCTCTCGATTATATAAACTCTAGAATCTTGCATAGCTTGAATCATTTCCCTGTCTACTTTGCCTGTGTCCAAGCAAATAGAAATTTTGCTGTTTTCACTTTGAATAACGTAACCCTTTGGTTCGTATGCATCATGGTGAACATCGAATGGAATAATTTCTATCCAAGGATTGTAACCCTCGTAATCAAACAGAACACTTTCCTGACCAATAAAGCTTACTAAGTCCTTACCAACACTTTGAATATCCTTCCATTCTTCTTCTCCTGCGTACACAGGAATATTGTACTTATTAGCCAATGGCAATCCTTTTGTATGGTCTTTGTGGGCATGAGTGATAAAGATAGCAACTACATTCGTTGGCACAATCCCTACATCAAGGAGTCGCTTTTCAATTTTTGTTTTGGCTATCCCAGCATCCACTAGAATGGTAGAATTGCCAACAGTCAATGCAATACAGTTACCGTTGGAACCGGAAGCTAGTATGTTTACTTTCATATCATTTCACCAAAACCTTTTTAACGGCAATGGCTGCATTTGCTGAACAAAATTGGCCACGTATCCGTCAAGTCTGTAAATCGCAATACAATCACGATCTTCGCCTGTTCTTAGTGCTATTAGTGTTTCGTTTTGATTTCTATATGTCTCAAGGAACGGATAAGCTTCAAACTCTCTCTTCGCTTCTTCTACAAAATTCAATATGTCTTTACTGATTTGGGTCATTTTCCCAATTCCTCCTTGCACCGTGGGCAAATGCTACGCCCACGGTAATAGTTTTCATTTCCAGGATTCATTTCTTTTCCACAAAGTTGGCAATCGGGGCTTCTGTCATAGACGATAATCTTTGGCAAAAACTTATTCAGGTAGTTCATCATCCGAAGATGCCTTTGCTTGTTGCATATCAATATTCATATCCAACAATTCAATTAAACCAATAAGTTCAGCTTCTGTTGCTGGATTGCTTAATTCAACATTGTTTGCTTTGAGATAACCATTAATAGATGCATTGTCAGTTATTCCAAGTTGCACAAACTTCTGTTTCATTTGATGACGTAAACCAGCCATCTTATCTTCCTGTTCTTCTTTTGGCTGTTCAACAACCTCTTGATTAGGAGTGATGTCTTTGCGTTCCCCAGGCTTGTATTCAGGAATTTCATTAGTTGCTTCAACCGGCTGGTCATCAAACTCTAAGCCAAACTGTGATTTAAGAGCACGCTTTAAAATATGTTTCTTAAACATGTCGCTAAAATAGTTATTCCACATTGTTTTTTGCATACCAATATTTGATTTACGTAAGTGATCGACCTCATCAACTTCCATAAGCACCATGAAAGGTGTAACTCCTTCACGATAAGCAATAGCGTAGCCACCTATTACTTTACCTCGTGGAAATGTAACTTCGTGCTGTTCTACCGCCATATAAGAGCGTCCACTGTCGTCTGTTTTACGACCAACTTTGAACTCGTCGTTTTCATGAATTAGCTGAATGTCGTACCCTAAATAACCATCAGCTTCTTTTGCTTTACGAATATAGAAGTCATATCCAAACTGTACTGTCATTTGACCTTTAAAAACGCTTGGGTGGATCTCATTTACAATTGGATTAGCTCCTGTTTTTTCACACATACTTAGAAACAATTTGAACTGCGAATCATTTAAATCCTTTGCAATTGTATGTTTTAGCGTTTGTACATCCTCTTGAGTCAGTTCACCTGTATTTGTTGCAACGATTTGATTAGCCATTATTAACGTCCTCCTTGATAACGTGAATTTCTTCTGTGATTTCTGTAATTACTTCTGTTCTTGAATGCTTAATAATTTTTCCGTTCGTATACAGGGCAATCTTTATTGCCGTTTCTTTATTTTCATACTTATAAGACTCGCTTTCTTGATCAGTGACATTCAAATCGATAACTCTACCACCAGCAAACTCAGCGCGTCTTACAAACATTCCTTCTTTAACTTTCACTGTATAGAAAACTTTCGTTTTATTTTTAATTAAGTTATTAGCCATTATTTATCCCCCACAATTTTCAATTCTTGTTCTGCCACAACTCTAGCCATTATCAACTGCCCTGTAGGCTCTTTAAATTTGGTAATAGACTCAGCATTATCTACAAACACAGGCACATTAATATTGCTTTGTTGAGACAGTACTTCACGTAATTCAAGACCTGCTCGAATTGATTCGGATAAAGAAAGTTTACTGTAGCCTTTACCATCCATTTCAATTTCAAAGGTTGCTTTAATTTCTCCGTTCTTGAGCTCTTCGAATAAATTAATAGACAGTGTTTCAAAGAGATCTTGAACTTTCTTAGCTTGTAGTTCTGCTTCCTTCGCACGAAAGTCTTTTATGCTGTCAATAATGAAAATGGACTCGTTAAGCGATACTAGAATTTGTTTCTCTGCTTGTTGTGCCTCTTCTAGCTGCTCCTTCATGGCTTCAAAATGTTTATACTTGTTAATTTCCTGTTCAATAGGATTAATCTGCTCTTGTAATTTTCTAGCTTTTTCAAGCTGTTCGCTCACATCGATGTATTCTAATGTTGCAAGTTCTTCTCTTAATGCTTTTCGCTCTTTTATCATTGGATTGACATTCCTAGCAATTGCTTTCGCATTAGCATCAACGGATTTTAAAGCCTCTGCTTTAGCTTCTTCCGTTAACTCTTGGCCACACGCATAGCAATTTTGTTCTATTTGTGTATTTTTAACTTTTGCGTGTTGCTCTCTACCTCTCTCTATTTGAATAGTAAGAGATTCGATCTTACTGTTTATGATATTAATTCTACTGTTTGTATCTCCAGCTACATCAGTAACTTTTTCAATTTCATCTCGCTGTTTTGTTAAAACACTCAACTCTGCTTGCAGTGACTCCAAGGGCACTTTTGGAGCATTATTTTCTAGTTGTTCTTTCAACGTTTTGGTACGGCTTTGTGCAGCTATATATTGCTTGTCTAATTTATTTTTGTTTGTACGATGAATCTTTTCTAGGTCATCCAAAGAATGTTTCTTTAGCAATTCTGCTAGCTTTTTCGCTTGAGCTTCAGGTAACTCCTTAAACACCTCTTTATTTGAAGGAGCAGACACGTATTGCAAAATCATTTCACGTTGCTCTGTCCACTTTAATGTAAAGAAGTAATTCGGATTAAATAACGATAAGAACATACTCTTGTTAAAATATTGGCCAAGCATTTCATTGAAATCCGTTGCCTTACTTGGCACTTCGTTAATGTAATATTTAGCTTTCCCTTTTTTTAATTCACGGCCTAGCAACAATTCAGTACCATCTATATCCATTAATAGCGAAACCATTGTTTCATCAGCTTCATATGTTATTGGACTAGGGTCTAACTTGCTTCCTAATGTATCTGTCCCGTATAATAGCCATGTAATGGCTTCAGGGATTGTTGATTTCCCTTTTGCGTTGTCACCAGTGATTACCGTCCGCTCGCCAAAGTTAACGGTAAGATCCTGGTGACTTTTAAAGTTTTGTAGTTTAAGAGATTTAAATTCGATTTGCATGATAGTTCCTCCTGTTCCGCTATATATCTTTCAATTCAACAATTAAGACTTCAACAACACCAGACAGTTCTTCTGCAATTTCTTCTAAATCTTCTGCACGCTCTTTTGCGGTTCCCATGGCCAACATCGATTCTCCTTTATAAACCGCGTAAATGGCATTTTTTCTGTAAGTTAATCCTTCAGGTTTCTGCATTATCCTCACCTACCTTTTTAGTGGTATAACTTGCTTTCTATAGTCTCGAAAAACTTTTGCTAAGTCTGTGTTCAAAGGTAAGCCAAACAGTCCGTACAGCAAAACAAGTCTGTTTCAGCATGGTAAGTTCCTTCATCCATTCTCACGTAATCTTCTGGACTCATTTCATTGACGTTTGCTTGCTCAATTATTCAGGAATATCTCTCGGCGCCCTTTTGCAAAATGGACAATGCATTGCTTCACCTACCTTTTAAATTGGAGTTACTTCTATTTTTCCAACAGAGCGAAATCCTGCATGAACATAGCCGACACCATAATTAACCACGAAATGTATATCTGATGAAACTAGATGCGGAAGTACCATGCTTAAAAGGTTATTGAAATTCACTACCTCCATATCTTCAGTAACAGTCACATTGTTTCTTCCTAAATCTGTAATCTTGACTTGGTACACCTTGTTTCACTCCCCTTCAAGAGCTTCTTCTAACTCCTCAGAAACCCCGTAAAACATTTCTATTAAATTTTCAAAAGCAAGCCATTTCAATTCATCAGATAGATTATTGAATTCTTCCTGAGTTAGTTCTTCAGGAGATTTGCCAGTTTCATCTTCAAAACAGTTACTCATTTTGATTCACCGCCCTTCGCTCTCTTCAATAATGCTCATAACTATTTCCAAATACTTTTTATAGCTAATCGGTTCGATCTTTATTCCAATCGACTTTTTTGGAATTTTATTTTCATCTTTCACTGAATAAAACCATCTATCACTTACCCATTGACTTTGATTCATATTGTTAAGTCCGAAAACATCATGAGGTTTAAACGGACTTATTCTCGGAATTTCATCTAGCATTTCTTTAAATAATTTGTAATGCGTCGATCTCTTTTTGAATGCATGAATGCCGTTTTTATCGGGATGTTTAGTTAGTTCGCTCTTATAAATCTCGTAATCTTTTGAATCAGCATAGATTCCGAAGTGTGATTCATGGTAAAAAGCAAAACCGTTATCTCGAATGTAGCTATTCTGTATTTTGTTGAAAAATTCTTTTGTTTTTTCCCTTCTTTCAACCTCTTCTTTATACCAATTACTATCTTGCTTTACTTCAAAAACTGGAGCATCTAGCGTTTGCATATACTTTTTATCCCCCCTTCAAAAGCTATTAATCAAAATCAACCAATTACCAACTACGACAAGACCAAATGCAACAGGGTAAAACACATCAGGATCCAGTAACTTTTTCAAAACCAATTCCTCCTGGTTGCTAACGCCTTATCGTCTAAACCATCTGCTACAGCTTTAATTTGCTCATATAGCTCTTTCACTTCTAAATGAGCATTGTCGTCAGGTAGGATAAATATTTCTTCCATATCTTCTTTTAGATATTTAGCACGTTGTTGCCTTATAGCTGGATCGCCTTGCATGATGTCGTCAAATCGTTCCTGCGATATTTCTAGGTGAAATTCGTCTGAGCCTTTCATTTCGCTTCCTCCTTCAATTTATTGATAATGTAAGCTTGACCTTTTGGTTTTACTCGCATTGTCGTCCAAGTTAAAGAACCTTTACTTGTCTCTTTAACCCCTTGTGATATTTCAAAGTAGCCCCGTTCCACGTACTCTTGATAAGGCTCGTTTCTTCCTTTGAACACCAAGCCCCATTCTCTTAATTTCTGCCATAACCTTTTTTCACCAGTTTTAATTCCTTGCTTAGAAGCTAGCTTCGCTAGTTCTCTAACTAGCAGGCTTTTTTCAGATGTCATGCAAGCCTCCGCAAAATCAACCAATGGCTTCTGCTTTTCAAGTGTTTGTTCTAATTCCAATACTTTTCTTTGCTGTATTTCCATGGCGCGCTGCACAATCATTTCAGGACTGTTCCAGCGCCTTTCTACTTCTATAAAATATTGACGTGCCTGTTTACCTTTTTCGTTCCGTTGTAGCATGGATATTTCTTTTGCCATGTCTATTTTTATATGGTGATTTTGTTGTTCATAAGTACGCGCTCTTTTTTGAGCGTCTACTTTTTCAGTTACAACAACATAATCAATCCCTTCCGAAAAACCATAACCAATCATTCTTTTAATCCAATCTCTGTAGTTTGTTCCTACATTTAAAAATTCGTGTAAGTCTCTACCAATAACTAAAATTTCACCTTCATTACTTTGTTTAGTTGGTATTAACTCGTTCATACTTTTCCTCCTATATCCCTTTTGGTTCTTCGCAATCGACCATAAAGCCGATGATACATTTGCTTGCGTCTAATCCACCTTCACCCCATGCTTAATAGCAAATTCCTTAACCACGGCAATGTAAATTACTATTAATCTTTTATCATCCGCAATAACATCCACTTTGGTAAGCTTGTCTCTTTTTGATTTAGAAACCCCTTCATCCGCTAACCGTCTACGCTTGTTAGTCAAACGTCTGGATAGATCAAATTTCCCCCGACGTTCAACTTCTTTATAAATCTCACTATTAACTTCCCTGTAAGCTTCAAATCCTCCACGTGACTGTGCCATTTTACTAATTAATTGACGAGCATCTTTTCTCCAGTCTGTCGTATTAAGAGCGACTACATCCCGTATGCCTTGCACTTCTCCTGCTAA
Organism: Virgibacillus pantothenticus; assembly: GCF_018075365.1. Classification (GTDB taxonomy): domain Bacteria; phylum Bacillota; class Bacilli; order Bacillales; family Amphibacillaceae; genus Virgibacillus; species Virgibacillus pantothenticus. The sequence goes on from NZ_CP073011.1 coordinate 2,695,982, forward strand.
TTTCTTTGTTTCCATTTCCTGTTTTGCTAACGATTGAAATAGACCATTAAACATCTGAAGTTCTGGGCTTAGTTGTGATGTGTCCAATCCGTAAGAACCTGTCTTTCTAATCTGCGGAATAACTTCAATAGCAAGCCAATCTTGAAACTTTTCTGCGATATCATTCGAAGCCTTAAACGCTAGTTTGTAAACTAGTGGTTCAGGGATTAGATCACCCTTCCCCACTTCTGGGGAATTAGCAGGAAGATAACTGTTTACTCTTTCCCATCTAACAAAAGTTGATTTTCCTTTTCTTTGAGTTAATCCTAAAGACGTCGCAACTTCTTCAACATCGAACATAATTTCTTCGCCTTCTTGCTTTGCAGATACTTTAAATAATTCATTTTCAAATGTTTGTAATTCATTCATTTTACTTCCTCCTTCAGCTCTTCAATGTTTTCGTATAGAATCTTTATATCTAATGCCAGGCACACTTTATTTATTGCATCCTCATTCCAACGCCTTTTCCCGGCAATAAGATCTGAAATATATTGCGCGCTGTAACCAGTCATCCGAGCGAGGTCTACATAGCGCATTTCTCGTTGTTCTAAGATTTTCTTAACCTCATCAGAAAAATTCATATTCATTATGATCACCTCCCGAAAACAACATTAAGCTAATAGCTTAATTATTTCAAAGCCTAAAATTAAGCAAATAGCTGTATTTAAGAGTAAATATACTGGTTTTTCTGCTATTTGCTTAATTATGCTTAATTTTTCAGCTATTTGCTTATTGATTTTAACTATAGGCAATGGTATCTTTAAAGAAGCTAAGCTATTTGCTTATATAAGGAGTGTGTCTAACTATGGATAATCGAATTAGGGAAATTAGGCAACAAAAAAAGATAAGTGGAACAAAAATAGCCAAGCAATTAGGAATTTCAGCACAGTATTTTTATGACATAGAAAAAGGAGAAAGAAACTTAAGTGCTGAACTAGCCGTTAAAATTGCTGATATTTTAGGGGTTTCTGTAAGCTATTTATTAAACAATGATAATGGTGGTTTTGTAGGAGAGAGCGAATCACAACACTACGGGCAAAATACTCGCTTAGTGATTTTAGAAACTCTGCAAAAGTTAACAGATGATGAAGGGAAATTTTTTGAAGACTTACGTAAAGATATATTTGATTGTCTAAATGAAATTTTATATTTTTATTTTGATCGAGAAAATTTATCGAGAAAAAATTACTCTTATAATGATTTTAAAGAATACTTCTCAAACCAAGGCGAGCTAACAGATACTGAAAGAGAAGAAACTATCGAAGAATTCAACCTTGTTTTTAACTACAACACTTTTAAACAGATACTTAGTTATTTAAAAGATGATGAAATGGAAGATCTGTTGGAGAGTTTAAATAAAATATTAAACAAACATGGACTGGACGAAAAAACTCCTTCACACGAAAAGGAGTTTTTAGATAAATTAGAGCTATCCGATGAAAAATTATTAGAAGAATTTAATTTAGTTTTAGATGGAAAAAAGCTCACTGAAGATGAAGCAAAAGGTATTATAGCCTACTTACGTTCTTTACGCCAATTCGATAAATAATTCTGTAAAGTTCTTCCTTTGAGATTCCTAAATGCTTCAATGCTTTCCTAACATCAACGTCTTTCTTCATAATACCCCACCTATTTTGGATTCTTTAGCTTTAAACGCACATTTTCTTTCTAAATGTGTTCTTTTTTACCCCACAACAGAACGTCTGTTCCTATGTTATCACATTTATAAATAATTTAAAATGCTTTCTGGTAAAATTTTCACATGCGAATAGTTAAAAATACCTAACAAGGCTCATGTCAAAATTACGTTGATAGTATTTCAAGTATATAAAACACATTCACAAGTATTTCTTTATATATTTTCTTTAATATTTTCTTTAGCACTTTTGCATATAATGAAGGAAAAATTTTCACTGTACTCTACGTAGGGTACGATACTGTCCTCTACGTAGGGTACGGCACTGTACTCTACGTAGGGTACGGTAAAGGTGTACTCTAATTAGGGTACAAACAAACGTTCCTATACTTATAAATAGAATTTATGAAAAAGAAAAACCTTGAAAGGCTTGGCCGATCAAGGTGTTTATGTTAACTACGTTATTATTTTTAGCTATCCCTTTTCCACACACATTGTCCGTTAGCTAAATAAACTGCACTTGGCGGATCATCGTAGAGAGAGATTTCAACCAATGAACTTTTCTCTTGTCTTAACCAATTATATACACTACCTTCATTAGTAGAAGGATGTGATAAAATTTTATTTACTTTAAATACAGCTGCATCATATTCTGTATAATTTATATTATCCTCATCTAATCCATTGTCTGTTTCGAATACTGTATCTAGTTCGCCAATAATCCTCAATCCATTTTCCCATTCTAGTATCATGTCACTATCTTCATAATTTATTAATGTTCCTATTAATAAGTCATACCCCATATGCATCCTCTTTTCTTATGTTTTTTATGGTCTGGATGGTACTATATGAGCACCGTCTTTTCCATAATGTATCAATCCTTTAGTAGTCTCACGGTATTCACCAGTTTTCCGATCATAGTATTTCCCTATTGGTTCACCAAAGTCTATTCTTTCTTTATTTTTGTTAATCGAAGTTCCCTTCCCCGCAAACTTATCGAGCAGTTCCTGAGCTGTTTTATTATCCCCATAGAAGATACTCTTATTTTTTCCATTTGCTAATTCTTGTTTATAGTTTGGAGTATTAGGAATATGCTTCTCCTGAGCTCCTGGCTTTACTTTAACCGGAAATCCATTTACTTCACGATAAGGTCCTACAGGTACTGATTTCTTTCCATAAGAAGGTACTTTATTCTCCGTACCCTTAACTTTCTTCGCTGTATGTTTTCCCTTATTAGCAAATTTCATAACTCCGCCAGCTTTAAATAGCTTAAAAACTTTTCCTTGAGGCATAAGAGAAGCTGCTGCTATTTCCTTTTCTTGTTGCGTTGCTCTTGGATCCATCACCGTTTTTGCATCATCCCAAATGAGAAAATCAAAAGCTTCCTTTGCTATTTTTCCTCCCATTTCTTTTGCATCATCCATACTTCTTTCTAGCCAGTTTTTTTCTGGCTTCTTTGGTCTCCATCGATTTTCAGGAATCGTATCCACTAATTCATATTCTACACTTCCAGATTCGGATTGATATTTTCTTACGATTCTACCATCCACCAATGTATAGTAAGTTCCCTGTCTCACTTTTTTATAGTCCGAGACCTCTACTGCGGAAATTACTTGGTGTTCAATGGTAGAAAATTCTCCTGTAGTTAAACGATCACCCGATGTCGCTACAGCTGCATGCATAGCTCGATAGCTGTAATCCATGGTTTTCAATCCAAAATGTTTCTGTAAATATCGAATAGGAATAGCTGCAAATCGGATATACCTAGAGAGTAGAAGCTTGCCTGCTTCGCCAAGAACTGCCTCTAGCCCAATTGCGTTTCTAACAGCCTTATTCTCAATACCAGCTACAAGTTCTTTGTGAAACTTTTGATCATCTAGTTGCCTTGCTTGGTAGCTGCCAATACGTATCTTCCCATTGTTTCCTAACTCACGGATTTGACTAATATAATTCTTCATCATGCGAATATCTTGGTGAATGGGTTCTAGCTTAGCTGTATTGTGGCGGTCAAAGGCCTGGAGCTTCTCTATCGTCTGTCGGTTCATCTTTTTCGCATGTTGTACGTTATCAAGAAACTCGCCATCGTCTATATTCGGAACGTTAATAATATCTTTAACCGAGTGAAGAACGGCATTTGCCTCATCCGTTAACGCCATAGTAATCTGTTCCATTCGTTCAAAACTTCGTTGCACATCTTGAGAAAGAAAATCCTCGCGAATAACCCCATCTTTGTTTGGTTCCATGTCTTGAACCGACTTTTTCATTTCCTGTAAAGTATCGGAGTAATTCGTAATAAAACCTTCTAGGAACAACAGAAATGGCATGTGTACCTCTTGATAGAAGGTTCGAATAGAATTAGCCGTTTTCCCTTTAAACGCATCCTCCAAAGCTATAATACCCTCTATGCTTTTCTGGATGTTTTTTACTTGTGTATGTATTTGTTCTAGCTGCGATATGGTTTTGTCGATATAGCTATGAAGGTCGCTTACATAAAGCGCCTTAATGAACATCTCCTCCTATCCCCTTGATAATCATTTCAATGTAACCCCTTTAGTTGCATTATACTAAAAGTAAAAAATATATGGAATTGTTTATGGGAAAATAAACTTTTTAACTGAAATCTATTTACTTTTTTAAATAGATATAGTATAATTAAATTATAGAAAGGAGGTCAGCAAGTGGATGTTGAAAAGATTATAGGTCTAATCGCTTTAATAGCCGGAATCATTAAGGCTCTGACATCAAGTGCAAAAGACATACATGACATAGCAAAAGACCATAAACAGAAAAAGCGACGCTCTCCCACCAAGAAGAAACGTCGCTAGCATAAAACACAAGGGAGGGAAACCTCCCTTACAAATAAATTATACCACATCCACTATAACAATATGCTAAAAAAATTTGGTTACACTAATATCATGATGCTGTTAATAGGTGCTGCTATTCTGTACTTTTACGTTGATTTTGGACAACCATCTAAGTATGACATTATTATAATTGTACTATTTGCTTTAACAATCTTAATCCATATATTTAGGATTATCTTGCTTATCATTTCCTATGGAAAGGAGCGATAAGAATATGAAATACCAGTTTGATTCAGATGCAGATCTTCTTAGCTTTCTGAATGAAAATTTGCTATCAACTATTGAAACGGCTGAAGTATTAGGTGTTTCTAAAGTTAGGGTTGGTCACTTAGTTAAAACAGGAAAGTTACAGCCTGCTAAAGATCAACCCAAGATATTTTTGAAGAGTGTTGTTCTGGATAAAAAGAAAGAATTAGAGGAACTTAGAAAAAAATACAGACCTTATGATGAATAGCCTACCCCAATAAAGGAGTAGGCTTTTTAACATTAATACACGTCTTTCTTACGCACCCAAGACATAATACCATCCAGTAACACACGATCTGATTTAACTTGGATAATCTTATAGCTATTACCTTTAACAAAGCTTGCAATCGACTCGCCAGTAGCAAATTTGCTTGCTGATTTTTTGACAGTGACTTTCTGGCCGACTTTAAAGGATTTAGGTTTTGGCTTGCTGGATGCGGTAGATTTAACAAATCGACCCTGCAATTTATTTAACAACGTAACGTTTTGGCTAGCTGTACCACGATAATTTTTAATGCCGTACTTTTCAGCTAATCTTTTACGGTTGTTAAAACTAGCATCCATCTTATGATCTTTCATATAATCAACAACACTTTTATATTTTTTAGATGGTTTAGGCTCAGGTGCTGGTTTACTTGGTTTTGACGGCTTAGCTTGTACACCGAAATAATCAGCAATGGCATCAGCTAAAGCCTTGCCTGCACGCTCTAAGACCTCGTCATTACGCATAACTTTAATATCGATTGTCGAGTCCATAAATCCACCCTCAATTAAGATGGCTGGCATTTTTGACTCACGCACCATATGGAGGTTTGCTGTTTTTATACCCCTATCACGTAAACCCATTACGCCAACAATGCTAGGATGGATAGCTTTTGCTAAAGCTAACCCTGTAGATGCACCAGGATAGTAATAGGTTTCTGTGCCTGTCCAATTACCCCATTTACCAATATTGGCATTATGGTGATAGGATATTAAAATATCTGCATCCCACTCATTTGCTTTATTTGTCCTAGTGCTTAATGGCACATCGGTTTTACCAGATGGATCATCAAGTCTTAGCACATCAATGCCATATTCTTTTAAATGCATCACAGCTGCAGTTACTACTTTATTATTAAATGACCACTCTCTTTCGCCGTCCGGCGTCCGTTTACCCGGTGTATGGTAGCCATGTCCTGCTCCAATTGCTACTTTTGCCATTATTTAACCTCTCCTTTTAATTTTTTTCAATATAAAAAAGGCACCCGAATGAGTGCCTTAATCAACGTTTTTCTCTTTTAAAGTGTCGTCATCATAATCACTAAAACGACCTTGGAAAATATTAATTGCTTTACGGATCGGACTTGGAATAGGCAGACTTAATCTACCTGCGTTTTCTAAGATTGAGACCAACTCATTTACAATGTAAAAATAAATAGTAGCCGTCATTACAAAAGCCTCAATCTCTGTTGCATCAATTAGCACCAGGTCAATTACATGTGCAGTGGCAACCATGGCGAAGATAAACACCTTTTTACCGATTCCCCAAAATCCAACTCTACTTGATAACTTACCCTCATATGCACTTGCTGCTATACCTGTTATATAATCCAATACAACAAACACTACTAAAGCTATTAGTGACACTGTCCAACCTCCATATAAAAATGCAAAAACGACAGATGCGACTGCCGTTGTTGTTTTTGCCATATTAATAATCATGTCTATCATCATGTACCTCCTGTTTTTTGGTATTAAAAAAGCACTTAAATTTAAGGGCTTTACCAACTTAACAATTCATTCATCTCTATATTGAAAGTACTGGCAAATAAATCTAATAGATATTTACAATGTTCCTCCCCTCCACAATATTCGGGTGAGAGCGCCACTGTAATAACATCCCAATCAGCCAGCCTTTTTAAATATTCGAGGTTATTAGTTATCTGTTCTCTATCGTACAGCTCTTGATAGGTGTTATAACTTTTTACAAAGTAATCAAGATCTAAGTCCAATATTAAACTACGATTGGTATCCTCTAGTAATAACTCTCCTTTACCACTTTGAAATTCTTCAAGACTGTGAAATCGTCTTATACTTTTATTTTGCTCCATTAGGTTTTCTAAAATAATTTTTGAATGATGATTATCAGTTGGTGTATCCCGATTTATACAATCTCTTATGCTGTTTTCATTCAATTCCTTTTTGTTCTCATCACAAACGTATATAATATCACCTATGGTATTTCTAACCACTGATGGCCAAATAAAACTATCAATCCACATGTAAACATGATTTGGTGACTCTCCCGTTCCATAATCAAATTTTTTTGCTAATTGAATTGCTTTATCGAATGATTGAATGTCACCTAGCACACCTGGGACATCTATAGCATCTGAAACATCATCTAAATGTGAATCCACATGTATCATTATCGCATAAGGCTTAAGAATCGCCTTCATTCTAGCTATTTCCCAAGCGGAAAAAGCGTAATTGTGGTCTCTCATTAAATAGATATTTTGATTAGGAACTTTTTTTCTCCATTCATGATCTTTCATCCAACAATTCATATAATATCCCCCTTGTCCACTTATAGTACTTAATTTCGACAATGAGGAACAATTTTCCTGCATAAAAAAACAACGCCTATTCAGCGTTTTCCGGTTCTCCTTTTAGTTCTTTTAACTTCCGTTCCAATTCTTCAATCTCTTTTTGTTTTTCCTGTTCTTCTGTCGGTATTTCAATTGTTTCTCCATCTTTTACCCGTAACTGCGGATAACCGCCAGTTAACATAAGCTCCGTCTTATCAATCTGACTAGCGATATAATCATCAACGTAAAATTGAAATCCTTTGCGGGTCGGTACTGCGTTATTTCCAACTGTTACACTTTCTACTTTATTGTCATCATTTACTATAAAAAATACTTTCAACTTACCGGAATCATTTTTATCGTAAATTTTAATATCCAACGTATTCACTCCTTACAGCACATCTGTTTGTATAACACTTTTCATTCGAAAGATGATTTCTTCTTCTGGTGATGGTGTCCAAGCTGCTACCCAACCTATTTTAAAAGTGACATCTCGTTTTTTAAAAGTAGGCTTACCTAAGTCAATAACACATTTTTGTATGCCAGATGTACCTTTTTCGATCAATTGAAAATAAATGCGGTCTTCTTTCTTATCGCTAGATCCGTTTACCACATGTAGGGAATGTTTACCGCTGTCGGCATGTGGCCAATAATGAAATATCAAATATCTGGCACAGTGCACAAATTCGTAACGCTGAAACGCAACAGCATTTAAACCATCTCTTACATCTAAATACCCTGTCTCTTTTCGCTTGCTGCCGTCAGCGCTGTACTTAAGGCACACATACCACGACCTAGCCCTAAACTTATACCCGTATAGTCCCCCTGGAATAAACACAGGACCAACCTCTGCTCCCGGTACTTCATTTTTTGTTGTTGTCATATAGTAAGGGTCATCAGCACTAACTGCATAGGCGTTATGCATAAGTCCATTTTGCATCGTAATAGCACCGTCTGGTCGTACAATTCTAACGCCTTTATCGTCTATAATGACGTTACCATCACCAAGTACACCTCGTTTAGCGTGTATCTCCCCGCTTAAATACGCATTAACAAAACGTGAGTTACCTTTTAAATCAAGCCATGATACTGGATTACCTTTACTATCATATTGCACTAAACCATTTGTACCATCCCATTGTATACGTGCACCATTAGCAGCAGTACGAATAGGTACAGACCCAACATCGATAATCCCTTTTTTAATGTTGCTTGCGTTTTCCGCAAATTCTTCCGCTTGCCTACGTGCTTCTTCGGCTTTTTCTTTTGACACCTTATCAGCGTGATCTTTAGCGTTAGTTTCGGCTAAATCTGCTTTCAGTTGAGCGACATATTCTGCGTAGGCTCGTTCGTCCTCGGGTGCTGGTGACCAGTCGGTTTCTACGTTGCCTTTTTCGAGTTTTACTTTCTTGCCTTCTACACTAGCGTCTTCTAAAAACCCGTACCTAAAAGACACTCTCATATAAGCTATACTTTGTTTATTAGGTACAGTTATTTTATCAGTTGGTCTAGTTTGACCACCTACAGGCACTAATTCGCCATCACGATAAGTGCCTATATAGACCTTATCCTTATCGTAAAACATAATTTGACTTATAGTATAGTTACAAATAATGTTTTCGTTGGCTAAAACCTCTATAAACCCACTAACCAAACTATCTGTTTCGGTCGCCACTTCTCCGTCTGCCCATTTAAACACACTATTCACTAGAGCGTCTTTTATTACAAATAAATTCCTGCCGCCAACCTGCACATTATCATATAAAGGACTCCAATTATAATCAGACGGGTTAGTGCTTTCGGTTTGCGTGGTCTTGTTGTAGGCAAGTCCTAAGTATCGCTTACCATCCGGTCTATCAGCCATGCCATTACCATTTTCATCATCCGCATATTTTACCCAAGTGTAATTAGGATTTCCATCTTCTCCCGGCGGTCCCGGCACACCTTGATCGCCCCTATACTTTGACCATTCATAATCATCGGGATTGGTGCTTTTAATGGGTGATTCATTGTTATAAGCCATACCTATATAAGCTTTGCCATCTGGATAATCAGACATGCCGTTTCCTTGATCGTCATCAGCATATTTATGCCAAGTATAAAGAGTTTGTCCGTTTTTTCCAGGTGGTCCGGGTATTCCGGGCTCTCCATCCACACCGTCAAATACGTTAGTTAACGTCACATATCCCAATACAGCAACATCTTGAAATACAACCTCACATGCATACATGGCTTTTTCGTCGATGTCGGTTGCTTTAACGTTTATGGTTTTTCCGCTCATTGACCACTCACCCAAGAGATTACCGTGCTTATCGTATTTAGTCCATGTATAGTTATATGTTTCTCCGTCTTTGTCCATCTCGTTTCCTTGGTTATATACAACAGCAGTCAGTTCTGCATCGCCTATACCGTTTTTAAATACGGTACCTGCGCTAGATACTACATTTACGCTTAACATGCGTGCGATACTACGTCTTATTTCGTCTTGTAGTGATTTCCATACTGCTTGTACTTCTTCTTCTGTGTACTCGGTAAAATCACCTAGCTTGACGTTCTTTTTACCACGTTCTTTCATACTTCCGCTAACTTCAAAAACCCTCGCTTCTACGTACAAAGGGGGGTTAAATTGCGTGTCTTTTATTTTCAATGTATCACCGAAACGTATTTTTTCGTTTTCCATGCCAGGCACGTGTTCAAGGTCGGCTATTTCAGCTTCATATTCAACTATTTCGTTGATGCGTTTCTCTAGTTCGTTCTTGGTTAATGTTCGTAATCTATCATAAGACAATTCGTCTTTTTCAGTTTGTGGCTCGTATGTGCTTATGATGTGGCGCAACTCACCAGTAACAGGGTCACGTCTACCCCATCGCTGTAGTGCGTCATAATCTTCTACCAACACCTCTAGCCTTCTGCCGTCTTTTTCCGGGCCAAGACCGATCAACGCTGTATAAATATTGTCAGTATCCTCTATACGTTTGATACTACGCAAATCCTTACCAAACTCGATTTCACGTCCCCGCCATTGTCCAATTTGTTGGACTAAGTCAACATAACGACCAGTTATTTTATTACCTTTTGTTTCGATACGGAAATCTAATTCGAGATCAAATTCCGTGGCAATTCTCTTCAACATCGAATAAGGGTCAGTGTGTTTCTCAATGTGGAATGTTCGGGAACCTTTACCTTCAACAAGCCCCACGATCCATTCCGTTTTCCTTAGAACAGTAGCTGCCGCGGTACTTGCCGATTGGCTTTTTAACGTTTGTGGTTTGATTACTTGAGCTTTACGTAAGTCATTGTAACTGGCTTTAGTAAAGACCTCTATATAAAGAGAATCTTTATGTGTTTTACCTGCATGCCATATCGTTAATTCTCTATATCCACCATCCTCATTAGGAATAATTACTTTATTACGTCCAGTTAAATACTCGGAATAGTCTTTATCAGCAAATGTTGTAAAATCAAACGTTTCTGCGGTCGTCTCTAACGATCTGTGATAATTATCATACCAAAACTCATCCATAGGAATAATGCCGACTATAACGTCTGTTTGCTTATCTATAACATGTATCACTTTATCACACCTACCTATATCTATTACGCCATTTAGCTGTTGCTTTAAAACTGTTAGATGGATGTACTACTAGTTGGTTATCGCCTTTGTGTAAATTAAAAAAAGAACCTCCGAAATCTTTTAGGTTCTTCGAGTCTTCGCCGTTTAATAATATTTCCTTGTTAAAGTTATCAAGTGTTATTTTATCGCCCGGATTAGCGATATATGGCGTTTGATCGACCGTTTCTTGCGCTAGTTTAAACACTTTTATATGCAAGATTTTAGGTGCGTAAGCTCTAGCCGAATCCGCCCATTTACCGATGTGTATTTGTACATATCGTAATTTACCCATGTACTCATTGTTGTTATCGGTAAATAACTTTTTTAGACTAAAAACGTGTTTTGTATTATTGGCCACTCGTGTTACATAAAATTCGAATTGGTTACCAATCCTTCGCAAACGTAACATACCAAAGAAAAAAGGCCATCCATAACTATAATTTTGTGAGCTTATTAAATAATTTTGTTGCCTGCCTTCATATCCTCCGATACGCCCCTCAGCAATTTTATTGTTTATACCTAAACTTTTATCTAGTAGAGCCATTTTTCCAAGTACGTTCATGTTTTCATCATAAGCATAAAATTCAATTCGGTAAGTTTGATCCGGTTTGCCAGTTTCTCCTTCAACCATCATTTCAATTTCAAAGTCTTGTGATGGGGATATTTCTTTAATTAGCGCCGGACCGTGCCAATTATTTGTATCCGGTCCGTAACTTGGCACAGTAATACCATCATTATCTGTGCTTAGTCTACCAGCTACTACGCCACCATCTACTTTAGTAGGGGTATTGCTCCATGTATCTAATGTTTCCCCTCGTTCTTCGATGAGTAATTTCCTAGTATCTACTGTTTCCATATCAGCTTCTAAAGGGGTTCCAATCAATTGATATTCTTCAAATTGATTCTGCACCATAGCAAAGGTAACAGGTTTTAATACCTCCAACTCGAAAATCGGTGATGCTGGTGCTGTACCATTGTACGATAATGTAAGCATGTCAGATGTAAAAGTTTTAGTTTGTTCTTTGCCGTATTTAAATGGATCTGGGCACAAAAAATTAATCGTTCCATGCCCATAACTAACCATTTCTTCTAGATCTAAATCGCCATCCACTATAGCGTAATAAGTTCGGTTTTGTTCATCGTCAAACTCCAAGGGTTCTGGTTCATTAGTTATTAACCAATCCGCAAGGTCTTCTTTAAGTTTTTGCAGATCAGAGAAATTATGATTTTCTAAGAGTACAGGAACAGAAATAACTCTTGGTTTTATTGCTGTGTTGGATAGATATCCTCCGGCTAAGCCGGAAACCTCTAATATGCTTCTTTCTACGGTAGCCCAGGGAGGTCGTTTTTTGCCTCTGAGAACTTTCAAATAATCCTTTTTTATACCTCGATATGTCATGCCAGACATTTATACTACCTCCCTTTAAACTGGCGTTTTATGGTTTGGTCACGCTCGTTCATCTCATTTATTGGTTTCCTGACAGCTCTGGCAATTTCGCGGTCATTAATATTTAAAATGACAGGTTGCTGGCTTGTGACAGTTAGTTGCTTGGATTGCAGCAATAATAGTTGCTTTAAGTGTTCAGACAAAACTTTTATTTCATCTTTCAAACTCTCCATTTCGTTTAATCCGTTATTAACTACTTCGTGCCTAACCACTAGCTCATCTTTACGGTTGCGTATCTCTCCTGCAGCTGCATTAATCAATAACGCCGTATCATCTAGGTTGCTTTTATCCACACTGTTTTTAAATGCATTAAGTGATTCTTCCCCTAGTTTTTGCGCGCTTTTAACAGCCTTTTTCTTATTCCTGTCCATGGATAACGCAAATCCGTCAATAAAGTTCATTCCTTCCTTTGCGGTTTCCTTGGAAGGGGAACGTGAACTTATCGACCTTTTTAATGCGCCAAGCGCTGTTTTACCCAAAGACCAAGCTACTGACCAAACTGAGTCGCTGCCATTATCAATAGAACCTCTAAACCCTGATACAAAATCCTCCCCCGCTCCGCTTGTCTTTACGCTTTTGAGTCCAGATAATCCCTTTCCAGCGACGTTGCTTCCAGCGCTAAATACGAGGTTTCTCCAACCAAGCAATCCACTTCTAAAAATAGACCCTGCTCTACTTCCACCTCCACCATCCTTCGTCCTTCCGAGTACAGATGAAACAATGGAACTTAAAGTAGAACCAGCTGATCTATTATCGTTTTTTGTACTATTTAAACCATCTTTGTGGGCAGTACCTTTATTCCTTCCTGCTTGTTTTGATTCTGGGTTTCCTTTCCTTATTTGGTTCAACAATGAATCGGTAAGTGACTTAGTAGTTAAAGTATTGATTTCTTTTGTATTTCCCAAACCTTCGTTATGTGACATTCCCTTGTTCTTTCCAGCTTGCTTAGCCTTGCCGTTATCTTTTTCTAATTCAGAAAGCACTGCATCTACTGTTTCTCTGGCTTGTCTCGCCGCTTCTTCCCTTGTTAATCCAGTAGATTCCAGGAACGCCTGCAAATCTTTTGTATATTCTTCTTGTGTTTTTTTCGAAAAATCACCAGTTGTTTTTAATACATCTACTGTGTGTTTCTTCCAACGCTCAAGATATTCATTTTGATTCTCTTCCATCTCGTGTATATATCCCGAAGCTGTCGCAATGTATTCCTTTTTCCGCTCGAATTCTTCGCCAGTTGCGATATCAATTAATTTACCGCGGTCATCAAGGTGTTTCGAAAGCTCCTTTGTGGAGTTCTCATATTCTTGTGTTGCTATGGCCATCATTTCGTTTGTTCTAGATTGCACACCAAGCATTAATTTATCATAATCTTCTTGAGTAATTTTCCCCTGAGTTAAAGCTTGCTTGAAAATTTCTTGTTTTTCTCCATACCATTTATTGGCTGCTTTAATGGAATCATCATATGACCCCTTGATCTTCTTCACATATCCTTGCGCATCATCGAAAAGTATTTTATCTTGTTTTTCCGAAATGCTTTTTCTAATGGAAATAAGTTCATCTTGGCTTTTAGCGAATTCTGCCGAGCCGCCTTCCATTACTTTTAAAGCTTCTTGGTATGCTTTAGCAAAATCATCAGGCATTTTAGATAAATCGTTATTGTACTTGTCGTGCGCTTCTTTCACAGTGTCTAAAGCTTTTTTATAATCAGCAATATCTTTATCGAATTTTTTCAACACTTCATTTGTCAGTTTTTTCGCGGATTCCTTACCTGCATCTCCAGCTATAGCATAAACTTCATTTATCGCATTTGATAACTTGCTTTTTTGTGTTTCCAATTCAGCAATTACTTGGTCTGCCATTTCCGTAAAAGCTTTCACTACTTCTGCCGATGTTTTTTCAGCTTCTTTTCCTGACATGTTTTTTAATTCGAGCATTTTAACTTTGGCGCCTTCGTAAAGGTCTGTGTATCCTTTAACACCTTTTAAAGTGCCAGCGCTCAAATTCTCACCATAACGCAACGCTTCTGTTTGCGCCTTTTCCTGTTCTTCTTTTAGATTTTTTATATGTTGTTGCGCCGCGAATAACGCAACACCTAACCCACCTAAAAGAGCCGTACCAGCAGTGACAGCTAGACCTACAGGTCCAGCAAATGCTAAAAACGCCCCTACAGCAGCCGTTAACCCCGCGACCACTGTCGTAACTCCTAAAACTGCCACAGATAATGCTGCCGTGGTAGCGATAGTCTTTTGAGTACTGTCATCCATTTCTGTAAAGCCGCGAACTAATCCAGTGCCTTTTTCTACAATGTCGCTAATTGCTGGCATTAAATGACGAGTCAAACTTATTTGTAATCCTTCAACAGCAGACTGAAATGCAATAATTTTACCGCGTGCATTGTCTTGCATTGTCTTTGCCATTTCGGCAGCTGCTCCATCGGCATTTTTTAATTCTTTTGTCGTATTTGCTAAACTATCAGATCCAGCATCAAGCAAAATAGACCAATGTTTATATGCTTCTGCTCCAAATAAAGTGCTTAATGTGGCAGACTTTTGTTCTCTAGTCATGCCCTTTGTGCCTTTTTCAATTTCCTTCATTACTCCAGGTAACGGCTTCATATTCCCTTCTGCATCAAAGAATTCCAAATTCAGTTTTTTCATTTCTTTTTTCATTGCAGAAGTAGGTTTTGCCAATCTAGATAAAGAAGTTGAAAATGCTTGACCTGCTTTTCCGCCTTTTAGCCCAGCATCAGCTAACTTCATGGCTGCAGCCGCCGACTCTTCTAAATTCCAACCTAAACTATTGGCAACAGGAGCAACGTATTGCATATATTCTCCCATTTGCTCTACGTTAGTGTTGGCGTTTGCCTGCGCGTAAGCAAACACATCTGCTGAATGCCCTGCTTTTTTAGCTTCTAGTCCAAAGGCTTGCATCGTATCACTTGTGATATCTGCCGCTCTAGCTAAGTCAAGATTTCCTGATGCCGCAAGATCTAACATTCCTGGCATACCAGCCATTATTTCTTTTGCATCCCATCCAGCTAAGGCGAGCTTTTGCATACCCTCCGTTGCCTGAGTAGCGCTATATCTAGTAGATTTCCCAAGATCTCTGGCTTGTTTGTCTAACAATTTCATATCCTCTGTTGTAGCACCGCTTACCGCCTGTACTCCAGACAAACCTTGTTCAAAATCTGCGGTAGCATTAAAAGCACTTGTTAATGACCTAGTCAATCCGAAAAGAGCTGTTCCAGAAACTATACCTATTGACATTCCCATGCCTTGAGCTTTCGCACCCATTCGGTTTACCCTGTCCCCAAATTGCTTCATACTCATTCCGGTACGTTTGGTTGTTGATTGCATTCTTTTCATTTTAGCCGTTGTTTGTTCAATTTGATTTTTGGTCTTATTCATTGCTGCAGTAGCGTTGTTTAAACGGACAGCTAAATTTTGTGTTTCTTTAGCATCTCTTCCTTTTTGTCTAGCAGAATCATCGTAAGCTTTTCTAAGCTCATTGACACGTTGCTTTTGCAAGGTGAGGTTTTTATTTAAAAATCGAAGCTTAGCTTCCGATTGTTTTAATTGATTGCCCCAATTATCAACGCTGGTCTTATTTGCTTCAAATTCCGATTTAACAATTTTCATTTGTCTAGAAATAGAGGACATTTCGCTATTAAATTGCTTAGAATTAGAATATAACCTTACCTTTATGTCTTTGGCCATCATTCACCCACCTTCCCAGACCACGTAAGCTAACCGAGAACCTGATCAATATATACGACTTCATCTTTTGTCTTTTCTTTTTTGCGTTGAGCAAGAAGTTTCAAATGATAGACAATGTCCATTTCATCTATTTGATTCTGAGTGAAGCCAACATCAATCAATGCGTTGTACATGTCCTGCACAGCTTCACTCAGTCGGACTTTCCCTTATCTTCCTCTTTTACTTCTCCTCCAAGTAATTCACTAGCTGCAGTCACGTTACCCATTACATAGTTAATAACTGCATATATGGTTTTACCTATTAATCTAGAATCTGTTCCTTCCTCAAATTCCTCTATGGTAAATTTGTGGTTAAATACCTCACATACAAAAGAAACCAGTGCATCTAAATCTTGTCCAGATAATTCACCTTGTTCTACCATTTCAGCGCACTCAGCTGCCTTGCGGAATAAAACTCCCGGTATAAAATTGGGCGTAACGAACTTTTTTTGTTTTCCATCTAGTTTTAAAGTAATTGATACATTTTTCATGTTTTAACCCTCCGTTTTTTTAAAATATAAAAAGAGAGGGGTTTACCCTCTCGACTTTTTTCCCCAAACAAAAACAGCTAATCCCACACCAAACTTACAGATCTATCTGTGGAATCAACTGCTCTTATGTTTTGGGGCACCTTAGGGAGTTGGTGTTAATACATCACCTTTATATACCACTTCTTTAAACCATTTTTCACCTAGATTAAGATCTGGTTTGTCTTCTGCTTGGGATTTCCAACGCTTGTTATATTGCAACGGCATAAACTTCAAAGTCAACTTAGCAGTTTGTGGTGTAACATTTCCCTCATCTGTTTGATATTCATTTGGTAATAATTGAGCTTTACCTTTTAAAAACCAATAATAGCGATATCCGCCAGTAGATACTTTTGCACGAAATGATAGAGCTAATTCAGCTACCGTATCTTCTATGCTAGCAAATTGAACCCCCTCTTCTTCTTGATGACCGTAAATTTTCTTTTGCATTTCTAAAGGTAAGTCTGCTACCTCCATGTTTACATCGATATCACCTAAACTATTAAAGATTTCATAAGCCCCATTGTCAGCAAAAAATGTATTCGATTCCGTGTTAGGTGTAACTGATACATTAACAGCTCCCGGAACTGGTTCAGGTGGTTCATACGTCACTCCTTCATGATCATCTTTTGTAAGCAATGCCAAATGAAACATATCCAATCCGTGCAACACTTTTCCCATGTAATTACCTCCTATTTTCTTATTAAAAAACACCTAAATAGGTGTTAAAATACTTTCTTGCTATATCTCATTGGCTTGTGGTAAATACTCGTATCCTCTTCATAAAGATCTTGTGAGTCATAACGAACGTACCCAATAGATTTCATTATTTCGTCTACTTCTTTGGCAATCGATGACTGCTTTGATATAGTCAAAGAATCGCAGTATATACTCACTTGGAAGCCAACATTCGCTGAATTAGGTTTATTATCAGCAAAATCATCATCATCATTTCTGAGTTCTTGATAAACAATTCTAGGAAACGGAATAGGTTCATTGTTTGGATGTTTTGCTATGAGATTATGAAAACCTCCGACTACTTCGGCGATTAATAATTGACTAGACTTCAATGCAGTTAACAACTCTTTCTTAGCGTCAAATGCTTCTGCAGTCATCCTTCTATCTCTCCCAAAAACACCTTTTCCATCGCTGAGAGTGCTTCATTTTCTCCTTGTTCAGCACTTTTATCTATAAAAGGGTAGGCAGGCATTTTAGAGGTGCCATATTCCAGCCAAATAGCTCTGTGCCTAACTTTATTATTAGGTCCTACATTAACAAACTTTCCTTCATCCGTTTCATTTGGTCTGCCCACAGTTATATTATCTTGCATATGAGGTTGTGCTTTTCCGCTTCGATTCACATTATTAATCTGATACTTTTTTATGACCTCACCACCTGCTTTTAAAGCCTTATTTTCAGCTTTTTCAGCATCTTCTCCAAGTTGATCAAAAGAAACTATCGCGTCATCAAGCCCGGAAACTTCAAAGTTAGCCATTTGACTTCACCTCATTTGCTAAGATCTCATATTCAATATTTCTTTGTTCCAGATTATTTAAAAATGTGATATCAAATATTCTTGCTCCGTACTTAATTCGCATATCCTCGCTTAAGCCTTCACGATAGCGAATATAAATACGCGTTGTAATTTTTACGGAGTTTGCACCAGCTTCAATAATTTCTTTACCGCGTAAGTCCTTGATAGCAGCCCAAACAGTAATGTCCGTATCGACCCACCCTGGAACCCAGTTACCCTCTCCGTCTTGTACATTTTCTTTTCTTTGAAAAGTAATTCGACATCTATACTTTGCTGGATTGGTCAACGAGATCACCTGCTTTCAATTGCAGAATGATGGTCTGCAATCCCATTTCAATAGCGCTAGATATCTTACCGAATTCATTTTGCTGTCTATTCTCATACCACTGTGTAACAAGCATCATAATACCTAACTGATACAACTGACTTCCCTGTTCTTCTACACCTGCATTAGCAAAATATTCTTTTGCAGACTTAATAAGGAGACCAAGCAATTTATCGTCTTGGTCTCCATCAATTCGCAAATATTCTTTAGCTAATTCAAGTAGTTCATTATCCATTATGCTCCACCTTCAGGATCTGGTTCTGGTTTAGGAACTACAGTTATAGCTGCCGTATCTGTTTTATTTCCATCTTCTGTAGTGACCGTAATAGTAGCTTGCCCTTCTTTCTTTGATGTTACTAGTCCGCTGCTATTTACAACAGCAATCGTATCATCGCTAGTGGAATACGTTACTTTTTTATTGTCTGCATTATCGGGTGCAATAGTTGCGGTTAATTGTTGAGTAGACCCGACCTCGATTTCTGCACTTTTTGGCGATATGGTTACACCAGTAACTGATTGCTTAACGTTAACCGTTGCGGTGCCCTTAACATCTCCTTTATCTGTGGAAGTTGCAGTAATTGTCACTTGCCCCTTAGAAACTGCGGCAACTTTACCATTGGTATCAATAGTCGCGATCTTATCGTCGGAACTTGACCAAGTTACAGTTTGTTTTGCTGTATCAGGCGACACTTTGGCGGTTAAATTTTTAGTGCCACCAACATTCAAATTATTGGTTTTAGGTGTAATATCCACAGATACGGGAGCGCTATACTTTGTTTTTACGGTTATCGATTCCGATTTCTCGGATTCTTTGTCACCAATCACTTCACTGACAGCAAAAGTATATTCTGTATTAGGGGTAAGACCTGTCACAGTATGTTTTTTCTCCTTAATTCCTTCTGCCACCAATTCATTGCCTTGATAAATGTTATAAGCCATGCAATTCTCCTTTCTTCATTTAATCCGATTTCTATAGCCCTGAGAAAAGGCTATTCCCAACTTATTGATACGGTTGTATCAGTAGGGGTAGCCTTTACGTTTACGGGCTGCTTAGGGAGTTTCTTGAACCTCTGCAATTCGAAATGCAGAATCAAGCAAACGTTGTTGGTCGTACCAAGCAGTTAAAACGAACAAGTAGTTTCCTTTATCAACATCTTTATCGCTGTCATAAGTCATTGCATCATAGTTGATTTGGAAATAGTTAAAATCTCCAACAATCGGTTTTACTGCGCCATCGGCAAATGTGACTGGTTTACCCAACACTTTTTCTGGTGGAGCATCGAAAAAGGACGTGTTCCCATTCGATAATGCTTTAACTATTTTCATATAGTCAGCAAATCGCATGACAACTTTTGCGTTATCACGAAATATCTCATGTAAGTCAGCAATTGCATTTGTGATAGCTTCATACAAATCGGCACCTTGTACACGTTTTACATCTGTTTCGTTAAAGAAAGACATATGCTCAAGCCCTGCTTTAGCCGTTTCAGCAAGTGCGTCTTTCTTCTCTTTTCCAGCTAACCCAGAACGTAATGCATTGTCTACAAAAGTTGTTAGTTCTACGTCAGACCCATGTACAACAGTATCAGAAAGTTTTACTTTTACCTTAAATTTATTTCGTCCGAAAGTAGCTGTATCACCTTTAAGTTTTATTTCTTTAGCAACTTGATTGTCATCTATAAAATCATCGTCATCAATAGAATAAGCAATTTTAGGCACTTCGAGACCTTTAATAGCAGTTGTTTTTGCAACTTCGCGTAATTGGTTTTTCTCGAACGGTTCATGAACCAATTCCTTTTGCATGTTGGTAGGTAAAAATTTATCTCCGCCAGTTTCATTGCCGGTCGGGATAGCAATTAATTGTTTAGCCTCGTCGCTTACCGGTCTTCCTTGTACAGATGCGCGAATAAATTCAGCTTTAGCCTTAACCATTTTTTCATCTTGGTTTAATCCGTCAAAAGACTGTTTTTTACGTTGACTAAATTGCGCTTTTTGCTCAGTTTCCATCTGATCATGTTGCTCTTTAATTACATCAAAACGAGCCTTTAGATCCTCTTTAGACTTTTGCATTTTCTGAATATCTTCCATTGATGCAGATGGATCTACGGCTTTTTGTGCTAGTTCACTTTCAACTTTTTGTAATTGCTGCCCAATCGTAGCCATATTTTGCTTCATTTCATAAAGTGTTTTGTCTCCAAAAAATTGTAGGTGCATTTTTAATTGATTAACTTTTTTCTTCATGAATAAATTCCTCCTAAAATGGTTTTTGTTATTTCTGATTCTGCTTTAGCTTCATCAGCTATTTTTTGCCTTAATGCAAGTTCATCTGCCGACATTGTCGGTGTTGTATCCTCTTTTAATTGTTTTGGTACATTTTTATACCGTTGTAAATATTCATCACTAATTGATGCAGCCATATCATTTGCTTCTTCCACCACATCGCATAGACCGTATTCAAAAGCTTCTTCAGCAGATAACCACGTTTCGGCATCAAGTAGTTCTTGTAGTTTTTCTTCAGAGAGCTTTTCTTCCGCTTTGTTTAAGTAGGACTGCATACTTGATTTTCCGATGCGATCAAGGTCATCTGCTTCTTTCCTTAAATCCGCAGAGTTTCCAATAGCAAACGTCCAAGGATTATGGATCATCAACATGCTATTGGACGGCATCCTGATCTCGTCTGCTGCCATGACGATAACACTTGCAATTGATGCCGCTAAAGCATCTACATGTGCTATAACTTTGGCTTTGTGGCGCTTAAGCATGTTATGGATAGTTATACCTTCGAATACAGATCCACCAGGTGAATTTACGTATAGATTAATCGCTTCTACATCTCCAAGATCGTCAAGCTCTTGTTTAAAAATCTGGGCTGATTTTTCGCCGTATTCTTCCCAAGCATACTTAGTGATTTCACCATAAATAAAAATATCTCCTGACTTTCCATCAGCAGACACCTTCATTTCGAAAAACTTATTCTTTTGTTGATTTATTTTTTTGCGATCTCTGTTCAAGCTGTTTTTCACCTCCTTCAAATACTCTTCATACCACTCAAACCAAGAATCTATTTTTTCTTTCCAAAATCCTTTGTCTGGTCTTGTATCATCACCTTCCAAGTTTTCGTAACATTGATCCTTAGAGGTTTCTATTAGCATAAATTCAGCATCTTTACCGTTCAGTTCTTCATTCAGCTTATCTGTTATCTTAGTAGCAATAATATAAGCGGTGTCCAAATTATTATCTCGATCCGCCATATCGATTATTAAACCTCGGTAGTTGACGACATACGGTAAATGATCGTCACTGTACTGGTGCGACTGGCGATTTGATATGGATTGCATTATCATGTCGTAATCAAATCGAATATCATTATCCGCCAAGTTTTCACGTACATAAGTAGATTTACCCGCACAAGGCGGCCCATAGATGACTTTGATTTTCAATCTCCCTCACCACCTTTTGAAGTTGATTTCCTTTGTGTAGGATCCATATCAATCGGATAAAGGTCACCAGATACCCAAAGTTTTGAAGCGTTGCCTCCTTCGGGAGGAAGGTCTTCGAATCTTCTGACCTCATCTTGTTTAAACCAACCACCACGGATGCCAGCTTGATAGAATTGCGTCCTTGCAGTTGTGTCACCTCTAAGTAACCCACCAAGATTGAATTTAAAATAGTAACCTTTCTTTCTATCTTCTTTTGTAAGTAGTTTCAAATTAAACTCATGTTCATATTGTCTGACGATAGGTGTTAGAGCCATCTGAACAAATTGAATCATCATTTGTTCGTTAGATGAGTAACTCTGCCCTTCTGATTCATTTAAAAACGAGACTGGCACATTAAATACGTTTGCCACTCTCGTTTTGGTAATACGTTCTGATTTTAAGGTGTCGGAAGCAAAGTACTTTCTTTCGATAGGGTCAATTTCTACACCGGGTTCTTGAAAGAGAACGCCGCCATTTTCTCGATAAAAGTTTCTAAAGTTTTCAGTGACCTGTTTTCTTTTATCTCCATCGACATTGGCTCCGTATTTTAGTACAAAGCTTTCATTTTTCTGCATCTCCTGAAGAGAAAATTCTTGTACAGCCTTATCGTATTGCAGAGTATTCCTCAAAACGTCTAGTGGGCTAATCCCTTTCCAACGCTGTGCACCTGTAATGTGCTTAACATGAAGCATGTTCATATTATGGAAGTAATATGTTCCACCAACACCTGTAACCTCATACCAAAGATTGTCATCATCTGTATTTATAAAAGGTGTCACATATGCTGGGTCAATAGGTAGCAATTTATCTGGTTGCATCCGTATATCTCTAATAATGGCAGCATAAGCATTTCCATTCTCATTTCTGGATACTTCCATTTTGTTTATAAAATCAAAGCTATGCATATTGTCGTTTGGCTCATTTATAAGTACATCAGATGCCTGGTTATGGACCAAATCATAATCTTGATACATTTTTAACGGTAAGGATGATAAGGTATTAGACAATCTAGTAATAACCGAAAATATATTTTCATTTGTCGCTAACTTACTGTTATCAATCCCCCAGAACTTCCGACCAAACCAAGAAGAAAAATCAGATAGTGTACCTTTCCACCCGGCTGCAGCACCTTTCATAGCCATTCTAATTTTATTCGTCCATTTCAAACTCCCACCACCTTTCAAGTAAATTAGATGTAGATCACTTTCTTTCTAATCCAATTATTCCCCACTGATTACTTAGAGGACACTTAATTGCCATACGACCTTCAATTAAAAAAAATACGTACTTTAAGGTTACTTACACTCATTACTTAACCTCCCATCAAATCACTTACAGATACAAATTCAACATTACCTTCTCCTGCAGGTTCAACCATTAACTTCATGACTTCTGTATGAGCGTTTAAAAAAGCCGCAAAACCATCTATTTTACGGTAGCGACCATTTTTTTGCGGTAAGTTATTCTTATTTCTATCCGGTTTTAACTTCACGTTATTAATATACCAACGGAATAACTTGTTATTGTTAAATATAACTTTGCCATCTATAAACATTTCTTTTGAATCATCCACTGCTGGGCCTAAAGTTAAAGCCCCCTGTCTAACAACTATCGTTACAAATCCATGACTTTCTAGGGCTTTGTTCAACCTAAAAGCTTTAGCTGGGTCGTAGGTGATGTTCTGTATAGAATAAAACTTAGATTGTTCCACAAACCACTCTTCTATATGTTCTTTTTTGACATACTCTCCCGGTATGATAGTAAGCCATCCTTTTTCTTCCCACTCTCGATAAGGTATCTTTTCGTTATTTTCTAAGACCTTTCTTTCTGGAATCCAGGAATGCGATAGAACGAAAACATCGCCGTTATCAAGAGGAAATTCCAAGCAAGCGCTGGAATGATCTTCGGAATCGGACAGATCATAACCACCGATACACGGCAATCCACGCAAGGATTCGATATCAATAACCTTATTGTTTTTCTTTATGGTTTTATAGTCTAAAAAACTTTGTGAGTCAGCTTTTACAAAGAAGTTAAATTGTTTTGTGATAAAGTCAGAGCGTTCTTCTGGAGTACGCTTGTCCTTATCCCAGTCCTCTTTAAGGATGTCCAAATCCAGAGACACACCCATATTTGGATTTGCCTTAATCCATTCCTCTGGTTGTTCGAACTCTTTTTCGTCATCCAATTCAGCGATGAAATAAAAAGTCCGCTCATCATCAATGGCTCCGTCTAGTGCGTCAGAAGCTTGCTCGTAGTAATTTACCAATGGTCCATCTAATTGATAACCAGCCGTGGTAATATAAAGTATCAACGGCTGCTTGCGGGAACCACGAGATTTTTTGATAACATTAATCAACTTGTAATCTTTAAATTCGTGTATTTCGTCAAATATTCCAAGATGGGTATTCAATCCATCTAGGTTTTCACTATCTGAAGCTCTTGGTTCAATTTTGGATATGGTTTTGTCATAAAAGATAGCATCCCGTGTTGCTCTAAATTGCCGTCGAAGTTTCGGTGATTTTTTAACCATTGCCTTTGCTTCATCAAAAATAATGCCCGCTTGTTTCCTTGTGTTGGCCAATAAGTATACATCTGCGCCGTTTTCTCTATCTTTACTAAAAGAATAGAGGGTGAGACCACTGACTAGTGTTGATTTACCATTTTTTCGACCAACAAAAATAAGACCCTCACGAAAGCGTCTTATACCAGTATCCTTATGAACCCAACCATACAATGAACCAATAACAAAGTGTTGCCATGGTTGAGCAGTTAATTGATTAAAATCACCTTTGGATGGTTTACAAAATTTCTCTATAAATCTGACAGGACGATGGCCTTGTTCTTCAACGAATATCCAAGGAAAATCATCTGTTCCTTGTCTTTTTAAATCATTTAAATGCCTTTTTGCTGCTAGTTTATTCTTTTTACTAGCTTTAATTTTCCCTTTAACTACTTGTTCAGCATACCAGGTTGTTAATAATTTATTGGATGGTTTTTCAAGAATATTCCCTTTTCTAACCTGCTCTTTTCTCCAAGTAATGAAACTAAAACTTTGTCTTTCTTTAATTATATTATTAGAAATTGTCGAAGTCGTCATCATCTTCTCCACTCACTACTTTCTTTCTTTGAGCAGGGGTTAGGCCTAGCGACTTCAAAAGATTGTTTAAGGTCTGCACTGTCTTGGTTAATTCAATAGAAAGGGGGTTTTTAACCTTGTTTGTAGACCCATTTTTGTTTGTATAGTCGTACATCAACTCCGATTTCTTAATTTCTTTTTGTAACCTTCTGTAAAATTGATGTGTCTCAATATATAGCTGTATCAATTGTTCGTCTGATTCCTGATAACTATCGCCCAGATAATCGATAAGCATTTTTTTGGTAGGAACTGCCATTTTTTATGGTACCCCCCTTTCATAAAATTTTTCCGTGGTGTAAGCGAAGGGGGGGGTCGGTCTGCGACGCTTCAAAAAAAGTTTTTTGGGGTGAGGGGGGCTACCTTATTTCTTCATTTGCCCCAAACTCAACGACATTAATCTTTCTTTTTTTAGTCTTTTTCCGCTTCCCGCCGCCCCTTTCAGGGTGTTCTTTATTGTGACATGCATTACATAGACTAATGAGGTTATCTAACGTTAACGCAAGCTCTGGATACTCATCACGTGGTTTAATGTGGTGAACCATCTCAGCTAGTTTAATGATCTTGTTACGCAAACAATGCTGACACAGGTAGTGATCGCGAATCAATGCTAGTGTTCGGCATCTAATCCAAGCAGCACTGTTTAGAAACTTCTTGTCTTCCTTTGATCGCTTGTACTTGTCGTATAGATTATGGTTACTCATCGTTATCAATACACTTAACAAAGTGTTCTATGTTGTACCTGGTTCCACCAGATAAAGGCGACTCTTCTCTTGTATCCCAATTAAAGGAAACTCTAACCTTATTGGTTACTTCTTCACCTTGGTAAAATACTTTCGGTACAGATGATTCGTCTTCTAATTCGATTGTAAGTAAAGAGCTTCGTTCTTGAGTGTCTTCTCTCCTTAATGACGGAAGTTCTTCCAGATGGTAACTTGTACTCATTTCAGCTACCCGTATGCCAATCAACTGTTGTAATACCATCTCAACCTCATCAATTAATACTTCTTTAATGTGCGGATTATGCAAAGGCAAATCTTCAATTGTTATAGGAAATGGTATATCCAATCCCATATCTTTCGCTTGATTAAATATTATCTTAGCCATACCTTTGTTTGGACATAAGATGTATAAATGTTCTGCACTTGCTTTCTTGATTAATTCAGTTGTTTTTCCGCAACACCTTTTACCACCAATTATTTTATCTGTCATGAGTTTCCATCTCCTTTTCTGCATAATAAAAAGACACCCAATCAACTGAGTGCCTTTGTTTATATCTTGTTCTTTAGTTCAATCATTTTTGGATCTAAATTTGATTTCTTATTATGTATCTTCTCTAGTGTTTTGCTGTACTGTTTTCGATCTGTGATATTAGGTAATGTTTCATACATTTTCTTTATCTCTCTTTGTTTCCTCCTAATATCTGCATCGGTTGCGTAAGAGGTATAATGCTCATTGCAATGTGGACAGGTGAAGTATGTTTCTGTTATACCTTTGCCGTGTTTCTTTTCCTGTAACTGAATAACAAATGTATTACTACATTTATCGCACATTATCGGTTCGTTCATTTGTTCGACCTCCTCTGTTATTTGAAGGACTCTTCAAGCTCAATTACATCATCTATAAAAAGACCGTACACTTCCGCCTGTTTTTCACTCAACGGTTCCAAGAGGCTTTCTTTCATATCATAAGCTACATCTATATCCTGTTCCGCAATACCTTTAACTACTTCATATAGTGATAAAGCAACTTTAATATCGAACTCCTCATAATTTGTATCGTATTCATTTAGTAATGAATTCAACATATTAATGTACAATTCTGTTTCTGCATCTTCAACTTGCTCTAAAGTGTTATTCAATTCTTCTTCCGATTCTTCTAATTGACCCACGCTATCGTTAGAATCTTGTGACTCTGCTGTGACGGTTTCGTCATCTTTGTTAATTTCGCTCTGGGATTCAGAATTTTTAGTAGAACAACCAACTAACATTATAATTAGTAATACACCTAATAAAACAAATACCTTCTTCATCCTCTTCCCCCTCCATCAATATGTATACACTTATTATGATAGAGTTGGAAAAGTTATGCAATAAGAAAAGACACCCAATGCTCTGGTTACTAATTATTTTTTTAACTCTTCAATTTCTCGATTGAGTGATTCAACTTTTATATTTAAATCTTGTATTGCTTTTATCAATGGTGCAACTAACTCCGTATAGCCAATTGTCAGAACATCGTTACCGTTATTCTCTTTATGATCTTGGAACCCTCCAAAATCTACATTTAAATCTTCCATTACAGTTTTTACTTCCTGAGCAATCAACCCATGATGATACCTATTACGCTTTTTGGTGCCGTCTTTTTTTAATTTAGTAACAGATCCATCATTGTTAAGTTCAATATAATCATCACGATAATCCCATTTAAAATCTCTAGGACGCAATTTCAAAATGAATTCTAACCCTAAAGCTGTATCTTTTATGTCTGCTTTATCCCTTTTATCTGAGCGGTTTTGAATTGCTCCATAAGCATATGTTGTTATTCCACTGCTTCCTAATTGTAACTGACTATCTCCTGATACTCTGGATTGTTTGCCAATCCCTATTGAATTTTTAACATTTGTTAAAGGATTACCGTTTACATCATAGGAAAGAGCTTTATCACCTAAAGCAGTATTAGAATGCCCCTGCTTTAAATAACGCATTGCTTCGGTTCCTACAGCAACATTATCGTGATTTCCTGAACCTTCTAAATCTCTCATTGTAGAAGAACCGATAGAGATTAAACGGTTATTTGCCTTAGAGGAAAACGCTGATCGCCATCCCACTATTGTATTATAGATACCTGTTTTATTATTGTATAAAGACCAGGATCCAACACCTGTATTGCGGTTTGCGTTTGTGTTAAATAGCGAATTATAACCGACAGCAGTATTCTCACTTGCTTGTTTTCGGTCCTGTTGACCGCCTTCTGTTACAGTTCCAGAGTAAGCGTTTGTTCCTACAGCTGTATTATAATTTCCTGTTTCATTTGCATGTGCTGCATTTCTTCCTAATCCAACGTTCCCTCTTCCTGAAACATTATATCTTAAAGCGTAGGAACCAAGTGCCGTGTTGCGACTTCCCTCATCATTTCTATCAGGTTTACCTTCAGAATTAATAATACGTCCAATATTTCTCTCAAGTGCTGAATCACCAACTGCAACGTTATTATAGCCTACAATATTATCTCTCATAGATGAATGTCCAACGGCAACGTTACGCCATCCGGCCTTTTCAATATTACTCCCATTCTTGTTTAATGATAATTCTCCAATACCCACATTTCTATAACCACCTGACTTTTCGTAATAAAAGTCATTAGACTCACCTGCTTGCTTTCCAGAAAATACATTTGTGTTTCCAGCTCGTGTAATCTGAAACGGAGCGTCGTATAACATATTGTTAATTTTGAAATCACCATTAAGATAAATGTTTCTAGAAAATTTCTTAGTAACAAAATAAGTTTTCCCCAATAAGTTTACAAACATATTATGATTTTCTTCCTCAATTCTTATAAAAGCTTGCGTGTCATCATTAATTCCGTCCCCAACAGCACCATAATCAAGTGGATTAATAATTTGGATTCCCATATTTTCAGCCTCCTAAATATTTTGTAAAGAAAAAGCACCCAGGTATATAGCGTGGGTGCTTTAAACTATTATCACCTATAAGGGGTTTAAGCATATTTATATTTATTTCACACTATCATTTTATCTTTTGGCAAGTGTCATGATAGTCACATAGTAATTTTATGATACTCAGGTTCGCAGAAATTGGATGATTTATTATCATCCTTCCTATTTTCAAACCAAAAAATGTAAAACCAAGCCAATTAGCTTCCAAATATTAAGGACCGCTGACAATAGTAATAAAAATCAAAACAATATATCCGGCACCTTCATTGTTTGAGTTAGTAACATAACAGTGTTACAGATATAAAACATTTTTCTGATTGTTTAGGAAAAGGAGCAATTTCTTTACCAACAATAGGTCCCGTTAGTGTGAATAAGGCTTTCATTTTAATGTCCTCTAAAATTATGAAGTTCGTTACTCAATTCGGCATTTTTCTTGATAAAATCATACAAGAATTCTTGTGTAATATAGGCTTGTTTTCCGTTTTTGTATTTAGTAGCTAATATTTGATTATCCTCATCGTCAGAAAGGCCACTTCCTCTAGGAGCAGTAACTTGGTAGCTATGCATAATTCTATTCCTTATCTCAATAATCTCGTTAAATTTCTTAGCAATAATGGTATCTGAATTTTTTGTAATGGTATTCTTTACTGGTTCTAATAATTTCCCAGAAGTACGATCTATTAACTGATACCAATTATATTCATCCTTTCCATCATTAGTTAGTATATTTTCAATAATGAAAGCATTATTGGAATTAAAAACACAAATTGCGCTTCCTAATAATTCCCTGTATTTCCTGGATGGTAAAGCTTGGCAGCTGTATCTTTCATCAAATATGCATAATTCTTAAATACACCATCTAGGAAACTGTCAAATTCCACAGCTGACATATCGTCATTCATGATGGAATTTCTACCAGATTGGCTCAATTCCTTAGATTCGCTTGTTACCGCTACATTGTAGGGAGGATCAGTAATAACGAGGTCCGCTTTATCATCACCCATCAGCTTAATGATATCCTCTGTTTTAGTAGCGTCTCCACATACTAATAGGTGACGACCCAGCTTCCAAACATCGCCATACTTTGTTTCTGGGTCTACAATATTTTCAACAGCTTCATCAACGTCAAAATTATCATCTTCTACAGGAGTTTCAATTTCTGTATCATTTGGTAAATCAGCCATTAAATCGCTCAGTTCATCTTTAGCAAATCCAGTTATTTCAATTCCTAAAGGGGTATCAGATAACTCCTGCAGTAATTCAGCTAATTTATGCTCATCCCAACTACCACTAATTTTATTTAATGCTATATTGAGCGCTTTTTCCTTCTTAGGATCTAAATCTACTACAGATACCTGCACTTCTTTTATGCCTTGCTCTAGCAATATTTTTAAGCGCTGATGACCACCTACTAAATTTCCAGTTTGTTTATTCCAAACAAGTGGCTCTATATATCCGAACTCATCAATAGATCGTTTAAGCTTTTCGTATTCATCGTCTCCCGGCTGTAAATCTATTCTAGGATTATACGTAGCTGGGTTAATTTTCTCGATACTAACTGTTTCTATTTTCATGTATAATTGCTCCCTTATTCTTTTAAGAGGTATTTCTTTATATATTTTCTTTAATATTTTCTTTAGCACTTTTGCATATAATGAAGGAAAAATTTTAGCTGTACTCTACGTAGGGTACAGTACTGTCCTCTACGTAGGGTACGGCACTGTACCCTACGTAGGGTACGGTAAAGGTGTACTCTAATTAGAGTACAAACAAATGTTTGGTTAAGTTTCATTAATCACTTTGCATTATTTCGATAATATAAATTTATCACTTCAATAACAAAACAACACAACTTAAAGCCGTAATATTTTTTAGATATTTCCTATAAGATTCCGAATCACTTGATAACAATATTTGCTTTCATAAATATTTCATATTACAATACAGAGTAATATTCAGTATAAATGAAAGAAGGTAATCACATATGCCATTTTCGTACAAACCGTTATGGAGACTATTACTAGAACACGACTTAAACAAAACACAGTTGCGAGAAGAATTGGGTCTAGCTACTGCAACCATGGCCAAAATGGGGAAGAATGAATATGTTTCTATGGAAGTAATCGATAAGATATGTAATCATTTCAATGTACAGCCCAATGAAATAATAGAATGGGTGAATAGTGATGAATGAAGGTTTTGATATAAAATACGTTGCTCTATACCTACGGAAGTCTAGAGGCGAAGGTGAGCAAGACCTCGAAAATCATAGATACATGCTAGTTAATATGTGCAAAGAAAATAATTGGCGTTATTTAGAGTACAAAGAGATAGCTAGTTCTGAAACAATTGAGTATAGACCTGAATTCAAAAAACTACTAAAGGATGTCCAAGAGGGCTTATTCGATGCGGTACTTGTTGTTGATTACCAACGTCTTGGACGAGGAGAAATTGAAGATCAAGGACTGATTAAGAGGGTTTTCAAAGATAGTCGTACTTATATCGTAACTCCTGAAAAAATATATAATTTAGTGGATGATACTGATGATCTGCTTGTTGATGTTAGCGGATTATTAGCAAGACAAGAATTCAAATCTATTAAAAGAAACTTACAGCGTGGCAAAAAGATAGGTGCTAAACTCGGAAGATGGACTAACGGAACTCCTCCTTTCCCCTATCGATATGAAGCTTCTATAAAAAATATTGTAGTTGATGAAGAAAAAAATAAAATCTATCAAGAAATGAAAAATATGATATTGAATGAACATCCTTGTTACGAAGTTTGCTGGTACTTAAATAATCGTGGTGTAAAATCACCAAGAGGTGGTATTTGGCATGAAAATACCGTTAGAAGGATTATGCTTGATGAAACACACTTAGGGAAAAAGATAACAAATAAAACGGAAGGCTCTGCCCATAAAAATAAAAAAACAAAACCTTTACGTCAACTACCTAGAGAAGAATGGGATATAGTCGAAAACTCTCACGAAGCTGTTAAAACTCAAGAAGAACATGAGCAAATTTTAACTATATTTTCTAAAAGAAAAATAGTGCCGCATCGGTCCCGTTCTGGGACTTATATTCTATCAGGTATCGTGTATTGTAGTAAATGTGGTAAAAGCATGCAATTTACCAATAAAGAAACAAAAAATGGCAATGTAGCTTACATACGAAAATGTCAAAAGAGCGATCCGTATGGCAATAGGTGCGAAAATCGAGGCATTATTGCTAATGCTATTTATGATGCAATTAACATCGAAGTACAAGCTTATGAATCACAATTATTAAAGCATGAAGAGTATGAAAATCAAGAAGAAATTAAACGTATCCAGGACGTTATTTCATTCAAACAATCTCAGATTAACAAATTAAATAATGCGCTTGCTAGAATAAAAGAACTTTATGAGATTGGTGATTATACACGAGAGGAATATCAAGATAGGAAGAAAGTAAGAGAGCGTGAAATAACTTCTACACAAAATGAAATAGAAGAATTAAAAGCTAAACAGAACGTTCAGGAAAGGGTTAATAATAAAGAGCGTATTATAAAAATAAAAGAATTTAAACAAATTTGGTCAGCTGAGGTAGAAAATAAAGTTAAAAACCAAGCCCTAAAGAAAATAATATCTAGAATTAATTATGAACGCGATGAAAATGGGAATGCTAAAATTGATATAGTATTTAATTAAAGGAGAGATTGAAAAATGAATAATAATCACAGATACACGAACGCTCTAATAAACGAAAGGTCACCTTATCTTTTACAACATGCCCATAATCCTGTTAACTGGTTACCTTGGGGTCCGACAGCGTTTAAAAAGGCTAAACGTGAAGGTAAACCGGTGTTTGTGTCCATCGGCTATTCCTAGCCTTCGGGCTAAAATATATATTATACATTAATCAACATGTCATTGGTGTCATGTTATGGCAAAAGAATCGTTTGAAGATGCTGAGGTTGCTACTATCCTAAACGAAACATTCGTTTCGATCAAAGTGGATCGGGAGGAACGACCAGACATTGATTCGATTTATATGAAAGTTTGCCAAATGATGACAGGACAAGGTGGATGGCCGCTATCGATTTTTATGAGCGCTGATCAAATCCCATTTTATGCAGGAACTTATTTTCCCAAACACCATAAATATGGGATGCCAGGCTTTGTAAATGTACTCCAAGAGCTTTATAAAACATACACGCAGGACCCAGAACATATAGCGGATGTTACAAGCAAAGTCGAAAATGCCCTCCGACTAACCGAAACAGAAAAAAGCGTAAACCGGATTAAACGATCGCATGTAAATGAGGCGTTTGATCAGCTGGAAAACAGATTTGACAAAGTATATGGAGGATTTGGACATGCTCCAAAGTTTCCTATGCCTCATAACGTACTGTTTTTATTAAACCATTCTTATTTTACAGGTAATAAAGGGGCGTTAAAGATGGCTAAGCAGACCTTGGATGCGATGGCTGCTGGTGGTATTTACGACCATATCGGCTTCGGTTTCTCCCGCTACAGCACAGATAAAAAATGGCTTGTTCCACATTTTGAAAAGATGCTCTATGACAATGCCCTCTTACTTATTGCTTATACTGAGGCGTACCAATTAACCAAACGCGACGCGTATAAAAACATTTGCAACGAAATGATTGCCTTTGTTTCCAGAGAATTGACTCACCCAAATGGAGGTTTTTATTCCGCTATTGATGCGGACTCAGAGGGTATTGAAGGAAAATATTATGTGTGGGAAGAGCATGAAATAGATCAGGTACTAGGAAAAGAAGACGGTAAACTCTTTAAAGCTGCTTATCAAATTACACCAGAAGGTAATTTTTCAGGTAAAAATATACCAAATTTGATCAACCAAGACTTGAAGCAAGTTGCTGCTTCAGCAGGCGTTTCACTGGAAAGCTTAACAGAAAAACTTGTATTGTCTCGAGAGAAATTGCTTGAAGCTCGTGAAAAAAGGACCTATCCTCATGTAGACGATAAAATTTTAACGGCGTGGAATGGGTTAATGATTGCTGCATTGGCAAAAGCAGGAAAAGTATTCCAAAATAGCAATTATACAGAGATGGCCCAAAAAGCGATCCAGTTTATTGAAGATCACTTATATCAAGATGGTCGCTTAATGGTTCGCTACCGAAAAGGCGAGTCAAAACACGTTGGTTATTTAGATGACTATGCTTTCCTACTATGGGGCTATATAGAATTATATGAGTCCACCTTTCACCTACCCTATCTGGAAAAAGCGAAGCAATTACTTGATCAAATGATTGAATTGTTCTGGGATAACGAACATGGTGGTTTTTATTTTTCTGGAAATGATAATGAAACACTCATTGCTAAAGATAAGGAGGTATATGACGACGCTCTTCCATCAGGAAATAGTGTCGCAGCAGTAATGCTTGTTCGTATGGGATATTTAACGGGTGAGACACGTTATCTGGATTATGTGGAAGAGATGTTTTATACCTTTCATGACGATATCAAAACACAGGCGTCAGGAAGTCCGTTTTTCCTGCTAAGCCTGCAACGAATGGAATTTCCCTCTAAACAAGTTGTTGTCATTGGACCTAATAGCGATCTGAAAAAACAAGCTTTCTTACAACAACTTCAACAGATATTTTTGCCAAATATAACGATATTGTCATTTTCCGAAGATGATTCGTTGGAAAAGCTTGCACCGTTTGCAAGTGCCTATCGATTGATTGATGGAGAAACAACTATTTATGTTTGCGAAAATTTTGCTTGTAAGCAGCCAACAACTAGCACAGCTGAGGCATTTCGCTATATACAAGAATGATTGCCGTTTTACGCATAAACTGCACCCCCATTGTTAGATACTTTTTTAACAATAGGGGTACTTTTTTATGTACATGTATGCAATAGTGCAGAAACTATATACTGTATTTCGTGCTATAATATAATAATACTTATTTCTTAAGAATCTCTAAATATTTAAACGATGGATGAAAAGGAGCTATCAATAGTGAAAGTAAAAATGAACGTCCAAACTGCATATCACGGTGATTTATTGCGTGCCGGAAAAGTATATGAAGTCGATGAAGAAACAGCCAAACGGTGGATTGCCAGTAAATTAGCTGAAAAAGCCGAGGACCAATCGAACGCATAGATATCCTAAAATAGGACGAACAAAGGCATATAAAGTGAATCTTCAATCAGTGATGGTTTTCATTCATCCCCCACTGATTGTTAGTGACACAAAGGTATGACCTAAAGACTTCTTACGAAACAGGGCATTTAGGTGCTGTTATCTTCCACTTTAATTTTTTGCAGTAGATTATCCAACTCCTGAAGTGCCAGTATTACAGCAATCTTATCTACGGGATAAATAAACGCGTTCACAACCCAACGCTACTATAAATCTACATTCAGTCTAGAGGGGAAGCAATTCGACTACCCCTCTTAAAAGTCCACCAGCTAAAGCAGGTGGACTTAGACATAAATGACGGCGACTAAAGTCGTTTTTTAGGCTAAAGCCCTTCTCAAAGATCATAGGTTGAAGCAACCTCAAAGCTAAACCAAAACTCACTCTTCTAGCTTGAATATTTGGATAGGTTACACTTGACTAGACAAAAATGATAAGGCTAAAAGTGGATACCGTCTAAAGACGTTGGAGTTAGACCACGCATTTGTGAGTTAAAATTCAACACATTCCACTTTTTCCCATTTTACTTTCGCTATGTTTATTCTCCACGATTTTAGAATAGTGTTTTAATGGAGCAGGTTGCCCACTTATCTCATGCTATTTCCCATCGTATGAAGAAATACTTCCGCAATTGCTTGTTCCCTTGTTACCACTGGCTGCTTCCTCAACCGCTACAACACTGGTTAAAATCTTAAACATTTTATCGGCTAGTCGTTTGCTAGCATATGTTTGCAAATCAGCATCTAATTGTCGCCACTGCCTCAAATATGTCTTTAGTTGACTAATGCCATTTTCTATAACCGAAATCAAATACTCCTCAATTAAGGCATTTTCTTTTGTTCTCCCCAAAAGCTCCTTCATCTCATTAATAAACAGTTCATCTGACTGATATTTGTGAATCAGTCGAATTACTTCTAGTCCGAGAATGTTTGCTTTATTAAGTCTTGTTTCATTGTCTCACCTTTAATTTTACATATTTCCACTTGTTATTCTAATAAGTAACCATTTTTCTCTTCTCGACCGTCTTTACTCTCTAAGTATAAATTCGTTTGCATCAAAGGAAACATGATAAGCCTCTACTGCAATTAATAACTGATTTATATCAAAAATAAAGTTTATATTTGTATTAAACTCCTTAAGCATGTCATTTTCTAAATTTCCAATCCCATTTGGATGGTAACTAAACTCAAAAATTTGCCAATTATATTCTTCAAAGTTTATTTGTTCAAATCTTGTTATTCCCTCTCCACCATTAAAGTAAAGACTGGCAATATTTTTGAAGACTATCTGATGTTCAATAGATTGCTCTTGTTCTGTAATTTTAATTTTTAAACGTAATTCTTTTTTAAGTATGTTAAAATTAATACATAATATATCACATCCTTCGTCTATATAATCCACCCATTGTTCTATACTTCTAAACACTTTGCTTCACCCCGGCTATAATGGTTTCATATTATATGAATCTTTGTTCTAGCACTTGATAATTGTCTTTTACATATCATTTCGTTTATAACTTATTCAGTTTTTCCATTCCTAAAATTTCCCCATCCATATAAAGTGAATCTTCAATCAGTGGTGGTTTTCACCCCCTCCGATTGGTAGTACCGTAAT
Source organism: Virgibacillus pantothenticus (assembly GCF_018075365.1). Classification (GTDB taxonomy): domain Bacteria; phylum Bacillota; class Bacilli; order Bacillales; family Amphibacillaceae; genus Virgibacillus; species Virgibacillus pantothenticus. The sequence continues at coordinate 2,732,616 of NZ_CP073011.1, forward strand.
CGTATGACCTATAGGCCGTTTACAAAATAGGGCATTTAGGTACTGTTATCTCCCGCTTAGACTTTTTGCAGTACAAGACAACTCCTGAAGTCGGAGTCTTACAGCACCTCATATACGGGATAAAATAGTCCCTTTTATATGTATTTCTAAGTCTATATTTTCGTTCGACTTACAAACCGTAATATGTATCCCACTGTTCTAAATGAATATCTCCTAACGTCTTCTGTAAGTTCTTTAGCCCGATCCATTCATGCTTCGTTGTCACTAATTGCATCCCTTGACCGTCATGTTCAACTGCGATAACAAAACCGTTCCCCTTATGAACCTCTGCCTCCATCGTAATATAACTATATAACTTGGTAATAAAACGCTCTTTTATTTGAATGACACTCTTACTATCAGCAATAAGCATCGTTTCATTTTCAGCTGCTAACCAATAATATTGATCTATTAAATATAATAGTTGCTCTCTAGTGCAGACTTCAAGAATGTAAATATTATCCTTTCTAGATCCTTTTACCATATGTTCAAAATCAATTTGTCGTTGCATAAGCTCCTCATCCACTTGCTCTTCTCGATACGTCGTAAAAATAAACTGCGGAGGAAAATAAGCATTTCTAGCGAGCCAATTCTTCATATAGGCTTTATTTTCTTCCACATAATTCTCAAACTCACTAACGGAAATAGAATACATGTTGACATCGTTATTCACAATTTCTAATTGTGCATGTTCGCTAGACAGTTCCATTACAGTTAAAACAGTTCGCATCTTTATTCCCCCCTTAATTCTTCAAGCATTTTATATTACACTTTTTCTCAAGTATTTTTTAACAAGAGCTGCCATCACACAATGTATAAAACTGATATGTAGGTAAAATGTTCTCGTATATGAGGCATCCTTATGCTACAATCATTATATCAAGCTAACTATAATAATATTTCAAATTCGTTCATACAACAAGAGGTGAAGCATGAACAATCGTTGGAATGAAATTATTTATAAACTATGGTCACCTATTTACGATAAGTTCTTTAATGCAGGGAATTTTTTAGCAGCCCGCAAGAGAATATTTCACGAAGAACCGTTTTCCCATCATCAACAAATACTATTTGTCGGGGTCGGAACTGGCGCAGATTTAGAGTTAGTCCAACATCAAGAATTAACAATTACCGCAATTGATTATTCAACCGAAATGCTTAACAAGGCGAAAGATAAATTCAAAGATTCTTCCATACAATTTTTAAAAATGGATGCTCAGCATATGCAACTTCAAGACAATCAATTTGATGTAGTTGTAGGAAGTCTTATTTTATCAGTTGTCCCTGATGCCGATAAATGTTTAAAAGAGATGGTTCGAGTGGTCAAACCAGAGGGTAAAATTATTATTTTCGATAAATTTGCACCTAAAGGCAAAGAGCTTTCTACATTAAAAAAAATCATCAGACCGTTCATTCAGTTATTGGGTACTGATATTGGTATCAACTTTGAAAAATTACAAGATACAAACAAAGAAACGCTACTTGTAAAAGAAGATACATCTATTATGTTGAATGGGATGTATCGGAAAATCGTGATGGAACCAAGGCGCAGGGCGCCCGTATAGCAACGTAGCGAATGGAACGAATCAACTAAAGATAATGGAATCATGCCACTAAAACTGGGGTATGCCGACGCCTGAGCGGCAAGCCCGTTTTTAGTCGGCCTTCCTCTTAGCGACGAACCGATGATGACTTATCGTAGGGCGCATTTCTAAAGTCGCCTAGTTGCTGGGCGATGGAGCTGGACGTGGCTATTCAGTTATTTCGTTATCTCCAAGCACCTAATTTTATACTTTCTTATTCTGCAAAAACCCTGAAAGTGTGAAGCAATCGTTTTAACTTAAAAGTCATCCATTACCCGCCATTCGCTAGTCGTATGGCGGGTAATGGTTTCGCTTGCTTTCTCATTTATAATCTCAAAGATGCCAGTTGTTCGCCCCAAGGAGCCAATTCAGTCTCTTTAAATCCAGCCTTTTGATAAACAATTTTCGCTGCAAGATTTTCAGGATGATAACCAATCATCACATATGGAATGTTTTCTTGCTTGTTCTGTCGCAACTCTTCAATAATAAGCTGCACAGCTTGTGCGCCCAACCCTTTTCCTTGATATGTCGCATCAATCATCAGTCGATAAATCCAATATTGATGGTCATCAGGATCTATTCCGAACATCGCAAATCCAATCATTTTGTGATCAAGATAAATACCTTTCGCAACAAAATCATCCAGAAATTGAACTTCTGCGATAGAATAAAGATTGGATGCTATAAATGGTTGCTGTTCTGCTTTCACATTTAAGTGAATAGCTTCTTCCCAATTATTTTTGTCAATAGGTTTCAATGTTAAATGATACAAGTCTATACCACCTCTGTTTAAAATTCAGGGGAACCACGCAGTTGATCGGCTAGTTAAACGCTATCCCCTCATCTGTCCGCTCATATAATTGTACATCCTTTCTCATGAACAACACCTCCTTAAAATTATATCTAACTTAACTCTGTGTGTGGCAAAATACAGCATCAGCAATTAACCATCCGCACTGTAAACATAAGAACATAGTGCTGCTATCGTTTATATTCCGTCTTACTTTCTACTCTAACGGCTCCTCAAACCAAGGTGTAATCCTTACCCCTCGTGGATTCGTAAACTATAGACATTACTTTATGTACATCATTATATAATGAATAGGAGAACCTCCCTATCTAAAGTTTTTAAATATAAATGAACACAGATTAAATAATGATTTAATCTAAATTGTCTGCCTGATACTCCGTAAATTCAGGGTGCTTTTTTTGAATTTTATTAATTAATGCAGGCGATTTACTTGAAACTAGAATATAGGAACTATCAAAAAATCCAATTTCAATAACATAATTAGTTATAGATGATTCGTAGTCTATCTCCCAGAATTCCATATTTCCCAATAATTTTGGGTAATTCTCTTTCCTAATCTCTACAGAACCTTTTTTTACAGCTATAACTAACCCGAAAACGATAAGAATATAGGAATTAGTTATATAATAAGCTAGTTCATCCCCAGAAATACAGAATCTTTCTTGATAAAAAATATGGTCTTCAACTTCTTCTCCATCTATTTGTACATAGGCTTCCATATCACTAAATATCCAATCATGAGATGTAATAAAATTCTCATCAAAAGCGGCTAAAAAATCGCTTAATGAAAAAGGGTGGGTAACCGCTGAATCTGTATGATTAAACAAAATCCTCATTTTATTCGCTTCCTTTTCAATTATATAAAGCCTGTACTATTTTTATGGTGATATATTTCTTCATTTTCCTTAGTCGTCTGAAGTTTGTCGGTGATCATAACTTTTACTTTCTTTTGAATTCTTCTCCCGTCGTCATCATATTTGTATTCTGCAAACGGAGTACTTTCTCCTTTTTTCGTGACAGCTACGAGTTGATCGGCTGCATTCCACTCATACGTATACGTACCATCTTCTATTCGGTTTCCATTTTTATCATAGTTGATGGTTTCTTTTCCATAGGCTGTTAGCTGATTCTGTATATTGTAAGTAGATGTAACAGCTTCCTTGTTGCCAATCTTTTGATAGATTCGATTGCCAAATCCATCATACTTATATTCGTTGACGGAGCCATCCTTCTTTGTTTCCCGGATTAATTGATCCATCTGGTCATACGCAAATGTCTCTTTCTTTCCGTTATGGGAAAGAACCTCGGTACGATTGCCGTTTGCATCATAGGTGTAAGTTTCATCGATAATGGTTGTCATTTCCCCGGTTGACTCTGCTTTTTTGGTTGACATGGAAACAACTTGTCCAGCTCGATCATATACATAGGTCGTTCCAACACCGTTGTCTCGCGAATAGGTTGTGACATTACCTAACTCATCATAATCCAGTCGGAGTGTACGATGGTTGTTTTTAACGACGTTTTTCAATATTGTTCCTTACTAATTTTTTTCATTTAAGAGAAAAGTTTGGATGACAATAGGATCCTATTGTCATCCAATGGTAGATTCCATCAATATTTCTAATTCTTCACCGTTCCAAATATTATACCGTTGACTTCTTCCCCTAATTATTACAAGTCACTCTTAGTTTTAATAAACTGTATTATTGCGACATCCTTTTTTGTTTCTTTGCTAACCCATTCGCCTTTTTAAAAGTAGCATTAGAATGTGAATACCAGTTCTTTTCATCAAAGCGAACGTAGTCTATTCCTAAACAAGGTGTCAAATCACCATCTTCTATTTCAGTATCCAAAATAACAAAATGCTCCAAGTGCTTCATTCTAGTAACAAATTGTAATGATGGAATTTTACCCATTTTACTTATTATTAAACTTCTCAAGTTTTTGTAACAAGAAACATATTTCATATCACTAATTTTATGACACCCTTGAATTTCAATGTCTGTCATACGATCACTTTTATTCTCACTAGATGACAATGAGCGGAGATATTTTAAATCGAAAAGAGATAATTCCTTTAAATTATTTACTTCTCGTAAGCCTTTTAAAGATTCTATATTTCCTTTTATAAGCTCTAGTTTCTCTAAATTTTTCATATTTTCAAGTTCCTTCAAATCTTTCCTTAGAGGACTATAGCTTAATAGACTTATTTTTTTAAGGTTTACTAAAGAACTGAGACCTATCACCTTTTTCGACCAATTTATAGATAATTCTTCTAAATCAAGGAAATTTAAATCTAGTGACTTTTTTAATGTAGCATCTATTATAAGTTTTTTTAAATTAGGCATTTCGTATAAGCTTGAAAAATCGTCAATCTTATCAGATGTGATATGGACACTTTCAACGGTTGGTATTCTATCTAAAAAACGAATTGAACGACCTGAATAAAAAACCTCATTAATAATGATATCTTTTAATTGGCATTTATTGACTTCTTGAATACATGCTTCAATGTCATTATAAATTCGATAAGGTTCCTTCATATTTTAATTCCGCTCTCCTACTATTAAGATAGTTTATGAGAAAATTTTCCCATGGTCTGTTCACTTTAAATCACATCTCCACTCGGGTTGTAATACTGTATTTCCGCTGTGCTTGTTTAATGCCAGCAATTGACCGTCCGCACTGTAAACATAAGAGCGCTTTACTTGATCTTTAGCATTTGTTTCATACAAGACATTCAGACTATCCCCGTCATAGATGTAGTTGGTGTTTAGATTAATGATATAAATTCTAAATGAATTATATAAATATCTGTAATAGATAGATACACCAAATATAACTCTAGAAAGAAACCTGCAAATCTTAATCAATTATAACTAAAAATTTGCAGGTGATTTTACTGCATTATAGTTTTTATTAGTATTTGACGTGCTAACTCATGTATTTCCAATTCTCTTTTTAAATCATTATATTTGTTTATTTTTTTTTTCAGAAAAGAATAATAGGGGTAACTCTCAAAAAAATCCTTATTCAATAATCTTTTTTGGTATTTTGGTATTTTTTTACCTTCAATCGCGTAACTGACACTTCCTGCTATAATTAAACAAAAATCATTAAAGTCCTCGATTAGTGATGTATCACTAGGAAGATTACTTAGTTCTTTTACATACGTATCCTTAATTAAGTTTAAATCTTCATAAGGAAAGCCATTTTGGAGATCTAACTTTTTTAGACACTTTATTAAGTCTTGTTTCATAATATCACCATTAATTTTACTTATTTCCACTTGTTATTCCAATAAGTAACAATTTTTCCTCTTAGAGTATAGTAACCGCCTTTTCTTTTATACTTAGATAGTTTCTAAATTACTTACTTTTCAAAGAGGGCATGTTGTTTTAACTATCCTCCCACAAAAATATTGCATGATTTAACACACAAAGTCTACTCCTTGTAGATTTTCTTTCAACTCTGGTATGTCAACACTAAACTGGACAAAAATTATAGGGGCTGTTGTTTGAATTCCACTGGGGTTAAATAACCTAGCGTTCCGTGAATTCGAATGTTATTAAACCAATGAACATAATCATCAAGTTCAAGAGCGAGTTGTTCAAGAGAAGAGAAATGAGCTCCGTTAGCGAATTCTATTTTGAACACCTTAAACATCGCTTCAGCCACGGCGTTATCATAAGGACATCCTTTCATGCTCAGTGACCTCTTGATACCGAATGTTTCAAGTGCTTCTGAAATAAGCTTATTATCAAACTCTTTTCCGCGGTCTGTATGGAACAGTTGAATGTTGTTTAAGTTACCTTTAATGGTCAATAAAGCCTGATAGGACAAGCTCTGCTGTCTTGTGTGTACCTGCACTATACCCAATTATTTCACGATTAAATAAGTCGACAAATAAGCATATATAATGCCACTTTTTCCCTACACGGACGTATGTTAAATCGCTGACAATGACAGCTAATGGTTCGTCTTGATTAAATTGACGTTGTAATTCATTCTTTATAGGTGCTTCATTACACGTTGATCTATGTGGTTTGTATTGGGCCATTGTGTAGTTTTAAACAAGTCCCATTTCATGCATTAATTGACCAATACCTGTTTTGGTTCCGATAACTTAGCTAGCTCTTTCTTGATTTTGCGAGTTCCATAATTATTACGACTACCTTTAAAAATACGTGCAATTTCGTTAGAAAGCTTGTTATCTTCTGCTTTCCGTTTACCGCTTAAATCGACTTGATAGTAATAGGTGCTTTTCGGAATTTGGAGGACGTTACACATTGCTGATACCGAATATTTGTGAGCATTATTTCGAATCACATCTATTTTCGTCCCATGATCAGCGCTGCTTGCTTTTTAGTAAGACTTAGCATTTTATATGCTTAGTCGCATTTATACCTTTAGGTGCAAATGTCGTTCTCCATAAGTAAACGTTGGTTTTCTTTGCGAAGACGCATTAATTCATTTTCTTCTTCTGAACGATTATCTTTTGCAGCGAAAGAACCTGTTTCACGATGGTTTTTTATCCAACGATCTTACGCAGAAGGCGTGATATCATACTCTCTTGCAATATCTGCACAAGTTTTGCCATTTTCATAAAGCTTCACCAATTGCAGTTTAAATTCGGGTGAAAAAGTTGACTTTGACAAGCCATAGTAGTATGCTCCCTTCAGTTATTAGTCTAAGTTTACAAGCCCTTATTTTATCTGTCCAATTTAGTGTAGCCTATCCAATGTAGTTGGTATAACTTTAGACAAATGATACAACCAAAAAAGAGTATTGAATAAAATATATTGCATGATTTAACACACATTGTCTACTCCTTGTAGATTTTCTTTCAACTCTTTTCCTCTCCAAACTGGTGTCATTAAATTCTCCCTTTGAGCAGGTACAGAAAGAGTGTTGCAGAAAATATTCCACAACAATCTTTGAAATATACTTTTAAATAATTCACTATCAGCCTAAGTAGCTAGAATTTTATACCTCTTGTTAGGGAGGTACGGACTACTTTGCACGGTACTAAAGTTCTCTTTTAAATCATTATAGAACTGTTGAAGGGAATTTCTAGTAGTCTGGATAAAAAATTGTATATTTCATTTTGTTTAAACATCATGTTAAACTAATAACTATCATTTTTGCTTTGTATAATTTTAAGAGTGAAAAGTTGTTGTTTCTAATATGAATTTTCTTATTCTGTTACTTAATAACGAGTCTAATTTATAGATAATTTCATCGTATTCGGTCTTAAGCAGCAAAGACGAATACAATTGATCATTGATTTATTGTTTATCGTTATTCGAAATATAGACAATATAAAAGGGATCACCACTATCCTCTTCTTATTTTCTAGGAAACAATTCAAATTCAGTTGATTTATCCTTTATGATAGCAGCCATGGTATTACCCCTCTTATCTTTTGCTCTATTTCACCTATATATGATTTTTTTGCTTAAACCTAAACTGGCTGTCAGAAAATGGAGATAACTTTTTTATACCTTAATTAAAAACCTTATCAGACACTATCCAACCGCCTTTAACAATTGAAATTAATCCATTCAATTATAACAGTCAATAAATTTTTGAAGTTTCTTTTTAAAACTGATGATTTCATCGTTTTCAAATTGCATTTTTATACAAATTAATTCGTCATAATCGATTTCAGAATAAATAAAATTCATTGTGAAATGTTTATTTTTTTTATTGACAACACTCTCAAATCTTCCGTCTAAAGAAACTAATTCATCCACATTTGGATCATTATCACATAAAGCAAGCCATTCTAAGTAAAATCTAAGATTTAATTCAATTTCTTTGATTTTTAGATAAAAATTTTCTCCTTGTATGATTAACTCACTTATAAAATAAAAGCCCCCATCAAACTCATCCGATGTACGAGTTGTTAAATTTCTTAATTGCAATTGTAGCGACTTATCTTTTATCGGAAAAATCTCCAAATTTACTCCCACCTTTAAAAAACAGAAAGAAATTCTTTTATTTCCATTTTTATCGAATTTATTAAAAAATAATCAGCTTTTTGTTCAAATTCTACAACATGCTGGATACTTCCTATTTTGCCGTTCAAAATTATACTAAAATAACTACCTTTGTTTCGAATTATAATATTATAAATGTTACAGTTATCAATTAAACTACATTCAATTATGATCCCTTTTAATACCTTTTCAAGGTTTATAGAAAATTGTTGCAAATCATATTTTGTATATGATACATTATTCAACATGAAATCTTTATTTAGCGAATTATATATAAACTCACAGGTAAACGTAGTATTCTCGTCTTCTTCTTTAAAATCTATCAGATTAGCTGAGAATTCATATGGATGAGTTGAAACTGAAAATAATTTCAATATTAACACCCTCCTTATCTTTTATATTCTTTGTAATGGAAATGTCTTACTCGTTTTTTTCTTTTATTGTAAACAACCTTTAATCTATACTTTTTCCTATTTTTATACATAATTGAATGGTAGGCACTATACCCCTTAGCACCATCACGCGTCTTTTTCCCGTATACAACAGTAGTTGCTAAATGATGCCTTGGTACATATCTTTTTTTATTAGAAGCATGTTTAGCCGCAGTAGAATCATATTTAAGCCTCTTGGCTATTCTTCTGGTTTTTTTGATTTTATATACATTTCTTATGCTTCTATAAGCTCTATTGACAATTTTTAATTTTCGGCCACCTATTGCCCCAATAACTGCTCCTCCAACAGTGGCACCAACTAACTTCCATCCTCTTTTTCTTTTTCTCTTAGCTGCTCTATAAGCAGAGACTCCTCCAATAACGCCTCCAACTGCAGCCCACGCCCATTCACCATCCGGATCTACCAGCATCACCGGATTATTATTCGCATACGTATACCCGTTTTGCGTCAAGACATCATCATCATCACCAGGATCAGGGTCTAGTGATAAGAAAACACCATGGGTTGGGTGGTAATATCTTGCCATTAAATAATAGAGACCTGTTTCTTCATCATAGTGATAGCCTGCATAGCGGAATGGATTCTCAAGTGCAATCCCGGTTCGTTTTGACTCCAATGGGTTACCCCAGCTGTCATATTCGTAGCTTGCGACAACTTGTCCTGATTGGTCGGTTAAAGCAATCACATCACCACGCGGGTTGTAATGGTAGGTATAGGTATCCGATACTGTATTTCCGTTATGCTTGTTCAGTGCCAGTAATTGACCTTCCGCACTGTAAACATAAGAGCGCTGTACTTGATCTTTGGCATTTGTTTCATACAAGACATTCAGGCTGTCCCCATCATAGATGTAGTTGGTGATGGTACCTTTTACTTTCTTTTGAATTCTTCTCCCGTCGTCATCATATTTGTATTCTGCAAACGGGGTACTTTCTCCTTTTTTCGTGACAGCTACGAGTTGATCAGCTGCATTCCATTCATACGTATATGTACCATCTTCTATTCGGTTCCCATTTTAGTCATATTTGATGGTTTCTTTTCCATAGGCTGTTAGCTGATTCTGTATATTGTAAGTGGATGTAACAGCTTCCTTGTTGCCAATCTTTTGATAGATTCGATTGCCAAATCCATCATACTTATATTCGTTGACGGAGCCATCCTTCTTTGTTTCCTGGATTAATTGATCCATCTGGTCATACGCAAATGTCTCTTTCTTTCCGTTATGGGAAAGAACCTCGGTACGATTGCCGTTTGCATCATAGGTGTAAGTTCCATCGATAATCGTTGTCATTTCCCCGGTTGACTCTGCTTGGTTGGTTGACATGGAAATAACTTGTCCCGCTCGATCATATACATAGGTCGTTCCAACACCGTTGTCTGGCGAATAGGTTGTGACATTACCTAACTCATCATAATCCAGTCGGAAGTTCGATGATTGTTTTTAACAACGTTTTCAATATTGTTCCTATAGAAATTTCTTTAATTTAAGAGAAAAATGTGGATGACAATAAGATCTATTGTCATCCCAATGGTAGATTCTATCAAATATTTCTAATTCTTCACTTTTCCAATTATTATACCGTTGACTTCTTCCCTTAAAATATTGCAAGTCACTCTTAGTTTAAATAAACTGTATTAATGAGACACCCAATGTCAGTCATACCATCAATTTTTGTTCTCACTAGATAAAATGAGCAGAGATATTTTAAATCAAATAGGATAATCCCTTTATTTTTTACTTCTGCAAACCTTTTAAAGATTCTATGCTTCCTTTTATAAGCTCTAATTTCTCTAAATTTGTTCATATTTTTAAGTTCCATCAAATCTTTGCTCTTTTATTGGAAGTTTTTAGATGAATTCTTTTCATCCGCTTTTATTTATAAATTTTATAGTTCTTCACCAACAAATGCTTAAAATCAAGAAATTGTTCTTTGTTATAAAATGTTACTGATGTCGACTCGATAACATCATCAAATGGTTGCATTGTTTTTATGTTATCCAATTTTTTCATTACTTCGTTAAAATAGTTACCTGATAAAACACCTATCTCTGCTCCTCTTTCAGCATAGACTATCCATTTTAACGAAGAAGATGCTATGATGACCTTTGAAGAAAGGGTCATGATATCGTATCCTTCTTCTTCCTTAGGGCTTTGAACAAGAAGATTCAAATAATCTTCTTTTGTTGCTGTTAAAGGCACTTTTGCCCAGTATACATAACCAAACCTTTTATAAAATTTCTTCAAGTCCTTTTTATGGTCTAACGGTGCAATGAGAATATATTTATCTTGATAGTAGTTTGCTATTTCTTTTAAAAGGGGCCATGATTTATCTGACAACCACCAATCAAATTCTTCAAACAGAAAAGGTTTATCAAAATGCTTAAACACGTTATAAGGAAAACATGCTTCTATATATACTTCCTTTTTTAGTTCATTCTGTAATCGGATTATTTCAACAAAATCACGTATAAATATTGGAAAAACCTCCTACCTAATAATACTCTTCAACATGTTGAAATATTTAAACTCATTGCTGCTTTTCCCTAAAAATCATATATATTTATTGGTCACATATAAAACATCTTCTTCAAGATTTTGTAGGTTAGAAATAAAATCATGTGCCTTCATCTTAGTTACTGGCAAAATTGGCAAATCTTCTTCTCCATACATTCCTGAATACATATGAAAATAAAAGCTAATGAGATATCCTTTATCTATCAAAATTTGAAAAAGTGTTTTTAAAAAAGATATATATACGTTAAACTTTTTTTCACTACTCGTTTTTTTTAAAAAGTCACAAGAACACATTCCAGTTGTGACTATATAAACATATTTATATTTGCTACTAAAAACACGTGCAGATTTGTTATCAAATATCCTTTCAACAGAAATATTTTTTATTTCAAAATCGGTTATTAATTCATTCGGTATCTCCCTGTCTAATCCAAAAGTAATAAAATAACACATGTAGTTAATTCCTTTCTTTAATAGGAAGAATGTCCGCCTTTCCTTTTTCAATTGCGGGCATTATAAACTTTTTTATGCGGATTCTCGGATTGATTCTTTGATGAAATACAAAATGGTTAATCGTGGTTTTCATCTTCCAAATCTTTAAAATATAATTTTTCTCCTTCCTGTAAAAACAATACTGATCCTCTTCCAAAACAATGTGAATAACTTAAATTCTCCTTATCTTCATTTAAAGCCTGTATTTCCACCAAAGACTGATCACTAAATGAAAAACGCTTTAACTTATTTGAACTATCTGCAAATAATGCATACTTATTGCTAACAGCAAATCCCATAACATCACTACAATTTTCTAAGATATCCGCTTGCCATATATTTTTTAAAATTTCTCCTTCAAACTGTACTATTGGATAATCCGAATAATAAAATAGAAAAACATCATTCTTCTTCACATTGATTGCGTAACAATCATCAATAGGTGGCACTTTTCCTTCTAATACAAATTGATCAAATGAATCAAAAATGATTTTTCCTTTAGCGTCAAATGCTACAACTCCATTTTCCCCTATCGAATTTGTCTCAAAGATTTCTTCATCACCATAACTGATCCAAATGTTATCTTTATGATCTACTTGACAATCTGAAATGCACTTACCTACATAAAACTGATTTGAAATATATCCATCTGGTTGGAAAATAGTTGCGTAATATTTATCATCCTGAATTTTTCTTTGATGAATCATTAACAAAGTTCCTGACTGCATAAGATGTAAACTGTGCAAATTTTTAATTTCTGTACCATTAGGGAAAGAAAAATCTTCAAACTTTGAATTTCCATATCTGTTTAGTAAAATTTTTAATTTCTTCTCCTTATCTCTTGCTAATAAAAGTATATTTTTATTTTGATCAGGAAATATCTTTTTAATGTGATACTCTTCTATTCTTCCATCTAAGTAATTAAAGTGTTGAAATGAAATGTATTCCATATTAACTCCTTTTTAAAAGGTTTAGTCCTTTTAATTTTTAACTATACAACTAATAAGGAAAACTTGTAACTATTCGACCGTTTCTGTCTCGTATGACCCGAACTCTCTTTGTTTTTTTCCCATTTCCATTTCTTCCTACATACTTTTTGAAAGTTTTCTCATGAATAGTTCTATTATATCTACCTTTACGAGCAGCTTTTGTTCTAGCGGTTGCTCTAGTTGTTCGTTTCATCGTTCTATTACTTCTAAACTTTCCTTTACCCGAGATTTTTGATTTAGAACCATGTCTTTCTTTTATGTGCTTCCAAGTTTTCTTATTAGACCAGCTATTTACTTTCTTCGCAAATCGATATACTCGCTTAGCTCCCTTAAAATATCTTCCCGGACCAAATCCAGATGCTACTGCCCAAGCAATTTGTTTTTTGCTTTTTCCTGCTTTATAAGCTTTATATCCTCTATAAGCTGCAAAACCTGCATTAACAGCGACCCACGCCCATTCACCATCCGGATCTACCAGCATCACCGGATTATTATTCGCATACGTATACCCGTTTTGCGTCAGAGTATCATCGTCATCACCGGGATCAGGATCTAATGATAAGAAAACACCGTGGGTTGGGTGGTAATATCTTGCCATTAAATAGTAAAGGCCTGTTTCCTCGTCATAATGATAGCCTGCATAACGGAATGGATTCTCCAGTGCTATTCCGGTTCGCTTTGACTCCAATGGGTTACCCCAGCTGTCATATTCGTAGCTTGCAACAACATTTCCTGATTGGTCGGTTAAAGCAATCACATCACCACGCGGGTTGTAATGATAGGTATAGGTATCCGATACTTCATTCCCGTTATGCTTGTTCAGTGCTAGTAATTGACCTTCCGCACTGTAAACATAAGAGCGCTGTACTTGATCTTTGGCATTTGTTTCATACAAGACATTCAGGCTGTCCCCATCATAGATGTAGTTGGTGATGGTACCTTTTACTTTCTTTTGAATTCTTCTCCCGTCGTCATCATATTTGTATTCTGCAAACGGGGTACTTTCTCCTTTTTTCGTGACAGCTACGAGTTGATCAGCTGCATTCCATTCATACGTATACGTACCATCTTCTATTCGGTTCCCATTTTGGTCATATTTGATGGTTTCTTTTCCATAGGCTGTTAGCTGATTCTGTATATTGTAAGTGGATGTAACAGCTTCCTTGTTGCTAATCTTTTGATAGATTCGATTGCCAAATCCATCATACTTATATTCGTTGACGGAGCCATCCTTCTTTGTTTCCCGGATTAATTGATCCATCTGGTCATACGCAAATGTCTCTTTCTTTCCGTTATGGGAAAGAACCTCGGTACGATTGCCGTTTGCATCATAGGTGTAAGTTTCATCGATAATGGTTGTCATTTCCCCTGTTGACTCTGCTTTGTTGGTTGACATGGAAATAACTTGTCCAGCTCGATCATATACATAGGTCGTTCCAACACCGTTGTCTGGCGAATAGGTTGTGACATTACCTAACTCATCATAATCCAGTCGGAATGTACGCTGGTTGTTTTTAACGGCGGTGTTTTGTTCTAGTTTATTATACGAGTAACTGGTCGTTTGCTCTGTTCCGCCATGTGAAAATTTCGTTGATTCCAGCTTATCGGAATCATTCGGGTATTTCCAAGTTACCGTTCCGATGGTGTCATTATTTTTCTTCATGACTTGGCTGGTCATGCGGTTTTTCGCATCAAATCCTTGTTCTTTTTTCAGCTGGTTGCGTTTATCAACAATGACTGTTTCGTTATCATTTTTATCTTTAACAAATTCAAATGCAAGGACATTATTATAATAGATTTTATCGATGCGATCTGCCTGATCATACGTATTTTTAATGACTTGTCCGTTTGGTGAAGTTGTTTCTACTAAATTATCATTATCATCATACGCATAACTGGTCTTATGATTCAATGGATCGACGACCGATGTAACTTTATTATCTTCATCATATGCATAGGAAAATAGTTGTTTTTTCTCACCGACACCAATTGTTTTCTTTGTATTGTTTCCATTTTTATCATAATCATAGGAAACCGTGGATGCGTTTGGCAAGTCTACCTTTTTCAACTCATCATTGGCATCATACGTATAAGTTTTCTTATGACCTTTCGCATCGGTTTCTTGGATAAGATTTCCTACTTCATCGTATTTGCTCTGTGTTTTCCGATTTAAGACATCTGTTACTGTTTCTGCGTAGTTTTTCTTCTCATCATACACTATTGAAGAAAGGATATTTCCTTCAATCAGACGAATCGAATCAAACCATACTGTCCCAGCATTATCTCCTTTAAATGTCGTGTAAATTTCAACCGATTGTACCACCTTTGTAGGCTGGATATAAACAGCTGCGCGGTACCTCATTCAGTACATCTCCTACTGAATGTTAGTACCACAAGGGTATGACCTAAAGGCCTCTGAACCAATCGGGCATTTAGATGTCGTTTTCTCCCACTTAGACCTTTTGTATCAACTAAAGGCTCTTAAAGTGGAGTCTTACGGCACCTTACATTCGGGATAAAAACTTGCTGAGCGCATAAGCTAGACAACAACGTGTAAGCGCGAGTTTGCTAGCAGCATAAGTGCTTAAAACTAAACAACGCTTCTTTTCATAAATCATGTAGAAACGGGTTTCCTGATGTATGAAATATGTAACAAAAAAGTCTCATTAACTATGACTACGCTATGTTTAAAATGCCAGATTAAAAAACTCGGCTTATCGCCAAGTCTTTAGCGAACGCTGTAGTTTTTCTTATACTATAAAGCCTACAATTTTATACTTTCCCATAGGAAAACAAAAAAGCTTATCTCCATTTGGAAATAAGCCCATTTTGTTCTTCTTTATCTATTTGCAAAAAATTCTTCTGCTTTTTCTAAAAATACTTCTTGCTCTGCAGTTAGATCATATTCTTCCTCGATTGCATCAACAGGGCAAACTGCTTTACAAGCACCGCAATCAATACAAACGTCTGGATCGATATAAAATTGATCTGGACCTTCCTCTATACAATCAACAGGACAAACGCTAACACATTCGCCTGATTTCTCCCCTCGGCAAGGATCTAAAATAACAAAAGCCATCTATATTAACCTCCCTTATATCATTAAACCAAGCTTACTTCTTATTTAATGATACACGAGACCATCATTGCAAGTAAACAGCTTAAGGAAAAAACTTTAGATTCAGAGCTTTGAACTCTGAACCCGCCTCCATAGGTCATCCCATTATTGTTATATCCTAGTTATTTGATTGCTCTTCCAAATGGTGTAATGTATTAATGGCTAATTGGGCTAAAAAGGATGTGCCAATAGGAAGAGCACATTCATTGATTTGAAAACGCGCATCATGTAATGGGGCTTGTTTGGTTGCATCATCTAATTGCGTACCTAGCCAAATAAAAGCTCCAGGGAATTTTTCTAAAAATCTACTGAAATCTTCTCCTGCTAAAGAAGGGTTTACTTCTGGGGTGTCTGCGTTTATTTGCTTCGCTGTTTGCCTTGCTACAGCCGCCCATTTTGGGTTATTAATCGTAGCGGGGTAGCCATCTTGATAAATAATATCTGCTTTCACATCAAAAGCTTCGGCAATTTGATTGATAATCTTAAAAAAGCGTTCCTTCAACCGAGTACGTATGGATGGTGCATAGGTACGAATGGAACCCTCCGCTTTTACTTGATTTGGAATGATATTTGCTGCCTCACCGCCAGTTATTTTACTTATGGTTACAACCGAAGCCTCCAAAGGATCTAGGCTTCGGCTTACGATTGTTTGCAGACTCGTAATAATATGTGCTAGCGTCACCATTACATCCGTCGTTTGATGTGGCATACTCGCATGACCACCAATTCCAGTAAGCGTAATTTCAAACCTATCCGATGCCCCCATCATTTCTTTATCTCTCACACCAATTTGTCCAACTGGTAAATCAGACCATACATGTTGACCGTAGATGACATCCGGAACATATTGATAGAAAATTCCGTCATTTAACAGTCGTTGTGCTCCTCCCTCTGGAGCGTCTTCTTCCGCAGGCTGAAACACGAGTAACACAGTTCCATTAAATTCCTCCCGTAAATGCTTGAGAACATAGCCTGCTCCTAATAACATCGCCATATGTGCATCATGACCGCAAGCATGCATCTTGTTTTTATATGTTGATCGATACGGGTGATCGTTTAATTCTTGAATGGGCAGCGCATCCATATCAGCTCGCAGCGCCACTGTTTTTCCTGGCGATTTTCCATGAATAATACCTAAAACTCCGTATTTTGCATACCCAATTTCAAAAGGAATTCCAAACTCATGTAATTTATCTTGAATAAAAGCGGACGTCCTTTCCTCTTCGTTACTTAATTCCGGATATTGATGTAAAAATCTACGCATGAATGGTACTAGTTTTTCAATTTTTTTTACTTCTTGAGCTACATGTGTATTTTTCATTATTCCCTCCATTTTATTAATATTTTAATAATATACGTATTTTAGCATAGGTTTACTTTTTTGAAAATTTTAAACAGAACGCGAGAGTAATTTGGAAAATTATTCTTTAACAGACAAAGTCATTATGAAATCCAAACTTATAAACAACACCGATATACGGGATAAAATAAGCTAATATTTTTAGAAATTTATTTCCACTTCTCTGCGATTTTATGACCAAGAAACACAAATGGCATACATAGAACCATTACTACTAATCCACTTAAAATCATGTTTATTGTTAGTAAACCTTCTATATAGAAGTGATAAAAAAATATTATATTGTAAGGCAAAATCAATAATAAAGTCGTCCAAACCCCAGGCGTATAGCACCTTAATAAGATTGCTTGAATCGGATGAGTAAAAATATTAAGAGCAAAGAGCATGTTTAACCCTAAAAATAAAAAATAGTACTGTGTCGTTACTGTTATTATAAGTAACAAGGATGCAACCAACGATATCATTAAAACAGCAACCGCAAACTGTGCAGCTGTGATATTACTAAAGTTGTCAATTACTTTTTGAACAAGCACAGGAATCCGACCTCTAAGTCGGGGATAAGTATTTTTAAACCACCTTTCGATTGTTATAATCTCCTCTAAGTTATGGAGCATAAAAATAATTAAAAAAGTCAATATCAATACATGAATGTCCACTTTTATCCCTCCAATGAGTCTATTGTTTTTCAACGTACTTTCGAAAGAAGTCTCCCTCTTCAAGCGTGTGAAGTGCGTAGCCCAACGGCTTTTTTTCCCTTTTTGTTCAACATAGTATAATCAGTTTGATAAAGTATAAGGGGTGATATAACAATGGAATTGGACAGTAATAATCATTCAGTGTTCTCGATGTATTACCATCTCGCGTTAGTCGTGAAGTATCGAAGAAAATTCGGATTTTTCACTGTTACTTTCATTTGTTAAAAAATCAGTTACTATTTATTTTAGCATAGTTAGGATAATGACTATTTAAAAGTTATCGCTCCTAAAGAAGTGTCCATCATTTTCAGCAAGAATGAAAATATGACTGATTATTATTTAAGCCGAGCAACATTCATCTAAAACGTTTATAGAGTAACAATTATGGGAATGTCTTTAATACGATCCAACATAAAAACTCTATGTCAATGGAACTTTACTCATATGCAAAATTAAGTGGGATGAAGGCTGCGGATACAAATACCAAACGAAACTTTTTTTAGTATGTTTAGTTCAAGTATTCTTGCTTTATTTAGACTTCGTTCTTTAGAAAAAAGTATTTTTTGTAACCTGTGAGAATTTTTAGTGGGACTTGGCAATTTTCCTTCATTAGAAAAAATAACAATAGCTAATTTTTGTTACAACTACAAAATCTTTCGAAAAGGAGTTTTATTCATGCGAACATATAGTGTAACGCCAAACGTAGATGCCACAGGATGGTTTGTAAAGTTAGAGGATGTAGCACCGGAAGAATTATACGAAGCGAAAGATGATGCTATTAAAGCTGCTGAACAAATGGCAGATGAAAATCGACCTAGCAAAGTACAAATACTAGATAAATTCCATCAGGTGTTAGAAGAAAAACGGTATAAATAAGCAAATAGAATGCACATTTTTTAGAGTCAAAAAACCTTGTGATTATTTTTATCACAAGGTTTTTTCACTTTGTATTTATTTTTTTAATTTTAATTTTGCCAACTGTTCAGCTAAAGCATTATTTGCAAACCCGTCATCCTGTTTTTTTAAGTATTTGTTAACTTCTTTCCTTGAAACATTATTTTTCTGCTCTCGTTGTTTTCTTGCTTGAAATGTGGATAACTTCTCTCTGTGACCACATTTACAAGTAAAGATTTGTCCTTCGCCTTCTCCACGAAGTTCAAGGCGTTTATGACAGTTAGGACAACGAGCATTCGTTTGTTTGGCAATATTCTTTTTATGGCCACATGAACGGTCCTGACAAACGAGCATCCTGCCTTTTTTATTCGATATTTCAAGCATTAGTTTCCCACAATTAGGGCATTTGGTGCCTGTCATGTTATCGTGCTTGAATTTTTCCCGACTTGTTTTAATTTGCTGGACCACTTGCTTTGTGTACCCTTTGATTTCGGAAATAAATTGTTCTTTCTTTGATTTTCCTTCCGCAATTTGACTAAGCTTTTGCTCCCATTCAGCGGTCAAGGCAGGAGATCGTAAATCTTCAGGTACCAGATCGAGCAACTGTCTCCCCGTTGATGTTAAATAAATATGCTTCCCTTTCAGTTCCATATACATGCTATTAAATAACTTTTCAATAATATCTGCACGTGTAGCGACTGTGCCAATTCCACCGGTGTTTTTTAACGTATGGGCTACCTTTTTATCGTACGTATTCATATGACGAATAGGATTTTCCATTGCTTGTAATAACGAGCCTTCTGTAAACCTTTCCGGCGGTTTTGTTTCACCTTGTGTTAAAGTATAGCGAACAGAATCAAGCTGATGCCCTTTTTCAAGCGCTGGTAATTGCTGTTCCTCTTCATCCAAATCGTCAGCGAAGTTGCGCTGATACAACTCCTTCCAGCCATTTTTCTTAACAATCTTTCCAGTTGCTGTAAATTTCTCTCCATTTGCTTCAGTAATGACTGTCGTTTGTTCGTATTCATACGGGTCAGATAAGACTGCTAAAAATCGTTTCACTACTAAATCATAGATTTTTCGTTCTTTATCATTTAAGTCTGCGAGAATGACTGCTTGTTCAGTAGGGATGATGGCATGGTGATCTGTCACCTTTGCATTATTAACAACCGATTTGGATAGCTTCAAGTCTTTTCGTAAAATTTTATTGGCATGACGAGCATAAGTATCTACTCCACATGCTTTTACTCGATCTTTTATCGTAGACACAATATCTGTTGAAATGACACGCGAATCCGTTCTCGGATAGGTTAGTACTTTGTGCTGTTCATATAATTTTTGCATAATGGACAGCGTCTGCTTACCGGAAAATTGAAAAATACGGTTTGCATCGCGCTGTAATTCGGTTAAATCATATAATTGCGGTGCAGATTTTTTCTTATAATTTTTCTCAACATGCACAACCTGCAATGATTTGCTTGAAACTTTCTGTACTATATTTTCGGCTGTTTGCCTAGAAAAAAGGCGCCTGTTGTTTTTATTATCTTGCCAAAAAAGAGAAAAGCCTTTGTTAGTTTTTGCTTCAATTCCGTAAAATGTCTTTGGCTGAAAAGCTTTTATTTCTTCTTCCCTTGTGGCTACCATCGCAAGGGTCGGTGTTTGGACTCGACCAGTGGATAGCTGTGCGTTAAATTTTGTCGTTAACGCTCTTGTCGCGTTCAGTCCTACATACCAATCAGCCTCAGATCTTGCAACGGCGGAAGCATATAAATTTTCAAATTGTTTACCTGGCTTTAACTGCTTAAATCCGTCTTTGATCGCTTTATCAGTTACGGATGAAATCCATAATCGTTTAACAGGTTTTCTTACATTTGCTTTTTCCAATATCCAACGTGCTACTAACTCCCCTTCTCTTCCTGCGTCTGTAGCGATGACAATTTCACCAACATCTTTTCGAAGAAGCTGTGTTTTTACCGTTTGAAATTGCTTACCTGTTTTTTTAATAACGGTTAACTTCAGCTGTTTCGGAAGCATAGGCAGATCGTTTAGTTTCCACGTTTTATATTTTGAATCATAAACTTCAGGATCTGCTAGGGTTACAAGATGCCCTAGAGCCCACGTAACAATATATTTAGAACCTTCCATAAAGCCGTTCCCTTTTTTATTGCAATGCAATACCCGGGCAATATCTCGCCCGACAGAAGGCTTTTCTGCTAAAACTACTATTTTACTCATATATAAAATCCTCTCTAACGTTACCTAGCTATCATCATAACACAAAAGGAACTTTCTGTAATCGTGCGAATATATGTTGAATGGAAGAAGAAAAAATTTAATATTACGTTATATATTTTTCGTGTGCATTTTGACTAAAAATCACAGTTTGTCTAGAAATGGAAAACAGCGATAGTGAATTTTTACCTTTGTCCATAAGTTGGATACGCACAACAAATAACCAGCTACATACAATATTTTAGAACAACGCAAAGGAATTGATGCTATGCTATTTTATACTGGTTTGATACTATTAGTTATTGCCGTAAGCTTAGACAGCTTTAGCGCAGGGATTGTTTATGGCATGCGTAACATTCGAGTTCCTTTCAATGCCTTACTCATTATTATGATATGTTCTGGGGTAATCGTATTCGTATCCATGACAATCGGCAGTATGTTTCTTTCAGTCCTTACTCCAGATATCGCCAGCACGCTTGGAGGAAGTATTTTAATCATATTGGGTGGTTTTGCTTTCACAAACTGTTTACGTTCTAATCCTAACCTAGCTAAACAAAATCAGGACCGGAAACAAAATATACTGGCCACTGTTTTATCGACACCTGACAAGGCTGATTTAGATCGTTCCGGCACGATTTCACCCGGTGAAGCCGTGTTGCTTGGCTTAGCCTTAGCGTTAGACGCTTTTGGTGCAGGTATTGGTGCATCTATGCTTGGCTATGAACCAATAGTAACTGCTATATTGATCGCTTGTATGAGCGGTATCTTCTTATTCTTCGGCTTATCAGCAGGGAGATTACTAATTAAAAGCAAGCATATGCAACAACTGACCTTCCTTCCACCGCTATTACTGATTACACTAGGCATTTCTAATTTAATACATTGAGTAAACTGTTAGCACATTAACAATATATGCAAAAAATGAAAGAACCTTTTCCGTTAAAAGGTTCTTTCATTTCTAGGGAAACGCCTTATGTAGTTATGTTATTTATTGCTTCCATGCTGGTGGCTTCATCTTTGGTTCGATTTCCGATTTGAACGCTACATTTTCTGGCTTTGGTGTGCGACTCACTCGCTTCGGTACGCAACTTTTTCACTTCGATGCACGACTTTGCTACACCGCGATCGACTTTTTCACTTCGATGCGCGACTCTCCCACTCCGGTGATCGGCTTTTTCACTTCGGCGCGCGACTTGCCCACTTTGGTGCGTAACTTTTTCACTTCGACTTGTCCGCTTTGGTGATTGATCACGTTTGGGTTATAATGCTTTTACAAGCCCACCATCTACAATTAAAGATTGACCTGTAATATACGTATTTGCTCCTGAGGCTAGGAATACTATAGCTTTGGCAAATTCTTCTGGTTTACCGTAACGCTTCATTGGAATATTTTGTTCTGCTTTCGCCATAACTTCTTCAGCTGACAATTCCAGTTTTTCTGCCTTTTTCTTGTTTAAATCAAGAATTCGATCTGTTTTTACAGAACCGGGACCAACCGTATTAATCAAAATATTATCTGCGCTTAATTCCTGTGCTAACGTTTTCGAAAGCCCTACAATACCAGGTCGCATCGTGTTTGATAGTACGAGGTTATCAAGTGCTTGTTTGATGGAAGAAGAAGCGATGTTGACAATTCTTCCGCTCCCTTGCTGTTTCATATGTGGAATAACTTCGCGTATAGTTCGCACAAAGCTGAGCAGGTTTAATTCAAAAGCATGATACCATTTGTCATCATCCATTTCGAGAAAACTTCCTGCTGGTGGTCCACCCGCATTATTAATGAGTACATCGATACCACCATGCCCCTCTACAATGGAACTGATCATTTGTTTAATGGTATTAGGATCTTTCATATTACAAACATAATAATCCACATTCGGATTATCAGTTGCTTCTTTAATATCTTTAACGGCATCCTCCAAGTTTTCTTTATTGCGACTACTAATAAAAACAACTGCCCCTTCTTTAGCAAACTCCGTGGCGATTGCTTTCCCTAACCCTTTACTTCCAGCAGTAACTAACACTGTTTTGTTTTTCAAATTCATATCCATTTATAATGCTCCTTTTCAATATCATTTAAAGTTCCTACACGCTTTTTCTTAGCACGTATTGTCAACCTCTGATGATCTCTTTTATAAGCTTTCACCCGTACCAATCCATTTTTTTCCTTCATCACGAAAGATTACGATTCATATCGGTCTAGCTAAATTGCTATTCCTTTCCCTTAATCTCACTATACAAAATATTTACCGATGTTACTTTCTTCATGAATCATAAAATAAATAATATTACTTTCAACTTTATTTCCCACTATGTGTTTTTATAATATTACATCAGCTCGTAGCAGTGGCCAAAAACATTTGCTTGACCGCTTTTATTGTTTGACATAAAAATCATACTATGATATAATTATTTAATTAGTAGACGAAGTAACAAATAAGTATTGGCATTCTACTATGTTTTTGACCATGCTTATTCACACTGGCGCGGCTTCGGGGTCGCAAGGACGTAAGAGCAGGTAGGGCTTACGTTGTTTAAGTTAGAGGACACCCAGTGGAAAGTTTACCGCGGTTATAGTTGAAATTCGAATAAATATGAAAATGTATTAATTAGGTAACAATTAATTTGAGTTGGGCACCATACTCTATGGAGTCTAAGCTTATTAGTATGTTTTGCTAATTGGATAGTGATTTATTAAACATCTCTACGGCTATCCAAAAGCACTTGAAGATAAGATGGATTTCTCACTCGATGTATGTCGAGTAATAATATGACTTATGTGTTACTTTGCAGTATAAGGGGTACTCTAAGATGGGTACCCCTTTTCCAATACATAGAAAGAAGGAATTTAAAAAGATGAATCAACTAACTGGAACTATTCAAAACATGACTGTTGAGCGAATCATTGACACTGGTTATGTATTAAGATATGGACAACACGAAATTTTACTACATCATCGAGAGGCAAATTGCGAGTTAAAACCTGATCAAGAAATAGATGTGTTTCTATATACTGATAAAAAAGGAAACGTAGTAGCAACTACACAGCTTCCGCAAATAGTAATGGATGTGTATGGTTGGAGCACCGTTAAGGATGTAATTCCAAACCTTGGCGTGTTTGTTGATATCGGTACATCCAAGGACGTGCTTGTTTCGAAAGACGACCTTCCACTGTACGAAAAAGTATGGCCACAAATCGGTGATCAACTATATGTTACTTTGGGAAGAGACAAAAAAGGCAGATTGCTTGCTATTCCTGCAACAGAGCAAGTTATTTCAAGAGAAATTGAATTCGCTCCGGAAGATTTGTGGAACACCTCTATTTCTGGCACGGTGTATTTCACAAGTAAAGAAGGTACTGCAATTATTACGCCAGATGATTATCGTGGTTTTATCCATTATACGGAACGAAAGCAAGAACCTCGTCTAGGAGAGTATGTGGAAGGAAGGGTCATTGAAGTAAAGGATGATGGTACGTTGAATATTTCCTTACGTCCTAGAAAACAAGACAGCATGCATGAAGACGCAACGCAAATTATGGAACATCTCCAAGCAAATGATGGGGTTATCCCTTTTAGTGATAAAAGCGATCCGGAAGAGATACGAGCCACTTTTCAAATTAGTAAAGCAGCTTTTAAGCGCGCCATCGGCAAGTTGATGAAAGAGGGAAAGATCGAACAACGAGACGGATATACGTATTTGTGTAAATGATTGAAAACAATATCATCCATTTGCACAAACGCTATTATTTGCTCAGTAATGCTTTCCTATAGTGCAAAAAAGAGCGGATTTCCCCGCTCTTTTTTGTTATGCTTTTGCATGTGCAAAAGTGTCTGTCAACGCTGTAATAATGAGGCCAATCGCTGCAGCAAATAATGATGCAATGCCCCATCCCCCTAAACCAGCGCCCATAATTTCTACTTTATCGATTGCGGCAGCTAACATAAGCAATACTAACCCTGCAAGCCCAATTACAATTCCAGGAAAGTAGCCTGTATAGCTCTCCTTTGATGTCGCCTTTAGTAGTATCAGACTAAGCACAACTACTGCTACTACTAATATTGCACCAATTGTAAGCACCGATTGAAACATTTCTCTCACCTCATACATAAATAGCTGCTGAATATAGTCTACAATTGAACAGATATAAAGTCAATAAGTCCGGCTATTTTTCGAAGGCGTTTTCATAAAGTGCTTTTAAAATATTCTTTTCACTGTTTTATTTCAATATGCAGGGTGAAACTTCAATCAGTGGAGGTCCTTAATCCCCCATTGATTATTCGGTAAACAGAATCACCATTTGACTTGCAGTTAATCTCATACTTAATTGATTTTGAAATAAAGTTATCCTCACCGATTCCAAGTCCTAAAATTTGATCCATTTCCTCTTCCTTCGAACTAAGAAATAAAATGGGAACTTCTGTTTTTACGTATAACTTGGCAAAATTCATACCCATCTAAATGAGGAATCATCACTTCCAACACAATTAAATGGGGCGTCGATTCGTCTACCATAGCGTGAATGGCCTGTTCG
This sequence comes from Virgibacillus pantothenticus, assembly GCF_018075365.1. Lineage (GTDB taxonomy): Bacteria > Bacillota > Bacilli > Bacillales > Amphibacillaceae > Virgibacillus > Virgibacillus pantothenticus. Next base: position 2,758,333 of record NZ_CP073011.1, read on the forward strand.
CCATCATGAGCTAGTTACTGAAAGCCCGTTATTTTTCAAATAAAGTCCGAGCACTTCCAGCATGTCTAAATTATCATCAACTAATAAAATTTTCTCACCTGCCACTTGCTCACCCCATCCCTTTAAATACAGGCTGTAAACAGAATATACTTGTTTAACTACAACATTGAACTATGAATCTGCAAAAATTAGGTGTGGCTTTATAACTATTATAATACAAAAACAACTTATTTTCTTTTTATTAAAAAAATTAACAATTTACTTTATGATAGCTTTAAAATTAACGACTAACTAGCCTGTAATTCTAAGCTCTTCCTGCAAATCACTCTCCTCTTATACGGCAGTTCTTAAATTGGTTGACAAATACTAAATTCGTTTCGATAATAGATGGGATGAGGTCTCTAAAAACCCATAAAGGAGAAATCTGCTTATCATGACATACAAAACACTGTTCTTGGATATTGACGGAACAATTTTAACACCGGATCATACGTATACCCCTTCTACAAAAGACGCCATCCAGCAAGTACAGAAGCAAGGTATACTTGTTTTTATTTGCACTGGAAGACCATTACATGAAGTGACAGAGCTAGGGGAAGAATTAGGCGTAGATGGGTTCATAGGCTACAATGGTGCATATGCGCAATATGAAAACAACATTCTTGTAGATAAACCAATGGATCAAGATACATTCGAACAATTTCTAGCTCTAGCTAAACAAAGTAACCACGAATTAGTTTGTTATACGAAAAACAAAAACTATTTTACTTCACTATCAAGCCCTGTAACCCGAGAATTTGCTGAAGTGTTTCAGTTAAAAGATAATCATCTCTTAACAGAAAACGTTCATAATCAAATCCTTGGCTCATCCATTATCAATGTCCAACCTAACCAAGTACAAGCTTATGAAAGCTTAGATCCAGACTTTCATTTGTCGGAAGTAATCGTAAATGGGATTTCTAACTGCTATGACATCATTCGTCAACAAGTCAATAAAGGAGAAGCAATCAAAAAAGTGCTCCAATATTTGGCTATTCAACCTGAACAAGCGATTGCTTTCGGTGATGGAATGAATGATAAAGAAATGCTACAAGTGGTAGGAGAGGGCTTTGCAATGGGGAACAGCAATCCAGAGTTGTTTGCTTATGCCAAACATCGAACTACCTCTGTAGAAGACTCTGGTATTTATAACGGACTTAAACAGCTTCAACTCGTAAAATAAAAATGAAACACATTCCGTGGAAGGCGATATGAACCACAGAATGTGTTCTTTTATAGATACTGTTAAAGTGGTAATTGCCTGTAAGAATCGAAGTGCTTGATGTTTCCCCTTCTGATTTCAATAACGATACTAGCATCCTATCTGACTTTGCTCCAAATAACTCCACTTTGTGTACACAGTATTTTCAAAGCTAGGACTTGAACTCCGCTTTGTTTACACAACATTTTCAAAACTGGGTCTAATGGAAGAATATAAAGAGTCTTCTAGAGCAGGAAGCCTCCATAAATTAATGCGCCACCAATGACAAACGCTGGGTGTAATTTGAACTTTTCCATCAATAAATAGCTGACAACAGTTAACAATGCTGTTTGGAAAAACCCTATATTAGCATAGGATTCACTAAAAAAGCGCCAGGCCATAATCCCTAGCAGGACCCCGATTACTGGTCTGACGTACAGTGTCATCCGTTTTACTTTTGGAGAGTCTTTGTATTTATATAATATGCTTAGTAAAATAATAATCAAAAGTAATGAAGGTGCTACAGTTGCAAACACACCGACGAATGCTCCTAGTGGTCCACCGACCTCATACCCGACATACCCCGCCATTTTTGTAGCAATCGGTCCAGGCAAGGAATTACCAAGCGCTAAAACCTCACTAAATTGTTGCACATCCATCCACCCATAACGAGAGACGACTTCATTTTCTACAAGTGGAATAGAAGCAGGACCACCGCCATAGCCTAATATTCCCGGAATAAAAAAAGCGAGAAATATTTCCCAATAAATCATGAAGAATCACCATCTCTTTCAGAAAGGGGAGCTTCCTCTTTTTTACCATCTTTTTTTATAATTGCCAAAATCAACAATGCTCCAATGAGAATTCCTGGATGAAGATGCAATATTTCCAACAAAATGAAGACGGCAATTAACATGATTATCGTTGAAAGCCACCCCATACCTTTACCAGCTTTTTGAATGAATTGCCATGTCAAGACCGCAAGCATGACCCCAACAACTGGAATAACTGCTGCTGTCATTCCTTGTACCCAATCATACCCCTTAATGGATGAAAGCGAAGATAGCAACAAAATCATTAAAAAAATCGTAGGCAAGGTTGTTGCTAATACAGCATTAAGCATCCCCAGAACACCAGAAACACGGTAACCAATGTAACCAGCAAGCTTTGTAGCAATAGGCCCGGGCAATGTATTTCCAAGTGCTAACAAATCACCAAATTCTTCATCACTCATCCATTTATACTTATCAACTACTTCTTTATGAACGAGCGGAATCGAACTAGGACCACCGCCATAGCCTAATATACCAACTCGAAAAAAAGCTATAAAAATATTCCATTGTAACTTCATATCTCACGTACCTTTTTTTGAAATTGTGCCCCCAAACGAACGTAGCAGGCTAAGCAACGCTGTTGAAGAAAATAAGCACTTTTTAGATATAATTAAACTTCAACCAATCGGAGTTTTTTTGATCTCTTCACTGATGGTTAGTGTCGCAAAGGTATAACCTTTCTAATACCCAGTGAACAGAATCGGACATTTTACTTGCAGCTGGGTCTTCCACTTATCCTACTGGAGTTGCCCCGTAGTATGAAGGACCGTAACACTTCCCGTTACTTGAGGGGTAAAAGTGACCTATACGTAAATCCGAAGTGCTCACTACTTGAGCAATCTCGCCCGATACAAGTCGTACGCGCTCATCATTCGCATAGCCTTGCTCGTTACACAGATATAGGCGCTTGCTACTCGCCAAATTGCGCTAGCTACAACGATGTAGACGCTTGAAGCTATCCTATTTTCCTATTACCATGCCGCAATCGAGCCATCTGTTCTCGACTCTGTTCCACCAACTAATACACCAGTGTCTGGGTTCCTCCAAATAATTTGCCCTCTTCCGAAGTTGTTTGGCTCTAGCTGAATCTGAACCTCGTGCCCTTTTTCAGCTAATTCCAACGCGATATGATGCGGAAAGCGACCTTCCACTTCTATTCGCTTACCCTTCATCCATTGCCAGCGCGGGGCATCCAATGCAGCTTGTGGATTCAATTGAAAGTCAAGCGTATTCATAATAACCTGGACATGTCCTTGAGGCTGCATAAATCCTCCCATCACCCCAAATGGACCAATTGGCTGATTTTTTTTAGTCATAAATCCCGGAATAATGGTATGATACGTCCGTTTACCTCCAGCAAGTGCATTTACATGAGAGCTATCCATTGTAAAATTATGCCCTCGGTTTTGCAATGCAATACCTGTTCCTGGTACCACCAAACCAGAACCAAATCCCATATAATTACTTTGTATAAATGATACCATATTCCCTTCTCGATCAGCCGTAGCTAAATAAACCGTGCCACTAAGTGCAGGTTCCCCAGCTTGTGGTTGCATTGCGTGATCTTCTATCAATTCTCTACGAATTGCACCGTATTCCTCGCTTAGCATCTCAGTCACAGAATATCTCATGAATGGAGGTTCAGTTATATGCTTTTGACCGTCTGCAAATGCAAGTTTCATAGCTTCAATTTGCTTATGATACGTCTCTACACAATCCTTTTCAACAAATTGAAATCCCTTTAAAATATTGAGTGCCTGAAGTGCAATAATCCCTTGACCATTTGGGGGTATTTCCCAAATATCGTAGTCCCGGTAATTAACATGTATTGGCTCCACCCATTCTGCATGATAATTAGCTAAATCATGCCCAGTTAAAAATCCACCACTTTGTTCAGAAAATTGCGCGATATGCTCTGCTAATTCTCCTTGATAAAAAGATTCGCCATAACTATCGGCAATTTTTTGTAACGTATTAGCGTGATTCGGTGAATGCCATAATTCACCAGCTACAGGTGCCCTCCCTTTAGGAGCAAACGTTGCAAACCATTCTCGAAATATGTTGTCGGTAAAATGCTGCTTATAAGCTTGATAAGCCCTTTTCCAGAACCTGCTTAATATCGGTGATACCGGAAAACCCTCTCTAGCATAGGTAATAGCAGGCTGTAACACTTCTTGAAATGGCAGCTTACCAAACCTTTTCGATAATTCAGCCCATGCTCCCGGAGCACCAGGCACCGTAACCGGAACCCAGCCATACTTTGGCATCTCCTCATATCCTAATGCTTTTACAGCTTCAATGGAGATCTTTTTAGGTGATTTCCCGCTAGCATTTAAACCATGCAGCTTCCCTTTTGTCCAAACTAATGCAAAAGCGTCACCTCCAATCCCATTCGATGTTGGTTCCACCACAGTCAGACAAGCTGCCGTTGCAATTGCAGCATCAATGGCATTTCCGCCTCTTTTTAATATCTCTAGACCTACCTGTGAAGCCAATGGCTGTGAGGTTGCCACCATACCCTTCTGTGCATATGTAGCTTGTCGTGGGACAGCATATGGGTATGTTTGATTTTGAAAAAAATCCATAGTTAATGAAGCTCCTTTTCTACGATAGTTAGATACTTTCATACTTACTATTTTTTAAAAATAGACTCACCATTTTTAACGTTCATTTCCAGACTGATATGTAGGAATAATTTAAAACGAAATTCATTTTAGAAGCTAAATCTCTGTATTTTCTTTAAATTAAATAAATGATATTAAACAATTACACAGTTGTCAATACTAATCAAAAACAAAAATTAACTTTTAAAATTAAAAATTAACCAATATACAACCATATAAAATAAACTACTTTCATTTTGTTATTATATTTTATTATGAAGTAATGTTTATAAAACTCCCTCTCTAAAGACTAGATATAAAACAGGCTAAACATCTTTTACAAGATAATTTTCTTAGGTAACAGTTTTTGTTAAACTAGGTACAGATACAAAATAAAATAGTAGGGGTATCTTATATGAAATTGGATCATATTGACAAAAAATTATTAGCAGCTTTAACTGAAGATGGAAGGTTATCATACGTAGATCTTGCAGAAAAAGTTGGGTTATCCCGAGTAGCGGTAAAAGACAGGATTCAAAATTTAAAAGATCAAGGCGTTATTGAGAAGTTTTCCGTTGTGATTAACTCTGAAAAATTTGGCAAGCAAGTTTCGGCTTTTTTTGAAGTAGATGTAGAGCCTATGCAATTACAAGAGGTTGCGCAAAACTTAGCAGATAACCCTCAAGTAGCAAGCATTTATCAAATGACAGGTCCCAGTACATTGCATATGCATGTTCTCGTTGAAGACTTTCAAAAATTAGAAGTTTTTATCAATAAAGAATTATACTCAGTGAGTGGTATTACTCGTGTAGAGAGTTCGATTATTTTAAAACGTTTTAAAAGCAGGACTGGCTTCAAACTGTAGGTTCTTCAATGGGTTAATAGCTAGTATAACTAGAGAGCGTTACAACTTAAAAGACATTTTATTTTCCATCAAAATGCCCTGCCATTCGTTCAACGTCTTGGAGAGATTGTTCTAATACGCTCCTTCACCCTGTCTAAATTACTTTAGTCATCGTTTTAATTTCTTGTGAATTTTCTAACATAACCTTTAATTTAGATGGAAAGAGGCTATCTTATGTTTGATCTTCTTGTCATGATGCTAGAACGACTCGGCATTATCGTTATGATTGCATTTTTACTAACTCGACTACAATTTTTTCGCAATATGATTTCTCAACACTCCTTAAGCCAAAGCCAACAATATAAGGCGATGCTATTTTTTGGGTTGTTTGGAATAATTGGTACGTATACAGGACTTATTTTTAATACTGGCACTTCCGAAATCGAGCGTTGGCGCATTGGTATTGAACCAGATGAAGCCATTGCAAACTTTAGAGTAATTGGAGTAGTAGTAGCAGGACTTCTAGGTGGGTATAAGATTGGATTTGGAGCAGGAATTATTGCTGGTATCCACCGCTTCATGCTTGGGGGCTATACTGCACTTAGCTGTGGTATTGCTACGATCATAGCAGGTATCTTCTCAGGGTATTTTCACAAAAAACAACGCTATCATTCGTTACCTAAAGTATTTACAATTACAGCAACCGCAGAAATTATTCAGATGTTGCTTATCCTCTTGTTATCAAGACCATTTGAGAAGAACATCCCGCTAGTGGAAGTTATTGGTCTGCCTATGGTTATTGCAAATGGACTTGGTGGAGCACTATTTATGCTTATTATTCAAGTAGTCGTTAAAGAGGAAGAAAAGGTTGGAGCTAGCCAGGCACAATTAACTTTACGTGTTGCTGATAAGACTTTAGCTCACCTAAGAAAAGGACTTCATGAAAAAACAGCTCAGGCCGCCTGTGACATATTGTATCATGAGATGGATGCTATTGCTGTATCAATGACGAATGATAAGGAAATTCTAGCACATGTTGGTTTAGGTGATGACCACCATAAACAAGGAAATCAAATTCAAACACAAATAACGAGAGATACGATTCAATCAGGCAAACTAATCGTTGCCTCCGATCAACAAATTCATTGTAGTCAAGAAAATTGTCCTTTAAAGGCAGTTGTTGTGGCTCCTTTAAAGCAACGCGGAAAAACCATTGGTACGTTAAAATTTTACTATCGTTCCAAGGAGGATATTAATCGCTTAGTAAAGGAAATGGTAAGCGGACTTGCTAAATTGCTAAGCAACCAATTGGAAATTGCTCGAGCGGAAGAAGCTTTGCAATTAGCAAGAGAGTCAGAAATAAATGCACTACAAGCACAGATTAAACCACATTTTCTATTTAATACATTAAATACAATTACCTCGCTTGTGCGAATTGATCCAATGAAAGCAAGACAATTACTTGTATCTCTCTCCCATTTTTTAAGACAAAACTTAACCGTAACGACCGAGAAGGAAATTACGATTGAACAAGAATTAAAGCATGTCCAAGCTTATTTGGATATTGAGCAAACACGTTTCCACGATCGGTTGCACGTCGCCTATCACATTGATGAAAGTTGTTTACAGGAAACCGTTCCTCCATTAATCCTGCAACCTATTGTGGAAAATGCTATGAAACACGGGTTAAAAGACAAAAAGGAAGATGCTCATATTCATATACACATTTCAAAAGAAGGGCAGTCTATCCAAATAGCTGTAACAGATAACGGCAAGGGAATACAAGAAGAACAAATCCAGCTTATTGGCAAAAAAGTTGTTTCATCCAGCACTGGAACAGGGATGGCACTATACAATATTAATCGCCGACTTACTATGAAGTTCGGCGAACAAGCTCAGTTAGTTATTGCTAGCAAAATAAATGAAGGGACGAGTGTTCAATTCTCAATTCCAGCAAGAGAACACCAAACGGAGGAAGAGTCATGAAGCATGTAATAAAAGTATTAGTCGTTGATGATGAAAAATTAAACCGGGAAGAGCTGATCTACTTATTGGCTACTTATCCTAACGTAGAAATTGTTGGTCAAGCAAATTCTGGAGAGTCTTGTATTATGGAAGCGATGAAAAAGAAACCTGATCTTGTTTTTCTAGATGTAGAAATGCCTGGAATGAACGGGATGGAAACAGCGGCTTCACTCATGGAGTTGAGGCATCCACCTTTATTAGTATTTGCTACGGCATATCCTCAATTCGCTGTTCAAGCCTTTCGATATGAAGCGGTCGATTATTTATTAAAACCATATGACGAAAATCAGTTAGGGCAAACGATTTCTAGGATTGAAAAAATGTTAGTTGGTCCGGAAGAAAGAGAGCAGGAAGCTGCTAATAAATTAGGCATTGAAAATGAAGATGGCGTCTTTTATGCGGATCCAACTGAAATCCTCTACGTACAAAGCGTAGAGAAACAAGTAAAAATCGTTACCAAATCTAATACATTTTATACCAAAAAAACATTGAAGGATTTGGAAAAACGATTAAATGCCTTTCATTTTTTCCGCATTCATAAGAGTTATTTAGTTAATCTAAATTACGTGAGTCAACTTACTCCCTGGTTTAATGGTGCCTATAATTTACGTATAGCTGGAAGAGATGAGCCTTTACCAGTTAGTAGAAATTACGTAAAAGAATTACGCGAACAGTTGGAGCTTTAAATTTTTTTATAATTACAATACGCAATAGCCTTCTCTTGGGAGAAGGCTATTTAACTTCCTTTGAAAGAAAGGACAAACTACAGTAGGAATTCAATATTCCTTACGATAATTTAATTTATAAATGATACCGAAAGCAGGATTGTTCATACTTATTTTTTACATTAAATGTAAATTTGCTGAAGTTCACGTGAATATCGCCGATGTTCACAATTATTCAGGTATGGCAATATATGCTTAGCTTATAACACTTAGCGCAAAATTCTCGATTTATATGGCGAGTTCTTTGGAGCTCCGATGAGCTACATACCAACTGTGACGGGCGACTTTCTTGATTACTTGACCACCTATCTGCTTCCGCCGGGCGACCATCCCGATTACCCGGGCAACTTTTATACTGTGGTGGACTCCTTCTCCTACTCCGACGGACGATCTGCTTTCTTCGGCGGGCTAGTCCCCAACTGTGACGGGCGCTTCTCCTACTGCGGTGCACTCCTTCTCCTACTTCTACCGGCGCTTTTTCTGCTTCTAAGGGCAACTTTTTTATGCAAAAATTGAAAAAGTTCATTTATTCTTTCCCCTACTCTCATGTTAAGTCTAAATATAAACATGTTAGCATAAAAAATAGACATGTTATCAAAAAAACCCCTTATACAAGCGTTTACATATTACATTTATTAATGTAAACGAATTCACCGTAAGAGGGAGGACTTGAAATGTTTACATTTCTAGGAGGAATTATACTATTAATTGTAGGTTATTTCACATATGGGAAGTTTATTGAAAAGGTTTTCGGAGTACGACCAGATCGACCGACACCAGCTATTACGAAACAGGATGGCGTCGATTACCTGCCACTCAAAAGGAATAAAAATGCCATGATTGAGTTGATTAGTATCGCAGGGGTGGGCCCGATTTTTGGTCCAATTATGGGAGCACTATATGGTCCTGTAGCTTTTCTCTGGATCGTCTTAGGATGTATATTTGCAGGTGCTGTTCACGACTACTTAACAGGGATGATCTCGATTCGTAATGGAGGAGCACATCTTCCGCAGCTCGCCGGTAAATTTTTGGGTAAATATATGAAACACATTGTGAATATATTTTCTGTACTTCTTTTATTATTAGTAGGAACCGTTTTTGTTAGCTCTTCAGCTGGTCTGATTTTTGATTTAGTAAATGAAACTATTGCACTCACTGCACTTATTGTTATCATTTTTGGCTACTATATTCTGTCTACTATGTTACCAATAGACAAACTGATAGGTAAGCTATTTCCTATATTTGGGGCGTTTTTACTTGTTGGAACATTAGCATTAGGAATTAGCCTTGTAATCAACCAAGCACCTATTCCAGAAGTATCATTAACGAATTTGCATCCGGAAAAAACGCCTATCTTTCCATTATTATTTTTAGTTATATCCTGTGGTGCTTTATCTGGCTTTCATGCAACACAATCGCCAATCATTGCTAGAACAACGAAAAATGAAAAAGAAGCAAGAAGTGTTTTTTATGGCATGATGATTGTAGAAGGTATAATTGCTATGGTATGGGCTGCAGCAGCAATGAGCTTATTTGGCGAGACGGTTACACTAAATGAATTAATTAATACGATCGGGACAGGAGGTATTGTAAGTGAAGTAGGTACAATGATGCTTGGTTCTATCTTAGGATCTGTCCTTGTATTATCCATCATTTTTCTTCCGCTTTCATCTGGGGACACAGCATTTCGCAGTGCACGCATGATTATAGCTGATTACTTTCATGTATCGCAAAAGAAAATTTCTAAACGATTGATCATCGCTTTACCATTATTCGCTATCTCAGTTATTCTAACTAATATGGATTTCACTTTGCTTTGGAGATATTTCTCATGGGCCAATCAATCTCTAGCAGTTATCGCATTATGGGTAGCATCGATGTACTTATTTATTGCTAAAAAGAATTATTGGGTGGCAATGTTACCAGGTATTTTTATGACCTATGTTACGACAGCATATATTCTTAATGCGCCAATTGGATTTAGAATACCAATGAACATTACTTATATACTAAGCGCAGCGATAACAATTGGTATTATTGCCTTGTTCTACAAATATGCACGACAAAATGTGAAAAATAACATGGAGATTGAAGAAACCATTTCAGTTTCCCCCTCTAAAGTGGCTTAACAGGGAATGGAATGAAATAAAGATACAAAAAACGAAAAAATAAATAGTGCGTCTGATGGCAGAACAAAAGTATTGATAACAATCGTTATTTGTATCATCTAACTTCAAACCATGCTATTCTATGAAATAATAAAACCATATAAAAAAATAATCTGAACTCGTATCGATTGCACAGGTGATACGAGTTCTTTTTAGCGATTTTTTCTAGTAAAGCTACACCAACTTAGCAAGCTGTGAAAGATCTACGTTACCTCCTGAAATGACGCATACGATATTTTTTTGGCGGGCACCGATTTTATCATAGATTGCAGCTGCTACTGTAACTGCACTGGAAGGCTCAATTAATTGTTTCGTTCTTTCTAACACAAATCTCATTGCATACTTTATTTGTTCCTCACTTACTAGAACAATATCGTCTACATAGTGTTGAACAATTGGAAACGTCAGGCTACCTGGTTGAGTTGCTCTTAAACCATCAGCAATAGTCCCTGTTGGGGGAATACTCGTGATGGCTCCGTTTTGCAATGACATATATGTATCATTAGCTATTTCAGGCTCAACTCCAATTATCTTGACGGATGGTTTTATTTCTTTTATCGCAGTTAAGATACCAGAAATTAATCCTCCACCGCCAATTGGCACAACAACGATATCAATTTCGTCCAACTGGTCCAGTAATTCCAGCCCGATTGTTCCTTGTCCCGCTATAATAAGTGGATCATCATAAGGCGGTACCACAACCCCGCCCTCTTCGGAAGCTAATTGTTCAGCGCGTGGTAACCGTTCAGAAGAGGTTAGTCCACACTTTTCGATACCGCCATGATATGCTTGGATTGCAGCAAGTTTACTTTGAATGACATCGTCTGGTACGACAATGGTTGCACGTATACCTAGCATGTTGGCAATGTAGGCAACAGCTTGCCCATGATTACCAGAAGAAGCTGCCGTTACAAAGGTAGCGCCCTTTTCCACAACCTGTTTCACTTTATTTGCTGCCCCGCGAATTTTAAAAGCTCCTGTCTTTTGAAGATGCTCCGCCTTCAAAAAAACGCGATTACCGCATATGTTGGATAATTGTGCAGATTGAAGAATTGGAGTCGTGTTTACCACTTGAACAATATTCTCTCTTGCCACCCTCACATCAGATAAAGAAATCATTGCATCTCCCCTATTCTTGTTAAAGTGAAACTTCGTCAGTGAGTATTCTTTCTCCCCCACTGACCGTTAGTTCCCTAAGGATATGACCTAAAAAGCCCTTTGAACGAATCCGGAATTTGGGCGCCATTATCCTCCACTTAGGCTTTTGTATCTACTCGGGCTCTTTCGAAGTGGAGATTCTATGGCACTTTATATTGTCATGTAGGTGCTGTTATCCCTACTTATTCTTGTTACAGTACAGATATCCTACTCCTGAAAACGGTGTCTTACAGCAACTTGTTATACGGGATAAATGAAAGCCCCCTTACACTAGCGAAGGGGGCGGGCTTGCGTTTGGATCTATTTTTCAGGGAAGGAACTACGCACAGCTTCATAGACATCATTTATGCTTTTCCCCATACCTGACTCTACTGCGGCAACATATGATCCTTCTACAATGGGTACTTCGACTAATTTGACATCTTCACGATCAGCCATTTCGATAGCCATTTCTGCATTCATTTTTGCGCTACCAAGATCATAAAATAAAAGTACACCTTTTCCCTTATTCGCTTGCTCCAGCGCTGCATTAATTTTTTCTATGCTTGTGCCAATCTCGTTTTCATCCGTTCCTCCAGCAGCTACAATGGGGACATTCTTCATTACCTGCTGAATTAATTCTTTTGTTCCCTCTGCGATTTTATGGCTATGAGAAATTAACACAATACCAACGTAGCTCATCTTTCGCTGTCTCCTTTCCATACTTCTGCTAGTGCTTCAAAAATAAGATAAGTAGATGCAGCACCTGGATCTTGATGTCCGACTGTTTTGTCTTTAAAATAGGCGGCTCGTCCTTTGGTTGCAGTCATTTCTTTAATCTTTGTTAAAGCCGAATCAGCCGTAGAGAGTAACGTATCAGCTGTTACATTGGAATCTTCTAAAAACAATTGCGCAATGGGGGCCCACATATCTACCATTGTCTTTTCGCCCTCTTCTGCTTTTCCACGCTGCTTTAAACCATTTACCGCTTCCGTTAATGCTGTTCCAAATATATCTTGTTTTACAGACTCTTCACCTTTCAGCTTGGTGGATAATTTGAGGAAGGCAGTTCCAAATAAAGGTCCTGATGCTCCGCCAACTTTAGACATTAAAGTCATTGCTACATCTTTTAAAACATCGGATACGTTCGTATATGTGCTCTCATTTAATTTGGAAGCAACTTCTTGAAATCCTCTAGCCATATTAATTCCATGATCGCCATCCCCAATTGGTTGATCCAAAGTCGTTAAATAATCTTTGTTTGCTTGCATCTTCTCATTCGTTAGTTGCATCCATTGGATTGTTTTGTTCACATCTAATCGCATGTTTAAATTCCTCCTAAATTCGAAATGCAGGTGCTTCGGATGGAGCTCCAAGTAGTGATTTTAATTCATCATCAAGTTTTAACAATGTTACAGAGCAACCAGCCATCTCTAAAGATGTCATAAATTCTCCTACAAACGTTTGAAATACGTAAATTCCTCTATCCTTTAATATGCTTTGTACCTTTTGATTTACAATAAATAGCTCCATTTCAGGTGTAGCACCTAAACCGTTTATCATTACTGCTACTTCGCTTTCTTTTGGTATTTCCATGTCGTTCATAATTCGCTCCACTAACTCTGTAGCAATATCATCCGCAGAAGCAATTGGTTTACGTTCAATTCCTGGTTCCCCATGAATTCCGATGCCAATTTCCATTTCGTTTTCTTCTAGTTGAAAGCTTGGCTTTCCAGCAGCCGGCACCGTTCCAGAGGTTAAAGCCATTCCCATCGAGCGAATGTTAGCAACAACTTTTTCAGCTACCCGTTTCACTTCTTGCAGCGAGGCTCCATTTTCTGCCATCGCACCTGCGATTTTATGAACCAGGACAGTACCAGCAATTCCTCTTCTGCCAGTGGTAAACGAGCTATCTTCTACGGCAACATCATCGTTAACAATAACTTTTTCGACTTGAATGCCTTCTGCTTCAGCAAGTTCCGCAGCCATTTCAAAATTAAGCACATCACCAGTATAATTTTTAATTACGAGGAAGACACCCTCTCCTCCATCAGCTGCTTTTATTCCTTCTAATACTTGATCAGGTGTTGGAGAAGTAAAAACTTCACCAGCAACGGCACAATCTAACATACCTTTGCCAATGTATCCAGCATGGGCTGGCTCATGTCCGCTTCCTCCACCACTGACTAGACCTACTTTACCTTGAACAGGAGCATCTTGACGAGCAATTACAAGTGTATCCGGAACTACTTTTAATTTGGTTGGATACGCAGCAACTAATCCTTGCACCATATCTTGTACAACTTCATTTGGATCGTTAATGATTTTTTTCATTGCTTCATTCCTCCTCAACTCTATTGTAGTAGAATCTCATTTAACATAGAAGGTATACAACCCCCTTCATTTCCAACAATCATGTGTCATCATGCAGTCCATCCTTAATGAATAGGGAGCTTCCTCCCATGAATGGTTAATATCGCATGGACATGACTGGGGCTCTCAAGCAGAAGTGGATATTCGACTGCCATTAAATTCTCTACTTATCCTCCTAAATTTCACCTCATAGCATAGAAGTGAAAGAGATCTTACCGCCAGTTCATGTTGGATTAATAAGTTACAGCTAAAAAAATAAAAACTGCAAAAACTTTGAACCTGAACAAAAGAAGGCCATTCTTACCTTTAAGATAATCGTGACCTCCTTTTTTATACATTCATTCTTACTTAAATACCCTTGTTGCTTCTACCGCTTTTTGCCAGCCTGCGTATAAAGCTTCTCGCTCCTGTTGATCCATGGTTCCATTAAATGTCTTTTCTACCTCCCATTGACGGGCAATTTCTTCTTTATCTTTCCAATATCCTAACGCCAAACCTGCCAAATACGCGGAACCTAATGCGGTTGTTTCCTGAATAACCGGACGTTCCACTGGCACTTCCCCAAGAATATCACTTTGAAATTGCATTAAGAAATCGTTTTTAACTGCACCACCATCCACACGTAACGTTCTCAATTCTAATTGGGAATCATTAATCATCGCATTAATAACATCTTTCGTTTGATATGCTAAAGATTCCAATGTTGCGCGGATGAAATGGCTTTTCGTTGTGCCCCTAGTAAGCCCGAAGACTGCACCTCTTGCCTGACTATCCCAATAAGGTGTACCCAAGCCTACGAAAGCCGGAACCATATATACGCCTTCTGTGCTATCCACATTTCTTGCAAATACCTCACTTTCCGGCGAATCTTCAATAAGCCTCAAACCATCACGAAGCCATTGAATGGCAGAACCAGCAACAAAAATACTTCCTTCTAATGCATATTCTATTTTACCGTCTACTGCACAAGCTAGCGTCGTTAACAAACCATGCTCTGAAGCAACACCCTCTTCGCCGGTATGCATTAGCATAAAACAACCTGTACCATAAGTGTTTTTAATCATTCCTTTTTCAAAACAAGCCTGACCAAATAGTGCAGCTTGCTGATCGCCTGCAATTCCAGCAATTGGAACTTCTTCTCCAAAGAAATGGTACGATATCGTATGTGCATAAATCTCCGAAGATTGTTTAACTTCAGGCAACATACTTTTTGGAATAGTTAATATGTCTAGTAGTTCATCATCCCATTGCAAATCATAAATGTTAAACATGAGTGTGCGAGACGCATTGGTATAATCTGTTATATGCGTTGTCCCAGCAGAAAACTTGTAAACGAGCCAGCTATCAATCGTTCCAAATAATAAGTCTCCATTCTCAGCTTTTTCTCTTGCGCCTTCTACATTATCTAAAATCCATTTCACTTTTGTGCCAGAAAAATAAGGGTCAAGTAGCAAACCTGTCTTTTTCCTAAAAATTTCATTGTAGCCAGCTTCTCTTAATTCCTTACAAATATCTTCGGTTTGACGAGATTGCCAAACAATCGCGCGATAAATTGGTTTCCCGGTATTTTTATCCCAAACAACTGCGGTTTCACGCTGGTTCGTTATACCAATCCCGGCAATTTGATTAGCAGCTAAGTCTGCTTTTCGCAGTACATCTGCAATACATGCTAGAACGGATGTCCATATCTCATTTGCATCATGCTCAACCCAGCCTGGATGAGGGAAGAATTGTTCAAACTCCCTTTGTGCTGTCTCAACAATTTCTCCTTGTTGATTAAAAATAATAGCCCGAGAACTTGTTGTACCTTGATCAATTGATAATATATATTTATTTTCCATTTTTATCCCCCTATGCACTATGATTATTTATTTTAGCAGAACGTTCTCCCTTCGTCTCCATCCTAACTGCCCCGATAATAAGTATTGCTATAATTATACTTAATGCCCAGAAAATAATGGTAAATTCACCGATAAACAACGCATCATAAAAGAATGCTCCATATATCCCTCCTATAATTGGCCCTATAATTGGAACCCAAGCATACCCCCAATCCGAAGATCCTTTGCCTGGAATGGGAAGTAACGCATGGGCAATACGTGGTCCTAGATCACGGGCAGGATTAATAGCATAACCTGTTGCGCCACCTAATGACATACCTATTGCTATAATCAATACCCCAACAATAATTGGATTTAAACCTTCTGTAAATTCATTTGCTCCAATAAACAAAAGTCCTAATACAAGAACAAATGTGCCAACAATTTCACTGAGCAGGTTCGCAAGCGGACTGCGAATTGCAGGTCCAGTAGCAAATACCCCCAGTTTCGTAGCTTGGTCTTTTGTCTTTCGCCAATGCGGTAAATAATTTACAAAAACGACAGCTGCACCAATAATAGCCCCAATTACTTGTGCTGTTACATACATTGGTACTTTAGACCACGGAAATTCGCCAATAGAGGCAAATCCTATCGTTACGGCTGGGTTAATATGTGCAGGAGAGTAATTACCAACTGCATAAACCCCAAATGCAACTGCCAATCCCCAAGCAATCGTAATAACCACCCAGCCAGACCCTTCAGCCTTAGATGATTTCAAAGTGACACCACCAACCACTCTGCTACCAAGAATAATCAAGATCATCGTACCAATTAATTCTGCTAAAAATTCGGATTCAGCCACCATATAACACCCCTTTGTTCTAGACTATGTTAATTATGGTCGAACCAAGTATTCTGTTAGAAGGAATGCAAACATTTATGGTAAGTGTTAAAATGAAGCAAATAAATTGTTATCATTTTCCCCCATAAAAAAAGACCTACACTTTTTATATATACTCTACCCTTAGAAATATACAATAAAAAGTGTGGGTCTCCTACTCTCCGCCACATAATTAACTTGTGTTTTTATCATACTTGAATCTGTAAGCGTTGTCAACAGTAAATTTTCCATCCAATTTATATAAAACACATATCAAAAATTGCCCAACTGAATTTAAAATTCGTATGTGCGCGTGCTTACACCCCTATTTGCTCCCCAAATCATCTCCATTTATTACCCGGGCAATATTTACACATCTAAGGACGCAGTATCAATTGATCTCCTGTTTTTCTATCCAAGTATGTTTCATGATAATCCCCCTTCCCCCAATCATCCAATTGATCATGGTACCATTGACTTTTAAAATGACCAGATTGTCCTGGTGCAACGAGATGATACCCTTTACCTGCTTCTGCCATATCAATAACAAACCGCCAAGAAGCACCGTGATCAACAACACCAGTCTCCGTTTCATAACTAGCGGCCATTGGTGTTATACTGCTTCCATCTACAGGAAGCGGATCTTCTTTGTTGAAAAAATATTTTAGAACAGGATGAACACTTGAAAGTGGATGTTCAAAGTATACACGATGATAGTCTCCCCATTCCCATTCTGACATATCTTCGCCGTATTTTTCTTCCAACTCTGCAAGTGCTTCATGTAATGATGTAATTAAAACTTGTTGCAAACCACCATAATCCTCTAACCAGGCAGAATTTTCTCCGTTTATCCCTTTTCGCAATAATGCATCTGTCGATTGCCCTTTCACTTTAAATAAATCAAGCATTGAATCTGGTATATCTTGATAAATGGTCGCCTCCATTTTTTCATACCAATAGTGAAAAATTAATGGCTCGCTTGCTGAAACAGTATCTTCATATTCCCATTCTTTTAGGAGCTCGAGCGCATGCTCAGCTTGCTCTGATAATTCCTCCCCTTTTAATTGCTGTAAAAACGCAGGTACAAATTCTTTCGCTTGCATATTAAAGCTATCCATTTGCAACTGTTGCATATCTTCGACGGTTATCTCTTCACTGTTTTCCAGCACATCAGCAATGCGCTCATACCGGTATGGTTGCGCCCATACATTACTAATATGATATGGATAATCATCCGTTGTTATTTTATTGTTCGCCGTTGCGATATACCCTTTTTCTGGATTGATTATCTTGGGAAGTTCATCAAAGGGAATATACCGCTGCCAAACGCTCTCTACTTCCCAACCGGGTAAAGGAAGTAAGGCATCTTTTTCATTGTCATAAACCGGAATATTCCCATTCGCTTTATAAGCAATCGTTCCATCTTTAGAGGCAAACACAAAGTTTTGCGCAGGGACCAAGAATTTCTCCAATCCCTTTTCAAACGATTTCCAATCGGTAGCTTTATTAATTTGTAATATGGCCTCCAGTTCCGTCGTAGGCTCTAATGCAGTCCATCTTAGTGACAAAACATTTTCCTTACCACTATCTTCAGCAAACTCTGAAATAACCGGCCCATGTCTTGTTTCTACTACTTCATAATCAATTGTTTCTCCATCTTTCACGGCAATCGGTTCTTTAATAACAGTTGCTTCTACCCACTTACCAGCAAATAAAAACTCCGCTTTAGAGTTTGGCTTTCTTTTTTCTAAGTATAATTGTTGTACATCTGGTCCTGTGTTCGTTACTCCCCAAGCAACTTGATCGTTATGACCTAATATAATTCCTGGAACCCCCGCAAAAATAACACCACTTACCTGTTGCTGGTCTGTTTTCAATTGCATTTGAATCCAAATCGCTGGCGTTGCTAAACCTAAATGTGGGTCATCTGCTAACATCGGGAATCCTGACGCCGTTTTATCACCAGATACAACCCAATTGTTACTTCCATTAAATGTATGTGGAATCATGACCTTAGAAAATGCGTCTTGTATAGAAACATGCTCTTCTTCCATAATAACTGGCTTGTCACGAGGATAGGATGGAAATAGTTCGTATGCTTTTTCTTCATCAAATTGCTGTAGCAAATAATAATTGAATGCTTGCTGCTCCCAATGACCACCTAGATCAAATGCCATGTACTTTCCAATTGTTAATGAGTCTAACGGTGTCCATTCTTCTGGTTCAAAGCCCATAAGTTTAAATTCAACCGGCAAACTGTTACTTTGCTTTGCTTGTTCGATGTACGCATTAACCCCTTTTGCAAAAGCTTCCAACACTAGTTTTGCTTCGTCACTGTATAAAGCATAAGATTCGTCAGCTGCTCTGCGCAATCCTAATGTTCGAAAGTATTTATCCTGATCAATTGCTGCTTCTCCAGCTACTTCACTTAACGTACCAGATGCCTGCCTTCGTGACATTTCCATTTGAAACAGTCGATATTGTGCTTGCACATATCCTTGAGCTGCATATAAATCATGCTCATTTGCCGCCTCTATTTGCGGCACCCCGTTAGCGTCAGTTATTACCTGTACCTCTTGTTTTAAAATTGGTAGCTCTATACTTCCCTCTGTTTTTTCAATAGAACGATTTAGGTAAGCGTTTACAACTATGATAATGATGATCAGAACCATCAATAAAATACCAATAGCAATGAAGGCTACTTTTGATTTAGAAAATTTTCTCTTCTTCTCTATCGGATTGTTATCGATCCTCTCTTCCATTTGCCCCCTCCTAATTCTTTGATAATTCGTTTCAATATTGTACATTTTAGCAAAAAAAACGAAAATTAAGGAACCAAATTTATTCCCCTGCTATTTATAACGACTTTATCTGGCACATGAAAGCATCTATCAAAAAGCGCATATATGTTGGGAGCTCAGAAAATATCGTCTGTCTTCTAGGTCCCAAAAGTGAAATGAAGGACTTGATCTAAATAGGAAACTTCATATAATGAAATACGTATAGCATAGTGCTCTATTAATCAAATCTATTTTATAAAACAACGTTTATGTAAAGTCAATCTATTTCGACTGGAGGTGTTTTGCTTGGTCGTAGTGCTGGAGCTGCTTTTTGAATTATGGATTTCCTTTCAAGATGACAGACGCGTTGCTGAAGAAGATATTGAAAAAATATTCGCTACTTAAGGCAACAATCATGGTTTCGGAACTATTTAAATAACCCACAGATTCGTAATATAATCATTTATGATACAGAAGTGCGTCAACTAAGCAAAAATATAAAAAGTTACATCATCCACTTTATACAGAAAGATTCCGTAAAAAATTAGAAGCGATAATGAATAAAAAAAGTGAAATCGTTATTGCTTCATAGGTTATGGAGTACTCTTTTATCATATGGATAAAGAGTAGCTTCCTAGTAAAATGACATGCCGTGGAAAGCTATCTACCACGGCATGCTCTGGGGAATACCATTCCATTTTGGATTGTTATAAAGAAGGTGTTTAGCACATTGCTAGTGGTAAAACCATTTTTATTCCACTACTTGGACGTCATAAGTTCGTAGCCAGTAATCTATTTGACAAAGATGAGCAATCAGTTGTGGACCTTTCATTAACTGTCCATACCAAGGATCTTTAAATTCCTTACCCTCAGTCTCTAAAATAGCTTCTACCTTTTCTCTATTTAAAAATTCAAATATTCTTGCCTCTTTATCATGTAATATATCACGCATCCACTTTTTCACCGCAATCGTGTATGCAGGCTGAAACGTTTTAGGAAATGGGCTTTTTTTACGATAGAGAATGGTTTCAGGTAAAATTCCTTCCATTGCTTTTCGTAAGATGCCTTTTTCTCTTCCTTCAAGCATCTTCATCTCCCACGGAATATTCCACACATACTCCACTAGCCGGTGATCTGCATATGGTACACGCACCTCTAAGCTAGCGCCCATACTCATTCGGTCTTTCCGGTCAAGTAGCTGTGCCATAAACCAGTGCATATTTAAATAAAATAATTCTCTTCTTCGGGCATTCTCTGCACTTTCCCCATCCAGACGAGGCGTTTCATTAATCGTCTCCTGGTAACGATCATAGACATATTCTTGAAGTTTTAATTTTTCCTGCCATGGAGAGTGAAGTAAGTCCATACGTGATGTTAATGACCTCATCCATGGAAAGCCTGTTCCTTCATCCGTTGGCGGGTTGTGAAACCACGGGTAACCTCCAAATATTTCATCCGCACATTCTCCTGAAAGGCTAACGGTCGTCTGTTTTTTTATTTGTTTGCAAAACCATAATAACGAAGAATCAATATCTGCCATTCCAGGTTGATCGCGCAACTCTACTGCTCTTTTTAGATGACTGGCTAGCTCTTCACCAGTGATAACCTCATTATGATGGTTGGTTGCAAAAGCTTCCGCCATTTCTTCAATATATGGCTGATCCATAGATGGTTGAAATTTACTTGCTTTAAAATGAGCAGCATTACCTTCATAATCAACTGAAAAAGTAGTAAGCGCTTCTTTTCCTTGCGCTTTAAAATAATTGGCAGCAATAGCTGTAATAGCGCTTGAGTCTAACCCTCCAGATAAAAAAGTAGACACAGGGACATCAGCTACAAGCTGTCGTTGTACTGCATCGATAAATAGCTCTCTTACCTTACTTACCGTCTCTGATACTGAATCCGTATGTGGGCGACTCTTTACATTCCAATAGCGCCATTTTTTTACTCCATGTTTTGAAAAAATAAGAGCATGCCCTGCACGAAGTTCTTGCATATTTTTGAATAAACCATGACCAGGTGTACGTGCTGGACCAAGTCCGAACACTTCAGCTAATCCAAACCGATCAACTTCTGCTTTAACAGCTTCATGGGCAAGAATTGCTTTTAATTCCGAACCAAAAATAAACTGACTAGCTTTTTCTTGAAAAAATAACGGCTTTACCCCTAAACGGTCTCTAGCTATAAAAAGCTGCTCCTTCAGTCCATCCCACACCGCAAAAGCAAATATGCCATTTAAATGGTCCACGCATTGTTCCTTCCACTCCAAATATGCTGTAAGTAGTACTTCTGTATCTGATGTTGTATCAAATGCATAGCCTTTACGATATAATTCATTGCGTAATTCCTCTGTATTATATAGCTCCCCATTATATACCAGCGTATACGTATCACCGTTCTTGACCTTTTGCATTGGTTGCTTTCCGCCTTCAATATCAATGACCGACAGACGCTTATGACCAAAAGCAACATGTTGATTCATCCATGTATCCGTTTCATCAGGTCCCCGATGTGACAACGTCTCCGTCATCTTCTCAAGCATTTGTCGATCTGCTCGCACATCTTTGTTCCAATTCACATGTCCAGTTATTCCGCACAAATCGTGTCACCCTCCCTAGAAGCATAGCAAACCTACAGAACAGTTTATGAGAAAAACAGAGGGGATATGACTAAATGTCTATAGTATTGTGTAAGAGAGCTCTATTTTCATTGATAACCATTTGTTTTACCAATTTTCTGGCTGTGATGCGCGAGAAACTTGCTGCACTACGCAAGTTACTACCTGCAATGCTCGAACTACTGGGTGTGATGTGCGAGTTGGGCTGGCTATGCTCGAGGTTCTTGCTAGGAGGCGCGAGTTAACACATGCAGTGCTCAAGTTTCTCGCTTGGATGCGTGAGGTTAACGCTGGCGTGCTCGAGTTTCTCGCTTGGATGCGTGAGGTTAACGCTGGCGTGCTCGAGTTTCTCGCTTGGATGCGTAAACTACTGAATAGGAACATTCAAACTCCTTGCGGGGACAGAACAAAGGCGTAAGCGCCCGTTTAGCAACGTAGTGAATGGAACGAATCAACTAAAGATTTAGGAATCATGCCACTAAAACCAGGGGTAAGCCGACGTATGGGCGGCAAGCCCGTTTTAAGTCGGCCTTCCTCTTAGAGACGGACCGATGATGACTTTTTTCGTAGGGCGCATTTCTTAAGTCGCATCGTTGCTGGGCTCATGCGCCAGACGTGGCTATTCGGTTATTTCGTTATCCTCAAGCACCTAATTTTATACTTTCTTATCTTTTTAGAAAAACTTGGCTTGTCGACAAATCTTATGGCGAAGCCTTCTTATACTATAAACCAAAAAAATCTTATACTCCCTCTATAGTGGAACAAAGGCGCAAGCGCCCGTTTAGCAACGCAGTGAATGGAACGAATCAACTAAAGATTTAGGAATCATGCCACTAAAACCAGGGGTATGCCGACGCCTGAGCGGCAAGCCCGTTTTTAGTCGGTCTTCCTCTTTGCGACGAACCGATGAGGCCTTATCGTAGGGCGCATTTCTAAAGTCGCATCGTTGCTGGGCTCATGCGCTGGACGTGACTATTCGGTTATTTCATTATCCACAAGCAAGTTTCCTATACAACCAATAAAAAAACAGACAGCCTGCTAGATAAACTCATCACAGGCTGCCCATTTCCGAAATTATTCCGCTTTTACCGGTTCTTCTTGCGTTACAGCAATTTCATAATAATTTGCCCAGTTATTTGCGATCGTATAATTCAACACACGCTTATTTACTGGAACTATTTTCGCACGATAGTTAGTTGGAATTACAGGAACTTCTTCAACCATTAATTGTTGCCAATCCTTATATACTTTTTGACGGTACTCTAAATCCATTGCATCTTTAGAGACACCTTGCTTTAACAGCTTATCATTCTCTTCACTCGCATAGCGTGTGAAATTAAATAGCGCATCACGTCCATATAACCCTGCTGGGTTCACATCCGTTGCGACACCCCAGCCAGCTGCATAAACATCTATCTTCGGATCGTCATCACCGCTTTGACCAATACGATCATAGAATGAATTAAACTCTTGTAGACGACCATCTAATAATTTAACATTTAACCCAACATTTTTCCAAGCTTGGATATAATAATTAGCGATTGGTTCAGCAGTTTCTCCACCTGACATAGACGCAAAATTAATAACTAACTCTTCGCCATCTGGATTTTCGCGCATACCGTCTCCATTGGTGTCCTTATAACCAGCTTCATCTAAAATTTTCTTCGCTTTTTCTGGATCATAAGCTATTCCAGGATTGTCTTTATCATGGAAATTTGGATGTGACGGTGGAATTAAAGTTGTCGCATTCCAACGTAAGCCATTGTAAAACTGCTTTCCTACAGCATCATTATCAATCGCGTGTCCCATTGCCTTACGCAAATTAACGTCTGCCATTTTCTTATTTGGATCTGGTTTTACTTCTTTTTTCTCTTTATCCCACGTACCTAATTTAAAGCCAATGTAAGAGTATGCCATGTCTATATTGCCTAAAAACTCTACGTTAGACATGTCGGCATTATCTGGATATTGGTCAGCTGGGAATTCATGTACAGTATCTACTTCTCCTGTTTTTAAAGCTTGTACAACGGTTTTAGGATTAACGACTTTAACCGTAACCTTATCTAGCTTTGGCTCCCCTTGCCAGTAATCTTCATTTTTCGTAAGGACAACCGCTTCTCCCGGTGTAATGCTATCTACTTTATATGGACCCATACCAATTGGGTTTTTCCGGACAGCATCAGACTCCGCCATTTTAGCTACAGGAATATCTTTAAAGATATGCTTCGGTAAGGCGTATGACCAAATACCTCCACTTAGTAAAGAAGGAGACGCCTCTTTATACGTTATTTTTAATGTTTTTTCATCTACCACTTCAATCCCTGAGATCGAATCTGCCTTACCATTATGATATTCTTCCATACCTTCAATAATCGTAAAATCATCACCATAACGAACCCCAGGATAATCAGGGTGGCCAATGACTTCATAGGCAAATGCCCAGTCCTCAGCAGTAACTGGCTTGCCATCATGCCAATTTACATTATCGCGAATCTTAAAGGTATACACTTTTCCACTGTCATCTACTTCAAATGTTGCAGCACCATCTTGATTAAAATTATGTGTTTCATCAGCATCTAATAAAGATTCATCAAACCATTTAATGAATTCAACATCATGAGCTCCTGAATAAAAATTAAAGTTTAACAAACCTTCAATTGCTGTATCTGTAACCACACCAAATTTCAAGTGGCCTCCGTTTATTGCTTTCCCTTCATTTTTCGTTTCTACATTAAAATCATCAATGGAATAAATCTGTTCGCCATCTTTTCCTGACTTCTTATCATCCGATTTATCTGACTTGCTTTCCTCATCTCCACCACATGCAGCTAGCATAAGTACTAAACCTAGCATGATTGCAGATAAAACGATACGCCAACGATTTTCTTTCATATTACTTGACCTCCCTATTTTTTTGTATACGTCATACGACGTTATCTATACTTAACATCTTTAGATGTAAGCAACTCATTTATTTATCCTCTTCGTTGTCTTGCATCTGTTGCACGTTTAAGTGCTTCTCCTACATTTCGGACAGCTAACATCAATAAGAACACCATAATAGCTGCAGGTACCCAAATCCACCATCTTAGTTCCAATGTTTGTGGATTTCTTGCGTATCCAAGCAGTGTACCTAGACTTGGGGTATCTTCGGGAAACCCAAACCCTAAAAAGGATAACCCAGATTCCAAGCCTATATTAGCAGCCAAATTCAATGTCATCGTTACGATAATTAATGAACTCAAATTAGGCAAAACTTGGAAAAACATAATCTTCCAATGCGGAGTCCCTAGCGTTTTCGAGGCTTGCGCATAATCCAGCTCTCGCTCCTGCAATGCCTTCGAACGAATTAAGCGGGCAATCCCCATCCAGAGAAAAGCTGTCATAATCAGTGAAAATGTCCATATGCTATACTCCGGTACAATCGCCACAAATACAATAACAATCATTAAGAATGGTAAAATCAAAAAGAAATCAACGATACGCATCATAATATTATCTACGGTACCACCAAAATAACCTGATGCTAATCCATAAGTAACCCCAATGATACCTGTCATAAGTGTCACTAAAAATCCAATGGACAATGAGTTACGTGTTCCGATAATTAATTGGCCAAATATATCTCTGCCTCCGTAATCTGTACCTAACCAAAACTCACTAGACGGTGGCTGATTAATCGCAAATAAGTCTACTTTTACAATTTCTGACTGATCTAAAAATAATGAAATTCCATAAACAAAACCGGTAATGGTAATGATAAAAATAAATGATATAAGCGCAACTTTATCTCGAACAATTTCTCGCCAAATGATTCTCGTCATAGAAGGAACTTTATCCTTATCTATCCCAACTGCTTCCACATTTGAATATTCCAATTGTATGTCACCTCCATGATAGTCAACTGTTTATTTAATTCGAATTCGCGGATCTACGAGACTTAAAATAATATCTGATAGTAAAGCCCCTAGAATCGATGCGATTCCGAATAACAAGACAACAGATGTTACCACACTGTAATCTCGCTGCAACACAGATTCCATAAATAACAATCCCATTCCCGGGTAGCTGAAAATAGTTTCAATAAATACGGTTCCGCCAATAAGACCGGTAATTTCAAAACCAAAATAGGCTGCAATCGGTAATAATGAATTTCGGAATATGTGACGACGATAAACGCGTGACTCGGAAGCCCCTTTAGCTCTTGCAGTAAGAACAAAGTCCTTCTGTTTCGTATCAATAATTTCACTTCGCAAATACTGCACCGTATTTACTGTAGTTATTAATGCCATCGATATGGCAGGCAATAGTAAATGATTCACTTTGCTCATTATATACGCAAATGATCCTGGTTCTAATCCCGGCTCTACGCTTCCGCCGGTTGGGAACCATCCTAGACCATAGCCAAAAGCCCATAACATAACTAAGGCAAAGATAAATAATGGAGTCGCAAAACCAATATACGTATAGCCATTGATCAATTGATCACGTAATGTATCATTGTAACGTCCACTCGTAATACCTAAAGGAATAGCAATCAGATATGTAATGATCAATGTTACTAACGATAACCAAAACGTATTTACGAGCCTTTGTCCAATTAATTCAGATACTGGCATCTTAAAGCGAAAGGATTGTCCCAAATCACCTTGTAAAGCTGAGGTTACCCAATCTGTATATTGCACATACCAAGGATCGTTTAAGCCAAGTTTCTCCCGTTGTTCTTCAATTGCTGCTGGATCAATATTCGGATCAATTAAACCAGATAGTGCGTCTCCTGGCATAAGCTGTGCCATAATAAATACTAAAATACTTAGTAAAACAATTTGTGGCATGGTAATTAACAGCCGTCTAACAATAAATTTCCACATGCTATCAACCTTTCTGCGGTAAAGCTACTAAATGTGAATCCGATATATGGCGTAATTGATACGCTAACCCTTCATGATCAAAATATTCATTATAATTACTATGATACTCTTTTTCTACTTCTTCTCGGTATACTTTCTTCTGTTGACGGTTAACCGGATCGATATCTGGTATTGCCGCTACAAGGCGCTTCGTATATATATGTTGCGGGTGGTTAAAAATATCTTCTTTCGTACCTTCTTCCACAAAGCGCCCTTTATACATAATTCCTATATCGTCACACATATGCTTTACAATACCTAAATCATGGCTTATAAATAAGTACGTTAAATTCAAATCCTTCTGAATATCTTGCATAAAATTAAGTACTTGCGCCTGAACAGACACATCAAGTGCGGAAACAGGTTCATCGGCGATAATTAATTTTGGCTTTAAGGCGATTGCCCTTGCAATCCCGATTCGCTGCCGCTGTCCACCAGAAAATTGATGTGGGTATTTTAAAATACTCTCTGGACTTAATCCCACTCGTTCAAGCAATTCTTGCACACGCTTTTTCTCTTCTGCTTTAGATAATTTTTCAAAATTTCGTAATGGCTCTGCGATAATATCCAACACGCGCTTTTTTCCATTTAAAGAGGAATATGGATCTTGGAAAATCATTTGAATATCTTTACGCAAACTTGTTTTTTTGGAATTAAAACCTGCTAAATCAATTCCGTCAAACTTCACACTTCCAGAAGTGATACTATTCAAACCGATAATCGCTTTACCTGTGGTTGTTTTTCCAGATCCAGACTCTCCCACAAGCCCATACGTTTTTCCTCTTTCTATGGAAAAAGAAACCCCGTCAACAGCTTTCACCGCATCAATTTTACGATTTAGAATTCCCCCTCGAATGGGGAAATGTACCTTTAATTTATCTACCTCAAGAAGTGCCATGGGTTGATTCCTCCTCTATTGTTTCTTCAGGGAAATAAAATTGTTGGTAACAGGTACAGCGTACGAAATGCCCCGGTTCTACCTCGTGCAACTCGGGATTTTCTTCATGTGCTTCATCGCTAATCCAAGGAATTCGTGCTTTAAAACGGCAGCCTTGTCGCGGAAGATTTTGTAACGAAGGAACGATTCCTTGAATCACATGAAGCTTATCATGCACACTGTCTTCAGCTGGAATGGAATTTAATAATGATCTCGTATAAGGATGCAGCGGATTTTTAAATAGTGTATACACATCTGCAATTTCTACAATTTGTCCTGCATACATAACCGCTACTCGATCTGCCGTCTCAGCCACGACGCCTAAATCGTGAGTAATTAATATAACGCCTGTATTCATCTGTTCTTTCAAATCATTCATTAAGCCAAGTATTTGTGCTTGAATGGTTACATCCAGTGCTGTAGTCGGCTCATCGGCAATGAGAAGTTCTGGTTTATTGGCGATAGCAATTGCAATCATCACCCGTTGTCTCATTCCACCGGATAACTGATGCGGATACTGTTCACAAGTATACTCTGGACGCGGTATACCAACTTGATTTAGCAGGTGAACAACCTGCTCTTTTCGCTTTTGTTTGGATAATTGTCGATTATGTAATAATAAAGCTTCACCAATCTGATCTTCTACTGTCATCAACGGATTTAACGCCGTCAACGGATCCTGGAAGATCATCGCCATATCATTCCCCCGCAGCTTGTTCAACTTTCCTGGAGGCAAATTTACAATGTCCTGACCTTTCACATAAATGTTTCCTTCCATTTTGGCCCGAGTATGTAGCCCCATGATTGAGAACGCTAATGCACTTTTACCAGAACCTGACTCACCAACAATTGCCAATGTCTCATTCTTATGAACAGTTAAAGAAACATCATCCACAGCGGCATAATAATCATCTTTTATTCGAAAAGATGTTTTTAAATTTTGGATTTTCAATAAGCTGGTACTCATGTTGACCTCCCTCAAATTTTGCACAATAAAAATAATTCATTAGTAAATTGAAGATTCTTTCAATTTACCTTTAAAAAAATGAAGATTTTTTTGTATTCATTTTTCTGACACTTTAACCTAAGAAGAGTACATTATGTTCCTTATTAAGCGACATATACTCGTGTAAAATTTTTGTAAAATAAAATAAAATAATAATACGTATTATAAGGTATACGTATTTTAAAATCAACTGTTTTTAAAAAGGGAAGATTTCGATAAACGAAAAAAGTTGTTTTTTTCTGATGATTAAGTTATATAAGGTGAATCTTCAATCCGTGGGGGTTTCATCCATCCCCACCGATTGTTAGTGGCGTAATGGTATGACCTAAAGGCCTCTGAACGAACGTGGCATCCAGGTGCTGTTATCTCCCACTTAAACTTGTTGCAATATATCCAACTCCTGAGGTGGGAGTCTAATAGCACCCTTAAATAATGGATAAATTATATTTTTTTCAATTACATCTATAAAGTATTCTATTCATTTTCTCTCTATATGACGGTTAAAAACATGTTTCTTTAAGAATATTTCATCTCAGAAACAAAACTGCAATCTAAATGTAAGATTATTTTAGAATATTTAGGTAATAAATAACTAATAGCATGTTAGAATTGGAATATATCTTCCAAATGTAAGGGGTGTAATCATGAAAGGAATTATTTTAGCTGGTGGAAGCGGTACAAGGTTATCACCGAGTACGGACAGTATTAACAAACATTTATTAGCCGTCTATGATAAGCCAATGATTTATTATCCACTCTCTGTGCTTATGCTCGCTGGTATTAAAGAAATTATGATTATTAGTACTCCTGAAGATCAACCGAGATTCACTACTTTATTAGGAGACGGATCAGCACTTGGTATTTCTCTTCACTACAAAGTACAAAGCAACCCAGACGGAATACCTGAAGCATTAACGATTGCCGAAGACTTTATCGGCAAGGAGCATATCGCTTTAATCCTTGGGGATAATATTTTTTTTGGACAAGGATTTACAATGCTTCTTCGCAACGCAATGAAGCATCATCGACATGCAACCATATTTGGCTGTCGAGTGAAAGACCCAAGGCGATTTGGAGTAGTGGAATTTAATCAACAACAAAAAGCTATCTCTATAGAAGAAAAGCCTTTACAGCCTAAATCAGATTTCGCTGTAACCGGTTTATATATCTATGATCATCGTGCTGTTCAATTAGCTAAAAATTTGCAGCCTTCCAAACGAGGTGAGCTCGAAATTACGGATTTAAATCGTCTCTACTTACAACAAGGAAGATTAGATGTCCAGCTACTAGGAAGAGGATTTGCATGGATGGATGCTGGAACACATGATGCTTTATTTGAGGCTGCTGAGTTCGTAAAAATAACTCAACAGCGGCAAGGATTCAAAATTGCCTGCTTAGAGGAGATCGCCTATTATTTAGGATATATCTCTAGAGATGTACTCATTAATAAAGGAAAAGAAATGCATAAAAATGATTATGGCGCTTATTTACTAGATATTGCACATCGCAAGCATACGAATCCTTATTGGGATGAGATGGTAACACATTCCATACTGGGGCTGGTGAAATAATGAAAAACAGGCGAACGGTTTTAGTAACTGGTGGAGCAGGCTTTATTGGCAGTAATTTTATCCCTTATTTCTTGAATAAACATCCAGACTATCAAGTTATTAATCTCGATAAATTAACGTATGCAGGGAGCAAAGAACATTTAATAGAAGTTAAGGATTTACCAAATTACCAGTTTGTTCATGGCGATATAACGGATCACCAACTCGTACAGTCGATTTTTGAAAGCAATGATATTGATGGGGTAATTCATTTTGCAGCAGAATCACATGTAGATCGTTCAATTGCTGATGCGACGCAGTTTGTTCATTCAAATGTATTAGGGACGATGGTTTTACTACAAGCTGCAAAACAAGATTGGGAACAAAAAAACGAGCTGCAAACAAGGAGGTTTCACCATATTTCTACAGATGAAGTTTACGGCTCACTAGGCTTTAAAGGGAAATTCAGCGAATCAACACCATACCAACCACGCAACCCGTATAGTGCTTCCAAAGCGGGAGCTGACATGCTTGTTAACAGTTTTGGTTACACATATGGGATGAACATTGTCATAAGCCATTCTTCTAATAACTTCGGTCCGAAACAGAACCAAGAAAAGCTGATTCCGACTATTATTTATCGTGCTTTACATGGCGAACCGATTCCTATTTATGGAGATGGCAGTCATATTCGCGACTGGTTATATGTGAAGGATCATTGCGAGGCGATTGATCGAGTTTATCACGATGGAAGTGCACTTGAATCCTATAACATTGGCGGCGGAAATGAGTATAACAATACAATGATTGCCCAAAAAATTTGTTCCATTTTAGACAATCAATTGCCTGAATTAACAAATAAATACGAACTAGCATCGTTTACAGACTTAATTACTTATGTAAATGATCGTCCTGGTCATGACCAGCGCTATGCTCTGAATGACGAAAAAATTAGAACTGAACTAGGATGGAAACCAACAGGAACGTTTGACAAGAAGCTGCAACAAACTGTAGAAAGCTATGTAAACAAATGGTTAAAAACGACTCTATCCTAATTTCTATCGTCATTCCGGTATATGGTTGTGCGAGAAATTTAGAGGAACTTTGTCAAAGGATTATTGAAACTATTCATACAATTGCAGCGAAATATGAAATTATTCTTGTCAATGATGCAAGTCCTGATCTTGCGTGGGAAACGATTGTTACATTGAATCTTACTAATCATTGCATTAAAGGTATTAATTTAGCTCGTAATTTTGGGCAACATCATGCAATAACAGCTGGCCTTGATTATGCAAACGGGGATTGGGTTGTGGTCATGGATTGCGATCTGCAAGATAAGCCAGAAGAAATTATCCGTCTATTTCAAAAAAGTCAAGAAGGGTATGCCGTTGTATTTGGCAAACGGGTAACCCGTCAAGATCATTGGTGGAAGAAAAAAACGTCGCAAATATTTTATCGTGTTTATGATTACTTTACCGGAACGACTTCCGACCATACCATCGCTAATTTCTGTATCATTTCCAAAAAAGTCGTTCATGGCTTTCGACAAATGCGAGAGCAACATCGTTTTTTCCCACTATTTTTACAATGGATGGGGTATCCAACAGCTTCCATTGCCATCGATCATGATGCTAGAAAACAAGGTAAATCTTCGTATAGCTTGAAGAAGTTAATTACGTTGGCAACAGATACGATCATCGCCCAATCGAATAAGCCTTTACGACTTTCCATTCAATTTGGTTTTCTAATTTCATCGGCTTCCTTTATCTACGGTCTATATTTGTTTATCCGTTATTTTTTCTTGGAACAACCTGTAGCAGGCTGGACTAGCGTGATGGTATCTATTTATTTTATTGGTGGGCTGATCTTTTTCAATTTCGGAATCCTAGGTCTGTACATTGGAAAAGTCTTTAATGAAATTAAAGGACGGCCACTATACCTCATCCGTGAAACAACAGATGATAGCCAAAAAGCGTAAACATGGCACATTGTATAAAAATGCTATGTATAAACCATACAAGTGGAGCTGATTTACGATGACAACTTATTTACAGCCTACTCCGTGGGATGAACGGAACTTTCAAATCAATACGTTCGAGCTAACCTCTTCCTCCGAAGTAGCATTACGGCAAACCGACAACATACGTGGACATTTTACATTAAAAATAGACCCGACTCAAAATACTGAATTATTGTATAAATATGGATTTTATTATACAGATACGTTAATGAAACCTTTCTGTAGAAAAGACCAATTAGTTCTTGCTAAGGATGAGGC
This sequence comes from Virgibacillus pantothenticus, assembly GCF_018075365.1. GTDB lineage: Bacteria > Bacillota > Bacilli > Bacillales > Amphibacillaceae > Virgibacillus > Virgibacillus pantothenticus. Next base: position 2,791,062 of record NZ_CP073011.1, read on the forward strand.
CTTTTCTCTTAGTGATGATTATGATATAGCGCAGATTACACATATTGCTGGCAACGCCTTTCATCATAGCCGTTTCCACCGTGATTTTAACGTTCCTGACTGGATGGTAAACAAACGATTTCAAAACTGGGTATTGGACTTGGCAAAGGTCAACAACATTATTACATTGTATTACGAGAAACAGCTTGCTGGCTTTTTTGCGTTTGATCAAAACAATGTTACGCTTTTAGCTATTGATACGCCTTATCAAGGAAGAGGGTTAGCAAAACCGTTTACCAGTCATTGTGTTAAACATCTGTTTTCTCTTGGTGATTATGAACATGTTACCACATCGGTGTCAGCATCAAATTTCCCTTCGTTGAATGTGTTTATCTCGATTGGATTTCGTATAGGCGGAGCAATAGATGTCTATCACAAATGCAATGTGGCACCCCTGTCGGCAGGAGACTGGTAATGGGTTATATTTATATTTTAGGAACGATTGGTTTTACCGTTTATGGTCAGCTTATTTTAAAGTGGAAAATCAACCAATATGGAGCGCTTCCTGATGCTTTTTGGAAGAAAATGATGTTTTTACTGCAGCTACTGTTGAATCCTTGGATCTTATCCGGTCTGTTCGCTGCATGCCTGGCAGCTCTTTGCTGGATGGCGGCTATGACCAAGTTTGATATTAGTTATGCATATCCTTTTATGAGTTTATCTTTTATCCTAGTATTTATTCTTTCTGTTTTATTATTCAATGAGCCTATTTCGACGCAAAAAGTAATCGGCTTTTCACTTATCATAATTGGAATTATTATAATGAGGTGACCTTGAGATGATTCCGTTTAACAAACCTTGTGTAGTAGAATCAGAGATAGATGTATTAACCGAGGTGTTGCATGAGAATAAATTATCTGGAAATGGTATTTACGGTAAACGATGTTCCCATTGGTTGGAATACAACCTCGCATGCGAAAGAGTGTTATTGACTCCTTCTTGCACAGCTGCGTTGGAAATGACTGCTTTATTGATGAATATATCTGAAGGAGATGAAGTAATCATGCCTTCCTATACGTTTGTTTCCACCGCCAATGCCTATACACTACGAGGAGCAACGGTTCGTTTTGTCGACATAGATCCACTCACCATGAACATAGACCCTCAAGCTATTGAAGCAGCTATTTCCAAACAAACAAAGGCTGTTGTCGTTGTCCATTATGCTGGTGTAAGCTGCGATATGGATGCAATACAAGAACTAACCGCAGCATATAATTTGTGGCTTATAGAAGATGCAGCCCAGGCACTGATGAGTACATATAAAGGTAAAGCGCTTGGTACTATTGGCCATATGGGGACAATTAGCTTCCACGATACAAAAAATATTACCTGTGGCGAAGGAGGAGCATTACTTATTAACGATCCCTCCCTTATGGAACGCGCAGAAATCATCCAGGAGAAAGGGACGAATCGTTCACAATTTATCCGTGGTGAGGTAGATAAATATACGTGGCGAGACGTTGGCTCCTCCTATGTTTTAAGTGAACTAAATGCCGCTTATCTATTTGTCCAATTAAACCATGCAAGAGAAATAACTGCTAATCGGCTGACAAGCTGGGGCCTGTACGATAAAGAATTAAAGCAGTTACAGTCCATAAATGCTATAGAGTTACCAGTGATTCCAAAGAATGGGTCACATAATGCACATATGTTTTTTATCAAGACTACAAATGAGCATGACAGAAATAGATTAATGGCCTATTTAAAAGAGCGCGATATTATTACAGCCAGCCACTATGTACCACTACATAGTGCTTATGCAGGAGCTATTTATGGTAGTTTTATAGGTACGGATCAATATACGACGAGAGAGAGTAAGCGATTATTGCGTTTACCACTTTATTATCGGATAGGAGAAAGGGCGATACATCATGTCACTAGTCAAATACAGGAGTTTTTCCAACCATAAGCTGTTCATTGGAATTGCTTGTGCTGTGATTGTCGCCTATCTTCTCCCGTATTATCTATTAGGAGAAGATACTCATATTCGTGTTCATGATAATATGGATTCGAATATGGTATGGTATCAATTGCTCGCAGAAAGTGATTCCATCTTCACATTAACAGATACCACACTTCCAAATGTCATCAATGGTCTACCAAGAAGTGCACTACCATCTAGTTTGGATGCAATGGTCTGGCTATATACGATATTTGCACCGATGACAGCTTACGGTATTGGGCAAACCATTATGCGTTTTGCAGCATTTTTTGGGATGTATTTATTATTGAAAAACTTCACGTCGTTTGGCTTGAAACTACCTTTTATTTCTGTCGGGACTGCTCTAACCTTTGCTCTTTTACCTTACTGGCCATCTGGAATGTTATCCATAGCTGGTCTGCCTTTAGCGCTATTCTTATTTTTAATAATCCGTAAAGATGGATGGAATACGCGCTGGTTTTATTGGATTACCTTATGCATCATCCCTTTTTTCTCCAATTTCGTGCTAACGTTCGTGTTCTTTCTGTCCATCATGGGACTGCTCTGGCTTATCGATTGGATACGATTTAAACAGGTAAACTGGCCGCTGTTTATTGCTATTACACTTATGGCGGTGATCTACCTTGTAAAAAATTATTTATTAATTGTGTCGATGTTTTTTGATGCTGGATTCACTTCACATCGAGACGCATTAAACCTTGGACATAATTCGTTTCAACGGAGTATAGAACTGTCGTTGGATAATTTTCTCTATGGACATACCCATGACATGGCTTATCAGCATTTGGTGATTCTTCCAATTATAGCGGTTGCTTTCTTAGTAGCCGCTTACCGTCGTCTAAAACCATACTGTCTACTCGGATTGTTTTTTGTTAACCTCCTCCTATCCATTTGGTATGCATTTTGGTATTGGGAAGGCTGGCGATTCATTAAAGATAACATCATGATTGCCAACACATTTAATTTTGCGCGCATTCATTTTTTTGACCCTGCTATTTGGTATATTGCATTTGCCTTTGCCTTAGCCATCCTTTGGCAACATTTGCGGTTTGGCAAAATGCTTGTTATTGGAGCAGTCATTATGCAATGTTATATCCTGTTCCCGTTAAACGAAGAGGCAAAATACAGTGAAATCGGTACGCCTACATTTAAAGAGTTCTACGCAGAAGCATTATTCGATGATATCCAAAACTATATTGGAACAAATCCGAGCGATTACCGTGTCGTTAGCGTCGGTTTGCATCCTACCATTGCCCAATACAATGGCTTCTACACCTTAGATACATACAATAACAGTTTTCCATTAGAGTATAAGCGTGTTTTTCGCAAAATCATTGCAGGTGAATTGCGAAAAAATCCTACCTTAGAAAACTATTTTGATACATGGGGCAGCAGATTATATATGTACGTCGCTGAACATGGAAAGAATTATTTGTATACGAAAAATCGTAATCAGCCCGTTCCATTAGAAATTAATACTCATGCGCTTCAATCATTAGGAGGAAAATATATATTGTCAGCCGTTCCCATCAGCAATGCCAGTGAACTGAACCTAGTCTTAGAACGAACCTTTGATCATCCAGATGCAGCATGGAAGATTTGGCTTTATCGTGTGGGGTGAGCAAAATGTTATTTTTACTAGCTATCCTCATCCCCATTTTTATAATCCCATAATATCTTCCATTCCCCTTCTATGTTTACAAGATAAATATCTTGTACCAGGCTTGAATTTCCGTATTTACCTGCAAACTGTTGGGAAACTGTGATTCGATATGCTGTGGGAATAGGATCCTCATCCTTCCCTGGGCTCCAGTCCGTTATCTTCTCTACGTCCCCAAAGCTATAAGTGAAATCCAGCTCGCCAAAAAAAGTCATCATTGCCTCAGAACGACCTTGAATATATGTTTCTTTCGTAAATTTATTTTTTATGAATGGATGAAACATGTCCCAAGAGTTTGCAAAAGCGCCCTCCTGTTCATATGTAAAGAACTCCTCTGCCGCTTCCTCTGCCTGTTTCTCGGGGGATGATTTGATAAGAAGAAAAATAGCCAACACGATTATACTGATCAGACTAACGAGAACAATAATGCCTTTTCTCATGCTACCCCCTCCTCCCTATGTTATTATCGTATTCTCAGCTTTAGGTAATTATTATTTGCTTAAAGAAACAGTTTTCCGTTTTTCTTGATAGAAACTCTTTATTTATAAAAATGAAAAAAATAAATACCATCCGGCAATTGGATGGTATTATCAGCGACGGAAAGCCTTTTTTATTGACCAAACCCTAATTAATGGGCTACCGAATGGTTTGCTACATGTACTACTTCTACGGGTCAGACTTCAAAGAGAGCTGCTTACTCACTTAAATAAACCGAATCAACCACTGTTCGTTTAAATGGCGATCCAGAAATCGTTTCACCTTTTATATCTATGGTAATATTGTATGCTTGATTCTTTTTCAACGAAGAAAGTTCCTTTGATAAATTAAAGGATCCCCCCTTTATTGTGCCAGTCATTACGGGAATTTGTTCCCCTGATTCCACTATGGTATACACCGTTTCAATACTTTCATCTTTTACTTGAGCATCATTCGTTTTCCATGGCAATTCATTTGTTACGCCTCGGTTTAATGGTGCCTCCAATAAAATTTGATGTTTGGTTGCTTTATCAAATTGACCTTGCAATAAATATGCATTTTTCTGATCGCTTAGCATTTTTAACGACCATTCTCCAGATACAGGATGATTGACTTGAATACTATATCCAGTTGCTCCAGCAAAAAAGCCTCCATTTTGCTTAGCTACCTGCGTTACTGGATAACTTTTCCCATTCGGATCAACAAGTTGCACTTCACCTAACGGGCTTGCAGTATATAATTGAATGTTCACTTTATCGACAGTTTCTTCAATTGGAAAAGCATGCTTTTCATGTTTATTTTTTTCTAATCGACTACCATACACATACTGCTCTGCTGTAGCAGATTTTCCCTCTAATGCCGTGTTGAATGAATAGCGCTTGTTAGGCTGACTCTCTGTAAAAATATAGTCTTCTAAAACAGGAAAAAGGACATTGCTTCGAATGGAAGTATGGTTCCAATTGCCAATTGCAACTTCTTCCCCCTTTGGCAAACGAGTACTTACTGCTGTTACTACGCCGTCGTTATCACCATAATTAGATAAATACATCCCGCCAAACCAAGTCGAGGAAAACATCGATCCCCAGTCCGTACCACCAAAAGTGTAAAAATCATTCACGTATGCATACGGCTTCTCATCTGTCAACGAACGAAAATATTCCATATATCCAGTCTCTACAGCGGCGGTCCCTTCACCACGTAACCCGAGTAACTCTGCTAGCCACCCTGCCCAATTACTATTTGCCAAATCTGCCAATTCCGATCCGTGATGGGGGCTGGATAAAGTAAGGGTCCGATCTACATATTGCCATGCTCCATAGTATGCTACAGCAGCTTGCGTATCGACTCCCCCTTTGCTGTAAGCTATGATCGTAATCGGCTTTCCTTGAAAATGAGCAGAAATTTCTTCTATTTTTTCTGCAAGTAATTTTCCATTATCCCACATATCCGCTGAAGCACCTCCAGCATCATACAGCTGGATAAACGCAGTTTCATAACCAGATTCATAGGCCGCTTCGTATAAACCATCCTCCTCCCAAAATATTTGTGCGACATTATTCAATCCAGGTACAAATAATAACACCGGAGCATTCGGCAATGGGTTAGACGGTGATTCACCTACAAACCATTCCCCTGGTGTTTCATTATTTCCATTATCTCCCTTACCCAATACTGATTGTTCTGTTCCCTCACCGACTTTTTTTGGATTAGGTAAATTTTGCGATTGTGCCATGACATAAGATGGAGTGGTCAATAGTAGCAAACCGATCAGCAACGAAATAAATAAACGTTTTGCCATTTTTTCTCCTCCATTTTAATTTTTTTAATTTATGGAAACATCATTAAACAATGATGGGATTGGAAAATAATTCTTTTTTTAATAATTGGAATAGGAGAAACAACAGTAATAGTTCGGAAAGCATTTTACGATAAAGGGAATCTTCAAGCAGTAGGTGTTTTCATTCATCCCCCACGGCTTGTTAGTGCCGTAATGGTATGACCTAAAGGCTTCTTACGAAATAGGGTGTAGGTGCTGTTATCTCCTACTTACACTTATTGCAGTACAGATTATCCAACTCCTCAAGTGGGAGTGTTACAGCAACTTATAGACGGGATAGCAGGTCTTAATTGCGGAACATTTATAAAATAACCACTCCATCATTCTCTAAAATGAACACGATGGTAAACCAATTTGAAGACTAGCAATGAGGACAAACACATGGATCCGTTTTATGCATTTTATATCTTCAATGTACACGATTACCTCTCATTTGAACATCCGTTATTCGTACCGTGAAAATTATCCTAGTACACAATATTTTCCCGATAGAAATAACTATTTTTTAAAACTTAATTATTTTATGGACACAGCAATGATGATCTAAAACCTCACTAAAGTTAAATCAGCTAAACAAAATGTTAGGTAAACTTGACATGCGCAAATGAAAATAATACACTCCTTATAGAAGCTTTTATGGAAAGAGCAAAAAAATGAGATGTAAGTAATGGAAGATGTCTAAGGAAGGAGCTGGCTTGATTGAAATTAGATAATCGTGTAAAGGAGTTGAGGGCACGGTTTAATTTAACACAAGAACAACTGGCGAGAAAAGTTGGCGTTACTCGACAGACCATTGCGGCTATTGAAAAAGGAGATTATGTTCCATCCTTATTTCTTGCCTTAAATATATGTAGAATTTTCTGCTTACCTATGGAAGAAACTTTTTGGCTACAGGAGGAGGAGAGAGACGATGAAAATGAAATCGATTTACTGGATTAGCATATTTGGATTATTGATAGCTGCTTGGGGGTTTATACCGCTTTATTCATTTGCAAGCCAAGTAGCAGACGTCGTTAAAAATGAGAGCACTCAAGCATTCGTAAATATTACACCAACTATTATCTTTTTATTGATTGCAACTGGATTCGGAATCTTACTATACCGGCACAATTCCAAAAAACATCAACATATATTTTTGAAATTATTTATGCCAGAAGAGTTTTCTGAACAGGATGAGCGAGAAAAAATAATTACAGCTAATGCTTGTCGTAAAGTTTACCTTTTCATGCCCTTTGTATTTGGCTTTATGCTCATTCTAATGTTTCTCTATCCATTCATAGATGACGTGATCCCATTCTATCCAATGTTGCTTCTGTTTGTTTACCCGATCGCGCAAATAACGATTTATTACTTATCCATACGCAAGCAATCATAAGCAAAATATAATGTGTTTTGAAAATGAATTACTCTCCTTTGGAAAACAAGTATCCCAAGGGAGAGCAACATACAGCTTCTATAAAACGTTTAGGGGGCGATTAAAAAGTTTGTTATTGAATTAACTTCATGCGCTTTACCGGTTTTTCTTTGGATAAACAAATAACCAATTGTACCAAACAACAACCGCTTATGCTGTTCAGATAACTGATTCGAGACTTTGACAATATCATTATCCATATCACGAAATAACTTCCTATATCCGTTAGCATAACACATGGATAAACCGTTTAAACGAACTGTTGTCCTTAAATACACCTGCATCCTGTAAAATCCGCACAAACTTATTTCCAACTTCTTTGCGCACAATTTGCCGTGCTTCTTCAGGTGTTCCTACGCCTGGGTACTGTTTCTTCAATTTTTCCGCCCAGTCTCTATGATAGGCTGCAACTTGTTGGTGTTCACCTAATAAATAGCTTTCTATATCAGCTAATTCTTGTTTTAATCGCGCAGGCAATACTGCTAGTCCCATCACCTCAATTAAGCCGATATTTTCCTTTTTAATATGATGCACATCTGCATGTGGATGGAAAATACCTTGTGGATACTGTTCTGTTGTCCGGTTATTCCGTAATACAAGATCCAACTCATACACGCCGTTACGTTTTCTCGCAATCGGTGTAATAGTATTATGTGGTGTTTGCTCTGTAAATGCTATAATATTCGCTGCTTCATCAGAATAACTTTTCCAGACTGCTAAGACCTCGTCTGCTGCGTCCACTAAATCAGATGTATGTTTTCCTTTTAACCGAATTACAGACAATGGCCAATGTAGCACGGCACAATGCAGTTGCGGATACTGATTCCAAGAAAATGAAAATGCCTCTTTAGCATTGGTCATTGTAAACTCATACCGCCCCGCTTGATAATGGTCGTGACTTAAGATCGATCCGCCCACAATCGGCAAGTCTGCATTAGACCCAATAAAATAATGCGGGAATTTTTCTGTAAAAGCTAACAGTCGTGCAAACGTTCGCTTATCGATTTTCATATTTCTGTGTTGTTCCGATAATAAAATGCTGTGTTCATTATAGTAAACGTACGGCGAATATTGAAAAAACCACATTTCATCGGCTAGAGGAACCCTTATCATTCGATGGTTTGCACGTGCGGGGTGGTCAATTCTTCCTGTATAGCCTTCATTCTCCACACATAATAGACATTTCGGATAGGTAATATCCTTGGATTTTTCTCGTTCTAATTTAATTTGTTCGGGGTCTTTTTCTGGCTTGGATAAATTAATAGTTATATCCATGGTTCCATAAGGCGTATCTGTTTTATAGCTAATGTTTTTCGCAATGCGGTTCATTTGAATATAATTACTATTCCTTGAAAGGGCGTAAAAATAATCTGTAGCCTTTACTGGTGATTGGTTGAATTTTTTATAAAAGACCTCATTTACTGTCGAAGGGCGTGCGACGAGACAATTCATAATACTAGCTGCCAGGATTTCCTTTTCGCTTAAAATATCGCGAATAACATCGTGTTCAATCGCATAGTCAATCAATTTATCTAATAGATTTGGTATGGGTATATCTTTTACCGGTACAGATTCATTCGGAAATGATTCCAAATGTAATAAACGCATGATCTGGTTTCGCGCATATACTTTATCTGCATATTCGATCATCTCAGCTGAGGTAGCTTGCTCGATAAGTCCTGTTAAATAGGAATAGATCATTCAAAATCCCCTCCTTGTAGAGGTTGTTCAAAAAGTATACTAAAATGTTTCCTTAACTTCTCAGTCTTATTTTTCTTACCCTTTTGAACAAACACTATTTAGGTTTTCTGTGACGTACATTTTACCAGCATACATGCTCTTAATCCTGCTCCGATAACACCTTGCACATTATTCAACTTGCTGATTTCCATACTATCTAAAATATGGCTTTGTTCAGCAAGCAAATATGTTTGGAGCTTCGCCTTTATAAGCTCTAATAGCCAAGGATTATGGATAGCAACACTGCCACCAAATATTATTTTGTGTGGATCTAACAAACTATGGACCATATAAACGCCTTGTGTCAGAACAGATACCATTTCTTTTATTAAATGTTGTGCCTCGTCATCTCCTGCCAAATAATTAGCAAAAATATCCTTCGTTAATACTTGATCATTTGCATAAACGTTACGTGCTTGCAGCTGCATAGCTGGACCAGAAGCAGCGCTTTCCAACCTTTGCAGCGGTTCATTACTCATTTTAGAATAAACAGGAACTAATCCCAATTCTCCAGCAAAGCCAGCACCACGGATATATTCACCTCCTTGAATAATGGAGCAGGAAATACCTGTACTAATCGTAATATACACGAGTAGCTCCTGTTTCGTCATAGCGGCTTTTTTCCACTCTGCAAATGCTGCCATATATACATCATTATCGATTACAATCCGTTCTATACCGACTGCTTTTTGTAGTCGATCGGTAAAAGGAAAATTGTCCCAGGGTAAATTATTCTGATAAACAGCAACTCCTCGCTCACGGTCTACCTTTCCTGGTAGACCTGCACCAATGCCATATATTTCTTCAATCGGAATGCTGGAATGGTTCATAAGCTGCTCTACACACCGAACAACGCTAGCAAACATTGCTTCTTTATCAGCAGGATCACTGCTAACTATTTCCTGTTGGATTAAATCACCATATTCATTTACAATTCCAGCAGCGACTTTTGTTCCTCCAATATCAATCCCAATGGCGTATTTCATCATTATCCTCACCTTTTCAACACTCTTTTAGCAAGTCAAAAACTATCCTTAACCTAGCTTAAAGTTTACCGTTTAAACAAAATATCGAACCAACGAGTGACTTCACTTTTTTCTATGCCTCAGTCTACTAAAATATAATGTCAAAAAAATCCTTCTACGCTCAAAAGCAGGCAAAGTCATGTCATTCTGGAGATGAATGAAACATTGTTGCACCCTTCATGTCGTACCAAACTTTGCTTGTAATTAATGCCATCTCCTACCATTTTGAACTTGGCGAAGTAGCGGTTTAAAGTTTTTTACCAATTCAACAGCGAGGAACGGTTGCTGCATAACTTTCTCATGTAGGCACTAGCGTGCAACTCTCTTTATCTGCTCTCTTTTTTTAGATTTACACAAATTTCCGGTTATAGTCCCAAAGTAAAAACAAGAGACCAGTTAGTCCAACAAGCTGCAAAAACAACTCCCACTTGCCAACCGTTTGCTGTCCGTAAAATATGAGAAATAGGCAAAAAAGAAAGAAAACAACCTTTGCACTTAATAAGATTTTATCCTTCATGAATAGTCCTCCCATACTATTTCACTTGCCTCTAACGTAACTTGACGTTTGTTTCCAGACCCATCATAAACATCAGTAATTTGCGTCTCTGTAGAGTTATTAATGATGGCATATTTTTTAATTTCTGGATAAGCATGTACTTCACAATGCACATTAGAAGCGAACCATTTTTTCATTTCTCCCTCTTTATGAGCAGCATAATACAAAGCTCGCAACAACAGTCTTGTATTCTCGTGACTATACGGTAAACCTGCAATATAAACGCCTCTACCCTTCCCAAAGGTTGAACTAGCTAGATGAACCCCACCATTCGAGTACTCGATAATTTCTGTTGCTTCGTTCAGAGCATAGATATGTTCCATACTTTCGCCAAAATCAAATGCTACTACATCTTCAGCAATAAAATGGTTCTCCGTTACTTCGGTAAAATATTTATTCGTCGATAAGCTAAAGCCCAATTCTTTATCAACTCCTAAAACATTAGCCAGTTGGAAATAGCGCCCTTCCTGATGATATGCAGTTGGTTCACCTATTCCAACGAATCCTCCACCTTGGTACACCCATTCTCGAAGGATAGAGGTTAATCTAACATCCTTCCATCTTTCTCCACCTGAAAATGCAGTACCTGCATCACCCGCATTAATAATAATATCCACATCATCTGGGACCCCGTTACCTATAACATCATCAAAGCTAATAAACGAGACATCCACAGCTGATCCACTAAGCGCTTCTAATACGCCCTGATAAGAATAAGCTTTTTTATACCATTTCCCATGAGCGACAATATGTGTTTGCCATGTTCGTAATTTACCCCACGCATTTAAGACAGCTACTTTTAATCCAATATATGGCTTGGTACCATGAATATTGTTATAAATCTCACGAAATTCATTAGTAACCTTTTCTACATAATCAACGAATTTAGGGAATTGATAAGCCAAGCTTAGATAGCCACCATAGCCGATTCGATCTAAAGGCTTGCGCATGAGTGCTCTGCGGGCTGTTAACCAATTTTCATTTGCCTCAATGACTGGGTCATTCCCCTCATAGAATGTGTCTGGGAAGAAATAGGGTAGAAATCTTCCTTCTGTATATTTCACACCAGGAATTTCGGCAATAATCCGCAGCGTTGTGCCATCTCCGACACTTCCAACGACTGCGTCCATTCCTATACTTGAAAAATAGTTGCCATAAGGCTCTGTTCCAATCCAATTATCTCCTAAAAACATCATTGCTTCTTTATTATGATCATGGACGATATCGACTAATTCCTTTACTTCCTTAGCAACAAACTGCTGGATAAAATCAATGTAATCCAAGTAAGCTTGGGAAGGAACACGGAAGGTCGTATTGTAATAGCCTTTGTCCACAATATCTTCCGGCCTTAGACGATAGCCCTTTTCCTTTGCGAAGGCTTCTAAGGCTGCAACGGAAACACTTGCACCATAGCCGAACCAATCAACGAATTTTTCTTTTCCTAAATCATTGAAAATAAGCGTAAAATGATAGAAAAACGTAGTGAAACGAACAACATCTGTGTCCGGGTTTTCCTTTAACCATTGCTGCAAATATTCTTTCACATACTTGTTAGAGTGAGGTTGACGAACGTCAAACGGGATATCATGTGGCGTATCTCCCCAATCATTCGTGATGTGATTATACATCTGAGTCGGATCCCACTTCATATAAGCTAGGAAAGAAACGGTATATTCGTGCCACGGAAGAACTTGTTTAATGATTACGCTATTTTTTTCTTCATTTACTTGCCAATGATCAGGAGAAACGACCTCCCCAGTTGACCGGTCTATTACTTCCCACCACACCTTTGGATCATGCATATAATCAGGCTCGATTTGCTCCTCAAAATAGCCTTTCAGAAATGGAATTTCCAAAGTGGTTTCCGTTGCCGTGTAAAATTGCGACATTAAATATAACTGTTGCATTTCCTCTAGGTGCTGCTTGGCAAAATCATTATGGTTCCGTGCTACAAAATACGTGGTATAAATCTTTGCATCCAATTGTTTTATCTCATCATCCAGCTTCGTCCCATCACTATCCCGGATTGCATCTGCCCCCCAACGCTCCATCAATTCCTTCGTTTCTTGTAAAAAATTTTGCTGACTTGGTAATGTTACTCTTCCTGTTGATTTTTTCACTTTTGACACCTATCCTTTCACTCCGCCAACTGTCATTCCTTGTGTTAAACGTTTCTGCACCATAATATATAAAATTAATGTAGGAAGCATGACGATTACCATACCTGCATACATTGGTCCATAGTTAACTGCTGAACGCTCAGCAGCCATCAAATTCAACAAGCCTACTGGCAATGTTTGATTGCTTGCTGGCATTAACGTCAATGCTAATATATATTCATTCCAAAACAATAAAAAATTAAATAAGATGACGATCACGATACTAGGTGCTGCCATCGGAAACATAACGGAAAACATCGTCCGATAATAGCCTGCACCATCGATGCTTGCTGCTTCTTCAAAATCAGCTGGAAGCGTTTTGAAATAGCTGGATAATAAATAAATCGTAAACGGTAAAGCGGTTGAAGCATAAATCAATGCCAACATAAACCTGTTATTTAGTAACAGATCATTTCCTAACATAGCTTTTAAACCCGTATCCCAGTCTAACAGCATTAAGAAAATCGGCACCGCAATATAACTAACATTAATGAACAATCCTGCTTTGACGATAGAATTAATCAAACGATTTCCTCTAAACTCGAATCTGGATAACGCATAGGATGCTGGTAAAGCTACTAGTAATAAAATGAGTAAAGCCATTGCTGTAACGAGTACCGAATTTAATAAGTACTCACCCATTTGCGCTTCTTGAAAAGCTTCGACAAAGTTGGCAAGATGAATTCCTTCTGGAAGTGACCAAGGACTGCCATAAAACTCTTTATTTTGCTTAATCGATGCTAAAAACACCCATGCGACTGGAACAATAATCGAGACTGCCAATGTTATTAATGCAACATAGATAAATACCCTCATTAGCCCATCCAGACTAATTTTTTTTGAGTTTTTCATTGTCCATTCGAACCTCCTTAATACTCTAATACATCTCGTTTCGTTATCCTGCTGACAATCGATGCTAACAAGAAGGAGAACAGAAATACAATAACCCCTATAGCCATTCCGTAACCAAACGTAGAGTTGCCATATGCCTGATCATACATGTACGAAAGAAATACTTCTGTTGAACCATCAGGTCCTCCGCCGGTCATGGCTTTCACTAGCAAAAAGCTTAAATTAATCGTACTAATAATAAAGAAGGTTAGCGTTGTTCGAATGTTGTTCCAAACTAAAGGTAAGGTAATACTGGTAAACTGTTTGATTTTACTCGCTCCTTCTAACGAAGCTGCTTCGTAAAAACTTGGCGGGATAGCCGCCATACTTGACATATACATCACCATATAATATCCGATCGCTTGCCAAACTAAAGCTGCAGCCAAGCTATAAATTACAATTTTTTGATCCCCTAACCACATTTGCTGGAGATTTTCCAGGCTAAATATATCTAAAACACTATTTAATAGACCGCCGGACGGATCATAGACTGCTGAAAAAATCCCTGCAATAACAACAATTGATAAAATATTAGGGATGTAAAAAATGATCCTGAAAAAATTTCCGCCCTTTACGTTTTCTTTGGTTAAAATGGCTGCAAAAAAAACGGCAAACGCAAAGGTCACAATAGCTACGACGACGATAAGAAAAATAGAGTTTTGAAAGGAACGAATAAACGTCATATCATTCCAAAGCAATTTAAAATTATCGAAGCCAACAAATTGCTGCGTGTTGGAAAATCCGCCCCAACTATAAAGCGACATACGAAAAACTTCAAATGTTGGCATAAACATGAAGACGATTAATAAAATTAGCGCCGGCGCAACGCAGACACCAATAAATACCTGACGTGATTTCGATTTGCTCATTTTCTCACCTCTCTCCAATACAAAACTATGAAAGTATGGTTAATCATATTTCGACATTAACATTACAACTATCACAAGCAGAACGCAGATTTTTTAGTGTGTTATTTTCCACTATAGAAAACAGTTCTTATCAGCATTTTTAACTATTTCTAAAGAGGTAGCTCTATTTCAGTAATACGCTATCTCCAAAATAGTATTAGCTTTGTTTATAACGTTGTGTACATTGAAATGAACCAATACGGGCAACCCCTCCCTATAATGCTGTCATTCTTAACACATTGATGCTGAGGAAGAAGGGCTGCCCATGATTACTCTAAATAACTGCTCGTTTTCTTTGTTACGAAGTGAGCGAGTATGCTTTATATCTGCTCACCGTTTTCATAAATTCACATACAATGGAATGCTGTTAATTCATAGCTGGTCTTAACTTGTCACTTACTTCTTCCATTTTCTTCTGCCAATCTTTATACGTCATATCACCACTTATAACACTGTCAATACTTCCGTATAATGTGTCACCCATATTTGCACCAGGAACTGGTTTCGTTGATGCAAAAGTTCCCATTGCTGGAAGTACGCCTTCAGCATCATAAATGCTGTAGAAAGTTTGTTTTTGACCGCTTAATTTTTCCGTGATGTCTTTAATTGGCTGTACAGCTCCAGCTTCTAAGAACGTATCCGCTGCTTCATCGGAATACATATACGCGATAAACTCTTTTGCTGCTCCTTTATTTTCTGCTTCTTTTGGAATCCAAATTTGTTCAAAGAAAGTAAATGCATAGCGGTTGCCACCATCTTCAAATGCCGGAATCGAAGCCATTCCCCATGCAAAGTTTTCTGCTCTTGGAGCTTCTTTCATCTCATCGACAACCCAGTTACCATTTGGCATAAACAAAGCTTTATTGTCTAACACAAGCTGCTGATTTTTGGTGAAATCATTTGGATTTGCATTTGCTACTGTATTTGGATGCACATATTCTGCCAATTTTTCAACCGTTTCTAATACTTGTGTCGCTTCTTTAGATTCCCAAATGCCA
This sequence comes from Virgibacillus pantothenticus, assembly GCF_018075365.1. Lineage (GTDB taxonomy): Bacteria > Bacillota > Bacilli > Bacillales > Amphibacillaceae > Virgibacillus > Virgibacillus pantothenticus. The sequence goes on from NZ_CP073011.1 coordinate 2,806,708, forward strand.
TCTTCATATGTCATAGCCGAACTATAAAAATCAGTTCCACCAGCAGCATACAACATCGAACCGATTAATGTATCAAAATAGTTACTTGTTGGATACGTGAATAAGGCAATACCTTCTTCTTTAGCCTTATCTCCTAATTCCCACATTTCATCCCATGTTTTTGGAACTTCCCAGCCTTTTTCTTCAAATAGACCTGCATTGTAGAATAAACCTGTAGGGCTGTAGAACATAGGAGCTAAATAAGTTTCTCCATCTGCATAAGGATTTGTAGCAAGTGTGTCTGTAAAGCCTTCTAATAATTTTTCATTTACAGTAGTCTCTTCTCCAGGTACTTGCATATCTAATACGTCGGTGATGTTTTCTACTCCATCTTCTTTAATTAAAGTTTCTGTTAGAGCTTCTTCTCTGTTTGTAGCTAACAATAACACATCTGGATAGTCCCCAGCCTGCATATTTGGTCGTACCACTTCTTCCAGATTCTTTTCGATTTGTAATTCAACTGTTACATCTGGATTTACTTTTTCATAGGATTGGACAATGTTTTCCCACATTTCTTTACCATAAGCAGATTCTAACGCTGCTACATGTAAGGTTGTTTTTTCGCCGCTGTCTTCTTTAGCCTCTGACTTATCTCCTGCTTGATCCTTATTTGAACACGCCGTCAAAGTAAAAATAACGAAAATAATGGAAACAGTTAATAAAAACTTCATTCTTTTCATAATTGAAGCCCCCTGTTTTAAGTTAGTTTTCTTGCTTATCTTTATCGTACAGATATTAAAACGCTTTCACAATAAACATGTTGTCTACTTTTTTAGGTTTGTTGCTTTTTATAAGTGACTCCTATAAAATCACGGTAGCAGATGAATATATGTAAACAACAAGGATGAATCGCCTTATTACTAACGCTTGCTTTAACACGAGGCGGAAAATCGATTACACATACTGAAACATTTCTTTTATGACAATGAAGATTTTCCAAAATAAACCCCTTACAAAATTTTTAAAAATGGTGTTCAATAGTAATGGAAACACTTGTTTACTATTTCACGTAAAATACTTCTCTAGAAAGGAGGTAGAAAAGAGTGTCATATGAAGTCTATCAAATCAAAGATTCCAAGCATGAAAAGCCACCATTTAAACTTCTATATATTACGCATTCCAAATACGATAAAGGCTGGCATAGTACACAGCATACGCATCATTTTTCCGAGCTGTTCTATATTGTGAAAGGGAAAGGCTCATTTGTACTTGTTGATCAAGAGATTCCGATTAAAGAAAATGATTTAGTCATTATCAATCCAAACGTCGAGCATACGGAGAAATCCAACTTGCATGATTCACTTGAATATATTGCTTTAGGAATAGAAGGCCTATTCTTTAGCAGTGCGGATAAGAGAAACCATCTAGGATTGTATCGTTTTCAAGTGGATCGAAACAATATCCTGTTTTATTTAAACAGGCTATTAGAAGAGATACAGTTATCTAAAGAAAACTATGAAATTATTTGCCAAAACATTATAGAAATCATGATTATTAAACTTCAAAGAGACAAAAAGCTTACTATTAATCAAACAGCGTCGCCGAACATTAATAAAGCTTCCGCATTTATTATGTATTATATTAACCAGAATTATCGCGATAGCATAACATTGGATAAGCTGGCTGAGGTCGGGCATATAAATAAATATTATTTAGCACACACATTTAAAAAGGATATGGGAATATCCCCAATAGAATATTTAAACCGTGTGCGAATTAAAGAAGCAAAGCTTATGTTAGAAACGACAGATTATTCTATTGCTCATATTGCTGCCTTCACTGGCTTTTCATCGCAGTCTTTTTTTACGCAAGCGTTCAAACGGTTAACGTCGCAGACCCCATCGAAATATCGGAAAGAAATGAGAGCGAATTCATAATTGGATGATGGATACTTCCCAATTAACAAAAAACAAAAAAGAATAGATTAAAAGGGGGCACTCTTGCTGGTCTCAAACACCAACGTACATGCTGCTTTATAATGGTGGTTCAATAGTTTAAGCGGACTTTTCAAAGAAACAGCTAAAGCTATTGAACCTTACTCTTTTGAGTGATACCGGCAGCACGTTACTATTCCTACCGAAATTACCTAACCTATTCCAAATCTTATTCTTTAGGAGCTTGAGGTCTTAACATCTTATGTAATGGAGTAACTTTTTTTAAAAAGCGATATCTTATGATTTTTCTAATCCTTCAATTAATCAATTAGAACTCTACATTTTCACATTCAATCTTTCTCATTGTTAAGTAAGTACCAGAGGACGTTTATAACTTGTTAAACATAAGCACATTTAAACGTCCTCTATACTAAGTAGTCATTTAAATATATTGGGTAAATTTACCACAACTATATTATTGTCATTCATTTTCACAGAGTACATTGACTATTATGCATATTATTTTATAATGTATTTGTAAAAAAGACATAAGCATAAAGTGAATTTCCAATCTATGGGGCGTTCCTCACGAATTGTTAGTACCCATCAGGGTGTAGCTAAGGTTCCTAAAAGAATCTCGAGCATTTAGTTGCTATTATCTCCCTCTTCGACTTATTCCAGTATAGATTATCCCACTCTTTAAGTGGGAGCTTAGCACCATATATAGGGATAAAATAGAAAAACCGCATAAAAGGTGGTTACCCCGAAAGTTAGCGTGAAAATGTCTATCTTTCGGGGGGAAACCACTGAAGAAACTTTGATTTCATGCGGTTCATTATTTTTATTGTTTAAATAGATATTTTTCGCCAGATCATACAGTTATTCTTTTGTCATGAATAACTACTTCATTTATCTCTATTCCCCTACAGTTTCAATTCGTAAATTATCCAGCATAAATGTACCTTCTTCAGTATCACCATTTAATGATGTACCGTCATTAAAAATCCCGATATACGTTTGGTGATTATCTGACCCTTTCACGGTAAAGGTTACTGTTTTTGTATCGGTTGCTGACGATAATTTTTCATTTACTTGAAGCCCCTCGACTTGACTGATGTCACGAACATCAATCGCCTCATTACCAGAGATAAATCGATAAGAATGTGCTGTTGTTTGATAATCAAACGTCACTTTATACGTTTTTCCAGCTTCAAAATGAAAGTTTTGTGGTATGGTACGATAGACGAGACCATTATTACCAGTATTCACTTTCAGCGACCCATTTCCAGCTAGCACATCATCGACAACCTTTTTGCCTGCCCAGCCCTTTTGCGTATATGGAGCATGGAGTTGGGATAGATGCACACGATTATCTTCTACCCCTTCTGTATTACCTACGACAAATGGGTAAATCCCTTGGACAACTGATTCGAAATCTTGCTCAAATATGGTTGCAGATGGGCGGTTATCCAAGCTTTTTTGGACAATGCGAATATCATCAAATTTCGTAATTCCTTCTCCAGCTTCTTGGCTTAAGATCAATTTCGCAGATGATTTTTTCGCTGTAAATGCTACTTGCATGCGCTGCATTTTACTATTGTATCCATCATTAGTCGCATGAGAATCAGCTTTCACATAGTTCTTCTGCAAGCTCCGATACGTATAATTAGACGCTGCTTGCTTACTGCCTTCAATTTGAATACCCGCTTTTACATCACTATTATTTTCTACATAAACTTCTGCAACGTAATCTTTACCAGGTTGCAAATCAATGATTTTTTTCGTTACTTGGGAATCTTTTTTTGGATCGGTAAATTGTAAATAATAATCACCACTACTAAGATTACGTCCACTACCCATTTGCTGTGTACGCTTCACATCAACAGCCTTTTTATCGCCATAAATCTGCGTATGTTTACTTTTTAATGATCCTGAATTAAAGGTTGTATCACTAACATGTGCAGCTTCACTCCACTCTTTAACTTGAACACCTTTTGTTTGCTTTGCCTCAAGAACATACGGCGTTGCTGGCTCAGCGTTTAATGTGATCGTATTATTTTTAACTTGGATCTTTTGCTTTTTCGCTCTGCCTTGATCGGTTAATTTATAAGCATATATCTTAGAAGCATGCTTATATTCATCTGGCAGCTTCCACGTCGTTTTACCTCCTTCCAAATTCCAATGATACAATTTCTTTGAATCTGGTGTCAGAGTTTCGAAATCTTGCTCTATCCAAGGCAATAGATATGTGTGACCATCCAAAACAACTTGACCGTTAAGCGTAATAATTCGTTCTCTGGAGTTGTCCTTTCTCGTTACTTTTACTATATCGCCGTTGCTAGGATCATTTAAAGTAATTTCTTTTTCTAAGTTCGTTTTTGTAGGATCGCCATTTGTCGTTTCCCAGTTCGTTACATAGTATTTTTGTAAAAATTTAGTCGGAACGTTTGTATCAAATGTCATTTTAATGAATTGGTCAAAGTTTTTATCGGATTGCCATCCTTCAAAGCCAGCTAGTTCAAAGCCACCAAGCAATGGATGATCTGCTGTTCCACCAGCTTCTGGCCAATTCAATACCCACGAATCCTTTTGATGGTTGCTAATAAACCGAAGCACTTCTGAATTAATCCCTTTATCAGTTGATCCACCGTAATTTTTATCAGTAGCCCAATGCTGCCAGGTTGAATAATTGGCAATAGATGTTCCAAATTCTGTCGTCATTCTCCAGCCTCGATCGGCAAATTGCTCAGCTACTCGATTTGATTCCCATTGATCCTGATACCATACATCCAAATAAATAAAATCTAAATTTGGTACATTTTCTTTAAGTTCATCTAAGCGCTTCGCTCGTGAACCGGTGTATAGATCTTTTAATTTATCAATCGTGTATGACTGATCTAACCAGCCCCACCCTTTTGCATCTGGTCCATTAATGAGTGCTTCACTGAACGATTTTGCTTCAGGATAAGCTTCTTGGGCATTAATATGCACTCCAAAATCAGCATTGTAATTCTTTCCTTCTTTGATAAGTGTGTTGATATCTTTTACACCACCCATCTTTTCTCCAACATCGCCGTAATCTGGATGGCCGCTATCATGTCCTTCGTTGGCATAGCCTTTTAATAAAACTGCTTGTCCTAGCCCATCCGTTGCTAATGCAACTTTTTTCACATTATCCAATGTTTTTAAAAAAGGCTGTTGAGCGTGAGAGCCGAAATTCATCGCAATTCTGGTTCCTACTGTATTATTAACCGTTTCAGCACCTTCTACCTCGGGAAGTAAATCTCGGTATTCAATCGCTGCATCCTCCCAGTTAACTTCATTATCTCCATTGATATTTTCTGCGATGACCACTTTAACTGTTGGCGTATTAGAAGAAGGTTGCTTCATAAAGTCGCGATGGTAATATAAAGTATTTGAACCAATTCCCACTACCTTGTTACCGTTCTCATTTTCATAGTGACGTGCGATAAGATTTCGATAACCATTCACTTCTGAGCTCGACCATACGCCTGCACTAAGTTCATTAGTGGACAAAAATGCAGTGTAGTATCGAGCCTTCGATCCAATACCTTTCATTGCAGAGTCTACTTTTACAGTAACATCTCCTGACTTTGTTACATCACTGCTTAAATTGGTTAGCTTTGCCTCTGCGTCTTTTTGTGTATCATTTACAGAAATAAAATTTAAATCGGCAAATTCTATTGTTTCAACATTGACATCTGTTTTGGAATCCACTTCCTGTACTTGATAAATAACTTGATTATCGTCTACTTTTAATGAGAGTTTCATCTTAACGTCAATATCCTCATATGCATCTTGTACATGAAGTGAATAAATGGCTTCATTATTACTTACCTTTTCAAACTGCACTTCTGGATAGTAAAGCATGCTATTTATCTTTAATCCATATACAGGTGTTTCTTGCCCATGCATGATTTTTCCGTCTACGTCATATTTGACCACTCGAGGATATACCTCATCTACAAATACATTCATATAGTCTGAGCGTAACGTTTCTAATACAGGTTCTTCACTCGGTGGCTTTGGCGGCATATATTCTTGAATTTTTACATTTGATATCGTTATATTTGCCTCACCACGACTTTTTTCAAAACCTAGTAAACCTGGAGAATCTACGCCTTCTGGTTGTACCCAGGAACCTATTTTTTCACCATTGATATATAAACTTGCTGTATCATCGATAAATTTAACACGAAGTTTATATGCTTTATTCGCTTTCAATGGTAAGCTGCTTGTCATAGAAGTCCATTTGTTAGCTGGACCGAACACTTCACCAAAATACTGATCATTGTCATCTCCAGTCCCAACATACGTATAAGCAGAAGCATCTTGAACCCGATAGATAAAGCCAAAACGTTTTAAGTCTGTATCGGCTGTAATATCTGCCTCAAAAATACCGTCCTTTATTGTAGGCATATTATCATAGACAATTTTGTTTTTTTGGTATGATGTTACACCGTACGTTACAGATCCATCACTGTTATACGTAAGCGTTCCATCTCCTTGCAAAACTTCAAAATCCCCTTCTTCTAGCTTTGTATCTGTAATCTCAACTGCTTCAGCTTCCCGATCAACATCAGATGATTTGTTAGTTTCTTCAGCCTTTTCATCTGTTCCTGTATCCAATTTTTGAGCCATAACGCTAGATGGATAAATACCTGTTAACCCTGCAAATCCCAACATCAACACAGTAAGAAAAATAACTAGTTCCTTTTGCAAACTTTTACCCAAAATAACCAACCTCCTTCAAGTGTCTATGCTGTGTACTAGTACTAAGTTAAGCCTATTCTTAATAAAACGCTTACACAATAGGAATGTTGTTTGATTTTTTATAAATATTGTTTTTATCTGAAAAAACTAAGATTAAAGAACTAGCATATAATCCCTTCCAGTCCAAAAGGATTATATGGATTGTTGCTAATATTTACTGCTAGTAGAGCAAATTTTTTCACATATCAAATGCGAATTTTTCGCAGAGAAAGTATAGCTATTTCATGAAATGAATCTTTAAATAGCCCGATTTTTTTCTTCATCTTATAGTTAGATTCGTTAAAGCAGCTTGACTCGCAGTTGGTGCCACCACAAGGTTTTATCTTTTAGTATGAAAAGGCGACTTCTACAGTTATTTTTATGCAGTTTCCTATCTTATAAAAAATCGTGTACTTGTCTAAAACAACCTGACATGTACACGACCGAATTTCAAAATTGATTTATATTAATTTTCATATCCATTTGGATGACCAACATGCCAGTTCCAGGCATCTTGAATAATTTTAGTGATTAACGTGCGCTCGGGATTCCAGCCTAATACGCTTTTAGCTTTTTCCGAGCTAGCAATCAATGTACTCGGATCACCAGCTCGCCTTTCACCGATTTGCGCAGGGATTACTTTACCTGTTACTTCTCTTGCAGTATCAATGATTTCTTTTACCGAAAATCCTTGACTGCTCCCTAAATTGAATACATTACTTTCTCCGCCGCGTTGCAAGTAATCCAAAGCAAGCAAATGGGCAGCAATTAAATCTTCTACGTGAATATAATCACGAATACATGTACCATCTTCCGTATCATAATCATCCCCAAAGATGGTTATATAATCACGCTGTCCTAAAGCTGTTTGCAACACAATTGGGATCAAATGCGTTTCCGGTTGATGATCTTCGCCAATTTCTCCAGTTTCACGGGCGCCCGCCACATTAAAATATCTTAACGATACATAGTTTATTCCATGCGCTTTTTCTGTCCATTTCATCAGCTTTTCCATCGTTAGTTTCGTTTCCCCATAAGTGCTTGTCGGATTGGTAGGCATGGTTTCAGTTATTGGAACTGCTTCTGGTTCCCCATATGTAGCAGCTGTAGATGAAAAGACAATCCGCTTCACGTCATATTCTGTCATGACTTGTAATAAAACTTGTGTACCGTACACATTATTATCAAAGTATTTCAAAGGTTTTTCCATCGATTCGCCGACAAGGGAATTGGCAGCAAAATGAATAACAGCCTCAATAGATTCTTTAGCGAAAACCGTTCGTAAAAAATCCTGGTTACGGATATCCCCTTGATAAAATGTGGCCTTTGGGTGAATCGCTCCTTGATGACCGGTTTCTAAATTATCTACAACAACCACTTCTTTACCTTTATCGATTAATTGATATACCGCATGAGAGCCGATATAGCCAGCGCCACCTAACACTAATATACTCATCCTCATTCTCTCCTTTTGTATGGAATATGTGTTCAAAAAGGAAGCTAAACCATTTAAAAAGTTATCATACTTTTTTCTTTATCATACGAATGTATCGCATAGCTTTTGATTATTAGCCTTTTTTTACCTTCATCCGTTTAATTTAATCGGATTTTGAACACCTTACTTGAAGTACACGTTTTCATTATAAGTCTTATTTATAGATATTTCACCTATATCCTACATCGCTTTAGCGTCTACAAACAAGTTATTTCCTTATTTATATTAGAATTATTTCCGTTTGCCTAATAACAAAGGTATACAGAGCGCTGTTTAACCGCTTATTTTTACAAAATAACTATCTTTTTACACATGTTCAAACCCCCATTTTAAAAAATTGCTTCTAATTCTCTGTTTGATGCATATATATCATTGGGTGCAGAAGTAAAAACAGTAAAACAAAATGAAGGAGGAATAACGCATTGCCAAACACCATTTGTAAAAGAAATATCACCATGAACATAGAAGACATTTGGAGATTTATCAGTGATCTTAATAACTGGGCACCATTGGTCCCCGGATATGAACAACATAAAATGATCGATCATAAAAAGTCCATCTGGGTTTGTAGAGGAAAAGTCGGAGCAATTCAAAAAACCGTTCATTTAACTGTCACGATTACAGAATGGACGGAGCCGAACAAGATTGCTTTCACATTATCTAGTAGCAATAAACAGCTTACAGGCAAAGGAACTGTTTGTGCAAACAAGCTGAGTAACAGCGAAACAATTATAATTTGCTCACTTACGATTACTGCAAAAGGCCTAGCCGGGAAAATAGTGAATGGTTCTTTGCGAGCGTTTTTACCAAAATTAACGAGCCATTTCATCGATAATATGATACACCAAATGCAAACAAAAAAGCCATCTTCTATTGCCTATTCCCTATAAAGTGAATCTTCCAGCAGTGGGGGGTTTTCATTCATCTCACGGCTTGTTGGTAGCCCAAGAGTATGACCTAAAAGACGCTTACGAAATAGGGTATTTAGGTGCTGTTATCTTCTAGGCTTGTTTCAGTACAGATTACCCATCTCCTGAAGTGGGAGTCTTACAGCACCTTATAAAACTACAGTAAGTGAAGAATCCAGTGTAAGTTTAAATTCGCAATGGTTCAGCCGTGACAGACTATCATACAAGTTCAGTTCGTCCATATTTTCTTACCTTTCTATGAACCAAAGTCGACAGTCTATATCCTTCATGTTAGAATGATATCCGTGTTACTTTGCTTTTTAAAGAGAGGGATTTATATAAATGACGACAATTACAAAAAAAATGAATCCAACCATACTCGCGTATTCACAAATTATTATTGGTGCTACACTGGTAGGTTTAGCTTATAATATCTTTTTACTACCAGCTAAATTAGCAGCAGGCGGTATATCTGGTGTTAGTACTATTCTTTTTGAATTGTATCAAATTAGCCCTGCTACGGTTCAATTTATAATTAATATTCCGATCTTTGTTATCGGCTGGATGGCGTTAGGAAAAGATTTTAGTTGGAAAACGTTAGTAGGTACATTTTGGGTTCCGTTCATTATCTGGTTAAGTGCAGATATCCCAATAACTTTAACAAATCCTTTACTTAGTGCGCTCTATGGCGGGATTATCCTGGGCACTGGCTTAGGCATTGTATATAAAGGGAATGGCTCGACTGGTGGTACAGCCGCTATTGCGCAAATTGTAAAGAAGTTCACGGGCTTATCCAGCGGTTACTCCCAATTAATCGTTGATGGCTTAGTAGTCATTTCTTCTATTATCGTATTCAACTTAGAATTAACACTGTTTGCCTTAATGTGTATTTATATTACAAGTAAAACGATCGATATCGTTCAGCTACAAACATCGGCTACAAAATTGATCATGGTTATTACGGATGACGAAGAACGAATTCAATCACTGATTCGTAAGGAACTGGATCGAGGTTTAACAAAAGTGCGATCGATTGGTGGTTACTCTGATAAAAAGAAGACAATGATTCTGTGCGTTGCTGAACAACAAGAAGCAGTTCATTTAAAAAAGATTCTGCAACGCGAAGAAACCGATTCGTTTGTCATCTTCTTAAATGCCTCTGAAATATTGGGTCGAGGATTTTCTCTTGATAAGTATTATGGGCAGAAGCTTTAGCCCAAGATAAAGCTGAAGAGACCTGCGGAAAGCGAAGTATTTTGACATAGCGATGATAGAAATTTTTTTAATGGAAATAAGCCGAACAATGATAAATGTATTGTTCGGCTTTTGCTATATAGTATTTGCTTATGTCCCAACCTCGGCGTTTGTTTTTAACCGCTCATGTGACTTTCACTCTGTCATCCGGTTTATTATGAGTGAACAAGCTCGCGGTTGGATAATTTTTCAGCTAGCTGTTGTATTTTAGGCATGGTGCTAATATCCATATTTCCGCCACTCACAACGACCCCACAATGTCGGGATTTAATCTGCTTATTATGGGCGAATAAGGCAGCAATTGCCGCGGCTCCCGCTCCCTCCATTAATGTTTTATTTCGCTCAAGCATATAAACAATAGCTGAGGCAATGGCTTCGTCTGACACAGTTACCATATCATCCACATATTCTCGAATGATTGGTAACGTTCGTTCACCTGGTTTTTTGACTGCAATTCCCTCTGCAATGGTATAAACAGAGTGAAGATTTTCTGTTCTACCAGTATGATAACTTCTATAAATAGCGTCAGCCCCTTCAGCCTGAACACCAATAATTTTCATGTTGCGATTTACATGTTTTGCTGCAACAGCGATTCCGCTAATTAATCCACCGCCACCTACTGGAATCAATATAGTATCAATGCGATCCTCTTGTCGCAATAATTCCATCGCAATTGTACCTTGACCAGCCATGACATCATAATCGTCAAAGGGGTGAATGTATTCAGCCCCTGTCTGCAATTGATGCTGAAGAGAGGCTTCATACGCTTCTTGAAAAGTTTCTCCAGATAAAACGACTTGGGCGCCATAATTACGCGTTGCATTTACTTTTGCTAGTGGTGTTTTCTCAGCCATAAAAATGGTTGCTTTTGCCCCTAACTTAGCAGCCGCATAAGCTACTCCTTGAGCATGATTTCCAGCTGAAGCAGTGATAACACCTTTATCCAATTGTCGTTTCTTTAACTGCATTAATTTGAATGTGGCACCTCTAAATTTAAAAGCACCTGTTTTCTGCTGGTTCTCCATTTTAAAATAAACATTTTTTCCTAAATAGTTATTTGTCGTTTGTGATGTTAATAAAGGTGTTCGATGAACAAGCGGAGCAAGTCGCTGCAACGCATTATATACCTTTTCACCTGTTAAGCAATCCCCAATTTCCCCACACTCCTTATTAAGGCTGTCATTTTCCTCTTTTGTAAGTTTCATTTTAGCTCATACTTTTTTTCATACTGCGCAATTTTTTCTTCGTGTTGTAGAGTTAATGCAATATCATCCCAACCATTGATTAATTTTTCCTTATGATAAGAAGGAATTTCAAATGGATAGACCATATCTTGTTCGGTGATTTGCTGGTTTTCCAAGTCTACATCTAATGTAAATGCTTGCTGCTCGGCTTTTCTCATCCACTGATTCACCTGCTCTTCGGCAACTCGGATAACAATCATGCCGTTTTTTAAAGCATTATTATAAAAAATATCTGCAAAACTCGGCGCTATAATAACTCGAAAACCATAGTCTAACAAAGCCCATGGAGCGTGCTCCCTTGAAGATCCGCAACCAAAATTTTCGCCCGCTAGTAAAATCGATGCATGTTCGTAGCGTTTATCATTTAGATTAAAGCCTTCACGCAACTTTCCATCATCATCAAAGCGCCAATGATAGAAAAGATATTGCCCAAACCCCGTTCGTTCAATCCGCTTTAAAAATTGCTTGGGAATAATTTGATCGGTATCGACATTGGTTCGGTTTAAGGGATATACCAATCCCTTATGCCTTTGAATGGCTTCCATTGCTTCCCCTCCTTCTTCCGTAAATTTTCACTGCTCCAAATGCCTGATTTGCTCAAAGCTATCGGACATTACTCTCATAGTTTCATATGATTAAAGTATCTTTCAATCGCAGGGGCTTTTATCCCCCTTCGCTGGTTAGTACCGGGAGCGTACGACCTATAGATACTGAACAGCATCGGGCATTCGACTTGCAGGTAGATGCTCTATTTATCCTGCCAGGTTTACCTCTATAGCATGGAAGGGCAGTAGGTCTTCCTGCCGTTACATGCCGGATAAACGAAAACGCTGGGCAATTGATTAAGACAGCCTACTACCAATGAAGGTAGCAGCTTCCTACAGAAGTTTCCATTTTATGAAGTGATTTTCGCACTTGCATAATCACGCACATCTACAAAGTGCCCTTCAATGGCTGCTATGGCTGCCATCTCCGGACTGACAAGATGAGTCCTAGCTCCATTTCCCTGTCTGCCTTCAAAATTCCGATTGGAGGTGGAAGCGCAACGCCCGCCTGGAGGAACAACATCATCGTTCATAGCTAAGCACATGCTGCATCCGGATTCACGCCATTCAAATCCTGCTTCCTGAAAAATTTTGTCAATTCCCAGCTTCTCTGCCTGCAATTTTGTACTGAATGAACCTGGTACAACGATCGCACGAACTTCTGGATGCACTTTTTTTCCTTTTACAATGGAGGCCGCTTTTTGCAAATCGCTTAACCGAGAATTTGTACACGAGCCGATAAAGACATGGTCAATATGAATGGATGAAATAGGCTGATTCTCAGACAATCCCATATAATCAAGCGCCCGCTTTACATCTTCAGGGTATGCTGCTTCATCTATCTTCGGAGTTGAACCACTTACAGGAACACACATAGAGGGATTGGTTCCCCATGTTACTTGCGGCTCCACTTCATCTCCTCGGATGCTCACATAATGATCATACTCTGCTCCATTGTCTGTAGCTAACGAGAGCCATTGTTGGGTTATTTTCGTAAATTCCTCTCCTTGTGGCACATGTGCTCTTCCTCGCAAATACTCCACCGTTGTTTCGTCAGGGCTAATCAAACCTGCACGTGCTCCTGCCTCGATCGACATATTGCAGATCGTCATCCTCCCCTCCATGGAAAGATTTCGGATCGCTTCACCCGTGTATTCCATAACGTAACCCGTCCCGAAACGAACACCAAACTTAGCGATAATTGCTAAAATTAAATCTTTGGCAGTGACACCTGAACTCAAATCCCCCTCTACATGAACATTTAATGTTTTTGGCTTCTCTTGCCATATCGTTTGTGTTGCTAATACATGCTCTACTTCACTCGTGCCAATTCCAAATGCAAGTGCACCAAAAGCACCATGTGTTGACGTATGACTATCCCCGCAAACAATCGTTTTCCCTGGTTGCGTTAAGCCTAGCTCCGGACCAATTACATGGACAATCCCCTGATCAGGATGAAACATATCCGCTAAAGGAATATTATGTTCCATACAGTTACGCCGCAATGTTTCCATCTGTTTACGAGAAACTGCATCCTTAATAACATCCCTATTCTTCGTTGGCACATTATGATCCATCGTGGCATATGTCAAATCTGGACGCCGTACTTGTCGATTATTTATTCGCAGTCCTTCAAAAGCTTGCGGTGAAGTCACTTCATGGATTAAATGCAAATCAATATACAACAAATCTGGTTTCCCTGTTTCCTGATGAACGGTATGCTGCTCCCAAATTTTCTCGATAATCGTTTTTGCCTTTGTCAATTTCCCACCTCCTCTACGTTATGCATAGGAATTACAAATACATTTTGATGCTTCATTCGTTGCTAAGTTTCCAATTACCAAGTCTGTCATTTCCTCTGTACCGACCACAGTACCATTTTTAATCATTAAATCAGGTGTATGGTAGCCCTGTTCAAGTGTCGTTTGAATGGCATTTTCGATCTCGTCTGCTTCCTGTTCCATCCCAAAGGATTGACGTAGCATGGAACTGGCAGAAAGAATCATGCCGAGCGGATTTGCAATCCCTTTTCCAGCAATATCAGGTGCAGAGCCATGCACAGGTTCATATAGACCTACCCCGTCAGTTCGAACACTAGCGGAAGGGAGCATGCCTAATGAACCAGTCAGAACGGACGCTTCATCACTTAAAATATCACCAAACATATTTTCCGTGACGATGACATCAAATTGTTTTGGATTCGTAATTAACTTCATGGCTGCGGCGTCCACAAGCAGATGGTTAACAGTGACATCCGGATACGCTTTGCTCTTTTCTTCCACAATCTCTCTCCACATCCTGCTTGACTCTAAAACATTCGCTTTATCCACAGAGGTTACATGTTTCCTTCGTGTTTTAGCGGTTTGAAAGGCTTTATCAATAATTCGCTCTATCTCTTCTTGGGTATAATATAACGTATCAACGACAGCATTTTCTTCCGGGATTCTTTTTTTCGGCTCACCAAAATATAAACCACCTGTCAATTCACGAATAATGAGAATATCACTCCCATTAACAAGTTCTTCCTTTAATGGGGATGCATGAAGTAACGGACTAAACGCTTTAATCGGTCGTAAATTGGCAAATAAACCTAATTCTTTGCGAATACCCAACAACCCCTTTTCTGGACGTTGGTCTCCAGGAAGTGAGTCCCATTTTTCACCTCCAACTGCACCTAGTAAAACTGCATCTGCTTTTTTGCAAGCTTGAATCGTTGCTTGCGGCAATGGCGATTGATCTTGATCAATCGCAGCACCTCCTATAAGCTGCTCGGAAAAGGTAAATTGATGGTTAAAATTTTCCGCAATCGCTTGTAGGACACGTACAGCAGACTTCATAATTTCTTTGCCAATTCCGTCACCAGGAAGAACAACAATCTGCTTATTCATACATCCTTTCCCCTTTTCTAATGAGATTTCACAATTTCTTTCTTCCCTGCATTCACCCGTTGAATAATATATCGATTCACTGCATTTAAATATGCTTGCACGGAAGCTTCCATCACATCTTGAGCTGAACCTCTGCCATTAACGGTTTCTCCATTAACCTTTAGTTGAACACGTGATTCTGCTAATGCATCTTTTCCGCCGCCAACAGAGTTAATCTGATAATCAACTAATCTTGTTTCTTCCTCGGTCAGTGCTTCTAACGTTTTATACAATGCTTCTACACTTCCTTGACCCGTACATGCGGTTTTTACCTTTTTTCCCGAAGGTGTTCTTAACTCAATGGCAGCTGTCGGGATATTATTTGATCCATATTGCAGTTGAAACATTTCCAACGAATATTTATCCACTGCAGACGTATTTGTCTGGATTTCAGTTACAATCGTAAAAATATCATCATCGGTTACTTCTTTTTTATGGTCAGTTAATCGCTTAAACGACTCAAACGCTTTTTTAATATTTTCCTCTGATAGCTCCATACCTAGTTCCTTAAGCTTATCTTTAAAAGCATGACGACCGGAATGTTTTCCTAAGAACAACGTATTTGCATGGACACCTACTAGTTCAGGAGTAATGATTTCATACGTGGAAGCATGCTTTAACACGCCATCCTGGTGAATTCCTGATTCATGTGCAAACGCATTTCTTCCAACGATCGCCTTATTTGCTTGGATATACATTCCTGTCAATTTTGCCACCATATCACTGGTTCTTTTAATTTCTTGTAATTTCAAGTTCGTTTGATACGGATAAAAGTCGGAACGAATCTTTAGAGCAACAGCAATCTCTTCCAAGGAAGCATTACCGGCTCGTTCCCCAATACCATTTATTGTTCCTTCAATTTGTGTTGCCCCATTTTCAACAGCAGCAATTGAATTCGCAACTGCCATACCAAGATCATTATGACAATGACAAGAGAGTATAGCTTTATTGATATTTGAGACATTTGAGCGAATAAACTGAAACATATCTCCATATTCTTTGGGCGTTGTATAACCAACTGTATCTGGTAAATTAATAACTGTAGCCCCAGCATCAATCACTTTTTCAATGATTTGTGCTAGAAAGCTCCAATCAGAACGTGAAGCATCTTCTGCTGACCACTGTACTTGTGAAAATTTTTCCTTTGCATAAGCAACCATTTCTGTTGCTGTTGCAATCACTTCATCAGGAGTTTTTTTCAGTTTATACGTCATATGGATGGGTGATGTCGCTAAAAAAATATGAATACAAGGTTCATCTGCCCCTTTTAACGCTTCCCATGCAATGTCAATATCGGATTTCACTGTCCTTGCCAAAGCAGTGACGGAGGTGTTTTTAATCGTATCAGCAATTGACTTAACTGCTTGAAAATCGCCTTCAGAGGAAGCAGGAAATCCTGCCTCCATCCGATCAACGCCTAAGCGCTCTAACTGTTTCGCGATTTCTAATTTTTCCAATTTGTTCAAATTGACACCAGGTGACTGTTCGCCATCTCGAAGTGTGGTATCAAATATGTTAATTCGTGACATGAACATTCACATCCTTTTGTTTATTTTGCTTCGCTTGTAACGGTTCTGAAACAAAAGGCATTAATGCTCGTAACTCCTTTCCTACCTGTTCAATTGGGTGCTGATTCTCTTTTGCATTAATTGCATTAAACTGTGGACGATTCGCTTGGTTCTCTAAAATCCAACCTTTAGCAAAAGCACCTGTCTGAACATCATGCAAAATTTCTTTCATTCTAGCTTTCGTTTCTTCGTTCACTACGCGTGGACCTGATACGAAGTCGCCCCATTGAGCCGTATCCGAAATCGAATAACGCATGTTTTCCAAGCCACCTTCATAAAGAAGATCAACGATAAGTTTCATCTCGTGCAAGCATTCGAAATAGGCTACTTCTGGCTGATAACCTGCTTCCGTTAATGTTTCAAACCCCGCCTTAATTAAGCTAGTAACTCCTCCACATAGTACTGCCTGTTCGCCAAAAAGATCCGTTTCTGTTTCTTCTTGAAAAGACGTTTCTAACACCCCAGCTCGAGCCGCACCAATTCCTTGCGCATAAGCCAAAGCAATTTCTTTTGCTTTTCCAGAAACGTCTTGATAAATGCCATAAAGTGCTGGAACTCCTGCTCCTTCTTCATACGTACGGCGAACTAAATGCCCTGGTCCTTTCGGTGCTACGAGAAATACATCAACATTGGACGGCGGTACGATTTGACTAAAATGAATGTTAAACCCATGTGCAAACGCAAGTGCATTTCCAGCTTGCAAGTTTGGTTCAATGCTTTCTTTATATACAGCTGTTTGCAGTTCATCCGGTAACAGGATCATAACTACTTCTGCCTGTTTTACAGCCTCAGCTACGGAAAGGACAGTGAACCCATCCTCTTCCGCTTTTACTTGAGACTTCCCAGGTCTAAGCCCTACAACAACATCAAAGCCGCTTTCTCTTAAATTCAGCGCATGGGCATGACCTTGTGATCCATATCCGACAATCGCAATTCGCTTATCCTTCAAAACCTCTGTGTTTACATCCTGCTCATAAAGTACTTTTGACATGTTTGTTTCCTCCCTTTAGTTAAATCGTAAATGAATTCAGTTCTGTCACTTGCGCTGGCTGCTGTCCACGTAAAAATGCTGTCACACCTGTTCTTGTTAATTCTTTAATTCCATATGGTTTTAATAAAGAAATAAGTGCTTCTACTTTGTCAGGTCTTCCTGTTACCTGAATAGTTAAGCTATCTCTGCTCACATCGATAACGGAAGCACGAAACGGTGTAATGATTCCTTGTATTTCTGCTCGTAACTGCCCGCTTCCAACGACTTTAATTAATGCTAATTCTCTTGCTACAATTGCTTTTTCCGTAATGTCAGAAACCTTTAGTACATCGATCTGCTTATTTAATTGCTTTGTCAGCTGTTCTAGCTTCTGATGATCCTCAATTTCCACAACGAACGTCATTTTAGAAACTCCTTCTGTCTCTGAGGCACCTACAGAAATACTTTCAATATTGAATTGTCGCCTATACAGCATACCTGTAATTCGATTCAGCACACCACTTCGATTCTGCACCGTTGCAGTAATAATTCGCCTCATTTCCTCACCCCGATCATTTCGTGGATTCCCTTGCCAGGGGCAATCATTGGATAGACAGACGTTTCCTGTACGACACGACAATCAACTACAACAGGACCATCGTACGTTAACGCTTCTTGTAGTACTTGTGGTACATCTTTTTCTTTCTCCACACGCATACCACGGATACCATAGCTATCGGATAATTTGACAAAGTCTGGATTTTCCATAAATAGCGATTCCGAGTAACGTTTTTCATAAAAACTTTCCTGCCATTGCCTCACCATCCCTAAAGCCTGATTATTAACGATAATCACTTTCACCGGAAGCCTTTTTTCTTTTACTACGGACAACTCTTGAAATGTCATTTGAAACCCGCCATCCCCGACAATAGAAACAACTAATTCTTCTGGAGCTCCGAGTTGTGCTCCAATTGCTGCCGGAAAACCAAAGCCCATTGTTCCGAGCCCACCTGATGTAACCCAACGATTTGGCTTTTCAAATGGATAATACTGTGCTGCCCACATTTGATGTTGCCCAACGTCCGTAGTTACAATCGCTTCCCCATTTGACAGCTGATGAACTTGTTCAATTAGCCACTGTGGTGAAATAAATCCTTCCGATCTGTCGTACCAAAGTGGATACTCCCTTTGATATGTTGCTAAATGATCACGCCATGATACTTGATCGCCTGGTTCTGCTGAAGTTTGAAGCAATGCTTGTAAAGCCTCTTTCGCATCTGCTACAACTGGGATTTCCGTTGATACGTTTTTACCTATTTCCGCTGGATCGATATCAATATGGGCTACTTTAGCAACTGGAGCAAAATGATTTAAATTACCAGTCAAACGGTCGTCAAAACGAGCGCCAATATTAATTAACAAATCACATTCGTAGATTGCCATATTAGCTGCGTAAGTCCCATGCATACCAGCCATTCCAAGCGATAGTTCGTGTGATCCGGGAAAACTGCCAAGTCCTAATAATGTATTTGCTACAGGAAGTTTAAATTTTTCCGCAAACGCAATTAATGGTTCACTGGCTTTTGCAAAAACGACTCCTGCACCTGCTAATATTAATGGTCGCTTAGCTTTACTTAAAGCTTCGGTAAGCTTCGTAATCTGTAATGGATTCGGTTTTTTATTTGGTTGATAACCAGGAAGTACAAAGTGATCATCGTACACAGCATCAGAAAGCTGGGATGAAATATTCTTTGGTATATCAACGACTACAGGACCTGGTCTGCCAGTAGATGCAATATGAAATGCTTCCTTAACAATTTTTGGTAACTCTAATAAATCCGTTACTTGATAATTGTACTTCGTAATTGGTGTGGTGATTCCCATGACATCCGCTTCCTGAAAAGCATCAGTTCCGATAACGCTGTTAGCTACCTGGCCTGTAAAAATGACAAGTGGTAAAGAATCCATCATGGCATCCGTGATTCCAGTTACTAAATTGGTGGCTCCTGGACCAGATGTCGCAATCACAACTCCTGGCTTCCCGGTAACTCGAGCATACCCTTCTGCTGCATGAATAGAACCCTGTTCATGACGAGAGAGAACATGCTCAAATGGAGCATTACTGCGATAAATAGCATCATAGATTGGTAATACAGCACCACCCGGGTAACCAAAAATGGTATCGACTTCCGCTTTAACTAAAGCATCAATTAACACATCAGCACCTGTCACTAAATTTTTTGTGCTTTCCATTTCCTGCTTTGCCTCAACTTTCACTGCTACGTGCCTCCTTTGATCAGAAATGAGTATAAGAAAATCCGGCTCTATGTTTAGAGATTTTCGGATTATTCAAATATTAACATCACTACTTTTTGACAGAACGAGTAGATCCTGCTCTAGTTTGGCTTACTAATTGGGTGGGAAGACCAAAATAACAAAAAACGCCCTCCTCCCCCTATGTCTGCAACATTAATTACAGTGTTTGGGGAGAAAAGCGTCTGCTATTCACGGTACCACCCAGATTTTTAGCATCCTCACGAATACTAACTTAGCGAGTTCAATGGTTATTGTAATCCTTAACTACATAACCTAAACTCATTTGGATAACAGGTACATATGATGTTGCACCTGGCTGGCCTATTTAGTCACCCGTTCAGTCCAGCACTCAGAGATGATGTCAGAGTATATTGTATTTCCGGGCTTCCAGCAACCCCGGATCTCTGTGAATACAGCGCTTATACTCCTTTTTTCCCTTCATCGCGTTCCGTAATTATTCATAATTTCTTTGAGACATTGAATTTTAAAAATTGCCGTTTGTTTAAATTTTTTATTTTGATATTGCCGTTAATAATATACTGTTTTTATCATTGCGTCAACAGATTTTTTAAAGTTTTTTGATATTTGGCATTTGAACAACTTATTGTATACGCTTACAGCATTGTTAATCATCGCTTTTCTCTTTTTATTACAATTTCTTTACAAAGCGATATATCAGTTGGATAACTGTGTTAACAGGATTATAGGCATAAAAATAAAGCGCAATATATCTTTAACATATATTGCGCTTTTAACAAATTTCAGAAACATCTTATTTAACCAATATATTAATTCTAAACGGTGTTATTTATTTAAATAATCTGTAATAGCGCCCAATGAAGAACAAGACACATTATGTGCGTATTTACCTAATACCCCTTTTTTGTACAATGGTGGTGCCGTCCACTGCTTCTTTCTCTCCGTTATTTCTTGATCTGATACTGCAAAGGAAATTTCCTTTTTGTTAGAATCAATTGTCACCATATCTCCCTCTTGTAAGAAAGCAATTGGTCCTCCATCCTGTGCTTCAGGTGCAATATGACCAACGACCAATCCATGGGTTCCGCCAGAGAATCTACCATCTGTTAATAGAGCAACCTTTTCTCCTAATCCCTTTCCTACTAAAATAGCAGAAATAGACAGCATTTCTGGCATCCCCGGTCCACCCTTTGGTCCAACATAACGGATTACAAGTACATCGCCTTCGTTTATTTTATTATTCATTACCGCTTCCGTTGCTTCTTTTTCGGTATTAAAAACCCGTGCAGGTCCCACATGGCGACTTACCTTCACACCAGACACTTTTGCAACCGCACCGCTTGGAGCAAGGTTTCCTTTTAACACAATAAGTGGACCATCTTTACGTTTTGGAGTTTCAAACGGCATAATAATTTCTTGCCCCTCTTGTAATGAAGGTGCTTCCTGCATATTTTCCGCAACGGTTTTGCCCGTTACTGTTAAACAATCTCCATGCAAATAGCCATGTTCATAAAGCAGTTTCATTACAGCTTGTACACCGCCAACACGATGTAAATCTTGCATCACATACTTGCCACTTGGCTTTAAATCTGCCAAATGTGGCGTTTTAGCTTGAATACGGTTGAAGTCCTCAATGGTTAAATCAACTTCTACAGCATGAGCAATAGCTAGTAAATGCAAAATCGCATTTGTTGACCCACCTAATGCCATTACAACAGTAATCGCATTTTCAAACGCTTCTTTAGTCATAATATCTTTCGGATAAATTCCTTTTTCTAGTAAACGGTAAACTGCTTTTCCAGCTTTAACACAATCTTTGGATTTTTCTGGTGATTCTGCAGGGTTGGAAGAACTTCCTGGCAAACTCATACCGATGGCCTCTATAGCGGAAGCCATTGTATTTGCTGTATACATCCCGCCACATGAACCTGCTCCAGGACAAGCACTACACTCTATTTGACGTAACTCTTCATCGTTAATCGCACCATTATTATGCTTACCAACCCCTTCAAAAACCGAAACTAAATCAATGTCTTTACCATTTAGGGAACCTGGCGCAATTGTTCCGCCATATACAAAAACGGCAGGTACTTGGGCATTAGCAATCGCAATCATACAGCCAGGGATATTTTTATCACAACCGCCAATAGCTACTAAACCATCGAGGTTTTCCGCACCTACAACTGTTTCAATGGAATCACCAATCAAATCTCTACTCGGCAAAGAATAACGCATTCCTTGTGTTCCCATCGAGATGCCATCAGAAACAGTGATCGTATTAAAAATTAATGGAACTCCTCCCGCTTCTCGAGCCCCTTCTTTTGCCTGGCGAGCCAAATCATCGATATGTATATTACATGGGGTTACTTCACTCCATGTGCTGGCGACCCCTATCATCGGCTTCTTAAAATCATCATCTGACACACCGACAGCTCGCAGCATCGCCCGATTCGGCGCTCGCATGACACCATCACTAAATACATGACTTTTAATTCGCAAATCTTTATCCAATAAAACCCCACCTTTCTTTCGGATTATTATATGCCTAATTATCAAATACTTCAATGTATTTTTTTAATTATGTAAAGAAAAAGAGGATTTTCTCTTGGTCATCTGTTGATTTTCAGCATCGCCTCTGTACAGGTGTGTACTGAAGTACCACAGTTTTCTCGTCCTACTTTAAAAATTAAATTGTGCAATCAGAATGAAGTTTTTACCAGTAGAGGATATTATTTTGTAAGCAGAAAACAGCTCAATTGGGTATGAGGATGCTCGAAATGGTGGGCGCTTTACTCGAATCCGGTTGGCTAGTGCTCGAAAATGAGCCAACATGCGCGAATCCATTTTTGTTAATGCTAGAAAAGTATCGTGGACGATGGAAGAAGCGACTGGAACATAACTAAAACAGCTGATTAAAAAACGAACAATAAAGTGAACCTTCATTCCGTTATCCTACTGAATGTTAGTACCGTAATGGTATGACCTAAAGGCTCTAAATAAATCGGGCTTTTAGGTGCTGTCATCTCCCTCTTAGACTTTCTTGCAATACGAATTTCCAACTTTTGAAGTGAGAGTCTTACAGCAACTTATATGCGAGGTAAATGGATTGTTCGGCTTTTGCTATTTAGTCTTTGCTTATGTCCCAGCCTTGTAGAAAGTAATTATCCTCAGTCAAAACTATCAGGATTTGTGCCGCTTCGATCATTTTTATTTAAACTATTAATTTCTTTCATTTCTTCTTCCGTTAGTGAAAAATCAAATATAGCAGCATTTTCTTTAATTCTACTAGGTTTGGTAGATTTCGGAATCGTGATAACCTCGTTTTGAATATTCCAGCGCAAAATAATTTGCGCAGCTGTTTTTCTATATTTTTTGCCTAAACTTATCAAAAATGGATCATCCATTAATTGACCTCGCTTCAAAGGCGACCATGCTTCTAACTGAATTCCATGTTGTTTGCAAAACGCATGCAATGTCTCTTGCGTTAAATGTGGATGATATTCTACCTGATTAATCGCAGGAACAATCTCACTATTAGCCATTAGATTTCCTAGATGGTGTTGATGGAAATTACTAACACCGATTGCGCGTACTTTTCCGCTATCATAAAGTTCTTCCATTGCCTTCCACGTGTCTACGTACATCCCTTTCACTGGCCAGTGGATTAAATATAAATCGATATAATCTAATCCAAGCTTTTGCAAACTACATTCAAATGCTTTTTTTGTTGCTTCATATCCTTGTTGATCATTCCATACCTTTGTCGTAATAAACCATTCTTCACGAGGAAGATTCGCTTCCTTGAGAGCTTCTCCAACCCCTATTTCATTATCATAAAAAGAGGCTGTATCAATTAAACGGTAACCATTTTCCAATGCTGCGTGGACTGCTGTTTTAACTGTTCTTCCATCCTTCACTTTATACACACCTAGTCCAAATCCCGGCATTTTCACTCCATTATTTAACACAACTGTATCTTGTAAATGCGTAATCATTTCTCATACCTCCACTTCGACTACTTCTATTATTAGCATAAAGTGCAACTTCCATCAATGAAGGGATTCCTCAATAACAAACCGGTCCTTAGCACTATTTAGCTGACTTGATTTCTCTCCTTAGCAAGGAAAGCCAAGTCTGACTATCAATTTCAAGTAGACAAAATAGTATTGTTCCCTTCTAGAGCCTATTATTACTTCGTTTGATACTATTTTTCATATAAAAGGTGTTGTTGCATAATCAACAGGGTATAGACAAAAATACGAAAGGGATTGATACCATTTTGCTACCAGAAATTCAACAATCAAACATAACCATTCTTGCTATTTCTTTAATCCTCATTTTTAGTATTATAGCTGTAAAATTCTCTACTAAAGTGAACTCCCCTTCACTCGTCTTTTTTATTGCTATTGGTATGGTTTTAGGCAGTGATACTATTCATTTATTTCAATTTAGTGACCCTGCAGCAGCTCAGCTAATTGGGATGCTAGCTCTCGTTATTATTTTATTCGATGGTGGGATCAAGACCAACTGGCAATCTATCCGCCCCTATGCCTGCCCAGCTTTGTCACTTGCTACGGTAGGTGTTTTATTGACAAGCTTTATTATCGGTGTTACAGCTAAACTACTATTTTCTTTTAGCTGGCCAGAAGCATTTTTATTAGGCGCCTTAGTTGGCTCAACAGATGCCGCTGCCGTTTTCGCTATGCTTAAAGGGAAAAATATGTCTGATAATATTACTTATACGTTGGAGGGAGAGTCTGGAGCAAATGACCCGATGGCCGTTTTTCTAACAACCTCTCTGATCGCAATGATAACGAACGAAAGTCCTTCTGGCTTAACCTTTCTCGGTCAATTTGCTTGGCAAATGGGCGGGGCGGTTATACTTGGTTTTATTATTGGTAAATTAGGGAGCAAAGGACTGCATCGTATGTCGTTATCTTCGAGTGGTTTATATCCTCTATTGGCACTTTCTTTTGCACTGTTTGCTTACAGTTTTGGTTCTTTACTTCAGACAAGTGGCTTACTAACAGTATATGTTGCAGCTATTGTTATTGGTAATCATCCTTTACATCAACGGCATACCATTCTCCGTTTTAACGAAGGAATAAGTTGGATAGCACAGATCGGGATGTTTGTGCTTTTAGGGATGTTTGTTATTCCATCTGACTTGTTTTCCATTTCGATTATTATTAAGGGCTTACTGCTTTCTTTTACATTGATGCTCGTTGCTCGCCCAATTGCGACCTACATCGCTTTAATAGGTGCAGCTTTTAATTGGAAAGAAAAATGCTTTTTATCATGGGCGGGCCTGCGAGGCGCTGTTCCCATTGTACTTGCGTTGTTTCCAATGCTTGCTCAATTAGAGCATAGCCAGCTTTATTTCAATATCATATTCTTTATCGTGTTAACATCAAGTGTCATACAAGGAACTTCTTTACCTTGGCTTGGTAAAAAACTTGGTTTAGCAAGGCCAGCAGGTACAAATCCACTACACATTGTAGATCTATTATCTATAGGAAAAAAAGAGCTAGAGGTAGTAGAATATCAAATCGGAAAATCCAATCAGATAAAAGGAAAAACAATTGCTGATATTGACTTTCCGCCTAAAGCCAATATCATTTTAATTGTGCGCGAAGGACAAGCTCTCTCCCCGACAGCAAAAATGAAACTGCAGAAAAAAGACATCATCTACATTTTAATTCCTTATAAAGATATCTCCAAAATAGATGCGCTTCTGCGTGATGAGAGGGAGTAGCTTCACAAGAAGCAAAAACCAAAAATATACAACTTAGGTAAAAACTATCTTTAGTCAAGTTCTAGTGTTTGTGTGAACTTTAAGACAACAAGTCATGAATGCAAGAGCCTACTTAGGCTTAAACGTGGCAGGCTAAAATATCAATTAAGAATGTCGTTCACTATGCACTGTTTCTATATGAATAGATTCCGATTTTGTGTGATTATGTAAATCACAATAATACACGATTGTTTTCAGCTTTTGAGATATGTCACAAGTTCGCGTATGCCTCATAAAATTCTTCCAATACGTAAACTCATGGCTTCCCGTAAGTATCATATTTACATCTGTACTGACTTTCTCCCATTTATGCAGAGTAGCTGCATGGGAACTACTTGTTTTTTCCAACCACTCAACCGCTAGAGTGCATAAAAAAATTGCGCAACAAACTTGCAAAAATCTCCTGTACACTATATAAATCACCAACTTATATTTAGGTTTTTTATATTTTGATACAGACGATTAAGATTTATACACGCTCCTTTTAGCCAGTGTTCTTTCTACTTCTATATGAAAAGGTGAATAATGTATAAAAACTTCATTCAGTAGGATTTTTCATCTCCTACTGAATGTTAGTACTGCAAGGATAGCTTACATTCAATATACATTGTATGTTTTACGTATGCGACACAATGAATTCTGCATCTCCAATTAATCGATACGTACTTATACTGTGTGGAAGAATAAAATTATCTCCTTTTTTCAAAGCATAAGTTTTCTCATCTATTTCAATTTCTGCTGTTCCTGAAATGATACTGCATTGCAGAAAATCAACATCTAATTGCTGCGTCACTTCTCCATTTATTTTCCAATGATATACAGTAAAATATTTTTCTTGAACAAGACGCTTCATTTGTAAATTTTCTTTTTGCGTTTGTTTCTGATCAATAACCGGAGTTTGATGTGGAATATTGGTAACCTGCTTTGCCTTATCTAAGTGTAATTCCCTTGTATTTCCATTGTTATCCACACGTTCATAATCATACACTCTATAGGTAATATCCGAGCTTTGCTGCGTTTCCAGTAAAACAATTCCCTTACCTATTGCGTGAATGGTGCCACTAGGTACGTAAACAAAGTCACCTGCTGTCACAGGTATCCGCCGTAACAGTTGGTCCCACTTACCCTCATCCATCATTTTTGTTAATTCTTCTTTTGTTTTTGCATGATGTCCTAAAATCAGTTCTGCTTCCGGCTCTGCTTGTAAAACGTACCAGCATTCTGTTTTCCCATAGGGTTGTTTTTCTACTTCTCTTGCATATGTATCATCTGGATGTACCTGCACAGACAGATTATCATTTGCATCTAATATTTTCACCAACAGCGGATACGCTTCATTATTATTAGAATCTTTGTTAAAAAGTTCACGATGATTGTTCCAAGCATCTGCTAATGTCTGACCAGACAGAGGTCCGTTCACAATTTCACTTGGTCCATTCGGATGAGCAGAAATTACCCACGCTTCCCCTGTTTGGTTAGATGGGATATCATACTGAAACAGAGGCTTTAATTTGTCTCCTCCCCATATTCGTTCTTGAAATACAGGTTTTAAAAAGATCGGCTCTTGATACACATTTCATTCCTCCAATTGTATAGACATAGTTGAAATGCGGTCCAAAACTTCAAACGATGCAGCTACGTTTTTTCGACAATTAAATCGCCCAGCTAGTACACAACCCACTTAAGCGGTTTTACTTCGCATTGGCTATGCCCGCTTCATGTAGAAACTATTTACCCCTAAGATAATTCGACAGTTTGAACCGCCTTTATTATACCAGAGAAAGGGATGGAACTAAAATCTCTTTCTCTTTCACGTTAAGCTTTTCAGATTCTACTAGGAAGAAATGGTTAGCAACCCGTATTTTTTTATTTATTAGTCATTTATAAACATGCATAATCAGTGAAATAGACACTGACCGCAAAAATTTATGTGCTTATTGAATTTCCGCTAATAAATGATACGCTTCTTCTTTTGTTGTTACATTTAGTAACTTCTGTCTGTAATTGTCATCCATTAATTTACGCGATAGCATTTGTAAAATTTTCAGATGATCGTCACCCGCTTTTTCTTTTGGAACAGCTAACATAAATATTAATTTAGCCGGAGTACCGTCTAAGCTCTCCCAATCAACGCCAGAACGTTGAATTCCAAAGGCAACAGCTGGTTTTCGGACTGCTTCTGATTTACCATGCGGAACAGCAATATTCATACCCATCCCCGTTGTACCTTCATTCTCGCGGGCGATGACAGCTTGCTTATACGCTTTCGCATCACTTAATATTCCAGATTGCTTCATGCTGGCTATGAGTTCATCCATTACTTCTTCTTTTGTCGAACCTTTAAGATCTGCATGAATTAAATCATTTGTTACAATATCCGTTAGCTTTGTAATTTCAGTTGATTTAGCTTGATCCTCTTCTGTTCTTTCTTGTTGATTTGTACCACCTTTTGCTTCACTTTCTCCGATAACATCTTTTTTAAGGAAATTAACTAACAATGCAGTAACAACCGTACCGATGATAGCAGCAACAAAAAACATGAGTACATTGTCGACAGCTCCTAAAACGGCAACAATAGGTCCACCATGAGCTACTCGATCGCCGACATTTCCCATCATAGCTATCACTGAACCTGTCATGGAGCCAACCATAATACTTGGAATAACCCGTAGTGGATCTTGAGCAGCAAACGGAATCGCTCCTTCGGTAATTCCAAATAAGCCCATTGTAAAACTTGCCTTCCCAGCTTGTTGTTGCGCTGCTTGGTATTTACGCTTATTGATAAATGTTGCCAGTCCCATACCTAATGGTGGTATACAAATTGCTACAGCAATTGGACCCATAATTTCATAGTTTCCTTCTGCGATCATAGCAGAGCCGAATAAAAATGCAACTTTATTAAAAGGTCCACCCATATCAATTGAAATCATAGCTCCAAGAATCAAAGCGAGCAATATGGAACTTGCTCCCTGCATTCCTTCCAACCAAACAGTTAACGATTCAAACACTTGAGCTACTGGTGCACCAACAACATATACAAATAGTAAGCCGACTGTTAAGGTTGCCAAAATTGGAATAAAAATTATTGGCATTACCGGTTGCATAGACTGAGGAACTTTAATTTTTTTAATAGCTAATGTAATATATCCTGCAAGAAAGCCTGCAATGATCCCGCCAATAAAGCCAGCACCAGCTTCACTTCCATAGAAACTACCATTTGCAGCTATAAAGCCACCAATAATTCCTGGCGCTAAACCTGGATGATCCGCAATACTAACCGCAATGAAACCAGCCAATATAGGAACCATAAAGCTAAAAGAAGCTGCTCCAATTTCTTCAACCTTTTTCCAGAATGAATCTTCAGGAATAACGATTCCCCCTGGCGTTTGTTCACCACCTAAGGTTAGTGCAAGTGCTATTAACAATCCACCGACTACAATAAATGGAATCATATAAGAAACCCCACTCATTAAATGGCGGTATATTGGATTTTCTTTTTTCTGCTTTTTCACGTCTTCTACTGACATTAAATCAGCTTGATATACAGGGACGTCTTCTGTAGCAAATCGCTGGATTAATTCTTCCGGTCTTTTTATCCCATCCTGCACCCCTGTAGCAATTAATCGCTTTCCAATAAAGCGTTCCTTTGTTACTTCTTTATCACTTGCAATAATCACTCCATCTGCTTCTTCAATATCCTTATCCGTTAATGCATTTTCTACACCAATGGACCCTTGTGTTTCAACTTTGATTTCAACACCTAGTTTTCCCCCCGCTTTTTGCAAATTCTCAGCTGCCATATACGTATGAGCAATGCCTACTGGACAGGCTGTAACAGCAATTATTTTCATAAACATGCCCTCCTACTCATCTATTTATAAATTAATAATGCTTATAAGTGTAGTATATAGCACGTCTAGCAAATATATATTCTCTATTATTTCCGGAACTAGGGAAGTTTTGTTTTTATATTTTCGTTGCAGTTCATTCCTTTTATTTATTACACTATAGCCATGTGGTAACAATGTGTATACATTACAATTGTTTTTCAGTCAAAATTCGGATAAATTCCTGCTTGTCATTAGCACTTAATAAAGCATTCAATGTTATTGGATCTTTGGAAAGGGCGGACAATTTATGAATAATTGCTTTAATTGGATTCGCTTTTTCGTTTGCTAAAGCTAACATAAAAACAATGGATACTTTTTCTTTTCCCCATTCCAACGGTTCGTTTAAAACAGCAATCGCAATGGTAGATGTAAGAACAAGTGTAGGGTCACCATGTGGAATAGCTATTCCTCCTCCAATTGCTGTAGCCGATTTCCTCTCTCGTAAAAGTGCTTGATGAACATAGGACTGCTCTACCTTTTCCCGTTTAAATAATGCATTACCAAGCGTTTCTACTACTTGAAAACGATGCTGTGGATGGATATTAATAAATAGAAGATTCTCGTCAATAAACTCATATATTACATGAGGAGCAGCGGATAAAACAGAAGCTTCTACCGTTTTTTTCTTGAGAAATTTTTGCAGTTTTTCTTTATCGGTTGCTTCTAGCAGCGGGGATATAATAACGGTAGGAACACTTATTTGTTCCAAGGGCGTCGTCGATATAATTAAATTCACTTGCTTTTGCTTGATAACATTTTGAACATCAGCTTTACCAATAGCTCCTACAACTTCCAATTCCTGATACTGTTTTTCTACTTTCGCTTGAAGTAACCTGGACATACCTATTCCCATATCACAAACAATTAATACTCTCGGGATTACGTGTTTTTGTGCGTCTATTCTTTCTATGGAAGCCTGAAAATGAAGGACAATATAAGCAGCCTCTTCTTCAGGTATATCATATTGAATTTCCTCCTTTACCTTCTCCATCGCAAGTGTCACCATGCTAAACATATACGGATACATCTTTTTAATATCCTGTAACAAGGGATTTGTAATAGGCAAGCCGTATATGAAACGATTGATGACAGCCTCTAAATGAATCTCAAGCCCATTCATTAATTGTTCATCTTCAGAAAAAGATACACGTGTTAAGTGATGCATCGTTTCAATAATGATGGATAAAATTTGTTTCGTTGTTTCTTCTTTGGATGGCGTTTGCGCTGAATACTTCTTACTACCACGTAAATGCCACGTTAAATAAGTGATCTCATCGTTTGCAAAGGAAATTCCGAACTTTTCTTGCAATTGCTTTACACACCAAACAGCTGCTTGATATTCTTTCGTCTTCATAATGGACTGATTTTTCTCCTCAATACGTATAGGACACTTATGCTTCGTTCTTTGTACAATAATAAGGATATGAACAACTAAATTTTCTATTGCATTACTTGTAATTGGAATCTCCCAAAGGTCTAGCATTCTATCCAATGTTTGCCTCACTGTAGCAATTTCAAACGGAGCGAATATATGTGATAAAAATGTCGTTGGCTGATTTGTCACATCTTCTATATGCGCCAAAGCGATGCGCTTATTTAGTTCCTCTCCCTTTAAATAGTGCCCTAGCTTTTGCCTCGACTCTATTACTAGTCCAAAACTATCGAACCATTGTTGGATCGATTCGATATCATTTTTTATAACAGTATGATTGACATAATGCTCATTGCTTAGCTGTTGTAAAGTAACTGGTCTTTCATCAGTGAGTAACCGATAAGCTATTTCCATAACCCGTTCATGCTCTGATTTTCCTTTATGAAAAAGTGCATGGAATAAATTTGTTTGATCGGTTTTTTCTATTTCTAAATATACACCTGTTCCCGGCTTTCGAATTAAATTAGCAGATGCATAATCATGAAGATATGCATCAATAATTTGTAAATCATTACGGACAGTTTTCTCTGAATATTGGAGTTGGTTAGCGAGATCTTTAATTAATAATGCACGTTTGTCATTAGATAATAAGATCACTAACAACTTTCTTTGTCTGCTATTCATTGTTACACCCACTTGTATCGTCATTTAACTAGTCTGTTTAGAGTACGGGTTTAAAAAGACACATTTAGAAATAAAGGATAAAAAAAGTCGTAGACTGAGGTACTCATACAGCTTTTTTTACCCTTCTCTACCTACTACCGTACCATATCCGTAACAGTAATGTCTTTTGCGACCACCATATTGAATGGTAAGAGTCCATACCTTATTTTCCGAACAAAGGCGCAAGCGCCCGTTTAGCAACGTAGCGAATGGAACGAATCAACTAAAGATAAAGGAATCACGGTGAGGTAACGAACCGATGATGACTTATCGTAGGGCGATTTCGTGAAGTCGCCTAGTTGCTGGGCGCTGAAGCCGGACGTGGCTATTCAGTTATTCCCTTATCCCAAAGCAACAAATTTTATACTTTCTTATCTTATTAGAAAAACTTGGCTTGTCGCCAAGTCTTATGGCGGAAGCCTTTGTTTTTCTTATACTATAAACCAAAAAATCTTATACTCCCTTTCCTATAGTGGAACAAAGGCGGCAAGCGCCCGTTTAGCAACGTAGCGAATGGAACGAATCAACTAAAGATAAAGGAATCACGGTGAGGTAACGAACCGATGATGACTTATCGTAGGGCGATTTCGTGAAGTCGCATCGTTGCTGGGCGCTGAAGCCGGACGTGGCTATTCGGTTATTTCGTTATCCTCAAGCACCTCATTTTATACTTCTTATCTTTAGTTTAGTTTATGAAAGGGATAACTACACAGAGACTTTTTCCGTCTTGAGACGGAAACCGTTACTTTTCGATAGAAAACAAACTATTAAGATGCAAATGTTTTCTTTCTTCTTTATGAAGGAATATACTAGAATAAAGTGAAATTTCATTCAGCAGGAGTTTTCCTTTATCACATACGAATGTCTTTGTACCATAAGGGTATCAAAAGCTCTTGAACGAATTGGACATTCAGGTGCTGTGATCTCTCGCTTTGACTTCGTTTATACTCTTGAAGTAATACAGCATCTTACATGCGGGATAAATTTAATTTTAATCTTATAGA
The DNA here is from genome assembly GCF_018075365.1 of Virgibacillus pantothenticus. Taxonomy (GTDB): domain Bacteria; phylum Bacillota; class Bacilli; order Bacillales; family Amphibacillaceae; genus Virgibacillus; species Virgibacillus pantothenticus. The sequence continues at coordinate 2,839,383 of NZ_CP073011.1, forward strand.
GAAAGGAGTTTCCATTTTGGCAAACAAAATTATTGTTAAAAACCCAGCTACTGGGGAAGTTCTTGAAGAAGTAAAAGCTTGGTCTGAGGAGGAGGTTAAGGAGGCTCTTTATCGAGGGTACGCTTTTTTTCCGACTTGGGCAAAAACAAACGCACACAAACGGTCGGAGTTACTGCAAAATTGGGCGTTACAAATTAGGGAAAAGAAAGATGAACTTGCTAAACTTATGACCAAAGAAAATGGAAAACCATTAAGAGAGTCTTATGGAGAAGTGGAATATGCAGCAAGCTATATTGATTGGTACGCGGAAGAGGCTAAACGAATCTATGGTAGGACGATTCCAGCAAATACAGAATCAAAACGAATCCTCATTCGTAAACAACCAGTTGGTTTAGTTGCTGCGATTACTCCTTGGAATTTTCCTGCAGCAATGATGACAAGAAAGGCTGCACCTGCGCTTGCAGCGGGATGTACTTTTATTGTCAAACCTGCTTCAGAAACCCCACTTACTGGCATTCGCATTATTGAATTAGCACATGAAGCAGGTATACCACAAGACGCTATTCAATATGTAGTCGGTTCCGGGAAACAAATTGGAGATGTATTCACAGAAAGCGATTATGTACGAAAAATCACCTTTACGGGATCTACTGCTGTTGGAAAAAATTTAATTAAAGGCAGCGCGGCTACAGTTAAACATGTGACTATGGAACTTGGAGGGCATGCTCCTTTAATTGTCGCTAAAGATGCGGATATTGAATTCGCAGCAAAACAAACCGTTGCTTCGAAATTCCGTAATGCTGGACAAACTTGCGTATGTGCCAATCGAATTATTGTTCACAAAGATATTGCTGAGCAATTTTCTGAAGCATTTGTAAAGCATGCAAAGCAATTAGCAGTAGGAAATGGTTTGGAAGAAAATACCGATATCGGTCCAATTATTAATGAGCAAGGCTACGATAAGATTATCGAACAGATTAACGATGCAAAGCAAAAAGGTGCCGAAGTATTATTAGGTGATACATTTGAAGCAAATCGTGAAAAAGGCTATTATTTTGTACACCCTACGATACTGAGCCATGTAACGGAAGATATGACGATTATGCACGAGGAAACGTTTGGACCAGTAGCTCCGATAACGACATTTACAGAACTTGAAGAAGCTGTTACCATCGCGAACAACACGCTATTTGGTCTTGCAGCATACTTTTTCACAAACGATTATCGGACTGGCGTTTATTTGTATGAGCAATTAGATTATGGAATTGTCGGTTGGAATGACGGAGGACCTTCCGCAGCTCATGCCCCATTTGGCGGGATGAAAGAGAGTGGACTCGGTCGTGAAGGTGGTCTTGAAGGCATTGAACCGTATTTAGAAACAAAATACGTATCGATTGGTAATCTAGATTAAACGTTTTTACCGTCAAGCATCTCTGTACCGTAAAAGTGATAATCAAGGGAAACTTCCTATTACTGGAATTTCCCTTGCTCAAGCATATATTTGGTTATTTCTTTTTCACTACTACAGTTCCCCCATGAAAACTAATAAATGACCGGCTGAAAATAGGCTTCATTTTCAATAAACATGTCCTGAAGCAGTGCATGTGCTGTTTCAGCTGATGGGACAAATGGATGAAGTGCCATGGCTTGGATTGCTACGCCAATATTTCTTGAGGTACCGGCTTCCACTGTTAATGATTCATAAGCTTTTATATATTGCAATAGCCCACGTATATGAGGTAAAACCTCGCTTATTTGTACGGGTGTAATCCTATGTCTTTCCACTACACTATTGACTTGAATACAGACATTATCAGGTAAACCCTCTACTGCTCCATTATTTCTAATATTGACCGCTAGTACTTGTTTCAAATCATAGTGGATCGTTTTCATAACTTGGATAACCGCTTCCGAACACCCAGCGCCTCGCCGTTTTTCTATTCCCTTTGGCAATTCAATCGTTTTTGCATGTTTATATATAGAAAATAATTGCTTTTCTTCTTCCTGTTCAAAATCAGAAGGAAGGGCTCCCTGTTTGTATGCTTCTAATTGTTGTTCTAAAATCTGGTCAGCTTGATAATAGTATGGCTGGTATTCCCCTCCTATTGCACCAAATGTTTGTAAAAAATATGGATCCATAGAAATATCCTTTTGATTACGCATATGCAATTTTTTATAAAGCATTGCATCTGTTAGCTTCGCTTTTCCCTGGACGTATAATTCCGTAACCCATAGCAATTGACTTGTCCCTATTAGCTGCATACTAATATCTTTTTTCGCTACCCCATATGTTTTGGAAAAACGGTTACGAAAAACAGTAGGTCCCTCATTTATACCGACTACTTTAACATTGGTATAATTATCAATCGCCTCCGTTACAATACTACAAGGATTCGTCAAATTAATTAACCAAGCGTCAGGCGCAAGTTCTTCAATGTCTTCACAAATATCAAGTAGGATTGGAATGGTTCGCAGAGCTTTCATAAAACCAACTGGACCTGAAGTTTCTTCAGCTATCATACCATGCTTTAAACATAATGCTTCATCCACGCGCCGCATCTTTAATCCGCCAACTCGGATTTGTGTAATAATATAATTAGCATCCTTAATCGCTTCTCGCCTGTCGAGCGTTTCAATAATTTCTATATCACAATCTGCCTGTTCAGCCATACGCTTTGCAAATGAAGCCGTAACCGATAGACGTTCTCTCCCTGCTAAAATATCTACAAGATAAATTTTTTTGACAGGTAACGCTTCATGTTGTTGAATAAATTCGTTAATCAATTGCGGTGTATACGATGATCCTCCTCCAATAATCGCTACTTTCAAGTTGTTCATGGATCCTGCTCCCTTTATCTTAAGCATTTATATAGTGTATGAAGGGAAACGGAGATTTAGTAGTTCCCTTTGTTTTCTGATCGTTAAATAAAACGTTAAAAGGCAGGAGTACTCGGTATTTTGTTTAAAAACAAATATGCCACAGTTTTACAAAACTTGCACTAGAACACATACGCTAACATCAACACACTACTGGACAAAGAACAAAGGCGCAAGCGCCCGTTAAGCAACGTAGCGAATGGAACGAATCAACTGAGATAAAGGAATCGCGGTGAGGTAACGAACCGATGATGACTTATCGTAGGGCGATTTCGTGAAGTCGCCTAGTTGCTGGGCGCTGAAGCCGGACGTGGCTATTCAGTTATTCCCTTATCCCAAAGCAACAAATTTTATACTTTCCTATCTTTGAACAAAGGCTCGGGGCGCCCGTTTAGCAACGTAGCGAATGGAACGAATCAACTAAAGATAAAGGAATCATGCCACTAAAAACAGGGGTATGCCGACGCCTGAGCGGCAAGCCCGTTTTTAGTCGACCTTCCTCTTTGCGACGAACCGATGATGCCTTATCGTAGGGCGCATTTCTAAAGTCGCATCGTTGCTGGACGATGGAACGGGACGTGGCTATTCTGTTATTTGGCTATCTATAAGCACATCATTTTATACTTTTGTATGAAAAAATAACTCTATTTAACTTATCTAACTCATTATAAAGCAAAAGTTTTCATCATAGATGGTGGCTCGCGCTCTAGGTGAGCCATGGTGGTTTCTTATCTTATGAAAAAACCAATTAGGGTTTGCTACCCTAATTGGCTTTTGAATTACAATTTAATAATATCGGCCTCTTTCGCTTCTACTTTACCACTTTTTTCAAGCGTTACTTGTTGGCCTTCTTTTAAGTTAGTAAATACAATTGGTGTAATTGTCGGCATTCCTTTACTTTGGATAAATGACAAATCAGCTTTTAGCAGAGGTTGTCCTGCTTCTACTCTTTCTCCTTCTTCTATAAGAGTTTCGAAGCCTTCTCCTTTTAAGTTTACCGTATCAATACCTACATGGATAAGAATATCCTTTCCTCTATCCGATTGCATACCAATAGCGTGCTTCGTTGGGAATACATTAACTACTTTACCATTTACAGGTGCAACGACGAGCCCGTCTTCTGGAGCAATTGCAAAGCCATCCCCCATCAATTTATCTGAGAATACCTGGTCAGGAACCTCCGTAATTGGAAGTAATTCCCCTTTCATCGGGGAGACAATTGTCTCTCTTTCCTCTTCATTTTGCAATGCTTCCGGATTCACTTCTTCAATCTGCTGTTGAACTTCAGCTTCCTGATCTGTTTCAACTGGGCGCGGTGTTTTTCCAGACATAATATCTTGCATTTGACCTTTAATCGTTTCTGAACGTGGTCCAAAGATAGCTTGAATATTATCTCCAACTTCTAAAACCCCTGAAGCGCCTAATTTCTTCAATCTTTCTTTGTCAACCTTCTTTATCGAATTAACAGAAACACGTAAACGAGTAATACATGCGTCCAGATGAGCAATATTTTCTTGCCCGCCCATCGCTTCTAGTACATCAAAGGCAAGCTCGCCAGTTTGACCAACGTTGCTTGTTTCTTCGTCCTTTACTTCTTCACGACCTGGCGTCATCAAATTAAATTTCTGAATAAAGAAGCGAAAAATCACGTAGTAGATGACAGCAAACGCTAACCCAAGCAGAATCGTGATCCACCACGGCTCTTTATTTGGTAAAATGCCAAATAAAGCAAAGTCAATCGCACCTCCGGAGAATGTATAACCTATATTCACACTAAACAGTGTCATTAATACGAATGAAAGACCATCCAATAATGCGTGTAAAAAGAATAAAATAGGTGAAACAAACATAAATGAAAATTCAAGCGGCTCTGTAATACCTGTCAAAAATGAGGTTAATGCCGCAGAACCTAACAAACCAGCTACTAGCTTTTTCTTTTCAGGTCGAGCAGTGTGATACATCGCTAATGCTGCAGCTGGTAATCCAAACATCATAATAGGAAATTCACCAGCCATGAAATTACCTGCTGTTATTTCCACACCGTCTTTCAACTGGGCGAAAAAGATAGTCATATCACCGCGAACCAAATTACCTGCTTCGGTAGTATAGGAACCGAACTCATACCAAAATGGTGCATGGAAAATGTGGTGTAGCCCAAATGGAATGAGTAATCTTTTTATAAAACCAAAGAAAAATACAGCTAGATACGTTCCTTCTTCAATTAACCAGTAAGAAGCGCTGTTCATCGCATCTTGTACAGGTGGCCAAATAAATAATAGTGCAATACCTGCAATAAATGAGAAGGCTGCTGTTACAATCGGTACAAATCTTTTTCCAGCAAAGAATCCAAGAAAAGATGGCATCTCAATATCGTGATAACGATTATAACAAAATGCAGCGATTAAACCGACAATAATCCCGCCAAACACTCCTGTTTGTAAGGTAGGTATACCTAAAACCGAGGCAAATCCTGGATCAGACTCAATCATTTCCGGTGTTACATTTATCCACGATCCCATAACCTGGTTTAATACTAAGTAACCAACTAATGCAGCTAATCCGGCAGCTCCATCACTAGCTAATCCAATTGCCACACCAATAGCGAAAATCAGTGCTAAATTATCAAAAATAATACCTCCAGCATCCTCCATGACAGTCGCAACGAGCTGAATCCAATCCGCTTCTAAAAACGGTAAATATTGCAACATGGTTTCTTGTTGTGCAGCATTACCAAAACCTAATAGCAAACCCGCTGCTGGCAACAAGGCCACTGGAAGCATCAGTGCTTTACCGACTTTTTGTAAAACACCAAAAGCCTTTTTAAACATGCTAGTTCCTCCTTTTATATCAACAAACATTAAAAATAGTTTAAGAAAACAACACTGCATCTATTCACATAGGACATTTTTTCATCAAAACTATATCCTTTACGAAAACAAAAAAGGCATGAGTAGAGATCAGAAATAAGCAGTAGGATTTTTAGTATATCCTACTGTCCTAGTTCATAATCTTTCCACTCATGCCTGATCGAATCAGTAACACGGAAAATTAAATTATGATTCATATTTTTGATATAGTCGCTGTAAGTGCATTGTTAAATACACGGCTTCAGCCTCATAAACAGGTTGTTTCAACGTTTGTTGCATCATTTTAATCAATTTCCAAGCTAGATTATAACACGTAGGGTATTCCTTTTTCAAGAGAGAAGCAATTTTTGCTGGCTCTTCCACCGTTTCTCCCTTTAACACTCGTTCTATGGTATAGCGAATATGGCGAACAAGTCGGGTATACTCAATTCCTGTTCTATCTACTTTTATTTTTAATTGTTTTTCAATAATGTCCACAAATTGGGTGACGAGTTGCGAATACTTATTAATTTCCGAGAGGTTTTTATTGGTAATAGCACTATGGACATGTAATGCAATAAAACCGATTTCACCATCTGGTAATTGCACCTCTAAATGCTGATTCAAATAGTCAACGATTTCTGAAGCAATCTCATATTCAAATGGATACAATACCTTTGTTTCCGATAGAAAGGGGTTTTTAATTTCCAAGCCTTTGAGCATGCGATTGTACGCAAATACAATATGATCCGTTAAAGCAACATGAACCGATTCATTCAGCATAACATCTGATCTTTTCCGTATCATATCAATAACAGCTATAATAGAATGCAGCAATGTTTCATCCACTCTAGGAAGTAATTGCTTGTATTGTTCCTGTTCCTGCTCATCACGTAACACAAACAGCTTTTCTATTTCTGATTTATGGATGATATCTTTTTTCTTATAATGAAAGCCAATTCCACTTCCGATCAAGACAACTTCTTTTTCTTGATCGTCTAAAGCAATCAGTACGTTATTATTTAAAGTTTTCTTAACCGTAAACGTGTTCAAGATGTTTATCTCCTTAAAGCAATATTAACAATACATATGATAATAACAAGTTTTCGCTACAGGGAACATTATGCATATGCGCGAGAAATATTGCAAGCAGTTACCTCTATTTGAGTCTATCACGTATTTATGTACTGGAGCTCCGCTTACCATGTGATTTTATTTGATTCAAGTTAATTTAAGAAAGGTTTTCAGAATGATCACTTCTGAATACCACAGTGGATATACACTTGTCTTTCCGCAGCGGGCGCCAAAAAGGGATCTCCGGTTGTCCGTTTTCCCACAGGACGCAGTAGTGGATTGTCCACTTATCCTCCTAAGGTTTAACTTTGTAGAAAGAAGGGCACGTCTTACTGCCAGTAAAATAAGAGGCAAAATAGCACTAAAAGCCCAAATAATCATATCCATTTTCATTGGATAAATCATTCTTGAAACTATTATGTTCTGCCTGTTAAGCAAATAAACATCAGAGCAAAGGTCTACACTCTGTTTGGGAGCGCAGCTTAAAATTTCTCGTTTGCTAAGTGATAGATAAAGTGAAGCTTCCATCAGTGGAGGATCAAAAAACCCTCCACTGCTTGTTAGTACCGTAATGGTTTGACCTCAAGGCTTATTACGAAATAAGGCATTTAGGTGCGGTTTTCTCCCACTTAGACTTGTTCAGTACAGACTATCCAACTCCTGAAAAAGAAGTCTTACAGCACCTTATTTGTGGAATAAAAATAATTTGGTTTTTGGATGGAATTATCATATGGCTTATGAAAAATATGTGTCGTTGCTGGTGACAGCGGGGGGATTAACCATGCCCATTTACCAGTGACCGTTCTCCCTAGTTTTTGTTCCTGTTTTTCAAATACTGCAAATTGCTTTGTAGCCGTATGGTGATCCACGATCGAAACACCTGCTTGCTTAAACGACTCCAATACAGCAACATTAAGTTCTACCAATGCGCGGTCTTTCCAAAGTGTATTTAAATGCTTCGTATTCAACCCTAACTGTTCAGCTACCAAAGGCAATAGGTTATATCGGTTCTCATCGGCAAGGTTTCTTGCACCGATCTCCGTACCCATATACCAGCCATTAAATGGCGCAGCCACATAATTTAAGCCTCCGATTTCCAACCGCATATCAGAAATAATCGGTACACCATACCATTTTACATCGTGACCGGCGAAAATATCTTCGGTAGGATGGTTAATCGGAACCTCTATTACAATGTTATTGGGTATCTCCATCCATTCGGGCTTACCATGACCATCTTGAATCACTAATGGCAATAGATCAAAAGCTGTCCCTTTCCCTGTCCACCCTAGTTTTTGGCACTGCTTTGTAAATGTTACCGAGGCAGGATCTCCGACAATACCATTCTCTGTTTCATATCCAGCATAACGCATCAGCTGATGATTCCATATTTTAACAGGCTGATGATCATTATTAGCGGGTGCAAAAATGGTAATTAATGGTTTAATTTTCCCACCATTACCTGCATAACGAATGTGCTCAATTAGTTGGGCAAAGACTTCTTCGCTGTTAGTGACTGAACGAGCATCTATAACTTCCATCCGCTCCCAAAACAGCCGACCAATGCAACGATTAGAATTACGCCAAGCTACTTTTGCACCATATGCTAATTCTTCATACGTATGCTCATATGTACCTGTTTTTTCTATATCATGCCGTACCGTTTGTAATCTTGCTTCTAACTGATCCTCTAATCCAAGTTCACGGTGATACAATTGCAAAAACTGTCCTGCTTCTTTCCATAATTGTTCTTGATCGTAATTCATATATTTATCCTCCGATGCTTGAGCTTTTTCCATAGTTTATCAGACGATTTTTCTTCGTGTGTGACAAACTTCCAACATTTTTTCATGTATAAACATTTTATTTTATAAGCAAACTTGTCCACGGATGGATGAACGGAGTGAAGTTCGCTTTAGCTAACTTCAGGTAGTAAAATCGTTTAACTTACGTCTAATCTTGAAAAAATATTGACGTTTATCACTTCTTTCGTTTTTTCTATCTAGTTGTAGTAATATATAGATTGGTAGAATGAATGAGGGAGATTAGAATGGACGATTTACTGCATGATTTACTTAATGAACAGCTTATTTTAGTTTTTGTTATTTTGTTTCTTGGATCATGTTTGGGGCAATTAAAATTTAAAGGAATTGGCTTAGGATCAGCGGGTGTTTTAGTTATTGCGATGATTTTTGGTCACTATGGCTATCAAGTATCGACAGCGATTCAAAATTTAGGTCTTAGCTTATTTATTGTTGCTGTTGGACTACAAGCCGGACCACGTTTTTTCCGGATGATGCGTTCTAATGGAATCGTTTTTTGTCTTATTTCTTTATTTATTGTCATTAGTGCAGTCTTATCATCTGTAGTCGTTGCAAAAGCCTTTGACCTTTCAACGCCGTTAGCGATTGGATTAATGACTGGTGCTTTAACGAATACATCAGGATTAGCGGCAGCTCTTCAAGCAACCAATGACCCCATTGCATCGGTTGGATATGGGATAGCCTATCCGTTTGGTGTGCTTGCAATTATATTATTTGTGCAGCTATTGCCTCGTATAGGCAAAATAAACCTTAAACAGGATTTAGAAGATACAAACAATCCTATAAAGACGGATCATTCACCAGAAGTAATGACATTTAAAGTGACTAATCCAAAACTGCATAAAAAAACATTGCGAGAGCTTGACTTTAGTCGTAAATCCGTTGTGATTAGTCGAGTCATTCGCGGTGATCATACAATGATCGCCCTTCACGATACAACCATTTTATTAGGTGATTACCTAGTTACAGTTGGTGAAGATCATGAACTGAAAACCTTTGGAAAATATGTCGGTGAACCTGTTGATGCAACAATGGACAATCCTGATAATATACAATTACGGAAAATTACGGTTGAAGATGAGGACTTAGTTGGCAAAAGCATTAAAGAACTTAAACTTAGAAGGAAGTATGGAGCAACCGTAACAAGAATTCAGCGAGAAGGAATCGAGCTTAATCAAAATCCAAATACGCCTTTACTTCGTGGAGACGTTTTAACGATGGTAAGTAGCGAAGATCGACTAGATGAAATAGAAAAATGCTTTTCACGAAAAAAACTATCTGTAACTAATATTCATATCTTGTCCATTAGTATTACACTATTAGTAGGCATCTTGGTTGGAATGGTACCAATCCCTATTCCCGGACTTGGTACGATGCAACTTGGTTTAGCAGGCGGGCCCTTAATCGTAGCTTTAATTATTGGTCATTTTGGCAAACTTGGACCGATTCATGTACGATACTATGGACCGGCAATTCATGTTATAAGCGAATTAGGGCTTGTATTATTTTTAGCTGGTGCAGGGACGACAGCAGGACAAGGATTAGTAGAAGTCATTCGAGATCAGGGACTTGAATTAGTTATTAGTGGTACGATTATAACAATGGTAACGATTTTCAGCGGTTATATTGCAGCTAGAAAATTCTTTAAATTTGGGGTTGTGTATTCTCTAGGTACATTGTGTGGCGGTAGAACCTGCACCCCAGGATTAGGAGCTCTTAATCTTCTAATAGATTCAGAAGACCCGGCAATTGCCTATGCTGCTGCTTATCCGTTTTCCCTTATTTTTGGAACCATTGCAGCTCAATTTGTTTTGGTTTTCTATTAACATTTTTATTTACGAATTTGGTGGTTAACAACAGCCGATGTCAAACAGAAAGTGTACATCCAATCTACACCAATAATTTTATATGTAACATCGCTGATACTAAGTTCATTATTACACAAGTAATCACACACGATTTGCTATTTTAACACAAAGCTTCATTTCCCATGTGAAAAATGCAACATGTCTAAAGGGATAAAGTGAAACTTCATTCAAGGAGAGCTTTTCTCCTTGAATGTTATGTTGACAAATCAGGCATTTAGGCACCGTTTCTCTTATTCATCATTATATTGTAAGAGAAATACGGTTCCTTATATGCAGGATAAAGTAAATGATTAGGGATGTTCTACCCTGAGCTGTATTATTTTTTAAACACTTTTTTATTTATGGCATGTTTTTCTACTTCATCCACCAATACGTCATAACCAATTCCTGGGCGATCATTCACTGTTAGGATGCCATTTTCCGCAACTACTTCAGGTACAATGATATCCTTCTCCCAATATCTGGATGATGATGCCGTATCTCCGGGCAATGTAAAATTAGCAAGCGAAGCAATAGCGATATTATGTGCACGTCCAATTCCAGATTCCAGCATCCCTCCACACCATAATGGAATACCAGCCTGTTCACATAAATCATGAATCCGTTTTGACTCTGTCAGTCCTCCCACACGACCAATCTTCAAATTAATAATTTTACAGCTCCCTAAAGCAATCGCTTGACGAGCGTCTTCATAGGAATGAATACTTTCATCTAAACACACAGGTGTTTTAATTTCCTTTTGTAATTTTGCATGGTCGATAATGTCACCAGCTGCAAGCGGTTGTTCGATCATCATTAACTTAAACTCATCCAATGCTTTTAATGTTCCAATATCTGCAAGCGTATAAGCAGAGTTTGCATCTACCATTAATGGTATTTCAGGAAAATGTTTGCGTACTTCTCGAACAACGTCAACATCCTTACCTGGTTTAATTTTAATTTTAATTCGTTTGTAGCCTTCATCCACTTTTCCTTGAATATTCTCTAGCAACTTTTCATAACTATCCTCTATTCCTAGACTAATACCTACTTCAATATGTTTTTTTGTTCCCCCTAGCATTGTAGATAAAGATTTTCCCTGTTGCTTTGCATATAAATCCCATACCGCACCTTCAAGGGCTGACTTAGCCATATAATTTCGCTTATACGGTTTATACAGATATTGAAGGTCATCTGGATGACTTATTTCTTGTTTCAACGCCTCAGGAATTAGAAATTGTTCCAGCATGGACCAGCTTTGCTGTGTAAATTCCTCACTATAAAGCGGTCGTTCAGAAGCTACCCCTTCTCCCCAGCCAGAAAGTCCACTGGAATCCTTCACTTCAACTAGTAAAAAATCACGATCCTGCTCTGTTCCAAAGCTAGTTGTAAATGGGTGTTTCATTCTCATTTGCATGTGATACAATTTAATTTCGCTAATATTCATCATCTATCCGCTCCCTTATCCGCTATTAGCTTCAATAACTCTGCTTTAGCAATCTCATGTAACCATGATTGATAAACGCTTATCATGAAGACTTAGTTTCTATGTTACCATGTATCTTCTCTTCATGGTTTTTAGACCATTTACAGTAAACCTATTTAATTTCCTCTTTCTGCTTTGTATTAGACACAAATTCATTCCTTTTATAAAGCACTCCTTACACAGGCCCCCAACCAATCCATACCGCTACTGTTAAATAAATGACACCAATTAAAAACCAAATGATTACAAGTGGCATAATAAATTTTATCCACTTCACCCAGGAAACACCAGCTATCGCCAAAGTTGCCATTAGAATTCCGGAAATAGGAGTAATAACATTCGAAAATCCATCTCCTAGCTTATATGCTTGAACCGCTACCTGCCTTGGGATTTCCATCATATCAGCTAAAGGCGTCATAATTGGCATGACGATGACTGCTTGTCCACTCCCAGAGGAAACAATTATATTAAACAGAAAATTAGCTAAAAACATCATATTTGCTCCCAAAACACTTGTGAACGGATCCATAACTGTAGCCATTCCTTGAACAATCGTATCCAAAATTTGACCGTTCTCCAAAACAACAACAATGGAACGAGCCATACCAATTATTAATGCTCCATAAACTAACCCTCTGCAACCGTTAAAGAATTGTGTTACCAGCTCATTCGGGTGAATCCGAGCAATTACCGCTGTTCCAATGGCAATGACGATAAACATGGCAGCCATTTGGTTTAATGACCATTCATACTGGAAAACACCAAAAACATAGATTGCTATTCCAATGCCAAGCCATGCCAATACAAGTTTATGAACTATTGTTAGTTGTGTGGGAACACTTGCAACATCCTTTTCCCCTGATTTTGGAAATGGGTTGTCTCCTAACACACTTTTCAACGGATCTTTTTTAATCCGATTGGCATACCACCAAATATAGCCAATTGTAGAAGCAAGTACAGTTAAATAAATTAAAATTCGAAATCCAATACCAGAGAACAGAGGAACTTGAGCTATTTCCTGAGCCATTCCAGTCGTTAATGGATCAAGAAACGCAGTGTTAAATCCTGCATAAGCACCTAAGTAAATAATGGATATTCCAACAATGGCATCTAGTTTCATAGAACGAGCAAGGATAATTCCAATTGGTATAAATGCAATAACTGCATTTACAATAATACCTAAGGCTCCGAATATCGAAAATAACGTACAAACAAGAATAATCAGTAAATATTCCTTATTCTTGGTTTTATTAATCGTCTTCATAATCAAAGCGTCAATTGCCCCTGTATACTCGATTACTCCAAAGGCACCACCAATAATAAGTACTAAAAAGATAAGCCCAGCTGAATCAATCATTCCCTGCTGTATAGATGTAAATACATCAATAAATGATGTCGGTTGCTGCTCTGTTTGTTGATAGCTATCTGGTACTACTGTTGTAATATCATTAACTGTCTCCCTTTCAAAACTTCCTGATGGGATTACATATGTAGCAATTGCTGCTAGTACCAAAATAGTAAATAAAATAACATAAGCATCTGGCAAACCGAGCTTTTTCTTCCCCTTTTGTTTGAATCCTGGTGAATTTTCCATGTTACCCTCCTAATTTTCATAATTTTATCAACTTGCATTGTATTATAATAAAGGATATAATTTATTTCAACATTTAATAAAGCTAATACTTCAAAAAGGTTAACAAACGTAAAATTACTACTATTCTTTTATTTCAATACTATGAAAGGAGATAGTCGATATGACTGACATAGAGCAAAAAGTTAAACAAACTTTTCAGTACTTGCATACACATGCAGAAATTAGCTGGGAGGAAACTGAAACTACGAGATACATTGCAAATATCCTAAAAGAAAACGGCTGTGAAGTCTCGACGTTTCCAGATCATACTGGTGTTATTGGTCGATTTGGCAACTTTGAAAAAGGTCTGCCAGTTGTAGCGATTCGAGCAGATATGGACGCGCTTTGGCAGGAAGTGAACGGTACGTTTCAAGCAAACCATTCTTGTGGGCATGATGCACATATGGCAATGGTGTTAGGTGTGTTGTGGGAATTAAAAGAGAACTCTGCTTTACATGAAAGCATTGCGATTAAGTTTATTTTTCAACCTGCTGAAGAGAAAGGTACCGGTGCGTTAAAAATGGTGGAAAAGGGAGTTGTAGAGGATGCCGATTATTTATTCGGCGTTCACTTGCGTCCCAAGCAAGAAACAGCTATGCACCATGCAGCGCCAGTCATTGTCCATGGAGCTGCTAAAACGTATCAGGCCAAAATTAAAGGCGTAGACGCACACGGAGCTAGACCACATTTAACTACGAATGCGATTGAAGTAGGCGCACAGATCGTACAATTGCTAAACAAGATACATTTAGATCCAACCATTCCTCATTCTGTAAAAATGACTAATTTTCAAGCTGGTGGCAAAAGCACGAATATTATTCCTGGGAATGCTTCTTTTGCGATTGATATGCGAGCACAAACGAATGAAGCAATGAATGAACTCGACAAACAAGTAATAGCAATTTTTGAGTCTTTACAAAGCCTTTACCCTATTGAGATAGAAATTATAGAAAATCATGGAATTGCTGCAGCCAAAACAAATCAGGAAGCGATCTCCATAATGGAAACAGCAATTACCAATGTATTGGGTAAGGAAGCTATCGTGCCTCCATTAATTACTCCCGGTGGAGATGATTTTCATTTCTATACCATCAAGAAGCCCGAATTAAAAGCGACCATGTTAGGACTTGGCTGTGATTTAACTCCAGGATTACACCATCCACAGATGACATTTAATCGGGAGGCGCTTATGAATGGTGTTCATATTTTGTTAGAAGCAGTTCGAGAGGTATATCAAGTCTGATAAAGGAAACATTCAGTAGGAGTTTCTTCCCTCTCCTACTGAACATTACACTACAAGAGTATGACCTAAAAGCCTTTGAGCGAATCGGTCATTTAGTTGCCATTTTCCCCGTTTAAACTCTTTTGTATAAATGCACCCCTTTAAAGTGGGGACCTACGACACCTTACATGCGAGATAAAAATAACTTTTCAATCCGTGAAGTTTTTTATTTCCCTCTTACTACTAATTGGCTTGTTGGGTTACACTTATTCTTATTGGTTTCACCTCGTAGCATGGAACGACAAGTATTACCGCCGGCTACACGCGTGATAAACTGAGCCTATTTTACTTTAAATACATCCCAAATATAGGCACTTTTTTTCATGCTTTGATCATTTACTGCTCGTAATTTTTTTCTTGCCTCCCTCCCCCAGCTTTTTACTGCATCCTCGGAAACTCCTTCTTGTTCAGAAATCGATTTTATAGAGCGCTCTTGCAATAAAAATTGCTGAAACCATTTTAATTGATTTCTGCTTAACAACTGTTGCGCTTGTTCGATGATGGGCTCTATGTCCATTTCCTGCCCTGTTAGAGGTTGGACAAATTGCCTTTGGCTGCCAGTCTTATAATAGTTTCCGCTTGTCCCCATGTTTTTTTGTATTGCTATATAGGCATTTAACCGTTCCTGTTCCTTCCCCTTTTTACGAATTAAATCTATCAATCGATTTCGGATGGTATAATTAAAATAGGTTGCCATCGGTCCTTTATCTGGTTGATATGTTTCATAAGCATTCCACATAGCTACTAAACCTTCCTGATAAAACTCTTGATGTGGATCGCGAATATTTAATTTATGCAACTGGTAATAAATTCTCCGTTCATTCTGCTTTACAATTTCTTCAAATGTTATGTGAGAGTTATATTTTTTATCCTCCATAATTCATCCCTCCAATGAAATACCTTCACTTCTATTTTCGTAATTTAGCTTCATGAAGTGGCAAAAAATTGGAAATCTACTGACGATTATACAAAAGTTTTCCTTTATTTAAGATATCGTGTCTTCAACCTAAATTTTTGCAGTAAAACCAACATAAGGATATATCAAGCGGTTCCAATACTCACTTGTACATGGAAGCTTGAAAAATTATTGAACAATCAGAGGGAAAGGAAGATTTTATAGGTGATTGTAGTAAAATAGAGTGTAGGAATGAAAGAGGAGAGAAAAATGGAATCTTTACTACATGATCTACTCAATGAACAACTTATTTTAGTTTTTGCTATTTTACTTATTGGCTCCTTCCTTGGCCAAATTAAATTAAAGGGACTAAGCTTCGGATCTGCTGGAGTATTACTTGTTGCTATGGTTTTTGGGCATTTTGGGTACCAAGTATCACCAATCATTCAAAATTTAGGATTAAGCCTATTTATTGTAGCAATTGGCTTGCAAGCTGGGCCGCGATTTTTCCGAATGATCCGTTCCAACGGCATCATATTTTGTGGTATTTCTTTATTTATTGTCACTAGCGCAGTAGTAACCACTGTTATTGTTGCAAAATTTTTTGATCTTTCAGCACCATTAAGTGTTGGATTGATGACTGGTGCATTAACAAGTACACCGGGTTTAGCTGCTGCATTACAGGCAACCAACGATCCTATAACCTCCGTCGGTTATGGAATCGGCTACCCTTTCGGCGTACTGGCTATTATATTATTTGTTCAGCTTTTACCCCGTTTTAGTAAAGTAGACCTAATAAAAGATTTGGAGGAGACGAATAACCCAATAAAAAATGAACATTCTCCTGAAGTGATGTCTTTTAAAGTTACAAACCCGAACCTCCATAAAAGAACATTAAAAGAGCTTGCTGTCAGTAAAAAGGATGTTGTGATCAGCAGAATTATTCGTAATGGGCACACAATGATTGCTCTAAGTGATACTCCTGTATTAATGGGGGATAGTCTAGTTACTGTTGGCGAAGAAAAAGAACTGAAATCATTTGGTAATTTCGTTGGTCTACAAGTGAATACCCAGCTTGAAAACCCAGATAATATACAATTCAAGAAAGTAACCGTAGAAGACGATACAATCGTTGGAAAAAGCATTAAAGAGCTGAAGCTCCGAAAAAAATATGGAGCGACAGTGACCAGAATAGAACGAGAAGGACTGGAACTAAATCAACATCCAAATATGCGCTTACTTCGTGGTGATGTATTAACAATCGTTAGCACAGAAGATCGATTAAACCAGGTAGAAAAACTATTCTCACGAAAAAACATGACAGTTACCAATGTTCATATTTTCTCGATTAGTATAACACTATTATTAGGAATCATAGTTGGTATGCTTCCTATATATATTCCAGGACTAGGAACCATCAAACTTGGAATAGCAGGTGGACCTCTCTTTGTCGCCTTGATTATTGGTCATTTTGGTAATATCGGTCCGATCCATGTACGCTATTACGCGCCTGCAAATCATGTCATTCGTGAATTAGGTCTAGTATTATTTCTAGCGGGTGCAGGCACAACAGCGGGACATGGCCTCGTAAGTGTAATTCAAACAGAAGGCATAAAACTTGCAGTAGGAGGAACAATCATCACTCTTGTTCCAATCTTTTTCGGTTATGTAGCAGCGAAAAAACTGTTTAAGCTTAGTATTGTGCATTCACTTGGATCACTTTGTGGAGGCAGGACGAGCACACCAGCTTTAGGTGCATTAAACCAAGTAGTTGACTCAGATGATGCCATTATTGCCTACGCTGCCGCCTACCCCTTTTCTCTTATTTTTGTCGCTATCTCAACACAATTAATGATGTTTTTTCTATAATTACATGCTCATTAATGAACAATAAATGCTTATTTCACTAGCTTTGTAATCCAATAGAAGCAGTTATTAAAAGTCGATTTATTACTAGATTTTTAAAAACATACATTCAACTTTGAACAAAATATAACGGCTATCTTTTCCCAAAAACGATAGCCGCATTTTTTTGTAGACTATAATATGATTTAAACTTCAACTTATCCCACTTTCATTTATAATTCTTTACAATGCTTTAACCAATTATTTACAGTCCCTCCAGTATACTTGTACATATACGTACATAGGGAGGGTAATGAATGGCAAAAAGCAACGTCCGTGCAATACTTGCAGCATTAATTGCTATTATGGTTGTAATCACTAACTTCTTGCAATCAACAACTATTGCTTATGCAGCTGTTTCCACACCGAAAATGGAAGTGACGACAGGAGAACAGAATCAAGAAAAACAATTATCGCCAAAAGAGAAAAGCACTCTAGACAGATCCGAAGAAGCTAGTAAAGAACCGCTAACGATTCAACATGAGCCACCGAAAGCTATTGCCTATATGGAAAATCACCAATTAGTAGTGACCATACCTCATGCAGAAAAAGCAACCCTGTTTTATCAAACAACCAATGTTTCAGAGCCAGTAAAAGTGGAAATGAGGAAAGAGAATAATGGAGAGTTTATGGCAACCGTTCCAGCTGCAGCACTTTGGGCTGAAAATATAACGTACTGGTTTGAAGCAACAACAGATAGAGAGCAAGTAAAAACAGATACGTATACTGTACCTGTCCAAGTGCAAAGTAGTCATAACGTTGCAGCACTTCCAAAGCTAATGGTCACAGAGGCTACATTTGGAAAGCAGCCATTTATTGAAATTTATAACCATACAACATTACCTATTAACTTGCAAAGCTATGCTCTTTTTCTAGGGGAAGAAAAAGTCTCCTTTGAGCACTCAAAAAACATTCCATCAGGAAAAAGTCATATTATTTGGTTTGCAAATGATGATCAGAAAATTGAAAATTTCAACCGTTATTATGGGACCAACCTAAGTGATGAACATGTAACGGCAGTAAGCGCAGTCCCATTTCCTACAACAGATCAAAAGATTACCTTACGAGATAAAAACAAAAATGATATAGTGACGGAAGGAAACATCACTGTCGCTGAAAAGACGACAGGACAGCTTTTTTATTACACAAATCAAAAAACATGGATCGATGGTGGTTTTACGACAAAAGCTACTCCAGGTGAGATTCTGGTAGGACAAGTTCCTTCTGAGCGCATAGAGGTTGAAGAAAACCAGATAGAAAGTAACCAAGAAAATGAATCAGCAGAAGATTCAACTGCAAACCAGCAAAATAAACAACAACCATTAAATGAGTCAAAACCAGAGGAAAAGAAACAAACGGAGTTGGCTAGCAAAGAAAGCATTCTTCAACATGATCCGATAAAGCAAGCATCAAACACAAAAGATCTTACTATCGAAGCAACTGCTTCAGATGATGTAACACAGCTTTCACTCCAATTCCAAACCGGACAACAAATGAAAATAGAAGAATTGCCGTTTACAAAAGCTGCAGAATCAAACACCTTTTCAGCTACTGTGCCTAAAGAAATGCTTTGGTCACCAAACTTTTTCTATCAAATCGTTGGTAAAACGATGGATGGTACAGAGATAACCTATCCGGAAAAAGAATTCATACATGTGAACGTAGAACAAACGGAGGAAATGGATACACAAACCGTACCCCCCATATTGATTACCGAAGTCACTCCAGATACATCGAATATAAATAAGCAAGATGGCTTTGAATTTATTGAAATCTATAACAATACAAATCAAGCTATTCATATGAACGATTATCAATTAATCTACCGCTACCCAGATGGAAAACCTGATCAAATATGGGAGATTACCGAAGATAAAGAAATCAAGCCACAGGAGAGATTTATTGTTTGGATTAAAAACGAAGGTAATCAAGATAAAACATTGGCAAATTTCAATGCTCACTATGGTTTAAATTTGTCCGAAAGCCATGTAACAGAAATTCAAAGTGATGGGATGTCTAACAGCGGAGCACGTACATTAATCGTTGCAGATAAATTCAATAATGAAATGGTTTCAGCAACGTACAATGATACGAATCAAGATGACACACACCCTGATCAAGGAATTGTTTATCATTATCCAAAACAAGGTTCCAGTATGAAAAAAGCTGGTATCGGTGAAATAATTACGCCCTTAACAATTGTACCTGGTCAAGTTCCAAAACAACCTGTCAGAATTGATGAAACCGGAGAAAAACCTAGTGTCGATGAGCCTGAATTTACGCTTAATGACGAAGCTCTTACGGTTAAGGTTAACATAACATCAAAGCAACCATTGTTAGGAGCCACGCTTTCCATTTCACAAAGCGACAAAACGAAATATCAAACATGGCAATTAGAAGCTTCCAAAGAGGAACCAACAACATATTCAGTGAAGATACCTCGGGAAGAAATATGGAGTAAAAATATAACGTATTATTTCGCTGCTTCCAACAAGGCTGGAGAAACCAAAACAGAGATAAAGTCTTATCAGCTACCAACAGAAGCAATAGACTATCAGCAAGTGCCACCACTAATTATTACTGAATCAACCCCAGACACGACAAATAGTAATGGGGCCGATGCCTACGAATTTATAGAAGTATATAACAACACAACGGAAGCAATTAACTTTAAGGACTACTTAATTCGTTACCGATATCCAAACACGGGAGCAGAAAATGATTTGCTTTGGGGACCGAAAGAAGAGGAGCAAGTTATTATTCCATCTGGTGAAACTGTCGTATTTTGGATTATTAATCACGGAAATACCGAAAAATCAGCAGCTGATTTCAATAGTAACTACGGTACAAATTTAACAGAAGGTAAAAACCTGTTTAAAATGTATAATAATGGCATGGCAAATAGCAGTCATCGTACATTAGTTGTTGCTACTAAAACAGGTAAAGAGCTTTCATATTCAAGTTATAACGATGAGCTTGGTGTCGATGATACAACAGCAAATAAAGGGATTATCTACCGTTATCCTACAGATGGCGGTTTGCACACAACAAAAATAAGTGCAGGAAAATGGGATGCTACACCTGGTTCTATTTTAACCGAACAAGTACCTGGTAAGAAAGTGATGCTGCCAAAAGATACCGAAAAACCTGTGATCGAAACTACAACTGAAAAAGAGGCAATTACTTCTGAACAACCAGTTACACTATCAGCAACGATTACCGATAATGTGGATGTTAAATCCGTATCTATTCACTATCGTACAGATAATGGAGAATTTCGAAAAGTTAACTTGGAAACACAACCAAATAACCACTATGAGCACATCGTTTATGAGCCTGAGTTAATTGGTAAAAAGACATTAGAGTACTATTTCGTAGCTAGTGATGGAGAAAATAAATCAACTTCTGCTACGAGTACAATGGATATTAATAACCCTTCTATGCAAGACGGACTACGTCTGAACGTCCAAGATAAAGAACTTCTTTCTGGAGAAAAAGTGATTAAAGCAACAGCTGATGAAGCAAAAGATGAACCGAGCCTATTCATTGATCAACAGAAAGTAAAAAACACCTTTAAAGCTATAGAGGCAGATGCTTATTTTGCATTTGATGTAAAAGAAACAAATATTTACTTTAAAAATGGTGTCGCCATGGGAGATGAAATTCTCCACGTCTTTGATGATACGTATACAAAGTTCACCACTTTAACTGTTCCTGTTTCTGCTGATAAATTAAAGCAAGGGGAAAACACAATCTCCATTCGAGCAGGTAACAAAGTTGGACCGTTTGATGAAACGTCCAAAGAAAACCGTGATGATTTTACCATTAAAAATATTCGTTTAGTTCTATCAGACGGGACAACAATTTATGACCCAGCTTACAGTGATCCAGATCAAGATTACTCCATTGGAGATAGTACGGGTAAAAAACCTGTTTACGATTTCACGTTCACATTGGATCAAGCGACATTTGCTTCCACTGCCTATGTGTTTAATACAACTACGGTCCAAGATGGAGAACATGAAATAAAAACAGTATTAGGTAATGACGAAGTAACAAAACATGTTGTTACAGATAACACCGCCCCAATCATAACTCCTTCTATCAAAGACAGAGAAACATACAAGGGGGATTTTACCATTGATGCAGAGGTGAATGACGCAACGAGTGGGGTTCAGTCTGTAACTGCACAATTGGATGGGGAATATATATCTTTACCTTATAACACCTCTTCCTCTCTTTTAGACCCTGGAAAACATGAAATCACCTATCAAGCTACTGATGAAGCAAGTAATATTGCAGAAAAGAAAATTACGTTTCATGTAGTGGAAGAGCACCCGCTATTACCAGATTGGCTAGGCTCTGATTCTGAAAACACAAGTGCAAATCTTTCTGTTACCGTAAAAGATCCAACCAATGATGTCATGGATGTTGATTTTTATCAATCCTACCAATATACGGCAGAAGATGCTAACATGGTAATTTCCCAAAATGCGACAGACACGGAGCCACCAAAAAGCTATCTTCCGGATGGCGAAGCAAGGTTAACAGATGCCCAACTTAAACAATTGCAGGCAGTAGATGGTAAAACAATAGATACTACATCGGATTATCAATTTCCTTATCACCGTTTTGATGTTACGGTTGATAAAAAGGTAGATCCGACTGATGAAGTAGAAATTGTTTGGAATGGTTCTTCCCTTGAAGGTCGAAAAGTAACGATGTATGCTTGGAATTATGCAACAAGTGAGTGGGATGCCCTCGTATCCACCATTGCTGGAAAAGAAGCATTTGAACTTATTGGTTCAGTACAAGGTACAGAATATATGCAAGATCAAAAAGTCAGTGTTATTGTCCAAGATCAAATTGCTAATCTTGGAGAAAACTTCAGCTTTGTTTGGATGGCAGATACCCAGTATTACTCAGAAAGCTATCCTTATATTTACGAAAAGCAAACAGAATGGATTGCTGAAAACAAAGAAGCTTTAAATATTGAGTATGTTTTCCATTCAGGTGACCTCGTAAATGTGTACAATGACCTAGAACAGTGGGATGTTGCTGACCGTTCGATGCAAACATTAGACGATGCTAATATTCCTTACGGCGTGGTTGCAGGAAATCACGATGTGAACAATAAAAGCCGTGACTATAGTTACTATGGGCAATTCTTTGGCGAAGATCGCTTTAAACATAATGCCTATTATGGGGGATCATTTAAGGATAATCGCGGACATTATGATTTAATGTCTGTGAATGGAATGGATTTTATTATGGTTCATCTTGGTTGGGGAATTGAAGAAGATGGAATAGAATGGTTAAACGATGTTTTACAAGCCCACCCAAATCGCAAAGCTATTCTTAATGTGCATGAATATCTTCTAGCGACTGGAAGCAGAAGCCCTACTGGCGATCAACTGTTTGAAGAAGTCGTTGTTCCAAATGAAAATGTGTTTGCCGTCTTATCCGGCCATTATCATAACGCTCAAACATTAATAGATGAAATGGATGACAATGGAGACGGAATTGCTGATCGTACTGTTTATCAAATGCTAGCAGACTATCAGGGTGGCCCTGAAGGTGGGCAAGGGTATTTACGTATATTGAACTTCAATATGAATACAAACCAAATTGGTGTGGAGACATATTCACCATACTTGGACGATTATAACTATTATGATCCAGAAGAATATCCTGAAAAAGATGAATTCTCATTTGACTTTAATATGTCGGCACAAACAAAGCAAGTAGCCACAGATTATGTGGAAGTAAATGTATATACGGATGAAAAAATTGGTTCCGTAAAAGATGTGCCTAGCGGTGAAAAAGCATCCGTTGTTTGGGAGGGATTAGATCCAAATAGTGAATACTTCTGGTATGCCGTAGCTTCCGACCAATACGGTGGAGAAACGCGCTCTGATATTTGGAGCTTCCTAACCGTTGACGGAGAGATTGTGGAACCTGAAAAGCCAGAAGAGCCTAAAAATCCGGAAAGGCCTTCGACCGAAGATAATGGAGGTGGAAAGGACCAAAATGACCAAGGGTCCACCGGTACTGTTCCGAGCGAGGATGACAAAGACGAAGAAAAACCAATTATTGAACAACCAACCGCAGATAATCAAGAAGATAATGATATGGATAAGGATGACACCGAAGTGCCAACGATTGAAAATACCTCCAATCATAACGATTCAGACTCATCCTTGCCAAATACAGCAACAAATATGTTTCATGCTTTATTTATTGGGTTGTTGCTATTGCTTTTGGGATCAATAGTTTGGCTCATTCACTTACATCGTAAAAAGCGCCAAGCTTTAAGTTAAATGGATATAACCGGCAGCCTTGATAGGCTTCCGGTTTTTCCAAGAACAAAGGCGCGGGGCGCCCGTTTAGCAACGTAGCGAATGGAACAAATCAACTAAAGATTTAGGAATCATGCCACCAAAGCAGGGGTATGCCGACGTCTGGGGCGACAAGTCCGTTTTAGTCGACCTTCCCTCTTAGGGATGAACCGATGATGCCTTATCGTAGGGCGCATTTCTAAAGTCGCATCGTTGCTGGGCTCATGCGCCGGACGTGGCTATTCGGTTATTTCGTTATCCACAAGCACCTAAGTTTATACTTTTTGATTCGTTAAGATAAGAAAGCAATTCCTTTGATATCGCTTGAAGAAACTTATAAATATATTGGTTTTTCGACATTTTGGCAATTAGCATATGAAAAAATTAAATCCAGCAACACTATAATCTTTTTTTGTCATTTTTTCGCGCAAAATATCAACTAGTACTTAATTGTTCAACTTCTTCCTTTTTTCATTGCTGCAAGATCAGCAGCTTGTACTTCTATTGCCATTCTTACTTCTAGCAAATCCATCGTTGGACCTATTTAATTTCTTGTCAAGGAATGAGCATGATGAAATTATTTGGGGTAAAATTACCCCCCACTATTGTTTACTGATTGTTCCACATGTTTACAAATGATTGATAAAACGATAGAATGGATCAAGTGAGTCAATCCCCTCTGGTTAAGAAAATAATCGAATGTTATGTTACCGCTTCTCATTTAATTGGTAAGAAGCGGTTTACTATTTTATCCCTATCATGTTGCAAAGCTAAAAACAACCATGAATCTGCATCTATAGGATAAGAGAAACGCCGATATAATAAAACTTCAATCATTGTAGGTTTCTTCCACTGATTGTTAGTACCTCCAGGATATTCCCTAAAGGAACTGAACAAAATCGGACATTTGCAGTTGACTACCCCTCTGGCGTTAACCTTTGTGCATGGAAATAGAGGAAGTCTTATAGAGTTACATGTGGTAAAAGCACCTCTCGTATATATGAAACATATTTACTGCCTATTTTCTTCAACCAAAAATTATACTTTGTACACCATATTATTCAACAGGAGAGATGAACATTTGAGTAAAGAAGCAAAAATCTGGACGAAAGATTTTATTAGTATTTCACTGACACAGTTTTTGATCTTTGTCGCTTTTTACACACTATTAACGACCCTGCCTATCTTTGTTATCCAGGAATTGGGAGGGACAGAAGCTGAGGGTGGGCTCGTTGTAACATCGATGTTGCTTGCTGCCATTATCATGCGGCCATTTTCCGCCCTGTTATTACAAAAAACAGGAAAAAAACAAGGACTGATCTTAAGTGTTACGATGTTTGTGGTAATTACTTTTCTTTATGTGTTTGTTGACAGCTTTATCCTATTATTAATCGTACGTTTTGTGCATGGTTTAGCGTTTGGTATTGTAACTACAGCGACTGGCGCAATTGCCGCAGATATTATTCCTTCTTCACGTCGTGGCGCAGGGCTTGGCTACTTTGCTATGGCGATGAATCTCGCTGTTGTTGTTGGGCCATTTATTGGTTTGACCTTCATACAATACACCAGCTTCAAGCAACTATTTCTTGTATTAGGACTATTAATGGTTGTGACCATCGTTAATGCGACCATGATTCAAATTGATGAGCAAGTGCCTAAATCACAGGATATAGCAAAAATGAAGTGGACGGTTCATGATTTTCTTGAATTACGATCCCTACCTATTGCATTAATTTGTAGCCTTATTGCCTTAGCGTATTCCAGTGTGATGTCCTTTATATCCGTTTATAGTAACTCACTTGGACTTGCTTCGACGGCAGGTTATTTCTTTGTCGTTTTCGCTGTTGTAATGATTGCCTCTCGCCCCTATCTTGGCAAGACGTTTGACTTAAAAGGTCCAAAGTATGTTATTATACCGTGCTTATTTATTTTTGCACTTGGACTTTTTGCTTTAAGCGTCACAGATTCATCTTGGATGTTATTATTATCAGCAGCTTTGATTGGCTTAGGATTTGGCACATTATTACCAAGCTTTCAAACGATGGCCATTCAAGCAGCACCCAATAATAGAAGCTCGCATGCTACGAGTACATTTTTTATCTTATATGATAGCGGAATGGCAACTGGCTCGCTTATATGGGGAGCCATTATTTCTTATATTGGCTTTTCTAGCCTTTACCTACTAAATGCATTCATTATTTTAGGGGTTATCTTATTATTTCATTTTTATCATTCTAATTTTCGTTTTCAACTCGTAAGAAAAAAGCATGAAAAAACAGGCTAATACAGACACCTGTTTTTTCACCCATCCCTTTATTCAACTGTATAACAATATAAGGAATCATTTATTTTCTGAATAAGAATTTTTGTTTGTGTATAAAGACAAGCACAAATCATCTTCGGATAATTTGCTTCATATGTCTTCCTAAAAGAACATGCTATTATTTTGACAGCGTACATGTGATACAAATTTTGATCATCTATACTTCCTGCGGGTCAACCTACACTATCAAAGTACTCTTTCCTCCTCTTCTCGTTGTTGTATTCGATGACATGCTGCAAGATGTCCATCGTTAATTGTCTGAAAAACAGGCTTTTCTCGCTTGCAAAGTTCATAGACATAAGGACATCTAGATTGGAAAGGGCATCCTTCAGGAAGCTGTGAAGCATCTGGAATATCTCCTTCTATCTGCATTACTGCGGAGCTATTTCCTAATGTTGGTATCGCAGAAAACAGAGCTTCTGAATATGGATGCTGTTGCGTTTTTACTATCTCCGCTGTTTTTCCAAGTTCAACGATTTCTCCTAAGTACATAACAGCAATCCGATCGCAAAAATATTGCACCACATTCAAATCATGGGAAATAAATAAATACGTTAAATGATATTGTTGTTGTAAATCTTTCAGGAGATTTAAGATTTGAGCTTGCACAGAAACATCTAGCGCAGAAACACCCTCGTCGATAACGATAAATTGTGGTTCTAAAATGATTGCAGCTGCAATTGCTACCCGTTGTCGCTGTCCGCCACTAAGCTCATGAGGGTAGCGCGACAAGTAAGATTTATCTAAGCCAACATCGGATAATGTTTGAGCCATCTTTTTATAACGAGATGCCTTATCTCCCAACTTATGAAGCGCAAGCGGCTCATGCAATATCCATTGCACCGTTTTTTTCGGATTTAACGAAGAATAGGGATCTTGAAACACGATTTGCACTTCTTTGCGCCAAGCTTTTAATTGTTTGGCTGAAAATGAGGAAACATCCTTTCCTTTAAAGCGAACCCTCCCTCCTGTCTGTTTCAATAATTGAACGATCAGTTGACCGGTGGTCGTCTTACCGCTACCACTCTCTCCGACTAATCCGAATGTTTCCCCTTCATATAAAGTAAAGGATATGCCGTTAACCGCCTTGATCAATGTATCTTTACCCCACCACTGCCTACGTGTTTGCTTGTAATATTTTTTAACGTTTTCTACTTCTATAAGTGGTTTTGTCAATTCCTGTCACCTTCTTTAGCAAACAAATGGCAAGCAACCGTATGTCCGTCAAATTCATATGTGTCTGGGAATAATGTTTCACACTGCTTTATTTTATATGTGCAACGATCTGAAAATGGACAACCTGCCTGCCTTTCTTGCAAGCGCGGGACAGTCCCGGGGATGGTATATAATCGTTGTCCTCGTTTTGTTGCATCAGGGATGGACTGAATAAGACTTTGGGTATAAGGATGTTTCGGTTCACTGATAAGTTTCTCTACATCCCCTTGTTCTACGATTCGTCCTGCATACATGACGAGTACGCGATCACAAATCGCATGTATGACACCCCAATCATGGGAAATAAATAATAATGACGTGTTGTGATTTTGCTTGATCGTATGAAATAGATCTAATATTTGTGACTGGATGGTTACATCTAAAGCAGTTGTAGGTTCATCCGCAATAATAAGCTTTGGCTGACCAATTAGCGCCATAGCTATGGCGACGCGTTGGCGCATTCCACCGGAAAGTTGATGGGGATAAGCTTTCCATAATGCTTCAGCCCGTGGTAAACCTACCTCTTTCATCGTTTTAATCACTTGCTGCTTTCTTTCTATTTTCGAAAGCGATGTATGCTTTTTTAATACTTCTGCAATTTGTCTGCCAATCGTCAACACTGGATTAAGCGAAGTCATTGGTTCTTGAAAAATCATCGTTAGCTCATTTCCTCTTAACTCCTGCCATTCTCTAGAAGATAAATGGTTCAGCGAACAATCCTGAAACGAGATGTTTCCATGTTTAATGCTGGCAGCTTTCGGGAGTATCCCCATGATTGCTTGCGACGTTAAACTTTTTCCACAGCCGGACTCGCCTACAATTCCAACCACTTCATTCGGATATACATGGAATGAAATGTTTTCCAAAGCAGGAAACTCACCTGCAGGAAGCTGAAAGGCGACATCGATCTCTTGAACCGATAATAAAGGTGCCGTCACTATTTTCCCCTCCTATGCCTTTTTATCATGGACATCACGTAACCCATCGCTTAATAAATTGAATCCTAACACCAATATCGTAATCACAATTCCAACAATGATAACATACCATGGAGCGGAACTAATATAAGGCTGCGCTTCCTTTAGCATTCTTCCCCAGCTCGGATCAGGTGGTTGCACACCCAAACCTAAATAACTTAAACCAGATTCCGCCAAAATGGAACCTGAAAAACTTAAACTGACTGCAACTAATATAGGGGAGAAGGCATTTGGAAGAATATGTTTGACCATAATATGAACAGCACCTCCACCTTTTGCAATGCTAGCTTTAACAAAATCATAGGATTTATATTGAATAAAACTGCTACGAATAATTCGTGCAAAGGCTGGTATGCTCATAATCCCTAGTGCAATGACCGTATTCTTCATCCCGGGCTCAAATACTGCAATCAGCATAATCGCTAACAATATCCCTGGAAAAGCTAACATCGCATCCATAAAGCGCATCGTTAATTCATCTATCCAGCCACCAAAGTAACCTGCACAAGCACCTAATAGAAAACCAAAAAATAAACCAATGGTGACTGCAGCCGTTCCAATTAAAAATGCAGTTTTTGCTCCTTCCATTACACGACTAAAAATATCCCTGCCAAAATTGTCCGTTCCAAATAAGTGTGCCAGTGATGGAGAAGCAAGTCGATTCGTTGGATCAATTGCATTGGGGTCATATGGTGTATAAAGCAAGCTAATTAGCATCATGATAAAGAGCATTGTTACAAAGGTTACCCCAATATATAATGGGAGTCGTTGTTTTTTAATCACCTGATCACCCCTTCTGCCTTATTCTTGGATCGATCAGTTTATATAATAGATCGACGATAAAATTGATCACTAATACGATAACAGCAATATAGAGCACCATAGATTGCACCAGTGGAAAATCTCTGGACGTAATTGATTGAATAAGTAAGCTGCCTAACCCGGGAAGCGCAAATACATTTTCAATAATAATACTTCCTCCAAGTGTATCAGCAGTAATTAATCCAATGATCGTGATTACAGGAATAAATGCATTTCTTAGCACATGCCCATATAAAACTGCTCGTTCGGATAGACCTTTACATGTTGCTGTTCGTACGTAATCCATCTTCCTCTGATCTAAAATCGTATTTCTTAAATAACGAATAACGATAGCAATATTTGAAATCGCAATCGATAGTGATGGTAAAAAATGGGACCTGAGTGCACCAAAAAAATCATCCGACCAGGCAACGTATTCAAACGATGTAACCCAATTTAATGTTACGGAAAACAATAAGATCAGCATAAAACCAAACCAGAAAGAAGGAATAGAAATACCTAATTGCGTGATCATTGATAGAAACACGGATATTATTTTTCCGTCTGTCCGTGCAATTAGAATTCCTAATGGGATACCAATAACAACCGTGAGTACCATCGCTAAGATCGCAATAGAAGTTGTAACAGGAATACGATCAGCAAGCACTTCACTCACAGGTAATTGATAACGTAACGATTCCCCTAAGTCTCCTTGAAATACACCAGCTATCCAATCGATATACCTTTCTACTGCTGGTTTGTCCAGTCCTAATTCTTGCTCCAAATGACGAATTTGTTGCTCATCAGCATCCAGCCCAAGGATGATTTGGGCTGGATTACCTGGCAACAGCTGAAAGACAAAGAAAATGATCAGGGAAACCATAAATAGCGTTATGCCAAACATGGAAAATTTGTATAGATAATACCTCACAGTAGATATCCCCTTTACGTGACCGGTTATTCTGTGTAATGTAAGTCTTCTAAATTGAATTTTTGAATTGGGTACATCTTCCACCCTTGCAATCCCTTCTTCATGGCAACCGTTCGGTAAGGATCCATAATAAATACAGAAGCAGCCTCCTCTGCTAACATCGTTTGCGCCTGTTTATAAATGTCTGCCATTTCTGCTTCATCCGTAGCCGACAACGCATCATGAATGAGTTTGTCATATGCTTCATTTTCATATTGAACAAAGTTATTATTATAATCACTTACATATCTACGCAGGATTTCATATGGATCTAGTTTTCCAGTAAAGCCAATAATTGTGCTTTCGTATTGCGCGTCATTATAAACTTTTTCCAACCATGTACTGAACTCCATTAATTTAATTTCTACTTGAATCCCTACTTGAGCCAATTGTTCTGTAATGACCTGTGCTGTATCAACGTGAAATTGGTAATCAGATGGAACAGTTAATTCTAAATTGAATCCATCTGGATATCCCGCTTCTGCTAATAATTTCTTAGCCTCATCGATATTCGTTTGATACGTATCTTCCAAACCTTCCTGATAGTAAACTTGCATCGAAGGGCTAAAATTAGATCCTAGCTTCACTCCGTCTCCTTCAGCTACCATATCAATGATCATATCTTTATCAATGGCTAAATTAATCGCTTTACGTACATTGATATTATTTAACGGTTCTACTTGGTTGTTTAATGCCATTAATTGCACCATGTTTTGTGGAGCCGATACAGTCTCAATCGTATCACCAAGCTGTTCCTTACCCTGTGAAGAAATCCCCGGAATAACATCTATTTCACCAGATTGCATCGCTAGAATAGCAGATTCGGGATCAGGCATGATCTTAAACAGTACTTCATCCATGTTTGGTATTTTTTTATCATTATAATAGTCTTCGTTTTTCACTAAGCGTAACTCTTGTCCCACTTTATATTCAGCAAATTTAAATGGTCCTGTACCAATAGGTTTTTCGCTATGGTTATCATAATCCGCAGGCAAAATTGGACGAATATTTGCTGCTAAAAAAGCAGAATTTTTTTCTTTTAATGTAATGACGACTTCAAAATCGGAAGGGGCTTCAATTTTTTCAATTACTTCATATTGTGATGAAATTGGCTCTTCTCCACTTAGACCAGCTAGCTTTTCGTAAGAATATTTCACATCTTCAGCAGTTAATTCAGAGCCGTCATGAAACGTTACATTTTCCTTTAATTTAAATGTATATACGAGACCATCCTCGGAAATATCGTAGGATTCTGCAATTGCAGGCACTAATTCACCAGCTTCATCCGTATCTAATAGACCATCATACACATTATCCATCATCGACATCGTATCGGTTGCCGCTGATTGATAAGGATCTAAATTATCCACCTCTGTACTCATTGCAATTCGAACGGTGCCACCCATTTTTTCTTCATTTTTATTCGCCTTAGCTGCCTGTTCACCAGCTTCATTCGAACCTTTATCTGAACATGCTACGAGTAATACAGAAACAAAGAACAATAACAGAAAAGCTTTGCCTCCAAATTTTTTCACAGTAAAACCCTCCCATTTATATAGTGATGGTAAGTCCTTCTTTCGCAAGATAAACGGATTGATCTGTTTTTGATTTCACTTCTTCTTTTAATTGGTTAATATTCCCATAGTGAGGAAAATGAGTAAGGATTATATTCTTCACAGCTGCTTTACTAGCAATATCAGCTACTTCATAGCTAGCTAAATGCCCTTTCGTTAACCCTTGTTGTTCAGCATAAAAGCTGCACTCAATTAGTAATGTATCCGCTTTATCAGCAAAATCAATTAACCTTTTTGAGTAGCCTGTATCAGCAGAATATACAAGTACATTGCCATGTGGATCACTTATTTTCATCGCACAACAAGGAATTTCATGTATAGTTTCCGCAAAAGTTACACTTAGCGATCCGATGTTGACAGACTCAGCTAGATGAATCGGATGAACTTGCATTACATGTGGAAACTCAAATGATAAATCACTAATGTTATCTGTGTACACATACACATCCAACGGTTCTTTTC
The DNA here is from genome assembly GCF_018075365.1 of Virgibacillus pantothenticus. Lineage (GTDB taxonomy): Bacteria > Bacillota > Bacilli > Bacillales > Amphibacillaceae > Virgibacillus > Virgibacillus pantothenticus. Next base: position 2,871,711 of record NZ_CP073011.1, read on the forward strand.
TTTTCCCAAGCTGATGTAAAATGAGCATCGCATATTCCAAACTGTAAATATCCGCCATATGATCCGTATGCGTATGACTAATAAATACTGCATCTAATTCCTCTAACTTAATCACATTTTGTAATTTAGAGAGTGCACCACTGCCGCAATCTAGTAATATTTTCGTCTGATTGTCTTCTACAAGGTAGCACGATGTTGCTTCGTTTACATTTGGATAAGCGCCCCAATAACCAATCGTATGTAATTTCATCATTCCATCCTCCTATTAAGATTCGCTTTTCTCTAAAAAAGCTGGATAATATGCTTCAATTTGCTTAATATTTTCTTTAATGCGATCACCTCCTAGATAAGATATTTCATTTACAATTGCCTGGCACACGGAAAGCGCAGCTGTATAAGAGTCTAGAAATCCTTTTGATTTTGTTCTTACAAATAAAGTGATATCTGCATATTTACAAGCCGGGCATAATGATGAATCAGTTAAAATAATGATCTGTACTTCTTTATCTTTTGCCAATTTAATAATTTGTAGTGTTTTACGGTCATAACGCGGAAATACACTTGCGATGAGAACATCAGCTTTTTTAAAATGGGCGCTGTATTCAGCAGCCTCTCCTTGTGGGATTAAAGTTGAGTTACCTAACATATATGAAAAAACAAATCGCATATAAGTCGTAATAGATAGGCCTAGCCTCCAACCAGCAATCCATATATGCCTTGCTTGTAAAAGTTTTTCAGCCGCAGCCTGAATATCACTTTCCTTCACTGTTTTACTAGTATAAGCAATATTATCTGCTTCCTGCAGAAAATGCTTTTCTAACCAAGAGTCTGGTTTTTCAGCTGTTGTAGTGAGCAAATTATTAAGTGCTCGTTGGTTATTCCGTACGGTTGCATGAATGGCTTGTTTTAATTCTATAAAACTGGAATAGCCTAAAGTTTGAGCGAAACGATGGACAGTTGCTTCACTTACATCAGACAAGGTAGCAATCTTCTGGGCTGATAAAACAACTACTTCCTCCATGTTTTTTAACATATAACGAGCAACTTTCCGTTGTGCCTCACTTAATTGGTCATATTTTTCATGAATAAGCTTCTTCATTCATTGTCGCTCCTTAAAAATATTGGAATAAATAGAAACGGAAATTCAAGTTCTAAATCATCTTCGTTTTCAATCGTTTACTTCATAAACACAGCATAAAGTGAATCTTCAATCAGCGGGGGTTTTCATCCATCCCCCATAGCTTGCTAGTACCATAAGTATATGACCTAAAAGCCTCTTACGATAACAGAGCATTTAGGTGCTGTTATCTCCCCTTTAGACTGGTTGCAGTACAGATTTATCCAACTCCTTAGGTGGGAATCTTACAGCACCTTATATACGGGATAAAAACCGTGATACATTTACTTCCTTCATTCGTATAGATCTATCCCTACTTCAGTCCTGCTTCTTGTTTGTAGAGTTTCCTTCAAACAAGAAAGAAATGAGTGATTCCCTTCACATGTATATTTACGAACGTTATTAAAACTTACTTGAACACCCTCCATATAAAAAACTTTTGATTTTTTGCATCCACCTAACCAACCTATCGCGAAATCCCTGGAAACTTTTTCGAATAGTATAACACATAAAATTTGTATTGTGTGCAATAAGATGGAAAGGAATCATTGCTTCGTTTCGTGGAGTTTTTCCTTCATCACCTTTATAAGAAGTAAGGCAATGATTATCTCTTTCATAGACCTTGAAAAAAGAAGAACGCTTTTCTGTGTGCAAGTTGTTACTGACGTGGCTTCTCTTATTCTTGAAAAAGAGTTTAAACCAATCTTTAGTCTTTTTATTTAAAATGAAGACTGGTAGAATTTAGTTAGGAAAGGAGTGCGTACAGTGGGAAAATGGATGAAAGAGAGCAGTTTGATTATTATTGGATCCTTTATTTTTGCGTTTGGAATTAATTACTTCGCGATCCCCAACAACCTGTCAGAGGGCGGTGTCATTGGTATATCGATTGTCACTTACTATTTATTTGGCTGGTCTACCGGCATCGTTAACTTCGCTATTAACGCTGTTTTGCTAGCTATCGGTTACCGATATTTTAGTAAACGTGTCATGATTTATACGATTATATCTATCGTCTTTTCTTCCCTTTTTTTACATATAACAGAAAACATTGGCAAAGCCGGAAACGGAGATACGCTATTAGCTGCCTTATTTGCTGGTTTAACTGTCGGAATTGGGTTAGGACTAATTTTTAAAACTGGCGGAACCTCTGGTGGAACTGCCATTATTGTTCGTTTACTTAATCAATTTATTGGCTGGAGTTTCGGAAAAGGAATGCTACTTACAGATATTGCTGTAATTGGGATTTCTGCATTTGTCATTGGGCAGGAAAAAGCAATGTATACCCTAATCTCTGTTTATGTCGGTGCCAAAGCTATTGATATTATTGTAGAAGGGGCAAATGAACGTACTGCTGTCCTTATTATTTCTAGTCACCCGGATGAGGTTTTAGAAAAAGTAACCAACAATATGTCGCGTGGTATTACTGTTTTAGAAGGAAAAGGCGGTTATACTAAAGCCAATAAAGAAATACTTTACATTGTGATAAACAAACAAGAAATTGTCCATTTAAAACGGATCATTGAAAAAGTGGATAAAGATGCTTACATAACAGTTCATAGCGTACAGGAAATAAATCGGAGAGGATATAAAGGGCGTTAGCTGTTTGAGAGTTTGCGTATGGGTACGCGCATGATTATTTGAACGTCCTTCTCGGGAGTTCGAGCATGTCACACGATTATTTGAGCGTCCTTTTCGGGAGGTCACGCATGCCATGGATCTTCTATAAAGTGAATCTTCAATTCAGTGGGGGGTTCATCCCTCACGTAGCCCAAGGGTACCTAAAGGCCGCTTACGAAATAAGGCATTTAGGTGCTGTTACCTGCCACTTATACTTGTTGCCTGAAGTAGAAGGCACAGCACCTTATTTATGGAAAAAAGTTGCTGTAAATTGCTTAAAACGCTCACTACTTTAGATTGTAGTGAGCGTTTACTCTATAATTTTACTCGTTTGCTATATTTTTCTACCAATTGTTGATTATGCTCATCTGAACCTTCTATATTACCACTTAAGAATATAGGTGGCACAAAGCCTTGCTCTGCCATATTTTCAATCGATTTCGCAAACACAGCATTTAATATTGCTGCACCAATGACAGTTGAGCTTGGTGAGAAAGGTACTTTTACTTTTTCATGGGATAATAGCGCATCCCCCACTGGTGCATGGTTATCAATCACTATATCGACTGCGTCAAATAAGTGCTTGCCACTAGTGTGACGAGATGGCTGACTAGATGAATATGCAATGGAAGTAATTCCGACAACGTAAGCCCCTTGCTGTTTTGCAAAATTTGCTACATCGACCGGTACTGGATTTCGTCCTGAAGTTGAAATGACAAACACAACATCGCCAGCTTCAATTCCCTGTTCTGTAATAAAATTTTTAGCATAATCATTTTTTCTTTCTAACGTAGAAGAACGAACTGCACCCTCGTGAAGCATTAATGGTTCGTGAAGGATAGGATGAATCGGAACAAGTCCACCAGCACGATAATAAACTTCTTCCGTTAAAATATGTGAATGTCCACAGCCAAATAAATGAATTACTCCGTCTGCTTGAATTGCTTCAGCCACTTTTTTGGCTGCTTTTTCCATTACGTCCGTTTCCTTTTTTTCTACAATTGTTAATAGTTCTTGAATTTTTTCAAAATATGCTTGAATCAAAACGGTCTTCCTCCTTTTTCATACCAGCAAAGTTGTCCAGCACAGCAAATTATTTTTCCTTAGATAAATTAGAAGATTTCGTTTTTACCGTACTACTTTGCTTCCTTATTCGTTAACATATGCACCATATTACTAATCGCAATATCAATAATATATTGCCCTTTTTCCATCGTTGCCAATGTCGCATCGCCTAGCACTGCGGACTCTGTAAACACTTCCCATGGTGTCGGGGTAACATCGGCATCTTCTGGGATCTGAGGAATGTCTTTAATCGCTTTACTCATATCTACGAATTCCGGTGCTAAATAAAGCATATAAGATGTTTCAATTTCACAAGCATGAAAGTAAGTGGCATGTGCAGAATCTGTCTCTCGGACTTCCTTTGCTGCCTGATTCATACCTGGATAAAAGAAGTAAAAAACCTTCATATTAGGGCAAGATGTAAATAACACCCGTGCGGCGTCTTTTAATGCTGGCTGGTTTCCCAAATGCCCGTTCACCATAGCAAATGTCCGAAAGCCTTGCCTGTATAAGCTTTCACCAATATCTACTATAATAGAAATAAGCGATTCATTCGAAACATTAATACTTCCAGGAAAATGACGTAAGCTCCATACTTGACCATATGGCAAGGTAGGTAAAACAAAAGCCTCTACTTTGTCTGCCACTCTTTGGGCTACGCGCTCTGCAAGTAAATTATCAGTACCCAAAGGCAAATGAGGACCATGCGCTTCTACTGCTCCTACTGGTAAAATCGCAATACTTGAGGATGTAATCTTTTCTTTTACTTCATATGAATTTTCATATTGAAATTCCATCATACACACCTTCTATCACATTGTTAAAAACTCTCACCATCAAAACTAACCTGTTACAGTTTAAATGTAAAACACTTGGCGGGATTGTTTACAAAGAAATCCTTTACTAATTCTTCTCCAGCAAAGCCTGCTTGATCTGCTTCATTGATAAAGCGTGGCACCCATTTCCCTAATATATTTTCCAAGCCTAAACCGTAATCATAATGCTTATAATATGTTTTTCTAGCAGTATCACCACTGACTAGAATTTGCTTTCCGTAACCTTTCTTAACTAATTCTAAAATGCAATGAATACGTGTACTTTCGGGTGCATATTTTATTTTAGATATTCCATCAAATGACAATAGTGCTCCAGTTTTGGCTACTTGTTCGTGGTAAAAAGGGTCGGGATTTCGATCCATATGCCCAAAGCTAACGTATTCTAATGACACATTCTCAGACTTTAAAATTTCAATCTGTTCTAGTGCCATTGTCCCGGCTTCCGTATGGGAATGGACGGGGGCTTTTGTTTCGTGATGAGCTCTAGCTACAGCACGAATTGTTTTTTCTTCTAAGGGTGTAATTCGATTATATCCGGTTCCAAATTTCACCTGACCTCCTGGAATATTCGTTCCTTCCAGTCCTTCTTCTACTTCACGAATAACGAAATCCGCTAATTCATTAATACTTTTCGCCTCGATCCATTCATAAAAAGTGGCATAATCACCGATGACTGGCTTTAAATGGTTAGGAATGTTTGCTGCCCATAAAAAGCTTTTATTAAATCCAGCTGTTCCAACAATGGTAATACCTGTTTCTTCGGCAATTTCTTTTACCGCTTTTACATCTCTGCCATAATCAATGGCTGTAGCATCGACAATCGCTTCGCCACCAAGTCGTTTAAAATCTAACACATCTTGCTTAGACTTCTCTTTATCATCAAGCAAAAGATCATCTACTTCCTGTTCCACCCAATATGGGGGGCGACAAACAATATGTTCATGGGAATATGTGAAGCCTAGTGTTTTTGGATCAATATCGCCATGAAATGTACGGATAAAGCTCATTATCAATCAGCTCCTCTAGTTAAAAATGGACTTTAATTAAATTACATGCATGGTTAAACTTTAATCAGCAGGAGTTCCTCTTCCATTCTCTACTAAATCCCCTAAAGAATTTAGCTACCGTTAGTTCGCTCTTAGGCTTCTTTGTAACACCTACAACTCTTAAAAGTTGGAGTCTTACGGTAATCTACATTCGGGATAAAGCTTTAAGAAGTTTAAAAGCTAAAATGGTGAATTTTAAAATTACAGGAATTCCAAGAATTAAGGTGCGGGGCGCCCGTTTAGCAACATAGCGAATGGAACGAATCAACTAAAGATAAAGGAATCCTGCCACTAAAACTGGGGTATGCCAACGTCTGGAGACAAGCCCGTTTTTAGTCGGCCTATTTCTTAGCGACGAACCGATGAGACCTTATCGTAGGGCGCATTTCTAAAGTCGCATCGTTGCTGGGCTCATGCGCCGGACATAGCTATTCGGTTATTTTGTTATCCCCAGGCACCTCATTTATGCTTTCTTATCTTATAAAAACACCTTTCAAAAGGAAGGAGGAACAGAAGCCTGTTCCTCTATATTTATAAATCATAATCCCTCTTAATTAAAAGAATAGCTGGGATAAGAAACGAATAATTGGACCTAATAAGAACATATCCGAATCCGCTGCCCACATAGCTGTATCAGGAATCGTATCCGAAAGAAGCATTTTTACCATGATAAATTGTCCCCAAGCTACAACGGTTGAAGTAATGAATCCTGCCATTAGTGCACCACGAACTCCCCCGGTAGCATTTCCAAATACACCTGCTGTTGCTGCATGGAAGAATAATACGATCATGGTTGGAACGAATACATAACCAACTGTATTACCTAATACGACGAGCCAGATTAAAGCACCTACAAAAGCTCCTAAAAACCCTAGAATAACGGCATTCGGTGCATAAGGGAAAACAATCGGACTATCTAAAGCAGGCTTTGCTCCAGGTACAATTTTTGTAGCAATCCCTTTAAATGCTGGGACCATCTCTCCAATAAACATCCGAACCCCTAATAAAACAACGGCAATACCAGCTGCAAATGTGAAAGACTGAATAATAGCATAGATAATAAAGTTCTTATCTCCTGCTGCAGCAATTAATTCTTGTGCTCCTGGGGTATCTTTAAATGATATAATAATGGCACCAACTAAAAATAATAATCCCATCGTAAGTGCAGTAATAACGTTCGAATCCCTTAAAAATTCTAATCCTTTTGGTAATTTAATCTTTTCTGAATCATTATCTTTGTTTCCAAGTACTTTACCAGCTAACGCACCCAATAAAGCAACTGAAGCAGAAGTATGCCCTAGTGCGATATTATCGTTGCCAGTAATTTTCCTCATAAATGGTTGCGTTAAAGCAGGTTGAATTGTCCAATACAATCCCATAAATATACTTAAGAATATAACAAGTTTTGAAAAGGAAATATCACCAGCCGCTTGAACAACTACACCTGCAAATATCGTGGTTGTCCAAAACATCATATGACCTGTTAAATAAATATACTTTAATTTGGTAAATCGCGCTAAGATAACGTTAATGACAAATCCTAACGTCATGGCCAACGTTACTGCACTGCCATATTTTGCATTAAAGCCTTCTTGACCCATAAATTCACCTAGTGGCTCTGCAGATAAATTAAAGACTTCTTTCCAAAGCGGTTCGAACACGGTTAATGCGTTTACAATTACACCAGAACCCGCACTAATAATTAAAAATCCGATAATAGCTTTAAAAGTTCCGCTAACCGTTTGGCTGGCTGATTTTTTTTGGAGCACTAACCCTAAAAGAACAATAAAACCTAATAAAATAGCAGCTTCTCCAAACACGTTTGTGGCAATCCAAATAATAATATCCATTGCTCATTCCTCCTATTATTTTGTATTGAAACCTCTTGCTTTAAGAGGCTTCAATGTTGGCTTTTACAGCTTCGTTAATTTCATCCATATCAAAATAGTTGTTCACAATAACAATTTTTGCTTTATGCCCTTGTAAGCTTTCTGCTAGTTCATTACTTGTAATGATATAATCGGCATTCATGCTGGAAGCAGTCGATACGTCTGTATGTTCCACATCCGCACGTATCCCCATGTCCCCAAGCGCCTGCTCAACGTTCATTTTCAAAATTAAGCTTGTACCTTGTCCTAAACCACATACTGTTAATATTTTCATTTTGTTATCTCTCCATTCCAATTGTTTTTTGAATTTCATCTATTGTCGTTGCTTGTAATAACTGTTCAATATTCTGCGGGTCATTTAGTAAAGACGTTAATTTTCGCAGCAATGATAAATGCTCAGCGCTGGAAGCAGCACCTAAACCAAATACTAGACGTACTGGATCATTAATAGCATGCCCAAACGATATCGGTTCCTTTAGCTGCACTAACGAAACAGCCGCTTCATTCACCCCATCTTCCGGTCTTGCATGCGGAATCGCGATTTGAGGAGCTAAAACAAAATAAGGACCGTTTTTTTTATATGCCTGTTTCATTGCTTCAATATAGGATGGTTGAATCAACTGATCTTTTAGGAGTAATTGACCAGCAGCATCTATCGCTTCCTCTGCATCATTTACTTCTACATTCAGCTGTATTATAGTTTCTTCTAAAAATTTCATAATATGCAAACACCTGTCTTTCTATCTGTTATGCTAATATGCTTTGCGAATACTTTGTAATTAATTCATAAATAATAGAAATGTCATCTGCCTCCATCACAAGATGCTTATTATTCTTTTCCGAAAACAATTTCGTTAATTGTGCTAACGCCTTTAAATGCTGTTCATTGTCTTCAGAGGCTAGTACAACAATAATGGAAACATCTTTCCCTAATAAATCAACGGGTTGTTGCAAGCAAAGCATGCTAAGCCCTGTTTGATAAACATCCTCAGATGGGCCGGCATGTGGCAAAGCAAATTGATCAGAAATAACGATGTAAGGACCATTTTCGTAAATTGCTTCCAGCATTTTATCTATATACCCCCGCTTGATATATCCTTCATCCAGCAATGGTTGTGCAGCGAGTCTAATCGCTTGTTGCCATGTAGAGATACTTTCTTGTAATTGAACACGATGCATGGGCAATAACTGTTGCAGATTCTCTTTCTTAGATCTGCTAATTGCTTGTTGCGGAGTATATAGAAACCTTCTTATTTCTTTACGTAAAGCTTCCTCATCTTTAATAGAAGCATACCGCTGAACAATGTCTAGCAACGAGTCGACAGAGTATTCTTTTCGAGTACCTACACCAAACATGCTATTTACATTTTTCAACAACTGCTCCTTCTCATCATTATTTAATACAGGACTAACAACAAAGACAGGTACTCCTCGATCAGGCAGCGGAATCGTAGAAACGATGAAATCAACAACTAAATCCATTTGCTGATATTCTCTTAACGAAGAAACCCCATGAATTTTCACATTGGAAAAAAGCGTTAATAATTGGCTTTCTAGAAGTTTAGATGTTCCTAAACCATTTGTGCAAACAATTAATAATTTCTTTGGTTTTTCTTCAAGGATAACTCCTTCTCTCCGAAGCCATCCGCCAAAATGAGTAGCGATAAATGCAATCTCATTATCATCTACTGTTTGCTCAATAAGTGCCTCAAAATGCTTCATCACTTGTTTTGTAATATGAAACACTTCCGGATACGTTTGTTTGACAGAGTCACGTAACGTATTCTCCAGTTTTATTCCATATTTAATCCGATAATAAGCAGGCTTTAAGTGCAACAGTAAGTTTTCCATAATTTGTTCCGGTTCGTCAAATTCTACGGCAGCATACAATTGAAAATCAGTAACCATTTTTTCCACAACATCAATCAATGATTGCATCACACTGTTTTCTTTATATGGCGTTAAATCATAATTCACTTTGGCACTAAGCAAATATTTAGCAAAGTAGTAGCTTTCTTCTTTTTTATCAACTGCGTTTGTAATGTTTGCAAACAAATGCTGGCATAATCTTTTTACTCCTAAATATATTTCCGTTGTTTCTATTATTTCCTTCTCGATGGGGTCCACTTGTACAGTAGCTCCTTGCTCCATTCGTTTAATAAAGCAATGAAACCAAAGTACTAAACTGTTTAACACATCATCAATAATTTCAATATTAAATTGCTTCTCATATTCAGCCAGAAGATGATGGATGTGATGAAGTGCTTTCACATCGAATATCGAATACGTTTGTGGCAGATCTGCTCCATTTACATGCGGCTGATCTAACAAGCTGTACCAATTATCCGTTGGCGTGACAATAGAAAGATACTGGGTAATTGTTTTTCTAACATCCATTTCTTTTCCTAGTATATGGTACCCTTTCTTTCTATCGGCATACATTTCTAATTGATCAAACTCTATTTCTTTTTTTATCGTTTTTATATCTTCCAGTACAGTATTTCTGCTTACTTGAAAAAAATTTTGTAAATCTTCAAGAAAGTAAGGCTTTGAACTACATGCGATATGCAAGAAAGTCCACGCTCTGCGTTCTTCTTTTGTATATTCATAATAATGATCTTGGACAAGTACATAAGTCTTTTTCAATGTTTGTTTTGTACTTTCATCCAAGTAGAAACCTTCTGTCCTAACTTGTTTCACACTATCTAAGCCTTGCTCCTTAAGCCAGTCATTAATCCTGCCTATGTCATTGTAAATCGATCTTCTCGAAACACGAAATGCTTTCGAAAGCTGCGTACTGGAAAGATAACCGTCTTGCTCGACTAACATTTTTAATATTGCCATACTACGTTGATTCATGATTTTCCACCTGCCATCTAAGGAAGTAGTAGTATGTCTTAATTTAATTATAAGCAAACATCTTTATTCACATAAGACCAAATTCATCACAGAAGTTTGTGCAACAATTGGACGGACAAGGCATTAATCTCGAAAAGCAAAAAAATCTGCACAAACTGTTCCAAAAGACTCATGAAGGCAATAAAGTGAACCCTTCATCACCGGTTTTTTCAATTCTCACGGATGATTAGATAAAGTGAGACTTCTATAGTAGGGTTTTTCATTCATCCCCTACTGATCGTTAGTACCGTAATGGTATGACCTCAAGGCCGCTTACGAAATAAGCATTTAGGTGCTGTTATCTCCAACTTATTCTTATCGCAGTACAGATTATCCAAATTCTTACAGCACCTTATATGCGGGATAAATAAAACCGACATTCGACTTGTAGTCGGCCCCGCCTAGCTTACCTCGCAGCATGGAAGGGTAGCTCCTATTGCCAGTTAATGCGAGATAAAATAGTGAACATCGACGATTTCTCTGTGAACTTCGTGCAACCTCGCTAGAAACTCTGACATTTAGTCGTGAACTCAATTCAGTCTTGCTGAAAACTCAGGAATATGACCAAGTTTAACCTTTTTCAGATAAAAGAAGCGAAATATGATAAAATGGCTCCCGATATAGGTAAAATGACTATTTTCTGATGCGAAAATTTTGTTTGCATCAGTCCAAAGCAATACATAACTTATCTGAATTGGTTGTGCGTTAACCAAAAGGCTCTGCAACATTTAATCAATTAGCTGCTGAATAGTTAAACACAAAAAGCAAGCTTATAATCTTTGGTGATAATAAGCTTGCCGTTTTAAACTGATGTTAAGGTCTAAACTTCAGTTACACTAGTTATATCAATATTAATTTAAAAATTTCACACAAACTACTTCTGGAACTTCTACGACAGAGTCCAATTGTGTTAACTTTCCAGTCTGCTGATCACGTGCAAATAAAACTAAATTACCACTGTGCTGATTAGAAGCAACAATAAATGACTCACTAGGATCTAACACAAAATCACGCGGCCATTCCCCACCTGTAGACGTAAACTCTACAAAGGTTAGCTTATCGGTTTTAGGATCAACCTCAAATAACGCAATGCTATTATGTCCTCGATTTCCAGTGTAAACAAACTTTCCATCTGAAGATATATGAATTGCACTAGCATCGTTCGTATCTGTAAAATCTGCTGGTTTCGCTAGAATGGTCTGCTTTTCAGTGAAGCTTCCTGTTTCCGCATGATAGTCTATAACAATGACTTCAGAGCTTAATTCCGTAAGTAAATATGCTGTTTTTCCATTTGGATGAAATACAATATGACGTGGACCACTTCCTGGTTTTAACGTTAGCGTTTGATGACGCTCAAGTTGATTGCCTGTGATTCGGTAGGTTACCAGTTCATCCGTCCCTAAATCACAAACGACCACATAGTTACGCTCCGGCGTAAATCCGGCGAAATGGACATGTGACTTTTCTTGACGCTCATGTGGACCACTACCGGAATGTTGGATAAACGATTCAGCTACTAATGTTTCCTCAGCTGTAAAAGAGTATAGCCCCACCTCTCCTTTATGATAATTTCCAGTTACTAACTTACCTTTATAAAAAGACAAATGACAAGGAGACTTCCCTTCCGTTAGTTGTTCATCTAACTTCGTTAACTTTCCTGTTTTAGGATCAATTTTATACGCTTGTACTCCACCGGATTCCCCATCTTGTGCAATGGAGAACAAATAACGCTTATCATCACTTATGGTTACATAAGTAGGACTCCCTACTTCTGCAGCAACTTCTACTGCAGTTAATTTTTGTGATTGTGGATCTAATTCAAAACGGTAGACCCCCTTGCTTGTTTTCCGAGTGTATGTTCCTGCATAGCCAACATAATTAATTGTCATGGTGATACCTTCCTTTTTAAAAGATATATATACCTAAAGTCTAAGCGTAAATCTATAAAAAGTAAAACACGAAACCAGGAAAACTATATGTCATGTCTGAGCTCGTTTTTCTTCGTCTTAACTTGTTAGTGAAACAGGCTAAGTTCTACGTAGGACAATTATAGCAAACTATATCAAATACGAGGGAGTTAAGTAAGTTGCCGGCTCCATTTTATGAACGATTCCTATTATTCTTTTATAAAATAAATCTTAAATAAGTTAGGTTTTCCAATTACGCCCATTGACTGACACAAAGGTATGAACAAATCGGGTATTTGACTACAGTTAAATCTTCCACTAACTTCTTAGGTTTTATCTTTTACTATTAAAGTGCAAGCTTTACTTCTAATTAGGTGTAAGATAGATTTACAACCAATCTGGATCCCCAATTTGCCAATTGATTCATTACTCCTTTATTTGATATACTTTTTAATAAAGGAGGTAAATTGAATGAAAATAAAATCAATTATATTCATGATGTTAATTTTACTATTTGCGCTAGTTGCATGTAGTAATGATGATACAGAAAGTAAAAATGTAGAAGAAAATGGTAACAACACTGATATTAAACAATTAGTAGCTGATTATAGCACGGATAAAAAAGAAGCTGATTCTGCTTCTATTACAGGCAAAGAACTGATTGTAAGTACATCTGGAGAAAAAGAAAAAACATACGAGCTACCGAAAGATGAATTTTTCGTATCTATCGCTCCGTTTGTTGATCAAACACACCCTTGTACATTCCATAGTCTAACAGGCTGCCAAGGAGAAATGGTAGAAAAAGAATTCGACGTATATATTGAAGATGAGGACGGGAATGTAATTGTAGATAAAAAGGTAAAATCGCTGGCAAATGGATTCATTGATTTGTGGGTTCCGAGAGACAAAAAATATGATATAACTATTGAGCATGATGGTAAGAAAGTCCAATCTGAATTTTCAACATTCGCAGAAGACCCAACTTGTCTCACCAATATGCAGTTAACGTAATATATAGATTGGTGGGGGAAGTTAATTGCTTTCAAAAACTGTGATCCTATGTTCAGTTATAATATTGGAACGATTGGAACTGTTTAGCAATAAGTTATTGAACTATAAGAAAGAGGCGGGGACATAAGCAAATACTATATAGCAAAAGCCGAACAATTAATTTATCATTGTTTGGCTTATTTGCATTAAAAAATTTCTATCACCGCTATGTCAAAATACTTCGCTTCTACGGGCGCGGCCTTAGCTTCCTCGGAAAGCAAAAACCGCTTTCCTGCGGGATCTTCAGCTCGCACTGTTCTCACAGGAGACTACATATTTTGACTACGCTAAAACTTGCGTATACACAATTATCGATTTCTTGTTTTTTTAATCAGCTGCTTTAGTTATGTCCCATCGTCTTTATCTACCTTTTTCTAAATGAGTACCTACTGGAAATAGGAGTACTAAACCATCAAGCAATTAATGATGATATAAAGTGAATCTTCCATCAGTAGGGGTTTTCATTCATCCCCCACGGCTTGTTAGTACCGTAATGGTATGACAAAAAGGCCGCTTAGGAAATAGGGCATTTAGGTGCGGTTATCTCCCACTTAGTCTTGTTGCAGTACACAGATTATCCAATTTCTAAAGTGAGAGTCTTACAGCACTTTATATACGGGATTAAATAGAAAGCAAAGTCTATTAAAAACATCACTGTACTAGTATACGAAAGTAATTGCTTATTCTTAAATAACAGCTTGTAAACATTCTTTGCAATTTTACCTACAAGCGTTTTTGCAAGGTCTAAGCAAATAACGCTACTTTTCAACCTTACTATCCAAACTGAATATTGAAGCCCTTGCATAGATAGTAAAAATCTGCTATAGTACAGACAACCGAATATATTCCTGTTTCAATATTCTGTTGAAACAAGGATAGAGGCGCGATGTTCAAGAGTACACTATTAGAGGATAATGAGGTCCTTAGAAAATAGTGAAAAGGGGACCTCGCCGAAGTTGTGGAAAACTCATTGCTTCTACAGCTGGTTCTGCTATTGAAAAAGTACAGAACTGTCATATAGGTGACTATATGGAGGGCTATCTGACGCATGAAGCTAATAAATGTTTCAAGCAGCAGCGATTTGCCGTCGTTGCTGCTTTTTTGCGGAGAAATCTAGTGGCCTTCCCACCTACACTATCATGTAAACAAAGGGTGTGAAGTAATGAATTTTGGCCAAGTTGTTACTGCTATGGTGACTCCATTTGACATTGAAGAAAATATTGACTTTCGTGCTGTGGAAAAACTCGTAAACTATTTAATTGAAAATGGTTCAGATAGCTTAGTCGTTGCCGGTACGACCGGAGAGTCTCCAACACTCTCCAATGAAGAAAAAATTACCTTATTTAAACATGTCGTTGAAATTTCTAATGGAAGAGCAAAAGTAATTGCTGGAACAGGTTCCAATAGTACAACAGCTTCTATGGAATTGACTAAACAAGCGGAGACAGCCGGTGTTGACGCAATTATGCTTGTTACACCATACTACAACAAGCCGTCTCAAGAAGGTATTTTTCAACATTTCTCAACTATTGCCAGTGCAACCAGTTTACCGATTATGCTTTATAACGTACCTGGTAGAACAGCAACAAATATAGAGGCAGATACTATTATTCGTCTGTCACAATTACCGAATATCGTCTCAGTCAAGGAAGCTAGTGGTGATTTGGATCAAATGACAACCATCATCCACAACACTCCCGACAATTTTAGCTTATATTCTGGAGACGACAGTTTAACACTGCCTGCTCTTGCCATCGGAGCAGATGGGGTCGTTTCGGTAGCTTCGCATATTGTAGGTAATCAAATGCGGGACATGATACAACATTTTAGAAGCGGAGACGTCACTACTAGTGCAAAACTACATCAAAAATTACTCCCGATTATGAAAGCCATGTTTGCTCAGCCAAGTCCCGCTCCAGTTAAAAGCGCCTTAAATCTACTAGATGTGGCTGTTGGCGGTGTGCGAATGCCGATGCAGCCGTTAACGGAAAACGAAGTGGAAATGCTAAAGCAGAAGCTTCATGCTAGTGGTATTTTGAAGGCTGGAAACGGAACATAGTTAGCATACGAAATTTTCTTGAAGGCAGCTATACTATAGGTAGATGACTAGATATGGAGTCCATATTACATGGATAAAGAAATGGGGTAACTCTTCTAAAAGTGCCTCATTTCTTTTTTTCATACACTACATATTAAAATTCAGCTTCAAGATAAAGTGCATTTTGAGCAGTAGAGATTTTATTATTTCCCACTCATTGTTTGATGAACAAAATTAAACTTTGACTTGCAGTTTTACTCTCAAGCTTTCCTCCTGTGTTCATTTCGTAAGATGGAAATCGAGGTCACAATTAAAATACATAGAGCCTCTATTTAGTAAATGAATGCAGTATATTCCCTGCATCAAGCTGGTACTGCCCCCCCTTCTAATTCAGAAAAATTTCTCTTTTCGCTACCCATACACTGACTTTGTGAACATTTTGTTACATTATTGTAAAATCAGACAAAAAAGTGTCGGAATTTGTAAATTTAAAGTACAATAGTTGCGGAGTCAGTTTTGTAAAAAAATTTTTTTTGGGGGAGAACAACATTATGAAAGCAGCAGTATGGTATGGACAAAAAGACATTCGCGTAGAAGAAAGAGAACTAAAACCTTTAAAAGACACAGAAGTTAAAGTAAAGGTTGCATGGGCTGGTCTATGTGGCAGTGACTTACATGAATACGCAGAAGGTCCAGTTTTTATTCCAACAGAAAAAGAGGATGAGTTAGCTGGCGGTATTGCTCCACTAATAATGGGACATGAATTTGCTGGTGTTGTTGAAGAAGTTGGTGCAAAGGTAACAAACGTTAAACCTGGTGATCGCGTTGCTATCAATCCAACGATTACACATGGCAATAAATCAGAAGATCTTGATCCATACGACGGATTTTCTTTTGTAGGTTTGCATAGAGATGGTGGTTTTACTTCTTTTGCAAATGTACCAGAAAACAACGTCTACTTATTACCAGAGCCATTAACTTTACAAGACGGCGCTTTAGTTGAACCTACTGCAGTTGCAGTACAGGCTGTAAAAGAAGCTGAATTAGAATTTGGTGACACCGTTGCGGTATTTGGAGCTGGTCCAATTGGTTTATTAACTATCTTAGCAGCAAGAGCAGCTGGAGCAAGTAAAATTATCGCACTTGACTTATCTGAAACACGTTTGAAAAAAGCGAAAGAAGTTGGAGCAACACATGTTATTAACTCAGGAGAAACAGATCCAGTAAAAGCTGTTTTTGATATTGTTCCTGAAGGGGTTAATGCTTCATTCGAGGTTGCTGGTGTAGCGCCTACTTTCAAACAATCCATCGAAGTTACCAAACCTCGTGGTATGATGGTAATTGTGTCTATTTTTGCTAG
Organism: Virgibacillus pantothenticus; assembly: GCF_018075365.1. GTDB lineage: Bacteria > Bacillota > Bacilli > Bacillales > Amphibacillaceae > Virgibacillus > Virgibacillus pantothenticus. Next base: position 2,888,534 of record NZ_CP073011.1, read on the forward strand.
ACCAATTGAATGGAATCCTATGCAACTAACTGAGAAAGGTGTAAAAGTTACTTCTTCTATTGCATATACACCAACATCGTTCCAGCAAACCATCGACTTAATGGCTGGCGGCCAATTAAAGCCACAATCCATTATTACTGGACAAATTCAGCTGGATGACATTGTAGATAAAGGTTTTGAATTATTATCTTCTGACAAATCACAAGCTAAAATCTTAATTGAGCTAAGTGGCGAAAAATAAGCAATAATCGTATATAGATTCTTAAACCATAACAGCACTTAGTGGTTAACCTAACTGCTATTGTTTAGAGTACACATATTAACAACGTAAAATTTAAAGGTATTCCTTTTATTAGATAATTGAACGAACGCTTGTAATAAAATGAACAAGGTCTTGCCAGAAAATACTAATTGGCAACACCTTGTTTTTTGTACTGCCGTTTCATTTTATAAGAGGCTTCCTATTGATAGCAATAGAAGCTATCACCACCATACAAATCCTAAACTAATTTACCTCTAACTTTTTGCTGGCAACGGTACCAATCCTATTAGCTGAAGAGAATGCAGAATACATATTTCTATTTTTCATACCAGTTTGGAACGGTCTTTGTGAAAAAGTCATGATCTTCCAAAACGTTCATAGAATACGAACGCATCCGCTTAAAGATTCCCATTTTCTTTCCCCATACAAGTGCAGACACGAGGTGCATAGCACTGTACAAAGTGTACAATTCCCAAAAGCTTTCGTAAAGCTTCGTATTCCGATGATACCCATCAACCATACCTTTCGTAAATGGAATACTGATCCGGCTTGAAAAGGAGCCAAGTTTTTGTAAATCATGAGTCGGGCCTCCCCAATCCATCCTTTGGAAATCTATTATTTCAGAAAATCGTCGATTATGGATTAATAAATTTGCTGGATGAAAATCATCATGCTGAAATAGCATTGATTTTCCAAAAAACAACCCTGTGTTAAATTGTGAACAAAGGCGCAAGCGCCCGTTCAGCAACGTAGCGAATGGAACGAATCAACTAAAGATTTAGGAATCATGTCACTAAAAATTGGGGTATGCCGACGCCTGAGCGGCAAGCCCGTTTTTAGTCGGCCTTCCCCTTAGCGACGAACCGATGAGGCCTTATCGTAGGGCGCATTTCTATAGTCGCCTAGTTGCTGGGCGCTGAAGCCGGACGTGGCTATTCAGTGATTCCCTTATCCAAAGCAACAAATTTTATACTTTCTTATTCTTTGAAAAAGAGCAAAACTTCAATCATCTGGGAATATATTATTCCGTATTTAAGATACTGTAAGACTCCCATTTCAGAAGTTGGATCAATTTTACTATACCAAATCTAAGCGAAGATAAACGTACCTAAATGCCCTCTTTCGTAAACCGCCTTGAAGTCTTACTATTACGTACTAGCCCTGGGAAATAAATGCCCCCATGACGGGAGCTTCACTTTATCGCCGAATGGTTTGTTGAACAGCAATGAATATGTACTGGTTGTTTACCTCCCACCTACATTCTGATTCTCATCCCAAAGGTGAAGAAGAGTAGAACCCACACCAGTTACATACGGATACACAAAAGAATATTTTAGTTATTATTTCATTCTTTCTTCAAAAATTGCCACTTAAACACCTAAAGTCGAACATTATTAAAAAAACACTGAATATCATTCGATATTGACGAACATTAAACATAGTGATAAGATGGATTCGTGTTTTTTCGACATAATTATTATTAATTATTGCTACGGGAGGTTTCCAAATGCAATTTAAACGACAATATGCAACTATCAAACAAATTGCTGAAGATATTTATTATCACCCTGAACTGGGATATAAAGAAAGGCGTACAAGAAGTCAAGTGATGGCTTATTTAAAACAAATAAATCCGAACATTAAATTTGACGATTTTAGCATCACCGGTTTTACCACGAGCTTAGGAAATAAACAAGCTCAAGATTTACATGTCGCTTTTATTGCTGAACTAGATGCTGTTTATGCACCTACGCATATGTATGCTGATGAACTTACAGGGGCTGCGCATAACTGCGGTCACTATACCCAGATAGGTATTGCACTAGCGCTGTACCAATATCTTTTTACAACGGAAGCCTACAAAGAATTAGCTTATAAACTGACGTTCGTATTTGTGCCTGCGGAAGAATACTTAGATTTAAATTATCGTGCTGAATTATTAAAAAAAGGTCAAATCAGTCATTATGGTGGAAAACCCGAGGCTATGAGCTTAGGCGTATTTGACGATATTGATGTTGGTATTTGCGTACATGCAATTGGTGGAGAATTTTCTAAACGGACGATAGAAATAAACTGTGATTTAGCTGGCTTTCTATATAAGAAGTATGCCTTTGAAGGCAAAGCAACACATGCAGGTTTTGATCCATTTTCTTCTAAAAATGCTTATAATATGTCAACGCTTTTTAATACTGCGATTGGATTAAGCCGCCAACAATTAAAAGAATCAGAACATGTGCGAATCAATCCAATCGTTATGGAATCTGATATGTCTACAAATGTCGTTCCAAACCATATCATTGTAGGAACAGATTTACGAACCAAGTCTGTTGCTTATTTAAAAGAAACAGCTAGCAAATTAGATGATGCGGCGAAGGGAAGTGCCTTAGCTTTACAGGGAAATGTAACGATAGATACACAGATGGGTTATTTACCATTTATACAAGATAGGTATTTATCCACATTTGTCGAAGCTGCGTTTCATGAGAACAATGAAATTGACGAGCTGTTGAATGACAATTTCATTAGCGCTGCAGGTGATATAGGAGATCTTTCCTTTATGATGCCATGCATTCAAATTGGCTATAGCGGCTTTACTGGAACTATTCATGGAGATGACTTTATTGATGTTGATCCAACATTTATCTACGAGGTGTTTCCAAGGTTTTTAGTCCAAGTACTTCAACAAATGAACGGAAATATCGATAAAGCAAAGTTATATAAACGTAGCTATACAGCTTATCGTGAATTAATTGATTCCATTGTACAAAATAAAATGAATCTATCATAGGAATGAGGCAGCGCATGAACAAAAATTTGCTTTACTTACTCGTTTTTGCATTATTCATTATTACTATTTCAGAATTTATCGGCTTTCAAGCTATACCAATAGGCTCATTTACTATCGGATTACTTCCTTTAGTTTTTGCCATTTTATTAACCATGTTTTTAGGTCTTAAAGTATTCCGTAAAGGGATTTGGAAAAAAGTATACAGCGATAATAATATTCATTTTGCTGGGAAATATCTCATTTTCATTATGCTGCCGTTAATGGCTAGATACGGTGCCGATGTCGCTCCACAAATTAGAGAAATCCTGCAAATTGGCTGGGTATTTATCATTCAAGAGCTGGGGAATTTAGGAACTGTATTCCTTGGATTGCCAATCGCACTTTTATTAGGCTTACGACGTGAAGCAATTGGTGCTACATTAGGAATCGGCCGTGAAGGAGAGCTTGCGTACATTTCTGAAAAATATACACTTGAATCCAAAGAAGGAAGAGGCGTTCTATCCATTTATATAATTGGGACATTATTTGGAGCTATCTTTTTCAGTGTGTTTGCACCGATCTTACTTGATTTAGGGATACGAGTAGAAGCACTAGCCATGGCATCAGGTGTTGGTTCAGGTAGTATGATGAGTGCTGCTTCTGCAACATTAGTAGCTCGAATTCCGGAGCTGGAAAGCACGATCCTAGCATATGCCTCTGCAAGCCAACTACTAACCAGTTTTCTTGGTACATTCACAATGGTGTTTTTGGCTGCTCCGATTCAAGCATTTATGTATAAGAAACTGGTTCGAGGTGACAACAAATGAGTATACAACTAAACAAATATGTAAAATACGGTTTGATCCTTCTGTTAAGTGTGGCATTAATTTTGTTTACAATGGAAATAAAATTAATGAAAAACCCTGGCTCTACACCTATTACATCCATGACATTTGTTGGACTTGGAGTATTATGGCTCTTCTCCATGATCGGAATTGTAATTTCAGATTTAATGCAAAAATCCCCGGTGAAAATCATTCGCGATTTTCCTATCTTGGGCTGGGTATCGATTACTTCTCTTATTTTATGTTTAATATGCGATTTTTTTGTGCAAGCCATCCAAGCAGTTGACTTTCTATCGATTACAACACCTATATTAACCTTTGCAGGTATTTCTGTAGCTAACCGTCTCGTTGATTTACGAAACACGTCATGGAAAGTTGCGATTGTAGCTATCTTTGTCTTTACAGGCACATATGCAGGCAGTGCTTTACTGGCACAAATTGGATTGTTTTTATCAGGAAATTAATTCATAACGAGGGGATTTTTCACAATGTCATTTTCAAAGGGAGGTGCTTGTAGAAGCAGCTTCCTTTGAATGAAAAAGAATTAAGCTACGGCTAATTTAAGCACCATTGGCTTGATCTAGTAGACATAAAAACCCCGTATCACTTTAGCGAGTATAATACGGGGCTAGTAACATTTTATTTACAACCATTATAAAGCTAGGTGCTTCAACATTCCTTTAACATCTGATCTAGCATCAACACTATTCCCACTTCAATAGTTTAGTAGCTTACTTTCCCTCATTCCCTTTTGTTGCTAACTGTTTTTTAACTTCCTCCCGCAACGCTGTTTTTAAAAATTTCCCCACAGATGTTTTTGGCAGCTCATCCATAAATAAAATAGTATCCGGTAACCACCATTTGGCAAATTGCGGTTGCAAAAATTTACATATATCTTCCTGCTTCACTATCGCTTTATATTCTTCCTTAAGCACCACACAGGCAACAGGACGTTCTTGCCATTTAACATGAGGAACAGACACAACGGCAGCCTCGTATACTGCTTCATGAGCCATTAATGCATTTTCCAAATCGACAGATGAAATCCACTCACCGCCACTTTTGATTAAATCTTTTGTTCGATCCACAATCTTTACAAAACCTTCCTCGTCAATAGTTACAACATCTCCTGTGTATAACCATCCATCTCTAAATGATCCTTCACTTCGTTCATCTTTATAGTAGGAATCTGCAATCCAAGGACCTCGTATTAACAGCTCTCCCATTTCCTCCCCATCGTTTTTAATGTTTCCATTTTCATTTACTGCTTTAATTTCAACACCAGGAACTGCCATTCCTTGCTTTGATTTCACCTCTAATCGCTCTGCTTCAGGAAGTTGTTTTTGGTAACTCTTTAACCGGGAAAACAAAGCTAACGGTGTTGTTTCAGTCATTCCGTAGGCGTGAAAAAACGGAATGCCATATTTACTTTCGAACGCCTGGATCATTCCCTTTGGCGCTGCAGCGCCGCCACATAGTATTCCTCGCAAACTATCGAGCTGATATTTTTTTTGCTCTAATTCTTTTAATAAACCCAGCCAAATAGTCGGTACACCTGCTGAGATGGTCACATTTTCTGTTTCCATTAATGCCGCTAAAATAGCCGGTGTTGGAAATGGACCAGGCAGCACTTGTTTCGCTCCAGTCCAAGTCGCAGCGTGCGGCATCCCCCAAGCATTGGCATGAAACATAGGCACAACTGGCATCGAAACATCAGATTCAGACACAGCAGAAGTGTCAGCTAAACTTAAAGCCATGGCATGCAGAACAAGTCCTCGATGAGAATAGATAACTCCCTTAGGCTTACCTGTTGTCCCTGATGTATAGCATAACCCAGCTGCGTCTTCTTCGCCCATATCCTTAACGAACGGAAACGTGGTATCAGCCCCTTCCATAAGCTGTTCATAATTTAACAGAGTCTGTAGCTTGGACGAAGGGACATCTATTTCATCTGACATAACAATAATTGTTTGTACAGTACGAAGCTGATCCGCTATATTTTCAATGGCGGGTAGCAGTTCTTCATCGACGAGAATTATTTTATCTTCGGCATGATTGATAATGTATGCAAGATGCTCCGCTGATAAGCGAATATTAATCGTGTGCAGAATCGCACCGATAGACGGAATAGAAAAATAAGCTTCCAAATGCCGATGGTGATTCCAAGCAAAGGTTCCAACACGATCTCCTTTCTGTATCCCTAATCTTTCTAATGCATGAGCTAAAGCTCGCACTCTTTCACCAATCTCTTGATATGTTAAACGATGAATACGATTTGCTGACCGCGACACGATTTCCTTTTTGGGGAAGTAACTTTCCGACCGTTCTATTAAAGACGTTATTAATAATGGGCTATTCATCATACCGATTCACTCCTTCTTGAAATAATCCTTTAATCATTAGGACAATGCTTCTCTGAGCCGATATTTCAAAATTTTCCCAGATGCATTTCTAGGAATAGTATTTTCAACAATAATTTCTGTTGGTACTTTATAGCTTGCAAGACGCTCGCAACAAAATAATTTTAGCGCTTCCACATCTAGATTTCTCCCTTTTTTTCCCACAACAATTGCAACTACTTTTTCACCCCAGATTTCATCTGGCAGTCCAATCACTGCTGCTTCTAAAATATCGGGATGCTGATAAAGAGCTTGTTCTACCTCCGTAGAATAAATATTTTCACCACCAGATATGATCATATCTTTTTTCCGATCGACTAACGTAATATAACCATCCTCATCAACGATAGCTAAATCACCGGTATAGAGCCAGCCATTGCGGAGCGTTTGTCTTGTTTCTTCGGGATTTTTATAGTATTCCTTCATTACCATTTCACTTTTAATAATAAATTCACCTGTTTCAAAAGGAGCAACATCTTCCCCGCGTTCATTTACAACTCTCACTTCCGTGCAAAGCATTGCCTTTCCACCTGCACCCATTTTTGTTTTATGTTCATCTGGCAGTAACAAGACTCCGCCTGGCCCCGCTTCGGTTAAACCACACATATTGAAAAATTGCTCATGCCGAAATAATTTCATCACTTGTTGTAATAAAGCTGTTGACATAGGAGCAGCGCCGTATCCGCATCGTTTAACAGATGATAGATCATATTTTTCGTAATTTGGAACCTGAAGCAAAAAGTTATACATCGTTGGAACAGCAAAGAAAAGGGTTATTTTATGTTGCTCCATTGCTTGTAAGACATGGACGGGGTGAAAATCTTGTTGAATGACTTGCGTAGAGCCTAATAGAGTACCTGTTATCATAAATAAATTTAACTGTGCAGAGTGAAATAACGGTGCCACATGCAGTAAGTTGTCTTCCGGGCCCATTTTCATCATAATTGCGGAGGTAAATGCAACATAAAGAATGCGATGATGGTCAAATAATGCGCCTTTTGGGTTACCTGTTGTGCCAGATGTGTATAATATTTCTGCAACGTCTGATTCTAAAACTTCAACAAAGGGTTCTGATACATTGTCATTGCTAATTGCATTCATTGTTAACTGGTTCTTCTCTATCTTATTACCAGCGCAAACCTGTAGTTTAATATTTTTATTATTTTCTGTTACTTGGCTGACCAATGAGGTGTATGGTTCATCAAAAAACAGCACTGACGCATCTGAGTCCTCTAAAATATATCGAACTTCTGCGGTTGCTAAACGAAAATTAATCGGAACAGCAATAGCGCCTACTTTCATAATTGCGTAAAAAACGATCACGAATTGATCCGAATTTTTCATCAAAATAGCAATTTTTTCACCTTTCTTTATTTGACTAGCTACTAAACCATTGGCGAGTTGGTTTACTTTTTGATTCAACTGCTTATACGTGTAGGACTTCTCTCCAAAAATAACCGCCTTTTTTTCCGGAATTTGCCGAGCATTTCTCGCTAACGTCATTCCTAAATTCAACTCTATCACTCCCGTTAAGATCATTTTTCTCCCAATTTAACCAATCTTCACCTTGATCTACCTTAAAAAGCTTTGTACTTACACATGAAGCTTTTCATAGTAGGTTTGAAGTAATAAATTAGTTGAGCTATCTGAGCTAGATATCAACTCTAGTCCTTATCTAAAACTAGAGCTAGGCGAGTTTATTTATAAGCAGTAATCCTCATATGCAATGAACTAAATAATTGTACATGAGAAAATGTTATTTTATGGATCAATCAAAAATCTATAAACAGTCCAGTTAAATTTTGCTAAAACTAATTTAGCTTATCCAACTCCTGAAGTGGGTGTCTTACAGCCCCTTATATACGGGACAAATAAACAAGCTGAGATCCTTTTCCTTAGGGGAACAAATGGAGCATTGGACTTGCAGTAAACCATTAGTCTCCCTTCGATAGTTCATCATCTACTGTCGAATTAGAAGTCAATTTCGAAACAAATGCTTCTGTATGTTCACCATGCTTGGGAGCCAAAGAGTGAATCCTTCCAGGAGTTTTAGAAAGCTTAATTGGTATGCCAATTTGGTTTACTATACCTAAAGTTGGATGGGGAAGAGAGAGAATCATATTCCGAGCTTTTACTTGCGGGTCATCCACTACTTCTGAGAAGTTTCGAACTGGAGTGACACAAGCTTCTACGCATTCAAATAATTCCAACCATTCCGTTAATGTTTTTTGCTGAATAACAGTCTGAATGACATATTTCATCCGATGTTGTTCTTGTAAGGTGGCATGTTGTTGTGAAATAAGCTCTTTTCTACCAATTGTCTCACAAAATGCTTGCCAAAATTTATGCTCCAACGCACCAACCGCTAACCAACGACTATCTTGAGTTTCATATACGTTATAGCAAGCAAACGCCCCGTTCAATTGGTGGGCACCTCGCTCTTGTAATTGGTTTGTAGCTAAATAATTCGGTAAGGTTGCTTGCAGCCAAGCAATAACACCGTCCATCATGGAAATATCGATTAATTGTCCTTTCCCAGAAGACTCTCTTTCCCATAAGGAAAGCAAGATGCCTAAAGCTGCGGGATACGCTCCACCGCCTATATCCGCAATTTGAGTGGCTGGTATAATTGGTTTCCCACCCTGTTCGCCCATAAGATGCAATAATCCAGCATAGCTAAGGTAATTAATATCATGTCCTGCCTCTTGCGCATATGGTCCAGTTTGACCATACCCTGTAATCGAACAATAAATAATGCGGGGATTGATAGTTTTTAAAATTTCATAGTCCACGCCGAGTTTTTTCATAACGCCAGGTCGAAAGGATTCCAGTACAACATCAGCACTCTCCACCATTTGTAAAAAGCTTGCCTTGTCCTTTTCTAATTTCAAGTTCAAACAAACGCTCTTTTTATTCCGATTTAACGCATGAAATATAGCACTATCTTCATCTAGTAAAGGCGTATACCTTCGCGCATAATCTCCCATTTCCTTATCTTCAATTTTAATGACGTCTGCTCCAAAATCCGCAAGCAGCATAGAACAATAAGGACCCGGTAACAAACGGGTCAAATCAAGCACCCGGATTGATGTAAGGGGCAAACTACCACCTCCGTTTTTAAAATTTAGTCAATTAAAAAAATATATATGCTAAAAGCATGGTTTCACAGTTTTTTTACGGCAACCGTTCAATAATTGTGGCATTTGCCATTCCATGTCCTTCACACATCGTTTGCAATCCATAACGTCCGCCCGTTCGCTCTAGTTCGTACAGCATCGTAGTCATTAAACGCGCGCCACTAGCTCCAAGCGGATGCCCAAGAGCAATTGCTCCACCATTTGGATTTAGTCGGTCAGGGTCTGCTCCTGTTTCTTGCAGCCAAGCTAAGGGGACAGAAGCAAACGCTTCATTCACTTCAAAAACATCGATATCGGAAATGGATAATCGAGCGGTACGTAATACTTTCTCAGTAGCTGGTATTGGACCTGTCAACATCAGTGTCGGGTCAGAGCCAACCACTGTACGGGCTATTACTCGGAACCTCGGCTTCAAACCCAATTCATCTGCCTTGGCACGTGACATTAATAAAATCGCTGCTGCGCCGTCACTTATTTGACTGGAATTTCCTGCAGTAATTTTCCCTCCTTCTTGAAACGCAGCCTTTAACTCTTTCAATTTATCCAAACTCGTTTGTTCTCTAGGACCTTCATCCTGACTGAACAGCATCTGCGAACCATCTGAATGACTCACTTCTAATGCCATGGTTTCCACTGTAAAATAGCCTGATTGCATCGCTGCAATTGCTTTTTCATGACTTGCAAGCGAAAACTCATCCAACTGCTGACGACTGAATCCCCACTTATCTGCAATTCGCTCTGCTGATATACCTTGATTAATCATCTCATATTTAGCTGCTAAATTTTCATTAACCGTAACCCCTTTCATATTTGAGCCCATCGGTACACGAGTCATATGCTCAACGCCACCAGCTATCACCACATCCATATCTCCGCTAATAATTGCTTGCGAGGCGAAATGTACCGCCTGCTGACTCGATCCACATTGACGATCGATCGTTGTCCCAGGAACCTCTACAGGAAAATCAGCAATTAATGCAGCTTGCCTAGCAATATCAAAGGCTTGTTCCCCCACTTGGGAAACACATCCATAGATCACATCTTCTACAAGTGCAGGAGAGATACCTGTTCGTTTAATTAATTCTTGCAAAGGTAATGCAGCTAAATCTTCTGCACGCATAGCTGACAACATTCCATTTTTTCTTCCTACCGGTGTTCTTACCGCTTCTATAATTACCGCTTCACGCAATATGGATCACCCTTTCATGATAAATATATGTCAGTATCATATATGCTTATTCGATTAGTAAATCAACTAAAACTTATCAACGAGCATCTTCCTCCGTGAATCAAAAATGTAGATGGTTGTCTCGCCCACCTAAACATTTGCCAACCCCCTTTAAAATAAACCTACACAACTCACTTACGGAGAATAAATACACCAAAAATGGGGGCCTTTTCAAAATGTGAAATAAACTTTTCTGGCTATTTCCTAAAAGCTCCTTTCCACTAAACCAATATTTTTCGCAATAATCATTTTCATAATTTCATTTGAACCCGCATAAATGGAGGATACTGCAACATCCCGATAACGTCGCGCAATTTCAAATTCTTCCATATAACCATATCCTCCGTGTAGCTGCATACATATTGCAGCTACTTTTTTTACTAAATCGGTCGTCCACCACTTTGCCATCGACACTTCCGTTACAATCTGTTCCCCTGCCATATGTTTTTCAATTAAACGGTCAACAAACACATTACCAATTTGCCATTCCGTATACAGCTCTGCGATTTGGAATTGTGTATTTTGGAATTCACTAATCCTTCTTCCAAACGCTTTTCGCTGCTTCACATAATCGCTTGTTAAATCGATCATTTCCTTTGCAGCAGTAATACTCTGCATACTAACGATTAGTCGTTCTTGTTGCAGCTTTTCCATTAAATAATAAAATCCCTTTCCTTCCTCCCCAAGTAAATTTTCAGCCGGTAGGCGTGCATCCTCAAAAATTAATTCACATGTGTCATTAGCATGCTGACCAATCTTCTTTAGTTTTTTCCCTTTTCGAAAACCAGGGGTTCCAGTTTCTGCGACAATTAAACTAATCCCCTTATGAGCAGGTTTCGCATATGGGTCAGTTTTACAAACGACAATTACTACATCTGCCGTATAGCCATTCGTTATAAAGGTTTTCTCTCCATTTACAATATAAGAGTCTCCGTCCCTTATTGCAGTAGTTTTGATTCCAGCTAAGTCTGACCCAGCTTCAGGCTCAGTCATGGCAATGGCAGAAATAATCTCACCTTTAACTGCTCCTGGCAGCCACCTCCTTTTTTGTGACTCTGTTCCATACGTTTCGATATAGGGCATTACAATATCATTATGTAGCCCTAGTCCAACCATCGCAGTACCGATTCGTTCAAATTCTTCATTTAACACAACCGCATAGCCAAAGTCCGTTTCGAGACCACCGTAGTCTTCTTTAGCCCATGAGCAGAGATAGCCTTGTTCTCCCGCCTTTTGCCAAAATGAGCGTGGAATTTGCTGATTTTCTTCCCAGTCTGCAAAATAAGGTGCTGCTTCTTTTTCTAAAAATTTTCTTAACGACTGTCGAAATATAGCATGTTCTTCCTGTAAAAAAGTTCTTTTCATCCAATAACCTCCTCCTATTTGCAGCTTTAAAAAGTAATTATCATTTCGGTTGCATTCGAATCGCACCATCTAACCTTATGGTTTCTCCATTTAGCATTGGGTTCTCAATAATACTTTGAGCCAGCTGAGCATACTCTTTCGGGTAACCTAGCCTTGATGGAAACGGTGTCATTTCGCCTAATGCTTCCCTCGCCTCTTCCGGTAATGAAGCAAATAGTGGAGTTGCGAACAATCCGGGGGCAATCGTCATAACACGAATTCCCAATGACGATAGGTCTCTAGCGATAGGAAGTGTCATTCCAACTATTCCTCCTTTAGAAGCACTGTATGCCGCTTGACCGATTTGCCCCTCAAATGCAGCTACTGAAGCTGTGTTAAGAATCACGCCTCGTTCGTTATTTTCATTCGGTATATTTTCAGCCATTTTATGCGCAGTAAGGCGAAGGACATTAAATGTCCCAATGAGATTTACATTAACCACGTTTTTAAACGTTGTTAAATCATGCACACCTCTTTTACCAACTGTCTTTTCCGCAACCCCAATTCCTGCACAATTAACCAGTATATTAACTTGTTCAAATTGATCCATTGTGCTTTCTAAAGCAGTCTGTACACTCGCTTCATTGGTTACATCAACGTGATAAAATGCTACTTGGCTGCCAAGCTCTTCAGCTAATGCAGTGCCATTTTTTCTTGCCACATCAAAAATAGCTACCTTCCCTCCTTCTGCCACAATCTGTCTTACTGTAGCTTCACCAAGACCAGATGCTCCACCAGTAACAACCGCTGCCCCATTTGCTATTTCCATTTATTCTCCTCCTGTTTTTATTAAAATTCGCTGCAAATATACAGCGATATCCTCTGCTAGTTCATTCCTGCTTTTTTGACCATCTTCTGCATACCATTGCGTTACCCAGTTCATGGCACCTAAAATAATATTTCGCACAACCTTCACATCTGCTGCATGAAAGACATTTGCCTCTATACCTTCTGTAATCATTTGATCAAAAAATTCCCCATACGTATCTCTTAGCTTAAAAATAACTGCTAATTGTTCTGAAGAAAATTTTTGTTCAGGTTTTAGCATCAGTTCGAACCCTGATCGCTCTTCCAATATGTATTCAATATGAGCAATAATCGACTTTTTCAATTTTTCCTCCACAGGAATCTGCTGTTGTTTAATCTCCTGTATTTGCTGTAGGCTTCGGTTTAATAACATGATTTGACTCTGGTAAAGCAACTCCTGCTTATCCTTAAAATAGTAATATACCGTACCCTTTGTCATTAATAGATTTGTAGCAATTTCCTCCATTGTAGTTCCGTGGTACCCTTTTTCAGATAGAACATGAATAGCCATACGAATTATTTCTTCTTTTTTTTCCGCTATTTTCCTTTCTTTTAAAGACATAACGACTCACTTCCTTCTTCGCCTTATTCATTATTCTAATTATTCTTATTTTAACTGTCAAGTTAATTTTCTAAATTTTTAAATGTTTTTAATAAAGTGCATCTTTAATCAGCGGAGGGGGTTCATTCATCCCCCACAGCTTGTTAGTATCATAATCGTTGACCTAAAGACCGCTTACAAAATAGAGCAGTTCGTGATGCTGTTATCTGCCACTTAGACTTGTTGCAGTACAGATTATCCTACTCCTGAAGTGGGAGGTTTACAGCAACTTATATATGGAATAAAAGTGAAATAGTTATTGTGTAAACAATCTACGAAGAAATCGCCCCTTTTACTTATTTTTAGTCTTTAGCAAATGAGGCGGCAAATGCTAACTCTGCTCAAGAACAAAAAAGTGAGTTTAACTCAAGTCGCTAAAAAATGAATGCATGGCACAATTTTACCTACACGTATCAGTAGCTACGGATATATAAATTCAAAATTCTTTTTGAAATTTTTTAGTTCCACGCCCATTCTATTGTCGATAGTGGTATAATCATACTGATTTCAGTATTAGGATTCACAACGATGAGGTGGTAACAGATGAATATAAACCTAGCTGACAAAATGAAACATTTTCAAACATCTATTTTTAATGAACTTTCTAGTTATAAAAGGGAGAAAATGAGTGAAGGTGTGGATATGATTGATCTTAGTGTGGGAAGCCCTGATCTTCCCCCAGCTCAATTTGTAATAGACGAATTGACAAAACAGGTGCAAGATCCTAAACAATATGGTTATACATTGACCGGTACAGATGAGTTACACCAAGCGATCGCCACATTTTATGGCAGCCAATACAACGTACCTGTTGAAGCAAAGCAAGAAGCACTTATGGTAATGGGATCTCAAGACGGTCTTGTCCATTTGCCCATGGTGTTAACTAATCCCGGGGATACCATACTTTTACCTGACCCAGGCTATACAGCATATCATACAGGAATTGCATTAGCTGAAGCAGAGCCTTATTTCATGCCTCTAAAAGAAGAAAATCATTTTCTTCCAGATCTCGATGCTATTCCAAGAGAAATACTGCAGAAATCTAAAATGATGATCCTTAATTTCCCGGGAAACCCTGTACCTGCTGTAGCCACGAAAGAATTTTTCGAAAAAGTAGTTACAGTTGCTAAAAAATATAACATTGCGGTTCTTCATGATTTTGCATATTCCGAGCTTTATTATGACGAGAAGCCAATTAGCTTCCTTTCTATCGAAGGAGCGAAAGAAGTTGGGGTAGAGTTTAATTCCTTCTCTAAGAGCTTTAATTTAGCAGGATGCAGAATAGGGTATATTGTAGGAAATGAAGCTATCGTTGATGGACTAAAGCAGTTAAAATCTAATCTGGATTTTGGAGTTTTTTTGCCCATTCAAAAAACAGCAATTCGTGCATTAGAAAATGCTACTGAATTCACACAGACATTAAGATCCATCTATAAAGCACGTAGAGATCTGTTAGTTTCAGGCCTTCATAAAGCTGGGTGGGAAGTTGCTCCCCCAAAAGCCTCCATGTTTATTTGGGCAAAAGTGCCGGAATCATATACCTCTACTGAATTCACCTATCAATTAATGGATGAAGCAGGAATTGTCGTAGTTCCTGGGAATGCCTTTGGTCCTGCAGGAGAAGGTTACGTTCGGATCGGTTTAGTCCAGCCAGAAGAAGTGCTGGAAAAAGCTGTACAAAGGTTACAAAACAGCAATTTATTTGCAGTAAAAACAAATAGTAGCTTTGTTTAATCATTGTGTTTATGACGACGAATCTGAAGAATGAATCTTTCTCTATATTGCTGTTCAATACGTCACTGTTTGCACATCGTTTCAGATGAGCTACTCTGATCTACTCAAAAAAAGAGTGTACCAATAAATTAGGTATAACTATTGAATGTAAGAATAAAGCTTTAATCAATACACTTATAAAGAGAAACAGTGGGGCTTTCATGCATTGCTGATTGTTTGTACCGTAATGGTATGACCTAAAAGCTCGCTAACGAAATAGGGCATTTAGGTGCAGCTATCTCCCACTCAAACTTGTTTGCGGTTCAGATGATCCAACTCTTAAAGTGGGGACTTACAGCGCTATATGCGGGATAAAGAAAAGCGAAAACGTTATTTGGTACTTCTAATCTCCGCTCATAACCAATGAATGCCATATTATACAAATTATACTTTACGAACATGTTAAAGATACTATATGCTTAATGTAGTGTACGTTTAAATTTCATGAGATAGAGCCTTTACAGTTAACAAAGGATTAATAGCGAATATTATTCATGGGTTGAGGTGGGCGAATGTGCTAAGAGCATTATCAATCATTTTAATAGTGTGTGGGATAGCTATTCTTGGTTATGGCGGATTTCAATTATATAACTCAAAAGCATTGGAGAATGAACGGATGGATGAAGCGGAATCGTTTGTTTCTAATAAAGTAATGTCGGAAGTAGAAGATGTCGAAAAATTTAATTATGATGAAATCAAAAAAGGGGATACAATCGGGGTCTTATCCATTCCAAAACTAGACAGAGAGATACCTATTATTGAAGGTGCGGATGAAGAAGAGCTTGCTCAAGGCGTAGGACATTATACTGGTACAGGTTTCCCTGGAGAAAACAAACAAATCTTATTATCTGGTCATCGCGATACTGTTTTTAGAGAATTCGATAAATTACAAGACGGCGATGAGTTACATGTTAAAATGAAACACGGAACATTCATCTATACCATGCAAGATCATAAAATTGTTGCTGCAGATGATACAACTGTCATTGATCCAGATCGTAAAGACGAAGTGTTAACCGTATCAACTTGTTATCCGTTTTCCTATATTGGCGATGCTCCGGATCGTTATGTTATATATGCTTACCCTACGAAATAGTTCTTTATATCTAATTCAACTGCAATGTTTTTTAGAGTATTGCTGAATGGAGAGTATTTTAAAAACCATAATAAGATGTTTCTCATGACATATACCCGAATCAGAAAACAACTGGCTCTGTTTTTCTTATTGGTGTCACTTTCTAGGAAATGCTTATGCCTAGTAAGCTTACCCGAAACAAGGGAAGGAAAGTTGTATAGGAAACGATAAAATGAGGTGCTTGTGGATAACGAAATAACCGACTAGTCACGTCCGGCGCATGAGCCTAGAAACTTGGCGACAAGCCAAGTTCTCTAACCGCTTTTGCAGCATTCTAGAAACGCGAAAACATACGATGATTAGTGGGTAGCATCATCCGTCGATGATACTACCCACTATCTTCCTTTCATCCCTTTTCCTATATAAGGTTAAATGGTTGCCAATGCTTCCAAACGAAGTGATGTATTTGATTTATATTGACTTTTCTTCTGGCTTTCTTACAAAACACATAATTGCTGCTGCGAGATATAATAGCGATTGAAATAAAATACCTGATAACAAGAGCCAACCACTTAGAACTGCAGCGGCAATAAAAAATCCACCAGCAGTTTTAGGATTTCGTTTAATATTTAATACCCCGATTAACCCCAAAGTAAAACTGATAATACAGCCAATAATTGGTATCCAAATAAAAACAGAAAAAATTGATACAAAATCATCGAAAAAACCAAATTCAGCAGGATCAATTGTACCTTCAAACAAACCAACGCTGCTGTTTAGAATTAAAATTACTACGATTCCTAAAATGGCTAAAGCTCCATCCATGATGAATCCTACGATGCCTAATATCTTTTCGATTGTTCGATCCATTTTCAAATACCTCCCTATACCATTGATAAGTTTATACATACATTACGGAAGCGAACGCAAATCGTTTCACTTTCTTTTAACATTCCTTGATAAAAACAAGACGCATTCTGTTTATTTTCCACCATTCTTTTGAATCATTTTCAAGCTCACGAAGTTATAGAAAATGACCTTTAAGTGCGTGTTCAAAAAGGTGAAAAAAAGAACACGAAGTTCGAGGCGGCGAAGTTTCGAGTAGCAGGCTTGTCCGTGTTACTGAATTCTACGCCCGTTACAGGACGTGGGCGGTTTTAGTAGAAGATCCCCTATGCATTTAAATACATTAGCACTAGTGAACCCTCAAGGAAACACATTCTCACGTAGAAAACGGGGTACTCTTTTCCTAGCAACAGAGAAACGAGCCATCGGCGGTGTGTCAAACAACCTCTTTAAAAGCCTCTTTTTTTGGGAAAGCAAACTTTAACAGTTGTTCCTTCTCCAACCTCACTATTAAAATCAATTGTTGCATGATGTGCATCAACCAATGCCTTAACAATGGACAATCCAATGCCTATTCCACCTGTCTTTGTTGCTCGGGATTTATCTCCTCGATAAAATCGTTCAAATAAAAATGGAATATCCTCATTCTTAATACCTATTCCCTCATCTTTTACAATGAAACAGATGGATTCCTCTTTGTCTTTCGTAAAAATCGCTACTGTTTTACCTTTTGAAGTATACTGCAATGCATTGTTGATAAGATTTGTCAAAATTTGTATAACACGATCCTGATCTGCCGTAAAATGCGTCTTTTTTAACGGTAGATTAACCTGTAACGTAACTCCTTTTTTTTGAAAAGATGGGCGAAATTGATCTTCTAGCAAGCTAACGATTTTGCCTGCTTCCAAAGTAGAAAAATTTAATTTTTTTTGCGGATTTTCTACAGCAATTAATGTTTCCAATTCATTTACAAGTCGGACTAGGCGCATTAATTCACGATGACTTTTTTGCAATCGTTCAGGAGTAGGCTCCCATATCCCATCTTGATATGCTTCCAATTGACTTCGTAACGTTGCTAATGGCGTTCTGAGCTCATGAGCAAAATCAGCTGTAAATTGCTTCCTTAACTTTTCTTCTTTTGTCAAAGAATTGGCCAGTTCATTGAACGACTCGCCGAGCTGCTTCATTTCCATACTTAAATCCTCTACAGGTACATTTACCCGCTTATGCTTTTTTAATTCCTGTACCGCTGTTGATAAACGCATAAAACCAGCACTTAATCTTCTCGAGAATAAGAAACTAAATAAAATGGATAACAATAAAATGACGATAACTGCAATCAAAATATTTTGCTGAATCGACTTCAAAAAAGTAAAATCCTCACCAACAAGTTCTACAGGATAAACCACTTCCATTGTGCCTATTTTTTCTCCATCTACATTTATCGTATGAGAACTGGATTCGTAGTCTGCTGTTTCCGTTCGCTGGTGCATACCCATACCATGCATCATTCGTTGCATCCTAGTAGTATCAGCTACTACGTTGCCTGATCGATCATATAACGTATAATACAGATTTTCCGTCATGGCTTGGTCATGCAGCATGCTATTTGCCTGTTCACTTATTAAACGACCTGTTTGTTTATACGTTTGTATGATTTCTTCCTCAATGAATGATGTTTTTTCCTTCCTACTTACTTCCAAGTAATTAGAGAACTGATTCTCTACTCCAAAAAATATGGAAAAACTAGTCAAAAAGACACCACATAAGGAAACAATTAATAAATAAATAAAAATTTTAGTACGTAGTGTCCATTTCATCCGGCTTGCCTCCAAACTTGTACCCCATCCCAAAGACCGTTAAAATATAATTCGGATTTCTTGAATCATACTCCACTTTTTTTCGCAAGTTTTTAATATGTGTGTCAATACTTCGCTCATACCCCTCAAAAAAGAGAGCCTCATCTTCTTGAATTTTTACGAGCAAATCCCCTCTGCTGTATACTCTTCCAGGGTAGCTCGCCATCGTTATTAATAACTTATATTCATTCGGCGTCAGTGCAACAATCTCACCATCAAATATGACTTCTTTCTTTATATGATCAATCATTAATTGCTGGTTATTAAAACTGAGCTGATCCTTTCTTTTCGTTGCAGAGACTCGACGAAGCAAACCTTTGGCACGTACGACTACTTCTCTCGGGCTAAACGGTTTTGTAACATAATCATCTGCTCCGATTACAATTCCATTTATAATATCATCTTCTGCTGACTTCGCAGTAAGCATAATAATAGGCACATCACTGTCTTTTCTTGTTAACCTGCAGACTTCTTCTCCAGAAATATCCGGTAACATCAGATCAAGAATAATGATATTCGGCTTTCCTTCTTTAATTTGTTTTAATGCCTCCAGACCATTTTCTGCAAACAGGATGTCCCACCCCTCTTTTTCAAAATAGGCTTGTAATACTTCACGAATTATTTCTTCATCATCTACTATTAATAGCTTTGTCATTACGTTTCCCCCTCTTACTTCTTGAATCCTACTGATTGGAGATGCAAGCACTAAGTGAAAGTTCCCCTATTAAATTGTGTATACGTATTTTCAATTGTTTTCGTACATTAGGATTTGAGGAAAGCGGCTTACCACAAACAACCGATCCTATTTCAATCTATATCACGATGAATAAAGTCCGTTACCTTTATCGTTTGCTATTTCTAATCATATCATGCGCTTACCTTTGAAACACATATCTTCACAACTTCTTCATAAGTTCTCCATAAAAATCACAAATACATTCGATATGATAGAGATAATCAAAGAAAGGAGCTGGACATAATGAAAAAATTAGTTATTGGTGCGATAACAGGGGCAGTTATATTAGGTGGCGCGGCAACATACACATTTGCCGATAGCAATGATGATAATAGAGGATTTTATAATGATATGAGACCATTTATGGAAGAAATGCATCCAAACTTCTCTGATGAGGACTATGAAGCAATGTATGATTTTTGCC
The DNA here is from genome assembly GCF_018075365.1 of Virgibacillus pantothenticus. Classification (GTDB taxonomy): domain Bacteria; phylum Bacillota; class Bacilli; order Bacillales; family Amphibacillaceae; genus Virgibacillus; species Virgibacillus pantothenticus. Next base: position 2,908,697 of record NZ_CP073011.1, read on the forward strand.
ACGCCAACGGAAACTTTGAAAAAGGTCCCCACAGAGGAAATGATTTTGACCGAAATAATGAATAGTTAAGAGGTGAATAGTCATGATGAATGGCTACGGCCTTCATTTCGCAGGATTTGGATTCCTAGGATGGATCATTAATCTACTTGTTATAGGTATTGTTGTATATTATGCAACAAAATTGGCTTTAAAAAACCACGATAAGAACAACAGCTGATTCAGGATTGGCAGCTATGTTTGCCAATCCTTTTTTATAAGATAGATAGTATAAAATGGGGTACTTGGGGATAACGAAATAACCGAATAGCCACGTCCGGCTTCCATCGCCCAGCAACGATGCGACTTTAGAAATGCGCCCTACGATAAGTCACCATCGGGTCGTCACTAAGAGGAAGGCCGACTAAAAACGGGCTTGCTGCTCAGACGTCGGTAACCCCTGTTTTAATGGCATGATTCCTAAATCTTTAGTTGATTCGTTCCATTCGCTACGTTGCTAAACGGGCGCCCCGGCCTTTGTTCGTCAGCATATTTGTCCAAGACATGCTGATTTATCCATAAGGATCATGATTTTTTATGGAAGAACCATTTGCTTTCAGGTCGTTCCCGAGGTGTTAAATTCATAATAAAATAGCCGATAATTAGAATTAAAATAACTAGCGAATAAAACAACGTATCCATTGCATTATCGTGTTCAACAATGATCAAACGAATCATTGCCGTTATACCAATATACAAAAAATAGCGCAATGGGAAATGATAATTTTCTTTAAAGTATTTTACAATCATAGCAACAAATTCAAAATACAAGAAAAATAATAGTATATTTGCCAAAAACAATTGGTAATCATTTGTATTTCCTTCTAACAATATCGCTCCAAATAAAATTAGTTCTTTGACGAGTAATACCGCCAGAATAATAGCGAGGATGATTAGTGATACATTTAAAACGACCTGTAATAGATAAGGAAACTTGTAAAGTGATTTTGTGTAGACAGTTTTTAATTTTTTCATGCTGAAATAGCCTCCAAGTTTAGAATGGATTTTGCAAATTTTCATACTTCTATCGTCACATGGCAGCTTCATTTGCAGTGTTAAACTTCCAATAAATGTTAATACATACTCATCCTTTTATTTTTACTATTTCCTTAAAACATTTCTATAGGGGATTTTCCTCCAAAAACAACATAAATGTAAATCCAATTTATATTGACACCTTCATTGACATCAATAAAAGATTAGTTATAATCCCTTGGAACGATTTTATGACCCGACCCTAATTTTAGGAAACCATTGTTCTCGCATATGAAAGATTGCTAGCGAAAACAAAAGCGGAAACATATAGTTGGATGGATTTAACCAAAACAAAAGTTCGTTCCCTGCCTAGTAATCACCCATTCTATCTTCATTCTCGTGGGTTTTATATGAAATAGAACGGATTGAGCAGGAAAGACGAAGTAAGCGTATTGATTAAAATTGGTCTTCCTTGTAAAAAGTTGATTGTAAAATCGTAGCTCTATAATATACCTTTTTATGCAGAAACAACTTTGAACTACTTTACCATTTCTTTGGCTAGTTGATTTTATAGCTTTTTACGTTAGAGACAAAAAACAGGCTAAATAAAGCAAATGGCTGGAACAAAAGCATTTTATCAAAGTAAAATCTGAACTATCTAGAATTGGTGGATGGTACGAACACCTCCCCTTCAGGAATACTTTACTTTCCGCGAGCGGCTGGCGAGTTCCATCACGCTAACGCAATGGAGGGGCTCACCGATTCTTTTCCTTTCGCTTTCGTCTAGCCTATTTCCAGCATTCACCTTTTGAATGAATAGTTTAGTTATGCTCCCTCTCCTAACGTACCTAAAGTTTCTGTTCTTTCCTGCATTGCGTGGGGCTAATCTGGAGTTAATATTTCTTAATTGAATGCACCATTCTATACTGGCCCCTCGTCTTCTTGTGATTCTTTGTCCTCTTTTGGTTTCTCTGGCTTTTCTGGTGGATCGGGAGTTGTTGGAAGTGCAGGCGACGTATTATCGTCATCTCCTTGTTCTTCTGAATCATTACCCGCTCCACTATTTGGAGTATTGCCGGAACCAGAGGCACTGCCCTCCCCAAATCCATAATTTGTATTTGATCCATTTTGCGAACCATTAGATCCACCGCTCCCGCCATTTTGGTTAACTGGTGGCGTATAGATAGGTGGATTCCATGTTTGATCCCCGCTAGGTGCGAGATTTTCTGACTCAACTGTATCCGATTCTACCGTATCTGCCGCTGATGATTCTTGATCACTTGTTTTGCCCCAAAGTTCACCAAAGAAGTAATCACCGCTAGGTCCATAAAACTGCGCGGTAATGGTCGCTTCATCCATTGGTTTTTCTATCCAATCATTTACCATATTTGCTATCTTGTTTATTGGAATACTAAATTGTACAGCAATATCCTGCACATGGTCAATGGAGTTAACAGCAACAATATTTCCCGTCTTTGCAGAAATTAAAGGTCCCCCGCTAAATTGCAATAAAAGCGGCTCTGACAATTGATATGTATGTTCGTATGTATAATTACCATAAGAAAAATGCCAGTCGGACTCCTCAATAGTTGCTGTAGTCGTGTTGTTTTCTAATACTTGCTTACTGCCAATTGCAATCACCTCATCACCTTTAGCTAAAGATTTGCTCATCTCCATAGGATAGGTATTTTTTCCAGCAAGCTCTGGAACATGAATTGCAGCTATATTAGCTTTTTTGGAATATCCAATAACAGAGCCAGTAAATTCTTTGTCATCTGCTAAAATTTGCACTTCCAATTGCCCTTCTACCAGATGTGCATTGGTTAGCAATATACCACGAGCATCGTATAGGAAAGCGGATCCTTCTTTTGTAGAAGCGGAGACAGCATATATGTTTTTTTCAACAGCTTGTATTATTTCTTCGATCGTTTTCTCACTATCTATTGATCCAAGTTGTTTCTTGGTTAACACCGGTTTAGAACGAAACGCAGCATTGGCGGATTCCTTTATTTGCTTGCCATGGCTACTTCCAGCATTATTTTCTATCAATAAATAAGTTCCCCCAATAATTACAACCAGAAATGGAATAATTACAGCTAACTTAATAGCAATTCCTCGCTTAAGTGTCCTGCCACAATTGAGACAATAACTCGTCCTTTTTTCTTTTTTTCTTCCACATGTTGGACAACGCATTACTTGCTTCCTCCTTTCCAAAAATAATTTAGGTTTATTATACCATCATTTGGTAAATTACAAATAAAAAGCAGACATATCCAGCTTTTTAGTAATAATTTATTTTAATTAGTTGCGCGAAGGAAACTTTTTGAGTTATAATCATAATATATTTAGGAAGGAAACAAGTAAACATTTATCCAAACTTTACATAACTTAAATATGTAGTATTCTAAAGTTTCCCAACTTTAACTATTTGAGCTTAACCCAAAGGAGATGCAAAGAATGACAGCAAGTAAACCCATTTACCATTTTCAAGTAGGTGATCGAATAGAGATTACATCTGTTGAACTGCAAGATGTAATGCGCCGTAGATTACTTGATTTAGGGTTTGTACCAGGAGCAGTGATTGAAGTTGTCCAAAAAAGCCCATTAGGGGACCCACTAGCTTTTAAAGTGTTTAATACAACAATTGCATTACGAAAAGAAGAAAGCTCCTTGATTTATGGAAAAAAAGTTTATAAAGAGGTGGTATAAATGACACATACCATTGCTTTAGCAGGAAATCCAAATACAGGAAAAAGCACCCTATTTAATTTACTTACTGGTTTAAAACAGCACACAGGAAATTGGCCAGGAAAAACGGTATTACGTGCTGAAGGTGAACTAAAAACTGAAAAACATGTATACACCGTTATTGATTTACCTGGTACGTACTCTCTTTACTCCAATTCTGCAGATGAAGAAGTTGCCAGGGATTACATTATTTTTGAAAAGCCTGATATTACTTTAGTTGTAGTCGATGCAACTTCTCTAGAGCGTAATTTAAATATCGCTTTACAAGTATTAGAAATGACAGATCAAGCGATTTTATGCGTTAATTTAATTGATGAGGCTAGAAAAAAAGGGATTCATATTGACAAAGATGCTTTATCAAAACAGTTAGGGATTCCTGTTATATTAATTTCGGCAAGAGAAAAGATTGGAATTATCCAACTCCTAAAAACGATTGACCAAATGACAGAAGGTAAAATCGAAACACAGGCATTTAAGATAAAATACAATCAAACAGTAGAAAAAAAGATTAAACAGCTCGAACCACAAATCAAGCAAATTATTGGTAATGCTTTACCTGCAAGATGGGTAGCCTTACGTATATTAGACGGAGATATAAAATTGCTAGATTCGCTAAAATCATATATTCAAAATCCTGATTTCGGAGCGGAAAAGCATCAACCTGCACAAGGAGGATGCTGTCATGGCGCATGAAGCAAACCAACATATGCAACAGCTTGATACTTTATTTAAAAAATATAGTGCTCAAGAAAATGATTTAAGAGATCATATTGTTTCAAGCATCTATCAATCTACTCAAAGCATTACGAAGAATTCGGTACAACGTTCAAGTAAAAAAACAACTTGGCTTGATGAAAATCTGGATAATATTTTGACATCACGGCTTTATGGTTTTCCAATTATGCTTATGTTACTAGGAGTTGTCATTTATTTAACCATCGTTGGTGCAAACTATCCAGGCATTGCAATAACCAAATTATTTGCGATTGTGGAGGATTGGATTACGACTGTTTTCCAATGGGCGAACGCACCTCATTGGTTGTATGGTGTTTTGGTAGAAGGATTTTACCGAGGGACATCTTGGGTTGTCAGTGTCATGCTCCCGCCTATGGCAATTTTCTTTCCAATGTTTGCCTTACTAGAAAACTTTGGTTATTTACCACGAGTTGCGTTTAATTTAGATCGTGTATTTAAAAAATCAGGTGCTCATGGAAAGCAATCCTTAACGATGGCGATGGGTTTCGGCTGTAATGCGGCGGCGGTCATGTCATCACGTATTATCGAATCTCCACGTGAGCGCATGATTGCAATTTTAACAAATAACTTTGTCCCATGTAATGGACGCTGGCCACTATTAATCCTTCTTGCTGGCTTGTTTATGGCAGCAGGGTTTTCAAGTGGGATGAGTACATTTGTTTCTGCATCTGTAGTTGTAGGAATTGTATTATTTGGTATTGTAATGACCATTTTTGTTTCTTGGGCATTGTCGAAGACCTTATTACGAGGGGTTCCTTCCCATTATACTTTAGAGCTTCCACCGTATCGGAAACCAAAAGTCTGGAATACCATAGTTCGAGCAACCTTGGATAAATCGTGGTTTGTATTAAAAAGAGCAGTCATTATTGCTGCGCCGGCATCCGTGATTACATGGATTTTAGCTAATATTTTTGTTGGTGACCAAAGTGTGCTTCAGCATTTTGTCGGATTTTTAGATCCTTTCGCGCAAGCTATTGGATTAGATGGATTTATTTTAATGGCATTTATTTTAGGTTTCCCAGCAAATGAAATCGTACTGCCGATTCTTTTAATGGGATATCTCGCAACAGGTTCCATGATTGAAGTGGATAACTTAAGTGACTTAAAACAAATATTCCTTGATCATGGCTGGACATGGTTGACAGCACTCAATATGATGCTATTCTCTTTATTGCATTATCCTTGCGGCACAACGATGTTAAACATTTGGAAAGAAACCAAAAGTGCAAAATGGACCTTTGCTGCATTTGCTATACCTACCACCATAGCCATTGTTGTCACGTTTATTATTGCCCAAGTAGCAAGAGGCTTAGGCTGGGTGTAATAAAGAGCTGCCTAGAAAGTCTATCGATTTTCAGGCAGTTTTTGGTTTATAAGATAAGAAGCGGTGAGCTAAACAAGTCGAAGTGGGAGGTGACAGCACCTAAATCCCTGATTACTTCAACAGCGGGGATGGAAGAAAAATCCCGCTGATTGAAGGTTCGCTTTATCATTAGTTGATTCGTTCCATTCGCTACGTTGCTAAACGGGCTCCCCGCTCCTTTGTTCATGTTTTGCTTAGGCTATATCTTCGTTTTTTGCGTAACTGTCGTCTGCTCCTCATTTGCCAAGGCATCATTAGACGTTTCAGTTTTTTTTCTTACCCACGTTCTACCATCTTTCATTTCACATTCTATTGGGAGCTGGTAAAACTGTGACAATGTTTTTGAGCACATGATTTCCCCTGTTTTTCCCTGCTCAAATACAGTGCCTTGTCGGAGCAGTAGTGTATATGAAAAAATCGGCAATATTTCTTCAATATGGTGTGTAACAAACAACATAGTTGGGGCTTCTTTCTGTTCTGCTAATTGTTGAATAAAAAGTAATAACTCCTCACGAGCAAGAAAGTCTAATCCATTGGTTGGCTCATCTAAAATAAGCAATTGCGGTCTAGCCATTAATCCTCGAGCAATCAGAAGCTTCTGCTTTTCACCTTGGGACATCGTTTGATATGACCGCCCTTGTAAATAGCGAATCCCTAATTGCTCCATTAATGCGTCCACTCGAGCCATATCCTTTGCTTCTATTTTTTCATATATACCGATAGAAGCATGTTTTCCACTAAGAATAACCGCTTCGGCTGTATCAGTTAGCCTTATCTTCTGTTGCAATGCTGAACTGACCCAGCCAATGTTCTTCCGCAGCAAGCGCAAATCTGTCGTTCCAAAAGTCTGTCCTAAAACCGATATCTCCCCAGTTGTTGGCCAAATATAGCCATTGATCATTTGCAGTAATGTCGTTTTACCAGAGCCATTTAATCCTAAAATTGCCCAATGCTCTCCCTTTAAGACGTGCCAATTAATCTGCTCCAAAATGATTTGTCCTTGTCTTTTCCATGACACATTGCTCATCTCAATAACCATACTCACCCAAACTCCTCCCGCTCAAAACCTGCTTATTCAAATCATTCTTTTTGCAAAATTTTCATTTTTCGTTACATAAAAATAAGTTGATGACAATTATGCTGTTATTATTAAACAATACTACACTATTTTCATATTTTTCTCATTTAGTATATTCCATTAGGAGGTGAAACTTATGGGAGAATTCCGTTTAGGCGATGCATTATTCCAGCTTATCATGTTAGGATCTACTGTTCTGGCTGTTGTGTTCATTATTTATCTATTTCGCACATTTTTTAAACAGAAGAAGCAAATCGATAACCTAGAGAGAAGAAATATAGATGAATTAAGTGAAGAAATAAAGTGAATCTTCAATCAGTTAGGGTTTTCATTCACGCTTTACTGATGATTAGTACCGTAATGGTACGACCTAAGGGCGCTTACGAAATCGGGCATTAGGTGCTGTTATCTCCCACTTAAACTTATTGCAGTACAGATTGAAATGTTACAGCACCTTATATACGAGATAAAGAGTAAGAAAAATTAACCATGCATACACCAACTAGACATTTTCCGAGAATAACATCCTGAAATTATTTATTCCAGGATGTTATCGTTAAGCTCCAATGTAACGCTGGTATAGTTTCTTCGCTTGATTTACATCTTTTACTCCATGGATTAGCGTGCGTCCATCCTTGAACACAACAAAACGGGTATTTTCAATTGTAAAAATTAACAACTCTCCATTATCTTTCATCGACTCCGATAACGGCTTTAACTGTTTTACCAAGGAAGCTAGTGACAAATTACCTGTCTGAGCAGGTCGTACTTGTACCGTATCTCTTCCGCATAATACAGCTGTCTGTATCCCTTGTTGCTTCATTAAATAAGGATAAGTTGCCTTTGGTGAACACGATGGACAGTGAGAATCAATCAATGAGCTAATGTTAACAGAAACATGTTTTCGTTGCCAAACATCAAAGTTGAGCATTTCCTGAGACAATTCGTATCCAGTCAAATACTTTAAGCACTCTGCTGTTTGATAAGCAGCCGTAATCTGGACTGCCGGCGCAATAACTCCTACGGTATCACATGTTCTTCCCTCCTCTTGGGGAAGCTGATCAATCAGACATTGTAAACAAGGTGTCTTCCCGGGCACAATGGGTAGGACTATCCCGTAACTTGTTAAACAACCTCCATATACCCAAGGGACGCCTGCTTTTGCACAGGCGTCATTGATAATAAATCGTGTATTAAAATTATCCGTCCCATCCACCACAAAATCAGCCTGTTCCACAAGGCGTTCTGCAGTTTCTGGTCCAAATTCCTCCACAATTCCTTCAACTGTAATTGCAGAGTTAATTGCTTGAAGCCGTTTGGCAGCAGCTTTTGCTTTCGTCCGAGAAAGTTCAGCATCCTCCTCTGTAAAAAGCTGTTGCCTACTTAAATTGCTCCACTCGACATAGTCACGATCAATAATGGTAATTTTTCCAATCCCCGCTCGGGCTAACATTTCACTATTTGCACTACCTAATGCTCCTGCACCGACAATGACGACATGCTTTTCAGCTAATTTTTCCTGACCATCTTTTCCAATAGGTGCAAAAAGTGCTTGGCGTGAATAACGCTCACGTATCATTCTATCATCGCCGTTTCTGGACTGCTTTTTGTTGCATATGTTTTTTTCGGTATCCTTCCCGCTTCGTATCCTAATCGACCGGCTTCAACGGCTAGCTTCATCGCTTTAGCCATTTTCACTGGATCATCTGCCCCCGATACAGCAGTATTTAACAAAATTCCGTCTGCACCGAGTTCCATGGCGTACGCAGCATCACTCGGTGAGCCGATACCAGCGTCTACAATGACTGGAACACTGGATTGTTCCATAATAAACTGCAGATTTAACGCATTCACTACTCCTTGCCCTGATCCAATTGGCGAAGCACCAGGCATCACCGCATGTACACCAGCTTCCTCTAGTCGTTTCGCCAACACGACGTCATCAGATGTGTAAGTTAATACAGTAAATCCTTCCTCAAGCAATTGTACAGACGCCTTCATCGTTTCAAATGGATCAGGCAGCAATGTTTTATCACAGCCAATAATCTCTACCTTGATCATGTCACATAATTCAGAGGCTTTCGCTAAACGAGCTATTCGAACTGCTTCTTCTGCTGTTTTAGCCCCGGCTGTATTCGGAAGCAACGTATATTTTTTTAAATCGAGTTCCTCTAATAAGTTAGGTTCATTCGCATCAAAAATATTCATTCTTCGGACTGCAAATGTTAAAATTTCTGCTTGCGATACCCTCACTGCTTCTCTTTGCACTTGGAAGCTAGGATACTTTCCCGTACCTAGCAATAATCTTGATTGAAATGTTTGCTTACCAATTTGTAACATCGTATTAACCTCCCCCTACAAAATGAACAATTTCAATAGCGTCTCCATCCGCTAACATTGTTTGTTTGTAATCTGTTTTTTTAACAATCTCTTTATTTCGTTCAACAGCTGCTATCTTCTCTTGTATGTCATAGGCTTCTAACAAATCAGCAATTGTCATTGCCTTATTATCGAATTGCAATATTTCTCCATTTACTTGAATATCCATTAAAAATCCTCCCTTCCATCCATTGATGTGCATCAACATCCAGAGTACGCTGAAAACACCATATTTCCTGAAGATACTGTGACATCGTCCAGTAACAATAACGGATGGAATTCTACTACGAACGCTACTTAGGAATGAGGCGCTTAGCCTCTTAAAAACGTTTAAAAGTAAAATTCCCCCTATTTACTTCCTACCCCTCTCAGCCGCTCTGGTGAGACCATCGCTTGCATAACAGATTCCGTTTCCTGATTCATCATTAGATCGCTAATTAATTGGGCAGTAGCAGGGGCTAACAATATACCATTTCGATAATGACCCGTAGCGTAATAAAGACCGGAAAGATAAGGGTGTTCGCCAATAACGGGAATCCCGTCCTCCGTTCCAGGCCGCACTCCTGACCAGAAGGATTCCACCATTGCCTCACGGAACTTTGGAATAACTGAAAATAAACGGTTTAGCAATGTCTCCAATCCCCCTGCCGAAACATGCGAAGAGTGATTATAACGATCAGAAGTAGCGCCAACAATATAACGGCCATCCTGTTTTGGTACAAGATAAAAATCCTGACAGAATAGAGTTTCATGGATTTGGATATTGTTTGATGTAACCGATAAGCATTCCCCCTTAACAGGCACAATTGGATTAGATAGTCCCATCTCTGTAAACCAACGTCCACTTTCAGCACCTGTTGCGACTACAACTCGATCAGCCGTTATCATTCCCTGATCTGTCGTTAAAGTAAAAGAATCAGTTGGTTTAGATATTGTCCAGACATGACAATCTTCTTGAACCTCCCCTCCACTTGCTACAGCAGCTTGTTTAAAAGCTTCACATACTCGGGTTGGCTCTACATGTCCATCTTTTTCCATATACAGAGCAGCAATGGCTTTTTCGCCTAACATCGGGAACTTTTCTTTTAATGTTCGAGGTTCCAACCACTCTAAATTAGGCAAGGCTTGCTGTTTTGCAGCAAGTACTTGTTTTTCGTTTTCGTTAAAAGCAATTTCCAACATCCCTTTGGGAGCTAATTGAATATCAATGGCAGTAAGCTCATATAATTCCCGGCTTAATTCCTTATACATATTTCTACTTGTTTGACAAAAATGATAAAATCCATTGGAAGTGCTATTTTCCGTGTGTACTCCGAGCATTCCCGCTGCAGCTCGTGTTGCTTTTCTGCCGCTCTTCTGCTTTTCGATGACCATTGCAGATAAACCACTTTTATTTAAGGAATAGGAAATAGCGTGACCAATAATTCCGCCACCAACAATGACAACTTCATGATGTTGCTTCAATTCGCCTTACCTCCTCTCGTAATTTCATTGCCGCAGTTTGAGGACTAGAAGCACTAAAGATTGCTGACATAACAGCGATTCCGGAAATATTTGCGCCTGATAAGTCACATATTTTGTTGTTTTTAATTCCTCCAATTGCAATTACTGGTATCGTAAGGGCATGAGCTAATTGTTTTACTTGCTCAACCCCTCTAGGGTTTATTCTCGGTTTACTATCTGTTGCAAAAACGTGCCCAAACATAACATAATCGGCTCCACATCGTTCGGCATGCCTTGCAGCCTGCAAAGAATGAACGGACACACCCACTTGTAATGAGGGAGATAATTTTTTCATGTCAGCTATTAACGAGGCCTTATTTTCTGGTAAATGTAACTGATTTACTTCTGTCAAAGCTGGGGCAGAAACATGATTATGAATACAAAGCACTTCTCTCGAAACACCAGCCTGTATCAACTTTTGAACAAAAGCTAGATACCCCTGTAATGACTTCTGCTTCTCTCTTAAAATAATTCGATCTACAAACGGAGCAATCACTTGTATGGTATCTACTAATTTCGCTTCCTCCATCTTCCCGTTCGTTACAGCATATAATTGCATAGCACACCTCATAGTCTACTAACGTAATTACGAAAAACAAAAATGCCACTTTCTCCAGCGAAGGAAAAAGTGACATGTATATGCACGAATCCAGTTAGACCAATCTTGTACCACATACAAAATAGTCCACCTGCCACTTTCCTCCGCTGGTTTGTTAGCCAGTTCAGGTTCAAAGAGTCCCAACGTTGTACGTTGATCTCAGCCATTTAAAATGGCACCCCTAGTGATTTCATATATTCATTTTTTATTTGATTCCCTTCTAAGGTACATCAATTGTATGCATATGTCCAGAAAAAACGGTTAAGTTTGAAAACTGCGACCACTTTATCATGATTCACGCTTCAAACTACATCTGGTTTCAAACTCCATTATCCAGCACCACACTTACTACATTTGTGCAAGCCACTTGGTAAAGCAGTATACTCGTTCGTTATTAAATAGATTAACATTCCCATTATACAAGTATGGGTATAAAACTATTCATCTATCATCTTCTTTGTTATACTAATCTCAAATTCAAAAATTTAGGGGGATGGACATGAGTAAAGATTTAATCGAACAATTTGCGTTCAATCGCAACATGCTATTTACAGAACTGGATAAGCTCGATGAATCGCTTATCGACAAGCAGCTGGAAGGGTTGAATAATACAGTGCGCTGGCATATCGGACATATATTAACTGTGGCTGAACAGTTTTTATTTGGATTTCCAAACCAATCCAAGCATTTACCTGAAACGTATATTTCTTTATTTGGAAATGGAACAAAACCTGCTGATTGGCCAGAAGAAGTACCTAGTCTGAAAGAATTAAGGGCAAATCTGCAGGAACAATTCGACCGTGCTATGAAACTACAGCCTGAATATTTTGCAACGAAATTAGAAAAGCCTTTCCTAGGTCAAGATACAATTGGCGGGCTCACAAAAGTTGCCGTATTCCATGAAGCACATCATACAGGACAGCTACATACGATCAGCTTATTGACAGTAAAACAAGCATAAGATACATCAGTGGACGGTTCTCCACTGATTTTTGAATTATTTATTCCGTATAAGGTGCTGTAAGACTCCCACTTCAGGAGTTGAATAATCTGTACTGCAACAAGTCTAAGCGGGAGATAACAGCACCTAAATACCCCATTTCGTAAGAGCTTTAAGGTCATACCCTGGTGGTACTAACAAGTAGCGGGGGATGAATGAAGCCCCCGCTGATTGAAGATTCCATTTATTTTTTACATTTTTTCAATAGTACAAGTACACCATGAACAGAGATTGCTTGAACCCTCTGTTTAATCAACCTTTATCTATCAAATATTCCTACACTAACTTATAATTATATTTTTCAAGCACCCAAGTAGGGAGTTCCATCCTCGCTGTCATTAGCGGATCAACAATTTGACATATTTTCAAATCTGCTCCTAGAGATAAAAACATTGCTGCTTCATGCTCCTCCATCTTCACCTCATTTACAAGGAAGGTATGCATGTTTTTAGTTGCTCGTTTGGAAGCTTCATCTAGTGTTTCTGAAGATGCGATCGTCATCACATATTCATCATCAGCTAAAAATGGAAGTGGGTAAGGCTGACCTTTAATAACAGTAACTTTAACTGTAATTTCGGCAGGGATTTCCAGTCCGCAAATAACAACTTCACCATCTCCCATCACCGCATGAGCATCCCCCATGGCCAGAAGAGCACCATTGACATTGACAGGTAAATAAAGCGTTGCGCCTTTCCTAATACGCTTACAGTCCATGTTTCCACCATGGTCTTTCGGCGTTCCAGTCGGCACATCTTCATCTAACGGAGCTGTACCAATAACACCAATCATTGGATTAATCGGTAATTGCAGCGTCTCATTAAAAACAGCCATGCCCTCTTTTATCGATATAATTTTAGTCTTTTCTTGTGCGAAACAGCCGGCTAATGCCCCCATCTCAGGTGTTATCGACATCACTCCCTGATGAGCAATTTTAATATCCAGAATATCAACCTTGATTGTATCTCCTGGGCTAGCCCCTTTTACAAATACAGGACCTGTTGCTGGATTAATTTTATCCCAGCCAACTGTATGAAATAAATCCTTGTCGCTCTTTATTTCGTTACTAAAACAATCATACGTTTCAAATAGCACCGTTTCCCCTGAAGCAATGGTTTCTACAGGCTTATTTGTTGGTGACATGGATAAAATAAAAGTTTCCCTAACAATCTTTTTCATTTCCATATACCTCCTTCATTATTTTACGCCCTATTCGTGCTTGCCCCACACATTTTTTCAAAAACTCAAATATTTCAAGCGATACATGATGCCTATTATACTATCATTTCATTATTTAACAATCCCAATGTAAACACCAGTCTCCTATATACAATGAATAGCTGGTTATCAAGATCATTGCTATAATAGATAGTGGTTTTCATAATCCATTCACCAGTATTCAACTATGAAAATTACTTTAATTTAGGAGGTATTCTATGAATCAAGTGAAATTAATGATTTTTGATATGGACGGTTTGCTGTTCGACACAGAACGAATTGCTTTCCAAGCCTTAAAAAAAGCGATGAAAAATGCCGACTATGAGTTAACGTTGGATATATACCGAAAAATAATTGGTGCTGGAAAGCAGGAAGACGAAGCAATATTAAAAGATGTATACGGTGAAGAATTTTCCTTTAGCCTTGTTTTAGATGACTATCTCCATGAATCTGAGAAAATCTTAAAAACGGATGGCTTAAGAATAATGGAAGGAGTCACGGAATTACTAGATATATTAGACGAGCGAAAAATTAAAAAGTGTGTTGCTTCTTCTAGTTCACTGGAAACGATTCAGCGCTACTTAACAATGACAAATTTAAAAGATCGATTTGATTTTTATATGAGCGGTGATGAAGTAGAACGAGGAAAACCGCATCCTGATATTTTCTTGGAAGCATGTCAACGTGCTGATGAAAGCCCGGAAGTAGCCATTGTCTTAGAAGACTCCCCAAACGGCTTACGGGCAGCATATAGAGCAGGTATCAAGTGTATTGTCGTTCCCGATTTAGTCGTCCCTGATGAGGAAATGGAAAACAGAGCATATCGAATTGTTACTAGTTTAGTAGATGTTTGCCATTTGTTTACAGCATCACAATCAAAATAACCCTTTTGCTAGCAGCATCTTTTGGCTAATTTATTATTTCTAGAACTTTGGTCAATTATCAAAGGTATGAAAAAGAACTTCTTTTCAAAAACAATTACAAGTTGTCATTTTTCCTTCACATAATCATATTGCGACCGAATTGTTTACTTGATACAATTTTGTTAGACTATGTTTTAAAATGTGAATAGTTGTTGAAATCGCTTTAGGCAGGAAGCGAAAATGATCTATGCAGTTATCTTGTTATACAGGAAACCTTCAATCAGTGGGCGGATCTTTTTACCACAATATTAATGATTAATACGACAATAATATGTCCTAAAGGTCTTTGAACAACATCGGGGCAATTAACTTGCAGTTGCATCTTCACTTAGCTCCTTGGGTTTCACCTCCTAGGATAAAAGTGGAGGTCGAACTGCCAGTTACATTCGGGACAAAACCTCATTCTTTTTTGCATAAAGAGTCTTAGTTTAAAAGTTGAGGTTTTCATAAAGGGAATCTTCAATCAGTGGGGGGCTTCATTCATCCTGATTGTTAGATGAACGAATCGGGCATTTAGGTGCTGTTATCTCCCACTTAGACTTGTTTTGTTGCAGTACAGATTATGCTACTCCTGAAGTGGGAGTCTTACAGCGCCTTATATACGGGATAAATACCGACGGGAAGGAAGTTGATGATGAAAAAGTATATAGGGGTTGCTTTCCTCGCATTAGCTGTTTTTCTTACTGCTTGTGGTGGCGCAGAAGAGAAAATCGATCCAAATATGTCAGAAGAGGTAAACGATTTTACGTTCACGACACAAGATAATGAAAAACTATCCTTAGAAGATTTAAAGGGCGAATATTGGATTGCTGATTTTATCTTTACCAATTGTACATCGGTATGTTTGCCAATGACATCCAACTTGGCAAAATTACAGCAAAAGACGGCAGATGAAGACATAAATATTCAATTTGTCTCTTTTAGTGTCGACCCAGAATACGATACTCCTGAAGTATTAAAAGAATATGCCAAAGAATATCAAGCAAACTTGGATAACTGGACGTTTGTAACAGGCTATGATTTTGAAACTATTAAAGAATTTTCCATCAAATCATTTAAAAGCATGGTCGCTCCTCCACCTGAAGGAAATGACCAAGTAACACATGGAACCAGTTTCTTCTTAATCAATCCGGAAGGGGAAGTTATTAAAAAATACAACGGTGTACTAGCAGATAGTATTGATACCATTTTTGATGACTTAAAAGAATTAGGTTTATAGCAAGAAAAGCTTAGTAGATCATAAAATATTGGGCTTTTTTAGCGTGTTGCTCACTTTCAATTAGTAGCCTGATAAATGAGATACAAGGTTTGTACAGCGCCCCTACACTATGTCAAACAAGCTTTGAATAAAGTGAATCTTCAATCAGTGGGGATTTTTATTCATCCCCCACTGATTGTTAGTACCACAAGGGGTGCGACCACCTAGCCACACATTGCTGTTATGATGGGAAAAGCAGAATAAGGTAAAGTGGAAGACTCAAGCTTTGTAGTTTTCTTTATACACCACAAAGCTTGAGTTTAACAATTGTAGTTTTCTAATATATATAATATTTTATAGTTAAGTTACTTCTCACATATCCATGCTAACCGAAACTCCTGGTGCCCCGCTGAAGAAAATAATTATCTACCATACTAATAATCCCCATTTTATCATCATATAAACGATCGATGAAGTGGGAATTTTTTAATGATAACATGGTAAAAAGGAATTCTATCTCCTCATCTGATCATTAGTCCAAAATCTCTCCTCACTTATCTTCTTGGAGTATCTTTTCACGTATCCGTTGATATGTTTCTTCTGTTCCAATTCCAGATAACAATGGTACTCCGTCAATCACCTTGTCTTTCTTTTCGTCAGGGACAATAGTCGTTGAAACAACCATATCATACGTATCCAACCGACCTATTTCATTTGCTACGCTTGATTGAAAAAGCGTCACTTTATTTGCTAAATTTTCTTTTTCCAGCCAATCCTTTAACCTTTCTATCACTATCGTGGAAGTTGCTACACCTGTTCCACATATAACTAGTATTTTCTTTGCCATTATGACCATCTCCCCTTAACATTATCATTTTCCTACCAAATTTTAATTAGATCTTACTTTATTCACATATATCATCAAAATAACTATTATTGCTCCCAAAAATACAAAACTGAACCAATGGAGTACGTTCGGTAACCAAACAAAAGGAAAGGTCGTCCAAACAGCTCCATCAACGAGTGCTGAAATATTCGAATAACTTTCCATATCAAAACCTGCATGAATCGCCGTACTTGTTACTAAAGGGGCTACCCAAGTTGCAATATAAAGACCAATCCCAATATAAATGGAACCACCGATAATCGTGCGGACTATATTCCCTCTGAACACCGGAACCATTAAAGCAATCAGAAACGGAATAGTGGCTAAATCTGTAAAAGGCAATACTTTATTTCCTGGTAATATAGCAGCTAATAGTAAAGTAATAGGTACCAACAACAACGATGCTGACAACACAATTGGGTGCCCTACCGCTAACGCACTATCCATACCAATATATAAATCTTTTCCTGGAAAGTGTTTTTTAACGAACGCTCCAGCTGCTTCTGAAATCGGTGTAAGCCCCTCCATTATTAAAGCTACCATTCGTGGCAACAACAACATAACCGCACTCATTTGTATAGCTAATTGCAATACATTTTTCACATCATATCCAGCCAGAATACCTATGAGGAGACCAAGAAGTGCACCCATAACTGTAGAGTCACCCAAAACACCTAAACGTTTTTGGATGGAGGCCTCGTTTGCTTCCAGCTTATTAAACTTTGGAATCCTGTCAAACAAATAATTTAGAGGCTTCGCAACGATATAAGAAGGCGCAGATGCACCGTGCGGAAAGGTAATATTATTATATCCATAAAACGATTGAACATCTTTCTGTATCCAATCACCGAGTAAAAACAATAACATATGATGCAGAATGATTGTCCCTATTCCCATAGCAAAACTGTCTGTCAGCGCAAAAACCAATGAACCAGTAAAAGCAGTATGCCAAAAATTCCAAATATCAATATTAAGAGTACGAGTAAGTCCAATCGTTAATAGAAGCATATTTAAAGTTATACCTATCGGAATGGTTAAACTGCCTAAAGCTGTTCCATAAGATATTGCAGCTGCAGCTGGCCACCCAACATCAATGACATGAAGCGTTAATCCAAACTGATCGACCATCGATTCAATTGCCGGTCCTAGACTATCACCTAATAAACCAATAACAAGATTAATAGCAATAAATCCAATTCCGATAGTTAAACCTGCCCGAAACGCTTTATTCACCTTTGTTCGTAATAGCAATGCAAAAACAAAGATAATAATCGGAAGCATCACACTTGCTCCCAAGTCAACAAACCATTGTAAGACTTGCATAATTTCTTCTCCCCCTCCCCATTTTTTGAAAAAATTACCCTTTAAAACTAATCAAGTCCTTTTTTGTTACAAATAAAGTGAATTTTCGTTTATCATCCACGAATTAAAGCAAAACAAAAGCGCAAGCGCCCGTTTAGCAACGTAGCGAATGGAACGAATCAACTAAAGATAAAGTGAACCTTCTATCAGCGGGGTTTTCTTCCATCCCGATGATGGTTAGTACCACCAGGGTATGACCTAAAGGCCCTTGAACGAAGCGGGGATTTATGTGCTGTTACCTCCCACTTCGACTTGTTTAGTTCACCGCTTCCATTCTTGAAGTGGGAGTCTACTACGCCTTTTTACAGGATAAAGGAATCATGCCACTAAAACAGGGGGATGCCGACGTCGGGCGACAAGCCCGTTTTTAGTCGACCTTCCTCTTTGCGACGAACCGATGATGACTTATCGTAGGGCGATTCGTGAAGTCGCCTAGTTGCTGGGCGATGGAGCCGGACGTGGCTATTCAGTTATTTCGTTATCTCCAAGCACCTAAGTTTATACTTTCTTATTCTTTTAGAAAAACTTGGCTTGTCGCCAAGTCTAATGGCGAAAGCCTTTTGTTTTTCTTATACTATAAACCAAAAAAATTTTATATTTTCCTATAGTGGAACAAAGGCTAAAACCTTAAGTTCCCTTGAAAAAGAAGACCGCTTTTCTACGTGCGATGAATTGCTTCCGAAGTTTTCCTTGTCCTTAAAGAAACTCATTTTTGCGTGTTAGTCTCCTAAGAACGATATATTACAGACCCAATGAATCAAGAATTTAGCAGCCGTTATCCCCCCAATTAGTTTGTAAGCCCCTTGCGCTTTTGCAAAGGACGGAGAGCACCTTACATCCAGAATAAAAAATGCCACTCTCCCCGCTAAGGAAAAGTGACATGTATGTACAAGTTAACTATTGGATTCGTATAGTACACCCTTGTAATCCGTATAAATCAACTGTCACTTCCCTCCGCTGGTTTTGTACGCCAGATCAGGTTCAAAGAGTCCCAACGTTCTACGTTGATCTCAGCCATTAAGTAATGGCACCCCTAGTGAAATATTCTCTTGTATTTTGGTATTATCTTTCTGCTTTAATATAGAGGATGAGGATAGTTGTGTCAAGCTCGTTGCACAACTATAGCAATCAAGGAACATAAATCATAACTCCTGCTGAGAATCCTAAAGTAAATGATAAAAATTTCGTATGCGTCGTTTTTGTACAAAAAACTAGTAAACCTCCTGTACCAGTTGCTGATCCCGCAAATAAAGTAAGTAAAAATGCAATCCATACGTCCTGTTCCACGGTTTCTTGCTCCTTTTATTTTAAATGATTTTTTTCACCTTCATTCGCTTATTGTGTATAAAATCACATGAACATCCGTTCACTAATATAAAATGGTGTCCTATCATTTACTAGCGAAAATTAGGCATACATCAAAAATGTACTTCTTAACGGAGAAAAGAATCATTACTACAATTCTATATAATAAATAAAATATTTATTCCTGCTCATAAAAGTTACGCTGAACTATTGCTTCAGCCAGTGACGTTTCACTAAAAGAAAAGGTAATACTTGATCTCCATATTAAAATTCTTTCGTAACTTTATGTATTTCGGCATGCTATACTGTTAGTAAAACAAAAGGATGGGAAAACCGGAATGTTTACCAACAATGAAATCTCTTGGATACGAACTGAAGTAAAAAACAGCGAACAAACGAAAGCAATAAGCGAAAGGCTGCTAACTTTTATCATAAACAAACAGCTATTCAAGCTTTTCCTGCCACAAACGTTAGGCGGGGCGATGCTGCCCTTATCCGATGCCATTCGTACATTTCAGCATTGCTCGTATATAGATGGGACATTTGGCTGGTTAGTGACGATAGGTTCTGGTGGAGGCATGTTTGCCCCGCACTTTACAGAACAAGCCGCAACAGCTTTTTATACTCCTGAAGATGCGGTCATTGCTGGCAGTGGATTTCCTGCTGGAATAGCAAAAGAAGTAGAAGGTGGATATATTGTAAATGGAGAGTGGCACTATTGTAGTGGTTCTCAATATGCAACTATATTTACTGCCACCGCTAAATTAAATGCAGAAGATAATACTAAGCTCCTATCATTTATTTTCAGCCCAGAGCAAGTAGAAGTAATAGAGGACTGGGACGCTATGGGATTGAAGGGGACAAGCAGTCATACGATTCGTATTACGGAACAATTTGTACCAACATATCGTACGTTTTCCATTTTCAAGAAGCAATACCAACTGAAAGATTCTATTTACGACTTTCCGTTCATTCCTTTTTCACAGGCATCGTTTACTGCTATCGTACTAGGAATTGGAGAACATTATCTGGAAGAAACAAAAGCCATATTTCAAGAAAAAAGCTCTGTTTGGCAAACAGATCGACTCACGTTTACTACCAATGTTTTAAAAACAGCAACGGAAAAAATGAATCAAGCAAAAGCAATGTTTTATCACCAGCTTGATAGCTTGTGGAAACAACATACTGATAAGAATACGATAACAAAAAAGCAACAGAAAGCGTTTTCTACGTGCTGTAAAAATACAGTGTCTACCATATTAGAGGGAACAGACAAATTGTTTAGGCTAATTGGTATGCAAGCTGTAAAAGAAACCTCAATTATAAACCGTATTTGGCGCGATTTACATACAGCTAGCCAGCACGCATTTCTTATGCCACAAAACGAGGGCTGACCTGGAGTCTTTCTAAAAAAGCAGTAAAGAGCCTTAATCTGCTTACAGATGGGGATTTTTAAAAAATAGCTCAAAATGAATAGTAAAAGAGAAATTTATTTAACTTAACATGGGAGAAAAAGCTTTTATGCATCTCTTTTACTATGTCTCAAGTCATCTGAAAGCAACCCTTATTTAGATTAGCTCACTTCCTATAATTATTTCCATTTGAAAACCCGCTGGATTAGCCCAGCAGGTTTTTATTTTCCATCTTCAACATTCATCTCGTAAAATGGATATGCTCTTCTATTCCTAAATTTATCTTTGTTTTACTCGGTGTTGTTTTAGTAATCATATTCCCATTGCGAATAGAATGAGTGACGACAGCTTGCTTACGAATCGCTTCATATTCATTTTCCGCATCCAAAACAATTAAATTAGCTGGCTTTCCAACCTCAATCCCATATTCCTGTTCAAGGTTCAGCGTTTTGGCACTGTTTGTTGTAATCAGATCAATAGAATTAACAATTTGCTCATAGCCTAATAATTGCGAGGCGTGGATTCCCATATGAAGTACCTGGAGCATATTTCCTGTGCCAAGAGGATACCATGGATCAAAAATATCATCATGACCAAAACACACATTCATTCCCGCTTCCAATAATTCCTTCACACGAGTTAGACCCCGGCGTTTTGGATAGGTATCAAAACGACCTTGTAAATGGATATTAACAAGTGGATTGGAAACAAAATTGATCTCCGATATTTCTAATAAACGGAACAATTTATAAGTATAGGCATCATTGTAAGATCCCATTGCTGTAGTATGACTAGCAGTCACTCTTG
Organism: Virgibacillus pantothenticus; assembly: GCF_018075365.1. GTDB lineage: Bacteria > Bacillota > Bacilli > Bacillales > Amphibacillaceae > Virgibacillus > Virgibacillus pantothenticus. The sequence continues at coordinate 2,930,241 of NZ_CP073011.1, forward strand.
ATCCTAGTCCTCGCTCATACGCTTCTTTTGCCACTACTTCGATAAATCGCGACTGTTCATCATCGATTTCATCACAGTGAATGTCAACCAATCGATCATATTTTTCCGCAAGATCAAAAACAGTTCGTAAGGAATCCACACCATATTCTCTCGTAAATTCAAAATGCGGGATCCCTCCTACGACATCTGCTCCTAGCTTTAGCGCTTCCTCCAGCAATTCCTTCCCATTTGGATACGATAAAACTCCTTCTTGTGGGAAAGCAACCAATTGCAAATCCACATATTTCGCCATCTCTTCTTTCACTTCCAGCAATGCACGCAGCGCTGTTAGCTTTGGATCGGTTACATCTACATGTGTACGAACATGCTGGATGCCTTGAGCAATTTGCCATTTCAAAGCCTTCACAGCTCTCTTCTTCACATCTTCATACGTTAACGATTGTTTTCGTTCTGACCAACGTTGAATCCCTTCAAATAATGTGCCACTTTCATTCCATTGTGGTTCTCCAGCTGTTAACGTTGTATCAAGATGAATATGTGGCTCAATAAATGGAGGTAATACGAAAGAACCTGCAACATCAAGAACATCATCTGCCTGCATTTCCTCGTTAGCTGGTGAAATGGAAGTAATTATTTTGTCAGTAATAAAAATATCCCATAATCCTGTTTTGTTACGTAATGTAGCATTTTTTATAATCAATTAGTGACCCACCTTTTCTGTGTTAGGAAGCATAACTTCTTTTTCCTTTGCACTCATAATAAGCTTGGTACCTGCAACATGGATGACTGCTGAACTAATTAACGCATTAATTGGTGGTATGCCTGGTAATAAAGTCGCTGCGGCAATTCCTGCGCCCCAAGCAAATAAAGCAATCCAATTAACAGCTTTAAATGTCATTTCATGGAACGCACGATAATTGCCACGATGGATGATGAAAAAATCAGCTAACAAGATAGCGCCGATTGGGGGTAACGCAGAACCAAGCATAGTTAAAAATCCTACGAAATTCTCATACAGCCACATTGCCCCCAGCGTCCCAATAATTCCATTAAAAATGACGATCTTATGTTTTGGTATTTTGGTAATATTTGAAAGTCCAAGTCCTGAAGCATACAAAGCATTATCATTTGTTGTCCAAATGTTTAAGCCTAAGACGATAATCGCTGGGAGAATTAAATTCTGCATGAACATTACTTCAGAAATATCAGCTTGACCAGTTGCAACCGAGCCCACCGCACCAAACAAGAACATGAGTGAGTTTCCGATGAAAAAGGCGACTACTGTAGCAATTACTGCCGACCGTTTTCTCCGGGCAAACCTTGTGAAATCAGGAGTTAATGTCCCTGCACTGATGAAAGAACCAATACAAATGGTAAGGGCAACTGCTAAAGTCATCGTTTCCGCCGGTTCATATTGCAATAAGCCTTGCCATCCTCCTAAACTTTCTGTTGCTTTTATAACAGAAGCCCCTCCAAGAAGGGCGATTAATGGTACAGCAATAAAGCTAATCATAGCCAATGCTTTCATTCCGAAGAAAGCTGTAAATGTCATTAATATGCCAGCAACAGCGATGAGGACATAAATGTCAATGCCTGTAACTTTTTGTACTGGTACTGCAAACATTGCTGTTCCAACTCCGAACCAGCCAATTTGTGTAAAAGCTAATAAAAATGAGGCAAGATAAGACCCTTTCTTCCCAAATGCGTAACGAGCAAGCAGATGCGTAGACAATCCTGTTTTTGCAGCCATATATGCTAATAAACCGGTATATGCGCCTAAAATAAGATTACCTGCAAGGACAATCGCGATAAATTGTATAAACGATAGCCCTTGTCCTAGTTCTCCACCAGACCACATGCTAGCCGAGAAAAAGGTTAGCCCGAGCATAACTACGAGTGTTTTCCAAAAGCCGTTGCGATAAGATGAAGGTACTGCTGTCAGTGAGAATTCTTTATCGATGTTTTTCATTCTGTTTTCCTCCTGATTGTTGGTACCAAAACAGAAAGGAAGTAAAAAGCTTCCTGCCAAATGTGACAAGAAGCCTTTCTCGTTAAATAGATTCATTGCTAGCTATACACCCGCATAGGTTGTATTCGCTTATACAATAATTCCATCAACTTATCCGTTTCCTTGTCAGCCTCACAGGACTGAATTAAAGGTACCATATTTAACTTTTCTTTATTATGACAAAAACAGAATGTCTCGTCAAGACCTTCTATCTACGGTGATTTTTTCCATTTAGTAGATGGGGGTAGGACAAAAGTATTTTTATCAAACGTAAATCCGCACTATCTAAAAACTATAACTGGTGCAAAGATCCGCTTAGGATATATACTTCGCGCACCTTAGGGTGGCTGGTGAGCCTCATTATACTACCACTCGGGGCCTTTCCTTCCGAGCAGAGTCTACATATATTTCCAAAGCTAATTAGTGCATCATTCGTTCTTAGACTAAATATCTACCTATGCCCCGCCTAATCAATATAAAATAAAAATCTTAGTTCTATTTTCTTCGCTTATAAATGTATAACCCTACACCGGCAAGAACGAATATGAAGCCAGCTAAGAGCCAATTGTAGAAGGAAGTTGCTGTATTAGGAAGCTCTTCTCCTTGCTTTTTCGTTACTTTATTTCCTTCACCCATTTGTTTTTTATCTTGATTTAATTCTTGCTCTTTGTTTTCATCTTGGTTCCCTCGTTCTTTATTTTTATCTTGATTCAATCCTCGTTCTTTGTTTTTATCTTTATCCACTTCCGTCGTTTGTTCTTTATCTGTCTCCTTTTCTTGCCCAGGTTCATTGTGACCAGGTGTATGTGTATTATCAGTCTCCTCTGTGTCCCCATTTTTATGGTTCATCTTTACAATAACAGTTGTTAACGGTGCTAACTTAATCTGGTTAGCTGCTATTTTAACACCAGTCGGATGCTTAATTTCCTCTGTTCCAGCTGTATTCGCATCCACAATTACTTTTCCTTTAGTCAAATACGTATTCTTTAGCGTAAGTTTACGTTCTTTACTATCTGCGTTTACAAATACTTGATACACCTCCGAACCATCAGAAGACGATGCCTGATATCCGATCACTAAATCTTCCTCTTGAATTTCTGGGGCTTCGATGCGTTTTACGTTCGTTTTTATCTTTTCCATAGTCCCTAACGAAAACGCATCGGTTGAGCGTCGGAGTTTGATTAAGCCTGCTGTGTATTCACGTGTAGCATGTTGAATCGGGTATTGTTCTTTATCCGTTGCCATCTTCCAATCAATCTTATTAATAGCATCCGTAGAATCATACGAATCATGAATGAAATATGGATAAAGAAATGGTTTTCCCTCTTTATCTGTCATATAGGTTGATTTATACGGAGCTTCTAACGTCTCGGTTCTAAACTGTTTTGTTCTCCCAAACTCTTGACCAGCATGGATAAAGGCTTTCCCTTGTGCGGTTAAAACCATCGCATTACCAATTCTTATCCGTTTATGGATTTCTTCTTCATGATATTCAGAGTCTTTCATAATCGATTGAGCAATAACATCGTGCAACGTCAAATTATCATGTGCAGCAATATAGGAAACGACATCACCGGGATCATCAGCGACAAAATTATGCGGATTTGCAGTGACATTATCAAAAATTTGTTGAATGTTTCTAGCCCCACCGGTAAGAAATCTTGGTTGACCTTCACTGCCAAAACCCGATTTCAATTCATTTCTAAATTCATCGGAGAAAACAGCAACACTATCCGTATGCTGCATCCAATCCTGATCCGCTGGCACCACTTTTTCTCCTTCATCACCAACGTACGTTCGCCATCCCTCTCCAATCATGATTATATTTGGATTTAACTGCTTTGCTCTATCATAAGCCACTTGAATACTTTCTGCATCGTGATCTCCCATCATATCAAAGCGGAAACCGTCAATTTTGAATTCTTCTACCCAGTATGAGACGGAATCGACGAGTACTTTCCGTGACATAGCATGAGTCGTACCAAGACGTCCTCCACCAAAGCTTTCACGAGGAGTACCATCCTTGTCCATAAAATGATAGTAATTTGGCAGCAAATCCTCAAAAATCTCAACTTTAGCAGTATGGTTATACACGACATCCAAAACTACACCCATATCTCGTTTATGAATTTCATGGATTAACCGCTTAAATTCCGCAATTCGCAGTTCAGGATCATCCGGATTTTCAGAATACATCCCAGATAGTGAAAAATAACTATGTGGATCATACCCCCAATTATAATTATTCCCAGTCGATGACCAATCTAGTAATCTCTTATCATTATCCCACTCATTAGCAAAATAATAACTCATGACAGGAAGCAGCTGAATATGTGTGACACCTAATTCTTTAATATAATCCAGTTTATCAATAAAGGAAGAAAATGTACCAAATCGGGCATTTAGTTCACCTTCGATCGCAGGATCTGATGTGAAATCTCTCACATGGACTTCGTAAATAATAGCATCTTCACGCTTTGTAAAACCATCAATATTAGCAAAATTTAATGCTGGACCAATCTCAGATGGATCGACAATTGCTGCCTTTCCTATTGAATATTTCCCACCATTTCCTGGATTTGCCCATGCTGCCATTGATTTTGCGTATGGATCAAGAGTTAGCTTTGTCTTTCCATTATGTGTCATCTTATAATGATAATAATAGCCTTTAAGATTGTCCAAGCCCGTATTTTCTTTATTGAGCTTTACTTCCCACACGCCCCGCTCACCTAGTTGCATTGGTATTTCATCGCGAATTACTTTATATTGGTTGCCTTTGTCATATAGTACAACGGTTACATTTGCTGCTTTTGGTGCCCATACCTTTAACGTTGCTGTCCCGTTGGTATGTAATGTTGCACCTAAGTCTCCATCATAAGCATACAGCTCATCTATTAACTTCCAACTGTCTGTTAGTTTTAGCGTTTTATCACCATAAGTTACAGTAAGTGATGTATTAATAGCGGCAAATTCTCCATTAACCTCTAATACTTTTTGATCGACTTTCTTGCCATTGATTATGTTTATTTTGTTCCCATTTTCGTCCTGCACTACGATGTCACTTAGTAATTTCTTTAAGCCTAAATCTTTTATACTGGAGAAACGCAATTGAATCGTATCCTTGGATACAATTTCCCCAAAAAGAAGGGCTGTTTCTATTTTCCCGTTTGGGTCAGTATACACCTGTTCATCACCATCTTTAACAAAAATTTCTTTATGCTCTAACATCGAAAAATGATAATTTCCTGTTTGCTCTCCGCTACGCTTATTTACAAATAAAAAACCAATTTTCTCTGCATCTTTTGCTAGTTGAATATCGTAGTAAGTACCATGCTCATCAATGCCAGCAGCGCTTACTGCTCCATCCGGCCACCCTTCAGACGGGGCAGCAACATCATCCCATACCCAAATGTTCCATCCATCATAATTCTGGTCTTCGCGTTCATAGTGGATACGAATCGTCTGTGTAACCTGTTCATCGGATTTAGCCTGCTCATTTGTCGGTTGAATGGTTATCTCTTTCTGCGAAATATAACCATCATACGTTGCCTGAACAGTAATTGTTTCATCGGGGTGGACATTCTCATCCACAATTAAAGCGTTATCAATTATCTTCACACCACTTCTTTTTTCTTTTAAGTCCATTTTGCCCCCTTTAAAGAGTTGGTTTTTGCGTTTTCATTGAAAAACTCCCCTTCTAATATGGACTTGCTATTTGCTTCCACTGCTTCCGGAAGTCGTTCAAGTATAATCCCAGGCACGTGAAGAATAGATTTTTCACCATCTTTTGCTGGATTTAACGGGGCTGCAAAAGAGGTGGACGCATTAGTTATATCTGTCAAAAATGAATACTCATATGTACCAGGATTTAATGCAACCTTAGTTGTATGTATTCCATCCTTGTTTTCCATCTCAATTGCTTTTTCAACATTCCATTCATGGAAGCTACCTAACAAGTATAGCTGTTCCTTCTCGTGAATTGCTTTAAACGTTACATTTCCATCTTTGTCGATGACTGGACCTAATAGTAGTTGCCTATCTCCTTCCTTAGCCATTACTGTATGCAATGGGGAAAAATAGCTAGTGCTTTTCGTTTTTTTGCCAAAGTAATTCCTCCCCTTATGGTAAAACGTTTGCACAAATAACGAACAAAGGCGCAAGCACCCGTTTAGCAACGTAGTGAATGGAACGAATCAACTAAAGATTTAGGAATCATACCACTAAAACAGGGGTATGAGCGGCAAGCCCGTTTTTAGTCGACCTTCCTCTTAGAGACGAATCGATGAGGCCTTATCGTAGGGCGCATTTCTAAAGTCGCATCGTTGCTGGGCTCATGCGCTGCACGTGGCTAGTCGGTTATTTCGTTATCTCCAAGCACCTCATTTTATACTTTTGTATGAAAAAACAACTCTATTTAACTTATCTAACTCATTTATTTTAGACAGTATTTTAAGAATCTAAACATTATAAAGCAAAAGTTTTTTCACGATAGATGGTGGCTCGCGCTCTAGGTGAGCCATGGTGGTTTCATATCTTACAAAAAAATAAGTGTGCTACCCTTACTTTATTAGTAAAATTATGTGCAAACGGTTTCTCAGCTTGTAGATTAACACAAAAATATCCATAAATCAATTTTATTTTAGTAAATGCATGAAGTATTCACTGGAACTAGTCTCACCGTTTAACCTTTGTTTCTCTTCTTCCGTTTTTACGAAAGATATTAATATATTAAAGTTATCGGATTAACATTTTGTAGATTATACATAAGAGCCCCTCCTAACTAGTTTAAAATAGTAATTAGGAGGGGACTTTTCTTGTGTTGCAAAGTCATGAATTATTATACCAAAAATCTTTTATGTCTTATTGTCAAGTGATATACACAGTCGTTTCAGAATTTTTTATGATGAGTTGACTTTTCCACTTTGCAGGTGACTGCTACGCTATTTAGTAAAATAGTAAAAGCAGATGTTTTCTGTTTGCTTACGAATAACATCTCTAGCTTTGAATCCTTCAGCAAATAGCTTTTGAAAGACTTCTCTTGTTTGGAGTCGCCATGTCATCGCAAGCGAAACATCCGCTTGCTTTATGGATTGAAAATTGGTTGGGATACCGACCAACCAGTAATCGTTTACTAAGCTAGATTGATCATAGAATAATTGCGCTACAACTGGATTTCCGTCTCGGTCAGCATGCACTAATATGTTTGCTTCATCAAGTTCAATAGGCATATCCAATCTTTGCTCAGCGAATCTCCATTCGACTTGAATCCGATCTGTAGGCAGTCCATGATTTAGCTTCCCGCCTAACTTACCGTAATGATTTTCCTTATATTGAACGCCTACCGCCCCAATTTTGTGCAGGTTTAAATACGCATTTAAGCTTTCAAGTGGGTCAAACGTCCATGTTATCATGGCATAGCCAAGATTTTGAGCAATTTCTGCTTGTTTATATTTCATCTTTAACCCTAATCCTGCTTTACGATATTCGGGGAGAATGCCTAACATATGGGAACACAAGTATGGATGTTCACCATCAAATCCAGCAAAGCTATAAAGAAAGCCAACCATTTGGGCTTTATCATATGCTCCTATTAGAATTCCACCATGATTTAAAGCAGTATACGTTTGATGAATTGGGGTTGGAGGAACATGCCAAACTGCTTCCTCTACACGTTGCATCTCATATAATTCTTCTATGGTCGTCAATTGTCTCATTTTAATTTGCTTTGACATGCAGATATCCTCCCTAGATAAAACGTTTCCTATTTGTTGTCCTTGTACTCAATATATTTGAGGGTTTTACAGCTACATTGAAAAAGATATGTAGCTGTAAATAAAAAATGAGTATTCAAAATGTAAGGTGCCTTCAGACCCCCGCTTCGGGAGAGCCTCGACTAGATAATAAGAAGCTTAGGTGAGGGGATAAAAGAATCCCCAACAGATTTGTATTTTACTTAGCAAGCTTGTTTCTTCACCAAATCAAAGTCAATGCTCTAACTTTATCCGTTCTGAAAAAAATCATCTGCTTTCAAGGCGTCAAATTGTTTCACTCTTGCTTGAAAAGCTTCAGCATTTTGAAGAGATAAGTTGGAAACAATGCTATTCATTAAGGATACAACAACTGGCGCTGCATCTAGCGTGGACTTTACATTTAGTTGCACACATAATGAAAGGTCTGAAAAATCTGTAACCGGTGAAAATGGAGAATCGGTAAAAGCTATCACAAATACTCCTTGTTGTTTAGCCAATTTCGCGATTCGTAATGTTTCCTTTGCATACCGGTGAAATGAAAAAACAACAAGGACACTTTTATCTGTTAACTCATTAACTCGCAGTAACACATCATCCATTTGGTTTTGAAAAAGCCTTGTATTACCAATGACAAGATCTAAGGCAAACGCAAACCAGCTTGCCAGTGCATGAGATGAACGAACCCCCGATACTAGAATCCGGTCGGCTGACGCCAGTACAGTTACAGCCTTTTCTAGATCAGCCTCGTCTATCCTTTCCGAAATCCGTATAATATTTTCTACATCATGATACATCACTCCTTTGATAGGAGGAGCATTTTCATGATCTAATTTTTTCGTTTCCACATAATCCATAAGACTACTTCGTTGAAGGAGTAGTTGCTGTACATCTTGTTGAAAATCGCTAAAGCCAGCATACCCAAGTTTATGCGTAAAACGAATAACCGTTGTTTCACTCACGCCTGCTTTCTGTCCTATTTGTGCAGCTGAATGCACTGCAAAGTATTTTGGGTCTTTATGAAAAAAAGCTGCTGTCTTTTTTAAGCCTGTTGTAAATTCCGATTGCTCTTCTTTTATTTTTTCCAAAATTTGATCCATTTCTACCCTCCAATTCAACGTTTCATATAGATAAACCATCTCTTAAGTTCATATTAAACACGATAATCCAAAGATATTTATAGTAATGGATAAAGGTAAAGCTACGTCATCCCTCTCTAAAATGCCGATTAGCAGTCCATTCCAATAGTCGAGAACATGTCCAACGTTCGTAAACTATAAAAGGTTTAAAGCTAGCATGCATAGCGTTTTAAGAGACCTAGTTCGTTTTTTTAATCAGCTGCTTTCGTTATGTCCCAGCCTCTTTCCTTTCCATACCCCTCTTTACAACCGCTTCACGCTTTGAAAACGATGTCTATTTTTTATTTCAAAACAGAAAGCACTTTATCCACTGCCTGAGCAGATATTGCATTTGCAAATGAATTCCCCTGACGAACTGCTTTACCAAAATGATACTGTTCTGCTTTTGTTGTCTGGATTATTTCGGCAATATTATCTGGGGTCAGACCAGAACCAGGCATAATGACAGGTCCCTGCAGACGTTGAGAACTCGTAACAAGCTTTGCAAGCTGTTCTTTTCCTGCTTCACAATTAGCTTTGCCGCCAGATGTTAGAATGCGTTTCACATTACGTTGATAGTTTACTAAAGTTTGGTATCCTTCATCCAATGACATGGCTTCATCAAAAGCACGATGAAACGTAATATCCAAATTTGGAAAAAGTTCGATTAGTTTTGCCAACATCTGTTCATTAATCGTGCGGTCCTCATTTAATGCCCCAAATACGATCCGATTACATTGCAAACTTCGCAGCGCTTTAATATCTTCACAAATAACTGCAAACTCCTCTTCTTTATAAAAGAAATGGTTACTATGAGGACGGATCATAACTTGAACAGGAATATTGACACTTTCAATAACTGACTTCATCGTCCCAAAACTTGGTGTTAATCCACCTTCCTGTATAGCAGTAACAAGTTCTAATCGATCAGCTCCTAACTTCTCAGCCTGTATCGCGTCCTGTTTATTTTGTACAATCAATTCTAACTCCATTTTGTTTTTCAAACTCCTTTTCAACGTTATTCCAAGTGTATTTATAACGAATTATACGAGTGAAATAAACAATCCCATTCCACCATCTAGTTTACAATTCTTGCTTTACAGTTAAGGCAATTGCCCCCTTTACTCCTTGCTCATCTTCCAACTCAGGAGCGACAATCAACTCATCTACATGCTCTACTTCCGTGTAGTCATTTAATAGCTTCATAAATTGCTTACGAATCATAGTGTAAAGCTTGACCTGCTTCATGTCCCCACCGCCAAGTATCATTTTTTCTGGTGAAAGGATAACGTAATAATTCATTAATGCCTGAGCCCAAATAATATGCTTCTATTTCCCATATGTAATTATGTTCTGCCAGAAGATCTGCCTTCATGCCGTATCGTTTTTCCATTGCTGTACCTGAAGCAAGACCTTCTAAACAAGGACCATGGTATGCTCGTCGCCAACCGCACAAGCAAATTTTGTACCACCTGCTTCGATCGCTCCAATTAACATAAACAGACCTCCTCTAAAGCAGGAGCGTTACATCTCCATTACCATACAAATTATTTTAGCACATGTAAGCAATATATGAATCATTTTACCGTAATTATCGGTATACATTTCCATTCTCTAGCATATACCGTTTGCTAATTCCTTTTATTCACGACATTACTTGTCAGCTTTTCTGACAAAGATATCCGATATTTCTCTTTGACACAACAACTCGCCCCGCGACGTCAATATCATCAAACTGTACAACTTGCCTTCATTGTCTCCGGCGATCCCTTGAGGGTTTCAATGCCCGTCAGAATATACAGCGTACAAATTCAATCCAACATTATTTTCTTTTAAAAGATAAAAGCCACTAAAATCAATCGGTTGATCTTAGTGGCTTCGAGTGAAAAGCATCTAACAAGTTCTCTTGAATTAGTTTATAAGCTTTATCATACTATTTTTTATTAAGAAGCTTTTCGCAAGCGAAGGTATAGCACTACTCCAATTAGTAACACTAGTATTCCCAGCGCCAACCAGTTATAAATAGAGGTTGCAGTATTTGGGAGTTTGCTTGTTTCTGTACGTTCAGCTTCACTTTGCTTAGCTGGATTCATTTGTTTGCCATCCGATCCTGTGCTGTTGTCCTCCATATTAATAGCAGTACCTTCAGGACGCTTTGGTTCATCTTCTGGCTTTTCAGGTTCTGTTGCTTGCTTTTGCGAGTCTTTCCCCGGTTTCTCTACAGATCCCTTCGAATCTTTTTCTTGCTCATCTCCCGGTTTATGCTCTATTTCTCCTGGTTTTTCCTCTGTTTCCGGCTGCTCAGGCTTTTCCTCTGGACCGGTTGGTTTTTCTTGTTCACCAGGTTCTTCTGGTTTCTCCACAAGCTGCTTGGTGAACGTATGGGAATCAACTAATTCGTTATCCGTTGTATATGCTTCCACTTTAATTTCATTTTTATTTACTGCTAAAGAAGTGTAGACTTGTTTTTCTTCTGCATAAAGCACATCAACATACTCTTGTTTCTCCCCAGGATAAAATTTTGGTCCTGCTGATCCACCAATTATATACGGCGTACCTTTACCATCCTTCTGCGGTTTTCCACCCTTCATTGGGTAAGTCCGCATGTAAGCATGATCATGGCCTGTTAAAACTAAATCCACACCCACTCCTTCTAAAACCGGTGCAAAAGTTTCAATAGTTGCATCCGTACCTCTTTTCGGATTACTTTTATATGGCGGACGGTGGAAGACAGCAATATTCCATAGCTTATCAGAGTTTTTAACTTCTTCTTTAATCCATGCTTGTTGCTCTTCCATATCCTTTACACCAAACTCAGAATTCAGCATAATAAATCGTACATTCCCATAATCAAAGGAATAAACAAAATTTTCCTTACCCTTTGGACCATTCTTAGGATAGGGGAATAAAGTTTTATACGTATTTTCTCCATTTCCATATACGTCATGGTTACCCATTACCGCCATAAAAGGAACTTTATTAACCAGTCCTTCAGATGCAGTTAAAAATTCGTCCCATTGTGCTAGTCTATTTCCTTCTTCTACAATGTCTCCGCCATGAACGGAAAATTTAGTATCCGGAAATTTTTCTAAAGCAGTTTCATACAATTTTGTCCATAATGCAAAGCCAGCTTGGTCATATGCTTGTGTATCTGTAAATAGTAAGAATCGAAATGGATCATCATTCGATGCACTCTCTGTTGTAAATGTACTTACTTCACTCCACACTTCCTCCGTACCGTCCCCCACTCTGTATTGATACGTCGTACTAGGGGTTAATTTAGTTGCTTCTACATTATGCTGTAAAAACTCGCCCGTTTCATCCGAAACTAATTTTGTATCTGCTTTAAAACGTAGTACATGTTCACTATCAAAGCCCGCTTTATCTCCTTTAGCAACTACTTCCAAAACAGGATTTACAGCAGTGGTATTTGTCCGCCACGTTACATGCTGTGTCGTTTTCGGGTCTTTTGTCCAAGTTAATGTGACCTTTTCAGGTACTTGATCTCCAAGTTGAGGTAAAACTTTAAATGAAAGTACCTGACTGACTAATTTTCCTTTACTTGCTTGTAACTTTAATGAAATTTGGGACAATGTAAGTAAATTTGTTTTCGTTTCTCCATTCGCTCCGGTCAGATTTAAGAGCGAGCTCCAATCCACTTCCTCTACATCATCCTTTGGCACATGAAAATAACGCTGTTGACCATCTGGCATATAAATCCGATAAAAATCAAAGCCTTCATTTGGTGTCTTAGCAACAGGAATATATGTACCTGCTTCAACTATCTGGAAAGGCTCCCCAGCTATCCCGCTTCCACCTTTATAAATATGTGTCCGTTTTTTCACTTGAATAAGTTTCTGATCTCCTAAAATATCGATCTTAGCTCCTCCAACCGGGTTTCCTTCTTGATCTACCACCTTCATGGTACTTGGTGTATGAAGTGATTTCCCTTCAATACTTAGCACTAATGGCTGAGAGATCTTATTTTTATAAGCATTTGCATAAAACGGTATGGTACCGATCGCGTCATCTACAAATGTTTGTGTTCCTTCGGCTAGTGCAATTTCGAATCCTCCAGCTGCATCAATACCTACATTAAATCTTAATGTTGCAAGCACCTCATCATCTGACAGAATTACATCTTCTAGGTTACCCCATTCTAAAATGATTTCCCCCGTCTCTTCATTGACACTGTTCTCTACAACAGCTTGCTGTAATTTTTCAGGAATGATAGCCTTAGCCTTTACACCTGTTTCATTGTGAAGCTTTAATAAATTACTGTCATATGTTAAAATCAACTTCGTCCCGCTTAATGCTTTAGCATGTTGCATCGTTACATCAACTTCAAAGCTCGAACCAGCATAAATTTTATCTGGTCCTTTCCATGTAAACGTTGGCCCACCACTAGAAACATGAAACTCCCAGCTTTGAAACTTATGATTTCCTGCTTGATCAAAAACTTCAATTCTAGCCCGATTTAAGCCTTCAGCCAGTGCCTTTTGAGGTGTATAGGAAACTAAACCTGATTTAGCATCATAAGAAGCAGATACCTGTTCGCCATTAATCGTTAAAGATATCTTTTTTGGATCAATTCCCAAACCGTCTCCATCACTTACAATAGCACTTATTTCAGGTTTGTTAGAATCAGCGATTTCCCCGTTTGCCGGTTTAACATTTGTAATGGTTGGATTGATGACATCTTCATCTGTATCCCCATATACAGCACGAATATTATCAATATACATAATCCCAGCTGATTTGGCTTGATCATTTGTTGCCATATAACGGATCGCTTGGCTACCTATTGTAAAAGGTGCTTGCCAATTATCAGGAATGGGTGCCTCTACATATTTCCACCCTTCCCATGTGACACCGTTAGGATAACCACCTGTATAATCGATATTAAAATTTTGCCCATTTGCATCTGTAAGTTGCTGTCTAAGCCAATGTTTATGACCATCTCCATAAACCCACATCCCTATTTTCTTAGGTTTTCCCGGGATCTCTATTTTATCTCCTAAAGATGCATAAATACCTGATGTACCTTGCGTGTTTAAAAAATCATACTCCAATCGTAATGCTTGATTATCAAACCTTACGACTTCATTTGAAATTCCAATATCAACCTTATTATGCCTTGCTCCGCTAACCGTCCAGCTTCCTAGCCCCTGTTCGAAATCTTCCAACACAATATAGGGCTTATTCACCGTCTCAGCGGCCCCCTTTTCCTCCATTTTACTGGACTCTGCAACCTGTCTTTTTACTTCCTCCCTCTTTTGTTTGCTATCCATGTTTACTGCTGGTGCTGGTAGGTCATCTTTATTTTTTTCTTTTTGTAAAATCGCTTCTTGTTCAGGTTGCTCTTCTTCTTTAGAGTCAGTCGCTTGATTTTCCGAATGTTGCTCTACTGATAAGTCATTTTCCTCTGTCGTTTCTACATCATTTGGTTGCTGATTTGCCGGTTCTTCCATGTTTGCAGATGGAGCCTGATTTTCTGGCTTATCTCCCTCAGCATAAACCGGCCTTACATTACTCCCCATCTGCGTAAATAAAATGAAGATAATGAGAACAAAAATAAATAGTTTCTTTTTCACTTCAAGCACACTCCCCGTTGCAATAATAAGCTTCATATTTTTTCGAAAATCGACATATTTAACATATCACTGCAATAGTAATTAACGGTTAACATATTGTTAAATTAATGTAAATGTTGCATAAAAGATTTATTTTATTATTGTCAACATTTATACGTGCAACCGTGACACTTCTATCGATTGGGGATTGCTTCATCGCTTAACAAAGTGATGAAACCAAAGGCTAGGTGTACGAAAAGCACTTTTAACTGACTATTGAAGTAGGCTCTTTTAATATCTTTGATTTGTCAAATTAAGCGAGACAACATGATGTTTTGTCACATAATAATCCATTGCTTGCTGAAGCCATTCCTCTTGTGTAAAAGGTGAAGTAGTCATGTTTTTCACAGCTTCCACATCCATGTTATCTAAATCTACCTTCCTGATCGCTGCTATTTGTTCCTCCCCTACATATAGCGTCTGATTTAAATCACTATCAAATTTGGGAATCATTCATTAACTTCTTCATTTCTCTTAAGCTATACCCTGAAAATTTGAAGACCACAATCTTCTGTAGCTTTCGTATATCATCCTCCGTCTACAAACGATGTCCAGAACTCGAACGTTTACTTGCTTTCTGATAGAAGGATTTGTTTTTCTCAACTCTCCAATGGAATAATTATCCACTTAATTGCCTCCCACTACCTTTTATAACTGTTATATTTTTATCCTACATCCTCACCTAACTGGAGATGCAAGAGATTTATTAAAATTTTATTTAACGAAGACATTGAATGAATATTTACTCATCAATGCGTACTGGGCGTTCCACTCTCCACTCTGTATTTGGTAGTATCTCTTTTGAGTATGACCCTACTTTCACGGAACAAACGGGGCTTAGTTCTTTTACTTCCTACTTTGGGATTGTCGTGTGGAGCTATTCAACTTCTTACCATATTCATAACTATTCTCCTACGTCCTTTTACAGGTACTATAGCATATCCATAATACTCCTCATTATGTTCGTATCATTTGCTATTTTTGTACAGGAAAGAAACTAAAAGACATATCTTTAACTCCCCCGTGAAAAGTCACAAGATTTGTGTTAAATACCAAAAATTAAAACCATGTACCCGTTTTCACAGAAATACTGACAAGCTTATTTAAATTGTGTTATACCTAGATTAAATCACATGCAAGAATGGAGGATTGACATGATAGAAAAGTTACAGAGGTTTGGCGGAGCAATGATGGTTCCAGTGATGTTAATGCCTTTCGCGGGGATTATGATAGGTTTATCTACCATTTTCATTAATCCTGATGTCATTGGTTCAATCGCTAATGAGAACACGATATGGTATAAATTTTGGTCCATGATGTATCAAGGCGGATATGCGATTTTTAATCAATTACCATTATTATTTGCTGTTTCTCTCCTTTAGGACTAGCGAAAACCGCTGCAGGAAGAGCTGCAGTAGAGTCCTTTGTCATCTATATTATATTTAATTATTTTATAGAAACCATCTTATCTTTCTGGGGAAGTTCATTTGGGGTTGATTTTTCTAGTGAAGTTGGAGGGACAAGCGGTCTAACTATGATTGCAGGTATTAAAACACTTGATATGAGTGTAATAGGTGCTATTCTTATAGCTGCTATTGTAGCGTGGATTCATAATAAGTGTTATGAATCCAAATTACCTGAAGTGCTTAGTGTATTTCAAGGTTCAGCACTTGTGGTTATTATTGGCTTTATATGTATGATACCATTAGCATTCTTTGTTTCATGGTTTTGGCGGATGGTTCACCAAGGAATTGTGGATTTACAAGGTCTCTTAACAAAATCTGGGAATTTTGGTGTTTGGTTATTTATTTTATGCAAAGAGTTACTATCCTTACAGGACTTCATCATTTTCTCTGGACTTTATGTTGTAAGCTCCCCAATATCGCTTCATAACGATATCGTCCACAATTCATTTAGTAACTTTTTTGTAGCAATTGAATATATATTTCTCACCTACTTGGAAATGTACAATCCAGATTATTTTTTCTCAGTAAAATTACAAAAAAAAATAGCTCCCAAAACCGTTAATGCATGTTAATCTATTGATACTTGTTGATGAACAAAGGTGCAGGTCGCCCGTTTAGCAACGTAGCAACTGGAACGAATCAACGAAAGATAAAGTGAACCTTCCATCAGCGGGTTTTTTTCATCCCGCTGATGGTTAGTACCACAAGGGTATGACCTAAAGGCCTTTGAACGAATCGGGGATTTAAGTGCTGTTACCTTCCACTTCAACTTGTTCCGCTCGCATCTTCTATTCTTAAAGTGGGAGTTTACAGCACCTTATATCCGGGATAAAGGAACCATGCCACTAAAACTGGAGTATGCCGACGCCTCGGCGGCAAGCCTGTTTTTATTCGACCTTCCCCTTAGCGACGAACCGATGGTGACTTATCGGAGGGCGATTCGTGAAGTTGCCTAGTTGCTGGGAAGCTTGCGTCGACGTGGCTATTCCATTATTCCATCCCAAAGCTACAAATTTTATACTTTGTATGAAAACCACCTTCAAGTGCTTTTCATCATAAATGGTGACTCGAAATTCGAGCCATGGTGGATTCTTTTTTTATAAAAAGCGGCTTAGTATATCAAACAAGCTAGCAGCCAAAAAGCCTTCTTCATATATTACGGTAAATAATTATACTATCTAATCTATACAAGATCCTTTATCGCTAAAGCAATTGCTCCTTTTACTCCTTGCTCATCTTCCAGCTTAGGAGCAACGATCAACTCATCTACATGCTCTACTTCCAAATAACCATTTAATAATTCCATAAACTGTTTCTGAACCATGGTATATAGCTTAGCCTGCTTCATAACTCCACCACCAACTATCATTTTCTCTGGTGACAGGATGACATAATAATTCATTAGTGCTTGAGCTAAATAATACGCTTCGATCTCCCATACATGATCTATATTTTCAAGCAAATGTGCTTTCACGCCATACCGCTTTTCCATTGCTGTTCCAGAAGCAAGCCCTTCTAAACATGACCCATGACTGGGACAGCTCCCTATAAAGGAATCGTTAGGATGGGGTTTTATTAAAATATGTCCCATTTCTGGATGGTTCTTTCCTTGAAATACTTCTCCGTCTATGACAAACCCGGCACCAATGCCAGTACCTACTGTCATATATAAACAGCTATCCACCTGTTCCCCAGCTCCAAAGTGATACTCACCAAGACAAGCTGCATTCACATCGGTGCCCAAGTAAACGGGAATTTCATAATCGGTTTTAAGTCTTTCAAGTAGTGGATAGTAGCGCCATTTTATTTTAGGTGTATTTAAAATCGTACCATATGTCGTGCTTTTTCTATCTAAGTTAACCGGACCAAAAGTTCCTACACCAAGTGCTTCTATTTTAAAGGAAGAAAAAAACTTTTTCGCCATAACAAGTGTATCCTCCGGTGAAGTAGTTGGAAAGCTCGTCTTTTCAATAATTCTTCCATTCTCATCTCCAACAGCACAAACGAATTTCGTCCCCCCAGCTTCGATCGCTCCAATTAACATAACATTTACATCTCCCTTTTTATATGTTCTTTTTAATATTCAGTCACCCTTCTCACATTCCATTTCTTCACATTCACTTTAATTTTTCCATTAGCTTGTAATCGAATCTTGTTAGTTTCTTGTTCCTCAAATATTCGCGAAGTAAATACTTCTTCTCCTTGATTCAGAAAAATTTCCATCGATGATGTATCCTTTAAAATAAGGATATCGTGAAGAAAATCAACGGTACAATGCCTACTTTCCACCGAATGTGGCTTTGTGAAACTCCTTCTTTTAAACGTAAACAGATTAATCGCTTGATTATATATTAAATGCGATTCACCAATTTGCATTTCTAAATAGTTAGCTCCAATACTTTCTACAGATAAATACATAGCAAACGCTGTTTCATTTATATTTGGTAATGGAAATGGTAATTCATCATCTAAATGAATTTCTCCAAAATCAACTTCATTTTCAAGCAGTTGTTTGAACTCTTCTACTGGGTACTGTAACAATTTCCCATTTTTCCATTCCAATTGGCGTGGAACAGTCAGAGCGTGAACCCACTTATATTTCGCAGTAGGATGCTTGGTGGGGCCTTCTTCTGCATTTCCCATCCACCCAAATAGCAACCTTCTTCCCTTCGGATCTTGCATAGTCTGAGGGGCATAAAAGTCAAAACCCCTATCCAATTCTATAAACTTTTCATGATGAAAAGACATAGACTGGTTATCAAACTCTCCAGCAAAATACCCAGATTGAAAAATATTTTGGTAGGAAATGCCTTGAGCAGGAATTCCTTGTGGACAAACGAGTAAAATATCTTTATCTCTTAACCGAAACATATCTGGACACTCCCACATATAACCAAAATTCTCTAATCCCTTGTAACCACTTCCGATTAAATTCCCTTTAAATGTCCAAGTTGTTAGATCTTTAGACTGGTATACTACTGTTTCTCCTTTTTTGGCTTCTGTTTGGGCTCCAAGCACCATCCACCAACTATCCCCTCTATAAAATACTTTTGGATCACGAAAATGAGCGGTATACCCGTCTGGAACATATATGATCGGTCCTTTTTTTTCAAAATGAATTCCATCTTCTGATATCGCCAAACATTGATAAGATTGTCGATTATCTTCATCATCTTTTACATTTCCGGTGTAAAATACATATAATTGCTCTTGATAAACGACAGCACTTCCTGAATAACAGCCGTTTTTGTCATACCATTTGTCAGGTAATAAGGCAACAGGCGCTTCTCGCCAGTGAATTAAGTCTTCAGAAATATAATGTCCCCAGCACTTCATACCATGTTCGACAGCGAAAGGATTCCATTGATAAAAAATATGGTATACCCCTTTAAAAAAGACAAAACCATTCGGATCATTCAACAACCCAACGGGAGGCATTATATGGTAATGCAAGCGATGAGGGTCACTTGCTACTAACCCTTGATCTTTCTCTACACATTTGTATACCATATCTTTTGTTATCCTATTTTTCATATCTTTAACTCCTAAACTTAAATAATCATTCTATCCCAGCTTCATTTATCTCTATCCCTTTTGGAATACTCGCTTAAACAAATCAGCAATTCTAGAAAACAAAGGCGCAGAGCGCCCGGTTAGCAACGTAGCGACTGGATCGAATCAACTAAAGTTTTAAGAATCATGCTCCTGCAACAGGAGTATGCCGACTTCGGGCGGCAAGCCCGTTTTTAGTCGGCCTTCCTCTTAACCACGAACCGATGATGACTTATCGTAGGGCGATTCGTGAAGTCGCTACGTTGCTGGGCTCATGCGCCGGACGTGGCTTATTTAGTTTATTTCGTTATCCCAAAGCGACAAAATTTATACTTTCTTATCATCCAAGAAAAGACATTCGTCCTTCCCTTTTTAGGCTGAAGCGAGTTTAATAGCACCTAATATACGAGATACACGATGTGTCACATGAAACATTAGCCTAGCTTTATATAAGCTTGTGTGTGCATTAATCCTATCGTAGTCTTTTTATCCATTTTCTTTTAATTGCTTATCCGAAAACCCGAATAGCCATGTAAGCACAAAAGCTACCCCAATTGCTACAAGGTTAACAAAAAGGTAGGAAATGACTTGTCCGTTTAAATATAGCAACGTACCTGGAATTACCGTAACAGCCATCCCTGTCCCTTTTAAATCTAATAACGCAGCAACAAATCCGCCAGCACCTCCACCAATTAATCCCATAATAAATGGTTTTACATAGCGTAAATTAATTCCAAATATAGCTGGTTCTGTAATTCCTAAAAAAGCTGATAATGTGGAAGGGTAAGCTAATGCTTTTAATTTTTTAGATTTTGTTTTTAATCCAACTGCAAGCGCTGCCCCACCTTGAGCCGCAACAGAAGAAGTGACAATAGCGTTAAACGGATTACTACCAGTACTTTCAAGTAACTTAATTTCTAATAGGTTAAAAATATGATGGACACCAGTTATAACGATAATTTGATTAAAGAAACCAATGAAGAGCCCTGCTAACCCAAATGGAAAGCTCAAAATATATAGTGTTCCATCTAAAATATAGCCTTCGATGAGATGAAAAATAGGGCCAATCATAAATAAAGATGCAACAATCATAATTAACAAAGTTAAAAAAGGCGTAAGAATTAAATCAAGAGCCTCAGGTACTCGCTTGCGAATCATACGTTCTAATTTAGCACCAATAATTCCAGCAATAAAGGCAGGAAGTACTGACCCTTGGTAACCTACAACCGGGATAAATCCAAAAAACATTAACGGATCTTCACCTGTTGCAACTCCCCACGCATTTGGCAAAGATGGACTAACTAACATTAGACCGAGAACTATACCAATAATTGGTGTGCCACCGAATACACGAAATGTAGACCATGCAACTAATGCTGGTAAAAATATAAATGCTGTATCTGTTAAAATTTCAGTAAATAAAAGGAAGTTTTCCGATATATCAACTGGTGATAAGCCGAAAATTGCCAATATCTCCTCCTGCATGACTAATCCACGTACACCCATAAACAAACCAGTAGCTACAAGCACTGGAATAATCGGAACGAAGACATCTCCGAACGTACGAATAGCACGTTGAAATTTACTACCTTTTTTTGCTGCCTCTTTGGCTTGTTCTTGTTTAGAGGTACTGTTTATATCAAACTTCTCTACTTCCTCATAAATCTGATTAACGGTACCAGTTCCAAAAATCACTTGAAATTGTCCTGCATGAAAGAAAGCTCCTTTTACTTTTTCAATCTTTTCCACACGTTCTTGATTAATCTTTTTTTCGTCTATAATGATTAATCGCAATCTCGTAGCACAATGGGCTACAGAAGAAATGTTATCTTTTCCCCCAACAGCTTCTAACAATTCTTGGGCAATCTGTTTATTAACCGACATTTTTCTAATCCTCCTCTATGGGATCGATTCCATATTAGCGATAAAAAAACGAGACGTTATATTTTATTATACACAGCATTATTAAAAAACATAATACTAACTTCCATAAATCATGTGGTTGTTATTATAAGGAAACAAAGCTTGCCATTTTTTCATAGAAGTTAGATTTTTAAAATTGGCTAAAATCTACAGCAATAGTTCTGTTAGACTGTAAAAATAATACGTCTTGTATTTTCCTTAGCAACTCTGTGGAATCGATACCACATTAAGTTAAAATATATGTGAAATCGATTTCACATATATCATACACTATCTCGTATAATAAGTCTATAGTCTAACACTAATTTTTTTTGAAATTCCTGACCTTGAATATGAGCTAACAATTGTTTTGCTGCTTCTTCACCTGCTGTTTCATTTTTATAATCGACTGTCGTTAAAGGCGGATCCACATACTGTGACAGCTCGGAAGCACCAATTCCTACGAGTGCCATATCTTGAGGGATTTCAAACCCTTGCTCCTTCAAATAACTCATTGCACCGATAGCTAGCCTGTCCGTAACCGCAAAGACAGCTGTTGGTTGCTGGATTGAACGATTGAGAATGTTCTTCATTGCCTCGTGACCAGAATAAATATCAAATACACATTTTTCTACCCATGCTTCTTCAACCGCTAAATGATGAGCTTCCATTTCGTCAAAGAATCCTTTTTTACGCATATAACCAACAGCACGATCTGTTTCGTCCACGCCAATAAAGCCAATGCGTCTATGCCCTTTTTGAATTAAAAATGCTGTTATTTCCCTAGCTACATGGTAGTCATCATATGTCACGCACATAACCTTTTCTGTTTCCTGACCTATCATAACAAGGGGAAGTGGGATGCTTTTAATTTTTTCCATGATTTCCGGTTCTGTATTAGTAGCAATTAAAACAATTCCATCTACTTGCCTAACGAGTAAATCCAAGTATTCCAATTCTTTTTCCTTATCATGATCCGTATTCGCAAGTAAAATTTGATATCCATGTTTAGACAGCTCCCTGCCCAGTCCTGTTACAACTCTGCTCGGAGTTTCTGTCTGTATCGTCGGTAGAATAACTCCAATTACTTTTGTTTGCTTTGTTCGCAATGATTTGGCATATCCGCTAGGAACGTATCCTGTTTGTTCAATTACTTCCTCTACTCGTTTTCTCGCTTCCTCACTTACGTAACCAGAATTATTTAATACTCGAGAAACAGTCGATCTTGAGACGTTTGCCATTGCAGCAATATCTTTAATCGTTACCAAACTTCTATTCCCCCTTCACCCTATTTCGCAATCTTGTACAAGGTAGTTTTTCTTAATACTATAAACAATAGCTTTCTACTTTTGTATAAAAAACGCTATTTACCCATTATATGACTTATTTATTTTTGACAGTATTTCAAGAATCTGAGCACTATAAAGTAACATTTTTCACCATAAATAGTGATTTGCGCTCTTGGTAAGCCAAGGCGGTTTATTATAAAAAACGTATAAACTGGTTATAGTGTTCATAAGTTTAGACACTTTTTCTACAATCAACTTCGCTTTAACCACGTTAAAATTGATTGTTTATATAATTGATCTTACACGAAAAAAGATAATTGGTAAAACAAATATGGATTCATATAACTTGCTTTTGATTACTTATACGTCAACTGCATCTCCCCTCACCTAGAAATTTCCTCATCCCTATGGATAATGAGAGAGGTGCTTCGTAATTCTTAGATGAACCACTCTAGCCCCCTTTTCTAGCTTGAATATCGGGACACTTGCTCAGCCATAAAAGATAAAACTAAAAGTGGATGGATTCTGGAATTAGCCCACACATTTGTAATTTGAAAAAGTATATAACCAAAAGATGGTGTACGATTTTGGAAGAGAAAAGCACTGTTACTGACTATTGAAGTGGAAGCTTTTGATATCTTATTTCGAGTTAACATTTATGCCGTAACAAAGTTTCGTACTAACATATGTATCCATTGAAATTGTTTTTCCTTGGTCATCATTCTTTTGTATTCCTACTTGAACTTATTTCCCATGCATAAAAAGTGTCATTTCCATTGCAAATTTGCAAACAGAAATGACCCACATACCCCTATCTTATATAAGCCTTTAGCTTAATCTCCACATTTCCTTGTATAGCCCTTGAGATCATACAGCTTTTCTCCGCTTTTTCAACAAGCTTTTTAAGTTGACTTTTTTGTTCTTCTGTTGCTTCCTCCTTTAAAGTAACCTGTGGCCGATGAATAATTTTTTTGTACGTAAATACACCGCCTGTAACATCGACAATTCCTTCTGAGTCTAAGCACATATTTTCTAAAGGAAGCTTGGCACGCTCAATCATAGCGGCAAGTGTAATAATGTAACAGGTTGCTGCTGCACCTAACAACATCTCATCTGGATTCGTTCCAATACCAGGACCATCCATTTCTGGTGGTATGGATATTTTAGTTTTTAAATTTCCTGCTTCTATATAACCACTACTATTTCTTCCACCAGGCCAAGACGCCTTTAAATGAAAATGATGCTCTGCCATTTCTATCACCTCAGATAGAAGAATAACAGAAATAACCAAAAATGAAGAGTAAAAAGATTCAAAGAAGCTATCGTCTACTGTCGAAATGATGCTTTGTCATATAATAGCCTATTGCTTGCTGAAGCCATTCCTCTTCATCTCGTGTAAAAGGTGAAGTGGTCATATTTTTCACAGCTTCCACATCCATGTTATCCAAATCTATTTCACTTATCGCTGCTATTTTTCCCTCCCCCACATAAGCTAAATTCGTTTCCATATTCTTCGCGACCATTGCTTGCACTTCTGAGTCATCAACTGGGCGATTTTTTAATCGTTTTACTTTCTTTGATAGCTCAATAAATTCCTTATCAAAGGCAAGCATTTCTGCTTCTGGCTTATCAAATAAATGCTCAATTGCTTCTTTAGGAGCAAACTGTTCCAACCAAAGTTGTTGTTCTTTTTCAGTTTGGATACTATGAATCAAGCTCATTAACACTTCACTGTCCACCTCTCCAACTTCCTCTAACAATTTCACTGTCCGGTTAATTGCTTTTAATGCGGTGGATATTTGGGCTTTTTTCTCTTCTAACGCCTTTTTCTGATAATATAGCGTCCGATTTAAATTAAAATCAAATGTAGACTCATTCATTAACTCCTTAATTTCTCTTAAGCTATACCCTAAAAACTTGAACACGACAATCTTCTGAAGCTTTCGTATATCATCCTCTGTGTACAAACGATGTCCAGAATTTGAGCATTTATCTGCTTTAAGCAAACCAATCTCATCATAATAATGTAAAGTTCGAATAGAAGTATTTGTCTTTTTTGCTAACTCTCCAATGGAATAATTCTCCACTTAACCGCCTCCTACTATTTTAATATAGCTGTTATATCTTTCATCTTACCTCCTCACGTAACTGGAGATGCAAGAGAAACTAAGAATTATTCTGGATAGACAATAAAATGAACCTTAACCAGTGGAGACCCTGAAGTGGGAATCTTACCGCACCATATATACGGGATAAACTAACATAACTGTTCGCTGCATAATAAAATCATCCGAAAATCTGTGCAGCTATTCCAAATAATGTTTTATTAGGTGATGGTAATTCCTTTGCATTTTTAATCATTATAGGAGGTTGACTTACTTTTACGAAACCGCATTTTTCTAAATGCGACATAAAAGTCTCATTCCCTGATGGAATATCGATTCTTAATTTACCCTGATGATTGTTAGCCAATTTATCAATTAATAATGATGCTATATGATGATTAGGGGCTATAATAGGTCCTAGAATTAAATTAATAGGACCTAAAATAGACAGACCAAACCCTATGATCGTTCCATCAGAATCTTTAACGACAATAGAATCTTTTGCTTGCTTAATACGATGGATAAGAAAAGTCTTTCTTTCCTCGCCAAATGCGTCCTTGTCTAACCTTACAACTTGAGGTAAATCCACTTTACGCATAGAATTGATTTCTATGTCTAATTGATTATTTGGTTTTATCGAAAGATAGTTATTACAAAGATATTTGTGGACATAGTCTATCGGATAAAATCCCATCCTTTTATACATTAGCTTTCCTTCATCTGTAGCAATTAACATAATCGCGTTATCAGCTGAAACAGAATCTATACATTTTTGTGTTACTTTTCTGCCAAGTCCTTTTCCTCTGTATTCTGGATGGACAATGACCATACCAATAGATGCTAAAGATTGCCCATACGGAATAATTGCCGCACTCGATACAATTTCCCCCTCCTTATTCTTGTGTCCGTAAACTCTGCCAGATGAAATCACTGTTTGAATTTCATATTTATCATAATCCCATTCAACTGCAGCTGAAAGTGTAATTAAACCAGGTATATCCTCTTCTTCAAGTGTTACTAAATTAGTTGCCATTCTTTCGGACACATTCATCTGTTATCCTCCCCATGTTCAATATTGCGCTTTATTTTCTTCACTATCCTGTTTTCACTAACCTGCTCTTGTCTATTTTATGATCATTGATTATTTTTGAAAATAGCACATCAAACATCTTTTTTACTGTTGCTTGAAGAACAATAATTCCTTCCATCTTTAATCTGCGCTTCGATTAAATCCGTTGACTTACAATAATCGCTTTAGTTAGTATTGGAGCCGTCAAGACTAATATACCCACCATAAATTTTTCAATTTTAGCTTCTATATATGTTTTGTTAATCGTACTTAAAGAATCATTTTCAACAAGGTTATCTGCCTTTTCTTATAGCTTACTAATGTTTTGAAAACATTCAAGTAATTATTATCCATATTTTTAATATTTTCTTAGATTATTCTTTTATCGACACCAACTATTATCTAACTTTACTAATCATAGAAACAATAACCACAAAATAAAGAGCCGAGGACATAAATCCAATCCCCGCTTCTGTCAACAATGGACTTTTAAAAAAAACTCCAGCATGAGTACAATGATCTATAAGGAACTACTTCCCAATGGAAAAAGATTGGCAACCGCACCAATATAGATATAGCTAATAGGGTTAATTTGCCCATTGCTGGGAATCCAGCCTAGTAAGTGGAGAAGGAAAAAGAAATCCTATTGATAGTAAGAGTACCAATAGGAATAGCTTTAGTTTTTTAACGTTTAAAAAATGCTGCTCTAAAACATTTCCTTTCACTTCTAGGCCACCTTTCTATTGATATCCAAATAGATGAGGTTGCTTATTACATCATATCCTTAGGTCAGTTGCTACACCTTCTGGATCTTTCTAGTTTTAATAAAAGGAAAAGCAAAGGAAAGAAAGGATAGGATAAATAGACCGATAGCAATTGGACTTTCTACCAAAATCATAAAATCTCCATTTGAAATTGTTAACGCTTGTCTTAACGATTGTTCCATCATTCCACCTAAAATAAAAGCTAAGATAAATGGGGGAGCAGGAAAAGCAAACAAGCGAAATAAGTAACCGACAAGACCAAAAGCAAGCAATAAATATAAATCAAAAATATTAAAACTGATGGAATACACACCAATCATACAAAACATAATAATTAATGAAATTAATAACGGACGGGGGATTTTTAATATTTTCGCTATGTATGGAATTAATGGTAAATTTAAAACAAGTAGAAAGACATTCCCAACATACATACTTGCTACTACTCCCCAGAACACTTCAGGATGATCTTGAAACAGTAACGGACCAGGATTTATACCTAAAACAAGTAACGCTCCAAGCATGATAGCCGTTGTTCCTGATCCTGGAATCCCTAAACTAAGCAATGGAACAAATGCCCCACTTGTTGCTGCATTATTTGACGTTTCAGGTGCAGTAAGCCCTTTAACCGAGCCTTTCCCAAACTCCTCTGGTTTTTTTGAAAACCGTTTTTCTGTCATATAGCTAATAAATGAGGCTATCGTTGCACCAGCCCCCGGAAGCACCCCAAGAATAAAACCTAGCGGTGAATGCCGTAATAAAGGTCCTGTCATTTCTTTGAAATCCTGTTTTGTCAGCTTTAAACTTCCAATATTTTGTGTTTTGTCAACACCAATATTATTTCGGTTTTTTATTAAAAATGCCACTTCTGCTAAAGCAAATAACCCTAGAGCAACTACAAGAAAATCAACACCTTCTAATAAATTTGAATTACCAAATGTAAACCGTGGTGTTCCTGTTTGTGCATCTATCCCAATAGTAACAGCCATAAAACCTAATACCCCAGAAATCAATGCCTTAATAGCAGAACCGTCCGATAAACTAGATATAGCTACTAGTCCCATGAACATTAAAGCAAAATATTCAACAGGTCCAAACGAAACAGCAACCTGTGCCAATGTCGGAGCAAATAACATTAACAATATAATACTAACCGTTCCACCTGTAAAAGATGCTATCGCAGCAATAGCAAGCGCCTTCCCAGCTTTCCCCTGTTGAGCCATCGGGTATCCATCAAAGGACGTAGCAACTGTACCTGAAACTCCAGGAGCATTTAATAATATAGAAGAAGTTGAACCACCAAAAACCGCTCCATAATAAACGCCAGCCATTAATACCATAGCAATGGTTGGATCCATTCCGTAAACCATTGGGATCATAATTGCAATGGCTGTAATCGGACCTAGACCTGGCAACATACCAATTAATGTACCTATCGTAACCCCGATAAAGACAAAAAATATTCCCTCCAAGCTAAAAGCAACTTGAAAACCTTGCCATAATCCTTCTAATGTATTCATTCTGTGCCCCCTCCCTCACTAAAAAGGTAAAATTCCACTAGGTAAATTAATTTGTAGTAAATAGTTAAAAATATAAAAGAGCGTAACGGGAAATAGAAGAGAGACAATCGCATTTACTTTAAAGTTTTTATATCCAAGCATCCAAGAACAGCTAAAAATAAATAACATCGACACGATAACAAATCCGATTATCTCAAGTAGAGAAATATAAAGAATAATTAAAGCCGTTACGAATAACAGAATCCGTAAGTCTTGTCTTGATATATTGCTTTTCTTTTCTTCCTGTTCTTTTGGATTTGAGTTAAAAAATAGAATAATGGATAGAGCAATTAATAGAAATCCTAACACTTTTGGCACAAAATCAGAGTCTACAGGCACAAAGGGATACGGTGGTAATTGATAGCTTAAAATTAAATAGCCAATTGCTAATAAAATGAAGATGATACTTATTTTTCTTTCTGCCGATTTCAACACCCTATTCACCACACTTTCTTTTTTTATGAGCCAATGCAGAATCCTAACATTGGCTCTGTTAAACTATTGCGCCAAACCTAGCTCTTCCATTAACCCTGTTAATTCTTCTGTTTGCTCTTTTAAGAACTTTTTATACTCTTCATGCCCCATAAACATCTCTGTCCATCCATACTGACTGCGTATTTTCGCAAATGCCTCCGAATCACTTAGCTCTTTAAACTTTTCCTCATAGTATTGAATAGCACTTTCATCCATATTCGGTGGTCCAAAAAATCCTCGCCAATTAACGAACGTTGCATCAATTCCTTGTTCCAGTGCAGTTGGAAAGGTAGACAAAACATCCCCTTCTAATCGTTCAGGAGCAGTGATGCCTAGCACTTTAATTTTTCCAGCTTTCACCTGTTCTACTGTTTCTGCTACTTCAGTAGAGTAAACATCGACACTACCATTTAAGAGATCCGTTAATGGAGCACCTTCCTGATTAGATACATATTTAATTTTCGTTACATCAACTCCGGCTTCCTTTGCAATTTTCACAAATTGCATATGATCCATGCTTCCTGGCGCCGAGGCACCTACAACGGAGATACTTTCCGGATCTTTCTTCATATCTTCAAATAGTTCATTCAAATTGTTCCACTTCGCATCCGCCCTAACAGCAAATGCAGCATAGTCAGCAATTAAGTTAGCTAGCGGGGTGAAATCTTCATGGGTTAATTCTGTTTGACCATTCAGCGGTACAAAGATAAGTGGTGGCGAGGAAACAAATATATGATGGTTGTTCCCTTCAAGGTTATGAATATAAGTCCAAGCAATGGAACCCCCTCCACCTTCTTTATTCATAACGCCGATATCTTCGTCAATAATCCCCTCTTCACTAAATACTTTAGCTACAGTTCTAGCAGTAGTGTCCCACCCTCCTCCTGCTCCTGCAGGGGCAACCATTTCAATTGCTTTCTCTGGTTCCCAATTTTCTTCTTCACTCTTTGATTTCGACTCCTGCTTACAAGCTGATAGAATACTTATAACAAAAATTAAAAGTAATAGAGCAAAAACCTTTTTCATCAAACTCCTCCTCGTATAGTATATTTTTGCGTTCCTTTTTCTGGTGTATAGGAAACAATAAAATTAGGTGCTTGTAGATAACGAAATAACCGAATCGTCACGTCCGGCTCCATATCCCAGCAACGATGCGACTTTAGAAATGCGCCCTACGATAAATCATCATCAGTTCGTCCCTAAGAGGAAGGCCGACTAAAAACGAGCTTGTCGCCCAGACGTCCGCATACCCCTGTTTTAGTGGCATGATTCCTTTATCCCGTAAAAAGGCGTTGTAGACTCTACTTCAAGAATGGAAGCGGGGGTAAACAAGTCGAAGTGGGAGGTAACAGCACCTAAATCGATTCGTTCCATTCGCTACATTGCTAAACGGGCGCCCCCGAGCCTTTGTTCCCTAATGAAAACGGCATCTGCAAAGTACAGTAGTTACTTTCCACTGTAGAGCGCACTTTCCGTAAGTCTGCTTGAGCTTCCACACTCACAAAAAACGCTCTTTGCAAGGGTTAAATAGATCTTTATTTGTTCATCACTATAAGGTTTGGTCATTATCTTATAACAATATCCGGCTAGAGAAAACGTTTACAAATTAACGAACTTAAAAAATAATAACAAAATTTTGTTCATTTTGTTCATCGGTGAGAATTACTAGATTTGGTTGAGTTAAGAAATGATATATTTTCTTTCTGGTCTCCCTACTATTCCGTATTCGAGCTCTGCTTCTACTTCTCCCATAGAAATTAAGTATTCTAAATACCTTCTCGCCGTCGTTCTAGATGCCCCCATTCTCAGACTCATCTCCTCTGCAGTTATCCCTTGTCTTTCTTGTTTTATTATCGCTTTTACCTTTTCTAGCGTTAATGGGTCTACGCCTTTTGGTAAATCGGACCGCATTTTATTTGCGGAAGTTACTTTTTCTCCTCTAAATAATTGATCAACTTCCTCTTGACTAACAGAAGCATGAGATTGTAGCAAATTTCTTTTTTGCTTATATTTTTCAATAGTATGGAGAAACCGTTCCATTTTTAATGGCTTAATAATATAATCAAACACCCCATAGTCTAGTGAATTCCTAACCATATCAATATCTGTTGCCGCTGTGATCATAATAATATCTATATTAGAGGATATTTTTCTTATGTTTGGTAATAAATCTACACCAAGTATATCAGGCATATAAATATCTAAAAGCAATAAATGAACCTCTTGGTTTTTAATAAATTCGATTGTTTCTTTTCCATTTAGCGCTTTTCCCACTACTTCTACATCATCTAGTTGTGATAAAAACTGTTCATGAATATCAGCAACCCGAAAATCATCTTCAGCGATAATTATTTTGATCATTTACAATCCCCCTTTTTTGGTAGAAACACCGTAAGAATAGCTCCCTTTGTCCTGTCATTCTGTATTTCAATGCAACCCCCAAACCGATTAACCGTATCCTGAACTATTGCCAATCCATAGCCTCTTCTCTCGCCTAATTTCGTAGAAAAACCTTTGGTAAAGATTTTTTCTTCAACCATTATGCCACTTCCATTATCAGCAACTTCAAAAATAACATCGTTTCCTACATCAGTAGCGAAAAAAACAACTTTTTTTTCTTCATTTTCACTAACTGCCTCAAAGGCGTTATCCATAATATTACCTAAAATAGCTATTAAACTAGATAGATCCATATGTTTAGGTAAAGGCGAAAGCGAGCTGTTTTGATCAATGATAAATTGAATTTTTTTCTCAGAAGCCTTTGCAATTTTCCCAAGTAAAATGGCTTGTACATGGCTATCCTCTATTCGATCGAATAAAAGATGGTTTTGCTTCATGCATAATTTTAATTCAGCTTGAATCATGTCTACCGCCTCTGCAAATTTGCCAAGTTGCATAAGACCTGACAGTACATAAAGCTTATTAGCATATTCATGCGTTTGCGCTCTTAAATCTTCCAAATACTGCCTAACCTCTGAGATAGTTTCAACCATCTTTTTTACGTCTGTTTTATCTCGAAAACTTGCTACCACTCCAATCACCTTGCCGCTTTCTTTAACCACTTCTCTATTCATAATAACTAAACGGTTATGAAGATATATTTCTTCATTTTCACAAGGGTTTAAAAAATTCTTCAGTAAAGTATTTGGAAACACCTTTTCTATTGACTCATAAAGATAACTTTTATTACAGCCTAACATCTGAATAGCAGGTTGATTTATCATCGTAATGAGACCATTTTCATCAATTGCTATGATCCCTTCTTTTATAGAATGTAAAATAGCACTTCTTTGCCGATAAAGATTAGCAATTTCAAAAGGCTCCAGCCCTAAAGTATCTTTGCGAATATTATTGGTTAACATAATACCGCCAATAATTCCTATCAATAGAACAACTATAGAAACAGCACTAATAGATCGAATTTTTCGATAAATTTTCGCGTAAATATCTTCATATAAATAACCTACCAAAACAATGCCGATAATATTTCCATCAGCTCCAAATATCGGTGCATTACCTGTTAAAGCAGTCCCAAAAGAGCTGTCTGTCTTTGCATTATAATATTGTCCAAAAATAAGTGCTCGATAATTGCTTTCTCTCTGCTTCTTCCCGATCGATAATAAATCAGGATGTGCATATATAACACTATCCGCATTTTTAATAACAATATAATTCGCCTCCACTTGCATTTTTATACTATCTGCAATGGACTGCAATAATTGTATTTGATCTTTATTTTCAAATGCTGCTTTTACCGATGGCATAAAAGAGACCGTCTTAGCTACTTGCAATGCTAGATTTCCGATATCTTCTTCCGTCTGCTTTTTTTCAAACATAATATAGATACCTGACAGTAGAATAATAACAGCTAAAATTAATGAAATAAGTAACGTTAAAATTTTTGTCTTTAGTGAAACAGTTTTTAATTTACGTAACACCTATGCTCCTCCTAACGACTTTTTACATATTTTACTTTTAGATTCCTGCTTCACCCCTATATGAATGGGAGACGACTAAAAACGAAGTAAAAAGATATATGACGTAAAATATCGCGTATCATGCTTGCATTCCAATTTTTCTCCTTTCTTACTGAGTCGAAATGAAATTAAAACCCCATTCTAGTTATCCAAGGTACATGAACTGGAATGAGGATTAGCCTATTGCTAATTTTCAACTGCATATTACTAAATATTTTACCTAACTACAAAAATTTAGTCGACACCCTTTGCTTCCTTTGAGTTGTAAGATCACAAATCATTACATGTTACTATTGCGAAGGATAATATGACACCCGCTATGAATAAAGCTTTAAATGGCACCTCTCATGGCTAGCCACGAGGTTATTAGGAAGAGAACATATTTAGGAAAAGTGTATATGGCAACAGAACTTCTTATTAGTCAAGAGAATAATTTCCCAAAAGTGGAGCGTCTATACATACATTGCAATTATTATCAACAAATATATTCTCAAGTGATGTTTTACGGGAAAATGAAATTCCATGTTTTTTTACCATCAAGCATTGCAAAATCTTGAACCATTGCTAGTTCACCATAACGCCTGCTTAAATCTTGCAACAAATAATACAATAAGTTACGTAACTCCCATTCATCGCCAGTTAATTGCTATCCAACTGTTCGAGAATAAACAATTTGTAAGCGCAGCGGCTCTATTTTTTGTTGCGCTTTTTTCATATCGCTTAAAATAGTTACATTGCTGACCTTAAGTGCCTGAGTAAAATGCACTAATGACAAATCATGCTGTGATAGCAAGATAAGTAAAATTAATAATACTCTCTCATCTTCAGAAGGAATATAATTGTCAACTACACGTAATTGATCTTGATCGTATAATTCTCCTAAAACTGGATGGATAAGGAATTTACCATTTTTTAATCGTTGCAGAACAGGGTAATTATTCTCCTTTAGCCAATTATTTATTTTCTCTACACTATATTTAATTTGTCGCCTTGACAATCCAGTTTTAGTTTCTATATCTTTACTTGACAAATTAGGATGACTAATCAGTTCTTCTAGAATTTCTTTACTCCTTTTATCAAGATACATGTTTGCCTCCTCCTTGCTTTTATTTTACCACCTATAAACCCGTTATTAGTTACGCTTTCATATAAGAATCTAGCTCATAATTTGTCCCACTTTTAAATCTGATATTCATAATTCTGATTATTGGTTTTTATACAATAAAAGCATGATTAAATAGAGACGGATCATCACAGCCACATGAATTACAATTTAAAAAGGAGACAGTTTACAATACATGTAACAGACTGTCTCCTTTATTCATAACTAATTTGTTATTTTACGCTTGATAGCATTTATTTATTTTTTTCATAACACCAGTTAAATATCTTACGCTCTTTTTAGTATTCTTTCTTGCAGAATAAGAAAGTATAAACTTAGGTGCTTGGAGATAACGAAATAACTGAATAGCCACGTCCGGCTCCATATCCCAGCAACGATGCGACTTTAGAAATGCGCCCTACGATAAGTCATCATCGGTTCGTCGCAAAGAGGAAGGCCGACTAAAACCGGGCTTGCCGCTCAGGCGTCGGCATACCCCTGTTT
Source organism: Virgibacillus pantothenticus (assembly GCF_018075365.1). Taxonomy (GTDB): domain Bacteria; phylum Bacillota; class Bacilli; order Bacillales; family Amphibacillaceae; genus Virgibacillus; species Virgibacillus pantothenticus. The sequence continues at coordinate 2,964,510 of NZ_CP073011.1, forward strand.
TTAGTGGCATGATTCCTTTATCGTTAGTTGATTTGTTCCATTCGCTACGTTGCTAAACGGGCGCTTGCGCCTTTGTTCTGCTTTAACAAATTAACTACTCCCACTCTAATTTTGGATCTTTTGTAACACAGTCGATATGCACATCTGCATGAATCGTACCACCAAATGTATGATTAGAACCAAACGCAACATGTACGGTATGATATGCCTTTTCGTCTTCTAAAATATTTCCAGTCAATCTCGCTTTATAATTCGTACCAATCCCGAGTTCTGCAAGCATTCTTCCTTGTCCCTCACCGAGTAATGCAAGTAATTTCTTTCCTTTTTCTCCTGTGGCATGTATAAGTTTTCCTTGTTCAATCGTGATTGTGATTGCTTCATTTAATAAGCCTATTCCAGCTATTGAACCATTGATTTCAATTGAACCCTCTGCCATTCCTTCCATTGGAGCAATATAGGCTTCACCAGATGGAAGGTTTCCAGATGCACTTGTTTCTCTAAATACCCCAGTACTAGCTATCCCTCGCCTTCCTTTAATCGGAATTACTAACTTATTTGCCTCTCCCGTCAAAATCGTTACAGATTTGGCAGCTGTCAATTTTTCCGCCATCGCTATGGTTTCTTCTTCTACCCGGCTGTAATCGGCACTCATCGCACCTTGCAAGAACATATCCTCTGTAATACCAGGCATTGTAATAACACTAACTCCTTTAGCATTCGCTTCTTTTCTTGCCACCGTATGCGTTAAAGAATGCTTTGTAAGGCAAAATACAAGCCTGTAACGCAGCATAAGCTCAGCAGCTTCTTTTGGTGGCTCTTCTCCTGATTTTGAACGATCCTCCATCATATAGAAAGTAGATGTCCACCCATCTTTTTTTAATGCTTCATTAAATTTTTTGGCTAATTTTTCTGTCGTTCGATCTGTTAGAACGAGTATTTTTTCAGTTTTTTCAATCTGGATATTATTCTTCATTAGTCGATTTACGGTTTGCTGAAATGCTTCCATATTTATTTCCTCCTTCTCTCTCTAGAAAAGTATACACTAATTAAAACAAAAATTAATGCGAATACGGTTCCTGCTACTAGATTTTCATTTAATAATAAAACACCTAATAAAATGGTGGTAATCGGCATTAAATAAGTGATTAATAAAGCAAAGATAGGGCCAGCTTTCTGCACAAGATAAAAATACAGCAGATTGCCAATTCCTGAATTAAATACCCCTAACATCATCAATGCACCAACATTTTTAATGTCCATGAAAGCTTGGTAACTGGATGGCTCGATGAATATCATAAATAAGCCTGAATAGATACTTCCTGTAAGCAACGAAACAAACGAAATGGTATACACCGTTACATTCCTTAAATACTTAGATGTGAAAATTGCCGATAACGCATATAGACTAACTGCTAACAATAAAAGAACCGCACTGCTGAAGGTAAAGTTAATCTTGTTAGAGGTACCTAAAAAGAAGGCTACAAGTATCCCACTAAAGCCGATAAGCACACTAAATATTTCTTTTTTACGAAGCGGTATTTTTAAAATAAAGAAGCTGAAAATCACGCCCCAAATTGGACCAGTCGCATTAAGAACCGCACTTATTGTAGTATCAAGCCCTTTTTGACTAAAACTCATAAATACCCAAGGGATACCTGTACTTAATAAAGTAATCCCTATTAACGGGAGGACATTTTGAAAATCCTGTTTTTTTCTCTTCCATAAAAAGAAAGGGAGTAACGTCAGACCTCCCAACAGACAGCGATAAAATACGATAGAAACAGGATGAAAGTCTGGCAATACCATTTTTGTAAAATAGAAAGTAGAACCCCAAAGTAAGCTTAAAACAAATAAAGCAATGACAGGCATTTTTTATCCCCATTTCCTTGTTCTCCGGACGTAGAAAATAGACTCGGCATTCCCGAATCTATTTTTCTATGTATTCTAGAGCGATACGGGCAGTTAAAGTGCGCGGCAGGATAACCGGCAAACCGCTTCCAACTATCGCCATTTTTTTATGATGTTCATTATACCCCATACAATCGAGCACAATAAGATCTGCCCCATGCTGTTGCAAGCGTTCAGCAGCTCCTTTCACATCACTTTTTTCATAGGGAGAGGCAACTTCAGTTATTAGCGTTAAGTTACAAGTTGCCCATTTTTCAATTAAAGTCTCCCTCTGTTCTTCTAATGGAATAATTAACCCTAATATCCCAGTTGGTGAAATAGCTTGTACTGTATGAGTTAAAATCTGATCTGGATAAATAATCGGCTTGGTAGCATTTAAAGTCGGGAAATCACCTGTACAAAGCATCATAACTACTTCTACGTTCATTTCTAATTCCGTGAGTTCTCTTTGTAAAAGCGGAAGGAGCCTTTGTTTTCCTATCTTTACAGCTTCCCCATTCCTTAATCTTGATATATAAGTTTGCTCCGTTAAATCTGGCGATATTAACTGCATATCTTCCATTTTCAGCCTATCTAATGCTCCACGCTCAATTAGCTTGATTTCCTCACCGAGTATCTTTTCGAAAGATGGCGTTACGTCCGTTCTTGGGGACTGACCAATGGTTAACACACCAATTAACCCTTTACTCATTTTTATTCCCTGCCTAATGTTTGTAAATGCTCCATGGAGCCATATTTAGCTTCTAAACGGGCAAATTCCTCCACATCATAAAACTCAAATTTTCTCTGTGTATACTCTTTAGCAACTTCAATGCTAAAGCGAACTGCTTGCGCAATGTCGACTTCATGACTAGCACCTGTTCCACATCCAGGGACCGCAGTTTTTGTCGTAATTGCTAAACCAACGACAGGTGCACTTGTTGCTACGGATGGTTGTAAAATACTATTGATATGATAGATATCATTCCCGTATGGAGTAATATCTTGTGTTGTTACAGCAAATGTTACTGGCAAATCACCTGTTGTCATTTCCATAATACGAATTAAATCATTGCTAAACTTTAAAATATATCCAGATTTTACAGTTGGGGATAAAGCAATTCCTCGGTGATTAAACACCTTGTTGCCTTTCGTTGTATCAATCGAAATAATAGCATCCATTTCAGGAACTACTTCATATTGATTCATCGTTAAAATATCGACTGGAGACCCCATAAATTCAACTGGTTCATGTGGCTGAGTTGGTGCATTTGGGCAAATATGAGTAGTTACGTATACATCACCCGGCAGCCGATCACCTTGTTCCACCATAGCTGCTAATTTTAATGCTGTTGCTACAGCAGCGACTGCACCGTCACCATCAGATACTAGGCCAATCCGGCTTGGTCTTGCACCTAATCCTCCTAGTCTGCCAACAATACCTAATGTCGGAGCGGAACCTCCACTACTCTTTCCTTCCGTACCTTTTATAATAATTTTAACAAAATCAGTAGAACCACATTCACCAGTTACTGTCGTATACTCTGCTTCTACATGCTCTTTATCCGCAAATAAATCTATTACCAGCTTACCGCTTACATATGAACTATCTAATAAATCCAAAGCTTCTAGTGTGTATTTTAAAGACATTTTCTAAACAGCTCCTTAAACAATCTTCTTTTGAATATAGGGTTCAATAACTTTTAGCAATTTTTCATTAAACATAGTTGTACTAAGCTTCAAATTTTTCTTTGGTATGGTAATAACAGTAATCTCCATCCCGTCTTGAATTTCTGCACTTACCAACGGCATACCTGTATTTGTATCAAATGTCATAATTAGATCTGGAAAAGTACTTCTTCGATAGCCTAATATTTCTACTGTCATGTATTCATTCCAGAACGTTAACTCAAGGTCATGATCTACATGTACCGTCCCAATATCAAAACCACCTGTTTTATTTAAGGAAAAGTATGTTACGATACCTGAATGAATTATTCTTCCTTTTAGATGGCTCGTTACTTGCTTAATTCGTTTTAATCCTTTAGGCGCCGATAAAAACAGTTCTCCAAGTTCCATCGCCTGACTAATTCCACCGATGGCAGCATGTTCCTTAACATATTTTATCTGAACTGGATTTCTGCATACCGCAACCATACCACCTGCTTGAACGGATACAGAGCGGACAGCACTTGCTGCCGCATCAAGACTGGCAATAACTGTTCCCTTTACCTCTTTTGCTCCTTTCCCGCCTGCAAAGGTCTGGATCGAAACATAGTCTGATACTTCTGACAGATTCATTGAGCCCATTGAACCCGTTGGATGAGCTCTACCATTACTAGGTGCATCTAAAATTGGCAAGCCCGTTGCTGCCGCTTGCAGCCAGCCATTAATTGTGGTACTTGCCCCATTCTCATTCGTCATTAACGCTTTAATCGGTTTGTTACATTCCATTTGCATTCGTTCTACGGTTTCAATTAACTGCTTCGAATTAATATACATCTCTTTGGCGGAAGGGGCGCCAACTAATGAAACACACGCTACATAGTCGTCATCTTTCAATTCATCAACAGTAATCAATTCCGGCCGACTGTTTTCCAAGAAGGCTAACTCCGCTTTCTCCAGACCATCATGAATCCAGCCTCCTCCTCCACCACCTAAAATACAACCACCATACACAGCATTTTTTGCATCATTTCGTGTTAGTAATTTTCTTGTCAATTAGATACAACCTCCCTTATTTTACTTTCCATATGGATGAAAAGAAGCTATAAATAGCGTCTCCAGCGATAAATCCGGCAGCTGTTGTATACATCGTATTTTCAGCCTCTGGACCTTTAACCTTCAGCACAATCGTACGAATTAATATTCCTGCCATTACAGCCCACCCCGCAATTGGATTAATAATTAAAAGACCAGTTGCTAAGAGAATCCCCATTTGTCGTTTTGGCCCGCCGATTAACTGAATGATTGCACCAGGAATGGCCCAAAGTAATAAAAGCATCCCTACATTTCCAGTTAGACCGGACTCTATTGTAATGGCATATGTTTTATCTACAGGCGGCACTAAATCCTTGGCAAAAAAGTTATTTGCAAACAGACTGACCATAACCATTGCTACTCCAAATCCTATTAATGCACTCTTTAATTGTTGTCTTCTTCCAAATAACTCTTGTTCAATAGAAGCGCCTTTACGAATAATTACCCCCGTTTTAAAGTCATAACCTAGATCAGCAAATGCTGGCCCTGTTGCTGCTGTATAACCTGTTAATAGAGCAAGAGCGACAGGTGGAAAACCTAGCAGCATGCCAATAATTAAAGAAATTAACGTTACTGCAAAGGCTGGAAACCATCCGGAGTGCATCGCAGCAATTCCTACAATAATCTCACTTGCTAAGGCGGCAAAAGCTGCAAATAAGACAAATAGGATTACTTGCCAAATCGGCATATCACCGATAATTCCTGCCATCATTGCTACTACAACAGCCCCGATAACATAAAGGATATACCCGAGTCCAAATCCCATTTGAATATCTTTTTCGTTTCTCGTATTCTCATGGTTTTCATCTTGGAGGATTTTTTTAATATTTTGTTTTTTAGATCTTAATAACACTAAAATGAATTGTAATAAGGCTATTATTCCAGCACCAATCATCATTCCATGTGGTATATAATACGTACTTAAATCCACTCCAAATAATTGGACGGAATATCCTCGAAGCAATAATCCTAAACCAAACATGGTTAAAGCCCAGATATTTCCGATAAACGCTACACCAAAGGCAGACATAGAAATACCGAAATGTGAGCCGATCATACCACCTATAATTCCTAGTCCTAAAAATTTAGCTTTTGCTCCACCTTCATCTCCAGCTTTTAGTGCCTCTGCAGTAGCTACTCCTGGTGGCCATACTTCATCAGCACTGAAAAGTTTTGTATCGAACACTTTATAAAGGATGAATGTATCAATTAATAATGCTACACCTGCTCCAACTAACATCGGTACGATTAACTCAGGCATGCCCATTACATAAGGAATCCCAACTGGAATAAGAAGGCTGTTAGCCGCCCCAAACGTGGCAGCAGAAATCGTTGTTTGCACTAAGTTCTGATTTTCTAATGAGCGATACTTATAAAATAATTGCATTGGAATTCTGGCGATTAACATAGCAATTAAAGCACCTATAATTGAGGTATTGGGAGTTATCCCAAGAGATGTGATCAATTGCATACCAATAATTGCACCAAATAGAGCTACAATAATGGAAAAGATAATAAATGTAAGATCAAATGTTTTATTCTTCATTCCGGTTGTTCCTTTCTAAATAATTGATATGCAATTCCTTGTGCTTCTACTAAGTCAATCACAGGAACTTCTAGATGCTTTTGCAAATACGCTTTAAGGCGAATCGTAGAAAAACCGGTACAAGCAAATAAAATGACATCCGCACCTGCTTCTATTGCCTTATTGATAACCCGAAGCAATTCAGGCTTGGCATACTGTTGAAATAGGTCTGTCGTTTTTCGCAAACGTGGCGAAAATGCATAATTATAAAATGTTTCACCTAACTGTTTTTTCATTGCCGATGGAGGTTGCTCTGTTATTCCAACTACCGCCACTTTACTTCCCACCATGCTCGCTGCATGTGCTCCACATATACCTGCGCCGAATACTGGAATATCTACAGCTTGTCTTGCCTCTTTTAGCCCGGGATCTGCGGCACAACTAATTGTAATCGCCTCGATTTCCTCATCCTCAGCCATTTCTTGTGCTAAAGCGACAATTTTAGGTATAGCGGCCTTTTCCGATTCATCGTCATAAATGCCATTTGGCTGGGAAGCAATACAGCTCGACTTAGAATCAATCCCGTATAATTCGGTCAAACGCCTCCCATGCTCCTGTAAGACTTGATTGTCTTTTGTAGTTAGTACTCTTATAATTCCTAGCATACATTCACCCCTTTGTATGATTATAAATTTTTAAACAATTCGTAGGAATGGAATAAGTGGGAAAAAATCAAACCCAAAGTTTTCCCATATTTTCTTAGTGTAAAAGCAATCAAAAGGAATGAATGAGATATTAAAACATGGTGAGTGAAATGTATTTATGTTCTCAAAAAAATGCGTTGTTCCTATATCAGAGATAGGAACAACGCATTTTTTTCCTCTTTTATTAATATTATTACCAATGTTTTTAATAATCATATGCAAATGAGAGAGTTTTACAATCCGCTAAAAACCATCCTGTTAGGCTATTTTTCTGTTAACAAATGATACATAAACGGTTTACGGTCACGTAAATAAGAAATTTCGGTGCGGTATTTGCGAATATCTTCAAGATCAATCTCTATTACCTCGACTGATTCTTTATCTTTAGGCAACTCTTTTATAATCTGCCCACGTGGATTACATACCTTACTTTTACCAAATAAATGCAGTCCATGTTGGTCACCAACGCTATTTACACCAACTGTAAATAATACATTTTCCAAAGCACGCTGAGGCAGATTTAAATCCCACATATCCTCATCTTCTATTCTCCATGCAGAAGGCACAAAGATAATATTTGCTCCTTGTAAACAAAGACTTCTAGATACCTCTGGAAAGCCCGCGTCATAACAAATAGCAATGCCGATTTTTCCAAAGTCTGTATCAAATACAGGAAACTCCGATCCTTCTTTAAAGTAAAATCGCTCTAATGCCCATAAATGGGCTTTTGCAAAACTTCCAACTATATTTCCTTCTCTGTCAAAAACAAAAGCAGAATTATAAGCCACTCCTGCCAGCTCTCTTTGTTCCACAATCGGAGCAATGACATATACGTTATTTTCTTTTGCTGCTTGTCTCAATATTTCTACACTTTGTTGAAAATATTTTAAACCTAGTTCATTTGTTTTTTCCTTGAGATAAGCCAAATGATAGCCGGTAGAAAAGAGTTCTGGAAGACAGACGATATCACTTCCTTGCGATGCTGCCTGTTTAATAAATTTTACGGCTTTTTGTAAATTAAACTCTACATCACCAAGCTTTGCCTCCATTTGAATAATGCCAATGGACACTTTTTTGGTCAACGAACTCAACTCCATTCTGTTTTTCAGTTAGATAACACTTTATTGTCAAATGCTTTTTCTAATGCGAGATACAATAAGCCAGCTACAATAATTGAATTAATTGGTGCAATTCCAAATCCCCATTTTGAAGATAGGTAAGCAGCAACTACCCCGCCAATCCAGGCAAAGATTGCCAGCCAATGGATTCCTTTTCGGATAACAAGCTTCTTTTTCTGAATAATATAATACTCTACCCAAATCACACCGGCGATTGCTGACACAGTCATACTCAGAAAGCTTAAAAATCCTTGAAAGGCATTAATAATATTAAATGCCGCTAAAATGATACCCACACTTCCTGCAATTAACGTTAAATAAATTCGTTTTACATTTGGGAAAATATTTTTTAAGGCTAGTCCACCTGAATAAGCATTAGCTAAATTCGTAGACCAGGCAGCAAGGATTAATACGACAAAAGCTACCCAGTTAAATCCTAATGATTTTAATACTTCCGTAATATCTGTAGTCAATGCATTAACAGACATTATTCCGGCTGCAACTTGTTGAAAAAATGTCACTAATGCTACAGCGATAAATCCCACAATAACGACATCTTTCATTCCGCGTGTATAGCGGAGATAATCAGGAGAAATAACTGCACCTACAATAATTAAGCCTACAACAATATCAATGCCCTTAATTATTGTCATTGGGTTTTCCGGAGTATAATCAAGTACTGGACTCATCCCCCCACCTTGATCAATCGCTTTAATAAGTGCCCAAACAATTAACACAATCAGTGGTGGAATCGCAATATAATTAAACAATGCCATCGTGTTAAACCCATATGCTGCAACTACCACCATTAAAATTCCTATAATGATTACGGTTAACGTTAAGTTGATATTAGGAAATATTTGCTTTATTGATAGTCCAGCAACTCCAGCTTGAATACCAAACCATCCAAAACTGGTAATTCCAAGGATTAATGAAATAATCCAAGTTCCACCAATTTCTCCAAACGCCCCTTTAGCTATAACGTACGTATTTACCCCTTCACGGCTGCCGATATTTCCTTGAATAATGAGAATTGCCATAAGAATAAGATTCCCTACAATAGAGACCCAAATCAAATCCTTTAATGTTAAACCGGTTATTAATGTACTTCCTACCATTAAAGCAGAAATAGCAATGTTTGTCCCAAGTACGTTAAATAATGGTGCTTTCCAACCAATTCGTTCGCTTAGTGGAACAGGCTGTAGTATTAAATCTTCTCTTTCTTCCATATAATATTCCACCTTTATGTTTACGTTTTTATCTTAACATTTATCAAAAGCGTCTACGATAATTTTCAAAAAAGTTATCCACAAAGTAGAAACGGAAATACTACCTAAACAATCAAAATCTTTCTTTAAAATCATCTAAATAAAATTTATTAGTGCATGTCCAAAAGAATTCAACGAAACGTAGTTCAAGCTGAATAGATAGTTAAGAACTACCTCGTTATAATGAAACTTCACTCAGCAGGGCTTTTCCTTTCCCTTACTGAAGTTAGTACCGCAAAGGGTATGACCTAAAGGCTTCCTGAATGAATTGGGGATTTAAGTGACGTTTTGTCGAGTCAACACTTAAATTTCTTCGTATTCTCGATACCTCTTGAAGCGGAAGGTCTTACGGTCTTAGATAAGCCAGCCAATAACAAAATGTACATGTTGAATCATCTCGATTATTTCAATAGCTCACCTGCTGCCTTTACACTTATACGTGTTGCATTACCAGGTAAATAAGCTAGTGGAACATCTTCAATTTCAACAATTTTACAAGTATCAGGATTTGCACCAGCAGCGATTGCTTCCTCAATCGCTAAGTGTTTCGCTTCTTCAATTGCTTCAAAACGTCCGAATTGATCTAATGAATAAATGCGTTCTACTTGTCCACTAACCTGACTTATCGCTGACCCAATAGCATTAGCAACACCAAAATTTTCAGGTTTATAAACGTTGGAAGCTCCCTTTAATTGCCCAGGAAATAAAACACTTCCACCACCAACGAGAATAACAGCTTCAGGTTCTCCACTTGTTTTCATTTGATCAATAGCATTCTCTACCATCGCTATCATTTGTTGATAAATTTTTTCCAGCAATGGCACATTTAAATGTGCCACATTATTGTAATCTCCAATATTTGCTTTTCCTAAGAAAACAGCAATATCCGTAGCTGTTAACGTGTCACCACCAAACACCATTGCTTTCTCCTTCAGACGATATCCAACACTATCTGGACCAATTGTAAATGTGTTATCTTCCTTAATACGTATGATGGTGCCGCCTCCTAAACCAATTGAAACAAGATCAGGCATACGGAAATTAGTACGAACTTTACCAATTTCAACAGCTAACGCTGATTCACGCGGAAAAGTGTCTACCAATACACCTACATCTGTAGTAGTGCCCCCGACATCGACAACGATGCCATTCTCAACATCTGACAAATAAGATGCACCACGTAGACTATTTGTTGGCCCACAAGCAATCGTGTAGATAGGGTATTTCATAGCATATTCCACTGACATCAGAGTGCCATCGTTTTGTCCAAAATAAACTTGACAGTCGATTCCTTCCTCATATAGAGCAGCGATAAATCCGTTAGCCATCGCTTTTGCAACATTAACTACAGAAGCATTTAAAATTGTTGCATTTTCGCGTTCAATAAGACCGACACTACCGATTTCAAACGACAAAGAAATAGGAATATCATCACCTAATACTTCTTTTACAATTGCCTGTGCAGCTTCTTCATGATCCTGAGTTACAGGCGAAAAAATCGAAGTAATCGCTACAGAATCTACCTTTCCTTTCATCTTTCTAGCAGCATCATAAATTGCTTGCTTATCTAATGGAACAATTTCTCTCCCGTCATATTCATGTCCGCCGCGAACAAGATATACTTCGTTACCTAAGCGTGACTGTAAATCTTCCGGAAATCCGATAAGCGGTTTAACAGCCATACTAGCAGGAGCGCCAATACGGATAATCCCAACTCTATTTAAATGTTTGCGCTCAACGATGGCATTGGTACAATGTGTAGTACCAAGCATAGCATGCGTAATTTGTTGTGTTGGGATATCAGCTTGTTGCACAACTTCTTTTAAAGCTAATAAAATCGCCTCACTGATATTGTCTTGTGTAATTATTTTTGTCGCTGAAATTACCTCCATAGCTTCATTTAAAATAACCGCATCTGTGTTTGTCCCACCTACATCAATTCCAATCCGATAGGAGCTCATTTTATATCACCTCCTCGCTGGTTATTATTTCAATTGGTATATATTCTAAATCATAGCCGAAATATCTCGGACCAACCGTTTCGATTCCCTTTTCTGTTCTCCATTTTTCGTTGCATGCAATGCCGATTACTGTACATCTCACTCCATACCTTAGGCCTTCTGTCGTAATTGGCTGTCCAGTTTCATTATCAAGCAGACAAATTAAATCAGGAGTAATGCACACAGGCTTGTCGTTTTCTGTAGCAAGTAAAAATTCATTTTGAAAGTGTAGGGATAGTGTTTTTCCCTTATCTTCATTCATTCCTTCTATTGTTGCAATTCCTCTAGCAAAACCTGTCGATGTTTTCCGATCTATGTCTATTACCTTTCCTTCAAATAATGAATAGCCACTTGTAAAAGATAATACTTCCTGAATCGGATTTTGCTTTGATTTTCTAATAATTTTTCCTATCCCTTCAGCAAACGTTAAACTTTTAGCTACACCACTATTCTTCACTTGCTTTCCAGACATGGAGTATTGAGCAACTGTAGAAGAACCACCCATTTGAACCGTTATGTTACGAGCAATTCGTTCTGACCAATGATTATCTATTGTCTGAAGAATGGAAGTATTCCCTCGTTCGTCAGCGATGACCAAAGGACTATTTGAAATACCGTCTAAATAGAATGTAACCATTTGTAGCTCTGGAAAAGCTCTTCCCATACCATCAACATTAATAATTGGTAGACCAAGGCGAGCAGCAATTGCTACCGGAAGCAATGAATTTACTCCACCAATTTCAATCGGCATCGTTGCAAAAATCTCTCTTCCTAAATGCTCTTCCATAAGTTGAAACGCATTTTTTGCTTCATTTTCTCCAGGTGCTTTTTCAAATAATACAGTTGGAGCTCCCATCATGCCAATCGGTACAACAAGAGCATCGTCTGGTACTTCATCAACCTCAAGCATTTTTACAGGACCATGCTCTTTAATAGCTTGTAATGCCATTAATTCTCCAATGTAAGGATCACCCCCACCTCCCGTACCAAGTACCGCAGCTCCAACCGCAATATTCTTTATTGCATTTTCATCCAAATAACGCATTACAAAGTCTCCTTAATTAACTATTTGTTTTGATTATTTCGAATATTAATATTAAAATTTCTGAGCAACTTTTATCTATGATGAATAATAACATATTCACAGACTTTTCTTTTTAAAAAATCATCATATCTGTCCATCCCTTTTTATAATTATAAATTTTTTAACAATTCTCAGGAATGGAATAAGAGGGAAAAAAATTCAGGTTACGTTTTCCCACTTTTGCCATGGTACTATTTATGAGAAAAAAGTTTCCGTGTTGTTCTACGAAACAAGGCAAGATCTATAAAAAGTTTTCAGAATATTTGTTTTTGCTATATAACAGCATTTTCATCAAAACAATAACGGTTCAGCGGGGATTTACCCTACATTTCCTACTGATAAAAAGCAGACAAAAGCTAGAAGCGCTCAGGCTAGACGTACAAACTGGAAATCTTCTGAAGCGATAAAGCCGAAACTTCATGCTGTGGAACGCTTTTTCCAAAGAATGCAGCACCACAAGGGTATGACCTAAAGGCCTCTGAACCAATCGGACATTTAGGAGTCGTTATCTCATCAGACGGAAAATCATAAACACTTTTTGAATGGAGAAAAATACGTCCTTACATTTGGATAAGGGAAACCTGCCTCTAAAACAAGGGTATGCCGACGCCAAGCGACAAGCCCGCTTTTCGTCGGCCTTCCTAGATTCCGAGCCGATGTTAACTTAATTATAGGAAGAAGAATGAAGTTTGCTAGGTCTGAAACGCTTCAGTTAAACGGATACAAGATACCCGCCGTAGAAAGCGTACATATCGCGGTCTCTAGAATAAAAATTGATCATATCAGATCTTTAATCATTAGACAAAATTTTAAAATAAAGCGATTGTCGGCATCATTTAAATCCATATTTAATAACTGCTCGATTTTTTGTATTCGATAATTTAGTGTACGGCGATGAATAAATAATTTTTCTGAAGCCTTTGACACATTACCATTTTCATTCAAATACATTTGTAGTGTTTCCATCAAATCGTTGTCTTCTTGAAGCAATGGAAATAAAACATTTTGTGTATATCTGCGAGCAAACAGATCAGAAGTCAATTGGAGAAGAATTTCGTAAATGCCTAGTTTATCATGTGTATAAACCGTATGTTCCGGCTTTATTTTTAAACCGATCTCCATTGTTTTAGTTACTGTATGCACGTGCTCCTCAAAGCTGGTTGGAGTTTTAATCGATGGGCTAATGGCAACGCGGGTAAAATTCCAGCTGTCTTCTCCATTAAATCGTTCAATCATTTCATTCCATTGAGCTACAATTTGACCATATGTTTTTTCTTTACAATACAAGAACAAATAAAACTTATTATACTTCTCAAAAATAAAGTTTTCGCAAGTTGTTAGCTGATTGACGAGCCCATAGAGTTCTTTTCTAATTAAGCTAGAGTAATCAATAACTTGGTGCTTTGGATAATTGGTTAGTTTCAACCAATTCCCATAAAAATTAACAATTATTGCCGTCTTCGTTGCATTGATATCGTCCAGATGCAATAAAAATTGTTCGATTGCCTCTAAATCATCCTGTCGATTTTTTTGTAAATATAGTTGGTCACTGATAAAGAGCTGACTTAATTTATTCGCCACATTGTTTAAATGATTTGGGGAAACACCTTGAAACAATTCTTTGTCTGTATAGGAAATATGCAAAATAGCAAACAAACTATTTTTCCATATGAGCGGTAGAAGAATCTTTCTGCGCAATCCCGTTTTATAGAATACTGCATATTTATTCGTTAAGACGTCATTCTCCCATCTAGTAACTTCTTTGATATAATCAGAATAGTAGGGCTTCGAAAACAGCGAAGTGGATCTCCGCCAGCCATCTGCATGAAATAAAGCAGCCACATATAACAAACGACCGTCTAAATCTTCAATATATACAGGGGAATTAACAATTTCAGCTATTCGATTCAATGCTTCTGGTAAAGAAGAAAAACTGGATTGTTCAATTTCATACAATGGATGCTGCAATTCTACCGTTTTTTGCTGTTTTTCCAAATAAAGTTTTTCATATAGGGGTGTTAAAACACTAATATAAGTGACATCCTTTGGAATGGTTACAATTGGAAAATTATGTTGATCTGCTAAATGAATGATTTCAATTGGGATAGAAGTAATAAAGCGTCCTAGTTTGATGACGATTCCAGCAGCTTTTTGGTGAATTAAAGCTTGGACAATCTCAACTTGCCTGTTTGGCAAATCCTTAATCGAATAAAAGGTTGTAACAACTAAAACCCCAGGCGTTACCCAACTCATTACCTCAGGTACTTCCATCACCTCAATAGCTGTGATATCACGAGATATACCTTTTTCTCCAGCGATAACTTTTCCTCTTGCTAACCCACCAATCAACAATGCATCCTGTATTTTCATAAGAATTCTCCCATTCTAAACAAATTCTTAGTTGAAATATTAGTCGTCCATAGTTTGTATACTTATTATAATAGTGTAATTTGCCAGTAAATGAAACCTATTAGACAAAATTCGAAATTTTTAGCAGTGGAAAAGCATGCCTTTTCAGAGTGTTTGGTCATATGGAATAGGAGATGTTAAAGTCTAATCACCTTGTAGGGTCTTCCCCCTCAAGCTTCAAGCAAATCTATTTTAGAGAAAATTGTATATTTTTATTTTTGGTGTATGTAAAACTGGGTTAAAAATTACCTTTGGAGAAACTTTTCTAATTAATGATCCCTTCTTTCTTTAATTGCTGGATGCGTTTTTCCTTTCCCCCCGTCGTACATCATTTCAATAATAGGCAATAAAGTATAGTCCAATTTTGTCATAGAATATTCTACTTTAGGCGGAGACTCCGGATATACTTTACGACTGACGATAAAACCTTCTATTAGCTCTTTTAACTGGTTGGAGAGTGTCTTATGAGAAATATTTTCAAATAAACGTTGCAAACTGTTAAAACGGTGCGGACCTTTGACACCTCAATGCCATAAAATGACTACTTTCCATTACCACTTATAATAGATAAAGTTAGTTCTTTTTCACAATAATATTCCCCATTTTGCAACTTCAACTGTATTTCTTCACGCAACGGATGATGCATATAAAACTCCTTTCTCTATTCAGCAAGTTTTTGATTTATAAGATAAAGGGAAACGGAAAGAATTTCAAGTAGTTTATCCGAATATTTAGTAGAATTTAAATGGGAAGCAACATCCAAGTAATATTAGGTTACCTATAAAACAAAAAGAAACCGGAATAGCACCCCTAATTATTGAAAACCAATAAGCTCTTAAAAACTTTTGGAGACACTTATTTCCGGTTGAATAAAAAATGATACACCTAGTAAATTTATTATAGAGGATGTTCAAAAAGTCAGACGACATGATACATCGAATTTCATCGTATGTTAGAATGGCTAAAATTTTGCGTTGAAGTTTAGATGAGGTAATCACTTTGGAATTAGATAACTACTTTATTAAAAAACCATCTTTTTTATGGTATGATAAACATTGTACATATATTTAATAGTAAAAAATTAGAAAGGAGTTTTTCATTTTGGAATTAACGAATGAAGAAAGAATGCTGGTGAATTCTGAACTAAATCGAAAGGGAAAAAACATGCTTTTAGCATATGTATTGCTTATCTTTTTAGGTTCGTTAGGTATTCACCGATTTTATCTCAACAGAAAGGGATCTGCTATTGCACAGTTGTTATTAAGTGTTATCGGATGGATAACTGTTTTTATAATTATTGGATTTATACCTCTTGCAATAGTCTATATTTGGTTATTTGTTGACTTATTTTTAATACCTGGGATGGTTAATCGTGAAAATGAAATCATTGAAAAAGAAATTATTCAAAGTTTACGTTAATTAACAAAAGTAAAAATTCGACTTGTTTGTAGCAAAAATCTAGAACCATTCCTTTTTATACGGAATTATACCTCTTTTATACAATAAGCTAACAAAGAAAACATTGTCCGCTTGATTAATTCGTAAACAAAAACAGTCCGTACACTTTTATTATTTCTTAGGTTACTTACAGTGTACGGACTGTTTGTTATGATGTAATTTAATACCTTTTATAAAATGGTTATTTTTGTGTTTGATAACTTTGGTTTGTAACTTTATGGTTATCCACAATCAAATAGGACTCTTTAATCGGCTCGTTACTTATAAAGCTTGTTAGGATTTCTTGTACACCTTCTTGAATTCTTTCCTGCGCTTCAACCGTCATCCCAGAGTAATGAACCGTAAGCCCTGTTTGTTTGAGAGAGCGCCAAAGGTGATCATAAGGTGCTGGTTGTGGGTACCAAACATCGCCACCATAGCGAATCTTGCCACTATTAACTGCTTCAGCAATTGCTTCTTTTTCAACAATTCCACCTCGAGCGCAATTAACAAGTACTGTACCATCCTTCATTTTATTTATGACGTTTTTATCAAATTTATTTTTCGTATCCTTTGTTAATGGCGACTGAATTATAACGACATCAGAGGTTTGTACCAATGTATCGAAGTCTACATATTGAATTCCCATTTGATCTTCCAGTTCTTTTTTTCGATATGGATCATGGTATTGTAATTTTACTTCAAACGGCTTCAAACGTGCAGCTGTTAATTGACCAATACGACCAAATCCGAAAATACCTACCGTCTTGCCAATCATATCATGTGCTTCTGCACCTACTTTAGGTAAATCCCATTCACCTGCTGCAGCTTGTCTGTGTCCTTCCTCATAATTTCTTAGCAATAATAATGTTTCCATTACATTTTGTTCAGCGACACTAACATTATTACTGCCAGGTATTTCGGCTACAGTGATTCCTTTATCTATCGCTGCATCAAGATCTACATGATCAGACCCAATTCCAGCTGTAATTGCTAATTTTAAATTTTTCGCTTTATCTGCCCTTTCTTTGGTAATATAAGCTGGTAAGAAAGGAGAGGAAATAACTACATCAGCCCCCTCAATATGATCATCTACTTCCTTATCACTTGTAATGATTGTTAATTCATAATCTGTGTTCTTTAAGAATTCTTTCAGCCCTAATGATTCTTCCTTAGATAATAGTTGTGTGGCACTTGTTGTTTCTGGAAAAAGTGCTAGGATCTTCATGTTTAGTCCCCCTTTGTTAATTATTGTTTGTAAGATCCTTAACGACCTATAGAACGATTCCCTCATCTTTGACAATATTAAACATAGTTGAATATTTCTATTGTTAAAGAGCTGCAAATTAGGTGGCACGGCTTATACTTCCGGGTACACATATTAATAAAAAATTGCGTCGTTTTTAATAGACCAAAGGCGCGTGCGACCGTTTAGCAACGTAGTGGTGAATGGAACGAATCAATGAGATAAAGGAATCATGCCACTAAAACTGGGGGATGCCGACGTCTGGGCGGCAAGACGGTTTTTAGTCGGCCTTCCTCTTAACGACGAATCGATGAAGCCTTATCATAGGGCGCATTTCTAAAGTCGCATCATTGCTGGGTGCTTGCGCCGGACGTGACGATTCGGTTATTTCGTTATCCCCAAACATCTGATTTTATACTTTTTTATCTTTTTAAAATACCCATCCATATAAGTAAATAGAGTCTTATGTAATGTTTATTCTTAAGTAGGAAGCACTGAGCAGTTGGATTATTTTTCAAAGATAATGGTAAGAGACTAACTTTTTATTTCGTTTTCTTCCTCATTCATTTTTTTCCAAACCTCCAATCATCAACCTTCTACCTAATTGAACAAACCGAGATGACATTACTTCCATGAAGGACTTTTTTATATTTCCTTCCCTCTTAAAATGTTATTCTACAGACTAACTCGAGGATAGAGTTACTAAACTATTGTGATTACTTGCTTCATGCTACGTACCAACATATACTGGATTTACAGCTACTATTTTGCAATAGGACATAAGATAAGTTATTATTCGTCTAATGTCTTTTATTACCAACTGTTGATTAATGCCGCAGATGAATTAACGAAATGCCTAAGCATTAAATTGCACTGGCGTACTTCTTACGTTCATATCCTTCGCGGTCGGAATATGCAATGCAGCAAGTGCTTATTATTCCTGTACTTCTATAAGAAAGACGCATGCGCCCGTTTAGCAACGTAGCGAATGGAACGCATCAACTAAAGATAACCTTCAATCAGCGGGGGTTTCTTCCAGCCCCGCTGATTGTTAGTTGAACGAATCGGGGATTTAGGTGCTGTTACCTCCCACTTCGACTTGTTTAGCTCACCGCTTCCATTCTTGAAGTGGGAGTCTACAACGCCTTTTTACGGGATAAAGGATTCATGCACTAAAACAGGGGGATGCCGACGTCTGGGCGGCAAGCCGGCTTTTAGTTGGCCTTCCTCTTAGCGACGAACCGATGAGGACTTATGGTAGGGCGCATTTCTAAAGTCGCATCGTTGCTGGTCGATAGATCCGGACGTGACGATTCGGTTATTTCGTTATCCATAAGCACCTCATTTTATACTTACTTATCTTATAAAAATATCGAACAAAGGATGATACACATGACATTTGAACAAATATTACCTGAATTAAAAGCTGGGAAAAAGGTCATTCGAAGTGGGTGGAGTGGCGCTGAATTATATGTGAAACTTGTTAGTGAGGGTCAACATGATGGCGAAAAACTCAATCCATACTTTTTAATTAATGTATCTGGTGAAGGTTACACGATGTTTACACCTACTGTATGCGATATTCTTGCTGATGACTGGAAAATTATAGAATGACAAAGCACTTCGAGGGAGATTATTAAATGAAATGGGAAGAATTTGTAGGGCAAACTGTTTTTATTACTGGTGGTGCTTCAGGTATTGGAAAAGCACAAGCCATTGCTTTTCTAAAAAACGGTGCCAATGTGTTTGTGTTAGATAAAGTTGAAGGGAAACTGAAGGAAACACTTGAGCAATATGAGAATCACTTTGCCTATTCTGTTGGAAGTATTACTAATAAGGATTCCGTCCAGCAAGCTGTAAAACATGCCTTAAATAAATTTAAACGAATTGATATTTTACTAAATACAGCAGGAATACTGGACGGCTATGCAAAAACATTAGAAACAGAGGAACCGTTATGGGATAAGGTCATGAACACAAATGTAAAAGGAACCTATTTCGTAACTAACACCGTGCTTCCTCAAATGCTTCAACAAAAAAGAGGCGCTATTATCAATATGGCATCCATTGCCGGTTTTGTTGCCGGAGGTGGCGGTGCGGCATATACTGCTTCCAAACATGCCATTATTGGTTATACAAAGCAACTTGATTATGATTATTGCCGAAATGGAATACGTGCTAATGCTATTGCGCCGGGTGCGATCAAAACACCAATGAACAAAGCTGATTTTCTCGGAGATGGTCAAATGGCAAAATGGGTAGCTGAGGAGACACCAGCTGGTAGATGGGCAGATCCGTCGGAAGTGGCTGATCTAACACTGTTTTTAGCTAGTAAAGCTGCTGACTATATTCATGGCGTTGTTATTCCTATTGATGGAGGATGGATGAATAAATAAATTCTATGATTGCGCAAGTCGTTTTCTTTTAGATATAATAGTTTAGCGAGCTTACTAAAGCTGCACTGTGAAACTTCCTTCTTTGGTCGCAGTTATTACTAAAGTAGCTATAGCTATTTTACAAAGGAGAATATAAATGAATAAATCAGCTTCACAGATATCTTCAGCTTCGATGATCTCCGAGTTAACTAAAATTGCCATTATTAGCGCCCTCTATGTGATCGTCACCATTTCGCTCGCTCCGATTAGTTTCGGTGCTATTCAGTTTCGTTTATCTGAAATGTTTAATTTTCTAGCGCTGTATCATAAGCGTTATGTCATTGCAGTAACTTCCGGAGTTATTATTGCCAATTTCATGTCACCCACCTGGTTCTTAGATGTTCCTATAGGTAGCATTTCTACTTTTCTTGCGCTAATTTTTTGTAGGTATGTAACAAAACGTATCAAAAATGACATTTTTAAAATATGTATAACTGCTATTATTTTCGCTGTTTCCATGTTTACAGTTGCAGCACAACTAACTATTCTATTTGATCTTCCCTTCTTTTATTCATGGTTAACTGTTGGTATTGGTGAATTATTATCGATGACAGTTGGGGGGATAGTGATATATTGGTTGGCGAAAAGAATCAATTTTACAAAATAATGTTGGGCTTCATATTATATTGTGCCCTCTAAGCAAGCCTTTATAATTGGCTTGCTTTTATTATGATACATAATTTTTGTTGACATCATTTCATGAAGGTGCTATTCTATGACTAAATAAACATTTTTAGTCATACAGTATACAAGGAGGTACCATATGGCTACTGCATTTACTAATAGCGAAAAGGAATTAATCAGGAATAAACTGCAAGAAGCAGCAAAAGAATGCCTTGGGAAATACGGGGTTAAGAAAACCACCGTCGATCAACTTGTCCAAATGGCAGGTATATCAAAGGGAGCCTTCTATAACTTTTACGAAAAAAAGGAAATATTATTTTTTCATGTCTTAGAAGATTATCAACAATCGTTAGTGGCTGAACTAACAAAGAAGCTTGAGAAGGAATCTAATATAGGAATAGCACAATTTTCCGACATGATTTTTGGACTATATCAACATGTAAGGCAATCGTTTCTTATGAACATCATTCAGCAGCAAGAATTAGAATACTTGATGAGAAAATTACCGAAAGAACTGCTGATGAACCATCATTCTTTAGATGATATGTTTATGGAGAACGTTTTCTCTTATATAAAAGTGAAAGAAGATGTAACTATAAGTGTTATCGCAGCTTCATTAAGAGCTATTTTCATGAGCATGATGTACATCGATGAAATTGGTGAGAAGGAATTTGATGAAGTCTTAAAATTTTTAATTAAAGGGCTTGCGCTGCAGATAATCGAGGAGGAATGAAATGAGCGATGTGATTTATACAACCAATTTGACAAAAGCATATGGGCAAGTCCTTGCAGTGAACAATCTTAATTTGTCTATTGCAAAAGGAGAAATATATGGTTTTTTAGGTCTAAATGGTGCAGGTAAAACGACAACAATACGGATGTTACTAGGCATGATCACTCCTACTTCAGGGGTATGCTATCTTAACGGAAAAAGGGTTAACCCTGGTAATATCAACATTTGGCGTGATGTCGGTTATATCGTAGAAACACCCTATTCCTATCCTGAACTAACCGTAAAGGAAAATGTTGAAATTGTTCGTAAGCTAAGAGGAATTACTGATAGAAATTGTGTGAGTTGGATTATTAAGAAATTGAACTTGGAAGCCTATACTGCAAAGAAGGCGAAGCATTTGTCTATGGGGAACATCCAAAGGCTTGGTATTGCTAAAGCGATGATTCACAAGCCAAAAATTCTAATCTTGGATGAACCGACAAATGGATTGGATCCAGCAGGCATCGTTGAAGTCCGCCACCTACTTACGGGTTTAGCAAATAATGAAGGTGTCACCATCCTTGTCTCCAGTCATAAACTTGATGAAATTTCTAAAATGGCTACCAATATTGCCATTATACATAAAGGGAAATTAATTAAGAAAATTAATGGAGATCAATTAGAAAACCAATTGCACAAATCCTTACTGGTAGACGGGAAAGATCGAACTGCTATCCAACAGATTCTTTCTCAAGCTGGATACAAGGTTTCTATTAAGAAGGAAACACCTTCCTCTTTACAGATTAATCAAAAAGATGCGGTAAATAACCCGGGAAATATCGCAACTTTACTTGTCCACGCGAACCATCCGCCAACATTATTAAAAGTCGAAAAAGAAGATTTGGAAATGTATTTTTTAAGAACCATTAAAGAAACTGGAGGGGATCAAAATGAATAAGTTTGCCACAAGCAGTTCTGTAGAGTACGAAAAGTTTTTCCATTCAAAAATCCCTTTAATAACGCTAGTTGTATGTATGCTGGTACCTTTTATCGGTGGATTCTTTATGTTTGTTTTAAAAAATCCTGACTTCGCAGAACGATTAGGCTTCATATCAAAAAAAGCCCAACTTATTGGCACAGCAGATTGGCCCTCCTACCTTAGCTTACTGGCCCAAGCCATATCTATAGGTGGTTTAATCGTTTTTGGATTTATTATGAGTTGGATTTTTGGCAGAGAATATTCGGATCGAACTATTAAAGATTTACTAGCGCTGCCTATATCTCGACATATGGTCGTATTGGCTAAATTTGTGGTCGCTGTTTGCTGGTGCCTTATTCTTTCCATATTTGTATTAGCACTTGGATTATTAGTCGGAATTATGGTGAATATACCCGGCTGGTCACAGGAGATTATTGTTCAAGGTATAACGATTTATGGCGTTTGTGCCACATTGACTATTCTAGTCTCTACCCCAGTTGCTTTCGTTGCAAGTATTGGACAGGGTTATTTATCACCGCTTGGGTTTATGATCTTTACACTCGTATTAGCACAAATAGTAACAGTAGCAGGATACGGCCGGTTTTTCCCATGGGCGATTCCAACGCTTGCAAGTGGAGCGGCCGGAAATGGAAGTTTTATTGTTCTTGCAGGAATTAGTCTCACTATTTTACTTTTAACGAGTGCAATTGGATTAATTAGTACTATGCTTTGGTGGCGGTATGCCGATCAACACTAGGTAGGAGAGATATTTATCTACGATCATGGTCAGGTCTTATAAAGAGCATCTTTCATCAGTGAGGGGGCATTCATCCCTCACGGCTTGTTAGTAGCTAAAGAGTATAACCTAAGGCTGCTTACGAAACAAGGCAATTTAGGTGCTGTTATCTCCCACTTAGACTTGTTGCTGTACAGATATCCAACTTCTGGAGTGGGGGTCTTTCAGCGCCTTATATACGGTATAAAAAGCAAGCTATCATGTAATTACTAACAAATTAAATTCCAATTTAGCTTGGAGTTTATTAAGTTATTCAAATCGATATCTACTGAACATAAACATTTAGGTGCCAGCCTCTTCACTTGCAAAATCTGTAAAAAATGACTTAAGGCACCTTTATTACTAATACAGTTAATGTAAAACTACATTGCCAAACGTATTTACACTCACCATGATTACTCGAATATTACCTTCCCTACTCTTTTTCTTCCTTCACTCTTTCCGCCTGTATTAATAGTCTTTCTCGATCCGTTGGATACGGATGACACGTAAATAAAGTTGCCAAATCGCGATTTTCTTGAATTTCCAATGGTTCTGTTTCATCAGGGGCGATTACCTCTTGGTTATACACTTGATAGGTTAAAGTTCCCGTTATCGTATGAATATAAAAAACATCTCCATCCCTTAATTCATCCACATTTCGAAACATCGCTTTTGTTCCCATTCCTCTATGTCCTGCTAGTACGGTGTGATTGCTCTTCCCACCTACTGGCAAGGAAGAGCCCTCAATTTGTCCAATCCCTTTCTCTAGCGTTTCCTCCGTAGCTCCTAAAAAAATGGGAATCATTTCTCCTAGTTTAGGAATTTCGATCGCTGCAAACACTTCATCGTCGTCAATTCCGAGACAATTTTTAAATTTATTCCATTTTTTTTCATTGTTTACAAACGGATCACGCAATCCAGAGCTATCATAGAAGATTTCTTTGTTACATGCAGAAGCCTTTTTCATTAGAGCATCAATCTCTTCGTCCGATTTCTCCTCTAAATCTGTCTGGAATTGACCTACTTGTTGTTTTTGTAAAAAGCTGTTGACGAGTTTAGCAGCATGTGGGTATACAAGAATAATGAGTCCGACCACAAATAATAATATAATTACCTTTTTCCCTTTCATGAGCTTTCCACCTCATTCTTTCGTTTTCTCCGTCTCCACAACCAGAATAAAATGAGGATGAGTAATATGCCTGCCCCTACAAGATACCAATAATTAAAAGTACCTATTTCTTCAGTTGCAGATGCCATTGATTCATCATACGGAACCCGCTTCCCTTTCACAAGCATACGGTGGGTATTCAACATATATGGCTCACATGTTAACAACGTCATATATTCTTCATTATCATCAGTTTGAAGCCACTGTGTTTCATGCGGCAAAACGACCTCTACATCATAAACTTCATAAGCATATTTTTCATCAAGAACATTAACAAAAAATTGGTCACCCTTGCCAAGTTCATCTAGATTACGGAACAACTCCGCACTTGGCAACCCTCTATGTGCAGTTAACACACTATGCGTTCCTGGCTTGCCAGTGGGCAAGGATGAATTCTCTAAATGACCAACACCACGTGATAGCACATCTTCTCCTGTACCATGATAAATCGGTAAATTGGAACCTATTTTTGGAATCTCAATACTGCCAATTGCCGGGGCAATATTTAGGGCATCATAATAACTTTTGTTTCCAGCTGTCTTATTTCCTTTCGATCCTTCTTCAGAAAAAGGATCGACAAAATCGACTTCGGAATTTTCCAATTCTTTATTATGCTCGTCTGCTTTCTTTTTTTCTTGTTCAACCTCCTTTTTATCCATTCGTTCAACTGTTTCAGCATACTCTTTGACTACAGATTGATGTACTTGGGTCGATAAAATATTACTTATCATAGGATAGGAAAAGACACCCAATCCGATCAAAAATATGATAATAATTATTGCACGCCTCATTATTTTCCCTTCCTATCGTAAATAAATTTTATATTTATGCAGTGGGGCATAAGAATTTAATCAAACAGATTAGTTTGCTAAGTTCACATATTTATAGTAAGTTCAAGAAATCCGGAGAGTAACATTAGAGGATAGTAAGCTCTTTTTTTTAAATGATACGAGTTCGTATAATGTTATATTATTTAGGAATTTCGCTAAATCCTCCAAAAATGTAGATAATACACATGGAAAATAGGAGAAAGAACGTAGCTCCCTCCTATTCCCCTCACGCAAGCTATTTATGCGATAGCTTGTTGTTTTTTGCGACGGAAATATAGCACAAGTGCTATTCCCATCAAGGTTAAACCAACTAATGTAAATATGATGGTTCCAAGTCCACCAGTAGATGGTAGCTCCCAAAGTGATTTTGAGTTTTCTACCTGATAACTCAGATCTTTGTTGTTTTCTACCTTTACTTCTACAGGCTTGGATAGTAAACGATATGGTTTTTCCTCACCATTATCTGTGTAAGTTGGTGCTTTTGTTTCATGTAACTGATAAGTTCCTGGTGTTAGACCAGTAATAGAGAATGTACCATCTTCTCTAGTTGTTAAGTTTTCTAATTTGCCATTGAATGCTTTGCCGTTTACTGCAACGACTGTCCCAGCGTTGGACGTATCGATGACATTACCATCCATATCTGTTAATTTAAACTCTGCACCTTTTAGTTTTACATTGTTATCAGAAGCATCCACTTTAATTATCTCTAATCCACCTTCTGTAGGTACCACTACAGGTGGTTCTTCTGGAGTTGTCGGGTCTTCTGGCTTAGGTTCAGGATTATTCGGATCGTTTGGATTATTTCCTGGATTATCTGGATCTTCTGGTTCATATGGTTCGTACGGATCTGGGTTGTTTGGATCAATTGGTTTCGTGTAAGAACCTTTATTGTTGTTAAAATGTAGATCAGCAGTGTTTTCAATACCAGTTTCTCCAGCTTCTAATTCAGCATCTGGCTTAATTTTTGCAGTAAATGTAATGGTCACATCTTTACCTGGCTTGAGCCTGCTTAAGTCTTTGACTTCCCAGATTAGTTTCTGCCCCTCTTGCGTAAAGGTAATGTTGGATTTATCTGTTCCAGATACATCCCATCCATCGGCAATACTACCATTAGTAATAAATTCTAGGCGGTTATCTAATGTATCGGTAACACCTAGTGCTTTATATTTATGAATGTCTTTTGGTGTATTGATCGTAATATTATATTTATATTCTTTATTACGATCCATATCTACCTGCTTTTTTCCCTCTACATCTTTATTCACTACCGGCTTTTTGTAGTTCGTTACTTCCCCTTTGTCATTAGCAATTCCAGCTACTGGTGTCCATTCCACTACTACATCTTGTAGCTTCTCTCCAGACTTTTTAACTTCAAATTGAATTTTGGTTGTATTTAATGCATATCCTTTTGGTGCAGTTGTTTCTTGGAAATAATACTTTCCTTGCTCTAGCCCTTCAATAGCTAGCTTTCCTTCAGCATTTGTAGTTAACTCACTAATAATATTTCCATTTTTGTCCTTCACTCGGCTGCCATCTTCATGGTAGAGAGTAAATCCTACACCTTCTAGCGGTCTACCATCTGCATCCTTCTTGATTAACGCTACTTCACCAGAACGAACTGTTTCGTTCTTTGGATACACGTGAACATCATAGTTTAATGTAGTCCGATCTTTACCAGTCATTGGAACATCCACATAAAATGGATCGGGATTTAAAATAACATCTGCTGGTCCGTCCGTTTCTGTCACTTCATAACGACCTAGCTCCAACCCATCTCCTTTTGTAAAAACTACTATTCCATTAGAAGCCGTCTCCTTTTCTATCTTTTTTCCATCAGCTACTTCTGTCCATTTATCATTTTCTGGATTATATTGATGCGTTTGCTTTAACGTAAATGTAACACCATCTACTGGCGTTCCATCTGCATTTTGCCCAGGTAAACCCGTTCCTTCTTCACCAGGTGCTGTTCCTGGTTCTTGTTCGAATTTATGAATAGTTAATGACGGATTGTTCTCATCCCCTTTAACCTCTTTGGCAAATGCTGCCTGCGGAAGTAACAAGGATAGAATTAAAGTAAAAATTAATGCAAGATGCAATGTCTTTTTCTTTGTTACGTTCATCTATTCTTCCCCTCTCTTCAATCATATATTAATACTAGTAACTTTATCTTTTTAATAAGGATTGCTGCTTAGATTTATCACCACCTTAAAGCAATGTATGGATAAGGTTTATTCTTTTGGTGGTTGAGCCGCCTTCTTTTTTCGCAATAAAAGGAGGATAGCTGCTAGCATGAATGCCGCTCCAAACCCATAAAATAAAAGAGTACCTATCCCACCAGTATCAGGTAAGAGCCAACTATTTTTGCTATTTTCTACTTCTAGCTCTTCATGGAGATTTTCTCCAGTTATTTCTACACCTAGCGGCTTATTTAACAAACGGTAACCTTCTGGAGCCTTTGTTTCTACAAGTTCGTACTTCCCCCACGGTAAATTTTCAAATGTAGCTAGTCCATCTTCGTTCGTTGTCTGAGATTCGATCTCTTGTCCTTTATTGCCTTTTAATTCAAATGTAGCCCCCTGCAATGCTTTACCGTGTTCATCCACTTTCTGAATGGTTATTGTACCAAGCTTTTGCTTATATATATAACGGACAATTTGCGCTTCTTTTTGGAACTTTCCAGTTGCAGGAGCACCTTCCTCATCTACTTTGACAAAGGTATATCCTGGAATATTCTTTTGCTTCGTTGTATACGTATCGCCGATTTCACCGCTGAAAACCTCACTATTCGCTATCTGATTACCTTTTTCATCAACATATTCTGCTGTCACGTCACCAGCAATCAGATCTGTCGCTTTAACATAGCCGAACCAAACTGTTTCTATTGGCTTATCTGGTTGTAGATCGATACGCTCTGAATGATTACCTACGCGTAATGTATAATCAGCTATATCATTCGCTATTACTTGATAGGCTTCATTAAATTTTAATTCTTCTTCCCCATCTTCTTTATGAACTTCTTCATAAAATTGCTCTGCTTCTGATGGGTCAGAAACGATATTGCCGTCCTTATCAACTGGCTGCCCATCAACATTTACACGATAGCCTTGTTTGATAATCTTTCCTTTATCAATTCCTGCTTTTGGAATAGGGAATGGCTTCGTTTGTGGGTTTCCATTTGGTTCCGTATAGTTTAGCGGTGTATCTCCATTAGTTGGATACACCTCATTCCCTTTCGGATTTTCATCCCAATCAATAGTCACTTTATACTTTAACGTGTAAGTTTCATTCTCTTTAATATCACCAATATCCCACGTAAACGTTTCGTTGGCGTCATCCCAGTTTACCTCTCCGTGGCTTGCAGCAAAATTTTGCCCACGATAACTGCCGTCTTTTACTAAGTTAAACATTTTCCCTATAGGGTCCGTTACAACAGCGCCATTTGCAGCATAACTTGACAAGCCTTTTGCAACTTCTGCAAAGATTTGTCTTAAATCATCTTCACCGCCTTCATAATATCCTTTATTTTGGCTATTATGAAGCACATATCTTGCATCTCTGTTTCGGCCGACTTCCAGACCGATAGAATAAATATCCAAACCGGAATTTATAATATGGGCTGCTTCAGAGATAGTTGCGATTCCATTGGTTTCTACTCTATACCAACCTAACCTATAACGATCTCGCCAACCTAATCCGTATGAATTTCCTCTTCCTATTCGGGAATTATAATCAAAATCAGACAAAATAAAATTATATTTATTATTAGGCCAAGCGTAGGCTTCTGCATTTCTAGCCATAAAACTAAAAGTCGGCTCTCCATCACTTAGTAGAACAATAGTTTTCCGATCTGCATTACTATGAGTATCCAATAGTTTCTGCGCCTGATGAAGCCCTGCTTGAATATTCGTTCCTCCGTCATTTCCCCCAGTAACTCTAATTGCATTAATTGCATTTTTTATTCTTGTTTTACTGTTATAACCTATAAAACCCGTATATGGATCGGATTTACTGGCAAAGGGAACTAATGCGATTCTAGTTGTTGCATTTTCTACTAATAATTGATCAACAAACTGATTAGCAGCAAGCTTTGCTTTCTTAAGTCTACTTGGAACCATGCTATTGGATCGATCAAATACGAGAACAATATCTGAGCTACGCTTTAAATCTTTCCCTTCTACAGTCAATTCAACTTCCCACTCTGCATATTCATCCGTCTCCGTAGCTTCTTTATTTAACTTCAAAGAACCAGGTTCTGGCCAAGTGGATTGAATTGGAGGTTTGTTACTAACCTTCTGTCGCGAGAAAGTCTGAGAGGAAATTTCATGTTGTTTATCTTCTTGCGTTGTATTTTTCTTTGGAGATTTATCCTCTTTTCCTTCATCCTCTTTCATTTTGTCTTTAGCAGAGCTATTCTCAACTGTTTTCTTACTTTGTTCCTGTGTGGTTACTTCATTTTTCTCTGGCGAGTGTTTTTGTTTATCGGTGTCCAAGTCGACATGGAAAGTAAGCCTCTTTTCAATTACATCTTGATTGTTAATTATTCCTGTAAGAATTAAACTGTTTTCCTCATGTTGTAAATCTGATAACACAAACTTTGTTTGCCACTCTTGTAAGTCAGTAGTTCGAGTGAACAATAATTCATGCTGTTTGGAATCGTATGCTACTGTAATACCTTTTTGTTGTAGAGCTTCCGATTGTTTTTTATTGTACGAAGTATTAACAGGAAGCTTGATTTTAATATTTTCTAGTTCAGCACTTCCAAATACGTGAACAACTGCTTCTGTTAAAGTAGCTTCATCAGTCGTTTGAATGTTCAACTTCAACTGGCTTTCTAGTTCCGCTTTAGCGAAAGCTGTCATTGGATGCTGCATTTGAGTTAGTAGTAATAAGAATACAAGAAACATCGACACTATCTTCCAAGATTTTTTCAACTTCCACACCCCCCCTTTTCAAAACATGTTATTATCTTAGTTGTTGAACCTTAACAACAAATAAACATTTCGAAAAAGGGTGTGCGGAGAAAATAGAAATCTCTGTTTTACTTGTACTATACTTCGCTTCTTGTTTCTTCTTTTTAAAATCCATACGCATGTCACCAATCATCCGAAGAGCATCTACGGCATAGAAAATAAAACTACCAATTCGGCAATTCCCAAATTTTGAAAAAAACTGCTGACTTTGAAACAAAGAATAGATATTGACCTGAAAATTTGTGTAATTATGAAATAAAATAAAAGATTACACTTCTAGAACAAAAAAGATTGCATTTTAACCTAGACGGAAAGAACATCTGAGTTAGTGATGGCAATTTTATAAAGTTTGCTATTTGCATCAAGGACTCCAAGCAAAAATGGTAATTTACCAATGTAATTTTGTATTAGAATAGCTTCAGATGTTATCCATATAGGCATTAATGATATTAATTATTATTCAATGAGGAAAGTTCTCTATTCCCTCATTGAATAATAAAATGAACTACTTGCTTTATTAATGCGCTAGCAATAACTATTAATTATATGAAGATGCTAACTTCCCGTTTTTCCACGCTTCATACCATGCCACAATTTCACTGTTTGGTTGTACTCCCAGTTCATCTTGTAAGTAAGTTTTCAAGGATTCATATTGTTGGTGAACAAGTGCTGGGTTATCTTCAAATGCATAAATTTTCATTAAAGCAAAATGAGATTTTTCCATTTCTGGATAATATTTACAAATATGATTATACCACAGTTTTGCTCCTGCTATGTCATGGTTATCTTGATAAAATCTTGCTATCTCCATAGCCTTCGTTAACCAAATCTGTTCCCAATAATAACGTTCCGATTCTGCCCACCAAAAATCGTATCCTTGTAAATAGCCTCCCTTATATAAGGACATTACTTGAATATAAGCATTAATCGACGTTTGGCTAAGTGGAGGTAATGTTTTTATCTTTTCCTTCCATTCATTAAAATCAAGGATAATATTCTCTGTTTCCAAGACATAACCATCAGAAACATTTTCTAATCTCAAATGTTTCTGATATTTCCTTAATGTTTTTCGTACGTAATAAATCATCGTGTATAACAAAGCACTTGCCCGTTCCAACTCTACATCTGGCCAAAGCAAGTCAATTAAAAATGATTTCCTCACCATTTTTCCTTTTTGATGCAGTAAATATAAAAATAACTCTGCTGCTTTTTTAGTCCGCCAAGATACAAATTCAGGTTGTCCTCTTACCGTTTCAACTGAAAACTGGCCAAGTACATTTACATAAAGTGGTGAAGTTTCTTTGATAGTTGATTGCTGATTATATTGATTTTCTATCCGTTCTACCGTCTTTTTCAAACGATCAAATGGAATCGGTTTAAGTAAATAATCTACTGCATTAAGCTCAAATGCTTTTACAGCATACTTGTCATAAGCCGTTACAAATACTATTGTCAAATTGGGC
This sequence comes from Virgibacillus pantothenticus, assembly GCF_018075365.1. GTDB lineage: Bacteria > Bacillota > Bacilli > Bacillales > Amphibacillaceae > Virgibacillus > Virgibacillus pantothenticus. Next base: position 2,995,907 of record NZ_CP073011.1, read on the forward strand.
TTATTTTCCAAAACCTTCTCTGCCAAACGCATTCCATTAATTTCTGGTAGCTGGATATCTAAAAATAGCACATCCACATCTTCTTTAAGGATACTTTCATGAGCATGTACCGGATTAGTAAATTTTCCAATAACTTCTACTCTACCAACCTTATTAATTTGTTGTTCCAAATAATCTAACGCTAACTTTTCGTCATCAACAAGAATTGCCTTCATAATAACTCCTCCAACTATTCAAATTTAATTCACTGTTTCCATATTTTATCAACAATTTCTAAACACAAACTAAAATGAAAGCGCAATCATAAGTCTAAAGACCTAGTATATTTGTATATTTTGTTAAGAAATCATAATAATATATAGTTCTAAAAGACTAAATAAATATAGATAAACAAGTCTTTTGTCATATGTAAATCTTGTATAGATAGACTTTTATAATTCGGTTACTTCTCATATGGGAAACTTATAAAAAAACATTCTAAAGTTTGTCAAAAATGAAGTTGGAAACGTGGATGAGATGTAAGTTGTTAGAATAGAGATAGTTAAATCTGAGCAAGAGCAATAAGTAGAGTAGGTATTTTGGTGGAAAATTATCATGAATCTAATATACATATGCATAATACATTTATATGTCCTTAGAACGAACAAAGGCGCGGGGCGCACGCTTAGCAACGTAGCGAATGGAACGAATCAACTAAAGATAAAGGAATCATGCCACTAAAACTGGGGTATGCCGACGCCTGAGCGGCAAGCCCGTTTTTAGTCGGCCTTCCCCTTAGCGACGAACCGATGATGCCTTATCGTAGGGCGCATTTCTAAAGTCGCATCGTTGCTGGGCTCATGCGCCGGACGTGGGTATTCGGTTATTTCGTTATCTCCAAGCATCTAATTTTATACTTTTGTATGAAAAAAACGCGATTTACCATTATATAACTTATTTATTTTAGGTAGTATTTCAAGAATCTAAACATTATAAAGCAAAATTTTTCATCATAGATGGTGGCTTGCGCTCTTGGCGATCCATGGTGCTTTCTTATACAACAAAAAAACACCCAAACTTCGCATGTCACGAAGTCTAGATGCTTCTTTAATTTAACGAATTTACTTATTATAAGCAACGCGATTAATATTCATTAACTGACGAACACTCACGTTATCTGTAATACTGCTTCCCCCGATAGCGCCACATCCTAGTGTTAAAGAAGGAGCAAGGTTGGTGGAAAAACCAATTCCACCAAAAGTACCTGGTGTGTTAATTAGAATACGGGATGCTTTTATACGTAAGCCGAAATCCTGTACTAGATCATCATTCGTTGTATGCAACATTGCTGTATGCCCAGCGCCTTCATTTTCTAAAATTGTATTACAAATAACAACACCTTCGTCCCAATCGTCAACTGTGTACATTGCTAGGATTGGCGTTAATTTTTCACGTGAATACGGGTTGTCAGGACCAATTGTAGTTTCCTCAGAAACGAGTACGGTAGTATCAGCAGGAATAATAATTCCACATAGTTTAGCAATTTCAGTTACAGGTTTTCCAACGATTTGCGGATTCATCGTCCCATTTTCACGCATAATAAAGTGGGAAACCTTCTCTGATTCTTCTTGATTCATAAAGTAAGCATGGCGCTTTTTCAATTCTTGAACAACTTCATCTTTGATGCTTTTTTCAACAATAATGGATTGCTCTGAAGCACAGATCGTACCGTGATCGAATGTTTTACTAGTAATAATTCGATCAACTGCTTCTTTCACATTGGCTGATGTTTCAATAAACGCAGGACCATTACCCGGACCTACGCCAATTGCAGGGTTGCCTGAGGAATAAGCAGCTTTTACCATAGGACCGCCACCAGTAGCTAATATTAATGCCGTATCATCATGTTGCATTAACGCTTGTGTCCTCTCCAAACTCGGTGACTCTATTACTTGAACTAAACCTTTGGGAGCACCAGCATTCACTGCTGCTTCCTCCACTAAACGAGCAGCCTCAACAATACAATTGACAGCTTTTGGATGTGGTGACAACACAATTGCATTTCTTGTCTTTAAAGCAATTAATGTTTTAAAAATAACGGTCGATGTTGGGTTCGTTACTGGAACAAGTGCTGCGATGACTCCCATTGGTACACCAACCTCAATCACTTTATTCACTTCGTCACGATGGATAATACCTACAGTTGGTTCATCTTTTATACTTTCGTATACTTGCTGACTAGCAAATAAGTTCTTCGTCGTTTTATCTTTCACATTACCAAAGCCTGTTTCTGTATGTGCTTTAAATGCTAAGTCCTCTGCAGCTTCTGTTAATTGCGCGGATACAGCTTTAACAATTTCATCTACTTGTTCCTGGGTGAAGCTAGTATATATTTTTTGGGCATGCTTCGCTTTTTGAATCAGCGTCTCTACCTCATATTTTTGCACTGTTTCTTGCGCTAGATTAATAGCCATGTTTGCCATCCCCTTTTCATTTATTTCCTATACCCCTATAATAAAGCGTTTACAAAAATATCGTTAGGACTATTTGTGTTTGTTTTTGGATAATTTTGATATTTGTTCATTTATTCACAATAGCCTTGGAACAATCAGGATAATATTACCATTATGATCATGTTATACTTATAGTGAGATATATGTTTTTAAGAACTGAAGCGCATCGCTAAAACTTTTTGAAGGGAATATAGGCGTCAATATAAAGATAAAATAAACTTATTAATCTTTTACTGAGAGTTAGGATCTGAAACATAGCGTACTGACAATTCCTTTTTAGTTACTTGAGAAATCAGAGTGCATACCCTAATTTATAGCATTCTAGTAAAGCAATCCTCCCTGTCGGCTTCCTGTTTTTTGAAAACCGTCAGTGAGAATACTGTTAAAAGAGGTGATATTATGTGTCGCGTATTATTAGCTAGCCCTGAACAAGCCGACCGTATTTTATTAAAACAAATCTTTTCCGAGCATTTTTTTAATGTAACATTTCTCGACGATGCTTTGTCTGCCGAAGAAGCGTACACACGCTCATTGGAACAACAACCTGATATGTTGATTTTAGATGTTAGTGAGTCAAGCGACGAAATTTTCCAATATAAAACAAATATCGTAAAACGTCATCCTAACATTAAAGTTATCTTGCTTGATAATGAAGAAAACTTTAAACATATTCAAACCGCAATTCGCTGCGGGGCTGTCGACTACCTAGTAAAACCTTTAAAAGCTGAGGAATGCAAGTCCGCCATCCACCGGGCAATATTAGCATTAAATCAAGTTTCTTTATTGCATTATGAACGTAAATCGGTTACAGATACGATAAAAGAAAGTGCTGCTCAAATGATGCAATATGTGCATGAACATTACCATGAAGAAATTAATTTAGACTCGTTGGCACGATTTATGCATCTGAATAAAAGTTATGTTAGCCGCTTTTTTAAAGAAACTGTTGGCATGTCTTTTGTGAGCTACTTACGCCATTACCGAATAGAACAGGCCAAAAAGCTGTTGCGAACAACGGACTTAACCGTCACAGAGATAGCCGAGCAAGTCGGCTATCTCGATCTCACCTATTTTAGTCGGATTTTTAAAAAAGAAACGAATTACACACCTAATGCATTTAAACAAGTATACCAAGGAGAGCATGTTCCAGCTGATATCGCCTTTGCTGAGGGAAAAACCAAATAAGATCTAACCCATTTGTTAGGTATAGATGGGTTCTATGATTTGAAGAGCTGTGTTCGATCGAGCGCAGCTCTTGCTAGCTTCGGAGACCGGCATGCTCGATTTAGCTGGGCATGTGCTGTATCAGGGACAATCTCGGGTTATGGCTATATTCGATTCCGCAATAGATTCGCTTAATTGCAGGAAAACTTGACCGGGGCAACAGCTTTTCGATCGCTTTGCAGGTAAACTCGATCTAGGCAGGGGCATGATTCCTTTATCTCCGTTGTTTCGTTCCATTCACGACGTTGCTAAACGGGCGCTTGCACCCTTATTTTTATTATATTTTTAATATTATAATCATTTTAATTTAGTTTATTATACTTATGTATTGCAAGCCAGTCAACAACCGTGTATACAATAATGCTATACTTTCCCACAAAAATTAGCTTTCTTCAATCTTCATAAGCCGATAATATGTTACACTTTTGTTTTGGGAAAGCCGTTTATTAGATACAAAAAAACTCCCCTTCCAGTTCATAGAGCTTAATCTATCTAAAGGGGAGCAAATTTGATGAATAAAGTGCTTCTGGAATTATTCTGTTAAACAATTCTATAAGTAACTCTACTACTTAAAACTACTTTTCGAATTAATCTTAATGAAAACTTCCCTATTAATTTTGAATATATTTATCAAATACTTCTCCAAAATCCTTTTGTGTGTTTTCATCATATGTCGCTGTATACCATTCAAATGCAAATTTTGTAGCTTCCGCAAATTCTTTAGAGATGACCCCTTCTTGGAATCGATTATCATTAAATAAAGATTGCGAGACTTGTAAACTATCCTTGGCAAATTTTTTCTTTCGGTCATTCGTATCTTGGATGTGAGAAATCGTTACTAATGATTTATATAAGTCTGCAATCGCTTCCCCTTCTTTTTTACTGATATCCACAGAAACCGTCTGCTTACCAATTGAAAACTTAATTTCTAAATCTAAATCAACAGTGCCAGCTGTCTCTACGGATACATTACTAATTGGGTATTTGTAATAATCATATCGATAAATATTACGCTTGCTGCTCGTCGCTTTTTCTCCATCAAGATGAATCAAAGCACGATTGGTGAAGCAGTATTCATCCGATTTCGACTTGATAAGAAAGTGAATTTTTTCCCCTTCCTCATGCAGCACATAATCATCAGATTCCGTCTTATCAAAATCCTCTGGAGAAATAATCTTGCCAATGTCACTTAATCCTAATGCATCACTTGCAATCTTTTTAAACATCGTTGTTTGCCTCCTTAAAAATTAATCCAAACTCTACCTTTTTTATCATATCGTATATGTTAGCAAACAGAAACCTTTTTGGAAATTTCGTGGATTAAGTGCGCGTTTCAAAGAGGAAAAAGAAATTGTGAGTCTTACCTTTCATTTATCGAAATCATTTCAAAATCCATTCCAAAATGTTAAAATAGAGAAAATAAACTAAATTTTCAAAGAGGTGAGACGTTGAACATTCCATACAACCATCGTGAACCATCCATTCATGATAGCGTTTTCGTAGCTCCGGGTGCATATTTAATTGGAGATATAACCATTGGCAAAGAATCTACTATTTGGTTCAATGCAGTGTTACGAGGGGATGAAGATTCGATAACAATAGGAGAAAAATGTAGTATTCAAGACAATTCTACTATTCATTTATTTGCAGGCTGTCCTGTCATTGTCGATGATGAGGTTACGGTTGGACATAATGTTATTCTGCATGGGTGTAAAGTGGGAAAAAGATCCATTATTGGAATGGGATCAACCATATTAGATCATGTAGAAATTGGTGAAGAATGCATTATTGGAGCAAACACGCTTATACCACCAGGGAAAAACATCCCGCCTCGTTCCCTTGTTGTCGGCTCCCCGGGTAAAGTCGTTCGTGAAGTATCCACAAAAGACCTTGAACTTATTCAATTATCAATCGATACATATGTACAAAAAGGAAAAGACTTCAAGCAAATATTTGAAACATAACATGTTACTGTTGGGAGGTCTCCCTCCCAGTTCCGTTCTATAATAATTTGACTTAACCCCTATACCAAAGTTAATAAACAGTAAATTACGAGCTTTAGATTTTGGACTTTTACTATTGAAGGCTCTCTATAATACGTATCTATTCCTTCAAAGATAATAAGCATTTTTCTTATACGATAAACCAAAAAAATCTTATACTTTCCTATTTCCTATAGTGGAACAAAGGCGCGGGGCGCCCGTTTAGCAACGTAGCGAATGGAACGAATCAACGAAAGATAAAGTGAACCTTCCATCAGCGGGGTTTTCTTCATCCCCGCTGATTGTAGTACCACCAGGGTATGACCTAAAGGCCCTTGAACGAATCGGGGATTTAGGTGCTGTTACCTCCCGCTTCGACTTGTTCAGCTCACATCTTCCATTCTTGAAGTGGGAGTCTACAACGCCTTTTTACGGGATAAAGGAATCATGCCACTAAAAACAGGGGTATGCCGACGCCTGAGCGGCAAGCCCGTGTTTAGTCGGCCTTCCTCTTAGGGACGAACCGATGATGCCTTATCGTAGGGCGCATTTCTAAGTCGCCTAGATGCTGGGCGATGGAGCTGGACGTGACGATTCGGTTATTTCATTATCCATAAGCACCTAAGTTTATACTTTCTTATTCTTTTAAAATAACCTTTCTCGGTCTCTTTGTCTTTCTTTATTATAACCTCTTGCAGATGAAATTTTATAGCACCTACTTTTTATAATTGAGCAGTATTATCCTTTTTTCTTTCCAATTAATATTTTAAAGTGAGGTATAACCGAGTATTTATAATGAAAGTAAAAACACTCGGTTCCATTCACTATACTTTATCCAGACTGAGCTTTAAAATTTGTTTAGCCTCTGCTACCATGGTTTCTATTAATTCGTTTACAGTGGGGCAATCATTAATTAACCCGGCTATTTGCCCACCATTCATAAAACCATTTTCAGGGTCGCCTAATAACGCCCCTGCTTTGTGATGCTCTTCGGTTGTCTTTTCCAAAAATAATTGTGGGCAATCATTTTCTTTTTCAATTTCCACCAACTTATTAGCATACGAAGTTTTCATTAACCTACGAATGCGATTGTACCTTCTACCGACAATAACTGTTGATTCATCAGTTGCTTCGATAATTGCCTGTTTATATATGTCATGAAAAGGCGCTTCTTTCGTAGCAATAAAACGGGTCCCCATTTGTACACCCATTGCACCTAGTGACAAAGCAGCGGCAAGACCCTTTCCATCAGCAATACCACCTGCTGCCACAACCGGTACATTTACCTTTTCAACAACTTGAGGAATGAGAGTCATTGTAGTACTTTCATTTAGCGCATTAATACCAGCCGCTTCATACCCTTCGCAGACAATAATATCCGCTCCTGCAGATTCAGCTTTTTTCGCTTGTCGTACAGTTGAAGAAACACAGATAACGATAATATTATGCTGTTTAAGCAAAGAAATAAATGGAGAAGGATTACCTGCTGATAACGAAACTACCGGAACTTTTAAATCGATTAGTTCTTGCACCAATTGTTCAGGATTCGGATGAACAGATATAGGAACATTTACACAATATGGCATAGAAGTTCTTGTTATCGTTTCGTTAATTTTAGCCGAAACTTCATGCAGTGACATATTCCCTGCACCTATTGTTCCTAATCCACCAGCATTGGAAATAGCCGCTGCAAGACCCGGGTCACTTATGTTTCCCATTCCTCCTTGTATAATAGGATGATCTATATTCAGCCGTTCTGTCAGTACATTGCCCAACTAATCACTCCCTGCCCTAGAATTACTAATTATTTCGATACCGTCTGCTTTTCGTGATTACTATAACCAGCCAGGTAAATTTCCTCAAAAAAAGTATTCGCCTTTGCGGCAAGAATTTTATAATAATCATTAAATAATTTTGCTGCATATTCTCCTAACCATTTTTTAGGTAACAATTCTTTCGGAATACCTGGGTCGACAAACAGTGATTTACGGTAATAGTGAACTAGTAAAGTTCGCTCTACAAAACATTCTTTATCACTCATTTGACCCTGTTCTATTTTCTTACAGTTTTCAATCATTTTATTTTCATAGGCATAAATAAATTTTTGATACAGGTTATTAATATGGTCAATATCCCAACAACTACGTATAATTTGTTGGTTAGCTTGAAATCCTTCATTTTCAGCTTCAAAAAAATAAACAAATTCTTTAATCTCGTATTTATCAATAATGTCGTAAATCTGCTCTTTTAAATTATTAGGTGTAATCCAAACCCCATTGGATAGTAAACCAAACCCGCTCCAAATCAACTCTTTTCGCAACTCGTCTCTAATTTGCCTTTTTTCTTCAGGAATATTGTATAGAAGCATACGCCATTTCCCGTCCCACTTCTCCGGCTCAATTCTATAGATACGACCGGCCGCTTCTTCCATTCTTTTCTTTCCTCGCTCGGTTAATGAATAATAGCTTTTGTTGGTCTCTTTACGACTAACAACCCACCCTTGCTTACTCATTCGAGAAATAGCTGATCGTACAGATTGCTCATTATGATGAAACGGTTCCAATAGTTTAATCAGACTCCCCATCCATATTTCATTACCATAGTAACGAATATAGTCGCCAAACAATGTAAAAATCATCGAACGTGTATTCAGTTTTTTTTGCATTTTGATCATCCTTTTTATCTGTTAAATCCTCTATTTTTTTGTTGTGTAACGATTCATAATGGAATAAACACGTTCTGTGAAACGAAAAAACTAAAAACACCTGGTTAGCGGCATACAAACTGGAGAACTTCTGACGAGATAAACGAACCATGCCCCTGTAACAGGGTATGCTGACGCCTGAGCGGCAAGCCCGCTGTTTATTCAGTCTTCCTTTACATTTGAGCCGATGTTGACCTATCATAATAAGATCCGTTTCTAGCACATAAACGAGATGACGTTATTTTATAAAACATATTCATCATGTAAAAACGGATATCGCTTTCGATGCAGCAATAGATATTATTCACCAATGAATTGGGGAGCTCTTTTTTCATTAAATGCTGCAAGTGCTTCTATTCGATCTTTTGTTGGAATCGTCAATCGGTATGCATTCTCTTCTAGTTTCATCCCTGTTTTTAGATCCGTGTTCATCCCATTTTGAATCGCAAATTTTGCTTGCTGAACTGCAATTGGAGCATTGTTCATAATCGATTCCGCAAATAATTCACAGCTTTCTAAAAGTTCTTTCGGCTCTACCACCTTGTTAACGAGACCATACGCAAAAGCTTCCTCCGCAGATATTCGTTTCGCAGTTAAAATCAACTCCATTGCTCTCGCCTGTCCTATTAACCTTGGGAGTCGCTGCGTACCACCAGCACCAGGAATGATTCCCATACTTGTTTCCGTTAGTCCCATTGTCGCATAAGAAACGGATATACGAAAGTCACAAGCAAGCGCAAGTTCAAAACCTCCACCAAATGCATATCCATTTATTAATGCAATCGACGGTTGAGGTAAGTTTGCAACCTGTTCAAACACAGAACTAATCTTTTTTACATTCCGGATTACTTCTTTCTTTTCTAAATGTCTGCGCTCTTTTAAATCCGCTCCTGCACTAAAGGCTTTATCACCGCTTCCTGTAATGACCACAATTCGTATATTCTGATCGATCGACAAATCTTCTATCACTTCCTCTAACTCTAGCAATGTACAATAATTAAAACAGTTCAATACTTCGGGTCTATTCATTGTAATATAGGCAATTCGTTCCTTCTTTTCCAATAAAACATGACTCATTCCTACACTCCTTCCTTTTACATCTTTTCAACAATAGTTGCAATCCCTTGGCCTACACCGATACACATCGTGGCAAGACCATACTTAGCATCCCTGCGGCACATTTCATGCACTAATGTCGTGAGGATTCTCGATCCGCTTGCTCCTAGTGGATGACCAAATGCGATCGCTCCTCCATTTACATTTACGATATCGGGATTCAGCTCAAGTTGTGTTATACATGCAAGTGCCTGTGATGCAAATGCTTCATTTAATTCGACTAATTCAAGCTCTGCTACTTCTAAATTGGCTCGTTGCAATGCTTTTTTAGTTGCTTCAATAGGTCCAAGTCCCATGATGGCAGGTTCAAGTCCGACAGTTCCACTCGCTATGTAGCGTACCATAGGCTCGATACCTAATTGTTCCGCTTTTTCTTTACTCATTAATAACAATGCCGATGCTCCATCATTTATTCCTGAAGCATTACCCGCTGTAACCGTTCCTCCTGTAAATAATGGCTTTAAGCTGGCTAATTTTTCACGGGTTGTTGTTGGACGTGGATGCTCATCTTTATCGACCGTAATTTCCTCCCCTTTGAGCGTATACGTAACCGGAATGAGTTCATCGCTAAACCTTCCCGCTTCTAATGCCTTTTTCGCCTTCATTTGACTATCATAGGCAAAATCATCTTGTTCCTCTCTCGTTATATTAAATCGTTTTGCTACATTTTCTGCAGTTTGCGGCATGGAATCAGCACCATACATTGCTTCCAGCTTTGGATTAATGAAACGCCAGCCAATGGTAGTGTCAATTAATGTCTTATTCCCTCGTGAAAATCCCAATTCAGGTTTGGACAGAACAAATGGAGCTCTTGTCATGCTCTCTGTTCCTCCAGCTATATAAATGTCCCCATCCCCAACCATAATCGCTCGTGCTGCCATGTTAACTGCATCCAAACCTGAGCCGCAAAGGCGATTCACTGTTGTGCCGGTTACATGAACAGGAAGTCCAGCAAGTAGTGCAGCCATGCGAGCGACATTTCTATTTTCTTCTCCTGCACCATTAGCATTTCCAATAATGACTTCTTCAATTGCTTCTACCGGCAGTTTTGGCTGTCTATCTATGATCTCTTTTACTACCGCTTGCGCTAAATCATCCGGACGTACAAATTTTAAAGAACCATTATATCGGCCGATTGGGGTTCTTACTGCATCAACAATGACAACTTCTTTCATTCATCTCCCTCTCCTTCATAGTTGTAAACGCCCTTTCCTGTTTTACGTCCTAATCTCCCAGCTTTTACATATTGTTCTAGAAGTGGTGCGGGACGATATTTATCACCTAATGTTTGATGTAAATAGCGGAGATTATGAAGTCTTGTATCTAAGCCGACTAAATCTCCTAACTCAAACGGTCCCATCGGATAATTTAATCCCAGTTTAATAGCTTTATCGATTTCCTTCGGAGTTCCCAGTCCTTCCTGTAACATATAAAATGCTTCATTCCCAACTAAACAGCTAATACGGCTTGTTACAAATCCAGGAAATTCATGGATGGTCACTGTTTCTTTTCCCATTTTCCGAGCAACTCTTTCAGCGAATTCAGCTGTCTCATCACTTGTTTCCAAGCCACGGATAATTTCAATCAGTGGCATTTTATGAACTGGATTAAAAAAATGCATGGCAATGACTAAATCTGGTTTGGTTGTATATGAAGCTATTTCCGTTGGGCTCATCGTCGATGTATTTGTGGCAAACACACAGTCCCTTGATGCAGCACGATCAATTTTTTCAAATATTTTCTTTTTTATTTCTTTCACTTCAGGTACTGCCTCAATAACAATCGTGGCATCTTTTACTGCTATTTCCAACTCTGTTTCATAACAAATATTAGCCTTTCCCTCATTTGCCTTAGCTTCCGTTACCTTCCCATGAGAGATTCCTTTCTCATAAAGCTTGTTAATTTCTGCTTTTGCTTGCTCAAGTATTTCCTGTTTCATATCAACGAGCTTCACAAAATAACCACCTAATGAAGCGACATAAGCAATTCCCCGCCCCATTACTCCCGCTCCAACGACGACTAAACAATCACTCATCTGAAAAATCCCCTTTCTCTATTCTTTCTCACTCATGAACATTTTTTGCTCGTACCGAATATCAGCTGACCAAATGTTTTTCTGTAAAAGGAACTTTAAAAGTGGGTAGAAATGAACAGTCATTTCATCGTTCAACTGTAAGATATTTTCATTAAATTAAGACACATGTTGAGGGCGGTTAAGAGTGCTACTCCTTGAAAAGATGCGGTATCACTTTCGACTTTTTTATTGTGCTATTGTAAGATTGATTTTAACTCGTCCGGATGTTGTAATTTCAATTATCACAGTGGATGGATATAAGATGAAAAGTAAGCCACCCCCAATCCCCCTTTTATTGAATAGTACTCATAAGGGTAAAAAGCGAACTTTTTCCATAAGTGGATATTCGTTCGCTTTTATCTGACCAATATCTCTCTAAGAGTGCAATGGTCTTCGTATTTGAGGTTAGCCGTTCTTCTTATAAGTTAAATGGATTAAGCGGCTTTCTTCCTGCATAGGAAAGGACACTTTTTGTTTCAGTATACAGATCAAGAGTTTCAATACCTAGTTCACGGCCAAAACCGGACTCTTTATATCCGCCAAAAGGAGTTCCCGGAAAAGCAGAGAATGGACAGTTTACCATGACAACGCCTGCTTGGAGTCCATCCGACACGCGCTTAATTAGTCCCTGTTCTTTTGCCCAAATAGCAGCAGCAAGACCATATCTCGTATCATTAGCTAGCTGGATAACTTCTTTTTCATCAGTAAATTTCATGACTACTACGACGGGACCAAATACTTCCTCTTGAGCAATTTTCATATCGTTTGTTACCCCTGTAATAATCGTTGGTGCATACCAATAACCATCTTCAAATCCTTCTACTTTTAAAGGATGTCCACCAGCTAGAACGGTTGCTCCTTCTTTTTTTGCTTCTTCTACATAGCTATGAATTTTTTCCAGCTGTGTTTGACTAATAATCGCTCCAACATGAGACTTCTCGGACAATGGGTCTTCGATAATTAATTGACTGGTCTTGGCAAGAAAGCTTTCCATAAATTCATCGTAAATACTGTCATGGATAAATAACCGCGATCTCGCTTCACAGGATTGACCAGTATTATAGAAGATACCAAAGATCGATCCGTTAACAGCAGCATCCATATCTGCATCCGGGAACACGATGTTAGGAGACTTTCCGCCTAATTCCAACGTTACCCGTTTTAAGGTTTCTGAAGCTTTTGCCATAATATCTTTACCCGTACTCGTCTCTCCAGTAAAGGCAACCTTATCAATTGCCTCATGCTCTGTTAAGTAAGCACCAATCGTTGTACCCGGTCCAGTCACCACATTGACGACTCCATCCGGTACACCCGCTTCTGTACAAATTTCTGCTAACAAAATAGCTGTAATTGGTGTTAAACTAGCTGGTTTTAGCACGACCGAACAGCCTGCAGCAATCGCAGGTGCTACTTTCCATGCCGCCATCATCATCGGGTAATTCCAAGGTATAATCTGTGCTGCTACACCAGTAGGCTCCTTCTGTGTATAATTAAAAAACTGTCCCGGCACATTATTTACATCACCGCGATGCCCTACAATTGCGCCTGCATAGAATTCAAAATCCTCAATTGCCTGCATGACCTGACCTTGAGCTGCGGATAGTGTTTTACCGCTATTGATAACTTCCATCTCCACTAATTCACGAAATCGTCCTCGCATGATAGAGGCAATTTTATTTAATATACGAGCGCGCTTACCGACTGGATAACGCTTCCATTTTCCATGATCAAAAGCAGTTCGAGCGGCTTCCACAGCTATGTCTACATCCTCCCGATCAGCTTTTGGCACTTCCGCAATTGGCTTACCTGTTGCAGGATTGTAAACAGTCATCATCTCACCTGATTTGGCATCAGCTGGCTTTCCGTTAATGACCATTTGGTACATATCACGTTTTACCTCTTTTATAAATATTGGTTTTTCATGTGTTTTTACCATATTCATCTCTCCTTTTGTTTAATATCCTTTATATTCAGGGGAACGTTTTGCAAGAAATGCCTGAACCCCTTCTACATAGTCTTCTGTTCCCCCGGCAATCTCCTGTCCGTAAGCTTCATAATCCAGCATGTTACTCAAGTTCGTTTCAAAGCTTTTTTGCATGTAGCGTTTAATTAAGCCGATAGCTTTTGTTGGCATATTAGCTAACCGTTCAGCAAAAGCAGCTGTTTCTTTTTCCAATTCATTAGGCTTGACAACTTTTGTCACAATACCAAGCCTTTTCGCTTCATCAGCCTTTAGCTTCTCTCCTAAAATGGCTAACTCCAGTGCCTTGGCTAGACCGACAATCCGTGGCAGATAATATAAATTTCCGGAATCAGGAATCAAACCAATATGGATAAATGCCTCCATAAAGGAAGCCTTTTCTGATGCGATTCGAAAGTCACATGCAAGTGCCAGACTAAACCCAGCGCCTGCTGCAGCACCGTTTACCGAGGCTACAACCGGCTTTTCTACTTGTGCAAGCTTCTCCATCATTGGCTTATAGCGAGATTTAATAATTTCTCCCAAGTTCATATCTGCTTGTAAACTGCTTATATCTTCACCGGAGCAGAATGCTTTTCCTGCACCGGTAATAACAAGTACACGAACTTGATTATTATTTTCTACTTTTTTCAACACATCGATGATTTCCTGATTCATCGTATTCGTAATCGCATTCAATTTTTCAGGTCGGTTCAATGTCAGCCAGCCAACCTTATCCTTTATTTCATAACGAATCGTTTCATACATTTGTCGCATCCCCCTATTTCCCTTTGAAATGAGGTGATCGTTTTTCCATAAAAGCCTGCATACCTTCTTTTTGATCCTCTGAAGCAAAAAGTAAATAGAAATTTTTCCGTTCATATTGCATTGCTTCATATATGGGCAAGTCTTCTGCCTTTTCAACCGTGTCTTTGATTAACCGTAGGGATAAAGCAGGCTGCTTTACCAAGTTTTCAGCAAAAGCGATTGTCTCCTGCAAAAGAAGTTCATCTGGAACAACCTGATTAACGATACCCCAATGCTTTGCTTCTTCTGCTTTAAGTTGATTTCCAGTCCAAAGAAATTCCAGTGCCTTTCTTTTTCCCATCAGCTTGGTTAATTTTACAGTTCCGCCAGCGCTTGGCATGACGCCAAGCTGAACTTCCGGAAATCCAAACTTACTGCTTGCTGCAGCAAATACTATATCGGCACATAATGCGAGCTCAAATCCACCACCAAGGACAAATCCATGAACAGCTGCTATAACAGGCTTTTTAATTAATGATATTTTGTCCCAGTCAGCAAATTGATTTTTCATCTCCATGGAAATCGCATTTTCTTCCGCCATTTCCTTAATGTCTGCTCCAGCAGCAAATGACCTGCCAGCGCCAGATAGGACAATCACTTTTACTTGTTCTAATTGATCAAAATTCCGTAAAGCAGCTAAAATCTCTACTACCATGGATCGATTGATGGCGTTTAAAACTTCCGGGCGTTGCAACTCTAATTTTCCAATCCCATTGTCAGTCCAAGCCTTAATAAATTGATAATTATTCAACTTCTTCACCAATCATCATGGTAACCAAGTCGCCTGCAAATGACATCAGGTCTTTTCCAGAGGCTTTTGCTTCTTTGGTTTTCATCGCAGCTTTTAATGATTCATGATCGTCGTAAAACATTTCGCATAACAGATAATACTTACTTTCTCCTGTAGGCGAACCAACAATTTTCGTAACCTCCATCTTACGTAACCCAGGTATCTTCTTTGTGATCGGCGTATGAACATTCTGATAGTGCTCATCAAAAGCAGCTTTGTCCTCCGGCTGTTTATAAAGTGCAATTAACTTAACCATTATTTTTCCACCCTTTCGAATAAATTGAATCTTCATCAGTGAGGTTTTCTTTTTTCTCTCACTGATGGTTAGATGAACCAATCGGGCATTTACTTGCAGTTAGATCCTCCCACCTAACCTCCTAGGTTTTTTCCTCGTAGCATGGAAGTGGAGGTCTTACTGCAAGTTATATGCGGGATAAAGTGAATCTTCATCAGTAAGGTTTTCTTTTTTCTCTCACTGATGATTAGATGAACCAATCGGGCATTTAGGTGCCGTTTTCTTCCGCTTAAAACCTTTTGTGCCAGCTCAGGTGCTTAAAGCGGGAGGATTACGGCACCTTACATGCGGGATAAAGTGAATCTTCATCAGTGAGGTTTTCTTTTTTCTCTCACTGATGGTTAGATGAACCAATCGGGCATTTACTTGCAGTTAGATCCTCCCACCTAACCTCCTAGGTTTTTTCCTCGTAGCATGGAAGTGGAGGTCTTACTGCAAGTTATATGCGGGATAAATTAGCGATTGGCTTCATCGCTTCAAATGGATTTTTACATTGATTACAATAAAGAATGCTTCGGCATGCTGTTGGTCCGAAAATATTCTCCATTGTTGTGTACATGGAATTACAATAAGGGCATGCAATTCTCCAAGATTCACCTGCAGTATACTGTGCTGGCGGTGGAGAAATCCCATTCCGTTTTAACTTTTCTTTTCCCTCCTCGCTGATTCGATCCGTTGTCCACGGAGGATGAAAGCTAAATATAACTTCAATCATAAGGTCATTATTCCATTCGTTTAATAATTTTTTTGCCTTTTCTTTCACATCGGCTTTAATCATGTCTAATGCCGGACAACCGCTAAATGTTGGCAATAGCGTCACTTGAACAAAATCATCATCTTGAATCGTTATATCCTCGAGCATCCCCAGTTCAACAATATTAATAAATGGCATTTCTGGATCTGTCACTTGCTGCAGTACGCGACGTACTTCATCCTTTAGATGTGAATTTTTCATCTTAATCATCCCTCATCTCACCTTTGTTACCAGGAAACTGCTTCTTTGTCACCTCCGTATACTTCATTTAACACTTTCAATGCCTCCGTAAGATCATCCGTATGCTCTCCATTACGTCCATTTCCACTTTCCATTCCTGGTGGTTCTTCTATCTTGAACTTCAACTTTTGAAATACGTTTTCCATTTTATCGAGCCATGCCTTTCGTAAATCAGCTTCACTGCAAATCAATTTCCGCTTATTCATTTCCGCACTGTACATGCCTATTGAAATCACTCCCGCAAACTCTTTCCAACATCGTAGAACCGCTTGTTCCATCCGTTCACGTGCTTCCTTGGTACTCGACATTAACTGCATAAACCAAGTTTCCCAATGCATGAAATGATAATAGTGTTCGGACAAAATTTTCACAGCAGTTTGCTTTAGTGGTTCATAGCTTGATTGCGTAAGTGCTTCTAAACGAACTTGTTTGAAAACACTAAAGAGAAAATTCCGAGCGACGGTAAAAGCCCAATCATAATCAGGATTCTCCAGATAGTGACCGGAACCATTTTTTAATTCAAGCAAAATGGCATTGCGAAAGTTTTGTGGTTTTCTGGAGTGCGAGAGATCATCCATATTTCCTGCCCCGATTTCTTCAAGTAAGCTGTAATACATTACCGCATGCCCCATCATATCTTGATTAATGGAAGAAAAGGCAACATCTTCTTCAATATGCGGTGCCAATCCAAGCCATTCCGATCCGCGATAGGCGAGAATGAAGTTGTCATCAGCAAACTGATAAAGCAACTCACATAAAATAAACTCATCTCGTTGCAATTTCCTTACCCCTCCTCCGTGTTTACACTTTGTTTTAATTCTTTCCATTTCTTAGGGAGATTTATATACCCTCGAGTTTCCCGGTAAGCCTTGTTATCTAGTAGCTGAAATGCTTCACGTTCTTCTTGTGTCATCTTTCTGATTTCTTTCCGATTTACAACCCATAATTCTTTCAGAGACTCACGACGAAAAAAATTTTCTTTCGCCATAACATAAGCCATTTCCTTATTAGGTGCCGTTAAACTAAAGCGATGCTCTAATGGCAGCCCATCCCTTTTTCGACTAAACACTTCAAATTCCTCATAAAATTCGCTTCCACTCATTGTTGCTTCCCTCCATCATGCTCTCGATCTATCACTTCAACGCACAATTTTTTGGCTATGATGCACGACTTTCATACTTTGGTGCACAACTTTTTAGTTGCGATGCGCGACTTTCACACTTTGGCGCACCTCTTTTAGCTGCGATGCGCGATTTTCTCGCTTTGGAGCACAGCTTTTTGGCTATGTTGCGCAACTTTTCGCTTTAACACTCAATTTTTTGAATGCGATACGCGGCTTTCCTGCTTTGGCGCACCTCTTTTAGCTTTTATCCAACAAGTTCGCTTCGATTTTCTTTATATGTTTTTAATGCATCACGCACCCATTGGCTGTTTTGATAAGAATTCTTTCGTAATGCGATTCTTGCGTCCGACTCCGGTCCATTTCCTGACACAATCCTTTTAAAATTCTGCCAATCAGGTTCCGTATAATGCCACTCTTGGGTACTTTCATCAAAGTACAGATTTTCATCAGGGATGGTTAACCCAAGTAGATCCATTTTTGGTACGTACTTTGTCAAGAACTCCTGTCTTAATTGCTCATTTGTTTTCGTTCTAAGTTTATATTTTAAGTTAATATCAACATTTGAGTGACCAGTTTCTTTTTTAGACTTTGGTCCGAAAAAGGTGAGTAACGATTCCCACCAGCGATCAAGCGCTCCTTGCAACATGTCCTTTTGTTTTTGCGTTCCGCTTGCCAATGCCAATGTTAAGCTTTCGCCATGCTTTGCATGAAACGATTCTTCCTGACAAATTCGTTTTAGCGCTCTCCCGTATGGACCGTAGGATGTATGTAACATCATCGTCTGTGATAAAATGGCAGCCCCATCAACAAGCCAAGCAATAATAGCGGCATCCCCCCAAGACGGCGCAGGCATATGGAAGACGTTATGAAACTTAAGCTTTTTTGTAAATAAATCTTGCATCATATTTTCTCTTGTTTTGTTAAATGGTTTGATTAAATCTTCTGCTACTCGCAAAAGTAATTGACCATGCCCCATTTCGTCCTGAACCTTAGCCATAATTGCTAATTTTCGATGCAAAGTAGGTGCTTTTGGTACCCATTCTTTTTCAGGCAGTGCACCCATAATTTCACTCATACCATGCATGGAAATTAACCGGATTAATGCCTTCCTATATTCGTCCGGCATCCAATCTCCCGCTTCAATTTTTTCATTATTTTCAATTCGCTCCATGAAGTGCTCATATTTTTCATCTGCTGTTAACTGATGGAATGGAATTGTTCTCATACCCTGCAACTCCTCCGTTTTTATTATTCATACTTTCATTTTGGTATCTCTAACAATGCGGATGGCTTTTCCTCCTGACCTTGGAATTGATCCTGGATGTTCAATGTTAATATCTACACTAATTAAACACTTACTTTTTAACTGCTGAAACACCTTATTAGCAAGCGCTTTTATTGTTTCATGCTCTAAATTTCTGTTTAAATTATTGTAGATACTTTCGTTGATTTCTACTTTCAATATGACTTTATCTAGTGCTCCTTGATTAACGACATAGAGTTGATAATGTGGTACTAGCTCCTCTAATTCTAATAGCGCACTTTCCACTTCAGAAGGGTAAACATTCACCCCACGAATGATGAGCATATCATCAATTCTTCCTTTAACCCGCGACATCCTTGTTGTTGTTCTCCCGCATATACAAGTTTCCGAAGTAATGGAGGCTATATCCCCAGTACGATAGCGGATGATTGGAAATGCTTCTTTTGTCAAACTGGTGAAAACGAGCTCTCCCTCCTCCCCTTCTGCTACAGGTTCTAATGTATCTGGATCAATTACCTCAATAAAAAAATGATCATCTGCGACATGCAATCCACATTGTGCTTCCAGACATTCAAAGGAAATTCCGGGTCCCATCACTTCACTCAATCCATAAATATCCATGGCCTTGATTCCTAATCTTTTTTCCAATTCTTTACGCATTTCTTCTGACCAAGGTTCTGCACCAAAGATACCGTATTTTAAACTAGTATCACGCGCATCTTTGCCTAATTGCTCCATTTTGTCAGCGATATTCAAGATATAAGAAGGTGTACCAACAATAACGGTCGGTTTAAAATCCTCTATTAATAATATTTGCCTCTCTGTATTCCCTCCTGAAACGGGAACTGTCGCCATTCCTAGTTTTTCTGAGCCATAATGTAAACCGAGTCCTCCGGTAAACAGCCCATAACCGAACGTATTCTGCAGAACACTGTCTGGTTCTCCTCCACATGCAGCAATTGCTCTTGCAACGATTTCCGCCCATACTTCCAAATCATTTCTTGTATAGCCTACAACAGTTGGTTTTCCACTAGTACCACTGGACGCATGAATTCTCTCTACATGACTTATAGGCAGTGCGAATAAATCAAACGGATAGTTATCCCTAAGATCTTTTTTCTGTGTAAATGGTAGCTTACGAATATCTTCTAAAGATTGAATATCATTAGGTTTTACATTTAGTTCCGTAAATTTTTTTTGATAAAAAGGAGTTTTGTTATATACGGTTCGAACGGTTTGTTGAAGTCTTGATAATTGAATTTTTTCCATTTCTTGTTTCGAAAGCGTTTCCATTATTTCATTAAAAAACATGGTTTCACCTACCTATCATTGTATTAAAGCAAACACTTTATAAAAAACTAGACAGGGAAAAAATCTCTATTCATTTCAATGTACTCCTTCTCTTCGTCAGGAACATCTTCTTCTGCATATATAGCTTGAACCGGACAAGCTGTTTCACACGCGGCACAATCAATACAGATATCGGGGTCTATGTAATACATGTTTTTTCCCGAATGAATAGCATCTACCGGACATACTTCTACGCATTCAGCTGATTTTTCATGTAAGCAAGGGGAGGTGATTACAAATGCCATTCTTTGATTTCTCCTTTCTTAACTGTGTACTTTCTCCCATTTTTCAAAAAGTGTAGTACTATGCTGCGGTTGTTGCCTAGCGTTTGGATCTATATAGGTTTTTGCACTACTAATGGCGGTAGCAGCATCGCCAAATCCTGAAGCTATTAACTTCACTTTTCCAAAAAAGGTCACAACATCGCCAGCAGCATAAATACCTCGGATATTTGTATTCATTGCCGAGTCTACTTTAATGGAGTTTTTCGCAAATTCTAAACCCCATTTCTTTATCGGACCTAAAGAAGAGATAAAACCATAAGACACAATTAATTCATCTAATGATAATTTAATTTTCTCCGTTCCTTTTACCTTTTGAAGAATGATTTCCTCTATCTGCTCTTCTCCATAAATTTCCTGTAATTGAAAAGGTGTGAAAATTTCAACCCTCGATGCATAAAGGTTCGCGACACTATGTTCATGTGCTCGAAATTGCTCCCTACGATGTATGACCGTAACACTTTTCGCGATTGGTTCAATCATCATTGCCCAATCTACCGCTGAATCTCCACCTCCTAAAATACAGACATCTTTACCCTTATAACGTTTGATGTCTTGAACAAAGTAGTGTAAGTTTTTTCCTTCATACGCAAGTGCGTTAGCTAGTTTTATACGGCGTGGTTCAAACGCCCCAATACCTGCCGTAATAAGAATGGTTTTTGAATAATGCACCTCCTTATCTGTAGTGAGCTGAAAGTGTTCACTATTTATTTTCACTACTTTTTCAACAGTTTGATTAAGTACCACAGTTGGGGAAAATTGCATTGCTTGCTCTGTAAGCTGATCAATTAAATCCTGAGCTTTCACTTTTGGATAGGCAGCAACATCATAAATATATTTCTCTGGATATAGTGCAGACAACTGTCCTCCTAAATGCGGCAAACTTTCAATAATTTTCACCTTCATCTGCCGCATTCCACCATAAAAAGCAGCAAATAAGCCTACTGGTCCACCTCCAATAATCGTAATATCGTAAATGGATTTATCATTCAAACTAACACCTCCATTCATATACTATTTTATGAAACGACTAATTATATAACGTTTTATAAACGACATATTAAATTATGTTATACAAATATTATCACCACGGCCACAAATTTGTCAATACTTAAATTTATAAATATTGCGAAAACAATAACCATAAACTTAAACTACTATTAAAAACAAAGAAAAATCCCCTCATCTCAGTGGGGATTGTCTAAACCATAAATTATTTATTTTTTTCGGATTCCATCAGTCAAAACAAAACGTAATAAGTGTGAAAAATAGATACGTATATTATTTACAAACATTACTGGAAAATATTTATTTTATTTTCAATTAACCTTAGGTTGTCCATAATCCTTAAAGCGTTCCACCATCATCGTCATTTCTTCATCTGATAAGATGACTGGATTCCCGATTGCTTTTGCTTGCCAGTACAAGCGGGCACAAAATTCCAACTGCTCTGTAATTGCATAAGCTTCTGCAAGAGAACTGCCCACTACATTGATTCCATGGTTGGCTAATAATACTGCTTTTCTATCTTTCATTGCTTCCAGCGCATTCTCAGCTAATTCGTTTGTGCCGTATGTTGCGTAATTAGCACAACGGATATTTTTTCCTCCACCATGAGCAACAAGATAATCAATAGCCGGTAAATCAACATTCAAGCAAGAAATCGTTGTGGAATACAAAGCATGCGTATGAATCATAGCAACTGCATCATATCTATTTTTATAGACAATGGAATGCATTTGATGTTCACTGGATGGTCTTAGCTCCCCCTCAACCACATTACCATATAAATCCATAATGATGACATCTTCCTCAGTTAAATTATGATATTCAATCCCGCTTGGTGTAATTCCCATAAGCCCTGACTCTTTATCAAAAATACTAATATTTCCTCCGGTTCCAACGGTTAGCCTAGAATCGATTAATTTCTTTCCATATTCAACAATTTGTTTTCTCTCTTCTTTTAAATATTTCATCAGTAAACCCTCCGTTGTAATTATTATTCGTGAATGTTCAAAAAGTAGTAGTTAATGACCTAAACAAATTTCCTCATACATTAGAATGTATAAAATATAGTACTGAAGTTAAGAGCGCAGTAGAAAATTCAATCCCTCAAGTAAAGCACCGCAATTTCTCTTCCTCTAATGATGTTGAAATTGAAAGGCGAAGTGCTGAGATACCTGAGCTAACATTGGTTCGGATAACAGGGACATATCGTACGAAAGAAAAAGTTTTTCTAGTACGTTAATTCTTAGCTGATCTCATATCCATTGTCCTCTTTTTGAATATCATTATTGATTAATTATTATTTATTTTCCGACTTACTAAATTGCTCTTTCTCGTATTCTTTCTGAATTAATTCCTTATACGATCTTGCCTTATGAGGATACCATTTTCTGTATTTACTTTGAGCTATGATTGCCAAAATTAGAGCTAACATAGTAGAAATCATCCATTTCGTGAACACGGAAATGAGCAGACATAATGCCGAAAGAAAAATACATAAATGAAGAAAAAGCTTTTCCTTATTCATCTACGTTATAATTCAGCTCTTTATTTTCAATCTTACAAATGCCTAACTTATCAAACAGTAACGCTTTTTCGGCAATGTATGCATTGTATTCCAGACGCCCCAGATTATCATAAGCTTTTATTAAATTTGTATCTGTTATTAACACCCCATGCTTATTCAATAAAATGGCGTTAATTACAGATTCTAAGGCTTTATTCTCCAAATAATGTTTCACTTTTTCAGCTAATTCTTTCGATGTTGCAGGAGCAAAATCCAGACATGGAATATTCCCAAATTTTTGCGTAGCTTCTGTTAAATTGGGCATATCTATCCCCATCGTTGCAAAAAACATTGACTGAAGTGCATGTGCATGGAGTACACAGCCAATCTCTCGATTATGTTTATAGCATGCCATATGCATATTAATTTCTCTTGTAATTCTGCCATCACCTTCAACTATATTTTCATCCATATCCACCACTAAAACTTGGTACGGGGATATATCACAATGGTATTTTTGCGACATATGGGTTGGTGTCATAATAATATGTTGATCATTTATCCTGACACTAACATTTCCCCCAGCTGTGTTCGTCTCATATCGAGAGAACATTTTTTTCACAATCTCAGCCAACTGTTCTCTTTCCTCTTGATATAACAATGTTATCGCCACCTTATAGTTGAGTGATTTTTACTTGTTGCTTTAACTCCATTGCCGTCTTCACATCAAACGTTGAACTATCCTTGTTCATCACTTTACTTGCAGCACAACCACTAGCCAGCTTTACTATTTCTTCTATCGAAAGCTGATTCGCCAGCCCAGCTAAAAAGGCACCTACAAAGCAATCCCCAGCACCAGTATCGTTTACTTCTTTTACCTTAGGTGGAATGACACGATAGATCTTTCTATCATACCCACAGTAGCTGCCTTTTTCGCCTAACGAAGTAACTACATAATCAATGTCTTGGTTTAGTCTTTTTACTGTATCGAATAAACTTTCATGAGAAGCTTTTAGCTGCTTTAATTCAAATTCATTTGGTTTAATAAAATCTACCTTCATTTTGACAGCTAATTTAATTGCCTCACCAGATAAGTCACAAGCAATAAAACAACCAATTTCTTTTAAAATACGTAATAATTGCCTTAAATTATCGATCGTGAAATTCGTTGGTAATGAACCGGCGATTAATACCATATCTTCCGCTTTCACTCTAGCTTTTATCCTGTCAAAAAGTCGCTTTATATCAGCTTCTTCTACATGAAATCCTTTTTCTGTCAACATGATAGAGCCGGCTGAGACTTGCTCCGGTTCTATCATGATATAGCATTCCCTAGTGGTTCTACCATCTATAATCGTGAAGTCATGTTCCATGTTTTTTTCACTTAAAATCTGTTTAAACTTATCTATATTCTGACTCCCTGCAAATCCTAGAGCTAGGTTTTTTACTCCTAATTTCGACATAACATAAGAAGCATGGGTTCCTTTTCCGCCAATATCATAAGAAACTTCCGTAATTCGATTGCTTTTTCTTCTTTCCAATTTTTCATTCAAGTATAATAATCGATCAATAGCTGGATTTAATGTTAATGTATAAAGTAAAACTTCATTCAAGATTCTTCATCTCCTGTTGAATGTTAGTACCGCAAGGGTATGACCTGAAGGCCTTTGAACGATTCGAGAATTTAGGTGGGGTTATCTCCCACTTAAGCTTCTTCCTATTCTTTGGCTACCAAGACTTACGGCATCTTATATTCAGGATAAAGCATTTCATCACCGACTATTTTTCTACCTTTAGTTCTTCCGTCCGTTTTAACATTTCTTTCCGGTACAGGATAAATCCTAACGCCCATACAACAGCCAATCCAATTCCTACCATGCTGAAACTCCCAAGCTCCGTTAAAATATATCTAAATGCAGGGTATTCAACCGTACTCCAGGTGATTTGCTGACCTGCTTCTAATTCAACCGCTTTTGTTGAATGTGCTAGGTTTGTCATAATATCGGCAAAATACGTTGCGGCATATAGGAATACTGGCGTGGTAATCGTACAGATCACCAGCATTCGTAACAAATTACCACCGGTTACAATTAATGCCGGTACAGCAAGCCCAATATTTAGAATTCCCGCAAATGGAAGTACTGCATTTCCTGGTAATATAAAGGCAAAGAATAACGTAATCGGAACCAGAATCGTCATAACAACCCATGCTTCACTTGATCCAGCTAATATCGGCCAATCAAGTCCAATAAATATTTCCCGATCTTTAAAGCGTTTTTTCATATAATCATTAATGGCTTCTGATAACGGGGATAGCGCTTGCATAAATAATTTAGCTACCATTGGGAATAACGTTAATGCGGCAGCTGCTTGCATCGACAAAATTAGTGAATCAGCTACTGAATAGCCTGCTGCTAAGCCCAAAAGAAACCCGATAATAAAACCCATTACATGATTTTCAGCAAAAATACCAATTTTATCTTTTAATGCACTTGCATCCATTTCTCTATTAAATACTTTAAATTTTCTTAAGAGCCAATCAATCGGCATTAATAATGTACCAATTAAGAAAAAGTTATGGGAACTTGTAACACCTGGAATATTTGTTAACGTCTCGATCTGTTTTTGATTCAAATCAGCAAATACCAATTCAAGTACAACTACAATTGCTGAACCAATCAGAGCGATATACATGCTTCCGGTTACACCATAAATAAGTACAGCTGTGAAAATTTTTCCCCATACATTCCATAAGTCGACATTCAATGTCTTTGTTTTATTTAATAGAAGCATCACTCCATTAATGACGAGCTGAATAGGAAACAGTAGAAAAGCATATGGCCAAGCCCAGGATAATGAAGCAGCAGTTGTCCAACCACCATCAACAGCTGTTAATTCAATCCCTGTTCGCTCTGCTAAAGCTTGAGCCGCTGGTGTTAAAGCATCAAGCATAAAGCCAATCACAAGGTTCATTCCTAAAAAGGCGACTCCTAAAGTAATTGCTGCACTTAAAGCATTTTTAAATTTCATTTTTACAAATATTCCAATTAACAACATAACTGCAGGAACAAATACAGAAGCACCTAAATCTAAAATATATGAAAATATTGTTTTTAGCAGGTCCATGATTTTACCCCCCTAATAATAGATAAATAGTTATCATAGCTTGACTGGGCAATTTAGATTACTTTTCGTAATATAGATTACCCAGTGGCAAAGAAGTACAATTTACTTTAGTGCATCGAGTAGTTTTTGTGTTTCTTCTTCCATTCCCATACCGGTCAAGAAAGCTATTCCATTTAGAGTAGGAATATCATATTCTTTTGTATTTTTTGTGATTGAAATATAAACATCACTCGTTTTTATATATTGATCTAATGACTTAATATCAACTGCTTCTACACTTGCACGAACACCATTTTCTTCAAGTATTGATTTCACTTTCGATGCTACTGTTTGACTTGTAGCTACACCTGAACCACAGGCTACAATTACTTTTTTCATTCATCTTCACTCCTAAATTGTTTTTGTAGTATTGCCAGCAATTCTTCTTCGGATGTAATAGAATGAAACGTGTTCACAAATTGCTCATCCTTGAACTTATCTATAATTAATGAAAGTAGCCCAACTTGTTTTGACGGCTCTTTTATTCCAAGCATAAATATGATATTTATATCAAGCCATGTATCTGTCGTCGCCATTTGTAAAAATCGCAATGGCTGATTTAGTTTAACAACGTATATAAATGGCTTTTTAATATGTTTTGTATCTGTATGCGGAATTGCCAATTGTACCTTTTCCGTAGACAGGCCTGTTGGAAACTCTTTTTCTCTTTCCATAATCGCTTGTTTAAAGGAAGTCTCTGCGTAACCGTTATCTATTAAATCATTACTAAGTACTTCAAACATTTCATGTGTTGAATTAAATTCAGCATGTAGTTTAATTAATTCCTTCTGAAACAAATTTGCAAAATTCATCTTCTGCTCCTCCTAGCCTGTTAAGAATGCTCTGGATGGTGAATATATTTTCTTCCTTCATCATTTGATACATGACGTTTTTATCCATAAACAGATTATTTAGTTTAATTAAAGTTGGTACATGATCATTTTCAACAGAAGGAGCTAAGGCTACAACAATCTTTACTTCTTCCCCATTAGGTGTAAAAGCTGGTTTCTTTAAAACGACGATTTGAAAATCCATTTTCTTTACCCCAAACTTAGCAGCCACATGAGGCAAATAAACATTTTCAGCAATCAACATTCGATCATAATTGCTATAAAAAACGTTCTTTGTTTTATTTATATAATGTTGTGTAATACTGTTTCTTCTAAAAAGAGGAAACATTGAAATATCAACGAGTTCTTCCCAATCGATGCTTTCTTTTAGGATACTTATATGATCAATGGAAAATTTAAATTGGTCTGATCCATTATCTGTTTGTACTTCTGAAGCATGTTGCTTTGCTAACATACAACATACTTTCCTTGAAACAACATCGATGTATTGACTTGGAATATATGGCTGAATGACCTTCATAAGTGATCGTACTAACGGATCGCTGTTGTTTCTCATCTCACCTTGAACTCGATTTCTTAAATCTATCCGAGTTTGGCTATCCAATATTGGCGGAACAATAAACGTTGCTCTTTTATCGTTGATTGGAACTGTTGTGAAGATAAAATCAACTTCTTCCCCATCTTGCTCAAACTGTCTTACTGAATATGCACCAATAAAGTCTATTTCTGGAAACATAGCTTGCAATGTAACTAATAATAATTTAGAAATAGATGTTCCACTTTGGCATAGCACTACTGCTTTGAATATAGTTTCCGTTTCCTCTGCTTCATAAATCCAACTTAAAACGATCATACACAGATAAACAATTTCTTCTTTAGACAGCTCTCTGTGAATAATATCCTGAAAGGGCTTAACCGATTTTTTGACCACACAGTAAATTTCATGATATTGATCCAAAAATTCTCGTGTCAATGGATTATTGATTTGAAAACCGAGTAAACTTCGGTAGATGGCAGGTCTCATATGAAGCAGCACTTTATTCTTTAATTCATTTCTTCGATGCATATGCATCGCTAAATTTGCTTCAATATTATCAATAAATTTATCCGTAGCTTCTGATACTTCATCACCATCTGTAATAGCAAGTGCTGACTCTACCATATTAGAAGCTAGAACTTGTAAGGATAAATAGAGCAAATCACTTTGCGTTAAAAAATCATAATCCCAAAACATTTGCCGAATTTCAGGAAACTCGACCGTATTTTTAATATCATATTTTTCTATTTTAAAAGACCACTTCGTATCTAGCTTCTTCGCTCGCTTTATAACAAAATGGATAATATACGGTAGTTCATCTAATTGTTCATCGGTTAATGTTATACCGATCCTGCTTTCTACTCTTTCCAGTCTTTTTCGTAATCGGAATATTTTTGAACTGTCTACCAGGTTTTTCTCTTCTAACAATATTCTTCCTGCTAAAGAACAAAGTACATCTTTTACTGCTGTTACCAGCAAATTCCGTATGGCAAACTCTGAACCTTTCATAACATATCCATGTTTTCGAGAATAGTCTACATCAATCTCTTTTTGCTCTAAATCCTGCTTAATTAATTTCATATCATTTAGTATCGTGTTTTTACTAACTAAACATATATCTGCTAATTCTAATAAGGATAAATATTTTTTCTCTACAGCCAATACAATAATGATTAAATTGTATCGAGTCTCAAATTCATGATGACTAAATAATTTTCCTTTTTCTCGAAAAATTTTCTTATAGCAAAGCATCTTAGCCGCTTCCGTCATGTAAACTGCTTGATCACTCGAAATAATAACATCCTTACTAAAGGAATTGTTAATCTTGTTAATCGTTTCTCTGACCTCAAGCTTGGTTAATTGAAACTCAATCATTAACTCTTGAATTTGGACATTATCTTTTAGTATCAGATGTTTTATGATTCTTGTTTTATCGCCTCCCATCACTTCACCTCCTTACCTTCATTAAGATCGTAACATAGGAAATAAGACTATTTTCAACAATCTATCACAAAATAAATAAAGCGCTTTAATTGGATTGTGATGAACTTTATATGAAACAAATAATTGCAAGTGGTTTTTTCATAAAGAATACACTACTGCTACATGATTTTTTAAAATGTATGAGTATTTCTTCGCTATATGACAAAACGCCTGTCTAGGCTGTAAACATACAATAACCGCATACCTTAAATGGATATGCGGCTATCTTAGTTTAGCTCTTCAAATCTCTAGAACTAGAATTATGTCTTTAATTTGTTCGCTCAATTATGTTCAAC
The DNA here is from genome assembly GCF_018075365.1 of Virgibacillus pantothenticus. GTDB lineage: Bacteria > Bacillota > Bacilli > Bacillales > Amphibacillaceae > Virgibacillus > Virgibacillus pantothenticus. Next base: position 3,025,207 of record NZ_CP073011.1, read on the forward strand.
TCAGGTGATCAGGATTAACAAGAAAGCTTGTATTATACGTTGGTAAAACTCTGACCATAAATAACTTTTCAACAGTTACTTCTGCCTATCTATATTGCTTTTATAACTCTTTTTAAAGAAGAGGACCTAACACTTACTGGGCTTGTATTGTACTTTCATCAACTAGCAATCAAAACCTTGGTGCAAAACGTTACAAATAAAAAAGCGTTAATATAGCTAATCAAAGCCTATTTGACGCTCATTCTACTAATCTCCCATTTCAGCATATTCTTTTCTACCGCTATTCGACTCATTCCCACTTTTTCAAGTACTTTAATAGATGGTAAGTTCGTAACGAAACATTCTGCAATGACTTTATCTACATACGAAGATGCGAATGCCCACTTTATCAGTGCTTCAACAGCTTCCGTTGCATATCCTTGATTACGAGCGGAATCTATGATCCCATAACCAATTTCTACCTTGCGCTCCAAATCAGGCTTACCTTTAAATCTAGCATCTCCTACCATTTATTATTCGCTTTCTCGAATATGAACCATGGCCCCCATCCAAATTGGAGCAGGTCTTTTTTCAACTCCATTAGATGCTGCTGCACATGAGCAAGCTCGTGCCCTAATTTAGATTCTTCATCTGAACAAGGAATTAATGACAACCTTTTGGTTTGAATTTTTAAATTTCCCTCCATGTAACGAGTCCCTCTTCTTCGTAAATTTTTAAATCCTTTAAAAGAGCAGTTGCACCACATTATCCATTAGATAATCTGACTTTTCCTTAGATAATTGCTCTCTATTATGACTTCCACATGTGAATTCACAGGAAAAAATCCCAGTAGCTTGAGCCATTTGTAAGTCAAATTAGCATCTCTTACCATAATGGTGCCAGTCTTTTTTATAAGATAAGAAACCACCATGGCTCGCCAAGAGCGCAAGCCACCATCTATGATGAAAAATTTTGCTTTATAATGTTAGATTCTTGAAATACTACCTAAAATAAATAAGTTATATAATGATAAATAGCGTTTTTTTCATACAAAAGCATAAAATGAGTGGGGCACATTGCATTCGGTATTCAAGGAAAGTTCCGAATTATTGATTTGGTTGATACTTATTACTACCCGGAAGCTGTTTGATTTTATTCCATGCTTCAACAGCATCTTCACGACCTTTGCCCTGGTTATTCGGATCTGCAAAAAAATCACGAATAAATTGATTATATTCAAATTGTGGGGCAATGTTCTTCTTGTACGCAGGATCTTTCTTCCGTTCTTCTTCCTCATACCACTCTTGGACAACATCACGATATGTTTTACCAACATTTTGTTTCAAATAGTTTTGAATATGAGTGGAAAAATGAAAGCCCGGGATTACTGTCTTAAAAAACGCTCGTACATGCTGACCGCAGCGATGGTTTTCCGTGATTACTGTAGCTAAGCTTAATTCTTCTTTCGTTTCAGCTTTGCTATTTTTGTTAGATGTTCTAATTGGTTTTTTAATCTCCCCTGTACGAAGAAACTCTTCAACTCGGTCAGAGATTTCCAATTTTGAACCAGAAGCACTGATCCCATTTTCCCTGCAAAACGCTTGTAGTTCTTCTTTCAGCCAATAGAAATCTTTAAAAATTTGCACACTTAACTCCTTAGTTAGACTAGGTCTCATTTCTAGAATACCTCCATTCGATTACAATCATCTTAGAACAGACGTTCTTTTGCGTCAAGTTTTTTATTACTTTATAGAAGGAATGAGTAGAAACTTTCGACACAATAACCTGCCTTTATAGCTACATTTCCGAAAATAGGATTGACTTTATATGAGACTATGATATCCTTCAAGTGTAGTTGTAATAATTTCTACTAGGGGGGCCTTCATTGGCTGAGACAACGACCCTTAGAACCTGATCTGGTTAATACCAGCGGAGGGAAGTGGAAAACTACTTAACAATGCAATCTATTTCTGTGTTTACATGTAGCCAAGGTCCATGTTTATAGATAGATTGCTTTATTAAGTATATCCCTTTCTTCCTCGATCCAGTTCAAAAAACATGACTGAGGAGGAATTTTTTATGCAATTTACAGACACATTAAGAGAGGAAACTGCTAATAGCTGGGAGCAAAGTGTGAATCATCCATTTGTAAAAGGGATTGCAAAAGGGGATTTACCACTAGATATTTTCAAGTATTATATTCTTCAAGACATTTATTATTTGAAGCACTACGGAAAAGTACATGCTTTAGCTGCAACCTTAGCAGAGGATTTCCGAGTTACGGCGATGCTTGCAGAAAAAGCAAAAGGAACTGCACAAGCGGAGTTGACAGTGCATCAAGAACATGCAGAAATACTTCACATAACAGATAACGACTGGGAGAATTTCAAACCAGCACCGACTGCATATGCTTATACATCACACCTTTATCGTGCGGCAGCTTCTGGTAGTCTAGGGCAAGCCATCGCAGCAATGTTACCTTGTTACTGGCTTTATGCAGATATCGGAAAAACGTATGAAAATGAGAAACCAACTGAAAAAATTTATCAAAACTGGATTGCCACATATGCCAGTGACTGGTTTCAAGAATCGACCAATGAGCAAATTAATCTGCTGAATCAAATTGCTGATGAATCCAGTAAAAAGGAAAAGGAAAAAATGAAAGAACAATTCATTATCGCGAAAGAATATGAGCTTGCCTTCTGGGAAATGGCCTATACAAACGAGGAATGGTTCTCAGACAGACAATGGCATAGTCAATCCATGGCATAAGTGAAACGTCATTCAGCAGGGGTGGCGTGCTGCATGTTAGTACTATAAGCTTATAACCTAAAAAGCACTTACACGAGTCAGGTGCCATTATCTCTCCCAATTGAACTTATTTCTCCCGTCTTTTCCTCTAAAAGCGGGAGTCTTACAACATCTTAGATGCGTTATAATTCAACGTATGGGAGAGCGGTTATGCTTGACTGTTTTTTAAAAAAATGAATCAAAGCTTTGCTGAAAGGAAATATACAACTAATTAGTTAGTTTTAGGATAGAGCTTCCTATTGAGCATACGAACTTACCTTTCTGAATTGACTCGAATAATTAACTCCACTATAGTAAAAGAAAAGGGCGATCAAGACTGATAGCCCTTTTCGAGTTATTCTGGCATTATATCGATCTCGATCATTGCAAGAAAAATTACTTTAAAGAACGGTTTAGGCAAAGGAGGAATAAAATGAAAGTCCCTTCACTCCTCTTAAGAAAATTCCTTACTTCCTATGTGTTATCTATATTAACTGCTATCTTTTTTTCTATTCTTTACCTATTCCCAATCACCAAAGAGGATTCTAATTATTATTTAGCAGAGAATTTTTTAGGCTGGACCCTTGTTTACGGCGTTTATATTATACCTGTTCTATTGCTTTACGGTGGTCCCATTTCAATAGGATTGGAGTATATTTACCAGAGAGGCTTCTTCAAAAAAAGTTGGTTTTACAACTTCTTTCACGGCTTATTTGGAGCAATATTTGGATTGTTCTTCTTAAATACCCCCGTAGTTTTAATTGGGGTATTAATAGGTTCATCTTATGCTACCGTCGATCGTCTGCTCTCTCAAAGGATAATGAATAAAAAAACAATATGGATTAGCCTAGTATCCCCCATTGTCATATTAGTATTAATATGGGGAGGTTTTCAGTATGTTTCAGATCCACTCCCTCCATTTACTGCACAAGATGCTATCATATTGGCAACAGAAGGTGAAGAAACACTACAACCATTTCCTAAAAAAGAAGGCATCTCTAAAAGGGAAATTGATGGTTATTATATTACATATGAAACAAAAACAGAAAAGATGGATGATGAAACATATATCACTAGTTTTTCAGCAAAGTGGAGTAAAAATGGAAAGAGTGATTCGTCTCATATCGCTTATAAAGTAGAACGTAACTCTACAACATTATATCAATCAGATTGGAATTTTGATCATCCATATAATAACTAACTTGATTGTGTCACTATTTACATGTCAGTGCTTAAATGTGCTGGCTTCTTATTAGCCCTCGCGCTTTCTACAACATATGTGTTGCATATTCGAAGTCTACATCCAACATGAAAGAATTAAAACCATTGTATCCTAATAAAGTCAATCTTCAGTCAGAGGAGGGGTCTTTCATCCCCCTCTGATTGTTAGTACCGTAATGGTATGACGTAAACGCTCTGAACGTATCGAGCATTTAGATGCTGATATCCCCCACTTAGACTTGTTCCGTACACACAACCCTTGAAGTGGGAGTCTTACAGCGCCTTACATACGGGATAAACAGTCTCAATCTCATGGATCAGGAAAGGGAGCGGCTTACTCCTAAGAGTTATTTCTTATTTTGTCTGTATAAATCCATAGATTTGTACCCTTGGGATAGAACGTCTAGCATCTGTCGATGACGTTTATCGCGCGTCTTTTGTTGTTTGGCAGAAAATATAAAACGTGCCCAATCTTTTTGATATCCAGGTGTTAAACTTTTGAAAAATTTTAATTCATTAGGATGATCTGTTAGCAATAATTCCACATCTCCAACATGCTTCTCATAATCGGCTACGCACTGACTTGTAGCAGTAGTTTTTGTTGCTTTCTTTTTTTCACGTTTTAACCCAACAACAGTGAATACTTCATCCATACTTACCATACGTGCAAATTTAATATCACTATTACGTATGTAACCATCGTCATCTACTTCCATTGCAGGAAATATTTCATCTCTATGGACAAACGTTTCATAACGGGTATTACCTTTTTTAGGGTATGCGAAAAAAATATAGCCCTTTTCCTGTAAGAGCTGGTTATCATCAAGGAATCTTTGAATATACAAAACCATTTCATTAAGCGTTTCCACAAAAATAAAGACAGCGTCATGATTTTTGGAAAGCGTGGTCTGTTGCTCAGTAAAAATGTCATAATCTGTTGGTTGGTTAATGATATACATATTTGTATATTTTTGCAAGTTTAATTTATCTATGATGGACACTTGGTTACACTCCTTTTTATACCTTGTTTCTTATAGGTGTGATTTAATAAACAACTTATTTTAACTTTATGTTATTATTTACAGAAAGACAAACCTTTATTTTTCATATTAAATTAAAACGTTGGTGCGAACCTGAAGTGCACATAAAAACCCTAGGGGATTCGCACCAAAATTTCTTTGTATTTTTCAAGAATTTGACATAAAATAGAAGTTATAATCGTATTTTTATATAATAGACGGAATAAGGCATATAAAAAATAATTTTTCTGTAAATATTTAGGTGTAAATCACTGTCGCACCTTGTATAGGTGCGTGGATTGAAATTTGAATTTATCCCTTTAATGCAAAGAGTCTCGGCGGTCGCACCTTGTTGAGCACGCATTCATGTTTATTTTTAGTTAGGAAATGTCTGTACTATGTTAAATGCTTGCTACCTGATGCAAATCTCTGCCAAAATATCATATCTTCTTCATCCAACTTATATTTCTTGAGCAATTTTCATAAATAATTGGATTAAAGGTGATCGATCTTCATTATTCCAAGCAATACTAGAATTCAGTGTTTCAGTACAATGATTTATTGGAACAAAAGCAACATCTTCTCGTCTAAAATAATTCAACATTTCTGGTAAAATAGCTACCCCCATATTCGCTGCAACCAATGGAATTACTGTTTGTAACTCATACGTTTTTTTACGTATTCGGGGACTAAAACCAGCGTTTTGTAAAATGGAAATAACTTTATCGTAATATACAGACCCTATCTCACGCGGCGTCATAATAAATAATTCTTCCCTTAAATCAAATAAATCAATCCCCTCACTGCTATTCGCCAGATGGTGATTAACAGGTAATACCACATTAAATGGATAATGTCGAACCACCCTCGATTCAATATTTTTATGCTTAATAGGACCAGGTAAAATACCAATTTGTATACCTTTTTTTTCTAATGCTGCTATTTGTTCTTTCGTTGACATTTGTTCTAGATGAATCTCTACATTTGGAAACCTTTCTTCATAGATCTTTAACAACTTTGTTAATGTTACATAATCTGGTCCAAATCCTATCTTTATAACCCCTAGCTTTCCTTTGTCAACAAGTCTTGTTTCTTTAATGGCATTACTCAAATGCCCATTAATTTTTACAACCTCTTTATAAAAATATTGTCCAGCCTCTGTTAATGTTACTTTTCTACTTGTTCGTTGAAATAATTTGACTCCCAAATGGTCTTCTAGCTTTATTATTTGCTGACTTAAAGGTGGTTGCGTCATCCCTAACTTTGCAGCAGCTTTCCCAAAATTTAACTCTTCTGCAACAGCTATAAAATACATTAGTTGTCTTATTTCCATTTTTACCTCCACTAATATGTTTTTCGACTTAATTGTTAATAAAAATCGAATTGGATATATACATAAATTTAACTTAGAATTAGATATTAAAGATAACAATTACTTCTGAATATTACAATCATTTCATTGAAGGAAGGTGGTATTATTGGAACTAGAATTTAATCCCCATTTACTCTGGTATGTAATTGGATATGGAATATTTATGATTATTTTGGGGGTAATTTATTCTAAAAAAGTATCCAATAGTGATGACTTCATTCTTGCTGGAAAGTCATTAGGACCTATTGTCTTAATGGGAACTTTACTTGCTACTTGGGTCGGAAGTGGCACAGTTACTGGTGGACCGAATTCAATTGCATACTCACATGGCATATGGCCAGGCATAGGTTATGTAACCCCTTCTTTGATAGGAATCATGCTATTAATGGCTATATCAGCAAAAATTAGAAACTATGGGAAATATACTATTTCTCAAGTCTTGAATATGAAATACGGTCCAGTTGCTAGTTTCATTTCAACTATCGTCATTATTCTGGCGTATGTAGGGATTGTCTCTTATCAATTTAAGGGTGTTGGATTTATTTTGCATGTTTCTACTGGTATATCTGTGGAAACTGGAACGATCCTCGGTGCTGCCATTATTATATTTCTTGCAACCATAGGAGGACTAATGTCAGTTGCCCCTACAGACGCATTTAGTGCGTTTTTGATACTTATCGGATTAATTATTGCCGTCCCACTGGTTATATCAGTCAGCGGTGGATGGAGTAATATAGCAGCAGAAATGCCTAGTGAGCGTTTTAATTTACTTGGGAACCTTACACCATTACAACTATTAGGATTTTACGTCCCAGCACTTTTTCTATTACTAGGGGATCAAAATATGTACCAAAGGATTTCAGCTTCAAATAGTAACAGAACAACCAAAATTGGAACCATTGGTTGGATTATTGGAATGCTGATTGCAACGCCTATTGTTGCACTTATCGCATTTAGTGCTAAAACTATTTTCCCTGGCATTGACCCAGGTATGGCCTTAATTGCTACTACTCTAGTTATTCCATCATTTATTGGCGGACTATTAATTGCAGCTGTAACAGCATTTATAGTAACAACGGGAAATTCCTATCTTCTTTCTGCTGCAACAAATATTACCTTTGACATTTATGGGGCGTATATTAACAAACATGCAAGCGATAAACAAAAACTAATGTTTATGAAAATGTTAATACCGATTTTAGGAGTAATTGCTTTTTTACTTACTTCCTTTTTTCCTTCTGTGTTAGCAATACAAATGTATTCCTATACAGTTTACGGAGCAGGAATAACCCCAGCATTGTTAGCGATATTTCTATGGCCAAAAGTAACCAAACAAGCTGGAATTAGTTCAATGGTTCTTGGTGTCATATCAACGCTTATCTGGGAATTTTCTGGAAACCCATTGGGAATAAACAGTTCTTTAATTTCCATTCCAATTGCAATTCTTACTTTACTAATAGTGACCGTTTTTACAAAGCAAAAGACAATCACTTATTGAAACTGATGATAAAGATTTCTTTCGATATTAGAACGTAATAGATTTTTTCTTTTAGAATGAAAGAAATGGGAAAAATCCTGCTGAATGAAGTTTTTACTTTATTTTAACTAATAGAAGTAGAACAAAAGTAAGGATAAACTCTTAAGTTCCCTTGACACTCCTCCTACAATCGACAACTTATCAACCTGAACGAATTGGACATTTAAGTGCCGTTATCTCTCACTCAGACTTTAATTCTTAAACAGGAGTTAAGGCACATTTCACGCTGGATAAATAAACATAAAGAAAGGAAGATGACTATGTACGACCAAAGATTAAATAGTTTTAGAGAGGATTTTTCTAATTTAGAAGTTGATGCGGCTATTATCTTTAATTTTGAAAATCAATTTTATTTTACTGGTTTGAAAGCGATCACTTATTCAAGACCGATTATATTAGGAATTGGTGAAGAGAAAACACATTTCATTATACCTTCCTTAGAAGAACAGCATGCCAAGGCAAAAACGAATGTAGATAACTATTACATATATCATGAAACAAAAATGTATTCCAAAAACAACGAAAACTATTTAGACTACTTTTCACAACTTTTGCAGCAATTTCCAGCTCATGCAAGAATAGGGATAGAATTCTCCACATTACCAGTAATTCTTAGGGACATGATAGTAAATAAAGGATTTTCATTAGTAAACATTGATCAATATATTACTAAAATGAGATTTGTTAAGGACAACCAAGAGTTAAATAGCATACGTGAAGCAGGTAAGCTAGTGAGTTTAGCTTTAAAAGAATCATTAAACCATGCACGTCAAGGAATTACAGAAATTGAACTAGACCAATTTGGAAATACGGTACTGTTTAAAGAAGTAGCAAAAAAGCATCCACATTCTACTTTAGACTATTTTGTAATGTCTCCATCTGGTATAGCAAGGACCAATATGCCTCATGTTTTTTCTAACACAAGGCTATTAAAAAAACCCGACATTATTATTCATAGTAGACAAGTAGCTATTAATGGATACAGAGCCGAGTGCGAGCGAACATTTTTTATCGGCGAGCCGACTACTGAGCAAAAAGCTGTATTTTCTATTGCTATAAAAGCCCAAAATGAAGTATTAAACCAAATAAAAGTTGGTATGAAGGCGTCTGAAGTTAATGAAGTTGCTCGTGTTATCATTTCCGAAGCAGGCTTGGAAGAATACATGAACCATCGAACAGGGCATGGCATAGGCATTGGCCTTCACGAAGAACCTTCCCTTCGTTTTGATAATGAACTCTCCTTGAAGGAAGGTATGGTTTTTTGCGTAGAACCAGGCATTTATGTACCTGAGGTTGGGGGATTCCGCCATTCAGATACTGTCATTCTAACAAATAATGGCGCAGAACTTATTACAGAGTACCCTAGAAATATAGAACATCTAATATTTTAGCTTTTAGGCATTTATTAATAACGAAAAGTTACTTTAAACTTACACTTTTGTATGAAAAAACAACTCTATTTTATCTAACTCATTTATTTTAGACAGTATTTTAAGAATCTAAACATTATAAAGCAAAAGTTTTTTCATGATAAATGGTGGCTCGCGCTCTATAGTACAAAAGAAAAATCGCTCAACCGAAATTCATCTTCCCCCTTACCGTTGGGCTTGCGCTTCACACGCTTAAAGAGGGGGAGACTTCTTTCGGAGGACCGTTAAAACAACCCTTTGCCGGGGCTTTTTTGTTCCCAATCATAAAAGTTCCCTGGTCAAACTTGGTGTTCCTAATAGTATGAGTAATAACTTCATAATGGATGTTCTGCTTTCATTATTGATCGTATTATTGCATCATCTACCCAAGCAATAATAGATGCTCCTTTCCCATTCCTAATCCGTCATGTGAAAAAGTATTGTCTTCTTGATTTAATACGAATTCATCCTGGTTCGTACACATCAACTGGTCCATTTCCTTTGTTCGATTCTTTTCAGTTAACCATGCATATATAAACCTAGGCATTCTTCCAAAAGATATTCTTCTATTATCCTCTGTACCATATGGTTTTATTTCTCCAGAATCATCCATATAGTATTAATCCACAATACGACTAAATTCATCTGCCGACTAATTTGTTCCGAGTCTGTTTGCTCATCCCCAAAAATTAATGCAATACGAGCAATAATTCAACACCCCCGGCTAAGATCAGCTTTTTTTCAACATATCTCTACCCCGCTCGATTCTTAAAGCGATTTGTTTTATCCCACTGAATGGTTTCTTTTTTTATAAACCTTTTCCATAAATAAATAACTGCACTTCGCCCCAGTAGAAGCACAAATAATTGCGCATACGTAAAATACATAATAATCGCGACGATTACTTTTATCGGTGATACATCTTGATCGACTACCATCACACCGATTAATTGTGAAGTATAGACAATATAACTCATAAACCAGAGCATCAGTATTGGAGTAGTATACTTTGGTTCAAACCAGCCTAATAAACCTCCAATAAAACATATGTGTGAAAATAGCAATAGTAACGCAAAAAACAGATAAACGGTTATATGCTGCATCGATTGATGAAATGCTTTTTTTCGCCAAAACTTAAGAGAAGTAAACACTTTCTCAAGCAAATAAATGTTTCCAATCATCCATCTAGTACGTTGTTTTATAAATGTTTTTAGCGTTTCTGGTTCCTGTTCCCATGTCTTTGACTCCGCTTCAACCGGCAATAAGTAACCTGCTGCAGTTAATCGAATAGTCAATTCAGCATCCTCTGCCAATGCATACATATCATACCCACCAATTTGTTCAATAATGTGGCGTTTTAGCAACATATTCGTACCAGCTAAAGAACCAATTTTAAACAGCTGCCATCTACCACATTGTATTAACAGTTGGAACACTTGAAACTCTAAAGCAATCATTTGTGTTAATAAATTTTTGTATGCATTTTTCGTTTTCACATAGCCAACAGCCCCCGCCGCATGTGGCGTTGATTCGGCTTTCTCTACTAACAAACGCACAGCATCAGGCTCTGGTTCGTTATCGGCATCATATACTAAAAAATATGTTGATCGGATCAAGGAAAGCCCATAATTGAGCACTCTCGATTTTCCTTTAGGCTCACCTGGTGGTACTGGGATGTAGTGAATTTTGCTAAATATTTTCTGAAAGTCTTTTCCAATGTGAGCGGTATTATCTGTTGAATTGTCGTCTAATAGATATATATTCAAATCGCCAGGATATTCCAATTGACTCATTGCATGTAACGTATTTTGAATAACGATTTCCTCATTATGTGCAGGTATTAGTATAGAAACGGATGGATACGATTGAAGCCTAGATCCTTGTTTTTGTTTCTTTACCCGAAAGTAAACACCCGCTAGCATTAACATGGAATAAAATAGTAACAATCCCCAAAAGAACGCCATGATTACAATTAATATTATATTCACAAGCTGATCTCCCTCTCACGTAACAAAGAATCTAATGTCTCTTTAAGATTTTCCGTTTCATACATTTCTATATGATAAGGAAGGGAAAGAAAGTTAATATTCTCTTTCATTGTTTTGATGATACGATTAATTACGATTTTACGACCCATTTCATCTGTTCCTTGAAGAAAAATGAAGACACTTTCTTCGGTTGGTGATGTAACGAGATCAAACTTCGATCTAACTGTTTGAAGGCAGGCTTTAATAAACTCTTGGCGCAAAGAAGCTTGTACCGCTAAAGGTATATCTTTTTTCATTGTAAAAAGTAACAATTGACCTTTTTCCCCACGACGGCGCATACCCGTTTCAATAAGAAGTCCACGCTCTTTAAATTCTTGAAGTGATAAAGCTTTTGTTTGTGCATCGTATTTTTCCAGAAGCTGCAAGCGTACTTGCAGTTCTTGCAGCTTCTGCTTAAGCGAATTTAAATCATGGATCATAAGCCAGCTTAACAATAAAGAAATTGTCAATAGTACATGTGCTAAAATATATTGATATTGTCCCTGATCATGTATTTGCTGATTAAAAGCATATATGGTTAAAGCAAAACCATAAACAAGAATAGTCGTTAATAAAATAAAGAAATTAAAACTGGTTCTAAAGCCAGTCATTATGAACAATACTACTAGAATAATGCTGATTTGAACAAAAAATAAGGTAGGAGGGAATATTAATTGAACACCGACAGAAAGAGCCCAACAAGCCATAAGTATATATAATCGTTCATTCTTCAAATTGTGATCACTCCTGATGTAAAATGAAGTAGCGAGAAATGCGCACAAATTATTATCAGTTAGCTTCATCCATATACATAGTTACATATTTTTTATGAAAATACGACAAGTCATTTGCGATGGATAATATAGATGTATCCCGTGTCGCTCGTATAGCTATGGATGAAACTTCACGGGCGAAAGGTCACAAGTATGTGACATTATTTATCGATTTACTGGCAAGGAATTGACGAAAATCATATAGAACTCATTTTTACTCATACATAATTTGAAGGCATATCATAGATACATATCTTAATTCTAAACACTATTACAATTTCAACGTATCATATAATAACATACTATCAATTAAAATCAGGGCTTTTTACACCTAAAAGTAACCGGTAAAATATGCTATCCTGTTCTTATTATACTAATAACCTTACTTTAAATATTTTATTCTTAACTTCATTGTTTTGGAAACATATAATACGCAAACCTTTCATTAAACAATTCGGCCTTCAGTATGCCCTTTCTTATCTCTGGGCTTTCTAATTAAATTTGCGCAAAAAAAAACACTACAGAAGTTAGTAGAAAATTATTCTAACTTCAGCGTGTTTTATGATAAAGAGCATTTTAGCAATAATTTATCATAATTTTATCTAATTTATTGCTTCTACGTGGGATACATTCTAACGATAGGTAAAGATAGCCCAGACTATGCACATTCCTTTAAAACGCAAATTCCAAATTCCTTTAGCTCTCTATGAATCACAGGACTATCGGCTATTCCTTGGCAATAACTATATTCTAAAAAAACTGCATACATACTATTCCATGCAGCTTCTAATTCGGTAAGTAAATCTTGTTGTTCCTTGGTAGTTAATGCTGCTTGTAACTGCTTAAAAACTTTTTCAACACGGTCTTCTTCTTCTTTTAAATTTGAATTTATTAAAGCATTACGATAAGCTACTTGATGTATGCGCTCAATAAAAATAATGTTATTAAATGCTTTACGCAAAATATAAGTTTTCGAGTTTTCTGCTTCTTTATCGTCTATAAACGTATATTTTTCTTGTTCATCGTACATTATTTCTACTGCTTGCTCCATGTGTGAGAAATCATAAAACCCATTCCATTCATTTACAACTTGAGGATAATGCGACTTTTCATGGCACACCGACAAAGCTCTCACTTTCATCTTATATCCCTCCATTAAGATTAAGGTTATCGTACTACCTCATGCCTATTAGCTCATCATTATAAACTTCTTGTAATTTCATTACAGTTTTCCTTTCACTTTACTTTCCCCCAAATCATTCAATAGTGATTTTGAACATTTTAGAAGTTTTCACCTCGCTAAATTAAATTTTCAAAAAATTAACCATACACAAATACTAACATACGTTCGGTTTTTTGCACGTTTGAACCTGTGTTACTTTTAAAATTAAACTTGATGTAGAGAAAATAAATAGTTAAATATTGGGTGTATCTATGCTCATCCTTATATTTTTAAGTGAGATCTGAATACGAAGGAAAAATCACTAAGAATTTTGGATCAATAATGAGAATATCGTAGCTGGATTTGTCATTACCTCAAACGCGCTAATTAAAAGCAGATTTTTGTTGTTCAGGTCTTTGTACACGATCCCAATACCTCGGTCTTTTCTTCCCCTTATCTTGCTTCGGATTCATTTTATTTTCAACATCTGCAATAAACTGTCTGAAACTTTTCTCCCCCTGCATCCTCTTTATACTTATCATTAGTGGCACACGGAATAAATTATTTGTTTTTAGTTGATGTCGGCTGATAGCAATCCACCATTTGCATCGCTCTTAGAACGTATGATGGCAATGCGTACATAAATAACGCTTCTTAGTATAATTTTCACAGATGTATTGGATAAGAGTGGCCACCTGTATAGACTGCATTCTATAACTATGAATCCGCTTAGTCGGTTCCTTAAAGCACATTTTTGTTTTTTAACTTCGGTATAAAGTTCGATCAACCATTTATTGTAATCCTTTTCTATATTCCATACATCTACATGTTTGTCTTTAATCTCTAATAACTCTATGATAAAATGATCTTGCCGCTTTCCTCTCCTTTATCCTTTGCTGAAAACTTAGGGTTAACAAAAGAGAGGGGAAGGCGTGTGTTTTTTTGTTTGCTTATAAACCTTGTCGGGATAAAAGACACCACCACATAAGTGTAGAGGCTAAAAATATATTGACTATTAACAGATATTGTATTTTAATAACTGAAACACCAATCGACGACTGATTATCAACAACTGACTGCTCAAAGCTGTTTTGATCCCGTCGATCCGCAATTTAACCCCGTTTTTATTTGCCGCGATTATTCCAAGAAGTAAATCATTCTAACTTTTCTTCCGGAAAGAAGATGAAAGTGCTGATAAGAGAAGACCTCCACCAAAGCCAATAAACACTCCTGCCGCCGCTTTATCTATGGCTAATCCGATGCCTAAACCAATAAATAATCCAGCTGGAATGAAAAACGTATTCGTATTCACCGTATAAATGTCCCCTTTTTATAGCAATCATTTATTAAATATTACAGTAATATATTTTATTCATATGTTACCATAAACTCATATCATAGAACATCAATAAGCAAAGAGATGGTTAAAGAGCTGGAAAATATCTTTGGACGTACGAAAAACAATAGGATTTTAAATTATAAAAGGCGCATTTATAATTTGAAGAACGTACATATAAATCAAGTGCCTGAAGAAATTGCGGAAATAACGACTAAATATAAAAAGATTTTTGATGAATTAATTCTTCAAGAAAAAAATCTAAAAGATAAGAGATGCGGAAACAAAACTTGTAAGGATAGCAGAATTGGCTAAGGAATACCCCCAAATGAAATTCACATCACTCATACACCATATAGACGAAAAGTGTTTGATACAAAGCCACTACGAATTGCCAGGTAACAAGGCAACAGGGGTGAAAGGTACCACGAAGAAAAAGTATGGAGAAAATCTGAAAGAAAATATCCAACAGCTGGTAGCTAGAATGAAACAGAAAAGTTACCGTCCGCAACCAGCCAGACGGACCTATATGTGGATACGATTAAAAACTATCTACAGTCCTCCTGCGATACTGGACGTCTGGAAATAGTCGTGATGGATTTATCCAAATCCTTTAAATATGCTGTACAAAAAAGTATTGGGAAATCCGTCGATCCATAGCCGATCAATTTTACGATATGAGGCAAGTAATATCAAGTGCTAGATGAAGTGCAACCTGAAGTACAAAGGGGCCTAGATAAGTCATCTTGTATAAAGATGAAAAGAAGTAAATAGCTCCAATTATAAGGTAGATGAAGAAGAAAAAGAAAAGGTGCAAAAGTTGCTTTAATAGGCTTTCGCATGAAAGAGACGTACGAGCTAAAAAATAAAGTAGATTGTTGGTTTAAGAAAAGCGACAAACATACCTAAGAGCAAATTTAGAAGTTTGTATGGAAGCCATGAAGAAAACTAAGATTTGGAAGTATTTCAACGTGTAAGAAATACATTTGAGCCCAGGAAAACAGAACTATTATACTCATTTATGGATCCATTTAATAATGGCTATATTAGAAAGAGTAAATAACACCATAAAAGTGTTAAAGCGTAATTCATTTGGAATTAAGTGTTTTAGCGAATGAAAAAGGAATATTGTGGTAACAAGAGATTAAAAAACCATCTAAGGTTCAAAAGAAATAGTGAAGTCGATTTTCCAAAATCGTATTTAACAGAAAACCATTTTTATAAATCCTAACATATATCGTAGAGACTAATTTTTATTGTTCAAAAAAGCCCTCCAATCAACAAAATGAACTGCGCCCTGTCAAGTAGACAGTGAAAAAATAAAAAAATTATGCCACAGCCTGGTGCCGGTATTCTAATGGTGCTAGGCTGTTTAATCTCTTTTGGTATCGTTCCTCATTATAGAATGTAATGTACTTATCAATATCTTTTTCTAGCGCCTCAAAGTTCTTGTAATTCTTTAAGTCATAGCTTTCACATTTAAAATGACCAAAGAAGCTTTCAATTGGTGCGTTATCAATACAATTGCCTACACGTGACATACTGCGTTTCATCCCAGCTTCCGTCGTAAGATAACGATATTCCTTTGATGTGTATGGTGAACCACGATCGCTGTGAATTAAAGGGGGTGCGTCAGGATTTGCCTCTATAGCTTCTTTTAGCGTGTTCATAACCAAAGGATTGTCATTATAGCGCCCCCAACCTGATAGGCGACAATCGAACCGTCATAAAGGTCCTTAATGGCACTTAAATAAGCCTTGTTACCAAAGCCATACGTCACATGCGTGGTATCCGTTACCCACTTCTCATTCGGCTTCCCCGCAGTAAATTCACGATTCAAAATGTTTTCTTCCATATTGATATAGCTTGTCTTCGTGGAATAGCCATTGGAGCGACGAATATGCGATTTTAAGCCCATTTGAATCATGAAGCGTCGAATTCTTTTCTCGTCATATTGCTTCTTATATTTGCGATTGATCGCCATGGTTATTCGACGATAGCGAAGTTACCGTTATACTTTCTGAATTCCTCTTTCACTTTTTCATGAGCCATTCATTTTCCCTTTGTCGTTCTGTAGGTTTATGTTTCAACCATTTATAGTACCCAGATCGGGATACATCTAAAATGTCACAGAGTAATAGAATGGGTATTGTTGTCTCCTTATGATAGTCATGAATCGCTTGAAATTTAGCTAGATGTTTACCTAGTCGCGCTGTCCCATCCCCCTTTCGATTTCCTTCAACTTTTTTAATAAGCCATTCTCCGCCTCTAAATACTGATTACGGTGTTCCAGTTCTTTAATACGAAGTTGTAATTTCTCTTCTTCGGTAAGGCTAGCCTTTGATTCTAGCGTTTTTCCACGACGATCCTGAAGACCCTGTTTCCCATCTTTTTCATATTTACGTATCCAGCTATATACTTGTTGATAAGAAACGTTATACTTTTTAGCCGCCTCATGATAATTGCGTTCGTTCGCAATCGTATATTGGACAATTTCAATGCGTTCTTGAAGTGTGGTTTTACGCCCTTTTGTCATGGTTTCTCTTCCTTTACTAGTAGATTTTATCTCTTTCCCACTAGTATACTGGTTTATCCATTGACGTAAAACCGAATTAGATGAAATATTAAACTTCTCACAAGTCATTCTCAGACTGCCTTCTCCATTTAGATAAAATTCAACAGCTTCCCTTTTCAGTTCGCTGGAATACTTCTTCCATGTCCTCGTTTCCTTTAAACCATCCACCCCATCTGCTTCGTATTTACGCACCCATAAGTTAATCGTAGTACGGTCAACAGAGTATTCTTTAGCAATCGTACTGACAGACGCCATCCCTCAATCACACGTAATACCGCCTCGATTCTTTCATCTAACGTATGTTTACTTCTTCTTTTAGACATAGAAAATGCCCCCAATGTAGTAGTAGAAAGTTTTTATTATTTCTCTGTCTACCATATTGGGAGCATATCAAAGTATGTGAGCGTATTTTGATCTTATCTTTATATTTTTCCCTTACTCT
Organism: Virgibacillus pantothenticus; assembly: GCF_018075365.1. GTDB lineage: Bacteria > Bacillota > Bacilli > Bacillales > Amphibacillaceae > Virgibacillus > Virgibacillus pantothenticus. The sequence goes on from NZ_CP073011.1 coordinate 3,042,849, forward strand.
GAGGTCAAATAAAGTTTGAACTCGCTCTTGTTATCCACATTCTTTTAAAATACATATTCCATACTCCTCAAGCTCTCTATGGATCACACGGCTATCCGCTATTCCCTGACAATAGCTATACTCGAGAAAAACTGCATACATACTATTCCATGCTGCTTCTAACTCGATAAGTAAGCGCTTTTGTTCCGGTGTGTTTAATTCAGCTTGCAACTGCTTAAAAATCTTTTCGACATGGTCTTCTTCTGATTTTAAGCTTGAGTTTTTTAAAGCTTTATTATAAGCAACCTGATGTATTCGCTCGACAAAAATAATGTTATTAAATGCTTTACGTAAAATATCGGTTTTGTGCTTATCCGTTTCAGCTTCGTTCGTAAACAAATATTCTTCTTGTTCATCATAGAGAATTTCTTCTGCTGGATTCATATGAAACTTTTCATAGAACCCATTCCATTCATTTACTATCGGCCACTCAAAAGAAACTGAACATGTCGACAAACAACTTACTTCCATTTTACTTCCCTCCATAATGATTATCGTTCCAATTTCAGCCTGCTCCAACTAATTACCATTTAGATATGTTCATTCTCATTTTTAGTTCTACCTCTACCAGTTATTCCATAATGGTTTGGGCATTAAAACTTTCTATTTCACCTCACTATTTTCAAATTTTCTTAAAATTTATTATACATAAATACTAACATATGTTCGGTTTTTTTGCACGTTTGAACTTGTGAAATAACATTTGTTTAAAAATTGTGGTAAAAGCAAATCGGATATAAATAATAAAGAGCTAAAAGAACCGCACGTACATTTATTGAGTACAATACAAATGAGGGGATGGTGGTATGCAGAGAGCAAATAGAGCACGTAAATTAAATTATTTTTCCGAGAAATCTCACTATATTTACAAAAGGCAAAGAAATGTCTATTAAAACAGCACCGTGCTTGACTAGGGAAAATTCTTTTCAAGAACGTTTCGCTCGTAGCCTTTGTTCTACTTTGCTAAGTAAATAGGGGATGGAGAACCTCTACTCATTGAAGTTTCACTTAAATACAGCTTAAATTGTAATTTGTAAAAAATGAACAGAATAGTTTTCAAATAAATTACAGTACATTGGATTAAAACTCTCACTTTGAGCTTTTACAAAATAAAAGCATTCCAATGAAAGACGAAACGGACCACACCCCAAATAAGAATATGGACCGAACCTATTTAGTAACCCTATATCTTTACTATTTATTTATTAAAAAGCTCTTCTTCTAAACGAGGTTAATGCGCGACAACAAATCTGCTAAAAAAATACGTATACCTCGTTCTGTTGCTAAGAATACTTTAATGTTGTATATCAATAACTAACCGAGACGAATACTCTGGTATTTTATAATTAACCCTTACCTTTTTTAAATGAAAGTCTGCAACCAAGGTTTCATCCTCTTCTTTCAAATACTCAATAAATGATAATACAGGGCTATTAGTAACTTCCATTGTCCCTCCCTCCTGTTTTAGTTCTCCAGAAATTTTACCATACGGTATCCGAACTTTTAACATATTATTATCTTTAATAATGTCATAATCATCGAATGTTTTGTTTAAGTCAAATACAACTCTTGTATAATTGGAATGAACACCATATCTTATATTATTTACATTTCTTGAGGAAACCACGACTTTTCTATTTGCTTTGTAATCACGATAGGTTGCGATTAATTGCGCTTTTCCCTCTTTTACAGCATAGAATGTACCATTTTCCACATATCCAATATCGTTGGAAACAGTCCAATCAATTAAATCAGGATCCATCTCTAATTTTTTGCCGTGTTTATTATATCCTTTTACAGCTAATGCAATATTTTGACCTGGGGAAACTGCCAAATCTAATGGTAATATTCCCAATACTCCTTTTGGTCTGTATGGTTTAGATCCAGCTGGAAATGGCGGGTACATTAAATACTTATTTCGAACGTCTTTCATCCACTCATTCAATTCGTCTTGCCAAGAAGCAATAATTTTATTAACCTCCATGTTCTTCATGATCATCTCAGGGACGTCTGTATCCCCGATTAAATTGGTGTAACTTTCCGTCATCTCAAACTTATCAGGATTCTGGTCTCTCATCGCATCCACCAAATTTAATCCTAAAGCAACAAGATCAACTTTTTCGGGATAAATCAGATGGACTTGTACACCAGCCACCAGCTCACCTTCATATTTTCCAAACATGGGTGTAAAATATGCCGATCTAAATTTCACGCCGGCAATACCACGGTTTCTCATTTCTTTTGCTAAAGCTTCACTATCAATCCATGGAGCACCTACTAATTCAAACGGTCTAGTGGTGCCAAGTCCTATAGACAATGACGTGTCATCTAATAATTCTGTTCCCGTATATAAATAAGCTGTCTTTTCAGTCGGTATATTCGGAGATGTCATCACCCACGGAAGTCCAGTATCGGAAAAATACACATTTCTTTTCCACCCCTTTAATTTAGCTATTTTTAGATCTACTCCCATACTATATTCATGGTTCCACATTACAGCCAATTCACCAACTGTCATGCCATGTCTGACAGGAAGCAAAAATCTGCCCATAAAACTAACAGCATCTTTCGAACGTACCGGCCCCTCGACCCTTGTACCACCAATAGGATTTGGTCTGTCTAGCACGATCAGTTGTTTGTCATGTTCTGCTGCTGCCTCCATTGCAAAACCAAGCGTGTAAATATAAGTATAAACATTGGAACCTATATCCTGAATATCAAATAATAAAACATCTACATCCTCGAGCATCTCTTTCGTAGGTTTCCAGGTAGATCCATACAAGCTATATACAGGTAAACCCGTTTTTTTATCGATATACGACTCCACATATTCTCCTGCTTCACGATCCCCGCGTATGCCGTGTTCCGGACCATATAATGCTGTTAAATTTACTTCAGGATGGTTATACAATAGATCAATGCTGCTCTCCAAATCACTTGAAACCCCAGTATGATTCGTAATCAATCCAACTCGTTTATCTTGAATCCACTCTAAATGACCATCTAAAAGAACCTCCATACCTAGCATCACCTTTTTTATTCCCCCTTGTCTTCCATATTTTTTCATTAGATATAGTATCTAATGAAGACCTTCCCTAAGCGACGAACCGATGAGGCCTTATCGTAGGACGCATTTCTAAAGTCGCATCGTTGCAGGGCGCTTGCGCCGGACGTGGCTTCGATTATTTCGTTAACCCCAAGCACCTCATTTTATGCTTTCTTATCTTTCAAAAAATACCATCATTGTTCTTAGCTATAAACATCCCTTACACTATTTTTTCTAGCTTCAACTACCATCAATCATCCGGGTCATTAAATAGTCTACTTTTTTGCTTATCTCACTCTGTTTACAATATATTTCTATCATTTCTCCTACTAGGCTTTTTTCTGATATAACTGACATTAGATGATCCTGTGCATGAATGAGTAATACAGATAAATTTTCTAACCCCCCTTGAGTGTCTTCTTGAATAAGTTTAGTCTGTAATTTGTGCGCCTCTAATAATTCATCAGAAACATGTTTCATTGTAGATTCAATTTGACTAAATTCTGCCTCCCGGGCATAATTTAACGCCTCATATAAATGTTTTTTTGCATTACTTGCACGTAAAATGATATTCATGGATACATTTTCAATGTCCATCTGCTATTCCTCCATAATGAATTAATTCTATAGCCTGTTTTCCTATATATTCTTTAATCTTTTTATTAGCTATTACATCTATTTCTTCATTCTTCTACTGTTATAGTTACTAGTTTTATATAAGCAAGAATCGATAAAGTGAATCTTCAATCAATGGGTGTTTTTATTCGTCCCCGCTGATTATTAGTACCGTAATGGTATGACCTAAAGTCCTTTACGAGATAGGGCATTTAGGTGCTGTTATCTCCCACTTAGGTTTGTCGTAGTACAGATAAGTGGGAGTCTTACAGCACCTTATATGCGGGATAAACTCTGGGTGGCACATGATTTCTACAGATAGAATATTGTGGTAGCCCTCAATGGACATATTTTCCTTCCTCCCCATAAAATGCCGCATAAAAATAGTTAGGACTAACTATTCTGTGCTTAAACTTTGTTTCCTTAAACATCCTAACTGGTAAGTTGTGTTTTTCTGCAGCTTCTATAACAACATCCAATCACTGCGGAATATACAGATGCGTATGGTGGTGACTATCCAGATGTATTACATCACCAAACCATTTATATAGAAATCAAGGCCTCTAGCTCATTTTTCAAAACCTCCCTTTTAGTAGATTTAATTAATGTGTCCCCCTTTCAAAAAATATCCAGAACGATGCGTTAAACTGCTTTGAGATGAAAAAAACAGGTCGGCCTGCATCAAATACTAGACACAAGCCTATTCCCAAATTAGGGTATTTTTTTCTAAACCTTTCTTGGCAAATGGCAGATTAACCATTGCAGTCGTACTTGATACTAACCATATGGATGAGCATAAATTAAATTCATATGTTACCCAGTTGTAAGACCAAAATCATCTGCATTGATTATCACTTTTCTTGTATTATCATCTATAAAAGTACCTTTTAATCTTCTTTCGTAGGGGCTACTGACTCATTTGCCTGTTCTTCTTCCAAGAGCTTTTTATCGTACAAACGGAAAAATGGATAATAAATAAACATGGCTACGATTATATTAATCGTCATTAATACACCACCGCGCCAATCACCTGTGGTTAATATTCCCGAAAATGGTGGCGGAGTAGTCCAAGGAACAATTACATATGGTTCTCCTACCAAGCCAATTGACATAGAAAAATAAGTGATCAGCCCTACTGCTAATGGTGCAAGTATAAAGGGGATAAATAATAATGGGTTCATCACAATTGGTGCTCCGAATACAATTGGTTCACTTATATTAAAGAAACTGGCCCAAATAGACCCTCGACCCAGACCTTTCAAATGTCTCGAACGTGCTCTCCAAACAAATAATATGGTTAATGCAAGCGCCATGCCAGAACCACCAACTGTCACCCAAATTGCCATAAATGGCTGACCGATAATATATGGTAGTTCTTCACCAGCTTGCTGTGCGGCTACGTTTTGTTCCGTCAAACTATACCAGATTGGAGCCATTACGCTTGCTACAACTGAAATCCCGTGAATTCCAAAAGACCACAATAAATGAATGAGAATAATGGCAATAATTGCCCCCCACAAGCTTGCTCCCATAGCCTCTAAAGGTTGCCTTAAAATAGCGGCGACAACTCCATGTAACGATAGATCAAAAGCATTTCGCAACAATAAATCTACTCCCCAGACAATGAAAATAATGACTGCTCCAGGAATAAGCGCTGTAAATGCACGCCATACAGATGGAGGAACTCCTTCAGGCATACGGATAATAATATTTCTATTTTCAAAAAAACGAAATACTTCGACTGTAAAAATCGCCAATACGATCGCAATAAATAAACCTTCACTTCCCATTAAATTCAAAGGAATATTTCCATCTTCTGTAAGTGGTGTAGCTACAAAAAAGGTAGCTACACTAAGCACACCAGCCGATAGCTCATCCATACCATAGCTCTTGGCAAGGCTATATGCGATTGAAAAAACTGCAACCAAACCCAACAATCCAAAGGTGGCATTTACAGGAATACTCAACGTAGATGTATAAGGTTTCATAAATTCAGCCCAAGATTCTACAGGCGGAGATGAAATAATCAGAAAGATACTTCCAATAATTAATAGTGGCATTGTTGCGATAATCCCATCTCGAACCGCCTTCAAATGACGTTGTTCAGCCATTTTTCCAGCAACTGGCATAAAGTAACGTTCCATAAGCGCATTAAAACGATTCACAATATACCCTCCTCATAGTCATTTTTTTAAATGGAGTGCTTGCTCCAGCACTTCTTCACCATCCGTTGATCCATATGCTCGCATATCAATAATAGCGATTGGAACATTTTCTTCTTCCGCTTTTTTAAACAGTTCCTTCTTCTTATAGCGAATTTGCGGACCTAAAAGTATGACATCAGAACTTTTTAGCTGCTTATCGATATCATCTACCGAATGGGCTTCAATTTTCACATCAATCCCTCTGCGATCAGCTGCTTTCTTCATTCTTTCCACTAAAAGACTTGTACTCATTCCCAATGCGCAAAGCAGTGTTATCTTCATGTATGTTTTCCCCCTTAAAGATCGAATTGTGGTAGAAACCTCTTGTTCACGATAAACATTTCTTCTAAGATAGCTTTTGCCCGTTCAGCAGATGGAATAAGTGGATGTAATGTTAATGCTTGATGAGCAATACCTTTGTCTCCTTTCACAGCCGCCTCTACAGTAAGTTCTTCGTATGCTTTAACATTTTGTAAAAGCCCTCTAACCTGTGGTGATACCTCCCCAACTTGTAGAGGGGTAACCTGATGCCGTTCCACAACACAATTTACTTCTATACAAGTGTCATTAGGCAAGCAGGCAATCGTTCCATTATTACGAATATTCAATGTATGCATGTCTTTTGTATTCAATTGGATAGACTTAATTAAATTGACAGCCGCCTCTGAGTAGTATGCTCCTCCCCTTTGTTCTAAAGCTTTTGGTTTCTCGTTTAAATCTGGATTTTGATAAATTTCAAATAGCTCTTGCTCCATTTTTTGCACTTGATCAGCACGGGTTTCATTTCGCTCCAACTGCTCCAATTGTTCTTGTAAAATTCGATCAGACTGATAGTAATATTTATGATAGCCACAAGGAATAGCACCCAAAGATTTCAAAAACTCCAAATCCCATCCGAATGCAGGAATATTCTTTGCCTCATAACTATCCGACCAACCAGTGAAAACGTCATTAATTCTTGATTCACCCTTAATAAATAGGTCTGTTATCCAAATCAAATGATTAATACCTACGAAATTGATACTAACATCGTTCATAGAGACGTTATAGGTGGCAGCAAATTTTTTATAATAATTAATTGGATTATTACATAAGCCAATAACTTTTACATTGCAATGTTTTAGGACTGCTTCTGTAACCACACCTGCAGGATTCGTAAAATTCAGCAACCAGGCATTTGGAGCAAGTTGTTCAATATCGTTGCAAATATCAAGGATAACTGGTATTGTACGTAATGCTTTCATAAACCCTCCCGCTCCAGTTGTTTCCTGACCGATTACTCCATGCTTAATAGAGATATATTCATCATAACGACGCATTTTAAGTTGCCCTACTCTAATTTGGGTAATAATGTAATCTGCGCCTTTTATTGCTTCTCGCTTATCTAAAGTGGCAACAATTCTAATCGAACATTCAGCTTTTTGAATCATACGTTTGGCTAATCCTTCTATAATGGACAACTTCTGCTGTCCTGCTTCTACATCTACTAACCAAACTTCTGCTACGCGTAAGAGTTCCTGATTGAAAATAATTCCTTCAAGTAGTTCTGGTGTATAGGAAGAACCCCCTCCAATCACCGTTATTTTTATTCCATTCATACCATCATCCTTTCTCACATTAGTTTCAAATCTTCTTTCAACTTTTATTCTATTTTGAAAACGCATACATTTCGAGATTAGTTTTTACCGTTAGCAACGGTAAAAACTAAAACTCATGCTTCGTAATATTTTCTTTCATTAACTAGTTAGTTGAGATCGATAGATTCTATACTTCTAACGCTCCCAACTAGTTTAAGCGAAACTTCAGTTAGTAGAACTTTTTTCTAGCGCCTTCCTACTAACCGAAACGATTGAATGCTAGTCAGACAGTTAAGCAGCTGTTGTTTCTTACCTTAATTTATTTGTTCCGCTTTCCAGTTCTAGGTGAAAGAATTAAGAAACATACTATACTAAAACTTATCAAACGCAAAAGGAGCAAAAGAATAGCTATCGAATCTTTTGCTCCCATTTATCGGATCTCATTTCTCTAACTTCTCTTTGATTTCCGAATATGTCTTACATTCTAGTATTTGAAAGACTTTTTGTTTATTATCAATAAATTGAACAAGAGATTGAAACATAGGCTGTAAGTCTTCCTTCTTATCTTTATTAACGTTTAGTAATATTACCAGCTGAACTAGCTTGTCCCCCCAATTTATCGGCTTTTGTAACGTGAGTATGGATAGAAAGGTAGCGTTTGTTCCTGGTTGCAGCGGATGAGGTACTGCAACTAAATTACCAAAGCTTGTAGGTGCATAATGCTCTCTTTCTAATACAGATTGTGTGTAACTTGTATCCGCTTTCCCTTTTTCTATTAAATGACTTGTTAAAAAACAAATAGCTGATTCTGGTGTCTGAAAGTCACATTGTAAAAATGTATACTCTGGAAAAATATATTCGTTTATGTCTGTATTCTTATACTCTAGCATTTGTTCAATTTTTGAAACATCTATCGTACCAAGAATAGCGCTTATATGTATAACTGGTACTGGCAACTTATTTTTAATCGGAATCGTACTCATTATAAAATCCAAATTTTCCAGCTTATGTTGTGTTAAGTTGTAATATTCGGTTGTTCCAATAATATGAAGCTTCTTACCAAATATATTCGTTAGCTTATGTAAAAGTAACTGTGAGCTCCCTAAGCCTGTAGCGCAAACGATTAAGCATCGTTTCCTTTCGCGGTCAGAGCGCTTTGCTTTCTCTAAAGCTGCTTCGATATGAAGAGCAATATACCCCACTTCACATTCGTTGAATTGAATAGCAAATCGCTCATTTATTATATTTGCTCCAAACAGTGCTGCTTCAAATGAAAGAGGATAGTTCATTTTAATTTCCTCTAACATTGGATTACGAATATTCATCTGGTAGTGACATCGGCTAATAGCAGGTTTTAAGTGCAGGCATAGGTTTCTCAAAAACTCTTTGTCTTCCGTTAAATTTAAATCATACTCTTTATCAACTAGCTGTATAACCTCATTTGCAAGCTGGTAAATTTCCTTATCCACAACAGTCTGAAGGTCTAATGTATTATCTAAAGTAGAAGTCAACTTCGTCCCTTTTAAGTGAATAGTTAGATAAGCTATTTCTGTTTTTGGGAAAACGACTTCTAAACTGTGTTCAATTTCCGTTATTATGGTTTTTGCCACGTCATATTCTTTTTCACCTCTTAGTATGTGAAAATCTTTTTTCACAAATTCTACTGTTTTATTTTCTAGTATCCGCCTATAAGCGATAGCAAGATGAATGATTAAATTTTCTAAACTAACGTCAGAAATCGTGATGTTATTTTTCCTTATGTTTTTAAGAATAGAATTTCTAATTAAATTCAGCTCTTGCGGCATCAAAATATTCACCCATTGTTTCCTTGTGAGCAATGGCTGTTGATTAAAAATGTATTCCGAAATACAAAAGCGAATGAATGTTTCTTCTCCATACACTTTCATTCCATAATTGGGTTTGTGTTCAATCGATAAACCATAATGCTGCAATATTTCGCGAACAATTTTCAAATCACTTTGTAAAGTAGATCTACTGATAAATAATTCTGCAAGTAAATCTTCCATTTTTATATATTCGGTACATAGTAATAACTTTTCTATTATGTAGTTAACTCTTTCCCCTGATTCAACCGGAATCATGGAATAAGCTTTATTTGCATAATCTTGGAATAATTGATTAAAATTTTCTCTGTTTTTCACCTTTAAAACGTATCCCCTACCACGAACGGGCTCAATATAAATACTGTAATCCTGTAACAGTGAATTCAATTCCTTTATGTCCGTTCTTACCGTCTTTGGACTCACATTGATCTCAGTAGCAAGTTGAGCACTTGTGAAGAATTCATCTTCTGCACTATCAAGTAACTTTATTATGGCATACTGTCGAGAATTCATAAGCCCACCTCAATCATATATGATATAAAACTTTCATGTTCATTATAACATGTGCAGATATGAAGGAGTTTGTATATATATTCACAATGAATTTTTAACGTGTATACAAAAAAATGAGTGCATATAGAAGTTATTAAGAATAATTCGCCCAAAATTAATCCTTATGAATGGCTTTGTTATTTGTTCACCTGTAGCTTGAAAAAAGCTGGGGCTTTTTTCAAATTATGAAACACATCCAATCCATTTTAAGCAACCCTCTTATAACGAGGATTGCTTTCTTAGCCGTTCCAATTCTTGATCAATAACAGAGACATCGATTCTTTCAAATAACGGTGCTGTAATTTCCACAGCAGATGTGGGAATATCAATCGGTTTCCACTGCATTTCTGTTATTCCAAAGGCTTGTTGTAATTTCTCGCTTGAAAATGGAAGGAATGGATGCAATAACTGAGCCAAATTCACAATCATATATACACAGCTTCTTAACGTATCTTGGCATTCGTTAAAGGACGCTTTTACTTGAATCCACGGCTGCTGTTGATCAAAATATTTATTGGCGCTTCTTATAGATCCAAAAATTAATTCTAACGCTTCTTTAAAATGTGTTTGTTCAATCAGAGAGGCTGCTTGGTGGTATACGTTTTCTATATTTTGCTTGATTGCTTGATTAACATGCCCTGGTGGTACTTCTCCATCAAAGAATTTTTCGATAAACTTTAGGCTTCGATTTACAAAATTCCCGTAAGCACCAAGCAACTCACTATTATGACTATAAACAAACTCACGCCAGGAAAAATCAGCATCTCTGTGTTCGGGGGCATTGATCGTTAAGAAATACCGTATCGAGTCTGGAGCATATTTCTTCAGCATATCAGGAACCCAAACGGCCCAGTTTTTACTTGTGGATAGTTTCTTTTTTTCAACCGTTACATACTCATTTGAAACTATATGAGTTGGAAGCGCTAGTTGGTTAACCCCTAATAAAATCCCTGGCCAAATGATTGCATGAAACGGGATATTGTCTTTTCCATGAACATAATATGATTTAGTATTCCCCTCCCAAAAGGGACTAGCATCCTTCTGATTGTCGTCGGCCCACTTTTTGCTCGCCGTATAGTATCCAGCAACAGCTTCAAACCAAACATATATCTTTTTCCTCTCATAACCTTCAACTGGTACAGTTACACCTACTGGTAAATCTCTTGAAATCGCTCGATCAGGCAAGCCTTCTTTTAAATATCTTTCCGCTATTTTAATTGCGTTGTCGCGCCAGCATCCTTTTTCTTTTGCCTTTTCAACGTAATTTTCAAGTTGTTCCTGAAAAGAGCTTAATTTGAAGTAAAAATGCTCCGTACTTTTTGTCGTAGGTGAACTACCACATAGTTTACATTTTTTATCAACCAAATCTAATGGCTCAAGAACTTTTGAACAATGGTCACATTGGTCCCCTCGTGCTCCTTTTCCACAATTTGGGCAAATTCCTTCCACAAACCGATCAGGCAAGAACTGGGCACAACTATTGCAATAAGCCTGTTCAACCTCTTTCTGATAAAGTTTATCATTATCTAATAAAGTGAAAAATATTTCCTGAACCGCTTTATGATGATGCGCTGCATCTGTGCGAGTATAATAATCGTATGTGAAGCCTAGTTGCTCAAAACATTCTTTAAACTCTTTGTGATATTTGTCGGCTATTTCTTTAGAGGTAACGCCTTCTTGTTTTGCTCGAATTGTAATTGGCGTACCATTACAATCACTCCCCGAAACATAAAGCACATTGTCACCTTTTGCCCTGTAATAACGAGCTAAAATATCACCTGATAATAGACTCGATATGTGACCCAAATGCAATGACCCATTTGCATAAGGCCAAGCTCCACCAATTAGTACATTCATCCTTTTTCCTCCTTCAAAAATAAGACTGACATAAGGGTATGCATGGAAAATTTATGCCTTTCAGTTCTACGCTATATTTGTCCCGTTTAATAAAGTGAATCTTCAATCAATGATTTTTCATTCATCGCCTACTGATTGTTAGTACCGTAATGGTATGACCTAAAGTCCTCTCGAAATAGGGGTGCTGTTATCTCCCACTTAGACTTGTTGCAGTACAGATTATCCAACTCCTTAAGAGGCTCTTACAGCACCTTATATGCGAGATAAATATTTAACAGGGTTATTGTTCTCTAGGTTGCATGATTTAAAACAAGTCGTATGTTCTTGGGTATCCATAGATATTATGGTGATGTTTGTTAAATACCTCAGTGCACTTGAAAAGCCACTTTCCCTTCTGTTTTACTTTGTTGCCTCAGTATTTCGTCTTTTATTGTAATACTTTTTGAAGCACATTCTTGGTTAATAAACCGTCTTACTACAAGCATTTTTTGTCCATATTTGTTCGTCCACTCTGCTTTTCTAGAATTTTACGGATTTTCAACTCTTGAAGTCGATGTCATATAGCCCATGTAAGATTTGGAAAAATTAAAAAACCCCATCCTAAGACAATATAAATTGTCAAAGGACGAGGTTATCCCCGTGTTACCACCTTTATTCACTAATCATTCACATGATTAGTCTCCATTGGTACGGAACAATAAAGTGATCCCCAATCAGTAGCCGTGCCTTTACACCCCACGGCTTGTTAGTACCGTAATGGCATGACCTAAAGGTCTCTAAATAAATCGGAAATTTAGGCGCTGTTATCTCTCACTTACCTTTTTTGCACAATCAACTATTGAAGTGAGAGTCTTACGGACCTTCTATTCGGGATAAAACGGCATGTTCTTATACCATGACATTTGTAACGAGTGCCAAATCTCGTCATACCCTTACTCTAAAAGTTCAGATACGCAGCTCAGAGACCATATTCAATCAATCATTCCTTGCTTCTTTTCAGCTACCAAAGCTTTCTGTAAAAGAATAGCATTGACCTACTCTCCCCATCATCGCTTTTCTGCAAAATGAATGACTTTATTATTACATAGGGGTAGATGTAAGTCAATAAGTCAGCTATAGTCTTAGTGGAGATCAAATTTAAAATAGAAATTTCCTCTTTATAACCATTTGATTTACGGGTATTTGAGGTTTACAAAAATTACTTGAGAGCATCCTGTTAAATATAAAATCACAGACGAACTTACTCTAATTAGTGCCGAATATTAATCGTAAAGCAAATGAAATAAAAATAACTTTTAAGCGAATGGAGCAAGAATCCATTAGAAAACGTGGATAAGTTAATAAGGTTTTGACAGTTTATAAATAAGGAAGCACAACAGTAAAAATAAGCTTTTTAATTCTACCATAATAGTATGACCTAAAGTCCTCTTACAAAATAGGATATTTAGGTGTTGTGATCTCTAGACTTGTGTCAGTACAGATTATCCTGGATAGGTTACAATTAGTTGAACAGATTCATTAAGGTCATATAAACTTGATTCAATAATAAGTCGGAGGAGTCTTACAGCACTTTATATACCGGATAAATAGTGGGCTTATCTAGTAATAAAACTTCTATCTTATGTGCAAAATCTATTGCCATGCGAACCTTCTGTTAGTCCTCCTGTTTTTTCGATTATTTCGGGATGAAATAACACTTTAACGGAATCGATTTGATTATTTACTATTTTTCGAAATACATCTGGTCCCTCTGATAATGAAAAGGTATGTGATATCATTGCATCCGATCTTATTAGACCCTTACTCATATAATGGATGGTTGTACTCCATTCTTTACCTGGAAACGGGGAAGATACCGCATTCCATGAACCATAAATAGTCAATTCATTGCGAACAATTTTTTCAAAATAAAAACGTTCTATATGGATATTTGCATACGGTATCCCCATAAATACTACTTCTCCACCTTTACATGGTAATGCAAGAACCTGTTCAGAAGTAATAGGTGATCCTGCAGACTCTACGGCTAAATCTACTCCTCTCCCATGCGTATGTTCCATTATTTGTTTATATGCAGGTTTTTCTCTGGAATTAATAATCACATCAGCGCCAAGCTTTTTGGCAATAGCTAATTTCTTCTGGTCTATATCAATCGCATATATTTTTTTTGCCCCAAAAATCTTCGCCCATTGTACAGCTAATAATCCAATACTGCCAACCCCCATAATAGCTATTTCAGCCCCAGCCTGAATGCTAGTTTGGTAAAATCCGTGTGCAACAACCGCAGATGGCTCTACCATTGCTGCTGTATCATAGTCTACATTATCTGGCAATTTCAAAACATGACTTTCTGGTAGTTTCGTATATTCAGCATAGGCTCCCGGATGAAATGCACCAATAACAACTAACTTTTCACAACGTGCAGGTTCTCCCCTAAGACAACTATCACATTTCTTACACACAAACGCAGGACAACCCGCAACTCGATCTCCTACTTTTACTTGTTTGACATCTTCACCAACTTCTACAACTTCTCCCGCAAACTCATGACCAAATGTCATTCCTTTTATATAGGGACCTAATTTGATGAATCTAGATAGATCAGATCCACAAATCCCTACTGATTTCACCTTAATAATAACATCCTCTCTATTCTTAATAGTTGGCTTAGGAGTGTTTTCTTCAAAACGAATATCTTTTTCTCCATATAAATTCAAAGCTCTCACGATGACCGTCCCCTTCTTTGGCTATTGGCTGTTATTTAGCTTTTTGAGTCACTTTGTATATTTCTGCTTCTATTAAAGAATAGGTTATATGCTGCAAGACTGATCAAAATCGTGTTAAAAAATAATTGATTTTTAAAATAAAATTGGCTAATTACTCTAAAAGGCCCTAACATAACATCTAAAAAAATATCTATCATGATTGTCCTCCCTTATCGATAGCAGCTAAAATTTAACCTATAAACAATATTGATTTGTCTAATAAAATGAAACTTCATTCAAGGAGTGCTTTTCTCCTTGAATGTTAGTTAAACGAATCGGGGATTTAGGAGCCGTTTTTCTCATCATGTTTGCAACATCATTAGCACATGTTGGAAAGGAGAAAAATACGGATCCTTACATCCGGGATAAAATGAAACTTCATTTCTTGGAACGCTAGTTAGTGGAACCAAACGGGCATTTAGGTACCTTTTTCTCCAATTTAGACTGCGGTATTCCTTTAACTCCTAAAGGGGGAGAATTACGGAATCTTCCATGCGGGAACCGCCCATTAATAAGCATCATGATTAATCATTATGATTGCACTGCTAGAGCCAATACGGTTTGCACCAGCTTTTACCATTTGAACAGCATCTTGATACGTTTTCACTCCTCCAGCAGCTTTGACACCTATTTTGTCTTTTGCAATTAAGCGAAGTAACTGCACATCTTCAATGGTTGCACCACCACCATTAAATCCCGTAGACGTTTTCACAAAGTCTGCCCCGGCTTCCATGATTAATTCCGTTGCTATGATTTTTTCTTTCTCTGTTAGCAACCCTGTTTCAATAATTACTTTCGTCGTCAATCCGTTAGCAACTTTAACCACTTCTTCAATATCGTTTTTCACAACATCAAATTCGCCCGATTTGAGGGCTCCAATATTAATGAGCATATCCATTTCTTCAGCACCATTTTTAATCCCTTGTTTTGCTTCTTCTACTTTGACATGAGTTACTGCTCCTCCTAATGAAAACCCGATTGGGATTCCAACCTTAATATGGTGTGGGGATAAAAGACGATGCGCATATGAAACATAGTAAGGATTAACAAAAACAGTTTTAAAACCATATTCAATAGCTTCCTCGCAAAATATTTTAATACATTTTCTCGTTGCGACTGGGTTTAATAATGTATAATCAATTAGAGAAATCAAATCCTGCTTATTCATTTAAACACATCCTTTTGACTCTATTATTCTGCCGGAACTAACAATACTTTAATAGCTTCTCCACCCTTTATTACCTGGTATGCTTCATCCCATTGTGTAATATCAAATTCATGAGTTACTAGAGCTTTCGCATTTACTTTTCCTTCATTCATCAATGCTAACGCCGGCTCCCAATCAGCTGAATGTTGACTTCTGCTCCCCACTACATGTATCTCATGTTGAATGACTTTTTCTAAGTCAAACGGTACGGCTGGTTGAGAGAATATTCCTACTTGCACATAATTACCTTTTTTTCGTAATACATCTAAACCTTGTTTGGCAGCAGGCACTGTTCCTGAACATTCAAACACCACATCTGCTCCATATCCACTTGTTATTTTATTAACAACTTTTTGAACATCGCTTTTTTGTGAATCTATCGCGATATCAACCCCAAGTTCTTTTGCTTTATCCAGACGAATTTTATCATTTGTTAGTCCAGTAATAATTACCTTGGCTCCAAAGCTCTTTGCTACTTGTGCTGTCAGTAAACCAATTGGACCAGGCCCGATGACAACAACAACATCCCCCTCATTGATTTTTGTTTTTGAGACAGCATGATAAGTACATGCTAGTGGTTCAGTCATGGCAGCTGATTTATAGTCTACGTTCTCTGGAAGAACGTGGACACTTTCTTTTCTAGCAATTAAATATTTAGCAAATCCACCATCTTGATGAGTTCCTAAGCCTTTTCGGTGATCACAAAGATTATAATCCCCTGATCCACAATATTTACATTCACCACAGATATAAAAAGTAGTTTCAGAAGTTACTCGGTCACCCACTTTAAATTCAGTTACATTGTCACCAACTTCTACAACTTCACCGGAAAATTCATGACCTAAAGTAACTGGTACTTGAACTTTATAATGTCCTTCATACGTATGGATATCAGATCCACAAATACCAGCATATTTAATTTTAATTTTCACTTGATCTTTTCCGGGAATTGGCTCCTTCTTATCCTGAATTTCGAGATTGCCGAATCCTAATTCTGTTTTAACTAGGGATTTCATTGGTTAATCCTCCTCTGTCCGCTTTAAATATCTTCCGTTACCCCTGTTTTCTAGATTTCTCAAACACCTTATGAAGGTTTTTAACAATCCATGTAATCTATCCATACCATTACGCCTAACGGTATCGGGATTCCTTACTTTTAGATGTATTTTTCAGGCCTAACTTTAATGAAATAACTCGAAAAATCTCCAAATCAACCAATTTAATAGATTGCCTCCTTGGTCAATACTAGAAACCTTTGCAGATCCTTCTGGGAGCTTAATTTCTGCACTCATCGCCATATCGGTAAATACCGGTGCGATATCTGTAGCCATATAAAGGGATAGCGCAATCATAACTGTTCCTACAATAATAGAGTGAATAATATTACCTCTAGCAGCACCGACAATAAAAGCAACGATAAATGGAATAGTTGCCAAGTCACCGAATGGAAGTACATGGTTGCCAGGCAACATTACAGCAATTAATACAGTAACAGGTGTTAAAATAAGAGCTGTAGCAATTACAGATGGATGCCCCAATAATACAGCTGCATCCAAACCAATCGTAATATCACTTTCTCCAAATCGATTATTTAACCACGTACGAGCTGATTCTGAAACAGGCATTAGACCCTCCATTAAAATTTTTACCATTCGTGGCATCAAAATCATAACTGCAGCCATAGACATACCGACTTCAATAACTTCCCCAACACGATAACCAGCAAGTAAACCGATTATTATACCAAGAAATAAACCGACAACCATGGAATCTCCAAAAACCCCAAAACGCTTTTGAATAGAATCTGGATCTGCATGTAAATTCTTTAATCCAGGAATTTTTTGGATCCATTTTACTAAAAAGATAAATGGCGCATATGAAATAGTACTACCAGTAGCAACCGATACTCCCGGCATCTCATAAAAGTCTCTCACCATTGGTGTTGTCCAGTCAGCAATCTTTAAACAAACAATTTGAAATATGACAGCCGCAATTAGACCTTGGATAATGCTTCCAGATATTGTATACACTACGGCGGCCGCAAATGTATAATGCCAAAAATTCCAAACATCCACATTCATTACTTTCGTTGTTTTCGTTAATAACATGATGACATTGACAATCAGTCCTAGGGGAATAATAAATGCTGCTACAACTGATGCCCATGCTATGGAAGAAGTAGCTGGCCAACCTACATCAATTACATTCAATTCTACGTTTAATCGATTCACCATTCCTTGTGCAGCCGGCCCAAGATTAAGCGTCAACAAATCAATAACTAAAAATATTCCTACAAATGCTACACCAATTGTTACAGCCGAACGAAATGCTTTACCCACCTTCTGACCGAAAAATACTCCTAATATAAAAATGGCTACAGGTAAAATTACTGTTGCACCTAACCCTAGAAAGCTTTGAATAAAGTCAACAAATGATTGCAATTATTTAACCTCCCTAACTCAGGTAAGATATAAAGTGAAACTTCATCAGTAGGAGTTTTCTTCCATCTCCTACTGCATGTTGGTACCGTAATGGTATGACCTAAAGGCCCTTGAACGAATCGGGCATTTAAGTGCCGTTTTCTATCACTTAGACCCTTTTGTGTATCAACTCAGGTCTTGAAGTGGGAGTATTACGGCACCTTATATAAAGGATTTCTCGGCTCTATCGAAGACCGAGGAATCCATTCGTAGTATTATTTTTTAAGTTCGTCTACTATTTGTTTTTTCGTCTCTTCTGTACCAATACCAGTTAAAAATGAGCGTGCATTAATTACTGGAAACGGATACTCTTTTTTCGTCATTGCAGTTGTTACCAACAGATCTGCTGTATCTAAGTACGATTCAACTTCTGCAATTTTAATTTGAATCAGGTTGACATCTATATTATTTTTTCTAGCTATTTCCTCAATTGCACCATTTACCACTGTAGAAGTTGCAATCCCCGCTCCACATGCTACTAGCACCGTCTTTTTTGCCATACAATCACCTCTTTTAAGTAATACCTAGCTTCTTTTTTAACAGATTTTTTATATCGGTTTTATTTTTTTGACTTACGATATATGTTAGAGTTTTTTCATCTTGAAAGATTTGCATTAATTTTTGTAATAAAGATAGTTGAGAATTAGGCTCATTCATTGCTAACATAAAAATTAATTGAACTGGCGTTGTGTTATTCCCATCCCCCATAATAAAGAAATCAACTGGGCGCTTTAAAATAGCAAGACTTATTGTTTCCGTTTTGACATGTTTATCATCTGTATGTGGTATAGCTACTGACACGCCATTTGTGGGGAGACCCGTTGGATATTCTGCTTCTCTTTGAATAATTGCAGGAATAAAACTTTTTTTAACCAGGTTTAGATCGACTAGATTTTGGGCAACTATTTCTAATGCTTGTTCTTTTGTCTTGGCTTCAATATCCGTCAAAATAACGGATTCATCTAAAAAGCAATCACTCATTCCTTCACCTCATTTCATAAAGGACAAGATTAATTCTTAGAATCGAATCATTTCGTCAACAGATTCGGCGTTAGTATTCGGTTTCTTTTTTATTAGAACCTAACCTACTACATTCAATAGTGCAATGTGTTATGGTGCGGATTGATAATACTAAAGAATTTTATATTCCATTCGTATACTACTCATCCCCCCTCTTTGCCAGCATCTTTATATGATACATGGAGAGAGAT
Organism: Virgibacillus pantothenticus; assembly: GCF_018075365.1. Classification (GTDB taxonomy): domain Bacteria; phylum Bacillota; class Bacilli; order Bacillales; family Amphibacillaceae; genus Virgibacillus; species Virgibacillus pantothenticus. Next base: position 3,062,246 of record NZ_CP073011.1, read on the forward strand.
ACATTAGGACGCATTTACGATCTAAGAATTCATTCCTCCAGATATAAACAAATGAACATAACTCGGTTCTATCTTTTTAATATTAAAATAAACTCAGCGCTACCATTTGAATGAATTGCATCAACTAAATGGATTTACTCATTTGTGATCAAATCAATCAAGTGATTATGGTAGCTATCTATAGTTTGTTGCACAAATTAGGACGGAAACTATAAAAAATGTCCTAGTTTAAGCATTTCACTTCATCACGACACATCGGTTAAATGCGGAAGGCATATCTCTTAAATCAACATAAACTAAATATTTGCGAACGATTAAGATATGTACTCCCAACTAAAAGCTTACTCATCAAAAGCGTTTTAATTTGACTCCTGGAGCTAGTAACTTTACATAATATCATCCCCTATTAGTCTCTTAAGTTCATATCAAAAAATGAACCTAATTTACATATTACATACTATAATTATTGCATTGTGACAGACCTACAAAATATTTACTCCCATTATTATTTTTTATTATATACAAGTTTTTATTGTTTGTAAACAAAGTATATAATTATTTATTGTTTTGATTGTTATTATACTTTATGATTTTTTAAGAATGGTGGAAGGAAGGGCGGGGTGAGGTTTTAGTAAATGATTCATTGATGTAAGAGTTTTAGCTACTATAGTCGAAAGAATATTGCTAATGGGTTTAATCCTCATGATGTGAAATAATTGGCTGTTGAAAAAGGAACAAGCGCCCGTTTAGCAGCGAAAGCGAATGGAACGAATCAACTAAAGATAAAGGAATCATGCCACTAAAAGCAGGGGTATGCCGGCGCCTGAGCGGCAAGACCGTTTTTAGTCGGCCTTCCTCTTTGTGACGAACCGATGATGACTTATCGGAGGGCGCATTTCTAAAGACGCATCGTTGCCGGGCTCATGCGCCGGACGTCGCTATTCGGTTATTTCGTTATCCCCCAGGCACCTCATTTTATACTTTTGTATGAAAAAACAACTCTATTTAACTTATCTAACTCATTTATTTTAGACAGTATTTTAAGAATCTAAACATTATAAAGCAAAAGTTTTTTCATGATAGATGGTGGCTCGCGCTCTAGGCGAGCCACGGTGGTTTCTTATCTTACAAAAAATTTCGATTCTTTATTGCGTGGGCAATATAAGGTCGAGCCTGCTATTAAAAAATTACGGGCTCTATAAAAACCTTAGCATTCATCGGAACTTTCGAGTATGCGTTTAAGTTGTGTCTTTATTCCAGATGGTCATACATTTCTTTTTTACTTTATCTGCTTCCGATTTAGTTCGACACAGTAATAAACAGTTGTCATCGCCACTAATGACACCTACTACTGGTGTCCAATTCAAAGATTCCATCAAATAGCCGATTGCTTTTGCATTCCCAGGTTCTGTCTTGATAATGACAAAGACTCCCGTTGCTTCAATGGATTGAATAGCATCAGAGTAAAACTGTTGTAGCTGTTTGATCGGGAAGTCGGAATTTTCCTCCTTTATATGATTGGATAACCTGTACCTTTCTACTCCATCTGGCGAATATTCTTTTCTTATTTGCATCTCTTGGATATCTCGAGAAATAGTTGTTTGGGTAACGTTATACCCGCAATCCTTTAATAATTTCCATAAATCTTTTTGGGTGCGGACTTCATTTATCCGTAGGAGTTCACGAATTTTTTCTTGGCGGTCCTGTTTACTCATAAAGAATTCCTCCCGGTCCAAATAAAAGAGGAATCCATTTTTGAAAACATGAACCCTCCTTATTAAATGCAAGACTCCTTATATTTAATGGTTTTTAATCACTGTTCCTGCATTTTCGTTAACAGCCTCCACAGCTTTATCCAAGGAAGTAATAATACATTTGCTACCAGGTTTTGATTCTACAAATGCAATTGCAGCCTCTACTTTTGGCAGCATACTTCCAGCAGAAAATTGACCTTCTTCTGCGTAATTTCTTAGTTCTTCTGTAGTCACCTGTTCCAGTGCTTTTTGATTAGCCGCTTGATAATTAACATATACATGTTCTACCTCAGTTAAAATAACAAGCTTGTCTGCTTGAATAAGCTCTGCCAGTTTTTCAGAGGCAAAATCTTTGTCAATCACAGCTTCTACGCCCAAAATTTTGTTATCCTTTCGGTAGACTGGAATTCCGCCACCTCCAGTACTGACTACAACCATTCCATTATCTACTAATGATTTAATAACTTCGTGTTCCAGAATTTTTACTGGCTTCGGTGATGGGACAACTCTTCTCCAACCTCTTCCAGCATCTTCCTTGAATGTAACGTCGTTTTTCTCCATCTGTTCTTTTGCTTCCTTTTCTGAATAGAAAGGACCGATTGGTTTTGATGGATTACTAAACGCTTTATCATCTGGATTAACTTCTACCCTAGTTATAACTGATGCAACTTGCTTATCTAAGCCTTCTTCATGCAGTTGATCATTGATCGCGTTTTCCAACCAATAGCCAATCATTCCTTGACTCATAGCTCCACATGTATCTAAAGGCATAGCAGGGGTTTGTTCACTATGCGATTGAATTTGCTGTAATAAAATATTACCAACTTGGGGACCATTTCCGTGCGTAATAGCGACTTGATACCCTTGTTTAATAATTTCAATCAATTGTTTTGCCGTATGGTTTAATGCCTCCTGTTGTGCTTCAGCTGTTGCACTACCAGACTGGATCGCATTCCCCCCTAGAGCAATTACAATTCGTTCATTTCCCATATTTTTCACGTCCTCTTTTTATCATTTCCTGTTAAATTGTTATCCTTCCAGTAATTAACCCGCCTATCGCAGTTACTGCTAAGACAACAAACAACACCATTAGCGCTTTTTCTATTGTGGTATCCTTTTTTTGAATATCGTTTTCTTTTAATGCCCATTTATAAAGGATGATCCCCGGCGCATATAACAACATGGTTAAGAGCAAATAATCAATACCGGCTGCATATACAAGCCATATTGCATAAATGCTCGCAATAAAACCAATTACTTTTTCCTTCGTACGCTTCTCTCCTGATTGGTACGCTTCTCCTGTCATTGTCAGTTTCACTTGATATAGCGCAGAGAGCAGATACGGAATTAAAATAGCTGAGGATGCTAAAGAAAACATAAAGTTATATGCGGCCTCTGAAAATAATAACGTAATTAGAAATAACTGAATGAGCCCATTCGTTAACCATAAGGAGTTCACTGGAGCATGATTCTTATTTTCTTTCGCTAACCACTTCGGAAACACCTTGTCTTTGGCAGTGACATAAGGTAGCTCTGCAGCAAACATCGTCCAGCCAAGCCATGCTCCTAAAACCGAGATGATCAGACCAAAGTTAATAACGATCGCTCCCCATTTCCCGACAATTGCTTCCAATACATAAGCCATCGCAGGATTCGGCAGATCAGCCAATTCTTCTCTTGACATTATTCCTAGAGATAATAGAGAGATTAAAATGTAAATTAGAAGTACACTAACTAAGCCTATAATTGTAGCTTTCCCGACATCGGAACGATTTTTAGCTCTTCCCGACATAACCACTGCACCTTCAATACCAATGAATACCCATAAAGTGACTAGCATCATACTTCTAACTTGTTCACCAACAGATGCCCAAGTAAAACCTTCTCCTCCCCAAAAATCAAATGTAAAGGTATCCCATTTGAACGCAATGATCGCTACAATAATAAACAGGAAAATCGGAATGACTTTTGCAATCGTTGCCACTGTGTTAATAAGTGCAGCAGAATTGACTCCACGCAACACAAGATAATGAACCAACCATAAGACGACAGATGCCCCAATAATACTAGCGACATTTTGTCCCCCTTCAAAAATGGGGATGAAGTAGCCAATCGATGAAAATACTAATGTAGCATAGGCAACATTTCCTAAAAACGCGGATAACCAATAGCCCCACGCACTATTAAATCCTAAAAATGTTCCAAATCCAGCCTTGGCATAGCTATATATACCGCTGTCCAACTCAGGTTTTCTTCTCGTTAAATTTTGAAAGACAAAGGCAAGCGCAATAATCCCAATTCCTGTAATTATCCAACCGATAATGGCAGCTCCGGCATTGGATCCAAGTGCAATATCGCCTGCTAAGTTAAACGCTCCTCCGCCAACCATGGAACCAACAACAAGGGCGATCAGTGCGACTAACCCCAGCTTTTTTTCTTCTTCACCCAATTTTCATACACCTCCTTTTTGATAAAGCAGGGAAAACCCTTCCATATTTAGCTGTTTACACTTCCATTGGTTGCTGCCATCACCGCTTTAATAGTATGCAACCGGTTTTCTGCCTCATCAAAGACAAATGAGTTGTCACTTTGAAAAACTTCATCCGTAACTTCCATTTCTTTAAGACCAAATTTTTCATAAATATCTCGTCCTACTTCTGTCTCTAAATCATGAAAGCTTGGTAAGCAATGGAGAAACATGACATCTTTATTACCTGTTTTTTCAAGCATTTCTTTATTTACTTGGTATGGATAAAGTAAATCAATTCGTTCTTTAAATTTATCCTCTTCTCCCATAGAAACCCACACATCTGTATAGATCACTTCTGCTCCAGAAACGGCTTCATCAATATCAGCAGTAATCGTAATTTTTGCTCCAGAATCTTTAGCCACTTCCTCCGCGTAATTGACTACATCTTGATCAGGGAATAATACTTCTGGAGAACAAATACGAATATCCATCCCTACTTTTGCCCCACCGATTAGTAAGCTGTTGCCCATATTATTTCGGCCATCACCAACGTAAACGAACTTAACCCCTTTTAAATGTCCAATATGTTCTTTAACAGTTAAAAAGTCAGCAAGAATTTGGGTCGGATGAAATTCATTTGTTAACCCGTTCCAAACTGGCACACCTGAATGTTCAGCTAAGCCATTTACTGTTTCCTGGTCAAATCCACGGAATTCAATACCATCAAACATTCTTCCCAATACAATCGCCGTATCACGTACTGACTCTTTCTTACCGAATTGAATGTCATTTTTTCCGAGATACTCTGGATGCGCTCCTAAATCAATACAAGCAACAGTGAAAGCACATCGCGTTCTAGTTGACGGTTTTTCAAATAATAGGGCAATATTTTGCCCTTTCATATAATGATGCGGAATGCCTGCCTTTTTCTTTTCTTTTAAGTCGACTGCTAAATCAAGCAAGTAATTTATTTCCTCTTCGGTAAAATCTTTTAACGTCAAAAAATGTCTGCCTGTTAATTTATCCGTTAGTTTTGTTCCCATTTCCATCCTCCTAAAATTTTATTTTCATTGTAAATAATGGTAATTATATACGCATTGAATATTCATTTGCTCATAGTTTTATATTTAAAAAGAACTTATCTAGGTGGCTTCCTTGTTGCAGTTGCTACACCAGTTGTGATTTTTGAATAGTTCAGTGTATGCAGTTACAATGCGACTATAAAAGCAACTTGACGCATTATTTTTAGCCTTTGGAATATCCTTATATATCTTTTCTTGACAATGGCATACTCATACAGCGAGGACCGCCACGACCTCTGGATAATTCGGAGCTAATGACTTCAATTACTTCAATACCATGTTCACGAAGTAATTTATTGGACACATAGTTGCGGTCATATGTGACAACAACACCAGGAGCGATTGCTAATGTGTTAGACCCATCATTCCATTGTTCTCTTGGTGCAGCAATAACATCTCCACCTCCACATGGGATTAAAGCTACATCCTTTAGCCCTAATAATTCTTTTAGTGTTTCCAACAAATTCGTTTTATGCGTAATTTTTACGGTATCTTCTTCTTTTCCTTTTTCCAGAATATAGATGTCCATTTGTCCGTCTTTATTCTGTATTTCTGGATGGATGGTGAACTTATCGAAATCAACCATCGTAAATACAGTATCTAAATGCATAAACGCTCTTGATTTTGGAATTTCCACAGCAACAACACGTTTTATTTCTGCCTGTCGTTTAAAAATACTAATCGCGAGTTGCTCTATTGCCTTTGCTGCTGTCCTTGCACTTATTCCTACTGCAATTGTATCTTTACTTAAAACCAGCTCATCGCCACCTTCTATCGGACACGGATAATCTCGATCTAACCAAACCGGTATATCAGACTCCGCATATCTTGGATGATGTCGGATGATATAACTCATAAATAGAGATTCTCGCTTCCTGGCAACTTCCCTCATTGGATTAATGGTTAATCCAGTCCCTATTGTTGCTGCTGGATCACGAGTGAAATAAAGGTTAGGCATTGGATCTAAATAAAATGGATAATGATTATCTAACATTTCATAAAGATGCTTCTTTTTCTCCAACGGTATTTCTGATTTTCGTACACCTGCCATCACTTTCTTTACCATCTCTTCTGTATCAAAGGACAGCAAAAAGTCGGCTATCTTTTGAGAACTTGCACCTTGGATATTGGATTCCTTTAATATATCCATCACAAATTGCTTTTTTAACTTTTCTGTATGAAGCGCTTCGGTCATTAAATTCGATAAATATAACACTTCAATTCCTCTATTTCGTAGCGTCGAAGCAAAATAATCATGCTCTCTTTGAATCATTGGTAAATGTGGAATATCATCGAATAACAAATGCCCTAAATAATCAGGGGTTAAATTTTCTACTTCTTTACCTGGACGGTGCAACAGCACGGATTGTAGCTCGCCAATTTCGGACTTAACATGTAATGGTTGCTTCATTTAAATACCTCCTCATATCATAAAAAAACTAATTTTCATCATTAAAATCTAAACTTGTCAACAATTAAATCCCATGCACTCCTGTACGACTTAAATACATGGTTTGTCTTGGTGTTAGTATAAACAGATCACAAACAGTTATTCATTGTTTATAAAGGGATTTGTTAAATCATACACGATTATTTTCTTGCTTTTATTCATAACAAATGGTAATTAAAGAGAAAATATCCTTCGAAAAAATGGTGTGTTTTTTTACCATCTACCTTAATTCAATAACATTCTTTTTCTTTTACTTATAGAGTCTATTTTGTTATCTAAATTTAGACATTAGAAAAACTTGGCTTGTCGCCAAGTCTTATGGCGGAAGCCTTTGTTTTTCTTATACTATAAACCAAAAAAATCTTATACTTTCCTATAGTGCAAAAAAGCCGTCTTAGTTGTGAGCTTTTCACAACTAAGACGGCTTTTAATCTTTACGTGTTACATCTGTTCTGGAGCATGCACGCCGATGAGACGCAGTGCATTGCCGATCGTTATTTTAACAGCTTCCAATAGCGCCAAACGAGCTTTCGTTAAAGCTAATTGTGTCTCATCCAACACTTTCTCTGCATTATAGAAGCTGTGTAATGCGGAAGCTAAGTCAAAGGCAAACTGTGTTATTTTATGCGGTATTCGTTTCTCTGCAGCATCTAACACCAGTTGTGGAAGCTCTCCTATTATCTTTAATAATTCAACCTCAGTACTGTGTTGTAACAAGGACGCATCATAATCTTCATAGGAATATCCTTCTGCTTGTGCTTTATTTAACAATGTACAAATTCTTGCATGTGCATACTGTACATAATAAACAGGGTTTTCGTTCGATTGCGAACGGGCAAGATTGATGTCAAAATCCAAATGCGAGTCACAGGAACGTGTATTCATCATATAACGCATCGCATCAACACCAACTTCTTCCATTAACTGACGAAGCGTTAGCGCTTTGCCTGTCCGCTTACTCATCTTCACTCTTTCTCCATCTTCAAATAGGTTCACCATCTGGATAATGGCTGTCTCTAATATATCTTTCGGATACCCTAACGCTTGAATCGCTGCTTCCATCCTTGGAACATACCCGTGATGATCAGCTCCCCAAACATTAATCAGCTTATCGAATCCCCGCTCTAATTTATCGTTATGATACGCGATGTCAGAGGCTAAATACGTATAACTTCCATCTGATTTAATGACAACCCGGTCTTTATCATCCCCATATTTTGTCGTTCGAAACCATGTTGCGCCATCTTTTTCATATATATCACCAGTCTGACGCATTTTATCCAATGCTTGGTCAACTTTACCTTCTTTATATAATGACAGTTCCGAAAACCAATGATCAAATTCAACCCGAAATCGTTTTAGATCATCTTCAATCTTTTTTAATTCATACTCTAGTCCATATTGGCGGAAATAGGCTAAACGTTCGTCCTTTGATTTATGAATCCACGTATCCCCTTCTTCTGCAGCCAATTTTTCTCCAATATGAATAATATCCTGCCCATGATATCCATCTTCAGGCACCTCTGCTTCTAGTCCTAATGCTTGCATATAACGCGCCTCTACAGAGAGGGCTAAATTATGAATTTGATTACCAGCATCATTAATATAATACTCACGTTCTACTTCATAACCAGCTGCTTTTAATACGTTACAGAGCGCATCCCCATAACTTGCACCGCGCGCATGTCCTAAATGAAGATCTCCAGTGGGATTGGCAGAAACGAACTCTACTTGAATTCGCATACCTTTTTTTGGATGCTTACCATAATCTTCACGCGCTTGTAAAACATGAGGAAGCAATGGAGTTAAATAATTATTGTCCATAAAGATATTAATAAACCCCGGTCCAGCAGTTTTCAGTTTACGTATATGTGTACCTTGCACATCCAAATGTTCTATAATATTTTGAGCAATTTCCCTTGGAGGTTGTTTTGCTACTTTTGTCAGCTGCATAGCAATATTTGTAGCATAATCTCCGTGCTGATCATTATTCGGTTTTTCTAACATAATTGGCGGGATATCGGATTCTTGATCCACTAATTTAGCTCGTAAAATAGATTTACGTACCGCTTTTTTTACCGCAGCTTCTGTCTCTTGTATAATGTTCATTGATGTCGTCCTCCTTGTGAATTTTAACCCCTCTGTAAACAATATTAATTCATAATGAAACAATAACAAGAAGCAAAAAATGGAATAGCTTCTCTATGAAATATGATACACCATGTCTCCCGTTTGCTGTTATCGTTTATAAGCACTATATAATCATTTTCACCAATTTCAGAAAAATTATATATGCACTTTTAATCACACCAATATGGATTAATGTTCCTTTGCGGTAAAGCTTATAGGGCAACGTGTTGCGCTATACATAAACAATCTACATACATGTTTTTTTGAATTTTACATCAGAGTTAGACCAACCAGAATAACGATACATGATATGTCATGATGTTATATTTATCCAGCTACGATAAGATTGACATTTCTTAAGTAAGAGCGTTATATAGGAATGAGATAAGTATTTCTTTATTTTCTTACTTATGAAATAACCACTTATATAGAAGGAGATTCTAATGTTAACAGAGCAACTTGCCTCAGAGATTGTGAAGAGAACTATGTCGATACTAGATTTGAATGTCAATGTAATGGATAGAACAGGGACCATTCTTGCTTCGGGAGATCCCAATCGTATTGGGCAACTCCACCACGGTGCAAGTAAAGCAATTGAACATAAAATGACCGTAGAGATTCACTCCTATGAAGAAAATTGGCGAGGAAAAGCAAAACCAGGAATTAATTTACCAATTCGATTTCATGATGATATTGTTGGAGTTATTGGTATCACTGGTGAACCTGAAAAGATTAGGGGATTTTCTAAATTAGTTCAAATGGGAGCTGAACTAACGTTGGAACAGGCATTTTTGACAAGAGAAATAGATCGAAATGCTAGGATGCGTGATGATGTTATATCCCATTTACTACTAGGATCTGATAAAGAACAAGCGTACATATTAGACAGGGCGCGGTCGCTAAAGATTAATGCAGATGAAACATTTGCCGTTATCCTTCTTTCTGTACCGTACCATACATCCAATTTGCAATCTGTAAAACAAATCGAAAATTGGGCGAATACGTTGGTTACAGCAGAAGATGAAATAGTTCGTTTGTATACAAATCAATTTGTTATCTTAAAAAAGCAGCAAAAGCCTTATTTAGATACGGATGATAAAATAAAGAATTTGCTAGAAAACAAATTATCCTTTGCTCCCATTTCAAATATAACCGTAGCATTAGGTCCCTTTTCAAGTGGATTCCTTGGATGGAGACAATCCTTTCAAACAGCACAAATCGTTAAAGATACTGCAAAAACATTATATCCAGAAGGTGGGGTTTGGAATCAAGACACATTAGGAATATCTATTCTATGTTATCGTTTTTTACATGCAGCAAAAGAAGAAGCAGATGAAATTAGCGCTACGTATAAAAAGTTATTCACTTCTAATGATGGAAAAACGTTAGACGAAACATTTACTATATATGTGAAAGCAAATGGAGAAATGACCAAAACCGCAGATAAGTTATTTATTCATCGGAATACATTAGCATATAGGCTGGATAAAATTTATGAAATCACTGGAAAAAACCCAAAGAACCTACAAGATCTGATCGAGTTAAAAATTGGAGAAATCCTCTTCAAACTATCAAAATAGTGCATTTGCATAAAACACGGAATTGGAAGCACTTTCTTTATATTCATTTGCACAATGACCTAGCATGTATCGTGCACGTACAATAAGTGTATAACAGCATCATGTTAAGGAGGAAAACACATGGATATTGAAGTAAGTGCATTAGGAGCAATTATCGGTTTATTCCTAGCTATTTTCTTAATTTTAAAGAAAGTACCGCCTGCCTATGGTCTAATTGCCGGTGCAATTGTAGGAGGTCTCATTGGAGGGGCGAGCTTAGTAGATACAGTAAGTTTAATGATAGGCGGGGCTCAAAATATTATGCCTGCCGTATTAAGAATTTTAGCTGCTGGTGTATTAGCGGGCGTGCTAATCGAATCAGGAGCAGCATCTAAATTAGCACAAACCATTGTTTATAAATTCGGCCATACCAAAGCATTACTTGCTCTAGCTATTGCTACCATGCTTTTAACAGCAGTAGGTGTGTTTGTAGATGTAGCGGTTATTACTGTAGCGCCGATCGCCTTAGTGATAGCTTCAGAAGCAAGGCTTTCCAGATTTGCAATTTTAATAGCAATGATTGGTGGAGGTAAAGCGGGTAATATCATGTCCCCTAATCCTAATACAATTGCTGTTTCTGAAGCATTTGATGTATCCTTAACCTCCGTCATGGCAGCAGGGGTTATCCCAGCATTTTTTGGACTTACAGTAACCTATCTCATAGCAAAAAGAGTCTCTAAAAAAGGGACCGCTATTCAAGCAAGTGAAATTGAACAATCCAACCTTGGAGCCTTGCCTTCCATATATACAGCTGCCCTAGCTCCAATTGTTGCCATTCTATTGCTTGTATTACGTCCGTTATTCAATATTAACGTAGATCCGATGATCGCATTACCAGTAGGTGGGTTAGTTGGAATTATCGCGATGGGAAAATGGCGTAGCACAAATGCGTATATAAAAAGCGGATTAGCAAAAATGGCACCGGTTGCAATTTTGCTAATTGGGACGGGTGCAGTAGCTGGGATCATTACTAACTCAAAATTAGATACTGTTCTAGTTGGCGTGTTGGAAAGCCTAGGCTTACCCGCATTTGCTTTAGCTCCGATCTCAGGAATGTTTATGTCAGCAGCTACAGCTTCAACAACAGCAGGCTCTGCTGTCGCAAGCAGTGTCTTTGGAAGCACGATTCTAGAGTCTGGGGTCGCTGGTTTAGCTGGTGCAGCCATGATTCATGCTGGTGCTACCGTACTAGACCATATGCCGCATGGTAGTTTCTTTCATGCAACTGCAGGTAGTGTTGGGATGCAAATTCAAGAGCGTTTGAAACTAATTCCATATGAATCATTAGTTGGTATAACATTGGCGGTAGTTTCCACATTGATTTATGGTATCTTTCAGTGGTTTTTATAAAGTGAACTTTCAATCTTGGAGTCTTCTTTCATTCCTCCTTGATTGTTAGTACCGCAAGAGTATGACCTAAGACCTCTAGGCGAAACAGGAATTGAGATGCCGTTTTCTCTCCCACTTAAATTTTTGGAAGCACTTTCTGGCTCTCTCAAGGGTTTGTCTACGGCATCACTATTCAAATAAACAGCGACTAGTTGATTTTTTTAAAGAAGGAAAGGAGAAGAATGATGGTTAAACCAAAAATTGTCATAGCACCGGATTCATTTAAAGAAAGCATGACAGCAAAACAGGCTGCTAATGCTATTGAACGTGGAATTCGCTCTGCTTACGGTGAAGCTTTTGAGATAGATATTATTCCAATGGCAGATGGCGGCGAGGGCACCACCCAATCGTTAGCAGATGGATTAAAAGGCACACTGTATGAAAAAAAAGTCACTGGACCATTGGGTGAAAAAGTAACTGCAACTTATGCCATTTCTGGTGACGGATCAACTGCTATCATAGAAATGGCAGAAGCGTCTGGTCTTCACCTCGTTCCAAAAGAGAAGCGAAATCCATTCTTAACAACTACATTTGGTACAGGAGAGTTAATCAAAGCGGCTTTAGACAAAAATGTGTCTAAAATAATCCTTGGGATTGGTGGCAGTGCAACAAATGATGGTGGTGCAGGAATGATTGAGGCACTTGGCGGTGTCCTATATAGCTCTGAAAATAATCTTCTGAATCGGGGCGGTGGGGCATTAATCCAGTTAACTGAAATAGAACTATCCCATTTAGATCCACGTTTAAAATCTGTAGAAATAGAGGTTGCCTGTGATGTCGATAACCCGCTCCTGGGACCTAATGGAGCTAGCGCTGTTTACGGACCACAAAAAGGTGCAACAGAGGAAATGATTGTTCCATTAGATGACGCATTACGAAATTTTCATGAGGTCATTTCAAAAGCTACAAACAAGGACGTAAAGGATATTCCTGGTTCTGGAGCGGCAGGTGGGCTTGGCGCAGGGTTATTAGCAGTGCTTGATGCCAAATTAACGCCGGGAATTGATATTGTACTAAAAGAAACAGATTTTTCTAATCGGGTCAAAAATGCTGATCTAGTAATAACTGGAGAAGGTAGAATTGATAGCCAAACAATCTACGGCAAAACACCCATTGGCGTAGCAAAAGCTGCAAAGCAGAACGGTGTATCAAAGGTAATTGCCCTTTGCGGTACACTAGGAAAAGGGTACGAAGCTGTATATGAACACGGCATCGATGCAACATTTAGCATCGCCCCTGGGCCATGCCAACTGGAAGAAGCAGTCATAAATGGGGAAAAATATCTTGAAGGAGTAGCGCGGAATGTAGCCAGCGTTTACCATTAGTTGGCTTTCGCCGAATAGAGTAGTTTAAATGTGAAATCTTATCGATTATGTGGATAAAAGCAGCTAAAGCACTTTTATCCTTTAATTCTTGTAGCTCTTGTAATATTTTATCTTGTTAATCTGGTTTTGCTTCTGACAATAGTGAATCTTCCGCAGCCAAAGACGCAAGAATAAACAGATATTTGAATATACCATGACTCAATGAGGTGGTTCACACTTAAATGATTTAACCTACGATCTAATCTTTTAATTGTATATAAAAATTCAAAAAATACTACCTTTACAGCCCTTTTACCTTTTTTGCTCAAGCACAGTTAAATCTTTGATCAGAAAATTGCGTCTTATATACCTATATATACTTTTTTATGCAACGCTAGTGAAAAGAATTTGAATCTGTATTTGGCACGTATTATTAGTGAACTTTTGTTCATACATTGCCTTTATTTCGCTCTTTTATTTTCATTGCAAAGTAATAAACAATTCCGGCAATAATTAATGATTGTACTGCTGGTAAGCTAAAGAATATGTTACATATTTGCTAGTATAACCTGTTAGCGATCCCATTACTAAAGCAATTGTCGCCATCCAGTTCCATCCATTGTTGTCTGGCATGTTTGCTAACGGACGAAAAAGAAATTAACCATCATAATTCCAGAAGAAAAGAATAAATTGAACATAAAATAGTTTAAGATGATAAATTTTTAGTTTTAGTGAATTTTAAGGGGGGATTTTAATAAAGACAAGGGATATAGTATTGGTAGTTTGTATAGGAGTTTTAGGTTTTTTAATAGCTTTAATCTTGTTTGATAGTTTTGAGCAGGTAGCAACTTATTTATTAATTTTTATACTTGTTATATTTATTTCAATACCTAAAAAGAGGAAATCTCGTAATTGAGACTTCCTCTTTTTATTTAGTCTGTAAATTTAATTCTTTTATAATAGAAGGTTTTAGGATCGTATAATTTTTTCTTTCTTACAGAGTCTTTATAGAATGTTACTAGAATGTTACTACTCTTTTTGAATACAATACTTGATGGAATAAGTGCATTATCTATTATTGTTGGCTTTGCGTATCTTGTATAATCACGAGACTGATTGCTGCTAGTACCCCCGTGGTTGGTTCTGGATTCCAAGTTGATATAGTTTCCCAGCCAGTATTTCTTAATGCGTAAAATATACCTGTGTTAATGGTCGGAGCAACTTTAGCTGGCAGCTTCGGCCTTGGAAAAATCTTTTATATTCTTATGATCGCTCTATTTGGTATCCAATGGATAGGGAATGCATTACAGGGTTACATTGGGGAAAAAACAGGTCGTTCCTCTTCAGTCATCGCACGATCTAGCTTTGGCGTTCTGCAAGCACGTTTTATTGTTGGATTGACTAATTTTTGTTGTTTCGTTTGGTTGGTGGGCATTACAAACATCTGTGGCTGGAAATGCAATATCCATTTTCACACTACCCTTTGATATGAAGTCACTTTCAACAGTTTCCTTGCTCAATCAAGAATATTCCGGAAAAATATTACTTGTAAAATAGTAGAAAAGAGGATGCTTTTCTATTATTTATCTAAATTATTTTTCCTTTACTAATAACCAGACAATTTCACACGTTTCTTCACTATTGTTTACTGCCCAATGCTTTTCCCCAGCTGGAATAAATGTCGCATCCTTCGCTTTAACTTCAAACGGTGCGCCCCCACTTTCACCTTGTAGTTCACCTTTTAAAATAATGGAATACTCATTTTCTAGATGACTAGACAATCCTTCACTTGGTACACACTCTCCTGGTGGAATGCGGACTGTTCCAAATGTCACATTCATCGTCTCCGAATTATCTTCAAATAATGTTTTCAAACCTTGTTGGTGAAATCCTCGCTGTTTTATTTTCATTATGCTACTCCTTTACAAATTAATTTCTTGCAGCTAGTTCTTTATAATCGAATGTTATCGGATCTACCTCAACACCAAAGAATACTTTAGCTTCTTCTACCGTATAATACTCATTTTTCACATCTCTAGCTACTTGCTTAGCTGGGCGATTCAATGGATTTCCATACCCACCGCCAGTAGCTGTCATTAATTTAAGAACGTCATTTTTCTTTAGCTCATACCGTGAATAAACCCCATAAGGACCATCTATTTCTCCGGTTTCTTTATGAATATAAAATTTATTTACGGATCCTTCCATTCCTCCATCTATTCCCCAGAGGCGGTGCTTATTTCGACCATAGGTAATCGTAGCTTCTTGTCCATCTGTTAAAGCTCGATAAGAACGAATAACTCCTTTTCCTCCGATATATTCACCAGCACCTGTTCCGTCCATACGTAGGCTATATTCATCCAGCATTACACCATACCGTGTTTCGGCAACTTCAACAGGTACATTATAGGTTTCCCCATCTAGTATACAGAATTGACCGCTGGCTCCATCTTGACCATCAGCACCGCCCCATCCGCCTACAGACGGTTCTACAATTAAAAACGGTTCATTCGTTTCTTGATGTCTACCTGATAGCGTAACAGAGCAAACAGATAATAAGTGTGCTGCTGCCAATCTATGTGGAATGTGTGGAGCCAACGCCTTCCAGATTAAATCCGTACACGCTAGCATCGTTTCAAAATAATTAGACGTAGGCGCAGGACGTTGAGCTGACATAATTGATCCTTCGTCAACTACTATTTTTAATGGACGAAATACACCATCATTTACATCTTGATCTGGATTTGTAACTGCCAAAAATATCGTTCTTACAGCTGATGCAAGTCCTGTAAAGGAACAATTAACTGGTCCAGGAACCTGTGGGCTACTCCCTCGAAAGTCACATATAAAATCCTTCTCTGTTATCGTAACTTCTACTTTTATTGGAAAAGGACCATTTCCAATGCCATCCGTTTCAACAAATCCTTCTGCCGAAAAAGTTCCCTTTGGCAATTTTGCAAGTTCTTGCCTTGAGATAATTTCCCCGTGATTTAAGTGGCTGTCGATAGCAGAAAGGATAACGTCCTTCCCATACTTTTCACATGTTTCCTGTACACGTCTTTCCCCTGTTTTGAGTGCTGCAACTTGTGCCCACATGTCACCTAATGACAAATCAGGAAAACGAACATTGGCACGGATAATCTCTACTAATCCTTCATTCAACACGCCACCGTCAAATAACTTAACAGATGGAAATTGCAATCCTTCTTGAAAGATATCACGAGAATCATTCGTAAACGATCCAGGATCTTTTCCTCCAACCTCCGTCCAGTGGGCTTTGTTCGCTGAGAAGGCAATGATTTCTCCTTCATAAAAAATTGGCATGACTAAACCGACATCTGATAGATGGGAGCCGCCGCCCCCATAGGGGTCATTTACAATAATGATATCTCCGGGCTTTAATTTATTTTCATCTCCATATTTCTCTAGTGACTGCTTTACCATAAAAGAAAGCATTCCAATAAATCCAGTCACGCCATTCCCTTGTGTGAGTAATTGCCCTTTCGAATCAGTGAGTCCACTAGCATAATCCAGCACTTCATAGATGATAGGACTCATAGATGTTTTAGCTAATGCGATGAACATTTCATCACCTATGGCTAACAATGAGTCTTTTACTATTTCTAATGTAAATGGATCAACTTTTGTTTCCTGAATTGCCATTATCTCTCCCTCGTTTCGATAATTAAATTTCCGTAATCATCCACCTTAAGTGTTTGGCCTTCATAAATAACGGTAACGGCTGCTTTTTCCTCTACAATGACAGGTCCATGAATAATTTGATTTATTGGTAGCAGTTCGCGTTGGTATACAACCGTTTGAATCCAGCCCTTCGGATTTTCAAAATAAACATCTCTTGTTTCTAACTTTGCATCTTCTAACGTTGTATTCCGTTTTATCTTTTGAATATTTGGTTTAACAACTTTACCAAAAGCCGTAACATGTATATTAACAAATTCCATTTCTGTTCCATCTAATCTAAACGTATAATGATGTTCATGTAACTGATGAAAGCTCTCGATAATTTCTTGTAATTGCTCCTTGGTCCAATCTCCATTAAGAACAGGAACTTTTACAGTATGTTCTTGCCCTAAGTAGCGCATATCTACAAAGCGATTAAAAATAACATCCGCTTTAGAAATCCCTTCATTTTTAAATTGTTCATATGCTTCTTTTTCTATTTCATGCCACTGTGTCATTATTGCGGATAAATCAAGGTTTTCTAATCGTTTAATATACGTTTTTATATAATCATGACGTAAATCGCTCATTAACATTCCCCACGCAGAGAACACAGGCGATGCAATCGGGATGACAACTTTTTTCACTCCTAATTCCTTGGCAAGCGCAGGCGCATGCATAGAACCACCGCCACCAAAAGCAACTAAAGTAAACTCTTCTGGATGATGACCTTTTCGTACGGATATTAATTTTAGTGCATTTAGCATATTGGAATTAGCTATTCGAATAATTCCCAATGCTGCCTCTTCCGCAGACATATGAAGCGGATTTCCTATCTTTTCTTGTATCACTTTTCTTACCATCGATACGTCTACATCATAATCAAAATTCTTTGCCGATAATCTACCAGTTAATACGTTAGCATCCGTCGTGGTCGGATGTGTTCCACCTTGCCCATAAGATACTGGACCAGGTACAGCTCCTGCAGATTTAGGTCCGACTTTTAAAGCATCAGCTTCGTCTAACCAAGCAATGGATCCTCCACCATTACCTATTTCCACAATATCTACTACTGGTGTCTTAATTGGATAGCCTGCATTACGATCATTCCTTTCAATATAGTATTCTGTGGAAACCTTCACTTCTCCCCCTTCAACTAGGGAACATTTTGCCGTTGTCCCACCAATATCAAATCCTATTATGTTTTCTTCTCCAATTAATTTTCCAAGTACTGCAGCGCCATAAATTCCTGCTACGGGACCAGATTCAACCATATTAATGGGAACCTTTTTCGCTTCTTCAAATGTCGTGGTTCCACCATTCGATTGCATAATAAAATTTTGGCTGTTTGTATGATGCTCCGTTAGCTCATTATATAGTTTATTAATATACGAGGTTGCTGTTGGCTGAACATATGCATTTAATGCTGTTGTATTCGTCCGCTCATATTCCCGCCGTTCCTGAATTACTTCATGCGAAGCTGATACCGCTACATCAGGCCATAAGTCTTTAATCAATTGAACGGTTAATTTCTCGTGCTGTGGATTCGCATAAGAGTGTAAATACACGACAGCAATCGCTTCTACTTTTTCTCGTTTAAAGAAGCCAACCATTTCTCTTATCTGTTCCGTATAAAGTGGAGTTACAATTTCACCCTTATAGTTAACCCGCTCATCCACCTCTTTTCTGAGATAACGTTCAATAAATGGTTCTGGCTTTTTATATCGAATATTAAATAAATCAGGACGATTTCCTCGAGCAATTTCTAATATATCCCGAAATCCTTTTGTCGTGATAAGCCCCGTTTTTGCACCTTTTCTTTCTGTAAGTGCATTAATTATTACGGTTGTACCATGGATAAATGTGGCGATTGCTTCTTTATCAATACCACTTTTTTCAAGTACATCTATTACCCCTTTTTCAAAATTTGGAGGCGTCGTATGACTTTTAGCTACCTTCATTTGCCCATTCTGATCGACGTAAACTAAATCCGTAAAGGTACCTCCAATATCAGTTGCAACTCTCATCCTTCTTCCACCCTTCTATATAGTCTTTATATTCAGAATATTACAGGCGTTAAAACACTTAACAACGTTGATGATTCTTCAGTAGGGTTTTTCCATTCGTGTACTTTTTCTGAAGGAAAGTGAATCGTATCCCCTTCACTCAAAATATATTCCATTCCTTCCACTCTAAAAACAACCATTCCTTTTAAAACAAAATAAAATTCTTCTCCAGGATGACTATACTTTTCAATGAATGGTTGTTTAGGAGGTAATGTTACCAGCATCGGTTCCAATTTTCTTTCTGGAAATTTCCCCGCTAGGCGGACATGCTTTACACCTGAGCCTTCGATTGTAAACGGTTTTTGTTCATCCTTATGTAATGCATAATTATGATTTTCAATCTCCTCAAAAAATGAAGCCATGTTTATTTGAAAAGCATCGGATATTTTCTTTAATGAAGTAATAGCTAGGGATGAAGAACCTCGTTCAATTTGAGACAAAAAGCTCACGGAAAGTCCTGTTACTTCACTTAAATCTTTTAATGTCATTTCTTTCTCTAATCGTAAATTCTTTATTTTCTTATGCAAATTCTCCATATGTCATCTCCTTTCTTTACATTGAGAACGGAAATTTTACACCTCCACTTTATTTTTTATAATATTAACACAATTTTTATGAAATTAAAAGAAAAATCTCTCAATTTATAAAATTGTACCAATAAAATGATTCGTAAAATAAATTCTATTTGTCTTGAAGCATCTTTACACTGTAAGGATCTCCCTATCTTAGTCTGTTCAAGTACAAAAAGGGCAAAGTATAAAAAATGTTCTTCCCATTTTCTTGTTTTAAAGCTTTATTTCCCCGAAAAACAGACGATAATATATGTAACTAGTTTATAAAAAGGGTGATATTATGATTATGCGTTCTATTGGTACGGAGCGTTTTTCAAGTATTAATCCTCATACCACGTATAAAAAAGCATCAACAGAAACATCGAAAGCGGATAAAAGCGGTTCCGAAAAGAAAAATACAAGCTCCTTGCCAGATAGGGTTGTAAATAAGATTAAGGAAATGGCACAGGATGGTGCAGCGAAAAGTGTGTACATGGGAAAGGATTATATATCCTTTATCAATTCTTATAAAAAACAACATGTATCTCCTGATCGTTCAAAACTGATAAGACTGCTGACACCTACGTTATTGACTGCAAAATATACTAATGGTTTACCATTCTTTTTTAGGCTTATTGGATTACCTTTTACAGGGAAAATGTGTGTTGGTGCAACTGGGTCATCGATGTTTATTTATGATGAAAACGGTGACGAAGTATTATCTTATAGCACTGAATCTGGGTGGAAAGAGGGGCAGACAAGGGCAGAAGCTCAGTTCTACGGTGAAACAACGGCAATTTATTATAAAGCCTACAAAGCCGCAAGAGAAGAAATGAAAGCGAATTCGACACAAAATTACGATATGGGCGCTAGCTCTACCTTTAATGCAAGAGCGTAAACAACAGTAGTAAGTAGTTTACTTTCCTCTCTTTGAATATTTCCAACATGTTGCAATGCGTGATTAGTAGAAATATCAATCTAGCTGTATTAATAGAAAAAGGGTAAAAATATCCCAGGATAAACTCCTGGGATTATTCTTGCCCTTTTATTCTAACAAGACAGTAGCAGTTTTACAGGTTTAATACGATTAGATTTAAATGTTTATACCTAATAATCTAGTTGACGATAATAACGACGAATTTCTAGGGGATGGCAATTTAACTTTTCGACATGTGCATCTATTCTTTGCGTTATTGCATGCATAATAAAGTACGATAATCGACAACGATATTTATCGCTAATTCCTGGTAATTCATATTCTTTTGAATCTATAATTGTATAATTGCCACAAATTCGAGGCAATAAATTACCCACCCTCTGCGCTAATTCGCGCTGCTCGTCTTCTCCAACAAATAAAGTTACTGGAGTGGTTTCATCTATAACCTCTAATGTTCCATGTAAAAATTCAGCTGCATGAATGGATTTTGAACGTAACCAGCTTTGCTCTTCCCAATAACACATTGCATATGAATATACTGCACCCCATTGGTTTCCAGCACCAATAAAGTAATGGATAGCATCATGTCGATGCTTTTCAGCAAATGCAAGACCAAAATTATCAGCTGATTTTTCTACCTCTACTAAAGCAGCAGCTAAATATTCTTTTAGCTCTTTATAATAAGCTTCATAATCATCAAATTCGCCATTACGATACATGAAACGGTCAGCAACCATAAAGAATTTTAGTTGTTCATTTTCTGGATATGATATAACATAATCACCCATTTCTGCTAAGGGAGTATTTGGTTCATCTACAAACGCAATAATCGTTGCACCCAGTTCTTTAATTTGTTTCGTTGCCTTAACCACCTCTTGAGTCGTCCCAGTTACTGAAGATAGTATAACGATAGATTTATCTGTTAATCTTTTGTTCCCAGTTGTATAATACTCTGCAGCATGTTGAACAAAAACGGGTAGACTACTTTTTCCGTTGATATAGGTCACCGCCTGCATACTGGAAGCATATGTACCTCCAATGCCTAAATAATAAATATTGTCAAAACCTTTATCATAAACTTTATCTATCATGTTTTCGATATCGCTTTTTAAAGCTATAGCACCATTCACACTTTCAATTTGTTTTTCTTCATCGAATTTTAACATTTTTTTACCCTCTTTCTTTAAATTTTACTTTGTAGTACTTGATCAAAATCATCAAATATTCGTTTTTCTAAATCAATCCCTTGTAATGAAGCAACTTGATAAGCTAAATATTGAAATGGTATAACTAATAGTAAAGGGCTTACCTTCTCATCTATTTTCACGTCTAACCCTAATACATCTTTTTCATGTGAAGCTTTAGTCGTAATAACATAACATGTTTTGACGTGGTTTATCATATACGTTCGTAAAGCCTCTGAACGAGACAAGACTTCACCATCTGTTTCAATAAAAAACAAACTATGCATTTTATTTGCTTCTAAATAAGGGCCATGCATATAGGCCTCTAACTCAAAACCTTGAGATGGCTTCCTAATCGTTTCTGTAAATTTTGTTTCAGCTTCTTTTGCTGTTCCCCAGTTTGGTCCATAACCAATAGCGATAAAACGTTGATCATTTATTAAAGCATCCTTTTTATTATCAAAAAATTCCTCTGTTTTATCGATAACCTTATCAATATTACCGATAACTTCACGAAAGTCCGTTAAATAATTTTCCATGTTCAGTTCATTGATTCGCTTTGACTGAAAAGCTATAGTTAAAGATAACAACATTAAGTTTAATACTGTTGCTGAATACCCTTTCGTTACAAAGCCAACTTTTTCAATGCCCATATTAAGATTAAAGGTGGCATTAACAACTTTTGTAATCGGACTTTCGCTATTACTAGTTAACGCGATGGTTTTTATTTTTTGAGATTTCGCTATCTTTTCTATAGCGTAAATCGTTGACGTACTTTTTCCACTTTGCGAAACAGCGATAACTAAATCAAATTTTGGATCCACCATACCGTAATGCAAAAAGTTGAATGGTTCTTGTATATCTATATATATTCCGGCAGTAGATTCCATATAAAATTTTGCTGCTAGGCTTGCATTATAGGAGGAACCTGTCGCTAAAATAAGGCAATGTGTAATATCTTTTAGCTCTTCAAAATTATAGTTAAACTCTTTCAAAATCTTTTCTAACGTTACTTGCTCCTCATAAATATAATCCAACATGCATACCATTCTATGCCCTCCTTAGAAAATGCCAATCCAAGCCCCTAATATTCCAACAACAGCCATTCCTCCTAGAATTGTTAGAGGTTTCACATCTTTCTTCAATAAATAGAAAACCATACCAAAAGCGGCTAATGGCAATAATTTAGGAAAAATATCATCAAGAATGCTTTGAATTTTAACTGCCTCTTCCCCACTACCTATTGAAAGTGGAATAGTAATATCAATCATGGAAGCAGTCATTGCACCAACAACTATTAATCCAATAATGGCTGCTCCTAAGGTTAAGCTATGCATCAACCCACTACTTTGAATTTTCTTTAAAAATCCAGTACCAAGCTTATATCCCCAGCCGGTAAATAAATAACGGAGTGTAATATGTGGAACGTTAAAAATCAATAAAAATAAAATTGGTCCTAGAATATTTCCTTGTAGCGCAAGTGAAGTTCCCACGCCTGTAGCAATTAAACGTAAAGTTCCCCAAAAGAAAGAATCTCCGATACCCGCTAACGGTCCCATTAAAGAAGTTTTTATGCTATCAATCGCTTTTTTATCAAAATTTTTATCGATACGATTTTCTTCTTCCATAGCTGCATTAATACCTAAAATCAATGTTACAAGATGTGGTGTTGTGTTAAAGAATTCCAAATGGCGTTTTAATCCTGAAGCCATTTCTTCTTTACTCTGGTAAAGTTTCTTTAAAATCGGAATCATTGCGTAAACATACGCCATATTCATTTGACGCTCATAGTTCCAGGAAAACTCCATCTGGAAGGAACGCCAAAAAACTTTATTTAAATCCTTTTTAGTTATCAATGGTTTCTCTTTTGAATCAGAAGTCTTCGTCATCATCAATAACCTCCCCACTTGTTGTCTGAACAGCTTGTACACTATTTGTTCTATAATTCATGATATTTACGACGATAACTGCTAAAATAGCTCCAAACACAGCAATTCCAGTAATAGGGATATCTAAATAAGCTACTATAATAAACCCTAAAAAGAAGTAAGGGGCGACGGTTTTATTAATTAGTAATCGAGCCAACATTGCAAACCCTAATGCAGGAATAATACCTGTCGCAACAGTTAATCCATGTTGTACAAAGTCTGGTATCATATTTAAGAGTGACTGAACAGCGTTATTTCCTACAGAATAAGAAATGGCTACTACTAACGCCAACATGAATGAAAGTCCAAATCCTGCTGTCAGGTGCATTCGTTCAACCCCTTTATAATCTCCTATCGCAGCATAAGTGTCTGCTTTATGGTTCATCATCGGGATTAATAATCCTAAATAGACATTTTTTAAAATTAAAGTTAATGTAGCAATGGGTACTCCCAGTAATAATGCTGTTTCCGTTCCTGCACCGGCTGTAATAGCAAATGCTGTTCCAAGAATTCCTCCAGTTACAACATCAGGCGGAATAGATGCTCCTACTGAGAACGAACCAATAAAAGCTAATTCCAAAGTCGCTCCCATTATAATCCCTGTTTTAATATCCCCGAGTACAATTCCAACCAGTAAACCTGTAACAATTGGACGTGATAACAATGAAGTTCCCAAAGCATATTCAGATTGAGCGATAAATGCTACGATCCCAAGAAGGATTGCTTGTAAAATCATTCAAATTCATCCTTTCTTTAAAAAGCGTCTAAAGCTTCCATTTTCTTATCTGTTGGTATTTGTCTGATTTCTACCTCTACTCCTCCGTCTATCAATTCTTTAACTAAGGATTCTTCCTCTGCTGTAATATTGATTGCCTTTGAAATGTTTCTTGTACCCTTACGTACTTTCATACCTCCTAAATTAATGTGCTTAATCTCTGGATAGGCTTTTGCCAATTTATAGGCATCCTCAACAGATTCAACTATAATAAATAATTTGTATTTATCAGTTACTCCACTCTTCAAAGCTTCAATAGAATTGTCAATATTTTTTATAACCAATTTCACCCCCTGTGGCTTTGCTAGTTTAATAGTAGTTTTTCTAATTTCATTTTGGGGTACATCATCATTTGCAATCAAAATACAATCAACTCCTAGATTTTGAGTCCAGGAAAATGCTACTTGACCATGTAAAAGGCGGTGATCCACTCGCAATAATTTAATCATCCTTATTTCCTCCCTTTCAAAAATCCTCTTCTTCCTTTTCGACCTGGATTGTTTCGTTACAAAATTGAAGCATTTCTTTTGAATTACTTAAAGAACTTTTGATCAATTGCGGAATGGATTCCGCTGTTGCAAAGTGAGTTACGATTTCAATTAACCAAGGTAAATTCATTCCTGATGCCAAGTAGAAATTAGGAGTATGAATATATTTCAAAAATTCATTATTTACACTGCCTCCAAATATATCTGTGATCACGATTAATTCATTACTTTGATTTTCTTTCATTAATTTCTCTACTTCCGTGGCTAAGTCATAATTTGCTGTTAAATAAGCATTCAGAGTTACAATATTATTTTTTTTACCGCAAATTAATTCTAGGGAACTTAAGATTCCGGAAGCAAATTCCCCGTGACTTGCCAAAACTAAGATTCTTTCCATCTTTTTCACCTCACTTTCACTTATTATTAAAGCAAACAGCGTGCCAACTTTAGTGGCACGCTGTTTGCTAATATTAGAATTCTTCTTTAATCATTGTAAGATCAAGCTTTTGAAAAAGAATATCGTGAATGTACTTTAATTCTGAATTTGGTATTTTGACACTATAATCTTCTTCTATGACACTGAAAGCCTCTTTTATTCTAGCTAGCTGTTCTTTTCGACACTTTTCATCGGTGTCATCTCCACTATATGTTTCAATTGGGACGTTACGAATTAACCTTTCAATTAAACAACTAACATGTACATATAGAGCAAG
The DNA here is from genome assembly GCF_018075365.1 of Virgibacillus pantothenticus. Taxonomy (GTDB): domain Bacteria; phylum Bacillota; class Bacilli; order Bacillales; family Amphibacillaceae; genus Virgibacillus; species Virgibacillus pantothenticus. The sequence continues at coordinate 3,087,767 of NZ_CP073011.1, forward strand.
CTTTCTTTCATTTTTAATTTTTTGTTCAGTTAATTCCTCTAAAATTCGCATAAATAATTCAATTTCAGCCATCACTTTATCAGTATCAAGGATAGTTACAGAATCAATTACTTTATCAAGTGAAAAATTGCGGATTAACCTATTGTTAAATTGTTCTGCTTTCTCATCATCTAAATCCTTCATTAACCACTCTCGAAGATGCTGAGCACCTTTTCCGGAAATCAATTCCTCAAGAGATAAATAAGGTATATCTTGGATCATTGGATTAGCTGTTCCAACAATTCCAACGACCTCATAGAGTGAAAAAACAGTCTCTTTTTCTTTTTGCTCATGCAGTGTTTGGTAATCAAAAGGAAGCACCTTTAACGGGCTATTTATTGGCAAACTCTTTTCAAGAAGTTTACTAATTTTTGTTGCTGTACCGATTCCAGTAAAGCATGTAGTTAATAACGCTTTATTTTTATTTTTATGTGGATAAATTATTTTCCAATCTGGCTTATTGTTTTCAAAAGAATGAATTGCTAGCTCAGATAGGTTAATACTTTTCTGGATATTTTCCCCTATAGCTATTGCTAAAGGCGTAGTTAGATTATTCATAATCATAACTGGAACTGACAATTGTTGTGGAAAATACTCGTATATTTCTTTTAAAGATCCCATATCCACCAAAATAACAAGCCCATTGCTTACATCATTTTTTTCAGTATAATCCACTATTTCCTCAGCTATTTTTTGTGGCGTTGTATCTATTGGCATATCAAAAGATTCAAAAATATTTTTACCTAATAAGCGGTTAGCGACATTAGCGATACTACTTGCAGTTGCATAACCGTGAGCAACAATAATCGCCTTCGCAAAATTGGATTCTCGTGATAAACCTAACTGGCTAAAGTAAAGTGTGAGTAAGATTAAATCCATGTCAAATACTTCAATGTCCAGCCTAGGTTTAATGATAGATAACATCCTTTCCGTATATTGAAACAGCATAGGGTATGTTTGAATTACTGCTTGTTTAAATTCTTTTATTAAAGATTGTACTTCAACATCTTCAGGTTGCCAACGTACAGAACTTCTTTGAAATAAATAGTAACTAATCGCATAAATGCTATTACCATTGAATATAATTTGATAGGATGACTCCATTTGTTTTAATGTATCACGTACATATTGAGTCATAAATAATAATAATTCGTGTTTTTTCTCTCTATCTGTTTCAAACAGCAAAAAATCAAATAGGTTTTCTACTTCTTTTTTTATATCTTCATCAATAGCTGTAATATTTAATTCAGATTTTTTAAAGTTGGCTAGTAATCGTTCATATGTACGAATAATCCTTAACTCTTCAGGCTTTTTTTTCATTGATAAATTTTCTATAGTTGTTGTTTCATCAATGTTTATATTTTCTTCTGTGCTTACACTTGCTTTAAATACAGCTTTTGTTAATAAATCAGGAGGTAAGTGATAAATTGTAATATGAATATGCTTGGCATCCTTTTGTTCAGAAAATGCTTTTGCAACAGTTACTTTAACTACATTTTTCAATTTACCGATATTTCCTTGATAAGGGGTAGTTTTTAATAAGTGTATTACTTGACTACTCACTAACAGTACTTTTCTTATTTTTGCTCTTTCTTTTATAAAAAAATTATATATCATCTCTAACCGTTCATTTTGAGTTCGTTGTTCCAATGAGGGTAATTGAATTTGAACAGGAATACGACGTATAAAGGTAGATAAAAAGACGCTATTCAAATCCTCTGTCGTTGCAAAAAATATCCTTGTACTAACCTTACGTGGCATATTTGTTTCTCCCATTCGATAAATTACACCTTGGTCAAGATAGGTAAATAATTTTTCTTGACCCTCTGCATTTAAACGATGCACTTCATCTAAAAATAAAATCCCCCCATTTGCCTCTTCAAAAACTCCTTTGTGATCTTCATCTGCTCCCGTAAAAGCTCCTTTCGCATGTCCAAATAAATGACTAGTTAAAAGTTCAGGATTATTAGCATATTGTGCACAATTTAAAGTAATGAGTTGTCCATCCTCCTTAATCAAATCGTTTGCCAAACAATATTGGTAGATAATCTTCACCATATAACTTTTGCCTGTTCCACTCTCTCCTGTTAATAAAACTGGTAAACCGTTTTCCGGGTAATATAGTGCTGCCTTTAATTGTTCTATACTTCTTGCTAAACTTGCATCATTTCCAATTAAAAGTGAAAACATATCATTCCTTTTTTGAAATAAAGGCTGTTCTTCCTTTAATTCATCTAAACTTCGGTATATATTTTTGGATAGTGTATAGAATTGTGTTTCAAAAGCGTTCTTATGAAAAAAATAGACTGGGCGCGTATTTATTTTAATTATAATTCCTTGCTCATTTAATTGATTTAAATAGTGACTAACAGTATTTCTTTTAATTTCAAACTGTAGACCTATATTTTTTGCAGTAAAAACTTCACTTATATTATCTAAGTCTAAAAAAGCTGTCTGATTTTCTATGTATTTTGTTATCTCATCTTTCATCATACTCCTCACCTCTTTTTCATCATTAGATAAACGCTTACAAAAGTCAATGTATAAAAAATAACTTTTACTAAACAAAAACTAATTATGGGAAATAACTATATTTTATGGAAAATCATCTATCGTGAGAGCAAAAAGTTTATTCTTTACTCCATATAATGATTCAACAAAGTGACTTTATACTCACCTAATATAGAATCCTAGATTATAAAAAGGGGTATTACTATTTTGACTTTTTATAATAATGAGGAAAATTATATTAACTAACGGCTTAAATCTTATTTCAATTAATAATAAAAATCTGGTGATATTGAGAATGGAGATTATATATTAATTATAGCGAGAGGACCAATTAAAGAAGCTTACCCGATGCAAATTGAAAAGATTGAAAAGATTAAATTTCTCTAGCCTTAGCTAAGTTACAACCACATAAAAGCGCTATTTAGGAATGTAATAACATACAAAAGTAAAACTATAGATGTTAAAAGTAAGCAACTAGCTAATTCATACTTTCAATTTTAACTTCATGATATGTCAACACGTAACTAGACATTTTTAAGATGTTCTTCTTTAAACTGGATAGAGATTATATAGTCTTCACAACAATAATTAAACCAATGGTACATAACCAGCTTATTCCATATGGTGCGATTGTTCAATAAGAACAGCCGCTTCTTACGCTAACACAGTAGTTTAATTTAATCTTAATAATTATTTTAGCATTGGTAAGTAATACTTTCATTGTATTTATATCGTGTTTTGCGATATAATCAATTAAACGATATATTATTGGAGGTATTTTATATGATTGATGAAATAAATAGATACTTTACTAATATTTATTTTGAACTTCATCCGATACATCAAGAAGCCATTTCTCACCAAAGTGTCCGTATATTACAAGTGGTAGATAAAAAGCAGTTTGTAATGATCCGAGATATTGCAGAGCATTTATCAATATCACATAACACTGCATCGGAACACGTGAAAAGGCTAGTAAGTAATGGATGGCTATATAAAAAAAGATATGAAAAAGATCAACGTAAGGTTTATTTGCATCTAACGGAACTCGGTGTAACGGTACTAAAGAAAAATACAGAACTAGATGAAAAAAAATTACAAGCAGCACTTGACAAGTTATCAGATAAAGAAAGGATACAAGTTGTTAAGGCCTTTCAATTACTTAACGAGGTGACAAAGTAAATGTATTTGTTTATAAAAATTGTAAGTTCTGCAGTCATTATTGGTATAGTAACCGAATTAGCAAGAAGATTTCCGGTATATGGTGGAGTGATAGCAGCTTTACCTTTAATCAGCATTCTAAGTATAATTTGGCTAACTGTACAAGGAGAATCCGCAAAAACGATTAATGAGTTTACAGTTGGAGTTATAGCAGGTCTTCCAGCAACAATTGTAATGCTCCTAATAATTTATTTTGCGTTTAAGCATTCTTTTCATTTATCAGTAGCGTTTTTATTTGGAATTATTGGTTGGGGATTCTTTTTAATCATTCAAAAATATATAACTGGATTATTTTTCTCCTAGAAAAGATAAAATAGATATTTAACGGAACATGTACTTCAATATGGATTCGATACTACAATTAGTGATCATGTTGTTCTTTTTAGTAACTGACCATTAAATCATAGTGGCAATAAAAAGATGAAATGTGTAAAATCATAGTAGGATACCAAAGTAAACCTTTACAAAACGGTTTATTCATGGGAAAGTGGTAAAATATACAACCAGAGGCGACACCATTCATTAGTTCATATGTAAAGCTATCATCTGATTTTATACCGAAGAATTAACCGTATTATTAGTAAACATTTTTCCTATCATGCAGTAGCAGTAAAAGAACTGCAAAATGTATATTCGTAAAAAAGATACAAAAATTCAGTCCCACATAAAAGGTTATATTATTACAATATATTAAATGGGGTTTGTAAGATGAATATTGAAAAAATTAAATATTTTATTGATTTAGTTGAATGTAGGAGTTTTACCGAAACAGCAAAGAAGAATTATGTATCTCAGACTACCATTAGCCAACAAATTGCTTCACTTGAAAAAGAGTTTGACATGCAATTGATTGACAGAAAACAAATTCCTATTGAACCAACACAAGCTGGCTCGATTTTTTATGAAGAGGCAATTGTGCTCTGGAAGCAATATAATCATATGCAAGCTCAGATGAAGAATTATCAGCAGTGTCATACTCAACTATTGTCTATAGAATATTCGGCCTTGACGGATATTCAAGTTTTATTACGTTTTATTACTTCGTTTAAAGAGCTGAATCCAACGATTAACCTAAAATTAAATAAAGTATTGTTAAAAGATATTTCAGAATTTCTAAGAAAAGGGATATATGATGCTGCAATTGCTGTTGATTCAGAATTTAAAGAAAAAGAGGATATTTTAACACATACATTGTATAGAGGAAGGTATTGTGCGGTTGTGGGTAATCAACACTCTCTTTTTCATAATAGGACTATTTCAAAAGAAGAACTATATAAATATCCACTTATCATGCTGAATTCAACTGCGATTGGAACCTCTTATTATTTAATGATTCAAAATGCGATAAAGGATGGTTATGAGCCGAATATATTGCAAATGGTGGATGATGTCGAAACAGAGTTATTTTATATAGTAACAGAGAATTTGATTGGATTTTTACCAGACAATTATAGCCTTGCATACCCAAAAGATGAGGTTCGATTAATCCCATTAAAAGATTCACATCATACATTTAACATAGAAATAGGCTATTTTAAAGATAATCCAAATCCATCATTACAACGATTTCTTCGTCAAATACAAGATTCGTTTCCCCAATAGGTTATAGGTTTTTTGTATTTGAATTTGTTCAGTGTTTCACTTAATGTTTAGTTATAGATACTTTCAAAAGGAGTGCTAGAAATTATGGGGAAATTATTATTGACTGGTATTGATGGAAATTTAGGTAAGCAAGCAGCTGACTATTTATTAGAATTGGTTGATAAAGATAAAGTTATTTTTTGTAGTTATGATCCTACAGCTTTAAAAGAGTATGAAAAACAAGGTATTGAAACACATGTGACCAACTTTAATAAAATGGATGGTCTAGCAGATGCTTTTACTGGTGCGGATAAGCTTGCTTTAATATCTATGCCTTTTGTTGGATTGAAACGTCAACGTGCACATAAAAACGTTATAGACGCTGCTAAGGAAGCTGGCGTAAAACAAATCATCTATACATCATTAGTAAATGCAGCGGATGAATCAAATCCGAGTGTTGAAAAAATTGATCATATTTATACGGAAGAATATATTAAACGTATCGGTTTAGATTATATTTTTCTTCGTAATTCTCAATATGCCGAAGCAATGATTACAAATTACTTCACTTATGTTAAGGGTGATGGAGTACTGAAAAATAGCCAAGGTGATGGAAAAATGGCATATATTTCACGTAAAGATTGTGCAAAAGCTGTTGCATTTTCGATAGCATCTAACGAGTATCAAGAAGCTATTTTAAATATTAATGGACCGGAACTAATGACCATTTCTGAGTTTATAGCTATTGGAAATAGAGTTACAGGCAACCATGTAACCTATGAAGAAATTACGGATGAAGAAAATTATGCTATCTTTGATGCAATGGGAGTTCCTAGAACAACTGATGGTGAATTTAAAGAAGGCTCCGAGGCGCCATTTTCATCAGATGGCATGGTCACTTTTGCTCAAGCTATTCGTTTGGGGAAAATGGATGTATTTACGGATGACTTTAAGAAACTTACAGGTCAAGACCCTCTTACAGTAAAATATATGTTTGAACATGCTAATCAATTTCAAATAGGTAATCGTCATTCAAAAGATAATTGAACAACTGTTGATATTTAAAACAAAAACAAGCAGCTAGAAACTGATTTACCCCAGATCTAAGTTACGTAAGCCTACCACTTTAGGAAGTTATAGAGTATATAAGGAGTCTAGCCGGGATATAGCGACACCTAACTACCCGATTCGTTTGGGGTAACAGGACAAGAAAAAGCCACGACAGCAATACTTCGCACTCAGTAAGGCACTCTTATTTTCCAAAATAAGGAAGACCTCTTAATCATCCGCAGAAAAAGAGGTCTTCTTTTTCAAGGACGCCCGAGTTTTTAGTCTTTGCTCTATTTCTATCTGAGGGGATGAAGAAAAGCCCTACTGATACAATTTTTTCTCTATTCTAATAAATAAATTGCTTGTTAAATTGATCTAGAATCATCATCTGCTGTTTTAATCAAATCCTGGTAGCTATCAGCCGTTTCTGGAAATCTTTAGCTAAGTGATCCGCTATTACACTGGCTGATCTTTTCCGATAGCTTCTTTAATAGTAGCTATTTCCATATATTCTTTTAAAATGGCAAGCAAGCGGTTTTTCTTGAATGGTTAAAATTCGTTCAGCTATTTCTGGATAGGTTACACTTAGTTGAACAGATTCATTAAGGTCATATAAATCTTGATTCAATAATAAGTCGGAGGAGAGTTAATTATGACCAAAAGAGAAAGAAAGACATTCTCAAAAGAATTTAAAGAACAAATTGTCCAGCTGCACCTTTCAGGTAAACCTAGAAGTGATTCACAGCCCATAGCAGTATATGAACATCCTTATACGTTACCCATTGTTTATCGCCACGAGCTTTGTTATCCTCGTTAGTTTGTAAGCTATTCCATGTCATACTACCCCTGTCATGTAAAATGTCACCTCGCCTATTTATCATATTGTTTTCACAAACCAAGTATTAAAGCAGAACGCCTTGATGATATAACCATCATGAGTTATGAATTTTCATTAGCATTTTTTATGTTGTCCAAAGTTTCTCACAAAAAAACCAAAAACACCTGTTGCCTATGAGACAATCAAGTGCTTTTGGTTAATAAATATGTTTGACTGATTTACAAGCATTGGGTCAAGGTTTTGTTACTATCAACAAGTATCTATTCTGTTAACATATTTAGAAATTTTTCAAAGCTATTGCTTATAATATATGTTACAGGATTTAAATCTGCAGACTCTTCATGATTCCAAACGCATACAACAGGCTCTTCAACATCGTTACGATAGTCTAAGCAAACAAAGTCACCTGCAAATAAAACAGCTATTGGTAGCAGTTCAGTACCAACTAAATTTTCATCAAAAACAATTCTTTCGTCTAATTGTGTTCTAACTACTCCTATATCATAATACTCATCGTCTCTTTCCCCGGTTACTTTTAAAATACATAAAAACCTATCAATCATATAAAATTTTGCCTTTGATCAAAACTCGTTATATCTAACAGCGTTCAACTTTTCGCCTCCCGTTACAAAAATCACAATTTATGTAACGCTTTTTAAACGAGAACCTAGTATTATACGACCACGAACGTCTCTAATGAAAATACAACCTAAAATTTTATTAGCCTCAAACAATACTTACGCTTTTTATTTTACCCATTGCTTATCGCCACGAGCTTGTACGATCTCGTTCGTTTGTTGCCAATGCCCTGTCATAAGTCCTCCTCCTACTTTGTAAAATGGTCATCTCGTCTCATTATCGTATTATTTTCACAAACCAAGTATTAATACATAATGCCTTGATGGTACTACCTTATGAACTCTCGATTCTCAAACAAGTTACTTTCTTTTTGTCTCACTTAAATATCAGTTAATTTAATAAATAAAAGTAAAAACCTTGAAAGGCGTAAAACCATTCAAGGTATGTTTTATTATCGTTCTTTAATCAGCTAGTAAATCATTCAATTCTATTGACATTAAAGCTGATTCGCTGCCTTCAAAAAATATTAGTTTGTTGTTCTCAAATTCATAGATTTCTATGTCGGGATAAAACTCAAAATCATTTCATCTGACACTACGTTTGAATTTACTTGTAGTGGAAAGGTTTCAAATACTCGTACTACAGCGTTCTTTCGCAGACGAGAAACAAAGAAATACCCCTCATCTGTCATACGATCGAAACGTTCATAATCTAAGTAACCACGATCAAAAACGTACATGCATGCTTTGTCATCAACCAAAACTTCTAATTGTCCGCGGTCGTGCTCAATCGCATTTGTGATGACCGCTTGATCCGAATAAGAAAGGCCTTTTTCCATAAATACGAGTCGTAAATGAAGTTTGACACCTGACTTTGTTTTGCGAAATTTAGCCCATTTATGGTTCGTTAAATTAAGTGGTAATGTACTAGAATCAATGATTTTTAATGGTGTTGTTATTCTTCTACGATTTTGGAAATCTGTTTTCTTATGGATATCAGAGACTAAATCCAGAAAAATCGTTTGAAAAAAAGCAGTCGGAACGTGATTCAATCTTCTTCCTAATTGTGAGAAACTGATGGAATCTAACTCTGTAGCCTGTTGTAGTTCATCCGAGAAAACAGCATCGCTAAGCGCTCGTAAGCTTTCCGTTTCATGAAGTTGAGCATACAGAAGCAATGACATAAATGAATCCATATGTAGCTTTTTAGTATAGTGATTTAGTTGATACTTTTTCACCTGTTCATTAAATAATGTTTGATTTATAGGTGATAACCATTGTTTAAATGATGTTTTTCGTGTAGACTTATCCATGGTGTTTGTCCTTTATATTGGATCTGGATAGGTTACTACCGCCAAACATTATAAAGGATTTTTTTATGGAAACAAAGTGTTTAAGAAAATTCTGTATTTTATATCGCATATGAATATTTTAATGCGACACTAGTGGTAATATATAATAAAAAAACAAATAAAATCAATCATTTTCATTATACAAGAAGTGCAATAGAACCATTAAAGAAAATAAAGAAATAAAAGGAGAATTGCATAGATGGGTGAAAGAAAAAAACTCTTGAATCTAGTAAAAAGTTATTTAGAAAAGAAAATTAATACAGAAACATTTGCAAATCATTTCACTATTTTTTTTAGTCAAGAAATAAATTACGATGTTTTAAATGAAAAAGAATATTTACTGTTTTGTGAATTAGAAGACATTGCTAGTCGCTTTTCCCCTTTCGAAGAAGATTTTTTAGAGTATCCGTATTATTCTAGAGAAGAAGACGTATTTAAAAAGGCGAAAGAGGTGTATGATAACATTAATTAAAGAGAACGAGATACGTTCTTCATATACTGATAAAAGATAATATATTTTAGTTATTTTAAGGTAGTATGTCAGCATGTGTATAATGAAAATATTAATTAATTTTTAACAAAGTGAGTGTCCTTGGTAAATATGAAGAGGGGGTTATTCTTTACGTGCCCCTTTTGTGCCCCTCAAGGCTCATTTGATTTGAGGTGACGAGTGTTTCAATAAGAATATTATCAAACCAATGTATTGATATAAGTTGATTTTTAAGAATTATCAGTTTCAAGTTGGAGGGAAGTATCGGATAACTGCTTTAACCATTGTCACATCAGTGTTTGTGACATGTGGTGTTTTTGTATACGCCAATTTTTCACCTAAATAAAATAAGAATATTCGGTTAGCAAATTTCTGTGATTTTGAGTCTAAAACTGAAGAAAGGTGAAATGTCCATTTGGTGAAAATATACAACAACGGATACAGCTGTTTTTCCATCCACTTCCCGAGAAGAACTTTTTATAGCTTGGATAATGGTGGCTCAATTTCCTGTAAGCCAACCCTGTCTACTTCAAATGCTTCTTCATTCAGTTTGGCACCGCTAATTCCTTCATCTCTAAAAAAATGGATCATCCAGCAACAACCGTTTACAGTCCAATCACCATTTTCAATTAAAATTTTTTACTTTAAATATCACAAGCATATTTTAATCAGCCCTTATATTTTACATTTCCAGCCTTATTATTGTATGCATCATCGGCATTTTCAAATCTTTTCACCTTGGAATTATATAGATCCCATAACTCGTCCATATTGTTTTGCAGCTTTTTTCTGGTTGATTCAATACTTGTTTGGATTCTTTCCATATGTCGCCGGTTGATCTCACTTGCTTCTTTTTCCGCATCCGTTGGGTCATCAAACAAACCGAAAAAAGAAGCAGGTTGCTGGTAGCTTTTGTTTAATGCTTTGAAAACATTTGTTGTAATTCCACTATCGATTTGCTTCAGATTTACGATCCACACGCATCATGGCATGTCTTGATAATGGTAAAATATACCTAGTAGTGTCTGTTACGTAATTTTCAAATAGCGATAATAAGTCATCAATTTGTATTTCGTAATCAGCGATTTTTTCTTTAGAAGTGTGAATATTTTGGTCCCATGCTTCAACACTTTTTCCGTCATTTGTTCGAATAAAGGTATTCACCTTATCCAGTGAATGGTCCATTTTTTCTAAAGCACGCTTATATGTCCGAAGTTCGCCAATAATATCATCCAAAACCCCATAATTAATTTGTAAGTCACGCTTCACGAGCCATCACCGCCAATAGCAGCCCCAAGTTCTTCGTCCACTTCTTTCATTCCTTTGAGTAAAGCTACTCCGGCTTGATAGATTTCTTCCATTTGTTTGCTCAAATCCTGATTCACATCATTATTCATGTTATCCAGTAAACCATCCATCTTAGAAATAAAATCCGATTGAAATGATTTAAGCCGATCCCTCGTGTTAGAGCGAAAATCTGTTGTATAGCCCTCAAAATCATCAATTGCTGCTCGTAAATCATCAATGATTTTTTGCAGTTCTATAAAATCCACTTTAATTTTTTGTCCAGATACCACAAAACCCCTCCCATTATCAAAAAACTAGCGAAAATGAATGGATTCTATTTCGGCAATTAATTGATTAAGTTCATTTACCATCTCATCCACAATCGTCCCCATATGCTCCTGTACAGACGCATTTTCTAAATCCATATCAGTAAAATTTTGCTTGATTTCCTTACGTGCATCTTTCAAATTGTTAATAATCCCAGAATCCCAGCCCCCGTACAACAAGCCACGGCAAAAATCACGATCATATAACGCCATCATACATCCCCCACTTTTAGTTCCATATCCATCTCCTGCTGTAATTTAGACATATCATGCTCGGAAAATTCAATCGAGTTCAGATCTTTTTCAACAATAAATTCCTGTTTCATTAAGAATACAAACGCTTCCTCCATCTCATCCTGATACCCACGATGAATCACTCTTTTTATGAGTGGTGCGGTAAAATTAATTTTCGCACCCGCTTTGATCTCACCAACTGGATATAGAATACCAACATAAGGAAAATAACTTTGATAATTTTTTGGACTGACAAAGCGCCCCGTAATCACCACTTTAGATGGAGAAGTATTGTTTTTATCTGGTTTAAAATAGGTTGGATCAAGCTCCACAATCGTTCCAAGTGGCAGGACTTCCCTCATAATTTCGATCGTATTCGCTAAAAGCTCGAATAACCTATCGTGCTGCAATGAAAACTGCTTATTTACATACGTAATAGTGCAATAACCTTCTTTTTGGTTAACTGAAACAATCCCATGATTCCACTCTATGTCAGCGTTAGTTTGCTTTCTCTTGAGGGTTGAAAATATGTCATATAGCATCTTCTCTTCACGCAAGCACAACTGAAAAAATTCTCGTACGTTCTGACCGACTTGCAAGTCCAAATCAGTGCTGTATGATTGGATCAATTGATCTACTTTCTTTAAAGCGAGACTTACTAATTGTTTTTGCATACGTTCCGTCATAAAGATCCGCATCTCCCTTTCCTATTCTGGAATAAACTACTTGTTACCCTAACAATGAAACGTAATTCAGTGGGTATTGCTTCCTAAGAACCCGCACTCTAGTAAAATAGATGCTTGTTTTCTCCTTTGAATTGTTATACTTTCATAGCTGTTGAGCTATGGAAGTCCCCATTTTTCTATTTGCATTCTTCATGTTATTTTTCCCTCTTATAAGTGAATCTTCACTTCGTAAGTACTTTCTCTACTTTTTCCCCTTCCGAATGTAAATAAATATGATTCGGACTTTTGAATTACAGTTGGATTCCTTCGTTTATCTCCTTAATTCCCCCATAAAATGAAGATATTAATTCCAGTTAGCTCTGTAACACGCACAGTTTAGCCATTTTATTCTATATATTCATCTTAATGCTAAAATTATCCATCCACAACGTGGCTATTTTCCTAATTTCACATGCATATTTATAACTAAATAAATATGCATGAGGTACTTTTAACTTAGAAATTATTTCCTTTATTTCTGCTTCCTAGGCATAAAGTGAATCTTTAATCAGTAGAGGTTTTCATTTATCCCCAACTGATTGTTAGTAGCCCAAAGTTATGACCTAAAAGCCTTATACGAAACAGTGCGTTTAGGTGCTGTTACCTTCTACTTAGACTTGTTGCTGTACAGATTATCCAACTCCTGAAGTAGGAGTCTTATAGCACCTTATATACGGGATAAAATACAAAAATTAACAGAAATCGGCTTGACAACACCTTTTACCTTTGGTTAACTTAACATTGTATGAAAAAAAGGGACTTTTGGACTAATTCTATAGTTCTAAAAATATTTAACTTCACCATAGGGGAGAGTACATATGAAGCAACATATACTTATGAAATCAGCTTTTTTATTATTTTTATTTACTTTAGTACTTGTACTATCAGGATGTACCCAGTCGCCAGAAAAGACATTAGAAGAATTAAAACAGGCAGTAGAGGATCGTGATTACATTACTTTTTATGAATTAGTGGATAAGGATGATGATGTTTACTGGACAGAGAAACAGGCACAAAGTATGATTGAAGACTTTCATGATAATCGCGAAGATTATGCAGTGCAATTAGAATTACTCCAACAACAAGCAATGGCATTGAAAGAAGATAATCCCCTCATTAATGAAGAAGGAATGCTTTATTTTAATAAAGATGAGCAATTAAAGGTAAGAACATATGCAGTAACCGCTGAAGAAGGACTTTTAGACGGCGTAGAAAAGCTATCCGTCAAAATAGACGACGAGAAAGAATTAAACATAGATGCAAATAAAAATGATACGCTAAAATTAGGTCTTTTCGGTCCTGGGGAATACAGCTTTGAAGCAGCAGCCGAATATCCTTATGCAGATGTAAAAAATAAAGGCGAGTTTTATGTATCAGGAGTAAGTGATTTTAATCAAGCTGTTGAATTAGGCTTGGAAGGAAAATATATCGGTATTGCCTCTCATATACCAGACACGAAGCTATTCATAAATGGAAAAGACGCTAACGTGAATATTTCAGAATTAGATGGTGGAGAGATGAATGACGAAAGCCTTTTCGGTTCTACTTTACTAGATCATAACTTTGGTCCAATATCAGAAGGAATTTCTTTACAAGGAGTAGCAAAAATGCCTTGGGGAAAAATTAAGAGCGAAGAAGTTAAAATAACATCAGATACTAAAAGCTATGATTTATCTCCCAAAATATTACAAGATAAAAAAGCACAAAAGAAAGTAACAGAACTAATAAATAATTACCAAAAAGATAAAATGACAGCATTGGTTAACTTAGATGATAAACATTTAAAGAATTTATCTAATTCCTTTAAAAAGTCACTTTCTAAAGAAATCATACAAGCAAAAGAGCAAGAAAGAACTTACGCTGGACAAGTTTTGGGTACAAGGATTGATTATTCAAAGGCTCTCTATGAAGAAGGGGAAGGCGGAAGACATTATGTAACTATTCCTATTGAATTACATAGAACGTATGTAGAAAGATACTTTTTTAACAAAGATGAGGAACCAACGGAAGAATATGAGCATCAAGAGATTAAACTAGAGTACATCAGTGATAAAGAGGAATGGATTATTGATCAAGAGGATAGCTATTATGGAGCTGACGAAGATGACTATATGAAGAGTGAAGAAGTAGTAGAAACTGAGTTTTAGAATTAACTTTTCTTACTATGTATGTAAAAAGACAACATCCAATTAAACAAGGCAGTTCAATTGTTGTCAGTAAAGAATCACAGACCGCACTGTCCAATGGTCAATCTGACTTAGCCCTACATAAAGGCATGTTACTAGTATCCGCCTTATAGGCAAATTTTTTACAAACTCGTCTTCATTCTAACTACTATTTTGTCTTCTATCATACTTGCTTCAAGAAGAAAACGAGATGGTGGGAGTTAGTTTTATAGCTACCACCATCTTTATGTTAGCAGTACTAAATGACAAATAAAGAGTTCATATATTACTTATGTCTCCGGTTTCTATTTTACACTTTGTAAACATTAATTATTTATTCATAACCACGTGCATATTGCACTATCTCTACAAATTGCTTTGCTAAATCAGTCAGTTCTCGCCATTTATTTTTCTTTTGTAATTTCAACGCCTGTAATCCCCCCTTTTACCAATGAATCGAATAACATATAATGTCTTCGTTGGGTTTATCTTTCGTACGACCGCAATGATGCCTGATTTTATTATTGATTAAATACCATTATACCTATCTGCTTGATGGTGTATATTACCGAATTACATCATGCTTGCCATACATGAATTGTTCAATAGTCTGCTTATCAGGTAAGCCCTCGACATCGCCATACGTAGAAACTACCATTGCACCAATTACAGCTCCAAGACGTACAGCCTCCTCTAATGGCTGTTTATCTAATAAAGCTGCTAACACACCAGCCGCAAAGCCGTCACCTGCACCAACTGGATCAACGACACGCTCCACCTTGTAACTTGGAATAAACCCTCCTTCGCCTCCATCAGTAGCATAATGCACCCCATTAGCATCATCTTTCAATACAACAGAACCTACATTTTTATGGCGAAAATAGGCTAGTATTTCATTAATATCATCTGTATTCAATAGTGTCACTGCCTCATTTAAGCCTGATAACAAGATATCACTCTGTTCTGCCAAGTAGAGTAGACGTTCTTTGGCAATTACTGGATTGTCCCATAGCTTTTTTCGGATATTAGGATCAAAGCTGGTCATGATACCATTTTGTTTTGCAAAGCTGAAAAGCTGTTTGCTAACTTCCCAGCAACTTTCACTTAATAGTGGTGTAATACCAGTAATATGAATAATTTTCGCTTGTTTGATATATTCCCAATCTATATTTTCCATCGTTAGCAGACTAGCGGCTGACCCTTTACGATAATAATAAACGCTTGCATGTCCCTCACGAACTCGCTCTTTAACATACACTCCTGTTTGTGCCTTGTTAGTCCTGACCACACGTGATGTATCTACATTCTCCGGATAAATGCTTGCACATAATCCCCTAATGCATCTTCACCAAGCTGACTGATCCAACCGACTTTTTTATTTAGACGTGCTAAGCCAATTGCTACATTAGATTCTGCTCCACCAATTCGTTTACGGAATGTATCAACATAACGAATGGGGCCATCAAATACTGGATCAAATAGAACCATTGTTTCCCCTATAGTTATAACATCCAAACCATTCACCTCTTCTCGATTAAACCAATTTGTCGTAAAACGTTTCTTATCTGCTCTCGTTTCTTTTCACTAACCATTCTAGCAGGTGGCTGCACATAGGTCGGAATGTCCAAACTGCACATTTTGGTTGCCTCTTTTATCACACTGATAAATGGAATTTCTAATTGATATAGTGTGGGTATTTGAGCTAACTTCTGATGTAGCTCCATTGCTGTTTTATAATTTCCCGTTCGAAAAGCTTGATAGAGATCAACTGAAAGCTGTGGTGCAAAGTTTACACTTGCAGAAATAGCGCCATCCCCTCCAAGAGCTAACGTATTAAACAAATGATCATCAAACCCTGCTAACACGGAAAAATCAGGGTATTCTGCTTTTACTGTTGTAATCATGTCCCGGATATGTGCCGTGCTATCAATAGTTTCCTTGATACCGACAATATGCTCGTGCTTTTTTACAAGACGAAGAACCACATGAGGCGGTATACTTTGTCCCGTCAAAGCTGGAAAATTATAAAGTAGAATTGGCCCTTCTACAGCATTTGCTATCTCATGGTAATGGAGATAAAGATTCTCTTCTGATAATTCCCAGTAGTAAGGATTAATAACAACCACTCCATCTGCATTTTGATTAAATGCATGGCGACTGAGTTCAATTACTTCTCGTGTATTTGTACTTCCAGTTCCAATTAAAATTGGAAGACGCTTGTCCACATATTGGATTACAAATTCAGCTATTTCTTTTCGCTCAGTAGACGATAGTTGTGTAAATTCTCCACCACTCCCAAGGAAAAATAAACCATCTACATTACTATCAATTAAAAAGTCAATAACCTTCTCCATACTCCCCGGATCAAACTTACCTTGCTGATCAAACATGATCGATACAGGAGGTATAACCCCTTTAAATTTCACTGGCATACTAATTCACCATCCATTCTAAAGGTACTGTGATAAATTCTGGGAATACTGCTTTTTATACGCGTCATGAAGATTAAAGTAGCTCTTGAATAAATCATATGTTTTCTCTACTCTTTAATCATTTATAAAATACAATGTCAAATACCCAATTAAATATATGATCTTAACTCTCATAAAAATTAACTAAATATTAACAATAATTTAACTATACGTTTTATTTTAAATTTTATTCACAAGATACTTTGGAGAACTTCCTTTTAATACATCAACAACGTTTTCTGCTGTTTTTCTTTGAAGTTCAATTTGTGATTCTTCTGAATACCAAGCTACATGCGGGGTTAATATAACGTTCTCCATTTTTAATAATGGGTGATTATGCCTAATTGGCTCTTGCGAAACAACATCAAGCGCTGCACCACCAATCTGGTTCTTTCTCAACGCATGTATTAATGCCTCTTCATCTACTACTTCCCCTCGAGAAGTGTTAATCATAAATGCTTCTTTTTTGGCATGATTGAATTGCTCCTTACCTATCAATCCCTTTGTTTCATTCGTAAGTGGAGTATGAACAGAAATAAAATCAGATATTTTCATTAGTTCATTTAAACTAACTACCTCTGCTTTATACTTATCAGCTAGCGACTTTGAAATAAATGGATCGTAAATAACAAGTTTTAAACCAAAAGATATAGCTTTTTTAGCTAAGTTTTGGGGGATACTCCCAAAACCTACAAGCCCTAGAATACGACCTTTTAAGCGATAGATCGGCATACCAACTTTATAATCCCATACATCATTTTTTACTGCTTTATTTAATTGAACGATTTTTCTAGCACATGCTAAAAGCAAGCTGAAAGTATGATCAGCCACCTCTTCCATACAATAATCTGTAACATTGGTCACATATATACCGTGTTTAGTAGCTGCCTCCAAATCTATTGTATTTACTCCGACACCATATCGAGCAATGACTTTCAAATTTGGCAAACTCTCCATTACTTTTCTGGTAATTGGAGCATATTGATTAATAATTGCATGGACACCTTTACCGGCTGAAATCACTTCATCTTCCGTCTTACATTGTGCAGTTATTATTTCTGCTCCAGCACTATGCAATACTTCTTTCTCAATTGTTATACTTTTAAATTCATAATCGCTAATTAATACTTTAAATCTTTTCATGAACATCTCTCCCATAATTAATTAATTAATATCAAAGACAATTGAGGTATAAATGTTATAATTAGCAAAGTAATAACCATTGCAATAAAAAACGGTACAATTGCTCTAGATAATACAGAAATAGACAAACCAGAAATACCTGAGCTAACAAATAAATTAACTCCTAGTGGTGGAGTAATAAAACCAATTGCTAGGCTAGTTACCATGATAATTCCGAAATGAATAGGATCAAAATTTAAATTAATTGCAATTGGTAATAAAATTGGGGTCAAAATAATAATCGCAGCTAAAGTATCCATGAAACATCCCACAATTAACAATAGAGTGATTATTAAAAACACAAGAATGATACGCTCATCTGTAATAGATAACATTATATCTGCAACTTGGGTGGGAATCTCTTCAATAGTTAATAAACGCCCAAATGCAGTTGCCGCTCCAACAATAATTAAAATAGTTGCTGTAGTTAAAGCGCCATCAGCGAATAACCTTGGCAAATCTTGTAGCTTAATTTCTCGGTATAAAAATATCCCTGCCATGAAGCTATAAACAACCGCTACCACTGCAGCTTCGGTTGGGGTGAAAATTCCACCATAAATACCACCTAGTATTATAATGGGAATAAGAAGTGCCCATTTTGCATCGTATAAAGATTCTCCAATTTTCTTTATCGACATTTTCTCATCTGTACCTGTATAGCCCATCTTTTTAGCATATATATAAGACCAAACCATTAAGCCAAATGCTACTAACACACCTGGTATAACCCCGCTAATAAACAAATCCCCAATAGAAGCTGAGCCAATAACTCCATAGATAACCATTGGAATACTTGGTGGAATAATGACTCCAAGCGCTCCGGCGGAAGCTATGACAGCTGTTGCAAATCGTTTGTCATATCCATGATCAACCATAGCTGGAATCATCATTCCTCCTACAGCTGCTACAGTTGCAGGTCCCGATCCAGAAATGGCTGCAAAAAATAAACTAGTAATAATTCCGGCAATTGCCAAGCCCCCTGTTTTGTTACCTACTATTGAGGTTGCAACATTTACCAAACGATGGGAAATCCCTCCCTTTCCCATAATCTCTCCTGCTAAAATAAAAAAAGGTACAGCCATTAAAGGAAATGAATCTACAGATGTAACAAATTCCTTTGCCAAAAAAGACACTGGTAATATATCTATTAAGGCAATGGTTACAAGAGTAGAAAGCCCAATGGATATGCCTATAGGCACACTTAATAATAAAAACAAAGCAAAGCTTGTGAATAGTATGGTCGCTGTCAAGCCCATCCCTCCCTTTTTTCTCTAGGTTATTTTATTTTTTAACTTTTCAGCTGTAAATAATATATCCTGCATTAATCTGATAATACATAATCCTAATCCTACTGGCGCAGCTAGATAAACAACTCCCATAGGTATTTGTAGAGCTGGTGAATCTTGTCCCCAAGATAGTAATCTAATTGTAATATCAGCGCCGTAGTATATTATAATTGTAGCAAATATAATAAATAAACAATTCGTTAAAATTGTTAAAATAAGTCGTCCTCTTTCTTTTAGCATAACTAGTAGTACATCCACTGATATGTGTCGCTTTCTTTTCACACCATAACTAATTCCAATATATACTGACCAGATAAAGCAATAACGTGCAAGTTCTTCAGACCAAGATAATGAACTTCCTAGAACATACCTCATTACTACTTGCAAAAATATAACTAAAACCATTGTTGCGGACAGAATTACTAATAGATATTCTTCTATGTGCTTGTCCAAACATCTTATTACTTTCAATACAAACACCTCTCTATTTTCTAATTATGATTTTGTTACTAAGGTGACTGAGCATTTTCAATGGCATTATAAACATCACTAACCATATCTGTACCAATCTCTTTTGTGTACTGTTCTAATAAAGGTTCAATAGTTTTTTTCATCTCCTTTCGAGAAGATTCTGTAATTTCCGTGTATTCCATTCCGTTATCTTTTAACTTTTGCAAATAATTTTCCGTATCTTTTCTATTTAATTTTCGCTGATATTTTCCAGCTTCTCTGGCTGCTTCAGAAACAACTTTTTGTTCTTTTTCATTTAAAGACTCGTAGAAAGGTTTGCTCATTAAAAATATAAAAGGAGTATATACGTGATGTGTATTTGAAATATATTTTTGCACTTCATAAAATCCTTCAAGATAAATAGTGGAAATTGGATTTTCCTGACCATCTACGGTCCCTTGTTGCATTGCAGTAAAGAGTTCGCCAAACGCCATCGGAGTTGGATTCGCACCTAACTTTCTAAATGCCGATAAATGAAGTTCGCTTTCCATAGTTCTTACTTTTAACCCTTTTAGATCTTGCATTGAACTTACAGGACGTGTTGAATTAGTTAAATCTCTAAAACCATTCTCCCAATAAGCCAAGCCTATTAAATTTTGTTGTGGTAATAGATCTAGTAATCTTTTACCCATTTCTCCGTCCAAAACTTCATCTGCAACTTCTTCATTTGGAAATAAAAATGGATAATCGAATATTAAAAACTCTGAAATAAAGTTAGCTAATGGCGCTGTTGAAGGAATGGTTACTTGTAAAACTCCTAATTGTAAAGATTCTATCATGGAACGATCGTCACCAAGTTGTCCACTGTGAAATATTTTTACATTAAGTGCTCCTTTAGATTTTTTCTCAACAATTTCTTTAAATCTTTCTAAACCTTTATATTGAGAGTGCTGATTATTGTACCCAATACCAGCTAGTATTGTTTTCTCAGTCTCTTCTACTGCACTTCCACTCGCCTGTTTACAAGATGTTAACGTTATCAAAACTAAAAATAAATTGACTAATACACTTTTCTTTCTCATAACTCCCATCACTCCCTTTTAAAAAAGCGTTTGCATAATAGTTCATAGATATTTTGGCGTTCAAATTCTCATCGTCACTAAATTATCTTGATCATTTTAATAAGATTTTTCTAAAATAGACTTATCTATGGATTTTTCTTTAGCCACACCCTTCCACAACTTTTTATTGTTATAGGTATTATACTACAATTTTTAATTGATTAAATCAAGTCAAACAATTTTAGCTTGTATAATTTTTTTAAAGCATTTTTTAGGAGGTGAAAATATGTGTAGCTTTAGTGAACGATTAATAGACTTAAGAGTAGAAGCTGGTTACAGTCAAAAAGAAATAGCCGCAATGTTAAATATGACCGCAAGTGCTTATGGATACTATGAGCAAGGAAAAAACGAACCTTCCATTAACACCTTGAAAAAAATAGCAACAATATATAACGTTTCCACAGATTATCTGGTTGGTACTATTGATACTCCAACACATCAAATTAACTTTTTTATAACAGAGCATTTTTCTCTAACTGAATCTGAATTGACTGTTGTTAAACAAATGAAAGAAAAACAGCTTTTAGCTGAAATGGAAGATAATCCAACCGTAAATGTAGACAAACTTGTTCGTTTTTGGACATTTTTAACAAAGGAAATGAACAGTGGATAAGCAAGAAATAATGGACTTGTAAATTACGTGCAACATTGTTTAATTCTCCAATTTATAAACACCTTCAGCTAAATACTACTTCATGAAGCCATACCATTTTGTCACCACAATGTATGAAATTATGGCATAGTTCTCCATCAACAGAAGTTTTGAATATTATCTTTTACAACAATCCCACGTTGTAACATATGTCTTTTTCCAATTTTTAATTGTCAAAAGAAAAATACCCAATTTCTAATTGTATAATTCTGTTAAAACACCATAAAAAGGGGGTAGGACATGTACAGCTTTAGTGAACGTTTAACAGATGTACGAGTTGAAAACGGATTCGGGCAAAAAGATATTGCCGAAAAATTAAACATTACTACTAGTGCGTATGGCTACTACGAACAAGGAAAAAACGAACCATCTATTGAAACTATCAGAACACTAGCAAAGCTGTTCGACGTCTCCACAGATTATTTACTAGGTCTGATTGATCAACCCAAACACCCCATAAATTTTACTATAAAAGATGATTTCACATTAACGGAGCCAGAATTGCAAACCGTCAAACAAATGAAAGAGCAACAACTACTAAGTGAATTAAGTGAGAATCCTGTTGAAAATGTGGAAAAACTGACGAAGCTGTGGAAATTTATTAATGAGTTGTAGGGATCGGTGCGAGGTTACAGAGTTTAAAACTAACTATTTGGTTAAAATTATTTGATTGTTTTGGTGCGAACCTGAAGTGCACATAAAAACACAGGGGGATTCGCACCATTATTTCATTGTTTTTTGTTAATATTTGGAATAAAATATATGGTATTAACATTGGTTTATAATATTTTTCTTTTTAATGGGTCATTTTTTAATGTTTTTTGTAAACTTTTAGGAAAAAATCGCTGTCGCACCTTATATAGGTGCGTGGATTGAAATGCGTCAACATTAATTTCACTCATATCGTTAACAATAATGGCTATTTTTAACCCTTTCTGATTTTCAAGAAGATGATTGAGCAGAGATGTTTTACCTGCTCCCAAAAAACCACTTAAAACGGTTACTGGTATTTTTTTACTCATTGATCTTCCCTCCTCTATCATGATCCATATATGCCCGACTAGGTGTAGCGCCTTCTTGAAATAAATACTTTCCACTATACCCTTCTGTAGCTTGATCAACTTGCACTATTACCAGTTGGCAAACTCGCATACCAACCTTCAATTGAACAGGGACTCGATTTGCATTAAATAATTCCAAAGTGATCTGCCCAGAGAAGCCCGGATCGATCCATCCAGTATTTTGAATAAAGACACCAAATCTGCCGATAGAACTTCTCCCTTCAACAAAGGCTGTTAAATCGTTTGGTAAACGAATTTGCTCTAATGTTGTTCCTAACATAAACGTGTTAGGCGGAATCGTGACGACTTTCTCATCTGTCACTTGCATTTCATGATAGCTCGCCGGAGGTCCCCCGTCTTCCGGAGTTTCAAGCATATCTTGGCATGGAATACCAAGCTCAAGTGCAAGCCCGCAACAAAGATCCGGAGGTTATGAACGCCTTTGGTTTTCTGCGGACAGCGCATTCCTTGACATGATGGACTCCAATGGAGATTTGTTTAACACGACAACCTCTTCGAAAATTGACCGTGCTGTCACTTCAAGCCGGGTGGTATACGATTTCAGCTCACTACTGAAGCGAAGTCGTGGAGTTATGATGACACAGTTTGTCAAATGCTATCAGATTTGCTGTTGGTAACCTCTCTCAAGGGGATGTGGTCATTTTACATGGTGCAGAACAAGTGGCTCCTGGGATTAAGCAGTATGTCCGAGATCGATTTGACCAGTTATACGACAATGGAGTGCGCGTTTTCCATATTTACAATAGCGTGGATCCGTGGATCGGATGATTGCAGATCGCGCGTTCAATCAGTTTGAGAGTGCGGATTACACACTCCTTGGTGGAATGACAAAGGCGACGATTGCTGAGTACGAAGATGCACTCAAGCAAGAAGTGCCGATTGCCTTGAAGACCCTGCTTGAGCATAAGGAGCGATATCGGTACTATCTGCGTCGCGGGTTTGACAATGTGGTCTTTGCGAGCGATATTCAGATGGTATTTACTAAATAAAGGATATAATATTACATATTACATAATATGTAATGATTTACCTACTGTAAAATAGATATTAACGTAGCGAGGATATGTATAATGAAGAAGGATATTTCCTTCCCAACTTATTATATGGTGAAAAAATTAAAGGGCAGTTACAATCCTCTCCTCTGGAATTGAAAAATAGTGGCGTTCACGATTTTCATATCCGTATTCAAACAGAGCTTATGCATCAATTAGCCATGGAGATGGAAGAGAGCGAAGAATTAATCACATCCACTAAAATTGCGCTAACCAGATTGCTTGACGACCATCTAGCTACAATGAAAGATTTAAGAAATACATACAGAAATATGGTTGGTTCAGGAAAATATGATAAATTAAACACTGCTCATGTCGATGAAATTTTTCGTGAACTAGTTGATGTTGAAAGTGATGGTACACCATTATTAATTGATATAAATGAATTTGAACATCTTCTGGAAAAACTGCGAAAAAGCCAACATGATACGGGGGAAATAGCTTATAACATGGAAAAAATGAGTAAAGATTTTAAACAAATGGATCAAATACTTGCTCAATGGCTGCAAATACGTCAATAAGGGGTGGTGTGGTAATGGGTAATATAAGTGATTGGTGGAAAGATTATTTAGAAACCAATGCACAGAAAGAAGCGTTAGAGAAGAAAATGAAACAGAATTTAGAGAAAAATGTAGATTATCTAAAATTGTCCTTAGAACATAGTTACGCTGTTTGGTCACTTTCTCAAAAGCATCAGAATATTTTAACCAAAGTCAATCAACATTTTGATGGGAAAGCAAGTCGTGCATTGATGAACCGCTTTATAGAGAACATCATTCATCTCCAAGAAATAGATCGTGTTTACAAGGCGAACTATGAACATGTTAAACTGAAACAGGGGTTTTGGTGAAGGTCGCCAAGGTATAATTTTTCTCTCCACATCTCGGAAATTATATCAACTGTTGAAAACCGACACGAAGATGTCGGTTAGGATTATGATATAAAATTTACTTTCTTTGCATGAAAATATTATGTTAAAATTATAAATCTGAGGGCTTAATTGCACTTTCAAAGGAAAAAGGGAGGGTACGTATTTGATTGCAAAATTCAATATAACCGATAAAGATTTAATTGCTCAACAAAAAAATGCTATAAAGACCACTAAGTTCCATAGGATAACTAGAATAATGCAACTAATAGTTTTTTTTCTCTTTGTGGTATATATACTCGCATTTAGCAGACTTTCAACAGATAATTATATGTTCGGGTTAATACTCTGTTTAATTCTTACCCCTGTAGTATGGAAATCCTACGAGTATGCTACAATTAGTCGATCTAAAGGTATTCTTAAACACCACAAAAATAAGTTAGGAGGCTTTACATTAAACTTATCCGATGAGGGGTTCACTAAAGAATCGAAAAATTTAACTGAAAAAGTCCGATGGGATGAGTTGAAACAGCTTAAAGAAGATGAGAAACGTTATTTCCTATATCTTACTGACTTACACGCAATTACAATTAAGAAAGAACCTGAAAATATGAATATTGAAGAAGTGAAGGCGTATCAAGAATTTATAAAACGAAAAGTCAATAAATAAAAAATAGCCCCCGATATTGGTTGGGGCTATTTTTTATTAGAGTTTTAATTAAGCCTGACCGCCATCTATATCATCTTGATCTCCTATTAATAATGCGACAACAGTAGCCACAGTCAACCCAGCTACTACAACAACACCTAATTTAACAGCTAGAGCAAGTAAAAAAATAAAACCTAATACCGCCCCGGCCACTTTAGCCTCCTTTGAAGTAAACGCGTCTATTACAGGAGTCATCACATCCATATCGACTGTAAAGATCACTGTAACAGCAAGTTGAACATTCCCTCCACCGTCTACTGGGATTTCTTCTTTAAAAGCAGTTACTCTGAGTTCTGCGCTAGTTCCCGTTCCCTTTAAAGTCATTTGGATGGCACCAGCACCAATAGAAGTTGCCATATTGTCTATAAAATCTTCATAAAACCCAAGTCGATTTTGAGTAAATTGCGCAATGTTTTCTCCAAGCAGACTCTCAAGGCTTCCGCTTACCCCATCAGGCGTGATTTGAAGTGTAGTTGTTGTTCCTCCTTCTGTAGGAGGATTTAACTGCTCACTGAATTCCACATCAACAGTAACAATATTGCCAATACTAAATGCTCTATGAGTTGAACTAAAATTAATATTCGTTGCAAATAGTTCAGGGTTGAACTCTTGCAATCCCGGTATATTTTTCCCTATCTCTATAAATGCATCGTGTTTTGCTCGATATTCTTTACTAACTTCCGAAGTATCAGGAGGATTTACGGCTGCTACGCCTGGATCTCTGCCAGAATAATCATTTTTGTCAATACCGAGCATTCCAGGGCCCCCAAGACCAATTGTGGTTTCATAAAATTGATTAAAAGACCAATTTTGAGGCATTGGAAAGCCTAAGTTGCCACTATAACCTGTAGACATGTTTCCTACAAAACTGTAATCTGCTGACACTTTGCCGCCTTGAGCTTGTATGCAGGTATTACGAGAGCCATAAACGCCTAACTTGTATTCTGGTAAATCCTTTTCCTTGGCGATGTCAAGTACAGAACGCACTTCTTCTAAATAAGGAATAATATTATTCTCTACTTGAAAACCATAAGCATCGTAGTCTACAGCAAAATAAATCGTTGTACCAGATGGGAAACCAAGCTCATTCGCCGCTCTAATAGCTTTCCATGCATCCTCCCTACCTCTGCCTTGTACAAAGTATTCATGCTCGTAGCCCCCATCTTGGTATATAGGGAATACACGTATACCATTTATTGCGAGAATGCTTAGTTCCTCATGAGTCATTGCTTTCGAACGAAGACCCGCATCGGTTGCCACATTACCTGTTAAATAGCGACCAATAATCTGATAGTTATAATCCCGAAGCGTTTTGACGGTTTTATAATCAATAACTGTAGATGCATCACAAGCAATTGCTGGACGACCTGTATAACCATTGCTCGTTAGTAATTGCTTAATAGTCGGCATATCAGCAATTCCAGTTTCAGGTAGAGTCATAAAATCTTGAAATGTTATTACGGCTAATTCGACGTCATGATCAAAGTCGCCATCATAAGGGTGCGTATCGTATATAGGCATGTTGCACGCAAGCGCCCATTGTAAAATTCTTGTAAAGTTGGCTGGAGCATCCCCCTTTTTTAATGTAGGGCAATTGTCGATAGTCGCAGGTCCAAAATTTCCATTTGCTATATGACCAATTCCTTCTTCATGCTGTAAAGCATATATTAAAGCTTTATTTGTCTTTCTTTCATACACGCCATTTGTTGGGATATAATCAAAATACTGACTATATTCTCTATTAAGCGATTGTTGTATTTCTCTATTATGTGACCTCCCTGAACTATTATTTAATACAAACCCATCTGTATTCAATATGGCTTTCATAAGTTTCGAATCAACAAACCCAGTTGGTTCAATCCCAACATCACTTTCAAAATCTTTAACTTCCTTCTCCGTGTCTTCAAAGAAATTACCTGAGAAACCACCTGGATTATAACCTTTACACCAGAATCCGCCTTGTAGGATTTTAATTAGGTTATTTGGTTTTTCATCTTTTCCCTGTCTCGCTAAACCAGGGAATCTTCTAGCAGTCTCCGGACCAAATGATGGTACTGGTTTTGTTATTCCGAGTTCTATTTGTAAGCCAATGATAAGAGCTTTTACTGTTGTATTGCCTGTCTTCCCATTTTCTGGAATGGTTGTATACCCGTTTTTCCCCTTATACGTTTTGTTTAGCCACTTTTGCACTTCTAATACCATTTTATCCATGCTGAACTCCTCCTTTTTATGAGCTTCTTTTTTTATTCTAAATGGTTAATAATAGCTAAGAATTGAAAATCCGAGATCTTTTATGGATCAACTACAACTTCATTATCTTCAATTAGAATTATATAGTCGTTATTTTTCTTTTTAAAAACAGCCATTGCTTTCGCCTCCTATTAAAATGAGCGTTTAATTTAAAATTTCTAAAAACATCCCGCACGCATATTAATTATGATAAAAGTAACGAAGATAAGAATTTATTCCATCTAAAATAAACTCCATAACGTGATAACATAAAAATCCCTCCTTTTTTTAATTCAAAATTTTAATCCTATTTATTAAAGAGAAAGATAGCACTCGAAAATCAAATAAACAGTAAAAATAATACTAATGTGGCAACGACACTAACGGTAATCACTGCAATACCAAACAATTTAGTAATTTACCCCTTAACTATCTAAAATATTTTTTTTATTTGTTTAGAATTATAACCTCCACAATATACTCTTTTTCTGTATCTCTAATAGTTACAAATGGTATTCCTTGTATTTCATACGCCTTTAGTTCTCCCTTATTTTTTCAATATCTATATCTTTAAATTAAAATTGATAATTATTTTCGCCTAACCATGCCACTATTCCTGACAAAAAGAACACCGCTTCACACCGTATACTGTTACTTCTCCTTTCATTAATCTCTCTTTATATAAGAGTCATGAGTAACGTAAAAATCAAAATTTATTCAATTGGTGTAATTTTTTTGTAAAAACCTATATCGTCGGTTCGAATCCGACTAACACCTTTAAAAAAACTCTTTCTCTAAATATAGAGGGAGAGTTTTTTTGTGGAAAAAATGCTATAATGGGAACATGTGTTCTTTTTATGAAAATAAAACTATTCATTCACCTAAAAAAGAATCTAATTCTAATATGGAACAAGATACTCAGCACTCTACTGTTTTGCGTAAAAAAATAGCTTATTTGGGATAATTTTTACCTATATTTGACTCACAATTGCTCCAGCTAAAGCAGTGGTTTGGAAGTCTGCCACAGAAAAAAACTTTGTTCCTGCTTTGTTTTTGCATGTATGCAAGCAAAATTCGCAGGAATTAGCCACGCGAATTTACAGAAAAAACATATTAAAAAAAGAGCGCCGCAGCACTCCTTTTGGTTTATTTTAATATACAGTGGCTTTTCTTGCCCTCTTCATTTGTTCCAATTTTCTTGATCTTTTTTATACGCATCTATACGATTATTTTGTTCAAATTTTTTGAGGTAGATAGCATGATTCTGTTGTTTTTCCTTAAAGACATTGGTGGTTTGTATTTTCTTTTCTAACATTTTTCCAATCGACACATATATCATCTCCCCTCTATAACTATCAAAAATATTTCGCCAGACAATCAAAATATCCCATACCGAGTGTAGTATGAGATATGGTTATAAGGGTGTTATTTTCTATACACCTGTCCTCTATTATCAACTTTCAATACATTGACCACAAGTTTCTGGTCAATAATATCGAAAATAATTCTAAAGTTAGCAACTCTTTTTCTATAAGCCTTGTCACCTTTTAACTTCTTAACATCTTTTGCTCTATAGGGGTTTTCAGACAATTCCAGCATAGCATTTCTAAGTCTTTTCTTGGTGACTTTATCTTGCTTATCAATAAATTTTTTAGCTTGTTTGGAGAAAATAATATCGTACATTACTAATCCAGCTCCCCAAACACTTCATCAAATGAATAAGACTCTCCATTTTCAATTTCTTTTCGTGCGATTTCCAATTCTTTTTTGTCTTCATCGCTCACGGTTTCTTCGCCGATCATTTTTTCAAACAAATCTGCAGCTTTTGGTAATTTATCTTCTGGAAGGTCATCAATTAATTTGTGTAACATTTCGCGATTATGATCAAAGATGTGACTCATTTCTATCACCTCATTTATTTATATTTTATCATATATTCTTTTGTTATTCCAAAGTAGGTTTTGAAAACTAAACTAAAGGCGAGGGATTTTTTTAAGCCACAGAAAAAACTTTGTTCCTGCTTTGTTCCTTTTTGGGGTCAAAATGTTCCTTTTTCGCCCGAAATGTTCCTTTTTTTAATCGTTTTTGCATATATGCAAGTAATTTTTCTTTAAAAACCGCTTTTTTCACCACACGAACATATGTGTCTTTTTGCATACACGCAAGTGATTTACACCTATTTGTTCCTTATTTGGCTCAAATGTCCCTCCAATGTCCCTGGTTTTTCACAGCAGAAAGGAACAGATGAATGCCAGTGTACCAATGGGGCACGCAATTATGTTCCTTTGTTCCTTCTTTTCTCTAAGAAAATACTATAAAAAGTAGTATATGTACATGTGTGTGTTATATATATAAGTTTCTCGAAAAAACCAGGAACAAAGGGACATTTTTTGAATTTGTGTTATTTTGGCGTGTGAAGTCGTGCAATCTACTGAATTATTACTCAATTTTAACGAAACTTAGTCAAGGATTCTCCCTCCTCAACCGACAGGTAGGTGGGGGAGGAATTGCCAATTAAATGGTGAACGGCTCATACTTGATGATTCTTGCTTTTATCTGTTTAGCTTTCCTTGGTTTGCATGGCATCAGAGCCTCACCATGCTTGTTGATCACGAATACGAGCATAGCGTATTCCCTCTTACATATAAGAGTTTGTTTCCCTTCGCCAATGTTAGAATGTGTTGGCAACATCTCAAAGCGAGATGGCTTACGGTTGACTGCTTCTTCCCATAGAAACTGTTTACAGAGCCGCCATAGAGCGTGGGACTAGGGAATCATCCCACGGTATGCAACATTCTAACGTAGTCAGTTAAGCCTTAGGCTAGACAACTAGGGCTTTTAACAAGCCCCCACTTCAAGTCTTATAGACTTAGTGGTGGGTAGTTGACTTGTTGATCTTTTGCTCTATTTTTTCAAGGTGTGACTGGTATTTGATGTCCGGTTCGTAGACCGAAACCTCGACCAGTCCCTCTGATAAAATTAGTTCCTGGTACATTTGGCCGTTTTCCAGGTATACATAAGCGAGTAGCCGGTCGTACGGATCACGCTCCGATACGTCTTGTTCTAAATAAACCGTTTCTCCTTCCAGTAAATCTTTCGTAAAGTCAGCAGCTTCGTCACCGTAGGGTTCAGCTTCACAAGCCGACGGACTAGATTTATGGCAGATCTCTGGCGCATTGACCAATATCGGTCGTATGCGCTCTGTTTTTCCGTTTTCCAGTTTCACATCGAAGGTATCTCCATCAACAACATAAGTTACCACACCTTTTTGATAATCACCCCCGCTTAATTCTTCTGGTGGTGTTTCTGCTGTTAGACTATCTGTAATTTGATTACATGCGCTTAGTAAAAATAACTTTTGTCAGACTGGTTTCTTTTTGTTCCGTAAATATTCTATTGCCCTAAAAATGTATGTATTTTAGCTAGGCAATCTTCAACGATTTCTTCTGGAGCTTGTCCTTTTATTTTTAACTTTCTGGTATTCCAATCTACGCTTTTTACTTTGTCAGTGAGTATAACTCCTGACACAGCTAAACTGTCAGGAAGCGCAACTTCATAACCCCAGCCCCTGACGGTTTTTGTAATTGGGCACAGAACAGTAAATCCTGTGATTTGATTGAATTGTTTAGGGGATAGGACAATCGCAGGTCTTATACCAGCCTGTTCACGTCCTGATTGCGCATCGAAATCCACATATACAAGATCGCCGCGTTCTGGTGCTACCATTAGATTAATTCCTCCCCCTTTATTCCGAAATCAATTTCTTGATGACGATGCTCTGGTTTGCATTGATTTAATAATTCATCTAAGGAATATTCTTTTTTATTCTTAATCGGTGTCAAAATGATTTGTCCTTTTTGATCCAGAGTAATTGTCATTTCTGTTCCTTGATTAATATTTGCTGAATCAGCCATGTCTTTTGGAATTCTAACCCCTAAACTATTACCCCATTTTGATACAGTAGCGGTTGCAGTCATTTTCGGCACCTGCCTTTTGTTTAATTTCGTATTTCTATTATTCATTATAACACGCCCCTAACCAATTGTATATCCATGGTATATACAAAAATTTAAGAAAGATTACTCTTGATTTCTGTACAGAATCTTATGTTATACAATGTACATAAATGCTTGCTGCACACAAGATGTACAAGGGGCGCACCGCATTCTTACAAACATACTTATGGTGTGTACATTACGTGAAAAAGGAACCGATACGGACGGAAATCCGCATCGGTTTTTAATAGTTGATGTGATTAGGCAATCAGTAAACCAGTCATCTCAATAAACTTTGAAACTACTGGTTTGTTTGTTAACGACGCACAATCATTCTCAATTTAAATTTGCGGAAGAAATATCGCCTTTTATTGCATCATGAATTTGTTTCAATCAAAATTACATATATGGTTTTTCAATCTATTAGAGATACTTAGTTGTTCAATAATGGCGTCAGTTAATAATTTTTCTTCTTCTGGTGTTAATTCATTTTCAACTAAGCATTTCGTAAAACTAGCTTGTAACTCCCTTGATTTACAATAACATTGAAAAAACGTAGAGTTGTTCATTTTTCATCCCTCACTTATTTAGTTCTCTTATTGTACTTAGAAGCTCTGATATAACTTTTTCTAAGTTCTCTATTTTCTTTTCAAATCGTACAAATAAATAAACGGTTATCATAATAGGGAACCCAAAGTTACCTAAAATATTAACTAAAGAAGCGATTTCATTTTCCATTACCTATATACCTCCTAAATGAGTAAAGATCATCCTTTTTCACAATCAATAAATTCAAAAAAGGAAGGAGCTTCTAGTGCTTTAAACTTCACCATTTTTTCAAGTATCTTGATTGCAATTTCCTGTTCCAAATCGCTTCTTTCTTGATAGGTCGTATTTCGCAAGTTCTTTTTAATTGTTGGTTCAAATATTGAGAGTATTTGTATTAAGTCCCCATTTTCAACTGCCTCTAATAAATTACTGCTATTCAATATATCACCTCACTAACACGTTTTTTATCTTTTTTAATGCAGCTCTATGGTTATAGGAAACGGTCTGTTCCGACTTACCTAGCACCTCAGCAACTTCTTTATTTTTTAGTCCGTAGCTATAAATCAGTTCTAAAATTCTTAGTTGGGTTGGTTTTAGGTGTTGAAGGCTTTGAAATAAAGATTCGTCTTCTATTTGTTCTAGTAGGCTTTGATGTTTTTCAAACGTATTCACTGTAAGATCCCTTGTTGAGGAGATATAGATATCAAAGATTTGCTGAAAATCTTGTTCAATATTAGAACTTGATTCTTTTTTAAGTGGATAAACAGTTTTATTTTTGTAGTTATTTCGTCTTTTATCATAATCAATGGAGTAAAAGTAGATTAATTTCGATAAATACCCTATAATTTTTATTCCTTTATAATAATTTTGGAATGCATTGTCTAATTTTTTTTTATTTTCCTCGTCACTAGGATCTTCTAATACTTTTTTAAGAAGAATGTAATTGTTCTCATCTTTTAAGAAATTCCGAATAACGGGCTGGTTCATTTTAGATTTGCATTTTTTAACAAGTTCTAATTCTTTCACAAAATCACCTCCTATTATATAAAGAGATAGGAGTTTTATTTTTATAAAAAGAACATATGTTCCCATTATAACATTTCTCCCCTTAAAAGAAACCCTTACTCTGTATTTAAAGAAAGTGACTTTTAAAAAAAGCCGTAATTAGGACGCTCACCGATTTTATTAATTTTTTTTACTGTTTTTTTTGATTTTCGATGGATATCTTTCTCTTTAATAAATAGAATTACAATTTTAAATTGAAAAAGGAGAGATTTTTTGCCAACACGTTATGAAGTTTATTCAAGGCGTCGACACGGCGCTACAAGAAAGAGGAATGTTCATACTGCTTATACGTATGCTGCCCTTTCACATAACAACATCGCTATGCCTGTCTATAAGTCTATAATTGAGGACTATGTTGGAAACTTGTATGGATGTAGATATTCGATTACAGCGTAGAGTTTCAGCTAAGGTCTTTGAAACAGTAGGAGCTCGACTTAATAAAAAGGTATGTGACTATAGGGTAGTCCAGGTCGCGTAGATGTAACCTTTAAAATGTTCGTAAGACAGGTAAACCTATGCGTATCGTATGGAGGCTAGATGGAATAAATTCTCATTCTTGTTACTTTTACCATGATTAGTAAGCATGTAGGGTCATTTTAAAAAGTTTAAATTAAACACTCATTTTAATAGGAGGTGAAATCAATGGTTGTTTTAAAAAAAGGCGATTATGTAATTTTAATTGAGGATAATGAAGTAGCAGTTGATCCATAAAAAATCACGGATGGTCAATTCTTAGCTATTATTAACCATTTAGATGGGGAAAATGAGCTTCTTGAAGCAGAATTATTTTACCATACAGAAGAAAAAGAAGTAGATGCGTTTTTAGATTCTCTTAAAGAGGTTAACTATTAAAAATATCAATTGGTTGAAGATCTATTTATTACAAAGGAGTAAGCAAAAAGCAGAAAGATGGACGATTTGTTATTGGTAACCATCTTCCCTACTTTTACTTTACCTTTTTTATAAGAGTTAAATACTCAAAAACAAGGAGGAGTTCAGCATGGATAAAATGGTATTAGAAGTGCAAAAGTGGCTAAACAAAACGTACAAAGGGAAAAATGGGTATAAAACTATTCCGGAAAATGGAAAAACAGGTAACACAACAGTAGGGGCTCTTATTATTGGTTTACAAATAGAGCTTGGTATACCAAATCCGGTACCAACATTTGGCCCGGCTACGTCTAGAAAATTTCCTGGTTTAGCGAAACAGGGGAAAAATGAAAAACCAAATAATCTAATTAAAATCCTACAAGGTGGATTCTGGTGTAAAGGTTATAATCCAGGTGGTTTCTCAGGTAATTTCTTTGAAGGCACGGAGAAGAAGGTTAAGGAATTTGAAAGTGATGTTGGAATTGAACCGACTGGATTTGTTGATTCGAAACTTATGAAAGCCATACTTAATACAGATGGGTTCAGATACAATGATAAATACCCAGAGTATATTAGAGGGGTAGCATTTAAATAGGGAGTATAGCCAATATTTTGATTATATTCCGACAAACGCTCATTATGAAAGAAAGACAAATACCGCGCTTATTTATGCGTTACAGCATGAGATTGGAATAGGTCATATTGCTAACGGAAATTATGGTCCTTCTACAATTGCTAATACACCGACCTTAAAATTGGAGAATAAGAACACAAAGCAAAACCAAGTTCTACAAATGGCTTTAGCAGTAAATCAATATCTTGAAACAAACTACTTTACAGGCGTATATGACACGGCGGTCTATACCGCAGTTAAAAGATTTCAAGAATTTATGACCTTACCTGCTACTGGGACAGCTGACATGCCAACAATTAAACAACTTTTAACTAGTAATGGCTATACAGGAAGAAGCGCCCCTGCATGTGATGCATCAACAATTGTAGATCGTGAAAAAGCACAAACTCTTGTAGATCATGGTTATAAAATTATAGGGCGTTATTTAACGGGGACGGTTGGAGGAACTCGTTCGAAAGCAATGACGGACTCCGAGTTAAAAATCTTAGAGGAATTTGGAATAAAAGTATTCCCAATTTACCAAGATGGAGGTTACTACCCAGAGTATTTCAACTATGAACAAGGGTTTAGTGACGGGTTTAAAGCTATGGCTGCAGCTGAAAGACTAGGTTTTGGTTATAATACGACTATTTATTTTGCCGTAGATTTTGATGCGTATGGATTCCAAATTACTAATTTAATACTGCCGTATTTAATCGGTGTAAGACAGGCTCTTGATACCACAGGAGGAGAAGCTGGCATAAATAAATTTAAGTTAGGTGTATATGGACCAAGAAGTGTTTGTATTCAAGCAGATCAAGATTCTCGTATAAAAGCAGACAATAGTTTTGTTGCAAATATGTCTACAGGTTTTAGTGGAAATCTAGGTTATACAATGCCTCGCAACTGGGCGTTTAGTCAATTTTATGAGTATACTATTGGTAGTGGTAGCGGTGCTATTGGTATTGATAAAAATGATTACTCAGGTAGAGATAAAGGTGTAAGTAGGTTGACCCTCCAGGTGAAGACCCAATGAGACGACTTCTTTATAATGAAATGATGGATTTAGGTCGACTTTTACCTGGCTTTTTCACTGATCCAAGTATATTCGGTGCGGAATTTGTATTTAATAAAACTTACCCTGTATTACAAAGCCTTTTCTATAATGTATTGGTGGAAACATCTTTAAGCCACTCTTTGGGTGGAGAAAATGCGACTTATGTTTCTGTATCTAATGGAGAAATCAGTTATGACTTAAAGGATATCATCGGAGATGAGTTTATTGGGAAATTAAGTGCATCTAGAAGAAAATCATATGAAAATCAACTAAGTGGCTTAGCTGCTACCATTGGAAATGGTTATATAGAATTTACTGCATATATGGATGGTATGAAGCAAGTTTCTAAAATAACTGCTTATAAAGAAGAAATACGTATAGATCCGCAAAACAAAATAGGTTTGGCTGTATCTGTTATTTTTGAAGTTATTCCGACAAGTACAGCTAGCCCTGAGTTTGAGCGATTAAAAGAGGTGGCACAAGAAGCTGCAGCGATTTCATTTGTGACATTAGGTGCAGTAACTGCATTACGAATTATAGCAACAGCTGCAAGATTTGGAGGACCGCTAGGGTATGCGGCTAGTGTAATAGCTGCATTAATATTAGGAGAAATAGAGGATATGGAAGCTGAACCTTCAGCGTAAAAAAAAGAGAGAGGGGGTTAATTTCCCCCTCTTTTTTCTAGATTTTCACTTAAGAACTGGTCTACTTCCTCTGTTTTGTCTTCAGTCTTGATAACGTAAACAAAGTTAATATTATCGACATAAACAAAGAAATGATTTCCTTCTTGGCTATAATAGTCTATTTCTTCCCAATTATTTGATGAGTTTTTTTCTTTTTTTGGATCATGGGGAAATAAAGTAGCATGGATCCCGTCTTCAGAGATGGTTGTATGGTGCTCACCTAATAGACCTATATTTTCTTTTGTTAAACGTCTATTTGTACTTTTTATAAGATCCTTTTTTTGCTGCTGCAAAGAAAGGATAGGCGTTATGATGAAGCCAATAAAAACTAAAATTAAATAAAAATCCAAGCCTCTGCCCATCACGAGAGTAGGAAAATAACTTAAAATAAGGGTAAGAACTAAAGCGCCTATGACCGTCCACTTTTTAGCTCGCTTAGCCCTCGTGCTGTTTTCGTAATAATTTTCAGCTAACTTCTGAATATCTCCGTGGTTTAAGGTATAACTTAATTCAATTTTTCTCATAAACCCTCCGCTTTTAAGATTCTTTATGCTAATTATTTTAAGTCAATTAGGTTACAAAGTCTATATGATTTATATGCTAATTTTTTAAAAAAAGTTCGAGTTAACCCTAAAATAAATGAATAACATATTAAGATTTAAAACGAACAGAAGCTTCTGTCTGTGTTGCATAGTCACAGTAAGTATGAGATTTTAAAGCATTTCGGGAATGAAATCGCCCTATATTTTCCGAATTATGTAGGAATAATCGGGAGCGGTTTCTATGTTGATGAAGAATTACTATACGTGCGTCATTTTGACCAACAGATTAATCTGTTGGTCTTTCGTTGTCGTTTTTCGACAGTAGATATAATTTTTGAGATATGCAGAGAAAAACTATATCACCGCAACCTCTCACCAAAACCCCTGTTTCAGTTTAACATGTTCATAGTTCGCATTGTAAACACGATCCATTTCTTTAAGTTGAATTATATTTTCTATAAAGCCATTCTCTTGTAAATCCTGTTTGATTTGTTTCTTTAACGCTTCTTTTTGCGAATTGGTTTCCAGATAATCTTTCCAGCTACTCATTACCACATCATCCCTTATTGACGTATTTGCAGCCATTGGGCAAGTATTTGATCGATTTGTTTAAAATCTTTACTCATTTTTTTCATGTTATATGCTATTTCCCCTGTATCATGTTGGCTTTTTCGTAGTTTTTCCAGAAGATGTTCAAATTCATTTATATCAATTAATAGTGGTGTACCATCACTTTCAACATCCACTAGTTCACGAAAAATGTCATCGACATGAGCAGGGTTTAATATCTTTAAATTCTCCATTTAACGCCCGTTCTTGATCTTCTTTGGATAACAGATCAAACACGTCAGCTGAAGCAAACGTAATAGCGTTTGAGTCATGTTTGACAGCGAAATATTGGGCAAGTCCTCCACCTAGAGAATGTCCTGTAAATACGATGTTGTTTGCTCCATGTTTCTTTACATATTTTCCAACAATAGGTACAGCTTCTGTAAATTGATTTTTGTTCGTATACGTGAGGGTTTTATCTTGGAGTTAAGTTTCGCTTTACCCGTTGTTAAAGCAGCGTCTTGAGATGGAGTTCCTAAATAAGGTGTTTTTCCATATTCTCTTTTGGTATAATCGGAATCACCAAGAATAATTCCAGGAAGATTTTCTTCATAATCTTTAAGAGAATCTGGTTCTGTCCCCTGGAAATGATAACGATTTCATTTGTGTCGGGATTTTGGAGCACATAACCATCTAATCCAGTATCAGGGCTTTTAATGGTTTCAACTTTTTCCCAAACTTGTTTTTTAGTTGTTGATTGAATGGAAATTCTTTTTTGAATTTTCCTGTAAGACAGATTGGAAATTTTAGAAGCAGCTTTGTCTGTTATACTATGAGAATTCACCATCATTTTATCCTCCATCTTTTGATATTAGTTAATCAGTTAGGATGTGATACGAATGAAAAAACTTTTCATTTCGGCAATTTTTATTATCACAATTATACTATTAGGAGGTTGCATTGTGAACTCAAATCATGAAGATTTTGACGATGAAACAATTCGTAAAGCTGAAGAATCAGTTGAAAGTTTTTTAAAAAATAACTATAAAGATATCCGTACAGTAGATTTTAAAAAAGGTGATTATAGTGCTCCTATGGGAGGAATGGTAATTAGCGGAATCGTTAATAATAATAAAGAAGCGACTTTCTCTATCGACATTGATTATCAAAGTAACTTTAGAGTTGGCGCGATATCCGAAGGGAATGAATTTCCTGAAATAAAAGAGGAATGCAAAGAAAAAACATGTGATTATTAAAAAAGTTAAATTAACAAAAGTAAAAGTAGATATACTTTTTGCATACGATTTCTATACGTCAATAATCTGCATGATATAGATATAACATAATTGAGGGGAGTATATCACTTTTTTGTCTCAGTTTTTTTATTTGCCAAAATAAAGTTGTATAATTGGGATAACCAAAAATTATTCTGTCATACAGCTTTAATTTGAACGTGATTAAGCGCTGTGCTATAATGAGCATACAGTCAGTAATACGTTTAAAGTGTTTGTGTACGGTAGTCGCATTGACCTTTGGTGTAGGTTCGTCGCGTCATCCCTTTTCGTGAGAATATAGCCCCGTTCCTATTGGAGCGGGGCATTCTTGTGTGGTGGGTTACCTCTTTATTCTTCCTTGATTTTAACGAAACTTAGTCAAGGATTCTCCCTCCTCAACCGACAGGTAGGAGGGGGAGGAATTGCTGCCAATTAAATGGTGAACGGCTCATACTTGATGATTCTTGCTTTTATCTGTTTAGCTTTCCTTGGTTTGCATGGCATCAGAGCCTCACCATGCTTGTTGATCACGAATACGAGCATAGCGTATTCCCTCTTACATATAAGAGTTTGTTTCCCTTCGCCAATGTTAGAATGTGTTGGCAACATCTCAAAGCGAGATGGCTTACGGTTGACTGCTTCTTCCCATAGAAACTGTTTACAGAGCCGCCATAGAGCGTGGGACTAGGGAATCATCCCACGGTATGCAACATTCTAACGTAGTCAGTTAAGCCTTAGGCTAGACAACTAGGGCTTTTAACAAGCCCCCACTTCAAGTCTTATAGACTTAGTGGTGGGTAGTTGACTTGTTGATCTTTTGCTTTTTGCTCTATTTTTTCAAGGTGTGACTGGTATTTGATGTCCGGTTCGTAGACCGAAACCTCGGCCAGTCAATTGTATATCCATGGTATATACAAAAATTTGAGAAAGATTACCTTTGATTTTACTTTTCTATCTTGATTGATGATCACTGATGGGACAATGCCAATATAGTTTTTTTAGCGATTAACCTTTATAATTAGGGTTATAATTGAAAATGGGAGCGATTTGTTTTGGTGAAAAAAGTGTTTAAATAGCTTTGAAATAAGCCTATCCTTATAGAGAGTTTTTATTTATATTTTACGTCACATTCTATAAATACAGTGCTGAAATTCATGATAGACTTATTGCATTAAAGATCCTAATGATAGAAGTTTTTTAAATACAAAATTTTTATATTCAACTAAATGTTTAAAAACCTTGCAATAAAGCCTAATAAACTCCACGAACGACAATATAATCAACACTGATGATAAACTAAAAAAACATTCCCTATAGTAAAGCTTTTATTAATGTTTTTATTAAAAATGGCAGATGAAAGTCAGAATAGTATTGATTGGTTAAAGGAAATTGGAAAAATCGTTTCGTTAACAATGAGTATTTAATACGAATCTAGGATGTGGCTATTATGACTATTATAAAAATATTGATTATTGAAGATGACTTATCCTTATCTAACGGGGTAGCTATCGCTTTAAAAAACAGTGAATTTACCATTATACAGGCACGAGATTTGAATTCTGCTCGGATGGAAATCCAAAAGACGACCTTTGATTTAATTATTTTAGATATTAACTTGCCAGATGGAAGCGGACTGGATTTTCTGAAGGAATTGCGCAAATTCTCTGCAATTCCTGTGATTATGTTGACTGCCAAAGATATGGAAACAGATGTGGTTACTGGCTTTGAATTTGGGGCAGACGATTATATAACTAAGCCCTTTAGCTTGATGATCCTACGCGCAAGGGTTCGGGCTCAGTTAAGAAAAGTATCCGCCATCTCCATAGAACCCATACAAATTGACGGTTTTTCCTTTTCTTTCACAAAAATGGAATTTTCAAAATATGGTGTACCTATTGAACTTAGCAAGACTGAGCAAAAATTGCTCCGTTGTTTACTTGAAAATAAAGGTCATACTATGGAACGATCGCAACTGCTCGATATCATTTGGACGGACGGCGCTGATTATGTGGACGAGAATGCTCTCTCGGTTACGGTCAAACGTCTGCGTGATAAGCTGGAAGATGTACCATCGTCTCCCAAGTATATTAAAACGGTTTATGGTATTGGCTACACCTGGGCGGTGACATGATGTCTCAATGGCTTATTATGTTTGGAATTGCAGTAGTTACTGGCATTGCCTTTGCCATCCCTGTTATTCTTCTGTACCGGAGAAGAATGCGCCAACTTTTGAGTTCAATGGATGATATGTTGAACAATGCAATCGATGACGATTTCAGCGAAGGTTGTTTTGATGAGTCTGCTTTGTCGGCTGTAGAGACAAAACTGGCTCGTTTTTTGGCATTTTGTGCAGTCTCCTCCAAGAATCTGACTAATGAAAAAGAAAACATCGAAAGCCTGATTTCAGATATTTCTCACCAGACGAAGACGGCTGTCGCCAATATTCTTTTGTATACGCAACTTCTCGAGGAAGAACGTCTGCCGCAAGACTGTGTGGAGTATGTAAATACCCTTTCAGCACAGGCTAAAAAGTTGGATTTTCTCATTCAGGCGCTGGTAAAAACCTCTCGTTTGGAGAGTGGTATTATTACCGTTCAACCACAAAGAGACAGTGTGCAGAAATTACTCGAAAGGGCCATCACACAGGTTTCCCCAAGAGCAAAAGAGAAAGAGATTACCATTCAATTAGAATCAACTGATGGGATAGCTTATTACGATCCTAAATGGACAATTGAAGCAGTGTACAACGTTCTTGATAACGCGGTGAAATATTCCCCAATGCAAGGCAGCATTAAAATCAAAACTATACCCTATGAGTTGTTTTTTCGTATCGATATCACCGACCAAGGTATAGGTATCACAGAGGATGAACAAAGTAAAATATTTACCCGTTTTTATCGTTCTTCCGCGACAAACGTTCAAGAGGGCATGGGCCTCGGTCTGTTCCTGGCAAGAGAGATTCTCTCAACTGGAGGCGGGTATATTAAGGTTGCCTCAAAGCTGGGACAAGGCTCTACCTTTTCTATCTTTCTTGCAGCTGGAGAAAAGTGATTCTTTCAAAACTGTTAGATTTGAGAAAGAATGTGGAAAGGGTTTTTTGGTATGGTGTTTATATCATAAAAGAATGCATACAGACTATTGTTGTGGAGGAACCGATGATGACCATATTAAAAACAATGAATTTAAAAAAGATTTATACAAACGGAGCAACGTCCGTCCATGCGCTGAACAACGTAAATTTATCGGTAGAGCGAGGGGAATTTGTCGCGGTGGTTGGCACCTCGGGTAGTGGAAAGTCTACCTTGCTCCATATGCTCGGCGGTCTAGATCGCCCGACCAGCGGAACCGTAACAGTAGATGGAAAGGATATTTTTTCTTTGAAAGAGGAAGCACTGACGATTTTTCGACGCCGCAAGGTTGGTTTTGTCTTTCAAAGTTTCAATCTTGTTCCCATACTGAATGTTTATGAGAATATTGTCCTCCCCATTCAATTAGATGGTAATAAACCGGATAAAAGCTATGTGAATCAAATTATCCAGACACTGGGACTTGATGACAAATTGCAAAGATTGCCGAGCCAACTTTCCGGAGGACAACAACAACGGGTTGCCATCGCAAGGGCATTGGCCACAAAACCAATCATTGTCCTCGCCGATGAGCCGACCGGAAATCTGGATAGCAAGACCAGTCAAGACGTAATTGGACTTTTAAAAGTGACCGGGGAAAAATTTAGCCAGACCATTGTCTTGATCACTCACAATGAAGAACATGCTCAGCTTGCAGATCGAATTATCCGCATTGAAGATGGAAAAATCTTAGGCGGTGATCGGGTATGATTCGAGTAAAAAACAAGAAGATAATCCGCAAATTGGCAAGAAGGAATTTTCGATCATCCAAAGTACGCAACGTGTTCGCTGTGATGGCGATTGCCCTAACTACACTTCTATTCACTAGTTTATTTACGCTGGGAACTGGCATGATAAAAAGTACGCAACGTGCCGATATGGTTATGTCAGGCGGTGATGGCCACGCGAGAATAGAAAATATGACCGAATCAGAGTATCGCACCATAGAACGCCATCCTTTAATACAAGAAATGTCTTATATTCGAAAACTTGCCGATAGTGTGGACAATGCTGCCCTGACCAAGAGACAGACAGATTTTTGGTATTACGATGATCTCCAATTGAAATATTTATTTATTGAACTCACAAGTGGGCATAAACCGCAAGAGGAAAAAGAGATTATTACTGATACGAAGACGCTGGAACTGCTGGGCATTCCGCAAAAGCTTGGTACTCCGCTTACATTGGAGCTCACCATTAATAATGACAAGGTTATACGTGAATTTGTACTGGCTGGTTGGTGGGAAAGCCACCCCGGTGTTCCAGTTGGAACTATCATTTCTTCTCGCGCCTATATGGATGCGCATTTGGGGGAACTGGAAAGCACTTATCGCCAAGACCAATCAAAAACTGGAAGCATCACAGGAAATTTAAAGTTTGCAAACAGTAAAAATATTAATGAAAAATTGGAAACTGTGTTGATCGATAGTGGTTTTTCCATGAATATAAATTCGCAAAATTACTTGAACGCAGGTACCAATCCAATTTATTTGTCTAAAAGTACATCAGCAGGCTTTGGAACAATTCTTCTATTGTCTAGTATCCTAGTGCTGTTTATGCTCACAGGCTATCTGATTATCTTTAACATCTTTCAAATCTCCGTTATGCGTGATATTCGCTTTTACGGACTATTGAAAACAGTAGGTACTACAGGACGACAGCTTCGTGCAATCATTAGA
The DNA here is from genome assembly GCF_018075365.1 of Virgibacillus pantothenticus. Lineage (GTDB taxonomy): Bacteria > Bacillota > Bacilli > Bacillales > Amphibacillaceae > Virgibacillus > Virgibacillus pantothenticus. Next base: position 3,131,267 of record NZ_CP073011.1, read on the forward strand.
CGACAAGCTTGGGGGCTCTCGTTGGTTGGCATTCCGCTAGGGCTTTTTGGTGGCTTTTTCGTGGGCAGGTCAATGGTACCTACGCTGATTGAGCAGTCTCAGCTTGCAGGAAGCAAGGCGGTTGTATCTGCAAACCCGCTCATATTTGTAGCAGCCATCATGTTTACGCTGGCTACCGTGTTCATCAGCATTCGGAAACCGTTGAAAATGGCAGCAAAGATATCCCCGGTAGAGGCAGTTAGTTATACGAATACTAATTCCGTCAGTCGTAAGAAAAAAACCAAAAAATCCAGTAACAGCGGTACCCCACGAAGAATGGCATTGAATAACCTCGGAAGAAACAAGAAGCATACAGTTTTGGTGATTCTAAGCCTTTCTCTGAGCATTGTGTTGACCAATACAATTTTTAATTTCTCGCAAAGCGTGGACGTGGACAAAGCTCTCCAAAATGCTAGTGATTCTGATTTTCGCATCGGTCATATCGATCTGTTCAATTACAAGTATAAAGGCAAAAAAGAAAGTGCACTTAGTGAGAGCTTAATTGCCGCTGTAGAGAAACAAGAAGGGTTTGAAACGGGAGGGCGCCAGTACGGTAGTCCAGCCACATATAAAAGCGAAACGACTAGGCAGACAGTCAACCAACGATTGGATGGTTCCTTTTCCACGAATTTAATTGGTCTTGACGAATTTTCCTTTTCTCGTCTAGAATTGCTGGATGGTGAATTGGATAGAGAAAAGCTTGCGACCGGGAAGTATATTCTGGAGGGTGTATGGTCAGACACTCGTGGTAATTTGGATGAGAGTAGTATGAATCACAGTGTAGGCGATCAAGTCAAGCTAAACTACGGAGGCAACACGATAGAAGTAACAGTAATCGGTCATATCATCGCAAACGAGACAAACACTTATGATTGGGTAGGATCCGGATTCTTTCTTCCAGGGGAAGTGTACAAAAAACTTACTGGCAATACCCATGCTATGAGCTATGTCTTCGATGTTGCAGAGGATGAGGAAGGTGACATGGAACGCTTTTTGAAGTGGTACACGAATAGCATCGAGCCATCGATGAATTATAAATCCAAATTAACCGTTACGGCAGGACTTACTGATATACAGGATACGATCATGCTGATTGGCGGTACGCTTGCACTCATCATTGGAATCATCGGAGTGCTAAATTTTATTAATATTATTTTAACCAGTGTTCTGATCCGTCGCAGAGAATTTGCTGTACTGCGAAGTATTGGTATGACCAAACAGCAGCTATTGAAAATGCTTTGCTTTGAGGGAGGTTATTATGCGGCTTGGACAGTAGCAGTTTCTATCCTGTTAAGCATTGGCAGTTCATTATTGATTGTACGTCCACTAAGTGCGCAAATTTGGTTCCTAACCTTCCATTTTAATTTCTGGCCATTGGTCATTATTTTGCCGCTCATTTTTGTGATAGGGATTTTAATTCCATATATCATATATCACGCAACAAAACAGCAGAGTATCGTGGAGCAACTGCGAATTGAAGGGTATTGAAAAATGAATACCCTTCAATATTCCTTGTAGTGTGATCGGATTATTCACCGTTTTTTTAGAAAGTAGGTATTCAACATAAGAAGCACTAGCCTTTATTTAAGCACACCGCATGGGTGAAGTAATTAGGACCGCTTATAATAATAATCAGAAAAGGTAGAGGCAATATGAGAAAATTTTCAACCATTGTAAAAATTTTTGTAATTGTAATTTTATTATTTCATTTGGATTAGGAGATGAACTACCCGCCACTTAGCTTACGCTTGAAGTGTGGGATTCCTAAGAACACCTTCGTAACCGAAAGTTATGGATTAGGCTATCCCTGCGGGTCCCCGCAGTTAGAAGTCGTATGGCTTCGTTTTTCAAATTTTTACTTGCGTTAATATCTCTATCATGATGGGCATGGCATTCTGGACAATCCCATTTGCGCAATTCGAGATGTTTAACGTCTTTATTCCGATAACCACAGCACGAACACAGTTGTGAACTTGGGAATGTTTTTGTTTCCGCAACAACTTGCTTGCCGTACCAGTTCGCTTTGTATTCAAGCATCGTTCGAAACTGCGCCCAACTGGCTTCACTAATGGCTTTTGCTAATTTATGGTTTTTCAGCATGTTTGACTCCTGCAAGTCTTCGATACTGATAATATCGTGGTTTTTAATAATTTCGGTAGAAAATTATGCAGGTAGTCCGCTCGCTTGTTTCTAATCTTTTCATGAAGACGAGCAACGTTGCGCTTTTGTTTTTATAATTTTTTGCTTCGCTCAATTTTCGTTTTTGTTTTATCGCTTGTGCTTTTCGTTTGGACAACACGCGTTGTGCTTTTGCGAGTTTCGCTTCTAATTTGCGAAAGTATTTGGGGTTTTCGTATATCGTTTCATCTGATAAGATAGCGAAATCTTTTAACCCTACGTCTAACAACGGAACCCGTTTTTTCAAGCGGCTGTACATCCGTTTCAACTAAAACAGAGACAAAATATTTACCACTTGGATTGCGTCGAATGTCTACTGATAAAAAAGAAGTAGACATGTCATCAACTATCAAGAAATGTTTTCCCAGACGTAGATCAAAGGAGGCTGGTTGTATGCTTAAGTCCTTATAAGGAGTAATAGACATTCGTTCATTCTTTATTAATTGTTTAATCGTTTGCCCTGATAAAATCACCCGTTCTCACTCCTAATCATGAAATTCACCAATTAAATGGATCTCTAAATTATGATAGTGTTGCGTACTTTTTATCCTGCAAAAAAGTAGATTCCTACCGCAAGAATAGCTCTTCTTGAAAACGAAATAAGGCAAATGGCGAGCACAGCAGTTAAGCAGGGGGGCTGCACGACAAAAAGACTACGTTTTAACAATTCTCACCATATGCCTTCCATCCATAGACTAGGAAGTCTTCCAGCTAAGCTCTTTGCTAATCGTAAATAACGTTACTAGCCCATAGCGTTGAAGCTAAGTAAACATCTGGCTAATAGACATATCCTCTAAAAAACCGCTCTGTCCCCAAACCATCCTTTCTAATAAAAAATGGGCGTTGCATCCACAGGTAAAGAAAGTAGATATAATTATCGGCATAGCTAATCGACTGAAAATCGATAATACGCTTATTGTTTAAGCAAAAAATGCAACAAGACGCTATGGTTGATCTGATCCCTTTACATTATTTAGCAACACTCGTTTTGCACCAGTCAAATGACGGAACAAACCTGATTTCTCAACAGATTCACAACCTACTAGCAATATTTTCTATGCGGACACCAGGTGAGGACTGTATGCGTTCTAACATTGACACCTCTCCCCACACATCGAAAGATCTTTAAGATAAAAGTTTTCTTGCTGATACTGCTCTAAAATCGATAAATCCAAGTTTAACCGATAGCCGATCGTTTCTGCTATTATTGCAAACCGCTGGCGAAATTTATAAATAAAACAAAAAATATGGTCTTTGTGCCGAAGTTCCGGCCCTGCTAGAAATAGACCAGAAGTTGCCACAGATTCATCTATTTCATTGACAAGTACTTCATCATATTGACCACGTGTCACTAAATTTTCTATCTTAGTTGTGCTACCAATGAAGCCAGTGGCTAATATTGGTTTTTCCGTTGTAAAATAAACTTTTCCGCTACTTGTATAGACGTCATATCCTGAAGATACGGCTTCTATTCGTGTGACGGCTGTATTGCCAACAACTGTTAACAAATCGGATCCTAATAAATGACAAACACGACTATATGTGTAAGTGGAAAGGGCTATGCTTGGATCACTATTGTCTAGCTCCCAAGTATTCGTTTTAGCTATAATAGTAGTTTTTTTGCCGAAACGTCCTAAGTGAAATGCCGCATCTATACCACTTTCATAGCCTCCGATGATAATGAAATCATCGCCTTCTAGTTCCCGCCAAGATGGAATCAGACTATTGTGTACACCAAGTTCTGCACCAGGGAAAGGTCGTAAATTAGGATATTGGTATTGTCCTGCTGCCCAAACGACATAGCGACTTTGGTAGATCCCTTGTGTCGTATCTATCGTAAAGATACTATCCTTTTTATGAATTTGTTTTACTTGCACGCCCTTTTTAATAGGAAGAGCAAAATGATCTGCCACTACATCTAGGTATTCAGCATACGCTTCGCCAGTAGGATGCTCCATATTTAACGTATAAGCTGGTGAAGTTTTAGGGACAATTGCATTTAAATCTGTTTGACCAAATCCCTGCGCTGGAAAAGAAGGTGTAATAAATCTCATTTCTTCCGGCCATCGTAAAAAAGAAGCTCCTACCTCTTCTTTCTCTAGAATCAAATAAGATGTACAATTCATTTGTTGTAACAAAGTTGCGACACCAATTCCAGAGGGTCCAGCTCCTACAATAACGACATCATATATCTTATTCACAGTTATCACCCTTTAAATCATAATCATTCCGATTTGAATTATAAAAAATTAAGCAAGACAATATTGAAAGCCTTTTGCTAGTTCTTGATAATCTAAATGCTTCCCAATAAATACTATCTCACTTTGACGCGGTTCATTATCTGCCCATTCAGTCCCCTCTGTACCTGCAAACAGCATATGTACACCTTGAAAAACGACTCGTTTCTCTAGGTGATTTATATGGAGTACTCCTTTATAACGATATAAATTTTCTCCTTTAAAGTGGACTAAATAGGCGAACCATCTATTCACTTTTTCTAAATCGAGAGGACGACCTTCTCGAAAAACAAAAGAAGTGACTTGATCATTATGATGATGGTGATGCGTTTCTACTAATAGTTTTGGATCTATTTTTAATAAATTACCTAAATCAAAGGATTTTTTTCCTATTAAATCTTGAATGTTTACATTTGCATATGTAGTATAAACACGCTTCGCATGTGGATTCATGTTGACCAGCTGTTGTTCCAGCTTAATTTTTTCATTCGCAGTAATCAAATCCATTTTATTTATCAACAGAATATCAGCAAAAGCGATTTGCTTCCCAGGTTCTTCTTCCTTTAAATGTTGCCATATATGCTTGGCATCCACCATCGTAATCACACTGTCAATTTCAAATGACTTGCCTGTTTTTTCATCCATCAAAAAGGTTTGAATGACCGGAGCTGGATTAGCCATACCTGTTGTCTCAATAATAACACGGTCGATTTTTTCTTCCTGTGCGATCAAAATACTTAATATGTTGATTAAATCGCCTCGTACATTACAGCAAATACAACCACTGTTAATTTCGATAATTTCTTCCCTCGTTGATACCACTAAGTGACTATCGATTGATGTGTCACCAAATTCATTAATGATGACAGCAACTTTTTGTTCTGACATACCTTTTAACAAGTTATTGAGCAATGTTGTTTTTCCTGCACCTAAAAAACCAGTTAAAATTGTTACCGGAATGGTTTGTTTCTGTGACAATGGCCTTTCCCTCCTCTTCTATGTACGAAGAATAAATTATTATTTTGTATAAAAATAATACAGGGACAACACTTTAAGATGCCCCTGTTAACTTATTTTAGTCCTCCAAAACGCTAGTCTCTACCAGCTAGCTTTTTTCACACCTGGTATTTGCCCTTTATGAGCATATTCTCTAAAGGCAATACGTGACATATTGAACTTTCGCATGTAGCCACGTGGTCTGCCTGTAACTTCACAGCGATTTTTCAAGCGAGTTGGAGAAGAATCTCGTGGTAATTTACGAATTGCTTCATAATCACCTTTTGCTTTTAACTCTTTTCTCAAGGTAGCATATTGTTCAACCATCTTCTGGCGTTTTTTCTCTTTTGCAATTTTAGACTTTTTTGCCATTTGATCTACTCCTATCAATATTTATACTCTATCTCAAAATCATCCTTAAATCGTAATGATTACGTGTTAGAAGTTATTATAAAACATCTTTACTAAATTGTAAATAGTAATGATTACGATTTATGAATTAAATTCCTTAATTTACTTTGAACTTAATTATTTATTTTTTCGATAAATATAGCAGTATTTTTACTTAAATTTTCCGTTTATACTGCTGGAGTAATTTAATTTTACTTTTAGTTTACAGATTACCCTGTGAATGAAATGAAATACCAATTATGCATTTCGCCACTAATTGTCGAAATATTTTAAGATTCTTCCACTTGTACGGTTGATTTTCGTTAATAAATGACAAACCATCTGCACTATCATATAATAATTGTATAAAAGCTGGAGTATTAAACTTGGTGCGAACCTGAAGTGCACATAAAAACCCTAGGGGATTCGCACCTTAACTTAGTTGCTTTATGTAAATATATGGAATAAAATAAAGGGGAAATAAGATTTTTTTCCTAAAAGCAATATATTTTTGACTACTTTTGTAAACTTTTAGGTAAAAATCGCTGTCGCACCTTATATAGGTGCGTGGATTGAAATGTTACATTCCTGTATTGCTTTATTAAGTGTTATATGTCGCACCTTATATAGGTGCGTGGATTGAAATGAGAAACGTCAATTACGATTCGCTCTCCACTGTCGTCGCACCTTATATAGGTGCGTGGATTGAAATGTTACATTCCTGTATTGCTTTATTAAGTGTTATATGTCGCACCTTATATAGGTGCGTGGATTGAAATGAGAAACGTCAATTACGATTCGCTCTCCACTGTCGTCGCACCTTATATAGGTGCGTGGATTGAAATGTGTATTATTTTATTTTTATCGTCTATCTCAACAGTCGCACCTTATATAGGTGCGTGAATAGAAACGCACTTATTGTTTAGCAGACCCTTGCAAATCGAGTAGAGGGAAAAGCTAGATAACTTTTCTCCCCTCTCACACCACCAGTATATACGGTTCCGTATACGGTGGTTTCATTTGGGATCAGTTTAAGCACTCTTGGGTCTTTGATCTTCTGACTCAATGTGCGCATTAATCTGTCGTGATGTACTTTATCGAAGAACTTCTCTAAATCCATATCGATAACCCAACGATAGCCATCTTTTATATAGCTTCTCGCTTTCCTGACCGCGTCATGTCCTCGTCTATTCGGGCGGAAACTATAACTGTGTTCAGAGAATGTTGGGTCATAGATGGTTGTTAGAACTTGTGCGATTGCTTGTTGGAGGAATCGGTCTAACACGGTAGGAATTCCTAGCTTCCTCATTCCGCCGTTTGGTTTCGGGATTTCGACACGACGAACGAGTTGAGGATAGTAGGTACCTCCTTCGAGTTGTCCTCGAATGGAAGCCCAGTGTTCCATGATATGCGCTCGTAGGTTTTGTACATGTATCTCATCCACACCATGGCTTCCTTTATTTCGCTCGACACGTTTCAGTGCGAGTATAAAGTTTTCCCGTGATAGAATGCTTCCCAACATGATATCTAACTCCTGCGTGAATGGCTCCTTCTTCTTGTGTGGCAATTACTTTCAGCCCTTCTAGCATCCCCCACGGATTCACCGTTTCCTTCACTAAGAAGGTTTACATGGTTCTGCTTCATCAAGTATTGCGTACGCAAAGCGACCATTCTTCTTAAATGATTTAGTCCTTCCCAGATATCCTAGAAATATCTAGTACTACGGCTTCGGCTGACTTCTGATAGTTCAGCGAACACTTACATTTTCGGTTACGGCGTATGCGTCGCATTTCTATCAGACCTCCCAGCGTAAGCGCATATTCTTCCTCTCCTTGTCCTTCCTTCATTTACTTGATGTATTCTTTGGCAGTACGGGCTTTAACTTGTTTAGCAGTCTCACTCAAATACATCTAGCCTCGTATGAAGTTCGTGTTCCTAAAGGCGGAGATTTGCCGCCGACTTCCTTCAGATTCGGGATCACCCCAGACACCCTTGTCTTGAGCTAACCACTACTACTGCCTTCGTGGCTCGGGACTTCAACCCTAGAGAATATGCACATGCCTGGCACACCAAAAAGAAAACACACCGTTTGATATGATATGCTCCCAATATGGTAGACAGAGAAATAATAAAAACTCTCTACTACTATATTGGGGGCATTTTCTATGTCTAAAAGAAGAAGTAAACATACGTTAGATGAAAGAATCGAGGCGGTATTACGTGTGATTGAGGGGATGGCGTCTGTCACAGTACGATTGCTAAAGAATACTCTGTTGACCGTACTACGATTAACTTATGGGTGCGTAAATACGAAGCAGATGGGGTGGATGGTTTAAAGGAAACGAGGACATGGAAGAAGTATTCCAGCGAACTGAAAAGGGAAGCTGTTGAATTTTATCTAAATGGAGAAGGCAGTCTGAGAATGACTTGTGAGAAGTTTAATATTTCATCTAATTCGGTTTTACGTCAATGGATAAACCAGTATACTAGTGGGAAAGAGATAAAATCTACTAGTAAAGGAAGAGAAACCATGACAAAAGGGCGTAAAACCACACTTCAAGAACGCATTGAAATTGTCCAATATACGATTGCGAACGAACGCAATTATCATGAGGCGGCTAAAAAGTATAACGTTTCTTATCAACAAGTATATAGCTGGATACGTAAATATGAAAAAGATGGGAAACAGGGTCTTCAGGATCGTCGTGGAAAAACGCTAGAATCAAAGGCTAGCCTTACCGAAGAAGAGAAATTACAACTTCGTATTAAAGAACTGGAACACCGTAATCAGTATTTAGAGGCGGAGAATGGCTTATTAAAAAAGTTGAAGGAAATCGAAAGGGGGATGGGACAGCGCGACTAGGTAAACATCTAGCTAAATTTCAAGCGATTCATGACTATCACAAGGAGACAACAATACCCATTCTATTACTCTGTGACATTTTAGATGTATCCCGATCTGGGTACTATAAATGGTTGAAACATAAACCTACAGAACGACAAAGGGAAAATGAATGGCTCATGAAAAAAGTGAAAGAGGAATTCAGAAAGTATAACGGTAACTTCGCTATCGTCGAATAACCATGGCGATCAATCGCAAATATAAGAAGCAATATGATGAGAAAAGAATTCGACGCTTCATGATTCAAATGGGCTTAAAATCGCATATTCGTCGCTCCAATGGCTATTCCACGAAGACAAGCTATATCAATATGGAAGAAAACATTTTGAATCATGAATTTACTGCGGGGAAGCCGAATGAGAAGTGGGTAACGGATATCACGCATGTGACGTATGGCTTTGGTAACAAGGCTTATTTAAGTGCCATTAAGGACCTTTATGACGGTTCGATTGTCGCCTATCAGGTTGGGCGCTATAATGACAATCCTTTGGTTATGAACACGCTAAAAGAAGCGATAGAGGCAAATTCTGACGCAACCCCTTTAATTCACAGCGATCGTGGTTCACAATACACATCAAAGGAATATCGTTATCTTACGACAGAAGCTGGGATGAAACGCAGTATGTCACGTGTAGGCAATTGTATTGTAACGCACCAATTGAAAGCTTCTTTGGTCATTTTAAATGTGAAAGCTATGACTTAAAGAATTACAAGAACTTTGAGGCGCTAGAAAAAGATATTGATAAGTACATTACATTCTATAATGAGGAACGATACCAAAAGAGATTAAACAGCCTAGCACCATTAGAATACCGGCACCAGGCTGTGGCATAATTTTTTATTTTTTCACTGTCTACTTGACAGGGCGAGTTCAATAAGGTATGGGTTTTTTGCACGATTTCTGTTAATAGTCTATTTTTATTTAAAGTAATTGAATATCACACTGCCTATTATTATTACTAATACAAGTACAATCATAAAACCAGGACTGCCAATAAATGCTCTATCAAATTGATCTTTCTGGTTATCGTTTCTATTTCTTCCCATAAAACCACTTCCTTTTAAATTAGTATTTTTGATCATACATACTCATAATACTGTTCGTGACATCTTTTATCGTTTTTACAGTGATTAATTTAATCGTAATACATTTAATCTAATTTGTTAATTATTTATAATATATTACAATTCATTTATTTTTCTGATATTATTTAGTTAGTAGAATATTAGGAGGTTATTGAGAAATGAAAAAATTTTTTTAAGTTTGTTTATTTTGACCTGTCTGTTCTTTGTCTTTGGTTTTAGTCACCCGTCTAATGCTGAAAAGGCCATTGTCAACAACAAAGAAAAAAGCATTGAAGAATCTTACAGGGATGCTACAATATAGTACAGCACAAATACTATCTGAAACTGTAGATGATAAAGGAAATAAAGACCAGTTAATAGCTGTAACTGTTTTTAATGATATAGAGTTAAAAGAAGAGGGTGCAAAAATTAGAACATTGGGTGATAAAGGAAATGAAGAACTAACTCCCTTTGTAAGGGCATATAACAGGATTTATTACCAGAATTCAACGGATCGAGGAGTCGCTTATGCCAAACTAACGCGGGTCACTGGTGGCTGGGAAGTATTCAATCCCTTAACAACCTTATCAAATAGAGTGGTTCGTTACGGATCTTCTGGTCGGCCGAATGGCTCTCAAGCAACGGTTAAGTATCCAATTGGGAATACTTATTCTTATAAAACCCCTTCATCTTGGAAAAGAACTGCATTGACAGGTTCATATGCTATCGGTACTAACTCAACAGTAACAGTTAAGAGGGGTTCTTCGACCTGGACTGTAAAAGTTAAAACTAATTTATAAAAATGATTGTCTAATTAATTGGTTGGTGTGGGACAGTATTCAACCGAATGCATACGATTCAATTTCGCTTTTATCTAATTGTTCTCATGGTGAAGTTGTAATTGAATGAATGATGCTTAGTGGTACGCTTGGTTATTTTAAAAAAATCCACATCGTGTGTTACGGTGTGGATTTTTGGGTCTCGGTTTGTTGATCTTGTCGGATTTATAGCAAGAGCTACTACCTCGTTTTTTTTATTTAATAACTTCGAATTCAATGCGTGGCTCATAATTGAATAAACTCACTTGGTTACCTAAGTTATCTTCAAGGTATACCGCAAATACCTCGTACTCCCCTAGGGGTGCGTTTGACGGTAACTCTCTGTTGAAATCGAAGGTCTCTCCATTGAATGTTGCAAAGTCATTATACTGTACGCCGGTTTGCTTGTGTTCCACATACAAAAAAACGGATTTGACCCCACTCTTATCCTCTGCATCAATGTTGATATGAACTTGTTCGCCTTGTTTGTACTGGTCTTTATCAATTGCTATGCTCTTTAATGTCGGAGCGTCAGCGTCCAATGATCCACCAACAACTTCAAACGTCGCGTTGACGTCAAACACATCTTGTTCATTACCTGAATGGTCTCGGATCGTAAGGTATTGAATACCGTAAGTACCATTCAACGCGTTGTCAGGAAGTTGGAAGCGAAATTCATGATAACCGTTTACCTCTTCTGAGAAACCTTGAAAGGTGTATTCCTCGGAGGACAAGTGCTGGATAGAAGGAAAGACCCAATCGATTCCACTCTCATCATCTGTCGCTTCGATTTTTAGCACCACTTCTTCACCTGGTTGATACTGTTCTTTGTCGAATACAGCGTTCTGGAAAACCGCTTTCTCTGTATCCGTTGATTCTCCGATCAGATCAAAGCTTGCGCCTGGATTGAAAATATTTGTCTTCACTCCTGCAGAGTCGGTTATAATAATCGCTTGTATGGCGTATTTCCCTGATGGTGCTTCTTCCGGAAGATGGATTTTGACCTCTGTTCCAGATTCTGAATAGATAACGTTGTTACTAGAAAATAGTCGTTTGGTCTGTTCATGTTCGATTTGAACCCACACCCGCTCGATTTCATTCGTACCTGCTTCGCTGTTTACTGTGAGCTCAACCGGCTCGCCAGCTTGGAATGCCTCTTTTGCAAATTCTGCTCTGAGAAACTTCGGTTTCACATACTCCTCAGCATTGACCCCGCTCGTTAAAAAGACAGCTACTAGACTGATGAGAGCCACTCCACCTAATATTTTGTTTAATAACCGCATTATAATTCCCTCCAAATAAATAATCTTGATCACATTAATAATATCATCAAACAAGAGCTGAGCGTGAATTCTGATTCAGCCTCTTTGACAATCTTTTTCCGGTTTCGCACTGTGCAACCTAATATCAAATTATAGAAAGAAAGCTTATAACGTAAAAATATGCTGTGGTACGATTTGTCATTCTCTATGATTCCAATAAAGCGAATGGTTTCGGCATGAGGAAGTTTACCAGTCTACGTTTGCAAGTTCTAACTGTCTTTTGGCTTTCCTGAATATATAATCGAGGTTTTGATCTTGCTTAATCGTCCGTCATGTTCCAAATGTTTATTTGAAATCCACACGTTCTGTTTCGTGTCGTTGATTAAAAATCGCTTCGCTTTTGTGTGTTTGTAATTGCGTTTAATCGGCCGAAGCGGTATGCCTTGGTAGAATTGCAGTTTGAAATTCATAGATTCCTTTCCACTATTATAGCACCAGGTGCTAGATTTTCTTTTCGTCCAACAATCCGATATCATACATCTGCTTGTCTTTTTGATGGTCAACTAACTTTCCAGCCACTGTATTTGCATAAGGGGGGATTTTTCCTTTATAATAGCCGGTCTTCAGTTCATCCTCACTGAAAGGAGGTCCTGATTTCAATACGGGCGTTGTTCCCCATTTCACTTTTTTCTTGAGCAAAGAATTATATCTACGCTTACCGGGCAAATATATCGTATGTCCTTCCCGATTTTTGTAGTACCAATCCAATAGTTGAGGCCCGATTTCACTAGCATGACATTTCTGACAGTGATACGGTCCGCATTGAACCATACCAATACCGTTATCCACCCAATCAGTGTCCATTTCGTCACCGCAGTAAGGACATGTTTCTGTTGGTGTATCATATGCACTCATTTGTCATTCCTCCTTGTTTATTTCGATATGGTGTCAAATATGGTGTAGCACATATTGCATGTCTTAATACATACTGTGTGGAAACTAAACCGATAACTGATTTCAGTCACTGGTTCATTTCGCTTGCAATTGCGATTTTTTGGAGAATATTCCCTTTTTTATCTGTTTTTATAGCGTCCAGTTGACCACCGAATGCGCACCCTCCATCAATATCGACTTTGTCGCCTTTCTCACTCGTCCAAATGTCGTAATTGTCTTTTTCATCATGAATTAAACCAGTTGGGGTGTGGCCGAAAAATACGGTTTTGGGTGCTTTTTCTGTGGAGTGTATAAACTGATTACGTATCCAGTTCATCGATTTTTTATCTCTTCGTCAGTCATCGATTTTTAGATTAATACCTGCATGGACGAAAATACAATGATCGGTTTCGTAGTAGAATGGAAGTTCATGTAAAAGTCTCAATTCCCTCATATAATTATAGAGGATTTGTTGCCCGCGCTGTTTGCGACTCGAAAACGGATTGGGAACTTCCCGAATCCTATTTGGCATACCTTGAAAAGAGTCACCAAAATAAAACCATCTATCAAACGAAAACAACAGAAGAAACATCCAAGCTGCAATTTCTCATTCAACAAGCACATGATTTGTATGCGTTCATTAAAGGTCATGCTGACGTGGAAAACTTCCGTAGTTTTGAACATCTTGCACGTCTTCTAAAGGAACAATCGATCCCAACAAAAGACGGCAGTGTTATGCCTGTGGAAGGTGCAAAACTAACCTCCCAAATTCTACAAAATCCATCTGATCCAGATGCGACTTTTCGACATAAAGCTGGCGAAACCCATATTGGACATAGCTTAAACTTTGTAGAGGTTTACGACAATGAAACAGATATGGGATTAATGATGCATGCTGATGTAAAGGAAAACACCTACAGCGACGCTCAATACGGAGAAGATTTTGTCAAGAATCATCCACTTGCCAAGGAAATGGATACGCTAGCTGTGGATGGAGCTTACTATCGTCAAGAAACCGTGAAGCATGCAGATGAATGAGGGCTTGAAATCAACTTTTCGCAAATGACCGGTCGAGCTGTTACAGAAGATTCTATTGGTGTAAATCAATTTAAAATAGACCCGGAAACCCGGAAAATTACACGATGCCCCCAAGGCCATCAACCTATTTTTTCCTTGTACGATGAGATAAAAGAGACACATACTGCAAAATTTTATAAAGAACATTGTCAGAACTGTCCACTATTCGAACGATGCCAAGTGAAAGAGCAAAAACGTGCCTATCATATTTCGTTTAGTGAAAACAAAATCCGCACAGACCAGACACGTTCCAAAATGGGTACAGATCGCCACCGGGAACTATCTAATTATCGCGCAGGTGTGGAAGGCGTACCATCCGTCTTAAAACGGGCATATCGATTAGAGCATTTGCCTGTCAGGGGACAAGTGCGCTCAAAAATCTGGATTTTTGCCTCCATCATCGCCCAAAACTTCAAAAGATGCAGGAAATACATCAAAAGGAGTGGTCTTCCCACTTTTATGCTTCGTATATTTCGAAAAAAATTTGCGATCAAAAGAATTTTGATCACAAAGACAGCACTCTAACTTTCTTCGGCAATAAAAAACTCGTTTTTGGGGTCTAACCATTATAAAACATCTTTACTAAATTTAAATATAGCAGTATTTTGCTTAAATTTGTAGTTCATAGATGCTGTAGTAATTTAATTTTACTTTTCAATTTACAGATCACCCTGTGAATGAAATTGAAACACCAATTATGCATTTTGCTACTAATTGTCGAAATAATTTAATCTACAAAGAGGAAAACATCATTCTTTGATTTTATTTGCACATATTTTAAGATTCTTCCACTTGTACGATTGATTTTCGTTAATAAATGACAAACCATCTGCACTATCATATAATAATTGTATAAAAGCTAGAGTATTAAACTTGGTGCGAACCTGAAGTGCACATAAAAACCCTAGGGGATTCGCACCATTATTTATATTATTTTTGGCAAATATTGGAAAAACGAAGAGAAAACGTTCATTTTTTTAACTTTCCCTCTCTAAAACTGGAAGTTTTTTGTTATATTTGTAAAATTTTATGTTAAAATCGCAGTCGCACCTTATACTAGGTGCGTGGATTGAAATTAAATCTGCAAAGCTTAAATCTGTACATCTTAAAGTCGCACCTTATACTAGGTGCGTGGATTGAAATAAAGAAGAACAGGAAAAAGAAACAGGAAACTATAGTCGCACCTTATACTAGGTGCGTGGATTGAAATGCGTAGGCTGTATGAAAATATGGTGTTCGTCCATCGTCGCACCTTATATAGGTGCGTGGATTGAAATGTCGCACTTATCGTTTAGTAAATCCTTGCAAATAAAATACAGCACCTCATTTTAAAAGAGGCGCTGTTAAACTGAAACAGGTATTCAGTTAAATTTCGTAAAATCACCCGCTAGAAAATATCTGGGGAAACGTCAAAATCTAAAACACAATATAGCCTAATATATTTGTACTTATCCTTACTATTATTCACTAGCTAACTCCCCCATACTCCTTACCTGAAATCCGGTTTAAATTCTCCAGTAACTGTTTGATGCCCATTGTTGCGCTCGTACTGTTCTACCCTTTCTAGTTCAAAGCGATCCATGATAGGAATGTCATTAACTGAAAATAGGTAGGAATCCTCTGCTGGTACATGCTCATACCATGCCCAATTTGGCACAACAAAATAGTCGCCTGCTTTCCAATCGAATCGCACACCATTTATAATGGTATAACCCGATCCTTTGTAAGCATGATAAATAGTAGAATGGGTATGACGCAGTGATTTTGTATTAAACTCTTTTGGTAGAAATTGCATTCTTGTTCCCATTGTTGGATTTGCTGATTTACCTGTAGTTGGATTCATATAATCTACTGCAAATCCATAATTTGGATCAGGGTCAAATTCCATCAAACCTTTAATTGCATCAACAGTACGACTCCATTTATAGTTTGCTAATGGGGCGACATCATATTTATCATCTCCTACAGGCCTTACCATCCCACCTCTGTATCGTTTTTCAGAGAAATTATCTGGGACATTAGGTTGCTGTAAGCCATCTTCATATGGTTCAAAAAAAGTACCACCAATATTGTAAGTAGTCGGTATATCCAAAGCGTCCATCCAAATCATTGGCTTGTTTCCTAAATGACCGTGACCATGCCAAAGATTTTTTGGTGTAATGAGGAAATCTCCTTCTTCCATAAAAATCCTTTCCCCTTGAACAATCGTGTAAGCACCTTCACCTTCTGTAATAAACCGAAGAGCACTTTGCGTGTGGCGATGTGATGGAGCTTCTTCTCCCGGCAAAAGAAGCTGGACCGCAGCATATAATGTTTGCGTTGTTGAAACCTGCCCCCAAGGCTTACGATAGGTTAACCCAGGGTTTTGGAAGTAGATGGCTCGTCGTTCACCTCCACGTTCTGGAGTAAAGATTTGCGCTGCTTCTGTCAATTTCTTCTCAATTAGTTCACTAGACCATAAATAAGCTTGTGCGTGAGGTTCTGGATTTTTATTCATCACTTCAGGAATTGCTTCCCATAATGGTCCAAGGTTATATTGCTGAATATCCTTCGTGAAATCCTTTACATCTTTATCGTGAAGATAACTTGCCTTTTCAGCCATTTTCATCACTCCTAATTTTTATTTGATTGTTTCTTCACTTAGCTTCGTTAGATTACGTTGGATCTGGTTATAGTGCCCCTCTACATGCTCCACTAAAAAATGCTCAATTAAAAATGAAATCGGTTTGTTTCCGAATTTTCCGAAGTTTCTATGTGGATTTTCTTCTGTTAACCTATCTTCACTTACCTTCGATAGCCGATTAGTTACTTCTTCTTTTAATCCGTTTACTTTAGCTATAGCATCATCAATCGTTAATTTATCTGGTGCTTCAACTGCAGCTAACCGCCCTGAATGGCCTAATCCTCTTCCCCATTCAGTACCTGGTTTTTCAAGGACTCTGTCCATTTCGTCTAACCAGAAGAGAGTAGACTCTCCAACATGAGATAAGATTTGCAAAATAGACCATTCATCCCTGGATGGCTTCCATCGAATCATATCTTCTGATAAATAGCTTACAATTGATAATATGTTATCGAGAGATTGATGAATGGATTCCACATAACCTTCTACTTTTGTGCTCGCCATGTTATACGTCCCCTCCTTGTTGTAGAGCAACTTTATTTTTAAGGACCCCAATACGATCTACTTCAATCGTGACAACGTCCCCGTCTTTTAAAAATACCTGTGGATCACGTGCCACACCTACACCCCCTGGAGTTCCAGTAAGTACAATGTCCCCTGGCTCTAGTGTCATCAAGTTAGATAAGAACGTTACAAGCTTTTGCACGGTAAATACGAGGTTTTTAGTATTGGAACGTTGGCGTTCTTCACCATTTACTGTCAGTACCATCTCTAAGCCTGATGGGTCTGTAAGTTCATCAGACGTAACTAACCACGGACCCATTGGAGCGCTTCCATCTACCGCTTTTCCTTGCAGCCACTGAAGCGTTCGACGTTGGATATCTCTATATGTTACATCGTTGACAATGGTGTAACCGGCCACATAGTCTAATGCATCTTCTTCAAGTACATTTCGCGCCTGTTTTCCGACTACAAAAGCAAACTCAGCCTCATAATCTAGTTGTTCTGATAGAGGATAATAGGGAATATCATCTTCTGGACCAATAATAGTGTTGGCGAATTTAGAGAAAACGACTGGGTGTGATGGGAGTTCTCTCCCCATTTCTAAAATATGTTCTCGATAATTATGACCTACACAAATCATTTTTCCAGGTTTGTTTAACGGTGCTTCCACCTTTATTTCTTCTTTTTTGTAAACAAGTTTATGCTGATATGCTGGAATTTCTAAAGCAAAATTAGTCGCTTTTTTGGCTATTTCCAAGCTTTCTTTTCCACCTTGCAAAAATGCTTCCATTGCAGGGGGAACAAACGCCTCCGCAATTTCTCTATAGCGATATTTCCCTTCACTTTGTAACTGTGCTTGATATGCATAATTTAGATCAATTATCGTATCTTCATCAATAAATGCTCCAATCCTCACGTAACCATTCACTTTATACGTAATAAGTTTCATCATATTCACCTCTTCAAAAATATGGTTCGTTCCATGCCGATAACATAATCCCCTCTAAGATACGTATCTGTACCTTATAGCTAATGATAATTGCGTAAATATAATCTATAGCTCGCCATGTTTCCATGGAAATATAGAGTACTTCCTTGTTGAGTAGTACTCGAACTACTCCATTCGTCATAATAAATAAATCATATTTCCTTCTATTCCAACTGGTACATGCCCTCGTTCAATAATTTGGAAAATAGGCTGGAACAAATCTCCCTTACTAGCGAGTTCAGCGATACAAATCAACAATGCGAAATACATTGCATTTCCAGTCAAAAAACGAATAGTCTTCTCCTCACTATATTGTTTAAATGCACCATCAAATGCAGGATGAAAGACCGCCTCAGGAAGAATATCTACTAATCTTTCCAAGTAGGAGTCATCATTATTTGCACTAATCTGTTGCTTCAAGTGATCTGGGATCTCTTTTAATTCGTTCCAGATGTCACTACCTTGAAACGAGAAGCGTTCAATGACCTCTATGAGTTCTTCTTTATGGAGCCACTTCATTTCATATTGCTTAATATTGAATTGCTTAAGAAATTGCTCCATTAATGTTTCTATTTCTTTCTCAACCCTACCTCCTTCTTTAAACCAACCCAATGTTGTTAGCTTTTCAAATGCTTGGTTAACAGTCATCTTACTAGTATCCTCTTGGAAGACAACGCTCAACTTGCTCACCCCTTGCAATAAATTAATATTTCGTGGTTAGTTCTGGCGGTCCAAATTTAGGACCATATGGCCCTTCATCCAACCAACGACCTAACCGAGGAACAAGTGAAACAAGTGATGCTGCTAAATCACGCTTCATGTTCATTTCTTTAGAATCACCTTGAATATGGTGAAGTGCTGTTGTAGAAGCATCTCGATTCCATTTAGCAGCAATTCTTCTTTCTTTCGCTGCATCTTCAATAGCTTTACGCCTGCTTCCTTCACTATTGCAAGACAAAGCTCTTTCAATTCCCCTAACTGCTATAAGTGCATCCGGAATACCAGAGTTAAGACCACGCGCCCCAAATGGAGCAAATAAATGAGCTGCTTCCCCAGCCAAAAGGATTCTTCTTTTTTCATCCGTAAAGGAATCAGCTACAACCTGATGGAATTGATAAGAAGATACCCATGTTATCCGGTCTGCATACTTTTCATCCATTACTTTTGGAAGCCATTGCTTTACACCTTCTAAACTAGCCCATTCCTCGACATCATCAGCAGCCAACAATTGCAGATCGACACGCCAGCCATTCTTAAATGGAACATGCATCACGTTACGACCGCCCATTGCTGGATGATGATAATGAAACACTCGTTCAATCGGTAATGGCTCTTCCTCGTCTTCCTCTAAATCAATGACTAAAAAAGTATCCTTTGTACGTGGACCTTCTAATTTCAGGCCTGCTTGATTACGTACAACGGAACGAGCCCCATCACAGCCAATAGCATATTTCGCCTCATATTTTTCTCCTTGATCAGTCATAAGCTTCACACCAGCTTTTGTTATATCTACAAGCTCAATTAGCTGACCGTAAATAAATTCCACACCCGCTTCTACACATTTACGGTAGATATTGCTCTCTATTTCATGTTGATGCAACGAAGTAAAGTGAGGTAGCTTCGCTCTACTTTGATTATCCGTGACGCCATAATTTCGGACATATACTTCTTTCCCTTTGTAAAAGGTACGTTTGATTGGCCAAATGACGCCATTTCTAGCCAAATCAAAACCAAGACCTGGTGCTGTTTGTTCTAATAACTCTAATGATGCATGATGAAGAAAAATAGCACGACTTCCTGGACGTGGTTCTCCTTTTTCAGAAGCTTCAATTACTGCACATGAAATTCCCTTCCTTCTCAATGCAAGCCCCGCTGTCAGACCAACTGGGCCAGCGCCAACAACTATAACATCATATTTTTTTGCTTCCATAGCTATCCCCCTGACTAAATGGTATAAAGTGAATCTTCAATCAGTGGGGTTCTTTCATCACCCACTGATTATTAGAAAAACAAATCGGGCATTTAGGTACTGTTATTCCCACTTAGTCTTGTTGTTTCATTTCCTGAAATAGGGGTCTTACAGCACCATATATGCAAGATAATTAATTTGATATATCTCATTATAAACAGCTATAATAAGACATATCTAGATCATTGTTCCGCTATAGAGTACAACTTTTACTTTTTTCCAATTTGGGGTGAAATTCATGCCTAAAAACCAAAAAAGAACTTCATCATTGGAAAACGCTTTAGCATTGTTATCACTATTTACCATGAATGAACCAGAGCTAAGTGTTACATCTGTTTCTAAGAAGCTATTTATATCAAAAAGTACTGCACACAGATTACTTTCTTCATTAGTACAAGAGGGCTTTGTTTACAAAGATGCGAGAACGAGATTATACAGTCTAGGTGCCTCAGTCCTTTCGTTAGTAAACATTGTTAATTCACAGATTCATATTTCAACGGAAGTAATTCCCTTATTAAATCTTCTTGTTGAAAAAACAAAGGAAAGTGCTCATCTATCCATTTTAGATCATCAACAAACTGTTTATATTCAAACAATCAAGGGAGTCTACCCTTGTAAAGATCAGATCAACCTTGGGACACAAAGACCCTCTTACTATACTGCAGCTGGGCAAGCGATTATTGCCTATCACCCTGAGCTTTACGATGACTTAATGATAGATTTATATACTTGTACGTCTAATCCGGTAAAGTTGCCATCTTCTTTTAAACAAAGAATGGCTTCGATTGCATCGAAGGGATATGCGATTAGTAATGGAGAATGGGTAAAAGGAGTAACGGAGTTAGCTGTCCCTGTTTACAAGAAACATACGGATGTTATCGCCTCCATAAGCATTACTGCAAATAGCGATAGAATCACCTCACCAACCATCCAAAAACGATATATCCGACTACTTCAGCATGCGGCAGGTGAGCTTCAAAAAATGATCCAGCTGAGGAGAATTGAAAAAGATGCGAAAAGATAAGGAAATTTTATCTTCGGTTACTAACGCGATGCGTATTTTACGGTTATATCATACTAAACAACGAGAATTAAGTTTTACGGAAATAAAAAAGAAGCTTCAGTTCACGCAAGGAAATGCCAGTCGTCTTATTGCTATATTGGTAAAAGAAGGGTTTCTCACTAAAAATCCGAGGACCAACCATTATCGCCTTGGGTTGTCGATTTTAAGCTTGGGTGGGGCAATTTTTAGTCATCATGAAATGTACAGAGAGGCTCTCCCTATTATTAAAGATATTTCTAAAAGCTTAAAAGAGACCGTTCATCTATGCCTCATGGAAAATGAAAAAATAGTCTATCTTTTCCGGAGTGAACGTAAGCCACACCCTGATCGATTAGTAACACAAATTGGAAGAACCAGTCCTATTCATTGCACAAGTGAAGGCCTCTGTATTTTGGCCTTTCAAAGTAAGGATGTTATCCAAGAATTCTTATCAAAGCCGCTATATGCCTATACCCCCTACACCATCACTGATGCAAAAACACTTACTAATTGTTTAATTGAAATTAGAAAAAAAGATTATTGTTATTTGGAATCTACCTATTATGAAGGATATACAAGTATTGCGGTTCCAATTCGTAGTCACACAGAGGAAGTTGTTGCATCCCTTTCTGTGATTGGCCATTCTAGTCGATTCACGACAGATAAGCTAAATACAATTATTACACAAATGAAGGACGCCGGAGATGAAATTTCGAACCAATTGGGGTATATCTAGAACAAAGGCTCGGGGCGCCCGTTTAGCAACGTAGCGAATGGAACGAATCAACTAAAGATAAAGGAATCATGCCACTAAAACCAGGGGTATGCCGACGTCGGGCGGCAAGCCCGTTTTTAGTCGGCCTTCCCTAGCGACAAACCGATGAGGCCTTATCGTAGGGCGCATTTCTAAAGTCGCCTAGTTGCTGGGCTCATGCGCTGGACCTGGCTATTCAGTTATTTCGTTATCTCAAGCGCCTAATTTTATGCTTTCTTATCCTATTAGAAAAAAGGACCTGCATTCTGTTCTGATGCGGTCCTTTCTAAAACAAGCGTAAAAATCCACATTAT
Source organism: Virgibacillus pantothenticus (assembly GCF_018075365.1). Taxonomy (GTDB): domain Bacteria; phylum Bacillota; class Bacilli; order Bacillales; family Amphibacillaceae; genus Virgibacillus; species Virgibacillus pantothenticus. Next base: position 3,153,358 of record NZ_CP073011.1, read on the forward strand.
CTAAGAAAAAATGATGCTCATACAAACGTTACCAGCTTGTATTTTTTTAACGATTTATTACATCACTTCTCTATCATTGTTAATTTCGGTAGCTCTCTTTTTAAAGCGAAAGCCTCCATGCTGTATGACAAAATAAAGCACTGCCCCCATAATTAATCCATAAGCAGCTCCATATAACGCAAGTACGATAGCCATCACCACTGCAACTCCAATTTCTTCCTCCGATTTTACCTGTTGAACACCAACGTTAATACATAGGTAGCCGGTTAAAATAAGGGTAATGGATAAAGCAATTGGCAAAAATGGTTGGAACAATGTAACCAATGGTAAAATAAAAATAGCTAATGTTAATGAGATCAACAAAGAATTCGTTCCAGAGAAAATGGATTGCATGGCTTTCTTTCCAAACGTATATCTTTCTGCTACAGAAGCCGTACCAGCTGTAAATATAGGACCGGCAAGACCCGGATGCGGAACAAATAATGCATTTAAAATCCCACGAATGAACGTTAGATGATGGACTTGATTTAAATCATAGGCAATCTTTTCATCCTTTCTCGATTCGCTTGCACGTTTGATTAGATTATCCCCAACGACAATATCTCCATAAGCAATAATGTAAGCTAGTATGGCTGTCGGGATTGCTGCAATCAATAAGTTCAAATCAGGGAACCCAACAACAAACGGAGTAACACTCCATAATTCGGATAGATTAGGAACGGTAATCCCCCATTCTATTTTGGGCGTAGGATATTCTCCAACTACCCAACCTATTACCATCGCTACGATGATGGCAGGAACGATCCCATAATTGGCAATCTTTTTAATGATTTTGCTTTGTTCATACAATCTTTTAAAATGAAGGGAAAACATAATATATAAGCATAACATTCCTCCAATGATTAAACTTATCGGGGTTGTCACTACACGTCCACCAGATTCAATTTCTCCCATAATTGCTCCAATTCCAGCGCCAATTAAGATACCTGCTTTTAAAGAGTTAGGTAAGGAAATAATGAATTTCTTTCCTAATCCTGTCAAACCTAATAACAGGAAAATAACTGCCGTAACCAACTGTACAGAGATCAACGCCCGTACAGCTTCTGATCCAGGTGCAAAATTTCCAAGAAATACCGTTAATACGGGTATTAAGGGCGTAATAAATCCAGAAACAAACGGAACACCAAATGCAGAAGGTATTAACATTAAAAAGTGATTTAGAATTGCTATAGCTAATGCTGCTTCATATGACATTCCCAAGACACTTGTCATGATTTCTATCATACTTAACCCAATTGTAAAGATAACTAATCCTTGAATTAATTCCGATATTTCCAAGCGGTAGTGAATGAACGGCAGCCTTAATTGATACTTACCTAACGACCAATATGGCTGTACGTCGCCATCCTTTCGTTTATAAACAGACATGTTAACCCCCTCTTATTTTTCCTGTTGTTAGATGATTGTTTCTGTAGTACATCTAAATTCAAGCGCGCTTACCCCCTTCAGATGAATGCGCTATCATTATTAGGTTGTGTTGAATTATAGCAAAGACTACACCTTCAATCATGGTACACAACATCCCTCTTTTCACCTTTTTAACCTTTTATCGCTCAAGAAATTGTTGACTCTACATCAAATCCTAATTTCTTTCTTATGTCATTAGGAATAGGCTCTGCTTTTAACTTTTCCTCTTTTTTCCTTGTCCAGGCTTTTATCTCATACCCCTTGGCGATAAATTCTTCTTCACGTTTAAACACATGTTCCACGCGAAATGTTTTACTATTGATTTCAGTTACCTCCGAATGTACATCTACTATATCTTCAAAAAATAATGGAGACTGGAATTTACAAAATGCTTCTAATAAAGGAAGTAAGATTTTTTCTTCTTTATATAACCTAGAAGTTGGAAGAACTGCCTTCGCAACTAATTCAGCAGAAGCTTGATCCATCCACTTATAAAAATTTGGATAATATACAATTCCTGCTGCATCCGTATCACCAAAATAGACTTTAAAGCGATGGATATGTTTCACTTTGACCATCCTCTCTCATGATGATTATGAATAACCGTTTTGAATCACTGCATCTGCAATTTGCCGCTTCTCTTCAATAATATCCAGTCTATCTTCATGGATTTGCCACATCAATTTCGTTAAATGTTGCTTCAGATGGCCAGAGCTAATACATATAGACAAGGCCTTTGTTAAAAACTGCACGGCTGCCTCCACTGTAAATACTTTCACAAGACGTTCCTTTTGCTGGATATCTTTACAAGATTGATTGCGTACCATTTTCTCAAGTCTTAGCAAATTACTTTCTATTGCATACGTTAATATGGCAAAGTCTGAAATGCACATCAATAACTCTTGCTCTTCAGCTAAATTTGAATAGTTTTCTTTTACATCATGTATAAAAGCAGAGGTATACGTTCTTAACCTTTTTAATAATCCCCATTGTTTCTCCAACGGTTTAGACCATCCACCATTTACGGTGCGATCAATAAAGTAACTGTCCACATTTTCGAGAAGTGTATTCGCAATAACCATTCGGTTAATTTCATTCGTTCCTTCGAAAATTCGATTGATCCTGGAATCACGATAAAGTGTTTCTATTTCATATTCGGAAATAAAGCCATACCCACCATGTAACTGTAGAGATTCATCCACAGTATAGTCCAATGCCTCAGAGGAAAAAACCTTATTTACCGAGCATTCTGCAGCATAATTTTTCAACAGTCTAACAAAAGGCGTGTTATTTTTCCTAGCGTAATCTGTCCCCTTTTCCAATTCTCCTGCCGTTCGATAAACCATGCTTTCCATCGTAAAAATATGGGTAGCCATGGTTGCTAATTTTTCCTTCGTTAAATTAAATGCAGCAAGTGCACGTTTAAATTGCTTCCGTTCTGTTGTATGTTGAATTGCTAATTCTAACGCTCTTTTCGCTGTACCAAGGCAGGTTGCTGATATCTTATGGCGTCCAATATTCAGTATATTAAAGGCAATAATATGTCCTCTGCCAATTTCACCGAGTACGTTTTCAACTGGTACTTTCACATTGTCCAGCACGATGGACGTAGTAGAAGATCCCTTCAATCCCATTTTTTGTTCTTCAGGACCGATCATTAAGCCATCTGTATTCTTCTCAATAATAAAAGCAGTAAATTTGTCGCCATCAATTTTGGCATAAAGAATAAAAAAGTCCGCAAAAGAAGCATTCGTAATAAATTGTTTCTCTCCATGAATCACATAGTATGCACCATCTGCAGACAGAGTTGCTGTCGTTTTAATCCCTATTGCATCCGTTCCCGCGTTTGGTTCCGTGAGTGCATACGCCCCAATTTTATCCCCTGAGACGACACCGGGTAAATACCTCTTCCTTTGATCATCTGTTCCATAATAAACAATGGGGAGAGACGCAATACCAACTTGTCCAGAATAGGTAATAGCGAAGGAACGTGACTTAGCCATTTGTTCCGTGATAATAATGGAACTAACCTTATCCAATTCCATCCCACCGTAAACTTCTGGTATATCAACTCCTAGTAAACCTAACTCACCTGATTTTTTAATCATGCTTGTTACCTGATTAAAATCCTGCTTTTCCATTTCCGGCAAAACAGGTAGCAAATCTTGTTCAACAAAACTTGCCGTTGTATCCGCCATCATTTTATGCTCTTCAGAAAAATCCTCTTTCGTAAAAATGTCTTGAAGCTCGAACGTCTCTGTAAAAAAAGCGTGACTTTGATATTTTTTTACCTTCTGCATGATATTCACTCCAATCCATAATAAAAAATGGCTGCTACCAGCAGCAAGCGCTCTCATTGATTGAACCCGTTACTACCCAAAAACGATAAAGTGAACCTTCAATCAGTGGGGGTTTTCTTTCATCCCTCACTGATTGTTAGATACATGAATCCGAGCATTTAGGTGCTGTTATCTCCCACTTAGACTTGTTGCAGTACAGATTATCCAACTCCTGAAGTGCGAGCCCTACAGCCCTTATATACGGGATAAAAACGGAGAATAAAACAGTCCTCCCCAGTTTCTATATCTATAGTGCTTCCCATACTGCTGCGATTCCTTGACCTCCACCTATACACGCTGAGGAAACACCAAATCTCAGATGGCGGCGTCTTAATTCATAAATAAGAGAAAGAGAAATCCTAGTGCCACTCGCTGCCAATGGATGCCCAATAGCGATTGCCCCACCATTTACATTTCCTTTTTCTAAATTAAAGCCTAATTCTTTTTGGCAAGCCACATATTGTGCAGAGAATGCCTCGTTAATTTCAATTAAATTTAAATCATCAACTGTAAGCTTTGCCTTTTCAACTGCACCTCTTATCGCGGGTACAGGCCCAATCCCCATATGTTCCGGCTGTACACCTACAACATCCCATGCAACGAGTCTGGCAATTGGTCTAAGTCCATTTCTTTCTGCGTACTCACTCGTGGCGATCACAACTGCTGCTGCTCCATCCACCATACCACTTGCATTTCCTGGCGTTACTACCCCATTTTCTACAAACCGAGGTTTTAATTTCGCTAATTGTTCCATACTTGTCTCACGAATATGATCATCTTCATCAACGACCATTTTCCCTTTTCTACCTTTTACAGTAACTGAAACTATTTCTTCTTTGAAATACCCATTATCTCTAGCACAAATAGCACGTTGGTGACTGGATAACGCATGTTGATCCACTTCTTCACGTGATATTTCATATTTCTCAGCAAGATTTTCAGCTGTTTGTGCCATCGTACAGCCTACATTTGTATCTTCAAGCCCTTCCCATAACCAGTCCTCTACCTTCACAGCGCCAAGCGGGCTGCCTGAACGCATTCCCCTGACGACATGTGGAACTTGACTCATATTTTCCGTACCACCTGCTAAAACAACATCTGCCTCTCCAGCAAGAATATGACGTGCTCCAGCAAGAATGACCTCAATCCCCGTGCCGCATACGCGATTAATGGTAACTGCTGGTACATGGATAGGCGTTCCTACTTTCAAACCAATATGCCTTGCAAGTAGATGAGCATCCTTTGAAGATTGTTGTACATTACCAAATACAACCTGGTCAATCTGATCGGAAGAAATATTTGCTTTCTTAATTGCCTCTTTAGCTGCAATCACACCCAATTCAATTGCAGTAATATCTTTAAACTTCCCATTAAAATTCACAAATGGCGTACGTGCACCTTCTAGTAATACGATATCCCTCTGTTTCATATTGCACCTCACTTATCTACCAATGAATTCTGGTTTTCTTTTTTCCGTGAAGGCAGATAGTCCTTCTTTTGCGTCTTCTGAAGCAAAGGCTGTCGCAAAAGCGGTTGTTTCAATAGTAAGACCTGATTCAATATCGACGTTACTTCCACTATTAATAGCTGTTTTTGCCATTTGCAGAGCAACAACTGGTTTTTCGGCAAGCTTTTGCGCCCATGCAATCGCCTCGTCCATTAATTGATCATGTGCTACTACTTTATTAACTAGCTGGAGTTCCTGAGCCTTTCTTGCATCAATCATCTCACCAAAATAAATGAGCTCTTTTGCAATCCCTTGCCCTACCATTTTTTGCAGGCGCTGTGTTCCACCTGCTCCTGGGATAATCCCAAGACCAACTTCGGGGAATGCAAATTTAGCTTTGTCCGAACTAATTCGCAAATCGCATGCAAGTGCTAATTCAAACCCTCCCCCTAACGCAAGACCGTTAATAGCTGCAATGATAGGTTTGTTAGCGCTCTCTATTTTCGTAAACGCCTCTCGTGACTTTTTATTCATCTGGTAAAGGCTCACTAAGTTTTTCGTTGCCATTTCTTTCACATCTGCTCCCGCAACAAACGCTTTTTCTCCACTGCCAGTCATAACGATCACTTTTACTTCTTCGTTATTTTCTAATTCATTAATTAGCTGAGTAAGTTCACGAAATACATCAGAGTTTAATGGGTTAACCGGTGGACGGCTTATCGTTATAATGGCTACATTCTTATGAATATCACAAATTAAATTCTTTAGATTCATTACTTCCATCCCTCTCTATTACATTTAAATGGTTGCTAAATTAGCCCAGAAATGCACTAGGGAATTAAACCTCTAGAACATATCATTTACTTTATGGTAACAGTTCTTTATTATAATCATAAAAACCACCGCCAGCTTTCTTACCAATCTTTCCAGCACGTACCATCTGTTTGATGTGCATTGGTGGGGCATATCGATTATCGTCAAATTCATTTGCCATATACTGCATCACAAAATATCCTATATCCACCCCTGCATAATCCTGTAAAGCAAATGGACCCATTGGGTAATTCAATCCAAGTGTTACCGCTTTATCAATATCTTCCGCTGATGCAACACCTTCCTCTAATAATCTAATAGCTTCTATGAACTGAGGAATCATAACACGGTTCACGATAAACCCTGGAGTATCTTTATTGACAACAACCGGTTCTTTATGAAGGTTTTTAGAAAATTCCTTTAACGCTTCTACGGTTTCATCACTTGTATTAAAACCACGTACAACTTCGACTAGCTTCATTAATTGAGCGGGGTTAAAAAAGTGCATGCCAGCTACACTCTCTGGTCGTTTTGTAGCACTTGCAATCTCTGTTATTGACATAGAAGATGTATTTGTAGCAATAATTGTCCTCTCAGAAACGACCCGATCAAGCTCAGCAAAAACCGTTTTCTTTGCTTCCATATTTTCAATAATCGCTTCAATCACAATATCGGCAGCATGTAAATCTTCTATTTCCGTTGTAGTCGTTATTCGATTCATTACTTCTTCCTTCTCTTCCGCAGTTATCTTTCCTTTTTCCACACTTTTACTCATAAATTTATTCATTCTAGATAACCCATTTTCTATAAATCTTTCTTCCACATCTCTTAAAATCACATGATAGCCAGCTGAAGCAGCTAAGTTCGCAATTCCGCTTCCCATTGAGCCTGCTCCAACTACACCTACAGTCTGAATTGTCATTGCCATATCTCCTTACTGAAATATCTTTATTTTCGTTCAAATCAATTATAAAAGGCATTTTTAAAATTTCATATGTTTATAAAGTAGGAATAAATCTATTTTTTTAATATAAAATGTAGTAAACAAGGGCATAAGTAGTCAATTACTACTTATATTCTTTTTCTGCAAATCGAATATTTTATAGATCATCATTAGATTAAAGCGATTTTCAGAATCATCAATATCCAGCTCAAGTATTTCTTTGATTTTAGTTAATCGATATAATAAAGTGCTGCGATGAATATATAACTCATCCGCTGTTTTCTTGATACTTCCATTTTGTTCTAGATACACCCTTAATGTTTGAAACAGATTAATATGATTTCCTTTAGAATAATGGAGTAGTTTCTCTAAATAGCTATGCATAAAATAATGCGCTTCAGACGTATCCTTAATGAGATAAAGTAGAGTATACGACCCTAACGCTTCAAAAAACGCATATTTTTCAGAAAATTGTTGTTGAATAACAACATTAAGTGTTTGCAGGGCTTGTTTATAACACTTGTAATAATCTTCTAAATGATGGGTCATCCCCCCTATTCCCAGCATCCCATAGCAAGTGATGTCTCCTTCGCTTAGCCACTTTTGCACGTTCTTCATCAAGTTATGCCAATACTTTTTCTCATTTGGCAGTTCCTTTTCCTCCGGGACGATTAAAACATATACTTCTCCTTTTTTTGCAAACATGATATCTGCATCATAATTGGAGAACTTGGTTTTCAACTCGTCAAATACCGCAGATTTCTTCGCTTGCTGGTTCAGAATATCATTAGAGTCAAGCTCTTTTTCATCCAGCTTAATGGACAATACCGAAACACGGTGTGTCCCCAAAATATTCCATTGAAAGAGGTTTGCATATCGCATAACCATATTTTCATCTTCTATTTCTTTCGTGAGTAGTATATCAACAAAATTATCTTTAACCTGTGCTTTGGTATCGAGGACAAGCTTTTGTTTAATAAACTGAACGGAATAAATATTGCGAACTAACTCAACTGCTAACTGTTGGAATGTATCAAAGTTATTTCTATTGCTTTCAATAACGAAGTACCCTATTAAGTCCCGTCCTCCGTTAACAGGCCATATTAAAAATTCTCGTTCTTTCCCATCAACACGCAAGCAAAAATTAAAATAATCCGAACTTTTTTTATTTAGGTTTTGAATGCCGCTTTTTATCTGCTCCATATTTTTATTAACTTCCTCTATTGGAAAAAGGTGATAGGAAATCGGCCGAAGAAAACGGTCGAGTAATAAGACCGGTTTATGGAACATTTCACTTACAGTGGTGGTAATCCCTGCAAAATCATCTTCATTGATTGTCTTTTTAATCAGGATTTGCTGATAGTCTAATAAAGAATGCAGGCGCTTCATTTGCTCTCTTTCTTTTTTATATAAGTACGCATTACGTAATATGGTCGAGACATGTTCCGCCATAACTGATAGCATTTCCATATCTTCATTTGTGAAAATGCCGTTTGCCTTTTTCTCCACATGCAGTACCCCAAACGTTTTTACATCCATCATTAATGGAACCGTAAGCTCTTTTCCACCAGGATTCTCCAAATAAGGAAAATACTCTTTTAGTATATAGTTTTTTTGTACCGATATTTTTTCCGGTTTCGAAATCCTACCAAAGGATGGCGGTTGGAATTTAAAATAACTCTGGTTTTCGTCATATAAATATATACCAGCAAACGTGGCATTTGTTCCTTTTCCAGCTTGCCCCACAATTTTTTCGACGATCTTTTCTATGGATTCATTTAGGGAGAGGTTCTTACTAATGAACTCAATCCCAATCATTCTCTTTTGTTCCTGTTCTTTCTGTTTGACGAGTGAAAGGGCTATCGCGACATCCTTACCAAATTCATCAAATGATTTTTCCATGTCAAGTAGAGGGATAGTTTGGAGATAACCAATGGTACAAAATCCATAGTTCTTTTGTTCTTCCTGTATCGGTACCGTAAACCATGTGTTGATAGTTTTACTACTTACAAGTTGAATAAATGTACAAGATTTATCCAGGTGGGTGTCATCATATTTCATGCTTTGCTGAAATAAATTTGGTGTGCATTTGTTAACGTTCATTGGAAATTTATGTTTTAATGAAACAAATCCTCCACTCCAGACCTTAGGGTATAGAAGATCTCCTTCTTGAATGATTACACCAACAAAGTCGCATCCAAATCGCGACTGGAAAGAATCAGCAAGATACTGTAACACTTCTTCCTCGGTATCAAACCTTAATAACTGCCTTGCAGTGATCCGTAAATGGTTTTCTATTTCCCTTATAATCGAAACTTGTTTACTCACTGTCGTATCCCCCTTTTTCTCTCACTTTTAAAAAATAAAAATGAATCGATAATTATCATCCAGTGTAATAAAGAATGTTCATTTTCACAAGATTAGACTGGCTGTTTAACAAGGGTTATGACTTATAAAAGACTGATAAAGTGGAACTTTATTTAGTAGTGTTTTCCCACTTAAAAATAGTAGAGCTATGATCTCAAACGTCCTTGATAAAGAAATACTTTTCCTGCGTGCGATGTATAGCTGGCGCTCTTGTCTTTGAAAAAGAAAAGCACTTTTTCTGGGATTCTTTTAAAAAACAACTTTCCTCGTCTTGTTGCAACGTCTCCTGCAATCCATATCCTGTCGCTCGAACGAATTGTGAGTATTTAGATGCCGTCCCCCTAACACTTCTTTGTATCACCTTGAATTCTTGAATAGGGTTCGCAGTAATTTATATTCGTGGATAATAGTAACGTAAAAATCATCATCTTAAAGAGATGACACTTCCTATAACTAGCCGGAAATTAGCGGAGACGATGAGCCATTTTTTCTTTTAACTTATTTTGCAGCTGGACTTTGCTAATTTTTCCAGAGGCTGTCATTGGCAATTCCTCAACTATAGTAACAATATCGGGGACTTTAAAATCTGCTACTTTATCTTTAATATACGATTTTAATTTAGCTTCTGTTAGTACAGCACCCTTCTTCAAAGTAACTGCCGCACATGCAACTTCTCCGAGCACCGTATCTGGCAAACCAATAATTGCCACTTCCTGCACTTCATCAAGCTTGTAAAAATGTTCTTCTATTTCACGTGGATAGATATTAAACCCGCCCCGAATGATTAAATCATTTTTCCTTCCCACGATTTGTAGATTCCCCTTATCGTCCATCGTTCCTAAATCTCCAGTTCGATACCATCCATCTTCACTTAGGACTTCCCTTGTTTTTTCAGACATTTCATAATACCCTTTCATAATTCCAGGACCCCTTGCCACAATCTCACCTACTTCACCAGTCCCTGCTTCCTCTCCATTTTCCGGATTAATGATCTTAACTTCAACACCAGGCATTGCTCTACCAACTGTTTCTGCTCTTGTTAAATCATCATCCTCAAACGTACAAAAAGTTAAGCATGGAGATGCTTCTGTCATTCCATATGAGCTTAAAACTTCACAATGCATTTTTTCTCGTATTTTGCGGATTATTTCACTCGGTACAGGAGCAGCAGCAACAATACCAGTACGAAGTGATGTTAAATCATATTTTTCTAAGTTTGGATGGTTTAATTCCAGTATAAACATAGTTGGCACAGCATGATGAACCGTTATTTTTTCCTGTTCCACCATCTTCAAGGCATTTTCTGCCTTAAATTCTTGTGTTAACACTAATTTTGCTCCAACAGCGATAGCTGCTAGTACACCGGGAACCATCCCAAAAATGTGGAACATAGGTACCTGAATTAAAAACACATCCGCTGATGTACATTTTAAAACTTCAGCAGAAACCGATCCCGTAAAAGCTACATTACGGTGAGTTAGCATTGCCCCCTTCGGATTACCTGTTGTACCAGATGTGTACATGATGATGGCCACGTCATCAGGTGATACTTCTACTTTCTCAAATTCTGAATATTCACTATGTTTAACCACTTCCTCATAAGCTATAGATAGCCTCGTATTTGCTCGAACTGTAATAAGGTGTTTCAAGTAATTATGTTGCTGATAAACTTTATTAAATGAATCCCACAATTTGTTTCCATCTACCTCATCTGTAAAAAATGCTACCTTTACCTTCGCATGATTTAAAATATACTCTATTTCAGATTCATGATACCTTGTATTAAATGGCACGATCACTGCACCTATTTTGGCTATTGCAAATAAAATAACCACAAATTCATACCAGTTAGGTAAACAAACTGCAATATGGTCTCCTCTTTTTACTCCCATTTTATTTAGTTCTGCCGCAATCAAATTACTCTCTTCTTCTAACTCGCGATAAGAAAGCCTCCTTGTGCCATCATATACAGCTTCTTTTTCTGGAAATTGATTTAGAGCAGAGTGTAGTAATTGTATGGTTGTTGTATTCTCTTGTTTTACAGATCCCATCATTTCCACCCTTCCTAAATTGATAACGTTTTCATATATTGAGTTATTTATAATTTTAAGATAGAGAAAGAATAAATGTAACCATTATTTTGTAGGAAATGAGGGAGTGTTATTAGCACCTTTTATAGGAGAAGATAGACATTTACTTTAAAGCACAGAGGTATCAAATGCAATGGTTAAATTGGTACCACACAAAGCTGTTATTAGAATGTAAATTTCAAATCATAGAAACTATTGATACGATACTAATGAAAGGGGCATCCCGTTAAGCCGGTTAGGTCGCTGTTGTAACTATTTAGATGAATTGTATAATAATACTAAATGGACAGTGTCACCTTTGGTTCCGTATTTCCTTTTTAAATCTTCATGCTTTAATGGGGATAGATTGGAATAATTAATCTACTGTTCCCAGTTTTGTTCAACGTATTGCCTTTTAATTACAAAATTCGTGGGGTTCTTTCATTCATCCCTAACTGATTGCTACTACCGTAATGGTATGACCTAAGAAATAGGACCATTTAGATGCTGTTATTTCCCACTTAAACTTGATGCCGTATGGACTCTCCAATTCCTGAAGTTGGAGTCTTACAGCACCTTCTATGCGAAAAAAACAGGAAATAAGAAATAGTATATTTTTACTCTTGTATTTAAAAAATATCAGGAATTTACTTGATTTTAAGGTATTATATGGTAATATAATGCTTAGGTTTTACTAAATCTATCGTAAAAAATTAGATTTCAGAAAATATGAAATCAAGTTAAATTTAAACTTGGTATTAACTTTAGAAATTTTCACATGCTAAACTCTAGTTTATAAGGGGAAAATTTAATTATGACCTAATAAAATTAATAGCAATTATAATTTGTATGACTTTATTCTTCACATCTATCAAATTACCCTCCTTCGCAAAACATGAAAAATTACTAATATTTCATTTGATGTTCAAACTGTAGAGTCAGGAGGATGCGATTTGAAATGCACCAGCGGGCGATCATTCATGTGATGTTCGAATCGAATAGCTTGTTCCATAGAGACAGCTGTTTGGTTTGCCATCTTTAATGCTAGGTGCCATCTGGTTTTTCGTTCTACAAATGTAGCGAAACATCCTCGCTTTTACCGCGACTAGAGACAACACTATCAAGCTCCCAATGGCCAAAAGTTTCTCGTTGGCTAATCTCTTTGGGGCGTTTGGCAAAACTGAATGGATTATTCGTAAATATACAAAAAGAACCTTAAGGTGCTAATTTAAAGGAGGTGATGATCATAGAAACAGTAAAACATAAATTAGTAACAGATTGGACACTTATAGCACATCCTGATTATCAGCTATACTCAAATGAAAATAATAACTATGTCGTGGTTGACCCAGATCACTCTATAGTTCTAAATTTTGCTGTCGATAACACGGAAGTGGATATCAAACATGTTACTTGGGAAGTAGCCTTCAAAGTAAAAAACGATACAAGAACTATTACAATCACTTCTGAACCTGAGGTATTTGAAGAAGATTAATAAAAACGGAAAGGCGCCTTATTAGTGTTCTTCTCATTCTTAGTCTTCTTCTTGCTGATAACGTTATGAAGCTTTTTACGGGCAGGAGTTCTGACGACTACATGTTTTTAGAAAGAGCAAGTATCGAATATTCATGTTCAAAAAGGGTGGCGATTGCTACCCCTTTTTATAATATAAAAAAGTATAAAATGAGGTGCTTGGGGATACGAAATAACCGACTAGCAACGTCCAGCTCCATCGCCCAGCAATGATGCGACTTTAGATGCGCCCTCCGATAAGGCCTCATCGGTTCGTCCCTAAGAGGAAGACCGACTAAAAACGGGCTTGTCGCCCAGACGTCGGTAATTTTACATAATTCCTTTCAATCTAACTAGATTTTTGGCACACCACTATGTATTAGAAAAAGAGTATTTTATTCTCTAGATCCAAACCATCTAAAAATCCCTCTAACAAGACCTCTTGCACAAAATCTATAAAGAGATAAACCAAGCAACCTAACTGTCAACCATGATATTATCAATCAGTCTTGCCGCTGAGAATTGAACCGCCACCGCAAGAATAACTTTCCTACTTACTTCAGCGATTTCTTCCAGTTCGGGAAAGCTTAGTAACTCCACATAATCAATTTTTACGGTTTCACCCAATTGTTTATTTAAATAGCTACTAACAGTTTTAATAATAACGGTGGAACTAGTCTCTCCTTCCTCGATTAGCTTTTTCCCTAACAACAAGCTTTGATATAAGGCAGGAGCCTGCTTTTTTTCGTCTATTGTCAGATAAACATTTCTGGAACTAATTGCTAGTCCAGAGGGGACTCGCACCGTGTTCACTGGAATAATTTCTATAGGAAAATCTAACTCGTCTACCAGTGCTGCTACAACTGCAAACTGCTGGGCGTCCTTTAAACCGAAATAAGCGCGGTTTGGCATAATCAGATGGAAAAATTTCGTCAGCACGGTTACCACACCGTCAAAATGCCCTGGTCGCTTTGCCCCGCACAACTTATCTGTCCTTTCTGTTACCATCAACTTTATGGACTGCTGTTTACGATACATTTCATTAACGCTTGGCATAAATAATATATCCACACCAGCTTCCTTAGCCAATTTTTTATCCCGCTCTTCATCTCGAGGGTAAGCAGTATAATCCTCACCTCGTCCAAACTGAAGCGGATTAACAAAAATACTCATGACTACGTGATCATTAGCTTGCTTCGCCTCATGCACGAGTGAAAGATGTCCCTTATGTAAAAACCCCATCGTCGGAACAAAACCAACTGATTTACCACTTGTCTTTACTTGTTTTGCCCATTGGCATATTTCTTGCTTTGTCGTAATGATTTTCACTTTGTTTCCCTCCATATAGAGCAGTTCATTCTCTCGGATCCAACTCAAGTGTATGCTTGTCAAGTTCGGGAAAGGTGCCTGCTCTCACCTCTTGAACATAGGTCAATTAATCCAAGCATCACTTTACGGTTTACATTAGCAAATTTTGGCACACAATCAACTCCAAATGTATCTAAGTCATGGAAAATAATTACTTGCCCATCTATTTTTGGATCTGAGCCAATCTCAATGACTGGAATACTTAGCTGCGCTGAAACCTTTTCTTCAAGCTGATAAGGTATACATTCCACCACAAGCACAAAACTCCTGCTGCTTCACATCTCTTAGCATCTTTCCTTAGCATTGTTGCTTGTTCAACTGAATTTGCTTGTACTTTGTAGCCGCCGAGCGCCGCAACTGCCTGTAGTGTTAATCCAAGATGCCCCATAACCAGAACCCCGCACCGATTAAGGCTTGAATAGTATCTGTTACTTCTCTTCCACCTTCCAACGTAACTGCATAAGCTCTGCCTACTTACATGATTTCACCTACTGCACGGAAGCGCTTTCTCTTTACTTATGATAAGACATAAAGGTAAGCCGGTCACAACAAATGTATCTTTTGATCCCCATCATGGCTCGTATTTTCTAAGCCACCATCTATCATAAAAATAATAAACCTAAGGAGAGCTTTTATAAGAGGTTGTTACAACTCCTTTTAGCAGCTGTTTACGAAACCGTAAACGGAAATATGAAAGGCTATTTCTCCACATTTATTTAGTGAAGAAACAGCCATAAAAATCCCAAGAAAATTCAACCATGGCTTAACTCTACTTTCTCACATCGATACGCGCCTTGATTATATATCAGGCAGTTACACAATCCGTTTGTTTTGTCATACTTTACAGACAGCGCATAGAAGTTTCCAAGACGGTCTATCCTCTATGAAACGTCAAAACAAATCTAGGAAGAGAATTCAACAAAATCCACACTCTTTGTGGCTAATCTCTTGATTTATCAACTTTCATAAGTAATGAGCGCATTTTTACACTTTGGTTATTTAAATGACCACTTTCTCTACGTTTACTACGCAGATACAACATCGCCCAAGCAAAAAGCCCAATAATTGTCAAAGCAAGAGCTGGAAAAAAGTAAGGAGGATGATATACCATTTCAATATGATTTTCCCCGTTATACAGCTTGAAGCCAATAAATGCGTAATTTGCTTTTTCAATGGCTTGCTCCTTACCATTAATCCAAAGTTTCCAGCCTTTTTCAAAAGGAATTGGTAAAGCCATCCATTTTTCCCTTGTCTGATTATTGTAATCGATGGTGAGTTTGTTCTTTTCCCACGTAAACGATGGAGAATGATCAGCAGCTTGTACAGCTTGATGCAACTCCTTATAGTCTTCTTCATAAAGAGTTAAATTCTTTAGTTCATATTCCCCTTTAGGCAGACGTATAGAGATAATGTCTTTAGCTGGAACACGGATTATTAGGTCATTTATATTGGTTTTATAAATAGAATGGGCAGGTTTTCTAGTTGTACGGTATTTATTTACTTTTATAGGAAAACCATCACCATTTACGTTTTTTATTGAAAAACCAATATAAAAGTCTTTTGTACTTTTTTGTACAGATCCCGGAATAATATCGATGCCCCCTTTATCGTTGGCAACCGATAAGTGGTTATTTTGGTATTTAGCACCTACTCCTTTAATGGTCGCTTGCTTAATAGCATTTTTCTCTTTTATCAAATCTAACTTTTGTCTAGTTGCTTCTTCTTCAAACACTACTCCCGAAAGCATGGCATGTTCACGATCTAAAACAGAAGCTGTTTGCAACTGCTTTTCGCTATAAATGTTTTTACCTGTTCGGATAAATGGAAGGGAAAAATCGCTTTTATAAATAACATATTTATTGGATTCTGCAAACTTTTTAAAGCCATAAGGTACATTCACTTCCTGACTTTTCTTTCTCATCCAATATGTTGTTTGCAATAATGCATGCAAATTTGCACGATTGCCAAGGGTACCGTAGCGACTTACAGTTTCATGACCTGTATCTACTTTTAAGTCCCTCCAGTAAAACCATAACAATGCTTTATTGGCAATACTTGAATATAAACTCGTACCATTAAAATTCTGTACAATCGGTGTGTTATATCGCATAGATGTCATCCAATCGATTCGAGATAATGAATCGGGCTCCTGCCTTTTCACTTGTTCAATCAAATTCCGTTGTTCAGCGCTATTATATTGATCACTCATTAAATAATGATGAGTTACTTTTTCCAGCCCACCATTTTCTGTTATCCCATATTTAGCTGCTGTATTTACTGACACTATACTCCATAGAATGACAAATAATTGAATAGTAACGAGCAAAACCTTCTTTTGAAAGTAAACATACAGCACCATTAAGATAATAAACATAATAAATAAAACAAACACTGTAATCATTACTGCAGAAAACTCAGTTGCTGCTCGTTTAGGAATCTTTATATTGAAATCAAAATAATCTATACTCAGCAAATAGATACATAAAGAAATGAACGAAGCCAAGCAAATAAAACGCACAGCTATTTTATTTAATCGCTGCAAGCCAATGGCAACACAACCACCTATAGTAAAAGATAGTAGATATTCAAAACGATACTGCGGGGCAGAAAAGCCATTGAAAGCACTAGCAGCCAAAGGGCTTAAGTGAAATATAAGCAATACGAAACTAAACACAGCAAAAAAACGAAACAAACGATTACGATACAGAGGGAAGGTAAATATTAGTAACACAAAAACGACTGGTAACACAATATAGGGACTAGCAAACAATATGTTATCAATTAAATCGAACAGCGGAATCTCCCGATCATAAGGAGGTCGATAATTGTTGAAAAACCCATAAACAGCAGGTATAAACGCCACTGCGCTAATGCAAAAACTGACCAATCCACTTGTCACCAAAAGTTTAAACTGTTTTATTCTAGGTAATTCATTATCAGTAAGTGGAATTACCCAACGGCCAAGTACATACAGAATTAAAAAAATAAGTTGGATATAGGCAAAATAAAAATTGCTAATTAGCGTGGCAGACATAGCAAAAATTAGCCAACTTTGCTTGCCTTCTCGTATTAATTTCTCCAATCCCAAAACAACTAATGGCAACCAAATAAACGCGTCAGCAAAAAATTCCCAATAAACAACATGTCGCATGTACATGACAGAACAACCGTATATGACCGCCCCCGTAAAAGCTGGAAAGGCTTGGATTTTCATATATCGAAACGTGTGGGACGTAATAAATAAGATCACACTTAAGCGAATGATACTGATAAATAAGTTAGATTGAGCCCAAAATTCAACATTAGAGGGATCGATCCATTGAAAGCTATCCAAAATAAAAATAACAACACTAGACAATAAAAAGACAAGCGAAGTTGAAAAATAATAGGCTAATTGACTATAAAAACCCCCACCCAAGCCAAAATCCCAAGCATAGAAAAAATTACCGCTTTTATAATTTTCATAAATAAATTTCTTAAACGTAGCAATTTGGGAAAGACCATCATTTGGCCCAATCATCCAATGCTTATCAAGCCATTGCTGATAGAAAAAAAAGTGTGTAGCTACTGATACAAGTAGGCTACCTATAATAAAAAGCCATAATCCTCGTTTCTTCATCTATTGCACTCTCTTCTTTTCAATATTTTCCCAGTTATCACAAAGGTCATTGGAACTGTAATAAAGACGGCAAGGAGAGGTGTGATTTTACTGTCCACATGAAATAGTTCTGTAAAAACAAACACAAATAGGGACGTAACACTAAAATTAAATAACTGAGTGATTGGAAATTTCAAAAACTTCCCCCATGTAGGCTTCACTTTAAATGTAAAATAAGTATTTAAGAAAAAAGAACCAACTAAACTTACCATAAACCCTGTTATATGTGCCGCCAAATAGTAAACATCAAAAACAAGATGTAATAATAGATAAACAGCATAGTAGTTAATAGTGTTGACTACGCCGATGATGATAAATTTTAGAAATTCTCGACCTGTTTCGTTCATAGTTTTCTCCGTTTCTAATATTCGTTTCTTGAATTAAGTATTGAGGACGTTTCTTTGTTTCATAATATATACGCCCTATATATTCACCAATCACACCAAGACTTAACAACTGAATCCCGCCTAATATTAAAACAGCAGTAATAATCGTAAAATAGCCAGGAACTTTAATACCATTTAGCAAAATTTGCACAAATATTATAATACTGTATATAATCGACAGCAATAAGATAAGTGCACCTGTATAAAAACAAATCCTTAGAGGGCGATTATTGAATGAGACAACGCCATCTAATCCATAATTTAACAATTTTAATAAAGACCATTTCGTTTTTCCATTCTTTCGAGGAACATTCTCATAATCAACTATTTTCTGTGCCATGCCAATCCATGAGAACAAACCTTTTGAAAAGCGTGCACCTTCATCTAAAGATAACACTGCATGAACAGCACGTCGGCTTAGCAAACGAAAATCACCCACTCCATCCTCTAACTTGACGTCTACCACCTTGTTGATGATCCGATAGTAAGCGGAGGATAGAAATTTACGAATTGGCTTTTCACCACTACGATTACGCCGCGCAATCACTTGATCGTACCCATCTTCCCAACCTTTAACAAGATCAGGAATCAAAGATGGCGGATGTTGTAGATCGGCATCCATGATTATCACAGCTTCTCCTTGTACATGTTGCAAACCAGCCAACATTGCGGATTCTTTACCGAAATTTCTAGAAAAAGAAATGTACCTCACATTTGTGCTTTTGGAAACTAATTGTTTAATTTGCTGTAAGGTATTATCCGTGCTGGCATCATCAATAAAAATCATTTCAAAATGATAAGCCAGTCTATCAAACTCCCACTTTACACTTTCATAAATTAACTGTATATTGTCTTCTTCATTATAAGTAGGAATAATAATTGAAATTAATTCCATGTCTTTGACACCTCTTTCGTGCTGTTAGCTGCTCGTTATATTAATACATACCCATTTGCTAGGTAAAGCCTGGATATATTTAGGTAATCCCGCAACAATGCTATAGTTAATCTTAAATTTGTATTTTCGTTTTATTGGTGCTATGTTTTAGAGTATTCTCTAAGAAATCCGATTAATTGCCAGTAATGGTGCACCTTTTATAGTTAATAAGACTTCTACGTCCAGCTAACTCGATAATTTACTAGTCGCTAAAGAACAATTAACAGTTGAATTGGCTAGAAAATTGTATTTTATAAGAGACATCTCTCTATTTATTAATTGTAATTAATTGTCAATTTAAGTATATTCGTAGATTGTAAAATAAGCAAGACACTTAAAAAAATGCCACGCTATACTTCGTCTATAGCCTTCCATTTATCTAACATATCCTATACCATCTTACCAAAAACAGAGTTAGGATTCATAGAGGAATATCATGAATTCGGTCTTTCCGACTGAAATTTTCCTGAAAATAAGCGTGACCAAAAGCTATTTTACCTGATAACTGAAAAAAGAACTTACTATGAAAGACGTTTATCTAAACAGGGCATTTAGGTGCTGTTCTCTCCCATTTAGACTTGTACAGATTATCCAAATCCTCAAGTAGAGAGTCTTACAGCACCTTATATACTGGATAAAAAATACAATTAACACATAGGACTACAACAATGAAGGGTCCGTAATGACTTAGACGCCTGATTTCATAATCGGGTGAAATGAAAAATCTATCTCTTGCAGCATGCGCAGAGAGTTATCAAAAGTTTGAATCAGGCTAATGGAATCAAAAAGATTTGCGTATGCAAGGCAATCGCAAACCAAATGGACATCTGAAAAGAAGAGAAAAATAAAGCTATTGGAGGTCGAATCACGGTCGTCCAAATTAAAGAAAAAATCCGGACATCTGGAAGGAGATATCATTGTGGGACGTAATCGTTGAACATTTAACAAAATGGATATTTGCAATTAAACCAATTGGGAGATAGGCTAATATGGAAACATCCCTCAATCCACCTAACTTTTAAGAAAAACTACTCCTTTCGCTAAGGCCTTCTCGACTAGCCGAGTTTTTCTAATCTGCTTAATTAGGCTTTGTAATAAAAATTATTTGGGCAAAAAATACCAGCTATTATTTTTGTTTACACAAATCCATAGTTATCAACTTCTTTATCAAAGGGACCGATTTCATTTTTCCTCTTTCTTATTTTAGTTTCACATCTCACCCCCGATCTATCATAAGCGAAGTACTCGACTTCCTCTTACTATAATTTTTCCTGATTATTCTTTTTCCATTTATACGCTAAATTCATTCATATCTCAACGGAATACATTCGTTCACTAGCTTCTGTTTTTATCACTTCATGTTTCGAGCCTTTAGAGCGCACGAGAGCCATACGAGATTTTTTATCCTTATTCATCGTTGCCATTACCAATCAAAGGTATTTAAAAAACAGCATTTGACAATCTGACAAATCCTGTAACTGCAACCTTGTTTTTTCAGTTGTTTAGAGTGGTGACACTCCTTTTAAAAGGAGTGTGTAAGCATAAAAAACTTTCTATGCTTCGGCTACCTTTTGCTTTCTGTCCTCTAGTATTTTTTCTATATTTTTCTTTCCTAAACGTTCAGGAGTTCTACCATTCTTGCGCATATCCATTTCTAAAGCAGCGGAAGCAATTTCAATTAAGGCAGTACAAACCGGTGTTTTTATACCCAACTGTTTCGCTATCGATTCGAGCATAACTAATCCTTCTGGTACATCTTCTGTGATATATCTAGATCTTACGGAAACAGGACCTTTAGACCTATTCGGCATCATTGCGTACTTAAAAAATACTTCCTTAGCATCCAATGTATCGTCTAAGGAATTTCGGTATTTACATGCTTCCACATATGAAATTCTTTCAAAACCAAGTTTCTCCAATACATTCATTTTCTCTTCATCTAATTTTTCTAGAATATTCCACACACTAGGGGTAAAGACTTCATAATACATGACATAATCCCCGTTTGTTTTTTCAATACGTGGGATACTCATTATTGCACCTACTGTATGAACAATTAAATTAGGATTATGCAAAGCTGCCTCTACAGTGGATGATAAATATTTAAATGGATATCCTAAATTATCAAGTTTGTTTCGTGCAATAGATAAATTCTCATTTGGATATACCCCTAGAGGGTTTCTTACATTTCTAAACCCAACATTGATAACACCAGGCTCAATAATGCGACAATCAATAAATGAACTTTGTGCTTCTACAATCGTTATATTATGCTTGATGCCATGTTTAAGCATATAAGCAGTGGAAAAATATCCAGGGTTAAAAAGAATAATTTGTTCGTCTTGAATATAATCCTTCATTTTGCGTATTAAATCCTCATGGTACGTCGTTTGAATGTAAACAATGATAATCTCTGCTTTTGATAGCTCTGATAAGTCTTTTGTTATCTTATTTATTCTTGTCGTTTTTGTTACTTCATTTTCTCTTAATGTAATTTTACCGTTGTTTTTTAGTAGATAATTAAAATTTTCATTATGCATGGAATTAGAAGTTTTAATCAGAGTTACGTCATGACCTTTAATCGATAAATCACCTGCGACTGCACATCCTGCATGTCCTGCACCTAAAATTGCTATTTTCATAATTATATTCCACCTTTTCTGTTAATTGATAACCTCTTTCTATTCCGTTTTTGGCTGTAAAATTAACTATTCGGCGTCATTTTTTATGAATTATCTGAATTAAAATATTAGTTCATCCCCCCTTTTGCAAGTAATATTACTTTACGCCTGCTTTCTATTATACCATTAAACTGTTTCTTTTAAAGGTTACCTGATATAGAACACCACTTATTCATGCTTTTATATGTCTAAATGAGTGCATTTTATCTTGTTCCGTTCTGAAATAAATAAACAAATTTAGACAGTTTTTGGGAATAACTATAATTATAAAGTGAACCTTCAATTAGGGGGCATTCTTCCCTCCTGATTGTTAGTACTGTATTGGGATACGTAAATCAACGAACGTTCGTAAAAGATTTTATGATATTTGTGAACTAAAATTTTTAATAATTATTGGAGGTTATAATCCGTTCTGCATAGTTTTTCTTCTCATCATAAAATGTCGAAGAAAGGATATTTCCTTCAATTAGACGAATCGAATCAAACCATACTGTCCCAGCATTATTTCCTTTAAACGTTGGGTAAATTTCAACAGATTGGACAGCCATTGCAGGATGTATATAAACAGCCGCACGGTTCCACTCCTGTGTGCCGAGAGGAAACATGGCTTGTTTGTCTTCTGACGTTCCAATTGGTTAATCCATTCTCAAACACGCTGTTTAAGATCGGATTATACGATGACGACACATCTGCTTTCTCTAACTGGATGCGATCAAACCATGCTTCACCAGATGCCGTCGGATGGTTGTGGTCAATTTCTAAATATAATCTGACCTTTATTCACATTCGACGCCGTAATGGCCGCCAAAGCACTAGGAGCACTTCATTTAATCAATTCATCTACCATTTCCTATGTTTGAGCCAATACGAATGGGCAGATTTTAGAGATACAAATCCGGGGTAAAGATGCACACTTCTATTATCTTTTGCGAGAAAACTGATCTTGTGTACTAACACGTGCATATCCAAATTTCAACAAGAATCTCCCCCTTTTTAATATCCTAACTATACCAAAAAGGGGTTTGTAATAAATATATTGGTATTTAGATTTTGGTTATATTTTTGGTTATCTATTTTAAGTAGTTTTTGAGGTTTTTGTTACTTTTCAATTGTTTTGTCGTTTTTTGTCATGGAAAAAGACGTATAGAAAGGGTACCACAAACATTTGTACGCTAAGCAAATTTTCAACCTAAAAGGCCGATTCCCTAAATTCTTAAGGATTCGTTTTTTTGATTTGCCTAGTTAAACAATCGCTCCCTATTATTGAAGAACAGGCATCTTTTATTAACTGGTTTAGTGAAATAAATCCAATAAGAAGAAAAAAGCCGACTACAATTGCAAACAGCTTTTTCCTTCTAATGAAATATTAGATCTCCACAATTTATGAGCTTAATTTTTAGTAAAATGTTACATTTTAGTTTTCTATATTCAATCCTATATCCACCCTATTCGATTTAATATACTTAGTAAATATATAACGCACTAGTGGTCCCATAATAATGATCTGTAAAGGTAATGCCACAATCAAATTTTTACCAAAAACTGCAAAATAATCTGCAACCACTGAGTTGAAAGTAAAACCATTATGAATATAGGTTGAAGCTAATCCGTAAATAGACATAAAAAACGCCATTCCTAAAACCATGCATATTGATATGGCTAGGACTGTATAGCGTTTTTTAGTTGTATTTACAGTTAATTTCAATGCTATCTTTTTAGCATTTGGCCCAACCATAAACATATCAAGTATAAAAGCAATGACAAACCCAATAAAAAAATCAGATATTCCTTCGATAAAAGTCATTTTCCCGATTGTTCCATTAAGGTAAAAATTATATATAGTCATAACTAATACCATCCCAAAACACATTATTAAACCAAATTGTAAACTTTCTTTCTTAGTTGTTGGCAATTTCATCATCCCTTCTTTTTTTCCTACCTTTGTAGTATAGGGATAGTAAGAACCTTCTCGTAAGTGAACAATTTGTGAACATTTTATGAACAAAGATTTTGAATGATTCATTTATTTTAGCCTTACCTTTTCTCAACAAAACTGCACTCTAGCTCCACCCCAACATTTGACATAGAACCAATATTAACGCATCAATGACCTAAAGGCCTCTGAAGGAAGCGGGCATTTTGGTTCTGTTCTCTCGCACTTAGACTTGTTGCTGTACAGATCCTGAAATGTCAGTCTTACAGCACCTTATATATGGGATAAAAGTTATTTACCATCATTGACTATCCATACCTTTTTTCTTAAAAATAAGGAATATATCCAAATGCCATATAATTTCTATGTAAATAGTTGAACATGGAACATTCTTAGTATCTTGTTTCAATGATATTAGTAAAGTATAGTTTATGAAAAGAACTGTAATGAGACTGGCATAGCATAATAAAACCGCTTGGCAACAAAACCAAACGGCATTTTCAAGTACAAGCTCCTAAAAAATAATTGAACAAATAAATAGCATACTTATTTGAGCTTTGATCCTCTGATAAAAACATCGCGTGTTATTTCATATTTTATAAGCCCTACTACCGAATATAGGAGACATTTTGTTGTATGATGGCATCTTTAATCCACTTTGGATGCATACGAAGGAGGTCGTCTGGTAAATCGTTTATATTAAAGTAACTGACATCTAAAGTTTCTTCATTTTCCCTGACTAAATTCCCTCCAATTACTTCGCATTCAAAGCAATTCGTAATAAATTGACTCACTTTTCCATTAGGATATGAAAAAACTTGCAACTCGGGATCAGAATAAACTCCTATTAATCGATTTACTTTAACTTCCACCCCCGTTTCTTCACGAATTTCCCTAATAATTGCTTCTTCCACCGTTTCACCTGGTTCAACATGTCCAGATGGTACACCCCACAGCCCATTGTCTGCTCGTTTCATCAATAGCACACGCTGGTCGCTATCAAATATTATTCCTGCTACGCCAGCTTTAATCGCTTCAGGCCAAGCAAAGGTTGGAGAGGCCCAATTTTTCATAGCGATGCTTGGATCAAAAAGACCTTTTAAATTCGATATTGTAGCATCTGGATTACGAAAATCTTTTGCTGATGGAAATGCTTTAACATGTTGATTTGATACTAAAATAGCTGGTATCCCTGCCTGATGCGCACCTAAAATATCCGTGTAAGGATTATCGCCGACCATAACAGCTTTTAACGAAACATCAAAATCCTCAAGCGCTTTTTTAAACATATATGGGTATGGTTTTCCAACAATAAATGGTCTTTTATCTGTCGACACCCGAATTGCTTCTACAATCGCTCCAACTGCTGGCAAAGGTCCATTCGGCGTAGGGAATGTTCTATCTGGATTGGTTGCAACAAATTTTGCTCCCCTATGAATAAGTCCTGCGGCTTTTTGAATATCATAAAAAGACAGATCATCGTTCCATCCGATCACAACTGCTTCCACATCTGTTCGAGCTTCTGTATAAATATTAACCTGTTCGCATTCCCACTTTAAATTTTCATCACCCAAAACAAGTGCGGATTTTATGTTTTCACTTTCTAAATATTGTGCTGTCAACCAGGAAGATGTGATTACTTCCTCTTCCCTTGCTTCTATCCCCAGACTAGTTAATTTCCTTACCGTTTTTTCTTTTGTTGTACATGGATCATTAGTCAAAAATCGAATTCTCTTCTTTGCTTGCCGAAGTCGCTTAAGCGATTCCATTGCGCCGTAAAGCGGCTCTGAACCTATATAAATAACCCCATCCAAATCAAATAAAAATACATCAAACTCGTCAGCTATCGTCATTATTCCTCCCCCTTAGAACAGTTAGTAGAATTTAGTTATTAACCATTCTAATAGAAAAAGTAAATAATTTCACTACTACTTCACTAGTTTAATAGATTTATATATAACAAAAGGTGGAAATTCCCATTCACTTTTCCAATGATGATCATGATGCTTTTCTTGAATTATTTTTAATTCATCTTCAGGGATATCTTTCAACGTCGGTTCGAGTTGTTCTATTTCTTGGAAGCCTGCTTCAGTTAAAAGTTCCTCGTACACTGACTTCGGCCAATGGAAATCATGTAAGACAAGATCCTCCTGATCATTTATATGTAACCATTCTTGTCGTGCTTCACCACTCATGTATGTTTTTCCTTTTATACCATTTCGAAACGTTGAAAATTCGATTCCCGTAGAGTCAGGATTTGTATCTAATATAACAAAGGGAGAATGAGGGGCTAAAACCCGGTAAATCTCCTTCATCATCCGTAAAATTTGTTCTTTTTTTTCGGTATTAATAAATACGTAACATGCCATAGCTCCGTCTACTGAATTGTCTTTGAGAAAGGAAAGGTTATCATTTTTTATAAGATGATAGTTTATATTTGGATGGCTCCGCTTTTTAGATGCTATGTTAATCATTTCTTTAGACTCGTCCACAGCCAAAACATGCACACCCGTTTTTTTAGCCAATCGATACGACACTTTTCCTGGACCACAACCATAGTCAAGAACCCTTGTTATCTTTGGGTTTGATAGAAATGTTTGAAAAACAAACCGAAAACCTAATGTTTGTTCAAGTATATCATTATAAGCCTCAAATTTATTCGCAATCATTTCTGTTTTAAAAGAAGTCTTCATACTCATACCTCGCTATCATTATAATTGATTTATTTACTTGCTTTGTCGAAGCAGGGGCCACTTGTTATCTACTAAATGCTGGTAAACTGGCCACAAATGATGGTATAGAGAAAAATCAATTGGTCTTTTATAGGCTATATATTGGTACAAGCTAAAAAGTAATAAAACCTGTTTCCAATATTCGGGGAGGTCCAGCTGTTCGATTTCACTGCTAGTCATACGTATTTGGTCTTTTCTTAACAAGGCTTCATATTTTAATACACTCTCTATCGAAGACCAGTTATTTACACATGGCATTTTGGGGAACTCATACATTGCTTTCTTATGCTTTGATATAGAATTAGCTTCTTGAAGCACTTTATCAGTCCAATTGTCATCTGGTTGATAAATGTGGATAGAACCAACATTATGAAAAAATTCTCCTATTTCTAAATCGAGTTCCCTTGCCATTAATTCTTGAATAAATGTAAAGGAAAAAATATCACTTACTATTCCACGAAACGCATCATTTGCACGCATATATGAAGCCATATACAGTTTGCCTTCTCTTACAAAAAACTGCAATCCTAATGTACAAGAAATATCCATGTTATTTTCTATTACTAGCTCTGTTGCATCAAAAATCTGTATAAACGCTCTTTTGGAATCGGGATCTTTATTTGTCAACAACTCTTTCATTTGGCTCCATTGATTTATTTTGGCATTACCAAACTCAAAAATTTTCGGTCCATATGCTGTACCTGTTAATGTTTTTCCATTCATAGAATATTCGTGCATTTTCTTGTTATAATAGCCGATAAAATCAAGGCTGTTGTCACCTGATAAATACCATAAAACTTCAGCAAAATTAAAAACAATATTTGTTTTTCTACTAGGTAAATAGCAAACTCTTTCTATTGGATTTTGAATAGTCAAGTGATAATTTAGTTTCTCACGACTTTTATTTCCACGTGGCGCATTATAAAATTGTGGCTTGTGATATACATCATCAAGCGTTTCTATATACGCCTCATGGAAGTTGTTAAATCGCATTTATTTCATCCCCCATTTAAACTGCAAGTGCAATTGTTCAAGTTTATCTAAATAATCTTTTTCTTTTTGAAAATAGATAAAAGTTACATTAGCCACAGTTCCAAGGCCTTGGATCAAAAACGCATAGTCTTCTCCTTCTTCTAATAGCAAAATGATAGGTTTCTGTAGAGCGGATGCCCAGCCAATTTCAATATGGGTACCCGGAGAAGGCGGAGTTCCTGGAAAGGCGACAAAAAGATCACAGGTACGAATTTCTTCAAAATCAATTGCTGTACATTCATCAGGCGTCATAAACTCTTTTCCCCATTCCTCACGCTTATGAGCATTATGAACAGCAAATCCTTTCTCCTCAAAAAAAGTGATAAGCTTTAGCAGCTTTTGCTTTTCACCATGATTCATTTCTCCCGTTTTTGGATGAACAAGACTTTTAAATGGACCTGCAAGAAATACTTTTTTACGTTGACTCATTTTTTCACCCCTTAAAATAAACACCTCAATCAAAAGCAATTATTGCTTTACATCCACTTTTCCTATACTGACATATATTAATCATGTTCAAAAAATGAAAGACTTTAATCCCTTCTCAAGCTTTCCAGAACAGCGCCCCTCAGAGTATTTTTTACACTATAGGAAAGCATAAAATGACGAGGACGGTACATGCTTCCGTCATTTTTTGTCTTGCTTCTTTCATTCATTCCTTTGCTTTTGCTAGTCGCTCAAGTCCTAAATATAGAAATCGAATAGTTCAGTACCGCAACCATTACATTTAACTTTTAATCGTAAAAAATATCTGTGGACTATAGGCTTTTAAAACATGATATGAATTTGCGCTATTATTTTTTTTGGGAGCTTTCACTTGAAGGTTGTGCCGTTTGATTGATGTTTTATTTTGCTATTAATTATAGGTCTGCATGTATCCTCTCCATCTTAATAGTAGGGACAATAAGATTATTTTTTTACTGACTAGGTTTTATCCCAGTTTTTGTTTATAGAACCATTTGATTTTCGATTCAATTCAACCTACCTCAAATTAGCCTCATTTTAAATGAATACTCTCAACTGTTGATTTGATCGCTTCATTGTTTGGCACCTATTTCCGTCCTATGAAGGAATAGCTGCTGGACTAATATATTAATGAAAATATATTAAGTACCATTCCAGATGTTCTTCTGTTCATTAATTTTTATTCCTCTCTTTTCTATCGCTTTAATAAACATTTCATATGGGATATCTGTTGTAGGGGAGAGCACACCCGGCTTTGTGATTGTTTTATTTCCTACCATTTGTGCTACGATACTAGCTGTGTATCCAACTGTCTTATTCATAGCAAATAGTCCAGTTTCCAAGTCCCTTTCATCTACCATTTCATAGATGAGCTCAACACTCTTGCCATTTTTCTTACCTCTTATTATATTTTTCATTAACAC
This sequence comes from Virgibacillus pantothenticus, assembly GCF_018075365.1. Taxonomy (GTDB): domain Bacteria; phylum Bacillota; class Bacilli; order Bacillales; family Amphibacillaceae; genus Virgibacillus; species Virgibacillus pantothenticus. The sequence continues at coordinate 3,182,427 of NZ_CP073011.1, forward strand.
AAGGTCTTTTTCATTTCTTTTATACTGAAGGCGAGGTTCCAAATGTTTTAGTAAAAATTCATAGGGGGTTACATCACAGTCAAGCCCTGGAACAGGATCTGTTGTCAAAAACCCTAATTGAACCATACTACGCCAAAATGAAGCATGCCCAGCCCATCTTATTGTTCTGCGTTCCGTATTTATTAATTCTTTTTCAATTCCTAGTAAGCTTGCAAACTGAATGGCATCTCCGTTTGGTATCGTCTCTAAATCTGATCGCTCTCCTATAGTTATAGTCTCTACCCATTCTTGGTCATGCTGATGGCTAACCGGAATATCAATAACCTTTCTATCTCTTAACATGCATGCTTTACGCTGATACGACATTAGTGTGCTATTAAAGTTCCAGCTAATTTTATAACGTAAAGGGTTATAGGACGCCTCTGGTTCAGGAATGCCTCCACAGTAAGAATATAATTCATGTACTTCATCTAGCTGACTAACTCCATAACCGCATAAGACTAAATCAATTCCTGGATCTAAGCCAGCCTCCGGCATAATAGTTACTTGATTTTCCAGAGCTTTCTCGTAGGTCTCTTTAGAAATCCCATTAGCATAGGAGCAATTCACCATCGGTATTCCAAATTCGACAGCTGCTTTTGCGATTGTATCATTGAATTGTTTTGGTAACAGATCAATAACTACATCAGCCCCCTCTCTAAATAATGATGCTACATTTTGTTCAGAAGTAATGTCTACTTTTCTGTAAAACATCTTTTGTATAGCAAGGTGATCTCGAAATTGATTTACTCCGGCGAAATTAACATCCGCACACACTATCTCCGTCACATCATCACTTTTTCCTAAATCTTGTAAAGCTGCTCTTCCTTGTAACCCAGATCCCCCTAATACAATAACCTTCATTTTATAACCTCCCACCCTATAATCCTAATAATCCTAGTGTTAAATAGATGACCAATCCAATAATCCCTACTAATACAGCATAAGGAATTTGTGTCCTTACATGATCAATATGATCTACCGCAGCACCTGTCGACGCTAAAATAGTAGTATCAGATAGTGGTGAACAATGATCACCAAATACTCCACCACCAGCAACTGCTGCAATTGTAGATAAAACAATCATATCGATCTCCCCTCCCGAAAAACCAATGGCAAGTGGTACTGCTAGTGGAATCATAATGCCGAATGTTCCCCACGACGTACCTGTAGAAAAGGCGATAACTGCTGCTAATAAAAATGTGATAGCTGGTAGTAATCCTGGATTTAACCAAGCTTCTGTAATTTGAATCAAGTAAGTAGCTGTTCCCATTTGTTCACTTAATGCATTAATGGTGTATGCAAAAACTAGTATCATTACAGCAGGCATAATTCCTTTAATGCCGTTAAGTGCTGTGTCCATAATATCTTTGGTTGGAATTCCTTGAAACCGCATGATGATTCCTAAAAATACAGTCGCAGCTAAGAAAGCCTCCATTGTTTTAGCTGAACCGAGCCCGATATAAGTACCAAGTGCAATTGTAATAATAATCAGGACTGGTAAAAAGAAATTCCATCTAATACTAAGCAATTTGTTTTTAAAATACGGATCAATATTCGTTAATTCCTTTGATATTAATGGTGTTGATCCGTCACGTATTAATTTCCCCTCCTGTTGTGCACGTAGTTCAGCTTTTCGCATTGGCCCAAAATCCTTAATAATTCCAGAAGCGATAAGCCCTACTAACACTACAGACAATACAGCATAGAAGTTAAATGGGATTGATTTAGTAAATACAGCTAGCGCATCGGTTTCATTTTGAATGGGGCCTAGACCAATTAACAGACCAGAGATAAATACAGCCCACCCAGTTATTGGAACAATAACACTTACTGGTGCTGATGTGGAATCGCAAATATATGCCAGCTTTTCACGCGACATTTTTACTTTATCTGTAACTTTACGCATTGTAGTTCCAACAAATACTGGACTAAAGTAATCACTAAAAAAAACGAAAAGCCCCATAAACCACGTTGATATTTCAATTCGCTTTCTTGATCTTTGTCTTCTACCGATGATTTCGGAAAAACTTTGAATCGCTCCTGTCCGTTGAAAAAATGCAATGAGTATCCCAATAAATATTTCTAGAAGAAAAATCCAAGAAAAACCTTCGTTACCTAAAGCCTGCTTCATTAGATTAGGAAATCCTAATAACCCCTCTCCCGCTAAAAACACCCCAATCACACAAGCAATTCCTAACGATAAGATTGTATCCCTTGTCCAAAAAGCGAGTACAATTGCAATTAGCGGCGGTAATACAGACACGAACCCCAAGGTTGCAACTCCATGCATTTGAACATCCCCTCATAAAGAAAGCGTTTACATTTATATATGATAATATCCTGCATTTAGAACAATGATTTGTTTTTCTTTACAGATTTTTTTGCGTTATCACAGATTGACCCAGAACTTAAAAGGAGTACGTATTCATAATATATTGTAAAGGGTTCAAAAAATATCAACAACCCCCGGCTACAACTATCTCAACCAAACCAGCAGAACTCGAGGTAATAGCGTTGAAATCGGGGGTGGAGTTTCTAGAGCCTCCTAAATGGAGTAAAAATGACGAAAACACAGGTGTTCTCGTCATTTTTAAGTGGCAACAAATAGAGAGTTCTTCTTAATCTATATTAATAGAATTTGGGTTAGAACAAAAAAGTAGTTGACCGAAATCAGGTGCTTGTTGCTCGGTTCTAACAAGTTGTTGTACGATTTTCATATACCTGGCTCAGTGCTAACAGGTTGTTGTGCGATTTTTATATGTGTCTCACTCATTCGCACTTATAACTTAAATTTACGTACAAGCTCATTTAAATTCTCTGCCAAGGCTGCTAACTCCGCAGAACTATTAGAAACTTCCTCCATGGAACTACTTGCTTGTTGAGCAGAAGCAGCGGTTTGTTCAATACCGGCAGCTGATTCTTCCGCTACGGCTGCAATTTCCTTTATAGATGCATCCATTTCTTTCCCGCTTGCTGAGATTGAAGCTAGGTTACTCGTAACCGTTTGAATCTTCACAACCATATCTTGTACTGCCTTTTGGATATCATTAAAGGCTTCTCCAGTTGTTTGAATCTGATTTGTCCCTTTTTCCACCTCTACATAGCCCTCTCGCAAGGATTTAGTAACCTGACTAGATTCGCTTTGTATATTTGCCACAATAGTTGTAATGTCTGATACAGAGAAGGATACTTGCTCTGCTAACTTTCTAACCTCATTCGCAACAACTGCAAAACCTTTGCCTTGTTCTCCAGCACGGGCAGCTTCGATGGCGGCATTTAATGCTAACAGATTCGTTTGTTCAGCAATATCTTTAATAACTTCAACTAATTTTGAAATCTCCTGTGATTGTATATCAAGCCCTTTCACTTTTTCCACTGCATTTTTAACAATTTGATAAATATCACTCATTTGTTGAACAGATGCTCCCATAAGTGTATTCCCCTCATCTGTCATCCCAAGTACGCTATTAGAATAATCGTGAACTGCTTTTCCATTTACACTCGCCTCATCTACTTTAGAAGAGAAAGTATCCATCACTGATGATAAATCGCTAGCATTATTCGCCTGTACTTCAGATCCAGTGGATAATTCCTGCATTGTTGAAGCAATTTGCTCTGTCCCTGATCGGACTTCACTTGCAGACTGTGTTAATTCCTCACTATGACTACTTACTGTTTGAGAAACTTCATGAACTTGATAAATAATATCTCGAAGATTTTGACTCATCGTATTTATGGACGAAGCTAAATGACCAATTTCGTCTTTTCCATGATAATCAATTGTTCCTACAGCAAGATTTCCATTAGCAATTTGATCACTTGCTTGCACCACTTTATTAAGGTTATGGGATATCGTCTTACTAATAACAATAATTAAAATTACCCCAAAGATAACCGAAGCAGCCATCGATCCCAGTAATACATAAATGGTCAGCTCTTGACTACTATTCACTTTTTTTATAGCTGTATCGCGCTGTTCATTAACAATTTCTCGCAATTCCTCAAGTACGTCTACGTTTTCTGATCGAATAACACTAGATTGGTCTACAAGACTTTTTGCTAAGCCCATATCTCCTTTATCCACAGCAGGTATGATTCTATTCACAAACAGATTATTCATTTTCTTATCTAATTCAACGATTTTATTAAAGAGTTCTAATTCCTTTTCGGAGTCCATTTTTGTTTTTACATCGTCTTCTAGATTATTAAATGCCTTCCGGTAAGCTTCATATTCATCAATAGTTTTCTCTCGCGGACTTTCCACGTAACTAATAATTCTAATACTTTTTGTACGTGTTATAGAGCCCATATCGGTTAGTTGTATAGCTCTATCCCCTCTTCGTTCCATAGCTTTTACATCTTCTCCAGCATTAACGGCGAGAACGGTTACTACAGCAGTAGATATTCCAAATAAAGTAAAAATAATTCCTATTGTTAAACCATATTTCCAGCCGATCTTCAAGCTTTTAAATCTTAATCTTTCTAGTAGGTTAAGCAATGGTGTATCCTCCCTGGTCGCGTCATATATATAAAGTTGCTTATCGTATAAAATATCGACATATCTTTTAAATTCATAAAGTCCATTTTTGATTTAATTACAACTATACTAGAAATGCCGCAGTGACGAATTCCCGAAAAAGTGAAGTTTCTTCAACTCAGGGAGAAATCTTTCCTCCACCTACTGAATGTTAGATAAACCAATCGGGCATTTAGAAGACGTTTTATCTACACTTAGACTTGTTCAGTACACCACACTCCCCTCTGGAGGTGTGAGTGATAATACTGCAGTCCTTTTTTCCAGAGAGAGGGTTAGGACACTGATAGACTTTGCTTCTACTAAAACTAGGTTCTTTATAGTAGTATGCTGTATTTGAGGAGGAAACTTAGGCATAAAAATAAGAGCTCATTTGTAAAGCAAGCTCTTGTCAGATAAAGTGAATCTTCACAGTGGGAGGTTTTGATTCATCCCCACTGATGGTTAGTATCGTAATGGTAAAACTTAAAGACCTCTTACGAAATATATTCTAAAATCAGCTACAGCGGATTTAATCGGAAAGGCTGTTTCATTAAAACCAACTTTGAAAGCAACTTCTTGCATTTCTTCGTCTGCCAATTCATCGCCATTTAGCACTACCCCCGCTGGATTTCCCATACCTGGTTCTTTACTAAATGCATCATAATGACAAACTGTTATCGGCTTCATACCCCATTCCCCCTAAGTTTAAGCTATATATTTTTTATTATTCTACATTATTCCAACCTCTTCGCTCAAAAAATCCATCTCCATTGTATATTATGGTTAACCTTAAACTTACTTATTTTTTTGTACGAGAAAAGACGAGTAACTATCTAAGTAAATGTGTAAAAACAACTCACTAGTACCGCCTGCAAACTTCCCACTTTCACACCTCAATTTAAGTGTGCTCTTATCAAGTTATGTAAGCGTGGACGTAGTCTAATAATATGTGGCTGTCTTCCATAATGGACCCGATTAGTCAACAGAATAACATGTAACTGAATTTCAGGGTCGAACCACATACTTGTTCCGGTAAAGCCTGTATGACCATAGGACAGATCAGAAAATAGATCGCCACAGGATGATAATGCAGGACTTTTTAACATCCAGCCAAGCCCCCGATGCTCTTCTGCCAAACAAGTATAATTCTTTTTGGACAAATCTAGAACCCTTTCTGACAATATACGTCTTCCTTTATAGATGCCACCATTTTCAATCATGGAGGTAAAATGATTTAAATCGGATATAGTAGAAAAAAGACCCGCATGTCCACTTATGCCTCCCATGGATTGAGCGTTATCATCGTGAACGATGCCTTGTTTATAATTTCCAAGTTGCTGGCTGTATTCGGTGGCAGCATATCGTTCAGGAGCACAGGTAGGATTATACATCGTTTCAGTCATTTCTAAAGGATGAAAGATTTCTCTTGCCACAAAATCATAAAAGGCTTCCCTTGTTATTTCCTCCACTACTTTGTAAAGCGTCATAAAGTTAAGATCACTGTATACCACTTTCGTATTCAGTTCAGACTCCATTTTTTCTGTATAAATACGCTCCAACACTTGCTCACTCGTAAGTCCCTCCTTATAAAAATGCCTGTGTGCCCTCAATCCAGAAGTATGTGTTAACAAATGCCGAATTTTTATCTGTTCTTTTCCATTTTGAGCGAATGCCGGAAGAAAGAAGCTGACTGGATCATCTAACCGTACTTCGCCGTTATCTATTAGCTTTAGAATAGCAGGTAATGCAGCAACTACTTTTGTTAATGAGGCAAGATCAAAAATCGTGTTAAGCTGCATCGGAGCTGATGTTGGATAAACAGCTCTATTCCCTATCGCCTCTTTTAATAAAATCTCTCCTTGAAAGGAGACTTGGATAACTGCACCAGGAATATGCTTGAGATCGATTTCATTTTGCAGGAATTCTAGAACTTTCTTCTTCATGCTTGACCACCTGTTCTTCGATTGATTTTTTAAATGATTCATAGCTTTTCCAAACGTCAAATCCAAGCTTTTTATAAAAATCCACAAGCCCTGTCCAGTCAATTACAATGTTTTGAATACCTCGTTTTCTAAGCTCAGCAATGCCTGCTTCAACCACTGTCAAACCGTAGCCGTGACCGCGCTCTGCAGCATCCACACCTAATGGACCTACTCCGCCAAGAGATGCTTCAAATAATGGAGCCCAATAGACATTTTGAGCAATAATCGGTGACTGAGGATCATTAATTCTACAAAAACCGATAATCTGTCCGTATTTTTTCATCACAATAAATTCACGTCCTGTCCCACCAAGTTCAAAATACTTCATTGCCTCATATTCCCAACGTCCTGGAAAGCATCGATTTAAAAACATCAGGAAATCCTCTTTTTCCTCGATATCCAGTATAGAGAACTCCACTTCCGGAAGATCAGGTTTAGTAATAGCATTTTTCCGAGTATAGGTTTGCAGTAAATCATGTTCAGTTCCGTATGATTCATATCCTCTTGCAGCAAACCAATGCTTTGTTCTTTCATCATTTATAGGAACACCTGGAAAGTAATGCCAAGGATCACGGCCTAGTAAGATTTGCTTTACACCTCTATTAAATAAAACTGTTTCTGCTTGTGAAAGCAACTTTGTACCAATTCCTTTGTTCCTGTAACTTTGATCAACGAGAAGCACTTGAATCCAGCCTGTCGTTTCAGACATTTGAACTGGCAGTTTTTCCTGCCAAATTTTCGCAACAATGAAACCAATAACATTTCCATTATCCAAAGCGATTAAAGAAGCATCGGGGCATACATTCTGATCTTGAAAGCTATTTTGTTTAAAAAGTGTTTTTTTCATTGGAAAATCACTCCCCAACTCCCGATTCCATAGACTAACTATTTCTTCTAAATAAGAATAATTCCAGGCCAATATCTTCAATTTTACTCACCCTCTTGATGGATTATAATTTTTGACAAACATTTTTTCGTCAACAGCGATACCTTTCACTTTTAATACAGCAAAAATTGCCCCCACAAATTGAATGACATCCGGCGATGGTTTTCTTGATAATGCTCCACAGTTCTAAAATAGTTGGCTTTTGCATGCCATCATACGCTTGAAACGCAACACTTAATACATCTCTCCCAAGACTAAAGCCACTTCCCCTCTCATCAATAAAATGCCCCTATCCACAGACACACTCATGAACGCCTCTTTGATTAATGCCATATGTAATTGGTCCAGTTCCAGATATTTGTACGATTCCTGGTTGTCCAAGTGTTCCAGAATATAAAGCAGTTACGGCATCGTTATCCACGTATACGTCACATTCATAATTTACAAGCGATGAAAGCAATTCTTGCATCTATTGTTTATCACCTAATCTGCTAACACCTGAGAGACCAGCGAAAACAGCATTAAGCTCACTTAGATGATGAATTCCCGCTTTCTTGCAATATTACTTACAAACAATTTTTCAAACTCATGTCTCATCGTCGCCGCATCTAACCCATTATTGTCGCTCCCACTGTTCCCTCTGCCTTAACCATTCCTAATTTGTTTTTGTTTTGGTTCAACCTCCGTCAATACCTAAAAAATACATAATATCCGCCTCCATTAAACGAAAGGATTAACCCATAACGAGCTAACCCTCCATTGTCTATAATCGTATTTAAGGTTTTTTACCACTGCCATTTAAAAAAGTCAACTGCATCTCTTGTAGCCCCTAAATGCTTCACGCTATCCTCATATTGTAACGAAGCGACACACATAAACAGAATATCAATGACTTGTAATTGAGCAATCCTTGAAGATGTAGCTCCACTTCGAAACGTCGGTTCATTAGTCGCTGACGTATACAAATTGATCTTCGCTTGGTCGGACACATTTGATTTGCCATACCTCGTTAAACTTATTGTAGTAGCTTGATTTTCGTTTGCCAATTGCAATATTTTCGTAATTTCTTGTGTTTCTCCTGAAAAAGAGATACCTACCACCACATCGTCCTCAGATGCGTTAGCCACAAGCGTTGCGGCCATATGCATATCTTTAAATGCATATGCTGTTTTATCAATGCGTAAAAATTTATGTTGAGCATCTTCTGCAGCGATGCTCGAAGCCCCTACACCGATAAAATGAATCTGCCTAGCTCCTCTCATCACCTCCACTGCTTTTTGCAATTCCTCTGTATTAAGCAAATTAGCTGTTTCACGAATAGTTTGAATCGAGTTATCGGTCATTTTTTTAATAATAGAACTAGCCGATTCGTTTGGCTGTATATCCTGATATCCTACTTGATCATCAGGCTTCTGCAAATCCCCAGCAATTCTTAACTTTAAATCTTGAAACCCTTTCAAATTAAGGGATTTACATAAACGGATGACTGCGGCTCCACTGGTTGAGCTCCTTTTTCCTAGTTCATTTGCTGTTAAAGAAATTGATTCTTGTGGATGATCTAGAATATAGGATGCAATCTTCTTTTCTGAAGGAGGCAATTTATCCAGCATTTCCGCTAATATAACTAAACCACCATTTGTCATAACCTCAACTCACTTTACTATTAAATTTCTTTTTTCATTACATAGAATCTACGAGTTATCTGGAAGCTTGTTTTGAGTAAAGATAGCCTGCAGACGTTTTCTCCCCCGTCCATAGAAACGAAGCGCTGTGCACACTTTCAGCTTTCATATGTTGCAAGCATAAAATTTGGTATAATTTTCTCCAATTTCTTTCCTTGCTGATCAGGGGCCCACTCCGAAAGGTCCAAACCTTTCTGGAACTCCTTCATAACCGCCTTATATACAGAATCCAACAACTTTTCCTTTTTGTCTAGCAACAAGGATCCTTTTCCATGGGTAGCCCTTGTTAGCAAACCTTCTCTCAAATCTCCCTACAGTATTAACAAATTGAATTAATTCATACAGATCCTGATGCTCTACTTGATTAAACTTATCCCCTTCACTTTCTCTTTGTTGGACGAGCTCTCTAACTTCATTAGTCAGCTTTAAATCCACTGGATTGTAATCGGGAATAAAGTTGCTAAATCGCTAAGATAAATTGATACGCTTCTGGATAAGCCCTTTCGCCAATACCAGGCATAATATAATTTGGAGCATAAGATGCAAAGAAAACAGCGTACTTCCTCCTATGCTTTTTTACAAAGTTAGTAGCTTCAGTATAAGCCGTGAACCAACACCCGATTTACGATAATGTTTATCCACAAAGAAGAAGGGAATCCAGCCCTTATCTGGTTCAAGATCGGTTCCAAGTATGGTGGATAATCTTCTGACAGCGCATTCACACCCAATAAGTTTATATTTTGATCAAATACTAATTAAAGGACTTCTGGATAAAATTAATATCCGATAACACTAAATTTCTAAAGCGGTTTGGAATGATTGGATCTTTCCAAAGGGATTCATTCCATAAAGTAACGATCTGTTTTTCATCACCAGTTTGATATTGGATAGGAAATCACTATTTTATTCCTCTTTTATCAGCTAATTCAAATTGCCTGGCATACAAAACCATTTGCTTCATTTATATAATTATTTGCTAATTCTATCGAAACACCTGTTTTCATCATAACAATTGCTGGTTTGATTTCCTAATTCGTTTGTTTTAAAACTTCTTCGGGTATTCTACTGATGCATTCGTAGTATTTAGGACAATATTTTTAACTCGAACTTTTAATTTCTCATTACTTATCTTTATATCATCCATAAAATTTTCATACACTTTTCCCAGTTTTATCATCACTGTGATTATAATCATATTTAATAGCATTTATGGGCTGTAGCTGCTTTCGATACGTGTTGATCCTGTCAACACTTCTGGTTTAGTTACTACTTCAATTTTAATATCTGCATATTTGCTTATAACTGAATTTTTATTACTTGTAAGACTTACAGAGATCGCACTTAGTTGTTTTGTATATTTTAATGCACCTATAACGTAGGGGACTCCTGCTCGCAGCAATTCCAACGACCAAATCATGCTCCGTCAATTATGATTTATCAGATCTGTTGAACCTAAGAATTCATCATCCTTCGCACCTTCAACAGTTTTTTATGTTTCATCGATAGTTTGCACCATATCTGCTGGCGCGTACTATAAAGTAGGAGGGCATTCCACAGCATCCAAAGTACCATTACGTCCACTTGTGCTTGCTCTATATAATATAATTTCCCACCTTTTTCAATTGCTGCTACACCGCTTCAACAGCCTCTTCTACTTTAGGAAGCACTTTCTGTACGCTATATGCAACTGACATATCTTCATTATCATTGTTAAAACTTTTATAGTAGACATGTTATCGATTGTCATGTTTTCGCATTTCAGTTGTAAAATTGACAATTTATCCATTCTATTTGTATATGAGATATGGTTCTTTTAATTGTTGGAAATACTGCAGTTTATTTTCGCAAGAATTCATAAACTCTCTTCCGTTTTCTTCTATAATTAATTGCTTTAAAGATTTTGTACCAGCCAATAAATCGAAAAAGTATTTATTGTTTTCATTTTTTATAAATGAAAATTCATTAGGGTAAAGAGCTGCGATGGTTTCAAGTAAAATAACTCCTGCTTCTAAAGAGTTTAACAGATGTCGATTTTCCACATGAAGCTGAACGCCTCCACATAGTTCATCTTTATACTTTTGATAGAAAGGTTTGAATGATGTCGATCTTGCCAATACACCATTTATTTTTTTCTGATTGAAAACCTTTGCTAACCTTTGCCCATCTATAAACGGAGCACCAATAACCTCAAACGGTTTCGTTGTACCTCTGCCTTCTGATAAATTTGTACCTTCTACTAAACAAGTTCCTGAATACAATATACTCATATCCAATGTAGTAGTATTTGGGGATGGAGACACCCAGAACAAACCTGTCTGGTCAAAGTACATCTCTCTTTTCCAGCCATCCATTTCAACAACTGTTAATTCACAATCATAACCAAATTCATTTTTAAATAATAATGCAAGTTCACCTACTGTCATCCCATGTCTATTTGGAATTGGCAAAAGGCCTACAAAAGAACGAACATCTTCCTCAACCAAATTACCTTCCATTTTCGCTCCAGATATTGGATTAGGTCTATCCAATACAACAAATTGCTTTCCCAGCTCCATACATGCTTCCATCACATAAGCCATCGTATAAATAAACGTATAGTATCTGGAGCCGATATCTTGTAAATCAAAAACTAAAACATCTACTGGATCTAACATCTCCCTTGATGGTTTTCTAGTAGCGCCATAAAGACTATACACTGGTAGTCCTGTATAAGGATCCACGGTTGATTCAACTTTTTCTCCTTCTTTAGCATCACCACGTATACCGTGTTCTGGTGCATATAAAGCCGTAAGTTCAATAGCGGGGTGTTTATGAAATAGATCAATAGATGGAATTAATCGTTTATTCACCCCTGTAATATTAGTTATTAGACCAATTTTTTGACCTTTAAATTGTTTATATTCTCTGTCTAAAAATACATCTAAACCGAGTTTCATTAATTATCACTCACTTTAATTTCATATCTTGAAAATGACCTTGTTGCGATCCACATAAGTACCAAACTTGAGAGACTGCCCACTTTGACACGATTATCAGAGCTATTATTTACATCTAACAAGGATCTCGAACTTATACCTATTACTTGTTTTTAATCCCAATATACGAGCTGAACATATGAGATAGCAGCCACGACCTCTTCAGGTATCTCTATCTCGAGGTCATAGTAGCACCTGTTTCTGATCCAATTCGAAAACATAGGTTTCAGCCAAGTTTCTCTGTAATGGAGACTACTTCATCCATAATTACCCCCTTAGCTTTTTCCTGCCATTAATTGCAATCGCTTTCATCAGATATTGTATAATCTCTACTTTTTATCAATTTCATAGTACCATAGAAAGTTAATATTTGAAATAGATAATCAAAATAATATTAAAAATATTGTAGTATCATTTCATTTTATTCAAACATCGCTTTATTAATTCACTCATTTCTTAATTCCTTATTTGGGATAGATTTACCGTCGCATCCTGTTTAGATGTTTAGATTGAAATTGATATGACCTTGTTTTTCTACATTGTTTTCACATCGCACATTATACAGGCGAGTTGAAATCACGTTTTATTTACATTTTTTTACAATGATTTTCCGTCGCATCTCACATAGGTGTGCGGATCAATTAGCGGAGAAAACATCAAAATGAAGTTTAATTAAGCACTAACAATGAAAAAGATTCCCGTCATCAAGGATGATTGGAATCTTTTATTAGGTACTGTTTATAATTTTTAGATCCTTTTTTGAAATTTGTCTTATATTCCATCGTTTTTGCATATCTGTTTTAACTATCAACGGTAAACTTACTTTATACAATATCTATTTTTCGCTCTTTTTTCCACCTTACTATTAAAAAGGATGCTCCAAGGACTAATAATCCTAAATAAGTTCCGATTGTAATCCACATAGGATACGCAGTGTTAAATAAGTTTGACACCAGATATTCAAATATTAGAATAATTAATACGACTGCTATTGGAACCTGTACACCAATTAGCGAGATATAATTACTAACAACTCTTGATAAATAGGTCGTTACGGCAGCAGCTACTAATGCTAGCAAATATACACCAATGATGGTTAGGTATATATACTGCAAGAAAGTCATATCTAGCCAATTAAAAGTAAAGGCATTAAAGGAGTGCAAACTTGATTCAAAAAAGATCTGTGTATCATTAAAAGAATATAGTATTAAAAATGCACCAATATACACACTTGTAATAAGAAAAGATGTTATCATGGATGCCATTAGTTTTTTCTTAAACAGTTTGCGTCCGATATTGGTCGTATATTGCAAGTAAATTGCATTATTTTGCTGGTCAATAATGAAAATTCTTCCGACTACGATCATTACACTAAGAATGATAAGGATGGACAACATAGTAATTAAATTATTATAATTTTCAATTACAAAACTCGGTAATATTTCATTAATAGATCCATCAAGAATTTTCTGTTTCCATTCTGGAGCATCGATCGAAGCTGTTTCTCCATTAAAAAACTCTTTTCTTACCTCATAGTACTCTATAATTGCTTCTCTAGATTGCAATTCCCAAAACACATCTATACCTTTTTCAAACATAACATCATTGAATAATTCATTAATAGTTTCATTTTCATTTTCTTGATCCATATTAGTTAATTGTTCATAGGTGGTTACACCTACTTCAGCAAAATCATCCCGAGACTGTAAATAGGCATTTGCTTTATTAACCTCTTCTTTATAGGTTTCTTTAAAATCCTGAAATTCTCTCTCATCCATTTCTTGACCATATTTGTTGATCATTTGTTTCGTAACATTAAAAGTATCCCCTTCTGGTCGACCATTTGGAAAATGCTCAAAATCAAATCTTAAAAACTGTTCAAAAAATAGTAAGCTAATCAGTAAAACTAAACCTAGTACTTTCCAATTTAAAAGTTTTCTAATCTCATACCAAATGATTCTCATATTCTCACTCCTTACTGTAATTGCTGCCGGTAAAAACGATAAACGCTATAGCTACCTACAATTCCTAAGAGAAATACCCATAGAACAATTGTAACTATTTCATAATAGCAATGGATTGTGAATGGTCCATTTCCCATCAGCCATTCATGCGGATTTAAAATAAAAGCAAACGGATTAAAATGTAGTAGAAACACCAACTTGCTATTCATCGGAGCAAAACCTGGGATTGCTATCCCTAAACCAAGTAAAATCAGAAAAGCAAAAAATACCAAGTATGTGTTCTTTAAATAGATAGATAGAATCAAACAAACTCCCATGAATAGTAGCTGAGTAATGACAATGAAGAGAACAAAAAAGACAACGTATTCGATAAACGATAAGTTCCACCATGAAATATAGGGAAGTGGCATTTCCGTATTAAAAAAATTGCTTATGGGGACATTCCATAGCCCTGAATAATCATAAGTCAGAAAAAAAGCACCAAGTGTCATGCCAATTAATCCAAACATGACACACCCATTTGTAATCATGGCTGCTATTAGTTTATCGATGATTAATTTCCGTCCTCTTTTGGTTGTATAGGTAACAAGAGCTGTTCGATGTTCAAACTCGTAATTTGTTATAGTAGCAGTAATTAATACAACCAAAATCATTAGCTCAAAGATTAACGCCCTTCCAATGTCTTTAAAAAGGAGCGAATGCATTTTATATATTTTTCCTGTAAAAAAAAGGTTCTTATGTTCCCCATTATCAATGAGTTCATCTAGTCGTAGTGCTAATTTTTGATATTGCGCTCTTATCTCCTCTGCAGCACTATCTGTAAATCCATACATACGAATCAGATATTCTGCACTGCCATCCAGATCTATACTGTCATATGCTTTATCAATATCCTGTGCCGTTAAATAATAACCCTCTATAATGCTGTATTTCAGCAGTCTTTGATAGTCGCTATTGCTAAGTCTATTTTCATAGTGGATTGAATCGTCCGATAGTAATTCAGAGGAGTGTTGATAAACCTTATTATCATCAGGGGCAACCTCATTTACCCAAGCAATCTTGTCTTGATAATCCTTTCCAAACTCTTTCATCATGTTTTCATTTATTTCATATCCATAAGTATCAACAAGATCGGTTAAGACGGACAGGTCTTCCTTAAAATAGGAATGACTCATCACAATTACAGTATTTAAAGCCATAAAAAACAGAATAATTACCGGAATAATTGGCATTTTAACTAGTTTTAATAATTCCTCTTTGATTATCATTACACACTACCTGCCAGCGTCTCGTCATCTTCATAAACATACAGAAAGACGTCTTCTAAGGTAGGCGTAACCCTTTTCCACTTTTCATTCGTTTGATCACTAGTAATAAATCGAATGGTCATTTTTTCTCTCTCTTGTCTTTCCGAGAGGATCTGATATTTCTCACGGATGACATTCAAATCTGAAAAACTTACTTCTGCTTCAAAAACTTTCCCATCTAGAGTATTACTAATGTTAGCTACTGTATCTTTGTATAGAATGGTTTTATTCTTAATCATAATAATTTCCTTGGCAATTGATTCAACATCTGAAACAATATGAGTAGAGAGAATAATAATTCTATCGCGCGCCAAGGTTGTTAATATCTTACGAAAACGTGCTCGTTCCTTCGGGTCTAATCCTGCAGTCGGCTCATCGAGAATAAGAATCTTCGGATCGTTTAACACTGCCTGTGCAATTCCGACACGCTGTATCATTCCACCCGAAAACTTTTTCATTTTTTTTCGCGTAACATCTCCTAGACCAACAAGTTCTAACAGTTCTGAAATTCTTTTTTTCGTCTCTTTCTTGTCCAGTCCTTTTAATGCGGCTAAGTAATTTAGATATTTTTCCGGTGTATAGTTTTTGTAATAACCGAACTCTTGAGGAAGATAGCCTAGTACATTTCTATATTGTTCATCAAGTGACGTAATCTCGGTTCCGTCATATTCGATTTTACCCTTAGTAGGAAATAAAAGCGTAACAAGCATTTTAATTAATGTTGTTTTTCCAGCCCCATTAGGTGCTAATAAACCATAGATTCCATTATTGAATTCCAGATTTATATCCTCTAGTGCTGTAAAGTTACCGAACTTTTTGCTTACATCCTTTAAAACTAGCACTTAAATCAATCCCTTCATTTTTTGGGTAAATAATAATCCTTTTAAACTTTTCACATAAAAAACGATCGCAACTATAGTAATAACTCCGTACACATAAAACGGAATTTGTTTTAAGAAATTCAGATAAAAGCTCGTACTATAATAGGACGCGAGCAAATTGCTGAATAACCACATAATTAGTAGAATTATTTTAGAAGCACGAGTTTTTGTATGAAATTGCACATATAAAAATACTAGCGCGAACAAAAATAATGACGAGCTTGATAATAAAAATGCATAGAAATAATTTAAAGCATGTTGAAACATTAATGCATATATAAACAGACCATTCATAATCATACTAATCACACTAAACATGAGCATACGAAAAGCTGCTAACTGGTGGAGATTATATTTACAAGTCATTTCCACTTCATACGTTGTCTTTTGCTTCTGATTCACAAAGAACAAATACGCCATCACCATATACGTCATCGGAGACCAAATAAATACAATCGTATACAAATTAACATTTCTTATATGGATATATTCGATAGTGCTGAGTATAAATGCGAGAACAATAATAACAGATATAAGTAATGTGAAAATTATTTCTACAAAGTCTTTAAACATAAATTTAAATCCAATCTGTTGATAAATGGTTGCTAAATAGGACCAAAAAGAAGCTTTAGGGTCTAATCCATTTATAATAATGGTTGAAATTTCTCTTTGCATTGACTTTTCATCCAAATACGGAATATCTTTTGAATTATTTTTCATCTCCATTCTCCTTTTAATATATTTTTTAGTTTGCGTATCGTCGCATAATATTTCGTTTTTACTGTTGACTCTGGAAGCTCTAAACTCGCTGCTATCTCCGAAAATGTATACTCACCATATATTTTCAGTCTTACAATCTGTTGAAGTTCTCGATCAAACCTGGCAAGCACTTCTAACACTTTACGAGCCTCATCCTTCGTTTCTACATCTATCGTAAATTCAATCGATTCGTAAACCGTTTTTTCATCAATGGGCTCCGTCTTTTTGTTTTGCTTATAGTATTTTGATCGATAATGATCGATCAGCCTTGAGTTAGCAATTTTATACAACCAAGTTCGAAATGATGCCCTGCCATCAAAGCTATGAATGGTTCTTAGTACGCTAATAAATATATCTTGCGTGATATCTTTTGTAAGCTCGCGGTCTAACGTCTGTTTATAAATAAATCCAAAAACTTCGTGATAGTACTTGCTTATAAGTTGATTTGCTGCCTGTTCACTTGATTTTTTCTTGATTGCCTTTATCCACTTCATTTCCTGTGTCATTACTCTTGTGATCACATCCGTTCATCCGTTCACTATCTCCATCTTGCCTACTTATATATTCGTAATGAAGCGAAAAATAGTTTTCTCATTTTAAAAATAAGCTTTTTCAGACAATTACTGTTGCCCCCTTTGCCAGTTGTATCCCTCACCATTTCGCCCAAAAATACGTATAAAACTTCACTACACAACAAATCACCCACAGACTCTCCATCCATTCCGTGGGGACTTGCAAAATTTTTCATAATGCAACTAACGGCAAATTAGCTGTTTTTTCATTCAAATTATGTTTTCACATATTTAACGTTATCTGAATTTGCTCCCTACAACATTATAATGAACAAAGGAGAGCAAGGGATGAAGACAATTCTCTTGCTACTGCAGAAGAGTTAACTAAAAGAGAAAGTTTAATTATAATCAACATATTCTCAGATCTTCCTTTGAAATCTTTTTAGAAGAGAAAGGTTTTGAGGATTTCATAAGTGATGTAGATGCCCACATTTTTCACAAGTGCATAATAACTTCATATATTGCTATGGGTTCAGGTACAGCCAAATTGAATGTAAATGGGTGATAAGAAATAGTATTAAAATTAGCTTGATGCGAACCTGAAGTTCACATAGAAATCCCGGGGACTCACCAATATTTATTTTCTTTATGTAAATAAGTGGAATAAAATTAAGGAAATAAAGCTTGTTTTTTGACTTTCCCTTTTGCAATAAGTACTTTTCGTTGTCTTTGTAAACTTTTAGAGGAACGCAGTCGCACCTTATATAGATGCGTGGATTGAAATGTATTTTTCCGCCTGCGGTTCGCCCTGATCGTAACTTGTACAACCGTGCTAAACGCACTCGTTAATCCTAGCAGACATGGAGAGTACATATGTCTAACATCCCTGTTTGTTGACTAAAAGTCTAACTTTACTCTTATTTATAACGTCATATTATTGAGCGGCGACATACACAATCTATGGTGTACATGTTCATTTTCTTGTCTTGACGCGTTTTTTTTCTATTTTGATACGCGACTTTCTTGCTTTATTGCCCAACTTTCTCAATGCAATGCGCGTTTACCCTTACACGGATTCATTGCGCTCTTAAGCTTTACTCATTTTATTACAATACCTTTCAGATAACAGCAAAAAATAAGTGTAAAATTATAGTTCTCACCCAATTTTACACTTATTTTTTATACGACCTTACTTCTCTATGTGCTTTTTAAATTCAGTCAAAACTGTTCCCGCCTCAGGACCGATAATAATTTGGATATGTTTATTATCGACTTTAACTACGCCATGTGCACCCGTCTGTTTTATTTTATCTTCATCAACAAGAGAGGCGTCTTTAACTACCAACCTTAGGCGTGTCATACAGTTTTCGTAATCGACTACATTTTCCTTGCCGCCTATATTTTCCAATATCTTTTTTGCCATATATTCAAATTTATTGTGCGAGAGCTTCAAGGACTGCTCCTTTTCATCTGCCTGAAAACCGAATTCCACATCATCTTCTCTACCGATAACTTTTATATTTTTCTTAACAATAATCGTATAAAATGTAAAATAATAGAGTAATCCAAATGCTAATCCAATAGGGATGATCATTAAACCGCTGTCAGAAAGACTTAAATTTAGACCATAATCAATGACGCTTCCTCCCCACGAAAATCCGTGCCTAACGCCGAATAAATATAAAGTCGCTCCTGCTAAGCCGGTATATACGGAATGAATAAAGTATAATAATGGTGACGTAAATATAAAGGTAAATTCAATTGGTTCTGTCAACCCGGCAACAACTGACGTCAATGCTCCAGAACTCATTAACGCTTTTGTCTCCGCTTTCTTTTTCTTATGAGCGGCTCTCGCTATAGCTAAAGCTATTGCTGGAACCCCAAAAATCATGACGATAAAAAATCCACCAAGGAAGTATCCAGCAGTTGGATCTCCATTCATAAATCTAGTAATTTCTCCGGTTACAACTTCCCCAGATGCATTTTCATAGCTTCCAAGACCAAAATAAATATACGTATTTAGCACATGATGTAATCCAAACGGTAAAAGAAAGCGATTTAAAAATCCAAAAATAAATATCCCTACTGCACCTAGACCAACGAGAGCTTGAGCAAATGAATCAATACCTTGTTGAGCATAGGGCCATATGAGAGAGAAAATTCCTGCGACAGGTATCATCGTTAAAATAATCATTGTAATTGGAAATTTTTCTCCACCAAAAAACGAAAACATACTTGGCAATTTTGTATCTTTAAATCGGTTATAGATGCCTGCTGCAATTAAACCAGCTATAACACCTCCAAAAACACTCATATCTAAGTCGGGATTCATTAGGGTTAATCCTTCATTTAAAACAGTTATTGCTAAGAAGCCTGTTAGCGCAGGTATGCCACGATCCTTTGTTTTAGCTAGTCCCATTGCGATACCAATGGCAATCAGCATATCCATATTCGCAAAAATGACCCCTGCAGCTTGAAACAACTTCCAATCCAATAAATCTCCTGCACTTAGTCTAAATAAAATACCAGCTATCGGCATCGCAACAATTGGAATAAGCATGGATTTACCAAGCTTCTGCATAAACTTTCTCATCGTTTTAAGCCTCCTCTTTTTCTAACTCACGATACGTCATTAATTGAAAGTGTTGTTGCAATTTTTTCTTTACATCTGGATGTATAAGCATTGCTAATTCTTCAATCCGTGGTGTCGCATAAGATGATCCTGTCATTAACGATTTATCTAAATAAGCAGGATGACACATGATTTCTATTGTTTGTGCTTCTTTATACTCCTCTACTATTGTGTTTACATCTCCTAATAGTATTTCAGGATTGTATTCAAAATGATCTGTTGTGATTAGTGTTCCAAATTCGGGTTTTATTTTAAAATTGTGGCGTACTGGTAACTTATATTCCTTCGCTAATTCTAGGAATACAGGCAATATAGGTTCTAAGTTGTTAATATGATGGTGACTATCTAAGTGAGTAGGCGCAAGTCCGGAATCTAAAAATGCTTCAATTTGCGCTTTCCATTCTGCATATAATTCATTTGTATCAATATGGAATAGTTTTTGGTAATGGTAAAGCTTTTTAAAATTTCCATCCGCATCTACTAATGTGTGGTGATTCTTTAAGATTGGTTTTCCACATGTAAGTGTCAAATGGACGCCAATTCCTAGTGTTTTATGTTTTTCTCCTAATTGATAAGCATGTTCTGCACCAGGCATATTGGTCATTAAAGTTGTGGACGTTAGCACGCCATCTGTATGCGCATCAATTATTCCATAGTTAACTGAGCGTGAATATCCAAAATCATCAGCATTGATAATTAGTTTTTTCACTTTTAATCCCTTCCCTTATGTTGGTGATTTTATTGTTAGAAAATTGCATTTACTAACATTACCTGTATCTAATCAAAAAAATGAACGCGTTTTACCACAGCAATTACGTTGACCATTTTTATCCCAAAAGCAAGAACCACCCCCTTATGTCCTAACTTTTATTCGTTAAAAAATTTCTAGTTTATACATTCATAAGCTACAAGAACTTACCGTCTTTCTTATTGCAATTCTGGCCAATAGCCTTTATTAGCCTCAATTAAATCATCAAGTATAGCTTTTGCAGTAGGAACGTGAACAACCGTTCTATTTAAGGTTAACGCTTGTAGAGCTTTGGTATAACTGTTTTCAAAGTATGCATCTGCGACTAACTTTTCGTAAGCAAACTGATTTTCAATTAAACCTTTATAAAAAGTTGGGATTTTACCAACAGAGAAAGGCTTAGGACCACTAGCTGTTAACAAGGCCGGAACTTCAACCATAGCATCATCTGGTATGTTAGAAATAATTCCGTTATTTTCTACCATGACAATATATGTTTGTTTTAAGTTATAAACTAACGAAGCTGCTGCTTTGACCATGTAAACTCCATGAATATCAACATGTAGTTCAACGTTTTTAGTAGATTTGTCTTGAATAATTTGGTTACAAAGCTCGGTTATTCTTTTTTCCCGCCCATTTATTACTTGGCGTGCACGAGTATTCGTAAGGCTTTCTTTTTTAGCTAAATCGTCTGGATAGAGATAGTATTGCAAGTACGTATTTGGTAGAAACTCTGGGAAATCAATCAGCATTTTTCTTGCTTGTTCAAATGTCTGCTGCCATGATTGATCATTAGCAATTTCCTGATCTGTAGGTACAAATCCTTCACCCATAATAGTATCTTTGATGATTTGGGTTAAATCATTCCCTTCACTATCCTCGATTTTCGTAAACCAGCCAAAATGATTGAGACCGAAGTAAGATGGGACTAAATCCCATATGTTTTTGTTTAGCATCGTTGCAAAGCTATGCATGATAGCAATTGGCATATCGCAAATGTTTAATAGCTTAGGATCTTGCGGGAATTCTCTTTTCAACGCTTCTGCTACAATGGCTGCTGGATTTGTATAATTTAGAATCCAAGCATCCTTGGAGTACTTTTTAATATCGTAAACAAGCTCTATCATATCTCTAATAGAGCGTAATCCATATGCCATCCCACCTGGACCACATGTTTCCTGTCCGACTACCCCATATTTTAATGGGATTTGTTCATCCAGCTCGCGCATTTGAAGTCCACCAGTTCTGATTTGTATAAAAGCAATATCAATTCCAGTAAAAGCTGTTTCTTTATCCGTTGTATAATGGAAAGATTCTAATTCTGGATAATATTCATCTAAAATGATGGAGGTTGCTTTAGCAACTTTTTCCTGACGTTTTTCATCATTATCATAAAATGTTATTGAATTTAAGGGAAAATTTTTCTTTTCTGCAATTAGACTCATGATCATTCCAATAGTATAAGTACTTCCGCCACCGACGATTACTAAATTTTGTTTCTTCATATGCGAAACCCCTTTCAGATGTATTACATACATAATAGCATAAAACTAATACAAAAACAATACAATTTTAATACAACTTCTAAGCTATATTGTTTAGTTATGAGAATTCGTATTCAAATGGTAAACTAAATGTAGCATTATGAAAGGTAGGGAAATGAATGTGGAATAATTCTTTGCCACTATATAGGCAAATAGCAAATAAAATTAAGGAAGATATTATCGGATCTAAACTTGCTAAAGGTGACGCCATCCCAGCTGAAGCAAAGTTAGCAAAGACTTATGAAGTTAGTCGAGTCACCGTTAGGCAGGCGATAAAGCTTTTAGTTGAAGAAGGATTACTTTATAGCATACAAGGTAGCGGGACGTATGTTGCCCACAACAAAGTAGAGCATAATATTCTTCATTTACAGGGCTTTACTGAAGAGATGCAAAAATTGCAAAATAACCCCAAAAATGAAGTATTAGAATTTAAGTTGACGGATCCTACAGATGAAGTTCAAGAGATTTTAAATATCTCGAATAATGAAAAGGTCTACTATATGAAGCGACTACGTTATGCAGATCATGAGCCGTTTTTATTGGAGGAATCTTTTCTACCCGTTGATTTGTTTCCTGATTTTTCTATTGAGGTGATAAAAAAATCTAAATACAATTATATTGAAAATAAAGGATACACCATTGACAAGAGGTACGGTGAATTAATACCAATTCTTCCTAATGAAGAGCTAAAAAAAATCCTGCAATTGCAGGATAATCAACCATTGCTATTTTTAAAAGCCTTTACAGTGTTTGAAGATGGGAAGCCCTTTGAGTATTCTAAAGTATATTACCACCCGAAAAAATACTCCTTTAAATTCATCTCAGAAAAGAACCATTAACTAGGTAGTGATTCTTTTGTTGATTTTATCATAGTTAAGTGATCTTTATTTTAAACTGTCGTATAATAGAGGTGCATAATTAAAATTAGCTTATTTTTAGTGCGAACCTGAAGTGCACATGAAAACCCCGGGGGATTCGCACCTCTATTTAACCACTTTATGGGAATTTATGGAGTTAAAATAACGACTATTTAAGCATTATTATTGATTTTCTCTTTAAAACAAGCACTTTTATACGACTTTTGTAAATTTTTAGGAAGAAATCGCAGTCGCACCTTGTATAGGTGCGTGGATTGAAATTTATCTTTAAGGTTATTAACTTGTCTCTTAGCGTCGCACCTTGTATAGGTGCGTGGATTGAAATTTGCTAAATCCAATAGTGCTAAAAGTATTTCTTGTCGCACCTTGTATAGGTGCGTGGATTGAAATAGGCGAATTTTTACGAAGTGGACGCGAAGGATTTGTCGCACCTTGTATAGGTGCGTGGATTGAAATAGCGTTTTCCTCATCCTGTGGTGTGTTTGCCTTTGTCGCACCTTGTATAGGTGCGTGGATTGAAATTTTAGCAGCAGAGTTTCGAAGGCTAAGTATAGGTGTGTGATTGGAAGAAAAAGAATCAACTGCTTTATCAAATAGTGGTAACACGGAAGTAATCTAACCATGCCAATAAAGTGAATCTTCAATCAGTGGAGGTTTACATTCGTTCCCCCACTGATTGTTAGTATGGTATGACCTAAAGGCCTCTGCACAAATCGAGTATTTAGGTGCTGCTGTTATCTCCCACAGATTATCCAACTCCTGAAGTGGGAGACTTAAAGCACCTTATGTACAGGATAAAAACAGAACTCTGTAAAACACTCAAAACATTAAGCGTTTAACATGTGATTCACCGAAAACTTTAATTTTTCTAACCCATCATATAATTTCTCTTTTGGACAACCTATATTCATTCTTAGAAATTTTTCAGTTTCTCCGTATACTTCACCAGACATAATACCTACCTTCCCTACATGAACCAAATAATCTTGAATCTTCTTATTACTTGCGTTTAGTTTGCTAGCATCGATCCAAGCTAGGTATGTAGATTCAGGTATTGAAAAGTGTAGTAATGGAAGCTCTTTTTTTAAATAGTCATACACTATTTCCATATTTTGATATAAATATTTACGTAACTCGTCAACCCAATATTCGGCATAGTTATATCCTTCTATTAGTGCAACCATACCAAATATGGGAGCACTTCCTAAACCATCCCGATCTTTCATTAAAGATAAATACTTACTTCTCACTTTATGATCCGGAATGATAACATATGATCCACCTAAACTAGGTGTATTGAATGTTTTACTACCTGATGTACATATAAATACATTATTTAGTTCTGAGGCAACATTAATAATTGGAATATACTTATTTTTCCGATAAATAATATCCATATGAATATCATCAGAGATCACTTTAACACCATAACAATCGCATAGGACCTAATCCTGGTAACATACCAATAAAAGTACCTGCCAACACACCGATAAAAACAAAAATAACCCCTTCTACACTAAAAGCAACTTGAAATCCAGATAATACTCCTTCCAAACCTCCCATAATAACCTCCCCTAAAAAGGCATGATTCCTTGTGGCAAACGAATTTGTAATACACTTGTAAACAAAAGATAAAATGTTAATGGTACGAGAACAGCTGTAAAAGCGTTAATTACATGTTTTCTATACCCCAATAAATACGAGCAAGAGAATATGAAGAAAATGCTTACAATTAGAAACCCTAAGCTTTCTAAAAAACTAGCATAAAAAATAATGAGCACAAATACACCAAGTAATTTCAGTAAATCAGCCTTACTTATATTAAATTTGTCTTTTTCGGAGTGTCCTTTTCCA
The DNA here is from genome assembly GCF_018075365.1 of Virgibacillus pantothenticus. Lineage (GTDB taxonomy): Bacteria > Bacillota > Bacilli > Bacillales > Amphibacillaceae > Virgibacillus > Virgibacillus pantothenticus. The sequence goes on from NZ_CP073011.1 coordinate 3,207,589, forward strand.
AAAAATAAAGTGATTGAAAGTAATAATAATAATATTCCTAATATTATTGGCAAAGCATTAGAATCTATCGGTACATAAGCATATGATGGTAATCTAAAAGCGAAAAAAAGATAAATGGCAGCTAGGCACCATAGAAAAAGTGCAATCTTCCTATTTAACGGTTTTAACATATTAAAAACCCCCTTCCCCCTATTTATTTTTTAATACTCCAAGTTCATCCAGTAATTGTTTAGCCTCTTCTTGCTGTTCATCTAAAAAATCTTTGTACTCCTCACCATACATGAACATTTCATCCCAACCATACTGTTTCCTAATTTCTTTCCATTCATCTGATTCATTTAATTCTTTGAACTTAGAAACATAGTAATCCACAGCATTTCCATCTATATTAGGTGGTGCAAAAAAGCCTCTCCAATTCACAAAATTGGAGTCAATTCCCTGTTCTTTAACCGTTGGATATTCAGAAATGACTTCTCCCTCTAACCGCTCTTCAGATGTAACTCCAAGAACTTTTATTTTTCCTGCTTTTGCCTGTTCAATTGTTTCTGCAACACCAGTTGAATAAACATCAACACTTCCGTTCAATAAAGCTGTTAATGTTCCTCCATCCTGCTCAGATACATATTTAATTTTTTTAATATCTACTCCAGCTTCCTTGGCAATTTTTACAAATTGAATATGATCCATACTCCCAGGAGAAGATGCGCCAACTATTGTAACGGAAGAAGGATCTTCCTTCATATCTTCAAACAAGTCATTTAAGTTTTTCCATTTCGAGTCTGCTCTTACTGCAAAAGCACCATAATCAGCAATTACATTAGCAATTGGCGTAAAATCCGTGTGATCATACTGGGATTGACCATTTAACGGTACATCAATTAATGGAGGAGAAGCTATAAACAAATGATGCGGATTTCCTGCTTTCTCAGCCACATAAGCCCAACCAACCGCTCCCCCTCCACCGGGTTTATTTACCACTCCAATATCTTGTTCTATCATCCCTTCTTCTTCAAATATTTTTGTAACCATTCTGGCAGTTGTATCCCAACCGCTCCCAGCACCAGCAGGAGCAAGAATTTCAATCTGTTCTTCTGGTGTCCATTCCCCATTATTCGCTTTATTGTTATTGGAACAAGCTATTAAAGTAACCAAACTTACAAAACCAAAAATTAGTAGCCATTTGTTTCTCAACGTAATCATCCTTTCATTTTTGTATAAAAAATTCGCCTGTAAGAGCTTTTCATAGTTGATGATGGATTTTCTAATGCAATCTATAGCGGTTTCTTTTAATTGAGATACATAAAAAATATAATGGCTCTCACCCAAAAAGGTCACTAAGTCATTTTTGACACTAAATTATAGTAAAAAGTAATGAAATGAAACTACATCTTATTGGTTTTGGAGCAGCCAATTTTAGAACAACCCCTTTTTGGGCGCTAACCATATAATAAGTTTTATTCATTCATTTTTTGAGCCCACCTTGAAACGTATGTTGCATATGCATTTCTAACAATGATAAGAATGTTTTATATGCTAAAATTTTTTACAAGGAATTAGATCACTTCTTTATCATTTTGTTTTTCCTTATCAATCTCATTACTTCCATAAAAAATATCTGGGAAAAGCTTTTTTATATCTTCGTTGAAGAACAATTCGTACTTCACTAATGTATCTCTACCAGGATCAGCATCCCCTTTTTCGATTTTTCTGACATAAATAGTTGAAATGCCCAATTCTTTTGCTAGTTCTTGTTGAGTCAATTGATGTTTCTTTCTAAGCTGTGTAAGTGCTTTTCGTTCCATTAACTATTCTCCCTCCGTTTGATAACTTTTTTATCATTATAAACACTATAAAAGATAAACTAATTATCGTCAATGGTTTTTAGAAAATTTTATTATCATAGATAAACATTTTATCGGTTGTCCGTTATAATAGAGGTAATTTGAGGTGGTCATATGAAAAAGAACTCTCCTGTATTCGGAAATAGATTGAAGTTTCTACGGAAACAAAAAGGCTTAAAACAGGAAGATGTTGCAAAATCTCTTGGCATTTCTCGAGCTAGGTATTCACATTATGAGAACAATCATGTAGAGCCAGATATAGAAATGCTTAAAAATTTATCACAATTTTATAATGTAACTATTGATTACCTAGTAGGAAATAGTAATCAAAACCATCATAAAGATGAAGTTTTAAAAGCCTTTGCTAATGATCCAGAATTAGAACTTTGGTATAGAGAATTACCAAGCAATGGAGAGAAGGATTTGCATCGACTTAAAAAGATTTGGGATGTTTTTAAAGAGGAATAAAACAGGTGTAGAAAAATTTCTTCATTTAGACTTATGAGGAAATTTTCTATTGGAAGTTCATTCCAAAAAGAAGTTCAGAAAGTTTCCTAAGCTCAGGGTCATTCTTCGGGATTTATATAATACGCCAACTATAAATTTCCAAAGATAACAAAAACTTACATGACCGCCTTTGGGCATACATTAATTTGTTCTGTATAATAGTATTTTACATAATATACTTGGTGCGAACCCCAAGCGCACATAAAAACCCCGGGGGATTCGCACCAAAATTCACTTGTTTTTGTGGTAATATATGTAATATAATTCAACACAATTAGCATTATTTACGATTTCCAAGCTAAAAATATGCTGTTTTTTGATTGTTTTTGTTATTTTTAGGAAGAAATCGCAGTCGCACCTTATATAGGTGCGTGGATTGAAATTTGCCTATCCCTTACAAAATTAAATTTTAAATCACGTCGCACCTTATATAGGTGCGTGGATTGAAATTTTGTTAGATTTATATAACGGAAAGTGGACGATAGGTCGCACCTTATATAGGTGCGTGGATTGAAATTTAACCATGTGCTTATTACACTTAACAAAGTGTTGTCGCACCTTATATAGGTGCGTGGATTGAAATTATTAAAGGGAAATAAACTATATTGTAGGCAAGGTGTCGCACCTTATATAGGTGCGTGGATTGAAATGTTATCGACCGAGCACTAGTCGACCAAGACATAAGTCGCACCTTATATAGGTGCGTGGATTGAAATTAGGAAGCTTATATCCTTTTTTGAGGTACTGCCGGTCGCACCTTATATAGGTGCGTGGATTGAAATGATACAAAAGGCGATAAGATCGCTGAAACAGTTACGGTCGCACCTTATATAGGTGCGTGGATTGAAATTGCATTTTCGGCTTTTGTGGGTAATTTAGGAGGGGTCGCACCTTATATAGGTGCGTGGATTGAAATATCTCTGATTTTGACGACCTTGCGAACCGAAAAGTCGCACCTTATATAGGTGCGTGGATTGAAATATAACGGCGACCGGAATAACCTAACTCGTTTAAACGTCGCACCTTATATAGATACAACAAGCTCAGAAAAAATGAAATCGCTCGCACACACCCTATTGCTACCAAATCTCTAAAAGACATGAACCAAATAACCTAACGGAGGCGCGTATGTTTATTTATATCCTTATATCTTTAAGTATCATTATCCTAACCGTCATAATTAGCGTTCTTTGGCTAATTTCATGGTCAAAAAAGCCTGATGCAGATTACGTTTTAAAATTTATAGCTAAAAATCCGCAAAGATCTTCCTTAATAATTATAAAGAACGGAAAATCGCTCGCAAACGTTAACGCGAATGAACGAAAACCATTAGCTAGCACGGTAAAAATCATGATTGCCATTGAATTTTCCCAACAAGCGGCTAATGGTAGCATAAACCCAGACGAAAAAGTTCATCTTGATGATCTCGCTCGTTTTTACGTATCTCACACTGATGGAGGCGCGCATGAAAAATGGTTAATAGAAATGGAAAAACACGGATTTTTGCAAGATAGATCCGTATCGTTAATGAATATTGCAAAAGGAATGATGTCACACAGCTCCAATGCTAATACAGAATACCTCATGATGCGCATTGGTTTGGAAAACATTAATAAAAATGTAAACAAACTTGAGCTTCCTCAACATGAAAAACTGTTTCCTTTTGTTTCAGCCCTATTTATCCCCTATGAGGTTGAGCTCAATAAAGGTCTAGACATTACTAATAAACAAGATACTAAAAAAATACTTGCACATATACAGGAAATGTCACAAGAAGCTTATATAAATGAAGCGATTAAAATCCATCAGAAACTATCCCAAGATGTAAATGGTGAATATAAGGAATGCGTTAATATCAGAGAATGGTATAATTCGGAGTTTGACAAAATTAATTCTAAACGATTCACTCATTCTACCACATCAGAATATATTTCTATCCTAGAACAAATGAACAAAGGCTCTTATTTCCCATCTCATGTTTGGGCTTATTTACAACCGATTATAGAATGGCCAATGAAATTCGAAAATAATCAAGCCAGGTTTAAACACGTTGGAGGTAAAGGTGGATCCACTGCTTCTATACTTACATATGCTTTTTACGCTGAAGATAAAGAAGGTAATAAAATGGAGTTAGCTGCTTTTTTCAATGATATTGAGGGCTATGAAACAATGAAACTTTCAAATAGTTCTTCCGCCTTTCAATTAGCCATGTTCACTGAAGGAGCAAAGTGGAAAAAGAAATTGCAACAACTTCACTGAAGAACTTTCCACCCCACGGATATTCTACAGCTTGTAGAATATCCATTTTCGTTTAAAATAGTACATCCAAAAATATGCACCATCCTTTAAGGAATATGTTCCTAGTTTCACCCCGTCAATTCATTAGTAAATTTTACACAGAGCTTTTGTACTGAAAATTTTTCATTTAATTAACTTGTATTCCTTAAAATGGAACTAATTACTCTATTGTAAAAATTTAATTTTTAGTACCCTATATCTAGAGAAAAAATTTGTTCACGTGGTGATTTGATGTGGTTAGAACTAAGTAAGTTTAACTCACAGTTACTCTGTTTAAACCGCCTAATTAGTGCCTCCAACATGAGAATTCGGAAAAAAGAGAAAAAATAAGACATTTGAATGAGCTTTTAAGTTACAACAAAATACAAATGATTTTATGAACATTAAAAATGCTTGTATACAGCCTGAATTCACTACAAAAAGCTTCCATGGTAATCTTGCCAAAGAAGTGCAAAACTTCAGAAAAAAATCAACTGAAAATGAGCTTTTTAGGTATCCAAAGAATATATAATCGAAGCGGAAGATCAAATAAGGCAAATAGAAAGCGATTTAGCTGCTACAGAAAGCAATATTACTTCATGGAGAAGATAACCTGCTTTTGTTACAAAACATAAGTGCGAGTTGAAAAGCCAAATATGAACGTGCGAAAATAGGATTGCATGAAATAGTAAAAAAAACTCACCAATTGAGGAAACGGACACAAGTATATTATAGGATTTATACAGAACACACTTTAATGCTGTAAATGATACCATAATGTAGAGTGGATAGTAGTTCAATACGCATAAAGAAAGGAACATGTATATGCTTGTTTTATATCCTTTAGGACAGGGAGTTTTTATAGGATGCATTGTTGCAGCCTTAACCATCTTATTTGTCAAGACCGTTAAATCTAAAATTGTTATTTATGCACCTAGCTCTCTAGCAACTATTATTTTTCTTGTCATACTGGCGGAAGCATATACTTCTTCGTGTGCTGCTCCTAATTGTTATACCGCAATGGTAAATACTATTATTTCTATTACAGTATTAATCTTTTCGATCCCCTCTTTCATTTGCGCCTATTTAAAAATTGGTTAAAGAAAAAGGTAAAATTTGTAATATTTTTGCAATATATAGATGCAAAGGTAACTACATTGTGCTTACTAATTACCTTAATCTTTTTATCTCTTTTTTCGTTCATTTTTATTGGGGGACTACCTTATCCGACCACACTAATTATGTTAATGGGCGTAACGAATGGAATGGTTGTCTTTTATTCACTAATTTTTCACCCTATTGCTGTAGGTTTATATAATGCAAATGTGTATCCTACGTCTGATAGTATAACGGGTTATATTTTTAAATATGTTGCCATTTTCTCTTCTGGGCTTAATTATCACGCCCGAATGACACTTGGGCGCATGCCGCTTTGGTAAATAAGCCATTTGCGATCCTTTTCCTAATGGTATTGATATTCGTTACGATACAGTAGGAATCATATCTTACTTCAATAAATAAAAAAAAGGAGCTTTTTATGTTAAAAACGCCTGTATTAAAATTGACAGTTAAAGAATAGTTGCTACTTTATAACTTAGTGGTTTTGAGTATATAGTTAATCAAACCATTCAAGATGATGGACTCAATAAATACTGAAGAGCAGTTTAAACGCTTTGAATCTTCAACAAAAAACCGCACGAGATGTGCGGCAAGCTTTAAACAGTAATTAACCCGATAGCTACGGTACTAGCTAATAATACAATACTAAGTCCCCATAGCCAAAACAAGGAATAGCGTATGTGACGCCCCATTTCCAAACCTGCTAATCCTAGAGCCAACCAAACTGCTGGCGAAAATGGACTAATGAACGTTCCAACAATATTTCCAACGATCATCGCGTAACCAGTAGATAGAGAGTCAATTCCAAATCCAGTTGCAATTTGTTCAACTACTGGCATTAATGCAAAATAATACGCATCGGTGCTTAATAACAAATCAAATGGAACACCAAAGAATCCGATAATTAAATGAATATACGGCGCAATGAATGCAGGGATCACTTTGACCACATCTTTTGCAATAGCATCCAGCATTCCAGTACCAGTGAGAATCCCTAAGAAGGTTCCTGCAGCGAGTATAATTGTCGCCATCATTAAAGCATTTGGAGCATGGGCGCGAATGCGATCCATTTGATCTTCCATGTTTGGATAATTTAGCGGCAGCGCTAAGCTTACCCCAATCATAAATACAAGTCCTGCTGGGATGATACCCCATACTAATGTGCCTACAACAGCGATGGTTAATAAAACATTAAGCCAAAATTTCCAAGCAGCAGATTCTGACGCTTGGTTTATACTTTCTGACGAACCACCTACACTTGGTACATCAGGCTCCATAGCTGAAGCTGCTTCAATAGAGCCATATACTTTCATAATCCGCTTTTTTTCTCGATAACCAAGAACAATAGCTAAAACGACCATGAGCATAAGCCCAATTACTTGGATAGGTATTAATGGTCTCCATAATTCCGTTACATCCATATTTAACACAGAAGCCGATCTGCCCAACGGCCCTGCCCATGGTAGCATATTCATAATACTGGCACTTCCAGCGATAAGTAGCAGGAGTAAATACGGATTCATCTTAAGCTTCTTATAAAGTGGTAATAAAGCCGGTATCGTAATGAGAAATGTCGAAGCTCCGGACCCGTCTAATTGCGCAATGGCAGCAATCAGTACGCTACCAACACTAATGGCAATAATGTTGCCTTGGGATATATTAATCATGCCGCGGATTAGTGGATCAAACAATCCTACATCCTGCATAATTCCGAAAAAGAGAATAGCAAAAATAAACATGATCGCAACATGTACTACATCAGTAATTCCATCATCAAAAAATATTCCGATTTCCTTAAGCTCAAATCCAGCTATTAATGCCCCAATAATTGGCGTCAGCACTAATGCTATAATCGGTGCTACACGTCCACTTAGTAATAGAAGTACAATGATAATAATCGTCAAAAATCCAATGATACTTAAAAACCCCATGATATCCCCCTTCTTTATAAGCAGATCAGCTTTATAAAATCCGCTTATGCAAACGCTAACAATATATTTTGAATTTAAGAAAAAACAAACGCTTATCTCTATGAAAAATTAGTGATAAGCATAAGATTAATAATAAGATATCACGGAGTGTAAACGGTTTAAATGTTGTGATAATAAATGAATTAATTCTTATTTGTTACATTTTGTTCATAAGTTTCACGGAGCACGTAAAGCCTCTCTGGTCTGCCAACATTTCCATACAAAAGGGTTGTCTTAATCTTTTTTAAAGAAACAAGATATTCCAAATACCTTCTAGCGGTCGACCGACTTGTGCCGATTTGTTCACTTAAATCCACAGCAGTAATCCCTTTTACCTGCTTGTCTTCTAATAGATTTGTCACTTCTTGTAAGGTGATTGGATCAATCCCTTTTGGCAATTCACTATTTCTTTTTTTTGCATTAGGAAAGTTGCTAGTATTTTTTTGGATTACATCATCAATTTCCTGCTGGTTTAAAATCTCCTTAGTTGCCAGAAAACGACGCCTTTCTTGATAACGTCTAAGCATCTCGGCAAAACGGTTAGCATCTACTGGTTTTATAATATAATCAAAAATCCCCCCACGAAGTACATCCTCCACAATGTTTGCTTCTGCAGCAGCGGAAACAATCACAATATCTACTGCTTTATATTTTGAACGCAAATTCCAGAATAAGTCCAGCCCTTCTACATCAGGAATATAGATATCTAACAATATTAAGTCTACTTCTGTCATTTGCAGATACTGATAGGCTTCTTTACCTGTTTTAACGCTTTTTACTACGCGGTATCCGTCTATCTGTTCTACAAACTGTTTATTGATAGCTGCTACACGAAAATCATCTTCAATGATTAGAACATGTATCTGCTTTCTCATAGCTTTCCCCTCCTCATTTTGGAATGATTATTATAAAGCGTGCGCCACCTAGTTCTCCTCCTTCTACTAGAATATCTCCTCCTACACGGTTTAAAAGATGCTTACTTAACGCTAAACCAACCCCGCGATGCTCTCCTTCTTTTTTCGTATATCCTTGTTCAAAGATATGATCCAAATCTTGCGAGGAAAGACCCTCTCCCGAATCATCTACCTCCACAATGACATCATTGCCAATATCAGTTAACAGAATAGCAATTTCCCGCTTGGGCTTTACTACATGTTTAACTGACTCTATAGCATTTTCAAGCAAATTGCCAACAGCCGTCAAAAATGCCCTTTGCTTCTCTCCGCTAAAGCAAGCAATGAGTTGACTGTTAGGATGAATCGACATCGTAATCCCAAGTTCATTAGCTTGGTTAAGCTTCCCTTGTAATAAACCTTGAATCATTGGATCTGTTATGTTTTCTAATAAAAATTGAGAAAATGTACCTTGAATTTTGTTTTCTTGTTTAATAAAGGAAATCGCTTCTTCCTGTTTTCCAAGCTGAAGCAATCCGAGAATCGTATAAAGTTTATTAGAAAATTCATGGGTCTGCGCACGCTGCGCATTAGCATATTGTTTTATTTGGGAAAGTTCTTTTGTAATACTCTCTAGTTCTGTTTTTTCACGAAAGGTAGTAACTGCTCCGATAATAGATTGTTGATGAAAAATAGGCGTTCGATTCGCCAGAACAACAGTATCTCCAAGTATCATCTCTTTATTATAATGTTTCTCTCCGGTCTCCAAAACATGAAATAAACCCGTGTGTGGCAAAAAATCCCGTACAGACCTTCCCATATATTGACTACTTTCCACCTCTTGCTTTAATAGAATGTTTTGTACTGCAGTATTCATTATTATCATTCTTCCTTGATTATCTACTGCAATAATTCCTTCGTGTGTAGACTGCAGAATTGCCTCCTTTTGCAATAATAATTGTGTAATTTCCTCTGGCTCCATCCCGGATAAAAGCTTCTTTAAATAGGTAGCTATGACTATTGCACCGATAACACCTAGTAAAATAATGCCAAGCAGTGTTAACCATAAAGATCTGCTTTGCTTTTGAATAATACTTTGTACTTCTTCATTTAAAAACCCGACTGATACAACACCAATAATTGCTCCATCTTGATTTTTAATTGGCGCTTTACCACGAATGGATAAACCTAGCGAACCTTTCCGTTTCGATATATACGCTTCCCCTTTTTCTAAGGCGCGATTATTATCACCCCCAACCATTTTCTTCCCAATTTTATCTACTTCTGGATGTGAGTAACGAATTTCTTCTCTATTTCCAACTACAATAAATTCCGCACCAATATTCCGTTGAATGGGCTTTACAATATCCTGTATCACAGTCTCCGGGTGCTTTCGTTCAAAAGCCTCTTGCACGCTTGGCATATTCGCAACACTTTGCGCTACACTTAATGCACGTTTGGCTATTTGATCTTCCATTATCGTTGAAATAAATGAGCGAAGAAACAAACCGAAAATAATAAATACCCCAATAATGAGAATACTTATTAAACATATCATTTTCACTTTCAAGCTGAAATTCTGTTTAACTCTCCATCGTTGTTGCCATTTATGTATCGCCAACATCCCCATTACCCCTTTTTAGACCTTCATAAAAAATTATAACGAAATCACCTTTCCGTTAGAAAATGGTATTAGCCTCTTCACACTTAAATTATATTACATCGCACTCTTAATACCCAAATTCATTTAGTAGCCTTATGAGGAACTAGCTTTGAAAGTGCTATTTCAATCAACGCACGGGACTATCTTCCTAAAATCAATTACTAATTTTATTTGTATTTCTATAAAATGGAACTTAATACTCTATTCTAATAACTGATTTTTAAGTACCATATAACATATGGAATTTTATTGTGCACGGAAAACGGAAGTATAACATTTTTATGTGTGGTGATTTTGATGTGGTTGGAAGTAAGTAATTTAAATTCACAGTTGATCCATTTAAACCAGCTGATTAGTAGCTCCAATATTAGACTACAGGAAAAAAGAGAAGAATTAAGACGATTAAATGAAACGTTAACCAAATTACAGCAGAATAAAAATGACTTTTTAAAGAAGAAAGATACTTGTATACAGCCAGAATTCACTACAAAAAACTTTCATGGTAAGCTTGCCAATGAAGTACAAAGCTTTAGAGAAAATCAACTGCAAATAAGTTTTCTAGCTATTCCAAGAAAATATTTAAAGAAAGCGAAGAACATCATCATGGATCAAATAAGGAAAATCGAACAAGAAATAGCTGCTATAGAAAGTAATATTACTTCATGGAAAAGAGAGCATGCCATGGTTACAAAACAAAAGCGCGAGGTAGAGAATCAAATAGGAGTTGATTTTAGATGATTTAAGCTCTAGGGAAGATCGATCTCCTAGATACTAGGAATTCAGAAATTACCATTAAAAAAATAGCAAATGGTACCTGGAAACACAAAATTCAAATGTAAAACGATAGAGAATCTCTTTAATTAAAATTATTTGAGCCATTTCAAAGGCGATAGTAGCCTGCAAGAATTATAACCGCCGCCAAATCTAACTACTATGAGATACTTCTATTAATGTAATATTAACTATAAGTGAATGTTACATTAATGAGGGTTTTCATTCATCCCTCCATTGATTGTTAATACCGTAATGGTATGACCTAAAGACCTCTGCACAAATTGGTGTATTTAGGCTGTTATTCTACTTAGACTTGTTGCAGTACAGATGATCCAACTCCTAAAGTGGGAGTCTTACAGCGTATATACGAAAATGATTCCAATCCTATGAATTCAAGCACCTGAGCAAATGTAATTAGCCTGATAGTTAGCAAGTTCTTTAATACATACGCTATTATACAAACAATGCGGTATAAATACATTGGGTAACGTTTTTATAGATTAGTTGGAACAAATTTGGAAGGATAACAGTATGGGTAGAAACCTGACTATAGTGATGTGATAAAAGAAAGTTTAATAACCTATTTTAATTAAGCTATCGAACATTAGTATATACGATTGAAATTGAACTGTTCAAAAAAGATGTTTTTGAATAATATATCTTATTATTTAGCGCTAAAGCTAAATAAAATGTTTAAGAAAGCATAAAAAACGCTATTTCTAATGAAAATTCCTAGAAAGCGTGTTTTTATGCTTATCCCTAAATTTCGTATTTATATAGATTGGATTTTGTTCCTGCAATTGGCAACTTATAAGCAAACAGAGACCCTGCTTGCTTCTCTACATCTATCCTGTCATGTGGTACGCCTTCACGTGCCGTCGTAATATAGAGCGTTTGCAAATCTTTGCCACCAAAAGCACAACTTGTAACATTTGAAACTGGCAAAGAAATCGACTCCACTATTTCTCCCAGTTTTGGATCGACGCATATTACTTGTGAACCACCCCAAAGTGCAATCCATAACCGATCATTTTTATCAATAGTCATACCATCAGGTGCCCCATCAATCGTATTCAAATCAATTATGACTCGCCCGTTAACCAATTTAGATGTTTCCATCGAGAATGGGTAAGCCATTACTTTTTTAGTTGGCGTGTCAATAAAGTACATCGTGTCAGCCGATTGATTCCAAGCCATTCCGTTAGAGATCGTTACCCCCTCTTTTGCTTTCGTTATATTTCCATGTGCATCTATAACGTATAGGTTCGCTTTACCAGTTTCTCCTGTCTCACTCATAGTACCTACCCAGAACCGATTATATGGATCGCATTTACCATCATTAAAACGAATGGTATCGGTAGGAATAGGTAAAGTAAGAAAGTCTCTTATTTCTTTTTGGTTCTCATCATATAATATTACTTTATTTCTAGTTGTTAAAAGGAGTTCTGAATTATTTATTTTTGCTACACTAGTAACATTGGTTGGAAATTCGATATGGTGTAAAGTCTGAGAGTCTGGACTATAAATATTTAGTCGATTGTTTAGTATATCCACAAATAAAAGTCTGTTTTTCTCATTATCCCAAATTGGTCCTTCAGATAATTGACCTTTATATAACTTTTCCAGTTTGGCTTTCATTATTTTCTCCTTTATAATAAATTTTCCTTCCTATAAAATGGAAGCGATTTAAGCATGCCATTTTAACTTTTAAAATGTAGCTGCATGATAAAGTCGAACCGAGAGCCCACCATCTATTACTAAGCATTCTCCTGTCATCATTGTTGAATCATCTGAAGCTAAGTATAACGATAATTTAGCTATATCCTCTGGCGAACTAATTCTATTTGTAGCATGTAAAGCTAAAACCTCATTTTCCGTTTGTTCGGGTTGATTACTAGCCTGCAGCCAATTACGGTAGTGTGGTGTATCAGTAAAACCAGGACAGATGGCGTTTACACGAATATTGTAGCTTCCTAAACTTAATGCCATACTTCTTGTCATAGCATTAACACCACCCTTTGCCGCAGCATAGACCTCTGTATTAGGTAACGTTGATAAAGCATGATTTGAAGAAATATTAATAATAGCCCCCTTACCTTCGTCCTTCATTGCAGGTATTACATATTTTGAACATAAGAATGTGCCACGTAAATCAATATTAATAATCTCCTCCCAATCGTCTACTGTCATTTCTTCAATCGTTTTAAAAACAGTAATACCCGCATTATTAATTAATGTGTTAATTTTCCCATAACGATCAAGCGTTTTATCAACCATTTCTATAATATCAGCTTCAATAGATACATCTGTTTGAATAAAACATGCTTCTCCACCACTATCTATTATTTCCTGTTCTGTCTGTAAGCCTTCTTCCTCCCCTCTTGTAGCAATAACAACTGAAGCTCCTTTTTGAGAAAAGAGTTTTGCAATCCCTTTCCCAATTCCTTTTCCAGCACCTGTTACAATGACAACTTGTCCATCCATAGTACTCATAAAAAATCTGCTCCTTTATATGATTTTAAAAGAAATATATGTTCTTTAATATGGATCCAATGTAATGTGTTTGAGCTTGCCTAGAAAACTAATCATTTTGATCATGGTTCATTTTGCAGGATATTTCCCCTCATTTAGCTCCAAACCCTAGCCACCAGAAGTTACTTAATTCTCTTTGCACCGGCATCCTTTTCGTTGGCTTCCACGTAAGGGAAAACAAACCGTTTGCACTGTTGTGTTGCCAAATCATACAAATAGGTTAATAAAGTGAATCTTCAATTAGCGGGGTTTTCATTCTCCCCCACGGATTGTTAATACCGTAATGGTATGATCTAAAGGCCTCTTACGAAATCAGGCATCTAGGTGCTGCTACCTCCCACTTAGACTTGTTAGTACAGATTATCCAACTCCTCAAGTGAGAATCTTACAGCACCTTATATATGGGATAAACACGTCTATAGAAAATCAATAGTTTTTTAAAATAGTTTGGGTACTCACACTACCATCTATTCAAATTGTTGGATTACCGAATGAGAACATCCGCCATAGCATATTCTTTTCCTTCTACCACACATGTTATAATCGGCCAGCTTGCAGTTCTAGTTAACAATAGACAGCCCTCTTCTTTTACAACAAATGTATCTTCACTTTTTATGCCTTTCAATGAAGGATTAAAAGCAAATGCTTGATTTTTTAAAACTATTCCTTCTGAGTCTAACGATATTATTTCTTCTCTACAGGAATATCCGGTTGGTCCCCCTTGATGATGTAATTTCCAATCATGTTCATAGCCTTCCATTTTATATGCAGTTATAGCGTTTTCAAAAATGGTTTTATAAGGCACTCCTTGCACCGTTGAATGGATTATTTGTGCATGAATATTTGCTAAGGAATTTACTTTATCGTATTTAGATTTATCCATTTTTCCAAATTGTACAAATCTGGTTAGACTAATATTAAGTCCACGATATTGTGCGCCAAGAACAATCATTAATACGTGCTTTAGTTTATTTTGAGTTGGTATAGGGTGTTTATAACGGTCTATTCTTTCGTCTGCTGCAACTAGTAAACAAACAGGTTCTATCCCTTCAGTAATACATCGCTTTGCAACCATTCCCGAAATTTCATGTTCTGTCATTCCCGGCATACAAATTCGGCATACATTTTCTACAATTTCTGCTGATTTTTGTCCAAATGAATGGTAATGTGTTATTTCATCTTCTGATAAACCAGCACGTAAAGCTTTTAACTGAGGTAATACATGAATGGTTCCAACTCGTCCGTCATCGCTTCCAATTTTCCCCTTAAAAAAGGAGGAGGCAAACGTATCAATATCTTTATACCAAGGGCAAGTGACAATATCCATATCTTCCTGAAAGAGCTCCTCTTCAAGCAAACGATCTTTTTCAATCTCACTAGTAATACAAATAATATTTTTTCTTGTAATATAAAGATATGCAATACCTATTTCTGTTGATAAGAGCACATAATTATAACTTCCACTTGTAAACCATGAAAAGCTATCTCTTCTTGCCAACAATATTCCATCCAAATTTTCCTGTTCCATAAGGCTTAGCAACTTAGAATGATTCAGTTTTGTCATTAAGTTTCTATCCTTTCATTTCAAATTATAGAATTATGCATTCTTTGTTTTCGTTCGTTTACGAAGCTCAACCTCAATTTCTTCTAAACTACGTCCACGTGTTTCTGGTAAATACTTAATTACAAACAGCATGGCCATAACACCGATAGCCGCAAATATTAGAAATACAAATTTTATACTAATAACTTCGGTTAACATTGGGAAAAATTGAGCAACTAATAAGCTTCCTAATGATAAACATAAAGTAGCTATTCCGGTTGCAGCTCCTCTAGCGCGCATTGGAAAAAGTTCTGGAAGCATAACCCAGACTACCGGTCCCCAAGTAAACGCGAAAAAGATTATAAATGTAGTTAAACAACCAACGATTATCCAGGCACTAGAGGCTAATCCGACCATATGAATGAATGCTGACATAATAATTAATGAACTTACCATGCCAATATTTCCAATAAGCAAGAGTTTTTTTCTATTAACTTTATCTATTATCATGATCGCGACAATAGTAACAATAACATTAATGCTTCCTATTCCAACAGTACTTAGAATGGCTGTTGAATTACCTAGTCCTGCTTCCGTAAAAATGGTTGGTGCATAGTAGATAATGGCGTTTGTCCCAATAATTTGCTGAAACATAGCGAATATACAACCGATTATAAGTATTGGGCGAAGCCATGAAGAAGAGAGCACTTTCCATGTCCCTTCAGATAATCTGTCAATTTCAATCATTTCATGTATTTCCTCTTCAATTTCTTCTTTCGTGCGAGTTATTTTCATCACACGTCGAGCAGCTTCTTCACCATGATATTTTAGTAGCCATCTTGGACTCTCGGGCATAAAGGTAACACCTATCATTAAAATAATCGACGGAATAACCCCTAAGCCAATCATCCAGCGCCAACCCTCTATACCTGTAAATGCATAATTAATCAAATATGATAATAGTATTCCAATCGTTATCATTAGCTGGTTAAGCGAACTTAGAGAACCACGTTCATGTGTGGGGGCCATTTCAGATAAGTAAACAGGTACTATAGCGCTAGAACCTCCTACCGCAAAACCCAGAATTAAGCGCCCTGCTACTAGCATTTCTACGCTTTGGGAAAAGGTAGCCACTAAGGTCCCTATAGTAAATATAATAGAAATAATAAAGATTAGTTTCCTTCTTCCTAAGCGGTCTGATAAAGGTCCACTAAAACCAGATCCAAAAATTGCCCCAAACAATAAAGAGCTAACAACTAAACCTTCTGTAAAGCTTGTTAAAGGAATATCATTTTTAATAAATAGTAAAGCACCGGATATGACGCCTAAATCATAT
The DNA here is from genome assembly GCF_018075365.1 of Virgibacillus pantothenticus. Classification (GTDB taxonomy): domain Bacteria; phylum Bacillota; class Bacilli; order Bacillales; family Amphibacillaceae; genus Virgibacillus; species Virgibacillus pantothenticus. Next base: position 3,224,044 of record NZ_CP073011.1, read on the forward strand.
CCATATAATAAACCACCCAATGCTCCTAAAATATAGATCAGTTTTTTATTTATCATCTTTAGGTTTTCTCCTCTCCATGAAAATGGACTTCTTAATTTAAAGATAGATATTTTTCCTAATCTGATTAAAATTATCAATATACTTGAAATAAATATTTATTAAACGTTTGCAAAACTGATCACCACTCAGCGATGGAACCGTCTTCATGTCTCCAAACAGGATTTCTCCAATTAACAGATTTAGTTGCCATTCGCTTTACATGCTCCTCATCTATTTCAATCCCTAAACCAGGTTTATTTGAAATATAAACATAGCCGTTTTCATACTTAAAAACATCTTTGTCGACAACATAGTCTAATAGATCACTTTCCACATTGTAGTGGATACCCAAGCTTTGTTCTTGAATAAACGCATTATGTGAAGTAGCATCTACTTGCAAACAGGCTGCAAGAGCTATCGGCCCAAGAGGACAATGTGGCGCCGCAGCTACATCAAAAGCTTCTGCCATCGATATAATTTTTTTGCATTCTGTTATACCACCAGCGTGAGATAAGTCTGGTTGAATAATATCAACGTAACCATCTTTTAATAGTGGTTTAAATTGCCACCTAGAAAACATTCTTTCACCAACTGCGATTGGAATAGTAACATGGTTAGCTATTTCCCGTAATGCTTCGTTATTTTCTGGTAACACAGGCTCTTCAATAAACATTGGATGGAATGGTTCCAATTCTTTTGCTAGTATTTTTGCCATCGGTTTATGGACTCTTCCGTGAAAATCAATTCCTATTCCTATACTTGAACCTACAGCATCTCTTACAGCTGAAATTCTTTCAATAACTTGATCCATTTTTTGATGGGAATCAATATACTGCAACTCTTCCGTGGCGTTCATTTTTAATGCTGTAAACCCTTGATCCACTACTTCTTTTGCTGCAGTAACTACTTCTGAGGGGCGATCTCCGCCGATCCAAGAATATACTTTGATTTTGTCCCGACATTTCCCTCCCAATAATTGATAAATAGGAGCATTGTAATATTTTCCCTTTATATCCCAAAGTGCTTGATCAATTCCTGCTATTGCACTCATAAGGATTGGTCCACCCCGATAAAAACCTGACCGATATAATAGATTCCAATGATCTTCAATTCGTTGTGGATCCTTACCAATTAAATATTCCATTAATTCTTCCACTGCTGCTTTAACTGTTAATGCTCTTCCCTCAATAATAGGTTCCCCCCACCCAACAAACCCCTCATCCGTTTCTATTTTTAGGAAGAGCCAACGTGGGGGAACTTGATATAATGTATAGTCTGTGATTTTCATAAATGCTCCTCCTATTAATCGATAGTGTTAGCTTCTTGCACAAACAATTTAGCTTTCTTTGTTAATTCCGATAAATAATAGTTTGTAACTGAATTCGTCTGATGTACTAATGAACCACCTAAACCGACTCCTGTTGCACCTTGCTGTATAAATAATTTAATATTCTCAAGTGTTACACCGCCAGTAGGTAGCAATTTTAATTGAGGTAATGGTCCAAGTAAATCTTTTATATAATTTGATCGAAGAGAAGAAATTGGAAATACCTTGATGATATCCGCCCCTTCTTCAAAAGCATCTAGTATTTCTGTAGGTGTTAATGCACCAGGGATGCTAACTACACCGTACCGTTTGGTTAACTTGATAGTGGGAATATTTACTGTTGGAGATAAAATAAATTGTGCTCCAGCAGATATCGCTAATCGAGCAGATTCAGGATCAAGTACAGTTCCTGCTCCAACTTTGATGGCGTCTCCCATTTCTTTTCTTATTTTTTCAATCGTATGAAAAGGTTGTTGACTGTTTAGCGCTATTTCAAGTGTGGTTATTCCTCCAGCATATAAGGATTTTGCTATTTCCAAAGCCTCTTCCGTATTATAGCCACGAATAATAGCAATTAATTTTTCTTTTTCTATCCAATGAAGCGTATCCAAATAATTACCTCCAATTAGCATTTATTAGTTTGGCAATAAGTTATTCTACTTACTCAAGAGAGCGCTTTCTATAACACCAAAAATAATTGCTAATCACTCTCCTATTTTAGTAAGCTTTGTATGCCATTTTCTTGATAAGATCAAATTATGGATGTTTGACATGTCAGTTAACACTATTTTTAATTTTTGATTCAGTTAATAATTTTACTAGTTGCAGTGAATAGATTTATCCGTATGTTTGCCTTTTATAAATGAAAAATAATTACAGTTACTATTAAGCTGGCTTCACCTAAATGATCTTTATCTTTCGACATCCTCACGATTTTCTATTTTTTTATATTGCTGCAATAATTTTCTATCGGGTAAGCCTTCATAGTCGCCTGTAAAAGTAGTCGCAATCGCCCCAGTTAAGCAAGCCCTATCTACCGCATCTTTAATTGACAGTTTATCAAGTAGCCCAGACAACAGTCCTGTTGCAAACGCATCTCCAGCGCCAACAGGATCAATTACTTTTGGAACTGGATAAGCTGGAACGTAACCTTCACTATTTTTTGTGGTAAAATATGCTCCTTGATCTCCAAGTTTAACTACAGCCAATTTAGCACCTAATTTTATACATGCTTTACCAATCTGTTCACAGTTCTCATCACCAAATATAAATTTCCCTTCATTCTTACCAGGGAGTATAATATCTGACTGTTCTATAATTTGTAGTAATGTTTCTTTTGCTTCTTTTTCTTCCCAAAGTTTGCGCCTGACATTTGGATCAAAAACAATTTGCACATCATTTTCTTGAGCAATTTGGATAGCTCGAAAAATTGTTTTACGGCAAGTTTTACTGATAGCAGGAGTGATTCCAGAAATAAATAAATATTTAGCATTAGCAATGTAGGATTCATTTAATATCTCTGGATTCATAAAACTGGCTGCTGACTTTTTCCTGTAATAAAAAACCCGTACATCTGAACTGTCTGCTATTTCTTTAAAAAATACCCCGGTGTTTTTAGTGGAATCTAATTTCACATAGGTTGTATCGACTCCTTCCCCTCTAACTTCTTTTAAGACCATTGCCCCCAGTTCATCATCACCTAATTGGCTTACCCAACCAGTCTGATGGCCTAATCTGCTTAAACCAATAAGCGTGTTTGTCTCTGCTCCAGCTATCTTTGGAATAAAGGAAGTTGCGTTTCTCATCAAACCTCTAGAACCAGGTGTTAGCGATATCATTGTTTCTCCAATTGCTATAACATCCATTGAAAATCTCCTTACTCTACTGCTCTATATAACCAATGCTTTCAGATATTTTTCGAGCAGACCCCATTAGTTGTTGTGTAATAAAATCTTTACGTGAAAGCATTCTTTCTTTTGGCCCTGCTGCACTAATTGCTGCAACTATTTGTCGATCACTTCCGAAAATGGGAGCCGCCAAACAATATAGTCCTTCCTCGCTTTCTTCGTCATCAATACTATAACCATTTTTGTTAAACTGTTTTAACTGGGTTATTAATTCTTCTTTATTAACAATAGTTTTTTCTGTAATTGGTTTAAGCTCCATGGACTGAAGTAATTCTTCCCTCTTTTGTTCTGGCAAAAAAGCTAAAAATGCCTTTCCTAGACCAGTGCAATAAAGTGGTTTTTTAGAACCTGGTTGTGCCGAAGTACGGATGGATCTATTAGTGTCAATTTTCGCAATATAAACTAATTCATCTCCAGATAAAACTGACATAAATATCGTTTCTTGAACAGTGTTCATGAGCTTTTGAAGATGTGGTAAACCAATAGAATAAATATCCAGAGACTCCATAGCAATAGTACCAAGTGGGATCAATTTTTCTCCAAGCCGGTACTTTTTCAACATATCTTGGCGAACATAACCTTCCGTACTTAACGTTTTTAGTAAATTAAATGTACTGCTTTGCGGAACATTCAGTTTCTCACTTACTTCTTTAATGGTTAATCCTTGTTGATGACGTGAAAGCAGCTCAAAAATTTCTATCACTCTTTTAGCGGATTTAACTGACATTCAAACACCCCCTTGATTCACATATATGATTTGTATTCACATGTGTGAATTTGATTATAATACTACATAAAGTATTAGGATCTGTCAAGTATTATAGGATTTTCTACAGACAGGGATCGATATTGAAAATGCTATTTTAGGAAGGAGCTATTTAGCCCGCATATAAATTCCCTCTCTTCACTTTCCTTTGCCAATGTTCAAATATATACTATACATAACTGAAAATATGGGTCATATTGGAAAATAGCTTATTTATCGGAGGCTAAAATGTGAGGAAGCAACGATATATTTTTTTACTGCTTTTACTAGTAATTTTCTTAGGAGGTTGTCAAATGGCAAGTGAGCAAACAAAGAAACCTTCCGAAATGAACCCCGAAGACCTGCCTGATGTAAGAGCGTTTCAGGATGAGTTTACTCGAGGTTTTTTACAATCGACAGAAGAAACAAGATCTGGCTACTATCCATTTTTGTCTGGAACCGGAAAATATAAAATGGATTTTCCTCAAGGTGGAATGATTAATGAAAGGGGGTATTTTGCAGATGATAAAGAATACGAAGAATATTCCGTCCATATTCTAAGTGACGTTGTTGGCAGCGCGGACATTACAATATTTTATTTTTCATATAAGACGCCAGATAAATTAGATATGGATTTAGAAAGCTTCAGTACTAGGATTGGAAAAGATATAAATTATAAAAAGATAGCAGGGGACGGTCAGTCACTTTATTATGGAAACTTTGAGCGGAATGGGTTTCATACTTACGCTGGGTATATACAAAACGAAAAGGGTGATGGAGCGCTTGAAATTGTTTACCAAATTGATTGCAGGCAAAAGCTAAAAGAAAAATGCAATAAAAACAAAACGAAAAATGAAAAACATGTTTTGAATTGGATGAAGTCGATTAGCTTTATAGATGAGAATAAGGAAGTGAATAAATGATATGATTATACGAGATGAATACCGAGCTGAGCTAAACATCCCATTGCCCGAATAACCCACCCCTTCTACAGAAGAACCTTCTTTCGTCATAAGACGATATACTCATTTTTAAAAAATTCCCTCTCTTCACTTTCCTTTGCCAATGTTCAAATATATACTATACATAACTGAAAATATGGGTCATATTGGAAAATGACTTATCCACCGGAGGCTAAAATGTGAAGAAAAAACAATACATTTTTTTACTGCTTTTACTAGTAATTTTCTTAGGAGGTTGTCAAATGGCAAGTGAGAAAACAAAGAAACCTTCCGAAATGAACCCCGAAGACCTGCCTGATGTAAGAGCGTTTCAGGATGAGTTTACTCGAGGTTTTTTACAATCGCCAGAAGAAACAAGATCTGGCTACTATCCATTTTTGTCTGGAACGGGAAAATATAAAATGGATTTTCCTGCTGGTGGAATGATTGGTGAAAGGGCCTATGCACGCAAAGAAAAGGTTCATGAGGGTTACCCGATTCATCTTAAGAATAACGTGGTTGGAGGAGCGATGATTACAATATTTTATTTTTCTTATGACTCGACAGATGAATTAGATATGAATTTAGAAAGTTTCAGTGCTAGGATTGGGAAAGATATAAATTATAAAAAGATAGCAGGGGACGGTCAATCACTTTATTATGGAAACATTGATCAAAATGAATCCCATACGTACGCAGGATATATACTAAATGAAAAAGCCGATGGAGCGCTTGAAGTTGTTTATCAAATCGATTGTATGCAAGAGCAAAAAGAAAAATGTAATAAAAATAAAGCGAAGAATGAAAAGTATGTTTTGGATTGGATGAAGTCGATTCGCTTTATAGATGAGAATAAGGAAGTGAATGAATCATGAGTAATAGGATTATACATTCTCCTGAACTGCGCTTAAGGTTAACTCAATTAGGATACGATGATAAGTTATCGAAGAAGGAATTTATAGAAAAGGTAAAGAGAATATATTTAGAGGAAACAGGGAATAAGCTAGAAGCAGATATTAAAGTATACACATCAAAAGAAGCAAGAGTTGGCGAACAATCCGGGTATGATGGTATCGCAATTTATTTAGATGCTAAGGAAAATAAAAAAGATGAAGTATACGTTGTTTCACAGGGATCTACCGATATTAAGGATTGGGACTATAATATAATAGCGATGTTCGTTGGTAAAGAATATAGTCAAGCTAAAGCAACGAATAAATTTGTATTAGCAGCACAACATCATTTTAAGCTCAATAATAATGAAGACTCTACACCTGTTATTGGTTTATCGCATTCGCTAGCTCATGATAATAATACGACTGCTCACTTAATGTATAATACTTTCGATGAAATATATAGTGTAAATGGTGCGCAAACAAATTATTATCAACTTTTCTTTGCTAATGCTAAATTCGCAAATGCTGTGAGAAGTCATTTTTCACTCTCTCTTTCAGAAAATGACTATTTTACCATCTACGACATAGACCCAAACAAACTTCGTCAATTCGCGGAAAATTACTATAAAGACAAGGCAAAAAATATCCATCAGATCATTTCTAAGGATGATCCACTTTATGCAGCGAGTACTGCACGTGGTTTTTTCACGCTTGGGAATGTTGAGATGGTGGATACAAATCCTGATTATCCAGGGTTACGGTCACTAGTAGAGGATATTCCAGATGAAGTGATGAAGGAATTTCAAGAACTAGCCATTCAGTACACCACTGCTTCTAATCAGGGCGGGGTAAACGCAGCTATGCAAGAGATTTTGGGCGTTAATATGGATGTTGTAAATAAAATCGATGATAATATGCCTAAAACTTATATGACAGATCAAGCTGGAATTGATGAAATGATTCGTCAATTAGATAAAAAAGCCAGGTCTACTTAAACGAGTAAAAACGATTACAAGTAATTCTAATTTAATTTTTAGTAGATTAGAAGATGCAGGATATATTTCAAATCAGCAAAAACAGCTCATTGTCAAAGAATTCACCAAGATTGAAACGGAATTAGAGGGAATTCAAGAAACGTTGTCTAGATGGGTGGATGTAAGAGATACTGGTAATTTTTTTGGATTTCACAGCAATACTAAAAATAAAGCGACATTTTAACGCGATTAAAGATAGTCTCGAAGTGCTCAATCAAGAAGAGCTACTGACAATTTTAGAAGAATTAAAGGCTAGCCATAGTATTATGGAAGTTTTAAGTAGTTTGTCGGATGGTAAAAAATCTTATTCAGGAACAGATATGGTTTTTACTACGAATCATGGTAATAAAGAAATAAAAGTAAATATTTCAGCCGCTTTGCGTATGTACCAAGAAGGGAAAACAGTTTTAGAAGAAAAGCTATCTAAGATTCGACAGTTTCAGGCAGCAATTGACAGAGAAATTTCCAAATGCTATGACAGAAATAAATACAAAGTTATGCGTAAAATAGATGACATAGAGGCAAACCCTAGTTTATATACTCATTTTCTTAGAAAGCACCTTTATTTTTCACGATTAGATAAAAAAGTAAGGCGCATTCAAGTTCACGAAGTTTTTTTTCCGTTAGAACATACGAACTTAGATGAAGAAATATACGAACTAAAGCAAAGTGTAGAAAAAAGCTATACACATATATTGAAAATTATCGCAAAGCCATAGAAGATTTGTTTACGGAAGAAAAAGAAGTAGCTACCTTATTTCGTTTAGTAGAGGGAGAATGACATGAAGGATAAGGAGTCAATTACAATAACAGAGAAAATTGTTGCAAGTGAGAACCTCATGCATAAGAAACAAATTCTACGTAAATATACAGAGGAGATATTTAAAATTGATAAGGCTTTTTTCAACCTCATGGATGATATTATTGTCAACGAGGATCAAAAGGGGGAAATTGTTGAAGCAATGAAAGAAGAAACAAAAAAGTTAACTACGTACAACCGTAATTTACTAGACCATATAGATAAACGTGTCAATAAAATCGTGCAAGGGCTGGATGAGCAAGTAGATGAAATAAAAAGCCAACGCATGACCATTACCTATGAAAATACACATCTGCCTAAATACGTATAATGAAGGCGATTTTATAGACGTGTTTTTGAGCGAGAATAAGACTATTTCTGCGTATGGATGTACTCAAGTTGTAATGGAAAGCTATCTCCTCTATCAATACCATCCCCCCCTTTCCGCTTGCACATATATATAGGGCTTGTCAGCATCTCCCGCTTTACGTACTTGAACAAGCAGTAGGAGAACAGCCCCTAAACGTCCACCTGTTCAACAGCTTTCAAAGCAATAATTAGTGTGGGAATGAATGCACAGCTTAACCGACGATATGCTCGTGTTCAGACTTTGCTTGCACGACTTCGCCGATGAACCGCTCGCGTTCTACTTTTGCTTCCGTGACTTCACCGATGAGCCGCTCGCATTTTGCTTTTTTCGTGCATGAATTACCGTTTAACCGTTCGAATTCAAATTTTTCGTTCCCCAACTTAACAGACTTATCATTTCATTTCAGCAAATGTTAAATTCATTCCAGTTGATATGATATAACACATGCTTCTTCAGAATACTATCCTGCTTCAACTTCGGATGGTCAAAATCTTTCACATATTTCATACCTATTTTTCTCATGACATTTTGTGAAGGGGTGTTCACCTCAGCTGTGAAGCTATAAATATCAGTAAAACTTAATTTTGTAAAGCCATATTGTAAGCAGCCTGCTGCTCCTTCTGTTGCAAAGCCTTTTCCCCAAGCCGCTTTTTTTAGTCGCCAGCCAATTTCGATACACGGTGTAAAATCAGCTTCAAAAGTGGCCCGATGAAACCCGATAAATCCTAAAAATTCATTCGTTTCCTTTTCTTCCACAGCAAAGAGTCCATATCCATTCTCTTTGATCTTATCTACAATCAATGTGTAAAAAGCTTTGTTTCTTCGGTTGATAATGTTTTAGGAAAATACCGCATCACATTTTCATCCGCATTTAGTTCAGCAAATGGAACTATATCTGTTTCTTCCCAGTCACGCAATTTTAATCTGGATGTCTCTATATAAATCATCTTACACCTCACCTCTTTGGAAATTCCTTGGCTCCTCGCTATTTAATGTTGGTAGTACAGCCAAAAGATAGAATCGTAGTCGGTTTGACATGGAGCCTCGGCGGGCACGATTGACGAGCCAAGACGCCAATATGAAAGGGATATTGGCTCACGCCAAAATGCTATCATGCCCGCCACTCCACGTAAAACCTCCTAAACTACCTTCTGCTCCCATACTAAATAGCGGAGAGGCAATTCCTTTAATCCTTCATAACAAGTTTAATGTAAAGTAGCCTCTTAATCTATCTTAGAAAAACTTGGCTTGCCACCAAGTCTTATGGCGGAAGCCTTTGGTTTTCTTATACTATAAACCAAAAAAATCTTATACTTTCCTATAGTGGAACAAAGGCGCGGGGCGCCCGTTTAGCAACATAGCGAATGGAAGGAATCAACGGAGATAAATGATGACTTATCGTAAGGCGCATTTCTTGAAGTCGCCCAGTTGCTGGGCTCATGCGCCGGACGTGGCTATTCGGTTATTTGGGTATTCCCAAGCACCTCATTTTTTACTTTTGTATGAAAAAAACGTTATTTACCACTATATAACTTATTTATTTTAGATAGTATTTCAAGAATCTAAACATTATAAAACAAAATTTTTCATCATAGATGTTGGCTCGCACTCTAGGCAGCCATGGTGGTTTCTTATCTTCCATGAAAAAACCAGAGGAAAAGTAAATCACTCTTCCACTGATCGTTCATTTTTTCCATCAAACCCACTCTCCACATCAATTAATCATCCGTCATCGTCTTTTTAAAGCAAATATACATGAACAAAGCTGCTGCAAAAACCCAACCAGCAATGATTGCTAGTGGCATCCAAGAGCTCTTCTCGTGCAATTCAATAGCTTGCATAATTGGAAACGTATCGGTAATTTTCATAACGATCCCATCCTCGTCTAGCTGGAGAGAACCAAGTATAGGTGTGAATCCAAACAAAAGCATGACGGGCATCGTATAAGCAGATGTTGCAGAAATAGATTTAGAAAATAAGCCAATGCCAATACCTAAGAATAGAAAGAACACAAACAGCAAAATCAACGTGAGAATAGCTTTCCCATTTAAGAATGGGTCAATCCCTACAAAGTATAAAGACACTGTTAAGGAAATAAAAGTTATGAGTCCAACGACAAGACTTTTACCGACAAGAATGTCTATCATGGAGGCAGGTGATTGAATCAGTCCGCGTAACGTTTTCTTTTCATTTTCTTCAGCCATCATTGTCATCATACAGGTTGACGTAACCGAAGAATACGCTATTCCTACAATCAGATACAAGAAAGAGATTGGAAACTCTTCCCCATTACTCATTTGTTTATATAATAAAGCTAAAATTATTGGGATAAGTGGCATCATCAATAGCATCATATTTTTCATAAAATCTTTTATATCTTTTTCAAAAATAGCGCTTATGCGTTGAATATTCATCATACCAGCTCCTCCCCGGTTACTTTCAAAAAGATTTGCCCTAATGTTGGCTTATCTGTCTGCATGGATTTTACCCGATTATATACAATCAATTCCTTAATTCGATCTGCATTGTCTGGGGTATTTTTAATCACGAGCCGCTCTCCTTCATATGTTTCGATATGAAAGGCGTGCGTCGAATGCTTGTAGCGAAGTTCATCTGGATCATCCAATTCCACTATTTCCCCCTCGTGAAGAAAAGCAACACGATCGCATAAGGAATTCGCTTCTTCCATATTATGTGTAGTTAGAAAAATCGTCGTTCCTGCTTCATTCAATTTCCGCAGTCCTCGATGAATATGCGCCATATTTCCAGGATCTAAGGCTGATGTTGGTTCATCCAAAAACACGAGCTTTGGCTTATGAATGAGCGCTTTAGCGAGCAGTACACGCTGCTTCATTCCCTTTGATAACTTCGATACCGTTTTTTTGCGTTCGTCATATAAATTTACCTCACGCAGAATGGCATCTATTTGCTTTAAAGGAGCATGGTATAATTTACAAAATAATTTCAAATTGTCATAAATCGTTAATCGCTCATAAAGGGAACTATTGTCAGATAGTATACCAATTTTAGATTTAAAATCAGCGGTTCCTATCTGTTTCGAATTCATTCCCAGTACCTTTACGCGCCCTGCTGTTTGCCCAAGCTCTCCCGTTAAGATTTTTATCGTCGTTGTTTTCCCCGATCCACTTGGTCCAAGCAAGCCAAATATTTCTCCTTCTTCTACATGAAATCGGACATCTTTCAGTGCCACATGTTGTCCGAACGATTTTTGTATTCCTTCAACTGCTATAATATTTTCCAATTGAAAACCTCCTTCGCTGAACTGCTTCTAGCTTAGCGGATAAAGCTAGCAGATGCAGCAACTGAAGGATGAAATGTACCTTTTGGAGGATGAATTGTACCTACTTTTCTACTATCTAAAATCAATATGGTCGCTACCTTCATTAGCCAAGTTACCTCTCAAGTTGAAAAACATCAGCGTTTTAGTTGAATGGTAACATTGCCACTGTGAACTGTACCGCTAATTCGTCCCATAAATCTGTACCAAACACCTTTTGTCATATGTGAACAAAGGCGCAAGCGCTCGTTTAGCAACGTAGCGAATGGAACGAATCAACTAAAGATTTAGGAATCATGCCACTAAAAACAGGGGTATGCCGACCGTTTTTAATCGGCCTTCCTCTTTGCGACGAACCGATGAGGCCTTATCGTAGGGTGCATTTCTAAAGTCGCATCGTTGCTGGGCTCATGCGCCGGACGTGGCTATTCGGTTATTTCGTTATCCTCAAGCACCTAAGTTTATACTTTCTTATCTTTTTAGAAAAACTTGGCTTACCGCCTAATCTTTATGGCGGAAGCTGTAACTTTTCTTATACTATAAACCTTAAACCTTTATACTTTCCTATAGCGAAAAATAAACTGTATGTATTGCCTTATTTAATAACCACTATCCATTAGATCGTAAAGCCAAGAAATATTAAACGAATCCTACTTCAAGCTAAATTTGTCCTGAATTTCTTGTATTTTTGTTCGTGACAGCGGAATGGTCGATTGGGATTGATTATCTATTCGGAGAGAATACGTATTTTTTGACCATGTAATAATTTCACGAACCTTTTGCAAATTGACAATGTAAGATCGATGGCAGCGATAAAAACCGTACACTGCTAATTTTTTCTCCATGTCCCCAAGTGTGGAGTCCAAGGCATAAGACTCATCATTTACGACGATCATCGCTTTCCCGTCCTGACTCTCGATGTAATCAATCTCTAAAGGGTCAAACAATATCATTTTATCATCGACTTTTGCCGGGATTTTGAAAAAGCTCGTCGTCATTGTTGTACCAGAGCTATTACTTTCCTCTCCTACACTCGGCTCCCCTTCATCCAGTTCAATTTGCTGTAGACCGTTTTTTTGCAGTTTGTACGCTATATCACCAAGCAACAATGCGTGTTCCATATTAGAAACCAAAATTAACACAGGCACTTGATTTTCCTTTAACTTTTGCAGCATATGGATAAAAGCATCCATTGTTCTAACATCCGCACCATGGACGGGTTCACAAAAAATCATCGGTTGCACACCACTCATGAAATATTTCGCATAATAAACCCGACGAATTTCCGACTCCGAACATGTATGCAAACGCTTTTTAGCACTGTTTTGCAAGGAAAACAATACGAGAATCTCCGCTAAAGGTGTCTTACAATGGAACCATTTATGAAAAAAAGCGATGTTCCCTTCTACCGTAAGCCGTTGATACAAGCCTTCCTGTTGATCAAAAATAGTGTAATTCCCGTTATTTTGCAGGACTTTTATCAGCTCATCCTGCATGTCCATATCACTATAAACCGTAGCCGTATACGCACCTTCAATGGTGAGGGAAAATGGCGGCAATAACTCACTATGTATCATCTTTTCATGAATTGTAAATTGTGTCATATGCAAACCCCTGTTCAAACGAATAATCTTTTTTACAATGTTTAGTATACCATGAAGTCTTTTACAAAAGCTCATTCACAAAAAGGATAATTTCGATGATTCGCATTTTATCATCATGGAAGTGGAGTGCTGGATTTAGGTAAACATATAAGAGCGCATATCTATACGAAGATATGCGCTCTTTGACGCTTACGTAAAGTGCATTGATTCCTTTACATTTTTACATCATCAATTGACATTGTAAACGTTGGACTTGGAGGACGTGATGCGGTATCCTCATATTGTTTATTCGTGAATAAAAATCCACCGATAAGTAAAACTCCACATGCCATTGTCATTACTAAGTTTTTCAAACGATATCCCTCCCCGATTACAACTTGATTAATTGGTCATAACTGCTATTTGCTAATTTATAATATTCAACAGACTCTTTATACTTCCCCATTTCCTCTAGGTAAGTAGCTAACAATTTCGCATAAAATACCAAATTACTATAATCTCCTTGTTGTTTTAAGTAAGGTATAAAGTCATCTGTTAATATCGATTTAAACTTCTTTAAATCGCCATAGAGTAAACACGTATATACTTGAATCATGTAATTGTGATATCCGTTGTAAAAGTCATCGTATTTGCATTTAGCTAATTCTAATATCTCCTTAGCTTGATGCAAATACGCTTTTGCTTTTTCATAATCACCAATCGTGTGAAGTTCCTGAACTAAATGAGTAAGTGCATCTAATTTAGTTTTATCTGCTAAATCTTTCGTTTCTATAGCTAATGAATAATGTTTAATCGCTTCTTCTGAAATTCCCATCATGGAATAAAGGTACCCCAAATTATAATGCGTTAGATAAACGATATTTTCATTTTTATTTAATTTTCCTAAGTGCAATGCCAGATTATAGTTTTTTATTGCCGTATCTAGATCTTTTACCCTTTGATACGATATACCTAATAAAATATGACATTGCGCACAGCGGTTAAAGTTATAGTTTTGCTGAAATACCGCCATTGCCTGATTCGCATAATCTACAGCCGCTAAATCTTCACGTAGATAATTATGGGTTATCGATAATGCATAATGCAAATCAGCTATTTCTTTATCATCGATATTGGCTAAACGAATTACTTCTTCTGCCAATTTATAATTCCGCAACGCTTCTTGATGAACTTCTTTATGTGTATAATAGTTCCCTTTAAATTTATGCCAGTAATAACTTTCTTCATAGTTAAAAGAATCAACCATATCATGCAGTTTATTCATTTTATGTAAAGCTTTCCCCAAATCACGTAAGACGATATAGTAACGGATTGTATGTATTTCAAACATAATTGTATGTTTATTAATCTTATGCTCCATTAGCTGTTGTAATTCTTCATACTTCTCTGTCATTACCTTCTTATCATGCTTATCAAACAACATATCATACCATTCTTTGCACTTCTCCTCAATCTCTCTATCTGTATCTTCCGAAATTTCAATTCCTAATCTATTACAGAGTAACTGGAGGATTTCTGGGCTTGCATTAGTCTTTTGATTCTCTATTTTTGATAGATAGGACAAGGAAACGATGCCCTCCGATAATTCTTCTTGTGTCATTTTGCATTTCAATCGGTGCAATTTAATAAGTGAGCCGATATCCACTAAATTCACCCGCTATTCTAAAATTAATATGCTTATCTAGTTATATTATAACATTAATTCAGAAAAATCATATTGATAAAATAATCTGATTTTTACGTGTTTTTTGAGCTGAATTTAGCTTTATAACTTACTAATTTTCATCAAACAGGAGAATATGCTAATTTTTTAACCTATGTTACTAAATTAGGTAGTAATAAGATCTAAACAGAGCATCGAAAAACTCCCTAGTATCAGGAAGCCACTGAAAAAGTCCTTATTTAAAAAACACCAAATCAATTCCAAAAATTACGTGATATATTAGTATATTTTGGCGATTTTATGTCTATTTAATCCCCAAGCCCCATTAATTGCGGGGGTAGGGGTAAATAGGATAGTACAAGAAAAACTACAGCTTTCACCAAGTTTCTATGGAAAAAGCTGTAGTTTTTTCTAAACTTACGAGCTCCCTTTATTTCATTATCGGGAAGGGAGGAATAAAGTAAAGATAAAGTTCTCAAGCAGTGGAGGTTTTCATTCATCCCCCACTGATTGTTAGTAGTCCAAGGGTATGATCTAAGGACCTCTGAACAAATCTGGTATATAGGTGCTTAGCCTTGTTGCAGTACAGTTAACTCCTGAAGTAGGAGGCTTACAGCACGTTATATTCGGAGTAAAAAGATCTTTTTCTACACACTAACGACATTAAATTTGATATTTTTATGTCTAAATCCCCGCTATCATTCCATGAACCTTGGATACTTCTTCCTCTGGGACCATATAGTAATAAACGCCCTCAATCTTGGTGCCACTTCCTTGCATCATATAGCTATTGACATTTTTCCGCACATCCGTATATCCGAATAGTAATTCTTTCATATCATCAAAATCCATGTTCGTTGCCATATTATCACCAAGTACGTCAATCACGCCATTAATTTTGTTGACAGAGCCAACTCTAGCGCCTTTATCAATAATCCCTTCGATAACTTTACGCTGACGTTCGGTACGACCAAAATCTCCAGCAGGATCTTGCTTACGCATACGGACAAAGTGCATCATTTTATCACCGTCTAATTCTACTGGACCTTTCATAAATTGATATTGACCGTCATCCCATTCTACTTCGTTATCGACTTGAATAGTGCCCAGCTGATCGATAAGTTCCTCTAAACCTTCCATATTCATACGCACATAATAGTCTAGGTTGATATTGAGGAAGTTCTCTACCGTAGCAACAGACATATCAGCACCGCCATAGGCATAGGCATGATTAATTTTATCCTGTATCCCTTTTCCAACAATCGTCGTCCGTGTATCACGAGGAATGCTGACCAGTTGCATAGTATCTTCTTTTGGATTTAAAGATAGCACTACTAATGCATCAGAACGTCCACGATCGCCATCTCGTTCGTCGATACCAAGAAGTAAGATATTTAATGACTCTGTCGCCTTTACTTTCTTCTTAGCTACTTTTGTATCAATCGTATCTATAGGCTCATTTATTTTGTCATTTACAGTTGACTTTGCGTTGTTATATATGGAAAATGCGTAACCACCAGCGCCTAGTATAAGTACTAAAATGATGGCAAGTGGAATTTTCAGCCAAAGCTTACGTGATTTTTTT
Organism: Virgibacillus pantothenticus; assembly: GCF_018075365.1. Classification (GTDB taxonomy): domain Bacteria; phylum Bacillota; class Bacilli; order Bacillales; family Amphibacillaceae; genus Virgibacillus; species Virgibacillus pantothenticus. The sequence continues at coordinate 3,240,252 of NZ_CP073011.1, forward strand.
CTTTCCCTTCGTTTCATCGGTTTCACCTGTACTTTCTTTTCTTGTATTTTCAGTCATTCGACAATTTGATATGCTTGGATATTTCTACTTTAAAAGTATACCATATTAAGTCAAACACAAATGACCTAATGGCAGCTTGAAAGCTGTCATTAGGTCTATCTGTCATCATGCGAGTCGATGATTAATCTCTGCTAAACAAGTCTCTTGTATATACTTTGTCAGCTATATCTCGAACATTGTCATCCAGTCGATTAGCAACAATGACATCTGCTTCTGCTTTGAATGCTTCAAGGTCATTGACGACACGAGAGTTATAAAATGTTTCTTCTTGTAATGCTGGTTCATAGACAATCACTTCAATGCCTTTGGCTTTAATGCGCTTCATGACACCTTGAATAGCAGATTGGCGGAAATTGTCTGAATCTGTCTTCATGGTCAAACGGTAAATCCCAACCACTTTCGGTTTACGCTCCAGAACCATATTAGCAACATGATCTTTTCTTGTCCGATTTGCTTCCACAATTGCTTGGATAATATTGTTCGGCACATTTTCATAGTTTGCCAATAATTGTTTCGTATCTTTCGGCAAGCAGTAACCACCATAACCGAATGATGGGTTATTATAATGCCCACCAATACGAGGGTCTAGCGATACCCCTTCAATAATTTGTTTAGAGTCCAAACCACGAACCTCTGCATAGGAATCTAGCTCATTAAAGAACGACACACGCATAGCTAAATATGTATTGGCAAATAGTTTAATTGCTTCTGCTTCTGTTGAACTCGTAAATAAAACAGGAATATCCTCTTTCTCTGCACCCTGAACTAATAAATCAGCAAATACTTTTGCACGCTCTGACTGCTCCCCGACAATTATGCGAGATGGATTCAAGTTATCATATAAAGCTTTGCCTTCACGTAAAAATTCTGGAGAAAAGATAATATTACTTGTAGCAAATTTAATGCTAATCTCTTTCGTATAACCAACTGGTACAGTAGACTTAATAATCATTACGGCATTAGGATTTGTATCTAATACATTGCGAATAACGGATTCAACGGTTGATGTATCAAAATAGTTCTTATCGGGATCATAATTGGTCGGCGTGGAAATAACCACATAATCAGCATCTTTATACGCTTCTTCTATATCAGTTGTAGCACGTAAATTCATTTTCTTATTTTTAAGGAAACTATCAATCTCTGCATCCACAATAGGAGATTGTTTACTATTGATCATATCTACTTTCTCCTGCAGAATATCAAGTGCCACCACTTCATTATGCTGTGCTAAAAGTACGGCATTTGCTAAGCCAACATACCCTGTTCCTGCAACTGCGATTTTCATGAGAAATTCCTCCTAGATTGTAGTTACTTTAAATTTCATATCCTAATAATTTATACCTTTATATTTTTTAATCTACTATTATTAAATCATTAATTGGTAGATCTATAATATCAACAATTATTCAAGTGTTATATCTATATTTATTTCAAACATTAATAGCTCAAATTATTTATTTTTACGTATAATTATATTTAGATTGATTTCAAGGAAGAATTTTACTATTTTTCTAATTGTGGATCTAGGTCAATATTTTCACTAACAATATTTGTTTAATCATTCGAAATAATTTCTTTGTTTATTATTCTCTGTGCCAAGAAAAACGTAAGAAAATATATTAGTGACATGACTAGACAATATAATGAAACTGTCCAATATGGGTTTAAAGACATTAGAATTGAAAATATAAAAACCAATAACACTAAAGTAAATCTGAGCATATCTAAGTAAAGAGCTTCTTTTTGCTTTTCATAAACTTCAAACACTCTACTTATCGGCATAAATATTAGTCTAGTAAAAACCATAAAACTAAGAATTCTTGCGTATATTCCCGCTTCATGCCAATTTGAACCAAATACAATTGAAAAAAAATAAGGTCCAAATAAAATAACTACTATTAAAGGAATAATTCCAATTAACAATAATTTTTTAAATAGTACAATTGATAACTTTTTTAATCTTTCAGGTTCTTTTTTTCCAATATTAGCGGCCTCACCATAAAAGACATCTCCAACTGAATTTCCTACTAATAAGGTGGGTATATTTACTAATGTATTTGCTAAACCATAAAACCCTAACATTTGATTCCCATACATAAAAGTCAAGAAAAAAATCGGTACATGAATGCCAGCAGCATTTAGCAATTGGCTAGGAGCTAGAAAAATTGGGAAGTTCACATACCTTTTAGCGCTCCAGATAATCCTTTTTTTATTTACTGATTTAAAGAGATTTCTCTCTGATTTTCTTAATTGTGATGATAATGTTCTTATACCTGCACTTCCACCTATAATATTACCTAAGATAAGTCCAACTGAACTAAAATTTAATATTCCTAGACTTATTTTAGTAATATTCGAGAAAATACTCTGACTTACTTTGGTTTTAGAGATGGATTTAAAGTTTTTTTTTCTAAAAGACCATTGCATAAAAATCCTATATAAACCAGTTGTAAAAATTCCTATAGGAATAAGAAAAGAATACTTAAAATTAAAGTCTAAATTAATAACTTTAATTAAAACAAATATTAAAGTAATTAAACTAACAAAAATAAATAAAATGATAAGACTTAAAGTTAAAACATTTATAGCCTTTTTATCATTATCAGCTATTGCAATTCCATGTTCATATTTTAACGAGCTAATAATCGTTAAAAAACCCAAAATTGAAGTATACAACGTTAAAACACCATATTCTTCTGGGAGATAGATTCTAGATATAACGGGAGAAAGAACAGTATTTAGCAATTGAGCAAATGCTGTTCCTCCAGAAACTAAAAGAACACTTTTAGTAAAATTATTATTTGAAATTTTATTGAATAACTTCACTTTTTTTCCTCTCCATGCCAAACAGTAATATTTTTTGTGTGCTACTCTTCAACAACTTTATCGATAATTCTACTCCATTTTTTCTCCCACAGTTCATTATTAAACCCTTCTAATACAGTGTTATAGGCGTTAGCTGACAAACGTTCTCTTAAGCGTTCATTTAGTATCAATTTTTGAATAGCTTCATATAGTTCTAATTCATCAGGATTTATTAAAAAACCGTTATAATTATCTATTAAAATATTTGCCATACCACCTATATTAGTTGCAACAACTGCACATTTAGAGGCCATTGCCTCTAACAAAGATAAGGATGTCCCCTCTGATCCCAGTGTTGGAACTACAGCAATGTGATGTTTTTGATGAAACTCAAGGCTATTCTCACTTTTATATTTTATAAATTCAACTTTCGGATTTTTATTAAACATTTTTTTTAGATATCCTTCATCCGGTCCCTCACCCGCAAAAGTAACATACACATTTCCATATTTTTCCATAATTACCTTTATAACATTTGAAAATAATCTTGTTCCACGAACTTGAACAAACCTTCTAGCAAACATGATTCTTATAATGTCTTTTTCTTTGGCTGGTATACTTTTTTTTATTTTGGTGCTATTTGGAATCGGATATATGGCATTTTTATTACAAAACACCTGTGTTCTATACCAATTTACGAAATTATAGTCAACTGAAACAATATTTTTAATTTCTCTTATTTTCTTTAATCTCAGGTAGTTACCTACTGACTTTCTAATCACTTCTAATAATAGATATCTTTTTGTAAAATGATTAGTATTTGGAATATCCCAGCCAACTCCGTGTTGTATTGCTATAACGTGTTTTATTGAGGTAGGAACAAATAAATCCTCTGTTGCAAAAATAATTACATCATCATTTCCAGACAACTCCTCAACAAATTCAGTCAAAATTTTTGCTTTCTTTTTTTCCTTAGAAGACATATTTACTTTAACACCGTGCACGTCTATATTGTTATATTTTTTCTTAAAGTTCCTATTAGAAAATTGGACTATTACAGGTACCTCGTCTCTCCTTTCTATAACCTTGGCTAATTGCCTTATATAAGTTTGAATTCCACCAACTGTATAATTTTCTCCCTCCATATCAAAAAAAGAACGATATGTTATAAAAATTCTACGCATAATTTCAAATCCTTTTTTATTATATTAATAGTGTGTCTTAGTACTTTTTTTAACAACTGCATGTATCTCTTTAAATCCAATTATCATAAAAACCCAAAACTCTTTACTTTCAAAAATATTCAAGCTAAAAAATAAAGGTATAAACCATAAAGAAAAAATAATCATATAAAATATTTTGTCATAGAAAGCACTATTTAACATAACTTTAAAGGATCTAGACCAAATTATAAAGAAAACGCACAATCCTAGTAATCCATAAGAGGTTATTATTTCTAAGATAAAATTATGAGGGTACACACCAAAAGAACTATGAAATGCTGCAGTACCGTTACCAATTAGAAAATTAATTTTAAAATATTCAATTGCTTTTTGCCATAATATTTCCCGCCCAGTCAACCCAATTTCAAAAGAGTTATAAATTAACATGTTTTTAAATGTAGATAAAGAATAACTATTAAAATTCAATTTATCTGTTAAATTTATTAAAAAGTTAAGCATATTAGTTAAATTATTCCAAACAAGATAACAACCTATAAATATAATTCCATATAAAAATGTCCCCTTAATTATTACTGATTTCTTATTTATAGATTTTTTTATAGGGATAACGTTAAATAAAAACACAATAAATAAAGCTGCTAAAGCTGACCCTTTGTTAGCAAATATTACAACTTCTATGAAAGCAAAAAAGGAAATTATTTTCATCCATTTTATATTTAAATATTTACCTCCGATATATAAACCTGTGAATGCAGGAAGCATGAAATTAAATCCAAAACTCATATAGTCCGTAGTAAACATATAACCAACAAACGGATCCCAAAAATAAAGTATGAATAGAACAAATGAAAAGTAAGAATAGTAAATTAGAACTTGTTTTTTATTGTGAACAAGCGAAAATAAGTACATCGTTATCATACAGTAAATTATAAAATTATATACGTAGTTATCTAACTCAATATTTCTTCTAAACAAAAGATCAATACCTAACAAAAAAAGTATAGTAAAAACAAAAAATAAAATTCGGATGTTTAGTATCAACTTATTATATAATAGTGAGAATGATAATATAGATATTACGCTGGCAAGCAATAAATAAGTTGAAAGCTGCGGGAAATTACTTGTTACAATCTTTAACAAACTAAATAAAAACAAATATAAAACAAATAAAAATTCATTTATATTACTTTTTTTCATAACCTAACAGTACAATCCTTTATTTTTTTTGTTATATATATTAGTAAATCTATATTAAATCTTAAAGGAATAAATTTAATTACTCTTAAGTAAAACCTAAAAGCAGCTAGATATTCTTTACATTTAATATAATTTAACAAGACTCCTCTATATCTATAAGAATAGATAATTTTTTTACCATTTTTATATACCTTATCACATGCTTCTATTTGTTTCTCATGAATCTTTAAATAAAAATTAAAGTTTTCTTCATTTTCTTTTGGGTCAGCAACATTTGAACGGTCTCTAGTATCAAATTGAACTAATACTTTTTTTACTACACCTAATCGGTATCCATGATTGAAAAATCTTAATAAAAAAGCAGCCTCCTGATTACGTTGAAATCTTTCATCCCACCCACCACAAAGTATTGCTGCCTCTCTTTTTATCATAATGGTATTCGTAAGCACAAGATGAGTACCACTAAGTAAACCAAAAGTCAGGTCACCTTCTTTAGTAGGTATAACTTCTTTATTGTTTCTATTCCACCCGCAATAAACACCGTCAAATTTTTTATTGTCTAGTAAATACATTACTTGTTCTTTTACTTTATCCGATAGATACCAATCATCATCATCTAGAAAGCAAATGTAATTCCCCTTACTATTCCTAATTCCAGTATTTCTCGCAGCAGCCCCATTCATATTTTTGGGATGCCTGATATATTTAATTTTAGGATTACTAGCATAATCAGCTAATATTAACTCCGTTTCTTTTCTATATTGAGTGCTTGGCTCATTATCATCAACTACAATAACTTCAATTTTTTTATAGCTTTGATTCAGTACTGAATCTATTGCCCTCTTCAACATATCTGACCGTTTATATGTAGTTATAATTATGCTAACAATTGGGTTCTTAGTGTTCTCCATCATAACTAGTTCCTACTTCTTTAATTTTTTATTTATATAATTAAACCTTCTCTACTCCATATCGAAAAAGTAGTTGTTAGGATCTATAAGTTCTAAAAAACAAAATAAATTGAAAATATGGTAATAATTATGAGCTAATATCATCTCTTTTAAGAAAATCTTTTCTTCCTTTCAACATTTGCTTAAAAGCACATAGTGGACCTATATATTCATCGTATAATTCTTTTTTTCGTAATAAAAACTGAAACATTAACAAAAATGATATCAAATTGCCGCCTAATGCTTGAAAAAGGGCCCCACGATCAAAAAAATAATCCTCATTATACCCCGTAAACCAAGTTGATTGATTCTCCTTTATATCCGCAATAATATCTGTTGACGAGTATATTTTCAAACCTTTTTTAAAAGCATCTCTAATAAACAAACTATCTTCACCTGAACCGTAACGTGCTCCTCCACCAAATAACAGAGAAAAAAAGATATTGTTTTTTATTATAGATTCCTTCTTAAAAGCAATATTTACTGTACCAAATTTTAACGAATTGAATATTCTTACTCTACCGTTTTTCTTAATTTTTTTTATTGTTCCCCCATTTTTCATGTGAATAGGTACATTAAACATTATTATATCTGCTTGAGGATTTTTCTTGAATGCTTCAATAACTGTTTTTGGATAGCCATTTCGGTAAACCATATCGTCATCAGCCATCAAACCAATTTCTCCATCCATTCTCATTAACGCATTATTTCTACTTAAACCAACCCCTCTTTCACTAAATGACATAAATTTTATGTTGTATTTATTATATTTTAGTTCTTCTACTTTATTAGTCTCACATTGGTTAATTATTATTGCATCAGATTGAATATTCATTTTTTCTAACAAGCTTTTATCTTTTTGATGCATAGTAGATACTAAAACTTGAAGTTTCATTTCAAACCCCTTTAAAAATAAATTAGTATTTCATCTTGTACTTTCAGCTTTTTCCCAAAAAGGCTTTGCTTTACCTGTAAAGATATTATATACACCAACCCATTGTGCTAAAATGGTAATACAGTAATAGTAAATTAGATTTAAGTACTTATTATTTATTTTGGTAAAAGCTTTAATTAAAGCTAATATATAAAATGTAATTTGACCAATAAATATCAATAGATAAAATAACGATTCTTCTATTAAAAAAACATTTGAAATAAGCAGAAACAAATGAGAAATCCACAAAAGATATCTGCAAGTCCTGTGACCAAAGTAAAAATATGAAAACCATTTATATTTTATAATATTTAGTAACCTTAAGTCTGGTAATATAGCTTTTAAAATGACTCGATTCATTCTAACTTTTCTACTGAATTCATCCTCAATTGTTTCACCAGCTTTTTCATATGCTATAGCATCATGATTACAAATTGCTCTTTTGTTATTTAACGCATAATGCAAAGGCATTGATGCATCGTGGCTATTAATAGGATTGAAATCGTAATAACTCTCATTTCTACATGCATATATAGCGCCATTTCCTGCAGTGATGCTTTGAATTCTACCTTCTATTTCTCGAATTTCTAGATCACTGTCCCAATAACTTGCCTCAGAGTTACTAACGTCATTAACACTATCATTGCTTATTACTAACTTTCCAGATACATAAGCAATATCTTCTGAAGTAAAAGTAGCCATTAGCTCTTTAACAGAGTCTTTATCTAACATCGAATTAGCGTCAGTCATAACTAAGTAATCAGTTCTAACAGTTTTCTGTGCTTCATTTTGAGCATTCGTCTTCCCCATGCGTTCCTTTACTTCATATAACCTAATATCAATATCTGTATGCTTATTAATAAAATCCCTAACTATATCGTTTGTTCTATCACTACTATTGTCTGAAGCAATTAAAAATTTTATTCTATCCTTAGGATAGTTAATTTCCAAAAGGTTATCTAGTTTGGTTTTAATAACTTTTTCTTCATTATGAGCAACTACCATTACTGTTACAGTTGGTTCATAAGAGTAATCTTTTATTATTTTTTTTTTCTTAATAACCCTTCCTAAAATTTTTATAGATAATGGGTAGCCAATCATTCCCCAAAATATGATAAACGCACTTAAAAAAAATATTGCTTTTAAAAAAAATTCCATTATTCTACTCCTAGTAAAAAAGGTTTAACTATCATAAACTCTTAGTTTTCTGCTCTATACTTGGGGAAATACATATTATCTTGAATATCTGATGTATTTTCTCTGCGTATTTCCGTCAATTTATTATATAATTCTTGATTAAAAATCTTTTTACCAATTGTAAATACGTTATGGTGATTTTTATTAAATGCCTTTTTAAATTTATAAAGATTGTCTTCTTTACTTCCAATTCCCCCTCCAAGGTGAAATGATTTGTGTCCATTCTCGCATCCCCAACACGCCGCCTCATATAACAATAAATTTGTTGGTGCAAGATGACGATAAGTTATATCTGATGCTGATAAGTGATAATGCATCTGTTGATTGGAGAACAAAATAATGGACATTGCAATAATCCTGTTTTCATACAAAGCATAAAAAATCATTGAATTATGTTTTAAATCATTAAGAATACTATCATAGAAATCCTTTTCAAAGTAATAATAATCCTTTGCATTGTCTCTATCCATTGTTGCATTATATAGAACCTTAAATTTATGAAACAGATTAACGTCTCTTCCCCAATAGATTAAGACCCCTGATTTTTTTGCTTTTCTTATCATATTTCTGTTTTTACTTGTTATATCAGTCCAAATTTGTTGTTGAGAATCCAACTTTATAGTAATAGTTTTCCCTAGTTCCGATATATCATATAAACCTTCTAATATATCACTATTTTTGAGAACAGGATGAAAACGTACAAATTCACTAATAATACCTCTTTTATTACACTTCTCTATGTATTCATTATTTAATTGCTTTATACTATCTTTCGTCACTTTTCCCTCAACTAAAAATCCCCCATAACCATAAGGAGTTGTAATGTCGAAATATTGATTTTCAGAAAGTGTATCACTGAAATTTATGTTATTGGCAATATCTCTGAGCATAACTACATTGATGGCTTTAATATTCGAATCCTCATAATAAAAAAGCACCGGTTCACCATCGCCATGTATTTTAAAGGCATTAGTGTATTCATTTAGATAATATATATCATAATCACGAAAACCTTTAACTATCTTATTCCACTTTTCTCTATCACTTGCTTCAATTAAAGACAGCATAATTTCCTCCTACAACTCTTTTTTCATCCGACGCCTTTCCGTAATAAAACCTAGAGAATTATATAATTCAACAACTTTTAGATTAGATTCAGATACAAGTAAATCAATTGTTCTTATCCCTTTATCTTTAGCTATTTTTTGTACTTCAGTAATAAGAATAGTTCCAATGCCCTTACCCCTACAGTTTTTTTCTATAATAATTTGATTGATATGTAGTCTTAATTCATTAAAATACTTATGTTTATATAACCAAACAATACCTATTAATTTACCTTTTTCAAATGCACCTACCAATATTGCGTTATTTTGTTCTAAATAGCAGGGAATTTGATCTATTTTCTCATAAGCTATACTTATACTAGTTTTGTATGATACACCAAAGTTTGAGGTGTAAGAATCAATTAACATTTCTAAAATAGTATCTTTATGAGTACTAAAATCTTCAATTCCCAATTCCCTTATTTTCAATAGATGTCCTCCTCTCATCGTCCAAATCCTTAATAGAAGATTTATCGACAACAGTAATATCTTCGCTGCGTATTGTCTTAGTTATTGTCTTGAGAATTATGCTTAAGTCTAGCAACAAATTAATATTGCGGACGTATTCAATATCGATTTCTAGTCGATCAGACCATTCTAAATTATTTCTCCCGTTTACTTGTGCAAGACCAGTAAGACCGGGGCGAACTGTATGTCTTAGCTTTTCAACTTTACTATAGTAAGGTAAGTATCTTTCTAATAAAGGTCTAGGGCCAACGATGGACATATCCCCTTTTAAAATATTAAAAAGCTCTGGTAATTCATCTAAAGATGTAGACCTTAAAAACTCGCCAAATTTAGTTAGTCTCTCACTATCTGGAAGAAGATAGCCATTGTCATCTTCTTCATTTGTCATAGTTCTAAACTTATACATAGTAAAAATCTCTTCATTCATTCCTGGTCTTCTTTGTTTAAACAAGATTGGGGTGCCTAATTTTGTTTTCACTAAAATAGCAATTACTATAAGTAATGGACTTAAAACTATAATAGCAATTAAAGATAGTATAAAATCCATAGGTCTTTTTAAAAACCTTCTATAAATACCACCCTTATATTTCTCCACTTACAACCACAACCCTTTAATAATCTTCACTACTCTTCCTAAGTCCTCATCTGTCATTTTCGTATCTGATGGCAGACAAACACCATTTTCAAATAAGTTTTCTGCAACATCATTACCAATAAAATCATACGCCTCAAAAAACGGTTGCATATGCATTGGTTTCCATATTGGTCTTGATTCAATATTTTCTTCTTCTAATGCTTCCATAATATCAACTGGTCTTACTTTTCCGTTCAATGTAATACAACTAAGCCAACGATTAGGTGCATCAAAAGAATTAGTTGGCATAAAATTAATGTCCTCAAGATCCTTTAATTCTTTTTTATAAAAATCAAAAATATAGGTCTTCTTTGCGACACGTTCGTCTAATACTTTCAATTGTCCTCTTCCAATGCCGGCAACTACATTACTCATCCGATAGTTATATCCTAATTCGCTATGCTGGTAATGTCTTGCCTTATCTCTTGCTTGCGTAGCCCAAAAACGTGCTTTAGCTATTTTGTCCTCATTGTTAGAAATAAGCATACCTCCGCCTGAGGTAGTAATAATTTTATTACCGTTAAAAGAGAAAATTCCGTAGTCTCCAAATGTACCAGTTTGCTTACCTTTGTAATAGGAACCTAATGATTCTGCTGCATCTTCAATTAAAGCTACATCATATTTATTGCACAAATCTATAATTCTATCCATATCCGCAGATAGACCATATAGATGAACGACAATGACTGCCTTCACATTAGGATATTTCTCAAATGCTTCTTCTAACGCATCTGGGTCCATATTCCACGTTTTTTCATCACTATCTATAAATACAGGTATTGCAGATTGATAGATAATCGGATTAGCTGAGGCAGAAAATGTAAGTGACGGACAAAATACAATATCCCCTTCGCCAACACCTGCAGCTTTGAGCGCTAAGTGAATAGCAGCGGTCCCAGAAGATAGTGCTGCCGCTGATTTTATTCCGACTTTATCTGCCAGTTCGTTTTCGAATTGGTTCACATTTTCACCAAGAGGAGCAATCCAATTCGTGTCAAATGCTTCCTGCACATATTGTAATTCATAACCTTCTTTACTCATATGTGGTGATGCTAAAAATATCCGCTCATTCATTCCAAAGTCTACCCTTCTGTTTTAAACTGATGCCTTCTCCTTTTTCACTTTCTCCACTAAATACTTCAACAGTTCTTCCCGTATCTCTTCATTTTCCAACGCTAGGTCAATGGTCGTCTTCACAAAGCCTAGCTTCTCACCAACATCATAGCGTTTCCCCTCAAAATCATACGCGTAGACGTTTTGCACTTCATTTAACTTTTGAATCGCATCGGTTAATTGAATTTCTCCGCCCGCACCGATTTCCTGTTTATCAAGGAAGGTGAAAATTTCCGGTGTTAACACGTAACGCCCCATGATCGCTAAGTTCGATGGTGCTGTTCCTTGCTTCGGTTTTTCGACAAAGTGATCCACTTGGTAGCGACGTCCTTCAATCGTATTTGGATCAACAATCCCGTAGCGGTGCGTTTCGCTATCAGGTACTTGCTGTACACCGACAACAGAAGATTGGGTTTCTTCAAATTGATCGATCAACTGGCGAAGACCAGGTGTATCAGCTTGGACGATATCGTCGCCAAGTAAAACAGCAAACGGTTCGTTGCCAATAAATTTGCGGGCACACCAAACGGCGTGACCTAATCCTTTTGGTTCTTTTTGACGAATATAATGAATATCGACCTTGGAAGGATGCTTTACCTTTTCCAGTAAATCAAACTTCTCCTTTTTTATCAAGTTATCTTCCAGTTCAAAATTGTTATCAAAATGATCCTCAATCGCGCGTTTTCCTTTTCCAGTAACAATAATAATGTCTTCAATACCTGATTGGACAGCTTCTTCAACGATATATTGAATCGTTGGCTTATCAACAATTGGCAGCATTTCTTTTGGCATTGCTTTTGTTGCTGGTAGGAATCTCGTTCCTAATCCTGCAGCTGGAATAATTGCTTTTTTAATTGTACGCATGAATAAATCCCCCTTCTTATATTACGAGCCTTTCACTGTTACATATGCATGTTCCATATAGACTATTTCCATGAGTGCATCTTTTAAATCTTTGCGTGTATAGCTTTCAAACGTTTCGATCATTCCGTTGATCACGTCTTGGTCGACTTCGGACGTTTTGCCGACATATATCTTTTCATAAACCGCATCGGAGTGCACTTCATCTTCACCAAGCAGTTCCTCGTACATTTTCTCACCCGGTCGGATACCAGTAAATTCAATTGGAATTTCTTCTTCCGTATAGCCGGATAGCTTGATCAAATTTTTTGCTAGGTCAACGATTTTTACAGGCTCACCCATATCAAGGACGAAAATTTCGCCGCCTTTAGCTAGAGTTCCAGCCTGAATAACAAGACGGGAAGCTTCCGGTATCGTCATAAAATAGCGAGTCATCTTTGGATCAGTCACAGTAACTGGACCGCCATCGGCAATTTGTTTTCTAAAAAGCGGAATAACACTGCCTCTGCTTCCTAATACGTTTCCGAATCGAACAGCGGTGAACTTCGTCTTACTACGTGCCGATAAATCTTGGATAACCATTTCCGCAATGCGCTTTGTAGCTCCCATGACATTTGTCGGGTTGACCGCCTTATCCGTCGATACTAATACGAATGTATGTATACCAAATGTATCAGCAGCCTCCGCGACATTCTTGGTACCGATAATATTATTTTTTACTGCTTCATGTGGGTTCTGTTCCATTAATGGGACATGCTTGTGGGCTGCTGCATGATAGACAATACGGGGTTTGTACATCTCCATAATCTCAAACATGCGGTCACGATCCTGAACATCGCCGATAACCGGGATAATTTCAATGCCTGCGTCACGATATTTCCCACGTAATTCCATATCAATCGAATAAATGCTGAATTCACCATGACCTACTAAAATAATTTTGCTTGGAGAAAATTTCATAACTTGCCGGCATATTTCGGAACCGATTGACCCACCTGCACCAGTAACCATAACCGTTTGGTCGGTCACATATTTAGAAATCGCATGAATATCAAGTTCCACGGGTTCGCGTCCCAATAGGTCCTCGACTTCAATATTTTTCAAGCTGCTGACGGTAACTTTACCGGTCATTAAATCTTCAAGTTTCGGGATCATTTGCACTTTTGCATTTGTTTGATTACAAAAGTCGACAATTTTCTTCAATTGACCATTACGAAGCGACGGGATCGCAATAACGATATATTCTATCCCCATATCACCAACGATTTGTGGAATATCCCGCACCCTTCCTTTTACAGGAATATTATATAATTGCATTTTTTGTTTCGTTAAATCATCATCGACAAACGCAACTGGACAAAGCTCTGCTTCTTGGCTCTGATCACGTAATTGTCGAGCAATCATCGCACCCGCTGCCCCAGCACCTACGATAAGTGTCCGTTTATGGTCACGGTCATCTTTTATGTATCGGTCGCGTAAAATGCGCCATATAAATCGTGAACCACCAATAAATATAATATGTAACATCCATGTAACGAGCAGTGCTCGCTTGTAAAGACTGAAATCATTGGCTATGTATTGCACAATAGCTGCTCCAATAACAGAAAACGTTACAGCCTGCACGATGGCAATTAATTCACCAACGCTGGCATAGGCCCATACTTTGTTGTACAGCTTAAATATGTACGCAAACACATGATGAAAGACTAGAAGTGCTATTGCGCTAATAACGATTGCGTCCATGCTGACAACAGATGTATAAGGGTATACGACCCACGACGCAATAAAAATGGCTGTCGTGACGATTACCGAGTCTAACAAAATTAACAGACCCAGCCTGGATTTGTACCCCATATGAATGCTCCTTCCTGTCTGATTACATTGTTGTGATTAAAGTTTTGGAGATGACTTCTTAGGCGTTTTTTGTAATGGTTCTTGTACGGCTATATTCTTATAAAAATTCTCATCCCTAAAAAACTCAAGTTATTTGTCTAGTAATGTTTTTATATCGACATTTTAAAAATATTGTTTAGTTCTAAACATGGCCAAACTATATAAAAGATACGAATCATGTATATCTGCGTATATAAACTAAGGATTTTCTTAAAAACAGCCAGTACAGCAAAACGTTTTTAAAAACAGCACGGTTTTATGCTGTTTAATCGGATAGCGATTATTCGATGTGTATGCGTATGATAATGAACAACTTATAATTCATCTGCTACCTACAATTTTACGTTTTTTTGGGAAGGAATCCACTAAGCACATTCTCATCATACTATATACCTAGTCATAATTTTAGTTACTTCTACAAATAAAAGTCATAAAAGATGAAATTATAATAGATGTAAAGCGCTTCAAATCAACTATTATGCCTCGAAAACGCTTCATCAATTATGTGACTGGCTTTTTTTCTAGCAACTCTTTAAAATAGGCCATTAATTGCTTGCGATTATTTATTTGAAACGTTTGATAAATATTGCTGATATAATTCTTTACCGTCCCTTCACTTAAGTAAAGACGTTGTGCTATATCTTTATTAGAAAATCCCTCCGCTAACAAGTAGGCAATATCAAGTTCTCGCTTAGAAAGATGAATTCCCAAATGCTTAAACGCTTCATCAAGCAATTCTCGTTTATCAAGCTTACGCTCTAAAATACGTTTAGCCAAAATTTGCGCAACTTCACCAGCAAAGACAACTTCACCGCGCATAACCGAGCGCATGCAAGCAACCAGATGATCTCCGTGTAAGTTTTTTAGTACAAATCCATCTGCACCTGCATAAATAGCAGCTACAATCAAATCTTCATCTGTAAAGGAGGTGAGCACGAGAATTTTCACATCTGGCTGCGCCTCTTTCATGTGCAAAATGAGCTTGATCGCGTCTGTATGTGGCATATGGATGTCAATTAAAACCAAATTCGGTCGACACTCTTTAAAGTGAAGGATACTTGCCTTTCCATTCGTTGCCGTTGACACGACTTGCATATCTTGCTCCTGCATTAATAATGCTTCCATTCCATCTATAAAAAGCTGTTGGTCATCCACTATCATAATGCGTATCAATGCACATCCCCCCTCACTAGTTAAGTGAACCGTCTTGACACAGCTGTGAGTGCCACACCCTCATGTTGCCTGTGCAAACGTACCCAAAGAAAGTGATTTAAAATGCCATTGCTACGTAGGTGCAGCTATGGCATTTGGCAGACTAGATTCCTCAACAACCCTTTTTGGTTGATACATTGAGAAAAACAGCAATCGAGGATTTTTCATTTCTACTGTAGACCTAAAAGCCCTTAAACGAATCACAATTCAGGTCCAAATCTCTCACATTTAACTTTTTTGTATCTACTAATGCTCCGCAAAGCGGTTTTTTGTCACCATATATTATGGATAAAACACCAAGAAGATGTTTTTAACATTGTTCAATTGGTATGTCTGACTCCATCTTCTAATAACACAACTTAATATTTTATGGCTCTATACTAAATGTGGTGGTACTCCTTATTGTGCCAATGCACAGAAAGATGCAAAAAAATACACTCACTCCCCTCTCTTTTGATAACCTTGAGTTGCAGACACAAAAGGTAAAGGAGAGGGAAAGAGTGCAATATCATCTTATCATAGATTTATTGGGGATAAAAGATAAACAAGTAGAAGTATGGGATATAAAAGAAGAACCCGCGACATGGTTGGTAGAGCTTTATACGAAAGTTAAAAAGCAAACATGTCCATCCTGTAAAGCGAAAACAAAGCGAGTGCACAGCTACCGAAAACAGTTGATTCAAGGGTCAAATCTATCCCATACATCCGTGAAAATTTCTCTGCGAAAAAGAAGATATCTATGTACCCATTGCCACCATACCTTTTATGAACATTTACAAATGGTGGATCGGTATCAAAGGTGCACCAATTCATTACAAATGAGCGCACGAACTTACTCGGCAATCGGTTCATTTACGGATGCAGCCCGTTTATCTGGTATGACAACGAATCGATTAATCCGTTTGTTTGATCGTCATCCCCTGCAAACAAAGAAGGTTCTACCACGTGCTATAGCTATTGATGAGTTTAAAGGAGATGCAGGAGGAGAGAGGTTTCAAACAGTCATTGCAGATGTGGAGAACAAAGAAATCATCGATATTTTACCGGACAGAAAAGTAGATACCATAAAAGAGTATTTACAATCCCGTGATACGAGTAAAGTCCAAATCGTCGTTATGGATTTGTCAAAATCCTTTAAACAAGCTGTACAAAAAGCATTAGGCAATCCATTGATTATTGCCGATCGATTTCACTATATGAGGCAAGTATATTGGGCACTGGATGAAGTACGCCGAGAAGTTCAGAGGGATTTGGATAAAAAGCCACGTATCCAGATGAAACGTAGTAAAAAACTGTTATGGAAATCGGTATATAAACTGGATGAAGAAGAGTCAGAAAAGGTACAAAAGCTTCTTGATATTGATCCCAGATTACAAAAAGCCTATGCACTTAAGAATAAGTTAGATCAATGGTTTAAGGAAAGCGATAAGGATACAGCTAAAGCTGGATTAGAAGCATGTATGCAGACATTAAAAGAATCAGGTATGGATTCATTTCAACGTGTTTATCATACGTTTCAGCGATGGAAGACAGAAATCCTCCAATCATTTATGTATCCTTTTAACAATGGATATATAGAAGGGATAAACAACAAGATAAAGGTGTTAAAACGTAAGTCCTATGGCATTAAAAATTTTTCAAGATTAAAGAATAAAATACTATGGCAACAAGAGGTTAACAAATTAATTTAACACTAACTAAAAAGAGATGGTGGAGAGTAATTTCCACCACCACATTTGACAAAGAACCTATTTTATTCCAGTACCTGTATCGAATACGGTATAAGAACTACAGCAAAACTATATCCCATACCTGAAAATCTTGTGCAATTACGTTTCAGTCTACGTCTGAATGCTAAATTAGGTCGTTTGATCTGATGTATAAGGGCACAAGCTTAGAATAACCCAAGAAATTTCTTTTTCTGTTTAACCCGTAGCGGCTCCAAGCAATTAACATGGTCATTATCAACTAGTAGATTGCTATTTTCTAAAAACATATAGAAATAGTCACTGCCAAAATTCTTCTTTATATCTTCATAGGCTTCCTGCAGATAAAAGGCTCTTGAAGTAGTATTATGTGCATCTGAAGCAACAAAATGTGTTAAGTTTGCTTCAATGATTTGCGTCGTAAATTTTTGGATGTCTTTTCCAAATTTACCTACTACACTACCTGCTGTTACTTGTGTAAGAGCTCCCTTAGACACCAATTCATATAATAAATTCGGGTGCTCTAATAGTGATCGGTTCCTTTCCGGATGCACAATAATAGGCGTATAACCCTCCACTTGAATATCGAATAACAGCTGCGTAGTATACCGTGGTACGGAATCAGAAGGAAATTCCACAAACACATACTTGCTATAATTCAGTGGGAGCAGTTCATTTTGCCTAAGACCTTCTACCATCTCACCATAAATACGTGTTTCTTGACCAGGCAAAACCGTAAGCGGAACTCCTTCTCGTTTAAAGAAATCGTTTAGAATCTCCACATTATTTTCAATTTCCCAACGAAAATTATTGAAAGCACCATTTTGATGATGCGGTGTCGCAATGATTGTATGTATTCCTTGTTCTATAGCTGCTTTCGCCATTTTTAGACTTTGTTCTTCATTTTTCGCACCGTCATCAATACCAGGTAATATATGACTATGAATATCTATCACTGCATTCACATCCTAATTTTTCTTGCCCATTCACTCTTATAATTAGTTAAATTATACCAAACAATCATTTGGCGTGCACTTCATAATATGAAACCTTTAAAATTTTAACATATTCGGGTGACTTTTAACCGAGAAAATATACTTGCATCCGTATTTAGGAAACTCCTTATCCCAAAGAATAAGGAGTTCCGCTTATTAAGCTCCGTAATAGTAATAATAATTGGACTGTTTCTTCTCGCGACCGTTTAATACTGTCCCTAGCAATTTTGCTCTGGCTGGTTTCAATGATTCGACAGCTTTTTGTGCCCCTTCGATTTCTGTATGCTTGCTCCTAACTACAAGTATTGATCCGTCTACAATATTAGCCAAAATCTGTGCATCGGTCACTGCTAAAACTGGCGGCGTATCAAAAATAACGATGTCGTAAGTAGCTTTTAATGTCTCCAGCAGTTGTTCCATTTTTTTGGAAGCTAGTAATTCAGATGGGTTAGGTGGAATTGGACCGCAAGACATAACGTCCAAATAATCGACGTCACTTTGTTGCACAACCTGTTCCAATGAATTTTCCCCAACTAAAAGGTTACTAAGCCCCCGTAAATTATCAATTCGAAACGTATAATGTACTGTCGGTTTACGTAAGTCAGCATCTATGAGTAACACTTTTTTTCCTTGTTGTGCGTACACAACTGCTAAGTTAGCAGCCGTCATGGATTTACCTTCTCCTGGACCAGAAGAAGTAACGAGCAACGTGCGAATTTCTTTATCCACAGATGCAAAATCAATGTTCGTACGAATGGTACGATATTGTTCGGAAATAGGGGATTTCGGATTCAATTTGGCGATTAAATGACGCATTTTCGTTCCAGGCCTAGACGGATTTTTTCTGCTCAACATGATGAGTCCCCCTTTCCTGATTGCTTGGTTGTGGTCGAAATTGCTGTTCACTAATATCCTTTTCCTGGATGGAAGAGATCGTGCCAAGCACTGGAGTTCCAAGTTGTTTCTCTACATCCTCTTCGCTCGTAATAGTATTATCCAAATATTCCAGTAGAAATGCGATACCAACACCAATCATCGCACCAAGCACGATAGCAATGGCTATATTTAGCATTGAATTCGGTGAAACTGGGGACGGGTTTGGTTCGAGTTCAGCTTCGGATAAAATGTTTACGTTATCGACATTCATTAATTCAGGAATTTCATTTTGAAACGTAGTAACAGTTGTGTTCGCCATCTCAACAGCTAGCTCAGGGCTTGAATCGGTGGCTGTTACCGTTACAACCTGTGATTGCTCCTCACTGGACACCTGAATTTTTTCTGCCAGCTCATCACTAGTCATATCTAAATTAAGCTCGTCTACAACCTGATTTAGTATGCGCGCACTTTTAATAATGACATTATATGTATTAATGAGTTCCACATTCGTTCGTATTTCATCGACATTGTACTGCGTTTGAGAATCTTGCTGACTTTGGTTAACGATAAAGGAAGAATTGGCTTCATACGTTGGCGTCAACACAAAGTAGCTAACAATAGCAGCAATAACTGCAGCGCCAAATATACATGCCAAAATAAGCTTTATACGCTTTTTTAAGACAGCAAATATCTCCTTTAAGGAAATCGTCTCTTCCATAAAGTTACCTCCATTTTCTATTTAACTAGCATTATTAACTTAGCTTATAACCTAGTATTGAATTATAACATAAAACGACAATAAATTGATGGTAAATTTATGAAATTAATGAACGTAATTAGGTAAAAAGTAGGCCATTTAAACGAAAACACTATTATATTACATTCTAGTTACAAATCTCTTACAAATCATTCGAAAATTTTCACAAAACTTATCAACAAGTAACTTCCCGTATGAGCAACTATTTGCTAGAAAAGATGAAGTAACAACGTAAAATTTCAGGTCAGGTGTTAGGGAACTATTTTTAGCTGAAAATAATTTTCAGTCGTGAATCTTAACAATAATATCTATTTCTGAGACATTTTGAAGAATATTGGATTTGTTTAGTATATGTTGACTGTCAATTTGTAATATATGCATATTCTTGCTAATCATGAAGTATCTCCGATAAATTCAGTCATATGGAAAAATCAATCTATTAAAGTGAAAATTCTATAAGGGTAACTTTTTCATGCTCAACCCCAACATCAAGCGTAAGAGCACAAGCTTTTGAAAAGAGGCCAATCCATGTAAGGCGTTACTTCCATAGTTCTTGATTGTCCTGACGCAACTCTTTATGACCATCAATCTCCTATATTGACCTGAATGAATTGCTCATCTAGGTTATGTTAGTCAATTTGACTTCTTTATTTGCTCTCCATTAGCGTCTAATGCGCATCAATGTGAGATAAAAACTGTTTAGTAAGAACGCCTTAAAAACTCTAATAGGATAGCTAGTTAAGGCGTTATTAAAGTACGGTAAGACTTACATTCTCTTGTTATTTTACTCTTCCACAACTAAACAGACTAAAGACCTGATAACTTTTTGCTGTTTTTTTGAATAATAGCTTTAAATTTAGGGACAAAGGACCGATATTAGATTAAATCGGAACTTTACGACTAGTTCTTTAGTTTGTTCAAAGTGAGTTGGTTTGAATGAGAGAAACAATAGAGAATAACAGAAAACAACCACCTCCGTTATAGTGCCTACATGCCATAAACCAAGAAATTCGTCAGATTAAGAGGTTAGGTCGGCAGTATTATTTAGCTTGAAACAAAAATATATCAAAATGAACTAGGCTGCGTTTTAAAGCTAGTTTATGGTTATTTAACACTAGTATTATTGAACTATTTTTTAGGTTAGCACCCAAAAAAACTATTTCTTTAACTAAATACTATATGCGTTACTACACATGGATGCTAAATAGTGGTTTATTTACTTTTTTTAAGGGAACTTTGTATATCATAATTCCCCTCTCCACCACTTGCAAAAAAGAGTAAAAAGGACAGGTCATCTAAGGTCTCACACGTCCTTGAAAAAGAAACACTTTTTTATGTGTGCGATGTATTGCTGTCGTAGCTTTTCTTGTCCTGTTGCTACGCCGACTCTAGCATGTCTTGTGCGTCTGAATTCAAATTAGTGAAGATTCGTATAGCGCGCTCTTGTACAGGATGTACTGACTTTTACGTCCGCCAGTACGTAGGCGGTTTTAGTAGGAGTTCATGTAATACAAATACATGAGCAATAGTATAGGTTTATTTAAAGTTCATGCTCACGGAGGAAACAATTATCTTTTTCAGGGAACGAAGGACAAGTCAAGTAGAAGCAGCAATACTTCAGTTTTTAGGATATTTTGAACAACCTCTTAAAAGCTTAATCTATCGTTCTCAATTCTAGGACAAGTTGAACAAGCCAACGAAGAAACTCAAAGCTCATTTTGAGTGAACTTTTTGACAAACGTCTAAAGAACAGTCGAAAAATATTTCAAAATAAATAAGGAGGATTATTTAATGACTAAGAAAAAAGTCTTAATGTCTGTAACAGCAGGAGTAGCAATTGCGTCAGCACTTTTCGCCGCAGAAGAGGCAGAAGCCGCTTCGTATAAAGTAAAAAGTGGTGACTCTTTGTGGACAATTGCCCAGAAATATAACACAAGTGTATCAAAACTGAAGTCCATTAATAATTTGTCCAGCGACTTAATCTTCCCAAACCAAATCATTCAAACAACCAAAAGCGGAAATTCATCTGGATCTAACAGTTCCAATTCTAATTCCAGCAGTTCCAATCGCGGCTCTAACAGCAAAGCTAGTACATACACTGTAAAACGAGGAGACACTTTAAGTGGAATTGCCTTCAAGCACAATATATCCATACGCGATCTCATGAAATGGAATAACCTTAATTCCACCTTAATCTTCCCTGGCAATGTCTTTGTGGTTAGTAAGAACGGATCCACTGGTTCAAGTAATTCTGGCTCTGGTAGTAGCTCAAGTGGTTCGAATGGATCGGGTAGCTCATCAAAGACATATGTCGTAAAGTCTGGTGACACACTCTCTGGAATTGCAGCAAAATACAAAGTTTCGGTTTCTAACTTAAAGCGCTGGAACAACCTACGTTCCGATTTAATTGTGGTCGGTCAAAAACTTAGCATCGGAAAGAACGGAAGCAGTGGCGGTTCCAATAGTTCGGGCGGCAATAGAGGGAGCGGTTCTACTGGAAATGCCAACGTTGACTTTAACGTGAACAAAGTCGTTAGCACTGCAAAAAGCTTCCAAGGTGTACCTTATGTTTGGGGTGGATCATCCCCTTCAGGCTTCGACTGCAGCGGCTTCATTCACTACGTCTACAATAAAGGCGGCAAAAGCATGGGGCGAACATCAAGTACCGGCTACTACAACCGTTCTTATCATATCAATAATCCAAAAGTAGGCGACCTCGTCTTCTTCGCAGGTACCTACCGTCCAGGAATTTCACATCTAGGCGTGTACCTGGGTAACGGAAACTTTATTCATGCCGGATCGAATGGCGTCGAAATTAGCAATCTAAGTAACTCTTACTGGAAGAAACATTTCGATAGTTTTAAACGGTTTTATTAATAAATAATTATAAGGAAGCTTTGCAAAGGTCATCTTTGCAAAGCTTTTTATTATGTATGGATGTGGAGTCTTCCTATTATCACATGGAGCGATGTTCGATTTTAATTCATCCCTTATGTGAGGGGGCTGTGGCTTAATGAACAAGAGAATGTAACAGAAACAGGCGCGAAGTCCAGCGCTTGTTCGAATGAAAGGGTTCACGCATGAAATTTTTGAGGATTACTTGATCAATTAAAGGGGGCGGAGCAGGGGAAATGTGCTAACTCAAAGCAGAGGCGGGTAAGAATGAAGCGAAGGACGAATGAATCAATTAAAAGGTCAAATTATTTGGTTTTGGGATGGTTAACTGGAGTAGCCAACTTGATTCTGCCGAGGCAAGCACTTTTTACTGTTTGCCTAATCTTTTCTAATAAATAACTAGTTTTCAAAGTCCTTATATCAACTGAATGACAATATTATATAGCGTTATCAGGATAATCATTAGCAGTGTTCCATTGAAGATACGTTCAACCCATCTATTCGATATATTGCTGACTAAATTAGTTCCAATAATCCCTCCCAACATACCGCCCGGGATCATGAACCAAGCCATAGATAAATCATATGGCGCAAACCCAGTGGAAGTGGCTACTAAAATTAATGAAGATAACTGTGAAAAAAAGATAATGAAAATGGAATTAATACTAGCATCCTTTGTATTCATGGAAAAAATAAATACTAATACAGCTACATTTAGTGGACCGCCGCCAATACCTAAAAACGCTGACAGCAATCCAAGAACAAGACCTACACATAAAATGACAAAGCGGTTTTGCACATGATAGGTTTTTATCCTATGATTATACCTCATAAATACATAAATAATAATTAACAAGCCAGATAATAAAGCTGATTGAAAGATACCTATGATCGTGGACATACCAGAATTAACAACAAAATGATTGAAGATCCCCTTTCCAGTAAAGCCCCCTATAATAGAGCCGATTGCAATAAAAAAACTGTTCCCCCGGTCTATACCCAGATTAGAATTTCGTGCTTTTATTAAAGAAACAACCGCCATGGAAAAGACCGTTGCGGCTGACAAAACACCAATGGTTGATAAATCGTAATGTCCTAACATGTCCAATAAAGGCTTGATAATAATACCTCCACCTAAACCAGCCATCGCTCCGACCGTACAGGCAACTAGGCCAATCAAAAAATAAGCTACAAAAATGGAGATCAACTCGCTTTCTATCCTGTTGTCAAGCAGATATGTATGGATTGTCCAATAGGATCGAGTACGCAAAAATTTCTCGTAGAAGCGAAATTTCAACTAGAGGAGATTTTCTTTCACCTACAGATTGTAAGAGGTTCAAAATCGGAATCGACTTCATTAAATTCTCAGCCTATCCTCCTAGGTTTCATCTCGTGGGGGAGAAAAGCAAATCTTACTGCCAGTTACATATGGAGTAGCTAAATTCCCAGTATTTCTCCAGAAGTTAGACAGCATTCCACACAAATATGCAAATATAATATAGGGAAATTTTTCACGAAGCCCGACAACCATTATTTTAGCACAACAATATGAAAATCCGATAAAAGTTGTTTTGCGTAAGTCTAATCTCCTCCTGTTTGATTTCTTAAACATTAGGTTATCGATATAATACGTATTAGTAGGGGGAAAAACTAGAAGATAATGAGGAGCCAAAAGTGGAGTGCATTTCGCTGTTTTCTGTCTTGACAACCTCTATTAATACGGGAACACCTACTAAAATCGGAAAGGACGTTTAAATGATGCAAAAAACATTTTCACTTCAAACGAATCAACACTCAGATATGATCGACATCACAGGTCAACTAGAAGAATGGATTCAGGAGCTAGAAATTATTGGAGGAATAATTGTCGTATCTTCTATGCATACAACTGCTGGAATTACGGTGAACGAAAATGCTGACCCTGATGTTAAAACAGATATGCTCATGCGATTGGAAGATGTATATCCGTGGGAGCACCAAAAGGATAGACATTTTGAGGGAAATACGGCTGCACATTTAAAAACAAGCACCATAGGTCATGCACAAACACTTATTATCCAAGATGGCAAGCTTGTATTAGGTACGTGGCAAGGCGTTTATTTTTGTGAATTTGATGGTCCACGCAAGCGAAAGTTTCATGCCATTATTATTCCAGAGGAGAATTAATTTTATGGAAGGGAAAACTGGATTGGGATGAGCGACAATTTAGATAACAAGTAATATCTATTGCAACCTTTTAACTAATGTACCAGGTGATGCTTTTTTAGTGGCATATTTATATTTTTTTGTTCTTTTTTCCGCATCGTCACAGGACGTATTGGCAATAAGCTACCTATAAATGCAAAAGCTGCAACCACTAGGAATATCGTTTGAAAGCCAAAAGCCGCAATGCCCACTATACTGCTAAAAACAACCAAATCACAAATAGAATCAATAATTGATAATAACGAAATGGTAGTCGCTTACATTCGATGGAATATATCATTAGCTAATTGAGTATATACCGGATAGCGCACCACACCAACAAAACGAGAAGTATCATAATAATTAATAAAATCCAAAGTGTTTCTCGAAAAAAAACTGCCAATAATAAACTGAACACTGCGACTCCACCAGTTATATATAAAAGTACGATCCGCCCATATGTTATAAAGGAGCGCGCAGCTGCACACGCTCCCTTTCATTTACTACTTTTGTCTATTTGCAAGATCCTGTTCTGCGATTTTTATCATTCGCTTCACCATCTCGCCACCCACGGATCCATTCTCTCGTGCAGTTGTGTCAGCTCCGAGATCGACATTAAATTCATTGGCGATCTCATATTTTAAGGAGTCAACAGCATTCCTTGCACCTGGCACTTCTAACTGGTTACGGTTTTGTCGAGCCATACGAATAACACTCCTAATGGGAAAGTAGTAGAACAGTGGATATACTGTTCAGCTTTATTATCTGTGTTTTTAAAATAAATACTCCTAACAATATAAGGATGTTTAGCGATTCATGTTAGTATGTGTAAAATATTTGCTTTGATTAAAATTTATAAGTTCCCCTCATACATGAAAAAATCCCACCTCTATAAACGTAAAAGAGCTTATCTCATTAACGAGATAAGCCCTTTTTGTTTATTATTATAGACGAGTAACGTTTGCTGCTTGTGGTCCGCGGTTACCTTCTACGATTTCGAATTCAACGTCTTGACCTTCTTCAAGCGTTTTGAAACCGTCAGCTTGGATAGCTGAGAAGTGAACGAATACGTCGTCTCCGTCTTCACGCTCGATGAAACCGAATCCTTTTTCTGCATTAAACCATTTTACTTTACCAGTCATTAAAATGACCTCCTTATTCAAATATCGTGCAAAGTAATTGAATCATAAATACTTTTACACCACTTTGATAAAGAGATCGTAAAGTATTATTCAAACTTCAATTTCCTTTTGCACCTTTAACTTTACCCTTTTCTGAAAGAAAATGCAAGTGTATACAACTATAATTTGCAACATTTTTTTCCATTGGTTAATTTTTTTCGAAATTTCAATCAAAAATATACCTTAACTGATCAAGGTTACAGCGAATATTCCAAGCCTTCAGGACGGATATAGAAAGGATTACGTTGGGGTTTTAGGTAGCCTTCATAGCAACATCTTAGAATTTATCTACTATCCATCCATTTTTAAATGTTGCAATTAAATTACTATACGTCAATTAGATATAGATGCTAACGTTAATGACCCCTTTGAAACCCTTCATCATAGCAGAACCTACATAACTTCACTCAAGTTGCTCCAGAAATTGTAAACTCACTTATATTTATGCCTCCCATTCATATGTATGCTCACCTTTAGCTGTACTGAAGTATCTTTGCCAAAACCAATCGACTTATTGCAGTAAAATTTATGCTTCGCTCCACATTGGAGGTGCAATTTTATTGTCCAGTTTATATAGGAGCTTATAAATTATCATTCCAAATGAAGCTTTAACTAAACAAACTTAAGCAATCGTTAAAAAAAAGCGCATTCGAACTTATTACCCCCATATTTCATTGTTTAGAAACCATTTACGCATATAGTTTATTGATTATTCTATAATAAAACAGGCACTGCCCCTTCCTTCCATTTCTGGAGAAAAAGACAGCGCCTAAGAAAGTGAATTTACTTAAACAGCTTATGCAACGACATCGTAGCCTTGTTCTTCAATCGCTTCGCGCATTGCTTGAATATTGGTTTTTGCTTCATCATAGGTTACATCCACTTTACCTGTATTTAAATGCACCTCTACTCCAGTAACGCCAGGTAATGCTTCAAGCGCTCCTTTGACTGATTGTTCACAATGACCACAAGTCATCCCTCTGACATCTAATGTTGTTTGCATATAAGATATCTCCTTTCATCCTTTTTTAGACTGTACAAACAGTCTGGTTAAATAATATACTGCAGCTTATATTTTGGTTATTTCTGCTTATTAATTCGCATATGCAGCTTACCTCAACACTACTGCGGAACTTTTTCGCTCTTAACCAGCTGTTTGAACAGGCTATGATTGAAATATTTATAGATAAAAGCTTATAGAGCAAGTAAGTTTTTTTAATATTTAAATCTCTATAGCTTTACCCGTTTTAAGCGTAGGGAATTTGATACAACACTTACCGAGCTAAATGCCATCGCTGCACCGGCTATCCATGGTGCGAGTAAACCAATCGCTGCGATCGGAATGCCCGCTGTGTTGTAGGCAAATGCCCAAAATAAGTTTTGGCGGATATTTTTGATCGTTGCATGACTCGCTTTAATTGCTTTTGGAATGAGTAGCAGCTCGCCACCTAAGATCGTTACATCAGCAGCTTCAATGGCTACTTCCGTTCCTGTTCCTATCGCGATACCAATGTCGGCAACAGCTAATGCTGGAGCATCGTTAATTCCATCACCGACCATCGCCACATGCTTGCCCATTTCCTGTATCATTTTTACTTTATCCGCTTTTTCCTCTGGTAAAACTTGTGCTATGACGTGATCAATGCCAACTTGCTTGGCGATGGCGTTGGCAGTTCGTTCATTATCACCTGTTAGCATAATGACTTCTAAGCCTTCATTTTTCAACTGGCTAATTGCTTCTTTGGCGGTTTCCTTTACCGTATCGGCAACAGCAATAATACCTTTGAACGTACCATCTACTGCAATAAGCATTGCCGTCTTCCCATTTGCTTCAAAGGATTGCATCGCTGCTTCTTCATTTTGATATGCAATGTTGTGCTGGTCCATTAGCGACCTTGTTCCTACAAGAATTGTTTTTCCATTTATTTTGGCAGAAATACCGTGACCTGGTATTGCCTCAAAATCTTCTGTATCGAGTAGTTCCAAGTCTTTTTCTACCGCATTAGCAACAATTGCTTCTGCTAACGGATGTTCGGAACTCTTTTCTGCACTTGCTACTAATTGTAAGACATCATCATTGCCAGTGAAGTCGGTTACTTCTGGCTTTCCTTTCGTAATCGTTCCGGTTTTATCAAAAATAATAGCCTCTAATTGGTGCGTGCGTTCTAAGTGTTCACCGCCTTTAAACAAAATCCCTTGCTCTGCTGCTTTACCTGTACCAACCATAATTGATGTCGGGGTAGCCAAGCCAAGGGCACATGGACAGGCTATCACTAGTACAGCGATAGAGGCAACTAATGCGGATTCCAATTCACCCGGAGTTACAAAAGAAATCCAAATAATGAATGTGAGAATGGCAATTCCGACAACAATTGGAACGAAGTAGCCAGAAATAACATCTGCCAAGCGTTGGATTGGAGCTTTTGAACCTTGTGCATCTTCTACCACTTTTACAATGGAGGCTAAAGCAGTGTCCTTGCCTACTTTTGTAGCTTCCATTTCAATCGTTCCATTCTTATTCATCGTTGCACCAATAACCGTATCTTCTAAGTCCTTTTCCACTGGTAATGATTCACCAGTAAGCATCGATTCATCTACAGCAGTACGTCCTTTGACTACGACACCATCTACGGGTATTTTTTCTCCTGGTTTTACAATGAGCCGGTCACCACGAATAACTTCTTCTACCGGAATCATCATTTCTTCACCATTTCGGATAACGCGCGCTTGTTTTGCCTGTAAATTCAATAGTTTAGAAATAGCTTGCGTTGTTTTGCTTTTTGCCTTTGTTTCTAAATATTTACCAAACAAGATAAGTGTAATTAAAATCGCACTCGTCTCAAAATAAAGATGTGGTGCATAACCAGGATTGCCGATTGTTTTAATTGCTTCATATAAGCTATAAAAATAAGCCGCACTCGTACCTAATGCTACGAGTACATCCATATTGGCTGCTTTATTGCGGAGGTTTTTATAGGCTCCTTCATAAAATTGCCAACCAATAATGAATTGTACCGGTGTAGCTAGAGCAAATTGAAACCAAGGGTTCATAAAGATATGTGGGAGGCTAAGTCCAAATAAATGATCGAGCATCGTTACCAATAGAGGTATCGATAAGATTGCCGATATAATGAGTTTCGTTTTCATACGTTGGATTTGCTTTTCTTTATTGGATTGCTTTTCTTCTTTATTAGCCTTTGGTTGTGCATGGTAACCCAACTTTTCAATCAAACCAATAAATTTATCTTCTCCCACCAATGATGGCTGGTACTCGATAACTGCCGTTTCATTGGCTAAATTAACTGTCGCTTGCGTCACACCTTGCTGCTTGGAGAGTACTTTTTCGATTCGATTGGAACATGCAGCACAAGTCATGCCGGTAATATCGTATTCGACCTTTTCTGTTTCCACACCATAACCTAGCTTCCCGATCTTTTCAGTAATAGCTTCCAGGGAAACTTTTTCCGGGTCGAAATCTAAATTAGCTTTTTCCGTTGTTAAATTCACCTGCGCTTCTACTCCGTCCATCTTATTTAATACCTTTTCAATTCGGTTGGAACACGCAGCACAGGTCATCCCTGTAACACCAAGAGTTACATGTTCTTTCTCTTGCATCGCCTTTCACCTCTTTTACTTGGAAAGTTGTTTCAGTACTTCCATTAATTCATCAATCGCATCCTCCCCGTGCCCAGATTGTACCGCATGAGAAACACAATGCTTCGTATGCCTTTCCGCAATGGAGAAGCCAACTTTTTTTAATGCTGCATTAATCGCACTAATTTGCACCAAAATATCAATACAATATCTATCCTCTTCCACCATTTTTTGAATGCCGCGAACCTGCCCTTCAATTCTTTTCAGCCGATTTGTAATTGCTGAAATTTCATCCTTTGTTCTAGGAGTTACAGGATGCTCTGGCTTTTGTGTTGTCATCTATATATCAGCTCCTACTGTAATTTGTTTACTTACAATTATACTATACCCCCCTTTAGTATTTTATGCAATAGGTTTGCTCAAAAAATTTATAACTATGCGGCGTGAAGATTTTATGTATAACGACTACGTTCTCGTTTACTGAGAAAGATGATTTGCTATAACTGGAGTGAAGGGGAGCATTTATCGTTTGCTCTTCGGAGGAGGTTTCTTTCGGAAATGAAATTATAATAGCTCCATTGATCTTTTTTGGATCGAAAGGTCGTGCATCGAAGTGAGAAAGTTGAGCACCGCAGCCTGAAAGTTACACACCAAAGCGAGAAAGTCGTGCACCGCAACCGGGAAGTCGCGCACCAAAGCCAAAAAGTTGCGCACCGTAATGGTAGTATCATTTACTTTAATTGGAAATATTCCTGAACACATCTTAATTTGCTATTGGAAAAAACCTTTCCAGCAATAATCTGCCAAAAAGGTTCTGTACTTGAATATTAAGATATTTTGTTACTATGAAACCTCATTAAAATGCGTATACAAAAAATGCGATTAACGCTATTAGAATAGTCACCGAGTATATCCAAATTAGAATAGGTACGTTTGATTTCAGAGATTTCGTTTCATACTCCATAGAACGCTGCAATTCACTTTTTGCAGTATCTCCTTCTGTCTCATATTGTTTCATCTTTTTTTCTTCTTGTTTAAAAACGTACAACGTCCCACCTAGTGCAACAATAAATAGTAACAGTAAAAAAAGGATTAAGGCAATATTCATAAAACTCCCCCATTTCCATACAGATATTGTCAAAATTATCTTTGTCAAAACGAATGTTTATAAGGATTTCTTACATTTTATGCATAAAACAAGATATCTTTTATATAAGGCAGATTTTTAACTAAATCGTTCAAGCAGTTGTAATCAAGTATTTTTCCAACAATCCGCGATATTGCTTGAACAAAATTATAACATACTCCTCCATAACATTCGGATTTGCAGGACGTTTTGACCTTCCCCTTTGCTTCCATGCTATCATCAACTTTTACATGGAATACAACAATTTGCAATTCTTTTTATGCAATTGTCAAAGAAAGTTAACGCTTTCTTATGGAGGTATAAGGACCAAGATTGTTAGAGTTCGCACAAATCAAGGGTCCAGACAACTCGGATTTGCAGAGTTAATTATTAGAATTAAGATATACTCACTCGAAATGCTAAATCACTTGCCCAATCCTATGGTTTGTATTGTAAGTAAGGACAATCGTACCATTTATAAGTGGAATTGCTTGTTTTGTGTTGGTGAAAATGCTCGTTTGGCGGATGTGTTCGCCCGGGGTCGGAGAATCTTGCTCGTTTTTGGAGTGAGGTCGCTCGGATTTCGGCGCGACTTGCTCATTTTGCGGATGAAGTCGCCCGAGGTTCGGGGAAACTTGCTCGTGGTCGAGAAGGGTGCTTGCGACTACTCAATTCAAGATTAAGGCTACGCAATCCCCCTAGCAAGTCTTCTTGGTTTTCGAGGTCTCCCCTATAGAATAACGTGCCGAACTCACGCTACTTTTTGCTTCGTTTCCAAAATTAAATTAGCTTGTACGAGGCGTTTGCGAACTGCAATACCTATCCAGCTGGCTAATACAGCTTTGATAATTCCGACTGCAATAAACGGGTAGACTCCCGCTAAAAAAGCAGCATTCCAAGTATAGTCTAAAATAAACTTCAACTGAACTGTCCCAAATGCTAATGTGATCACCATTCCTACTATATTGGCGATCAAAGCATTTGCTAACCGGAAACTGGTTTTCTCTAAGATCCATCCTGTAACGTAAGCAGTAACAATAAATCCAAAAACATATCCGCCCGAAGGACCAACTAACACATGGGCGCCTCCGCTAAAGCCCGCAAATACAGGTGCGCCCACAGCTCCAATTACAGCGTAACAGATCATAGCTAATGCTCCTTGCTTACTACCTAGGATAGTTGCTGTAATACCGACCGCTAAGGTTTGTCCACTGATCGGAATAAGTGGTAATGGAATATCTATTTGCGCCAAAATCGCTGTAAGTGCTGCAAATAGTGCGCTATTAAGTATCAGACGAAGTTTTTTGTTTTGCTGATCCATTTTAATGACGACTCCTTCTAAAACTATTTACTATGTATTATGATTGGATTGTAGTTGGAAACAGGCCTTTTGTCAACCGTTTTTTTTAATAGTTAACGAATTTCAATCTAATGTTCTTCTTCTTTTTTTAATAGCCTTAGAACGGAAACACCAAAAATACTTAACCCAACAATTGTTACTGAAATTTCAGCTCCTAGCTGTTCAATAGTAAAAATAGTATACAATGCTAGCAAAAGTGCTAGGCCGTCAAACATTTGAAAACTAATTTCCGTCCCTAAGTGTTTTTCATCAACAATTTCTTGTGTAGCATTTATCCGAAATAATAATAAAGCAGTTAAACTAAATCTAATTCCTGCAATGAATATTAGCGCAATCACAAAATTGGAAGTGTAAACGACAGGCTTAAAACGCATATCCCTGAATAAGGCCGGTATAATACATGATGCCACGGCGCTATTCTTTGCGTTCGTGAGCCATCTAACACTTTTGCGATCAACTTCCTTTCACTTGTGAGCATCCTAAGTCATTTGCGGGCGACTTCATTGTTGCCTTCCTAAGCGACCTGCGTCGCTTTCAAGCAACTTCCTCTCACCTTGTGAGCATCCTAACGTCATTTGCATTACTTTTTTCACATCATCCAATTCAACATAATATCCAGAGGTTTGCACACTCAATGTTTTACACACTTTTTTTAATTCAAGTAAATTTAAATGCCAATCAAATTCCATTAAATACTCTATTGCATGACCTTTAATCCCTAGAGCTTCGCCCCCATCCGCAGCATGAAATTCAGCTAAAAAATAATGTATAAACAGGGGGATATCTCTTTTCCTCTGCCTTAGCGGTGGAATATGCATAAAGTTAGCAATTATTCTCTCGTATAGTTCTATTAAAAATAGCTCTTGTTTCACCAATATTTCCAGTTGCGCAGTTGTAATCGAAATTAACTTTATGTCAATTGGCTTTTGTTGCAGGAGTTTTAATAACCTATCTTGTAAACCACGATCTGTTTGGTCTATCTCATTTAGAAGCAATGTTCCTTCTTTCATAGAACGTAGAATTGTTTGAAGATGCGCTATTTCTGTCTCATTTAATAGAGAGCAAGTCACCTCTAGTAATGGTGTACCGTTGCCATATCTCTGAAAATGAATATTTCTTGCAACAGTGCGTTTCCCTACCCCAGGTTCTCCGTAAATACACAGAGCAGCTTTATTATCCGCATGTATCTGAATTAGTCTAGACAGCAATTTACTTGTTTCGCTTTCACCAATTATTGGAAGATGTGAAGGATTACTATCTAACATATATGTATTCTCATTCTTGAGAGAGAACACGTTATGGATAAAAATTCCGACCGCCAATGCTTCATCTTTTATCCAATACGCTTGCACAAGATAATACAGATTAGCTATGTTCAGTTGCCCCCACTGCTCTTTTCCAGTGTAAAGTACTTGATTTACGAGTTCCCGTAATTGCTTATCTTGTGTTAAGACATCTTTATGTTCTAAAGACTTAAAAGCGTTATTCTTATATATTATTTGGTTTTGCACACTAACAGCAATTGGTATCGGCATGTTGTTCATGGCATCATTCACATAATTAGCAGATGTTTTACTTTTATAAAATAGCTCGTATAATCGCTTAGCTTCTTCAAAAGCATCCATTAGCGCTTCTTTTCCAGAAGTAATCAGCACCCCACGTAATCCTATTTGTTTTGCTTCTTGTACCGTAACAACATCCCCAATAACCACTGAATAGCCTGCTTGTTTCAGTTCTAATAAATGGCGCTTTACTTCATCCCTTGACTGTATTGTAATCATTTTTACATTAAACTCCAGAATATCACATAATGTAGCTGCACCTCGTGATATATTCGCAAATCCTAACAGAGCTACTTTATTATTCATTTCTTTTATTAATGTAAACACCCGCAACATGTCGTAACCTGTAATATCAATTGGTACAACAGGCAATGAGACTTTTTCCTGTATCATTGTTGCTGTCCCGCCACGGCTGATAATTAATTCATAACCATCTTCTTCAGCAGTTTGTGCTAATTTCACACCTTCTTCCAAGTTAGCCACTTCAATATGAACATCTATGTAATCAGGTGTTTTTACTTTCTTAGCCATCTCAGCCAACCCAGGATAAGGAGCGATTAGTAGAGCTTTTAATAACGTTCATCCCTCATTTGTTTCCATATTAAACAAGTCTATTATGACATAAATAAGATTCAATTGTACATGAAGAGCATATAAAAACAGCTATCAGCGTATTTAACTTGCTATAATTTAATGGAAATTATTATGTAAAAAACCATTATTTTCAACTTAACAAAAAAGTAAAGCTACCACTTCACTATCCACTGCCTTGCCCAATTCAGAAAATAAGTTTTTCACTTGTTACGTAAAACATTTTTAGATGGATCAAATCTTTTCATATTTCTGGTGCGCCACTTCCTCACTTCGATGCGTAACTTCTCGGCTGTGGTGCTCAGCTTTTTCACTTTGGTGTGCGACCTCCCGGATGCGGCGCTCAACTTTTTCGATGCGCTGCGTGATTTCCTCAATTCGATGCACGACTTTTACGTCTTGGTGCACGACCTCCCGAATACGACGCTCGACTTTCAGGCTGCGATACACTATATGTTGGTGTGCGACTTTCGGTCCTTCATGATCAAGTCATTCTACCGCTCAGCCTTGAAGCCAGGGTACTTACGTTCATAAACAAATAGCTGAATTTACGGTAAAGGTAGCTTGAATTATGTTTGGCTAACTTAATCCACGCTGTACACGTATGATTTATGATGAAAACCTGATCCAAATCGAAGAAGTCTATATGCAACGACACTTGCTTTATCGAGAAGTCTCTTGTTCGAATGGAGATGGTTTTGTTAAAGATTCTATCCATTTAGTGTGATTGTTTTCAACATTTTCCTTCCCTATTCCCTCCATCTCAAAGCTATTTTTTGAATCTACGTTTTCTCTTATTTATACTTACAATAAGAGGTAATAGGGAGGATGATATATCATGGGACAGGAGATTAAAGGAAAAGTTGCCTATATTACAGGTGCTGGCAGCGGAATTGGTCGGGCTACTGCGCTTGCCTTAGCTAAAGAAGGCGTACATGTCGGATTAATCGCGCGGACAAAAAGCAAACTCGAAGCTGCTGTAAAAGAAGCCACAGCGTATGGGGTAAAGGCTAGTTATGCAGTCGCTGATATTGCAAATTCAGAAGAAATTAATCAAGCAATAAACGACCTAGAAAGTTCCCTTGGATCTGCAGATATTTTGATTAATAATGCCGGTATTGGGGCTCATGGAAATTTTCTTAAAATGGAACCAGAAGCGTGGAAACATACATTTGAGGTCAATGTATTCGGCACGTATCATGTTACTCGCGCTGTTTTGCCACAAATGATCAAGAAAAATCAAGGCGACATTATTATGATTTCTTCCAGTAACGGATTAAAAGGCACAGCAGGATCAACTTCTTACAGTGCTTCCAAGTTTGCTATCCAAGGTATGTCCGAAGCATTAATGCAAGAAGTACGAAGAAATAACATTCGAGTTTTCACCTTAAATCCAAGCCTTGTTGCTACTGAGCTTGCCTTTGGTGACCAGTTAGCGGAAAAGAACGAAGATAAATACATGCAGCCAGAGGATCTAGCTGAATATATGGTTGCTCAATTGAAATTACATCCGCGAATCTTTATTAAACAATCGCTACAGTGGGCGACGAATCCGTTTTAAGCTAATAAAAAGCTGTTGCAAAGCGACTTATATGAATCGTTTGCAACAGTTTTTTGTAGATATTTATTACTATACTAGGTGACGGTATTTTAGAAATGAATAGTGGTTAATATTGATTTTCAACTGCACGAAACCAAGTATAAGAATAACTCTAATGGAAAAAGATACATGCCAATGCAAAAAATCCTGCGTAAAAAGTATTGCCCATTCACTTCTCCTTCTATGCATGAGCAGCAATCGGCTCTACAGCTATTGTTAGATTTACCTAAGACAATTAAGAAGCTTTCCTTTTTGCCGTAAACTCATCTGTCTGAATTAATCTTGGCGCACTTGCTAAAAGGACTACAAGAACGACAGAACAGAACACAAACGCGCCTAGCATAGTCGCCCCATTTGCAATGAATGAATATACGACTGGCGACATACCTTTAGGTGCATATTTTCCCCAAAAGATGACTCCTGCAAGAAAATGCCAGAAATACCTCGCGATACTGCCTACTAATGTTGCTGCCACCACCCAGGCCAATGCAACTTTTTTATTTCCATTTTGAACATTTTTTTGAATGACAGGGTACAATAAACCAGCAAAGCCAACAAATGCAAAGGCAATAAAATATTCAATTAAAAATTGTAGAGGTGTTAAATAATATGCATCTCCTAGCATTACTTGCAATAGGCCCCATAAGAAACCAGATAACACCCCTGCTATGACTCCCCGGCGAAATGTCAGAATAAAAATCGGAACCATTGCAAAGGAAATGGAAATAGCGGGTGATAATTTAATCGAAGGTAAAAAATCTAGAATCATTGCAAATGCGGCGAAGAAAGCTGCCTCAATCATCACCAATAATCTTACATTTATCATTAAAAATGCTCCCCTTTCACGGAAACCTCAAGGGAAGCATAGCTAATATAAACGTGGATTCATTATTTGTGCAGAAAGGATCACCCTACAGTCATTCTCTATAAATACAGAATTCTTCATGCATTTAAAAGCGAATGAGACTTTGATGAGTTAACCTAATCTTTGTTGCCCACATCCCTACGCAAGTGCTAACTAAACAGGTTCAAAGGGTCCGAACTCAATCGTTCTATCTCAGCCTAAAAGGCTCCCCTTGTGGTTTCTATGTATTTGATTTCATCTATTATAATAAATAATTTGTTTTTTGAACAGCTTTCTGCTCTTTATAAACGCCTTTGCCTTGAAACGACCATAGTAATACCATCAAAACCGATAACTCATTTTTATAAATTCAAATTGCTCTATTGCATGAATGTTTCTGTATTAAGAAATCTCGCTTTTTGATTAAAAATGCTACTACCTTTTTTTAAAAAAATAACAATGCACGTGTAATACATTATGCTAAGCACTTAACACCCTCCTGCGCTCAACATTTCTATATCGGCTTACATCAGCCAAATCGTATTACTCGCATTTTTCAAGACAGATGCATCATTTACTGTCATGAAAATGATACAGAAAGCCCCTATCATTTCAGCATCGTACTTAAAATATGGAAAGTATACCTTTGATTTCAATTAAAAAACTTCCAGTTCTTAACAAAACATAATCTTATTTCCTTCACAATCAATGATCGTAAAGAACAAGCTTTCCTATAGTGTAAAAAATACAAGTTTCTCTCTTTTACTAGCGGTGGACCCACATCATCGATAATCAGCTCCTCTTGATTTAAATCCGAGTACATATTGATAAATTAAGATTGTAAACTACTTGCAGTCGCTATTTCGATTGTCTAAGTTCGCTGCCTTTCTCTTCATTCAATCAACTGTCATCTAAAAAACAATTTCTATCATCTCTTGCCCACTCTCGAATGCGTTTATGCCTTATTTGTCGCTTCATTTAATTGCTCAGCAGCTACTACAACACTAGAAGCAGCTCGTTCCATTTCATGAACGACTTGTTTGAATTCGTTCATTTCTTTTAGCACAATCTTTGCTTCTTGCTCATTCAATTGAATGGTCTTTACTAAATGCTGAAAAGATTGTTGCGTAGCTTCCGAAAACGACATACTTAATCCAACTGCCTCTTCTATTTCTCCCATAGATGTTTTCGTCCATTGACTAACTTGGCTTGAGGTTGATATGAGTGAGGTTATTTGTGTGATGGATTGCTTTGTTTGCTCTGCTAACTTGCCAATTTCCTTGGAAACTACGGCAAACCCACTTCCATGTACGCCCGCCCTTGCCGCTTCAATAGAAGAATTCAAAGCTAATAAATTTGTTTGATCGGCAATTTTTTGTACCATAGCTATAATTGTTGCAATTTCGTTTGATGATTGATCAAAATTATCCAAGGATTGAGTTATTTGCTTCGCCGTTTTTTCCATATACTTCATGGTGTTAAACAGTTCATCTAATTGTTCTTGACCTTCCAGTGCTTTTTCTTTAGCTTTTTCTGCTTGATATGTACTTTTTTCTGTCGCTTCATTCACTTCGTTTATATTTGTACTAATTGTCTCTACAGAAGCATGATTTTCCTCGGCTATTGCTACAAGTTCCTCGCTGACTGCAGTCATTTTATCCTTAAGCCAGTCTTTACCCGCTTTATATTTTTCATCCATTTTTTTCATATTTTCCTGTTCGTACGCCTCTAAGACAATTTGCTGTTCAAAACTTATGATTTTATTTACAGCCACAAGCGTAGCATGA
This sequence comes from Virgibacillus pantothenticus, assembly GCF_018075365.1. Taxonomy (GTDB): domain Bacteria; phylum Bacillota; class Bacilli; order Bacillales; family Amphibacillaceae; genus Virgibacillus; species Virgibacillus pantothenticus. The sequence goes on from NZ_CP073011.1 coordinate 3,278,927, forward strand.
AATTCCGCAGTATCTTTCATCTCACTATAAATCAAATGAATAATAGTATTATGTAAATTCTGATATGCCCCCATATACCAGGCAGGTTGTAAACCAATTCGATAATGCGTCTTCGCAATAGCGAAACGTTTTTCTAAATATGCCTGATTGATTTCCGCTTTAAACAAATCGTTGACATATTGCTTTAACGTTAAACGTAAACGGTCAATCGTGCTATATTTTTCAATAATTCGGCGTAAATGGTTGAATTGTAAAATAGTCGAGTAAAATGATTCAACAAGCAAATCCATATTTTTCACTATAAGTGGCTGTAGACTTTTTAACCGCTTCAGATCTGTTTCTGTAAGATGAGTCATTTCCATCTTTTGTAAAACAGATGCATCATGTATATTAATGACAACTTCTGCTTCCGTAAATGCTTGCAACCATTGTTTGTCTTGTTTTTGTTTAAAAAACATAAGTTTTCCCCCTGTACGATAGATTAGTAAACGATAATTCCTTAACTGTAGTGCAATTATATTACGGAAAAGCTTTCAAACCGTCAATCATATTTAAAATTCCCCCAGTTAAAAATAGTCAAATAATTAACTAAATAAATAAATAAAATCACAAAACCTTACATGCTATGCCTTTTTGCAATTAATAATTTATTAAAAAACCCCTACATAAATAATAATATTTACGTAGAGGTCGGTTGCACCACTAGCTCCATGCGATTTAAGGTGCCCACATATTATCGCACATCTTTGCTCCCTCATAAAAATTTATATTGATGCAGTTCTTTATGAATCACATTATATAGGTACATATTATCAATCATAAACTTTTGTTGTCAACTATTTCTGTGACAAATATCGCGTAATTCGACAAACTTTAAAATATATTAAAGAAAATTATCAACTTTCGATTATCTATGCAAGAGTCCCACTTTGCATGTATGTAGAATATCTTAACAAGGGTGATCTAGATTAAATTGTAGGATAGGCGATAGAAATATCTTTTTAGAAAAACTTGGCTTGTCGCCAAGTCTTATGGCGGAAGCCTTTGTTTTTCTTATACTATAAACCAAAAAATATTATACTTTCCTATAGTGGAACAAAGGCGCAAGCGCCCGTTTAGCAACGTAGCGAATGGAACGAATCAACTGAGATAAAGGAATCACGGTGAGGCGACGAACCGATGATGACTTATCGTAGGGCGCATTTCTAAAGTCGAAATCGTTGCTGGGCGCTTGCGCCGGACGTGGCTTCGGTTATTTCGTTATCCTCAAGCGCCTAATTTTATACTTTTGTATGAATTTCATAATTCTTAGCTCTTATGTCCCAATGGGTTTGAGACATGAAAAAGGAAGTACCTCCCCAAGTCTTGTATAATGGTAGTTGACAAAAACATCCAATACAGACTGGAGGAATACTTCCTATGACCATTATACGACAACCAAGTTTATTTGAGAATTATACGATATGGAACCTACCCAAAAATATGAAGCAATTATTGCTGCAATAAATTTAGATGAAATTTACCATGCAGTAACTAAGAAGTCACGACTTGGCGCACCGGAAGAACTGAACTATGCAGCCATGATTATTTCCTTTGCAGTAAGATATGTGGAACAATCCCGACAATAAAGGATCTTATTCAACGCCTCAATGAGGATATTGCCTTTAAATGGAATGGTGGATTCCTTGTATCCGACGCCGTTCCTTCAGAAGCCTCCTATTCTCGGCTTGTAACGAAATTAATGGCGTGTGACCTATTAGAAACGGAAAAGGAAAATATGGTACATCAGCTATCGCAGAAGGTTTTATTCAGAATGATACTGCTGCTACCGATGCCTGTCATGTTGAAGCCCGTGATCAAGCACCACCAAAAGAAGACAAACCAACGTCCGAACCTAAAAACGTGGCCGTAAATCGAAAGAAGAGCGTGACGGGTGGTTAAAAGACGAAGCTCAAAAGGAAGCTAACTTGCCTTTGTATGAAAAGAAAATAGAAGCACAATTAGATGTTCCTCTAGCTGAATTACGTGCCGGAGTTCCTCAAGATCCCAAGTGGGGAGTGAAAAAGAATTCGGAAGGAAAGAATGTCTTTTGGTTTGGCTACAAGGCTCACTTAGTCGTTGGCACATCTAGTCAATACATTTTAGATTCTCTCTTTTCATCAGGAAGTTTAAATGATGGAAAGGCAGCTATCCCATTACTGAAGGGACTTCATGAACGCTTTCCTCAACTATCTTTACAGTACCACACAATGGATGCTGGTTATGATTATGAACCGATTTACGAACAAGTACATCGAATGGGCCAACAATCTGTGATTGCTTACAACAAGCGAAATGAAGGGGAGCCTCTTGGTTATGATAAGCACTTTTCCTCAACCTGTTTTCGTGAGCATTCTTATCGTTATGATAGCTTTGATTCTAAGTATGAGACATTAAAATACACGAGACCAAAAGAATGTAATGATTGTCCTTTAGCCAACGAAGGCATCTGTCAAAAGGTTTATAAAGTAAAAATAACCCAAGACCTTCGGAAATATACCGCTCCAGCTCGCGGTTCAGAGGCTTGGAAAAACATTTTCAAACGTCGTACTGCTGTAGAACGTGTGAATGCCTATCTCAAGGAATTCTTTCAGCTTAACCATGTTCGTTATCGTACTGGAGAACGTGCGAAAGTCCATTTTGATATGGTTACACTTATTTATAACGCTTCAAAACTAGCAGTAGATCGTATAAATGCCCAATTCAATCAGCAACAAGCTACATGATTTCTGTTTTTTAAAATACAATTTTAAAATTCTGTTAGTCTTTGTATTTTTAAAAAGAGCAATTATGAAATTGACTCATTATTTAAATGATTTAAGTATTGATTGAGTCTTGCGCTATAATTACATTTAACTGTTTTTCTTTTAAATTCTGTACAGACACCTTATCAGCCTTAGTATCCGTAATGATATAATCAACATCTTCTATACCGGTTATTAAAGAAAATGCCTGTTTACCTATTTTGCTATAATCAACCATGATATATACCTGCGAAGTACTTTCTATCATTTTTTTCTTTATTTTCGCTTGCTGTTCATCAGATTCACTAATTCCTCTTTCAATTTGCAAACCTTTACATGATATAAACGCTTTATTTACGTAATAATTACTTAAAGACGCCTCAGCAAGTGGTCCAACAAAGGATAATGATTTTCCAAGCAATGCTCCACCAGTTGAAATTACGGTGATTTGTTTTTTATCACCTAATTCCATAGCAACTTTTATAGAGTTTGTAAGTACTGTGATTGGTATGTCAGGTAGAGATTTAGCCATATACCATGCCGTTGTGCTAGCATCGAGAATAATATTATCTCCCTCTTTTACAAGCTTAACCGCTTCTAAAGCTATATTCTGCTTTTCAGCAACGTTTATTATCTCTCGTTCTTTATAAGGAATCTCAAGTGAATCACTGGGGTTCATACTTATAGCGCCACCATGACTTCTTAATAACTTTTTCTCTTTTTCAAGCTTTTCTAAATCCCTACGAATCGTCTCTTCTGTAACAGAGAATATCTCACTTAATTCCGAAACACGGACACTTTTTCGTTCATTTACAACTCTTACAATATTTTGTTGCCTTTCTGCTATAAGCATGATATCCCAACTTTCTTACTAAAAATATACCAAAAAAATGATGTATATCCAAATATTATTATAATATAAATGGTTTAGAATACAACCAGCATGTTATATTTTCGCTTGTTACATACCTTTTCTTTTTATTCTATATCTAAAAAATTTATGAGCAAAGGAAAAAACCTTTGCTCATTCATTTGCCCATTTTTTCAATTATTATAAGAAATACTTCTCAGGTGGAGTAACAGCAAATCGCTTCGCTAAATCTCTTAATTGTTCATCTTTAATATCCTGTTTAATCCCGCCTTGATGGGAACTAACTAACATGTAAATTTGCGCCGCCTTCTCCACTGTTTCAATTAATCCAAATGCCTCCGCAAGGGACTTACCCGCTCCAAAAATTCCATGATGCGGCCAAATAACTAAGCGAAACTCTTTCATTTTTTTAGCCGTTTCTTCCCCGATTATATCTGTTCCAGGTACCATCCAAGGTAAAATACCTACACCTTCTGGAAAAACAACTAGACATTCGGTACACATTTTCCACAGCGTTCTTGTGAAATTTACTTCATCTAATTCATGTGTAAATGTCATTGCTATAAGATTTGTCGTATGCGTATGCATAATGACTCGATGGTCAGGATTTTGCTTCAACCTGGAAATATGGCTCATAAAGTGAGATGGAAGTTCACTGGTAGGCTGACTATTTCCTTCAAGTCCCCATAATAGTTCAACCACTTTTCCATCAGAACTTATTCGCAATATACCCAAAGATTCCTCTGGATCATCTTTAATAAACCGAAAGTATTTCCCTGATCCTGTAACTATAAAGTATTTACCAGCGAGTTCAGTAACTGGATAGTCTAGTTGTATGGTGCGAATTACTTGATCCTTATTTAAATAAGGTGTGACTTCCTCTTCGTTTAACAGATAACTAATATTTCCACCATTTAACTCGTCCCAACCAAGACGCCACATATCATAAGTATTCTGTATCATCTCGCGTACGAATGGCGCATCTAAAATTGCCTGTTTGTTTCCATTTACTTCTTTCATATGTCTGTTCCTTCCTCTGAAAAATTCTATATCGATAAATAATTACCGAAAGTTGTTCATTACATTTAGTAAAAATTTTAAAAATGTTTTAAGATTAGTCTCTTTTTGTGAGGACAGCTGCTTCATATTTGTTAACTTCGTCAAGCCATGCCATACCTGTAGGAACTTTCATTCCTTCACAGTAATAATCCCAAATTGCACCAAAAGGATATGTTTTAAGCTCTTCCATCAAGGCTAACCTTTCTGTGAAATTGCCTTTTTCTTGTAAATCTCTTAAATAATCATTTGGAGTAAGTAAGGCATATAATAGTGACTTAATCATATTTCTTGTTCCGATTGTCCAAGCTGCTACACGATTAATGCTGGCATCAAAGAAATCAAGCCCGATCCTTACTTTATTTAACGCCTCATTACGGATAATTTCTAACCCAATTTCGCGCAATTCATCATCTAAAATAATCACATGGTCGCTATCCCAACGTACGGGTCTTGAAACATGTAGAGCTAATTCATCACTAAACAAAAGCATTGCAGAGATTTTATTAGAAACCACTTCTGTTGGATGGAAATGTCCCGTATCTAATAAGCATAATTTGTTATTTTTTAAGGCATAACCTAAATAGAATTCATGTGAGCCTACGACATACGCTTCTGAGCCTATTCCAAATAATTTGCTCTCTACAGCATCCACATTATATTTTTCATTTATTTGCACAGAAAAAATTTTGTCTAATGATTCTTTTAATCTTCTTCTTGGTGTTAAACGATCACTCGGGATATCTTTATATCCATCAGGAATCCAAATATTTGTTAGTGCAGGAGTACCTAATTCTCTTCCGAAATACTCACCAATTTTTCGGCAAGCAATAACATGACGAATCCAGAATTCCCGTATCTCTTTATTTGGATGAGATAGTGTTAAGCCATCTGCTGCCATTGGATGTGAAAATAAAGTTGGGTTAAAATCCAATCCCAGGTCATGACTTTTTGCCCACTCCACCCATTTTTTAAAATGCTTTGGTTCCAATTTATCTCTTTCAACAACTTCTCCATTCGTCTCAGCATAAATGGCATGTAAGTTAACTCGATGCTTACCCGGTATTAAAGAAAGTGCCTTTTCCAAATCATTCCTTAGTTCTTCAGGTGTCCTCGCCTTCCCTGGATAATTACCGGTTACGTCGATTCCCCCTGATAGTTCTTGCTGGTTTACCTCAAACCCGGAAATGTCATCTCCTTGCCAGCAATGAATGGAGATAGGTACTTGTTTTAAATGATTTAGCGCTTCTTCAACATCTACCCCTAATTTTTCATACTGTGCTTTTGCAAGTTGATAGTTTTCAAATGTAGACATATTATTTTCCTCCTTCTCTCTTTCTAAACGTTTTTAATACAAAGGAATTCTTTATGATGTTTCGGGCTTCATGAATATCTTCAATTTGCTCTAACGCAATTAGTTGAGATATTATATTTCCAATTGCTGTTGCCTCTGACGGTCCTGCAATTACTTCCTTTTCTGTTATGTCTGAAATTAATTGATTTAAAAGCTTATTTTTAGAACCTCCGCCAATAATATTTATTTGATTAAAATTCTTTTCGTAAATTTCTTCAATCTGTTCAATCGTATTTTTATAACTGATTGCTAAACTATCAAATACACACTTCGCAACTTGTCCCGGTGTTGTTGGTTCGGATTGCCCTGTTTCCTTACAATACAATTGAATTTCCCTAATCATATTATTTGGTTTTAAAAATCGGTCATCATCTACATCAACAATGGCATAAAAATCCTTTTCTTTTGCAGCCATGTCAGAAAAATCAGCGAAACTATATTGATCTTTATAATTTCGTTTCACCTCTTGTATCATCCAAAGCCCCATGATGTTTTTTAAAAAACGATAGCGATAATCAAACCCACCTTCATTCGTAAAATTATAGTCTAATGCTTTTGTAATACATATAGGAAAGCGGTTTTCAACGCCCATCAGTGACCATGTTCCTGAACTGATAAAGATTGTTTCATCCGTTTCCGGAACAGCAAGTACAGCTGATGCAGTATCATGTGTAGCCGGGAGTATTACCTCCATATCAAAACCAAATTCTTCAACTAATTGTGGTCTTAAGCGACCGATAGATTCTTTTGGGAGCAAAATCTGTTGAAATATTTGATCATTTATTTCTAATTTTTTCAATAAATCTCTATCCCATTTCTTAGTAAAAGCATTAATCAACTGTGTTGTCGTTGCGTTGGTATACTCATTTACTTTTACTCCAGTTAATAAATAATGAAAGTAATCGGGAATCATTAAGAACGTTTTTGCTTTTTCTAATAGCTCTGGATATTTTTTCTTTACATAATATAGCTGATAAATAGAATTAAATTTTTGAAACTGTATTCCAGTCTCTAAATATAAAAGCTCTTTACTAAATATTGAAAATACCTCATCCAACATGCCGTCTGTTCTTGGGTCACGGTACGAAACAGCATCCATTAGCAGTTCGTCATTTTCATCTAATAAAACAAAGTCAACCGCCCATGTATCGACACCAATACTTACTGGTATTAAGCCTTTCTTTTTAGTCAGGTGAATTCCTTTTTTTACTTCTGCAAACAGCTTCTCTATATCCCAGCAAAAATATCCATTCTTTTGAATTAATCTATTCTCAAATCGATAAACTTCATCTAAAATAATTTTCTTATCTTGTAAAAATCCGGCAATTACTCTGCCACTTGAAGCTCCTATATCTACTGCCAAACTGCAAGAATGCATGATCTCACCTTCCAATTTTGCAAGAATACATCAGATTATAGTAATCGCTATACGAATTCAACCTTATTTAACTATAATAAATGATATTCAAATATTAATAAACAAAAATCAACACAAATAAATATTTATGTTTATTTATTATGTTTTGTTTATCTAAAAATTTTTACACCGTATAGTGTTCTTCTGATGTTGTTAAGTTCCCATAACGTTCTTCCTCTATTTGACGTAATGATTTTCCTCTCGTATTTGGCGCAAGTATAATACCAATTACCATATGAATTACAAGAAAAACAATCATTACGATACCTGCAACTTTAAATCCAAGAGTTGCCATAATTGTTGGTAATATAAACGACCATAAGGCAATACCTGTACGAACAATAAAATACATACAGCCTTGTGCTGTAGCACGATATCTTGTAGGGAATAATTCACTTGTCCATAATGCGTAAAATGCTTGAGCACCTATTCCAGCAGCAGATCCCCATAGGACAACAAATGAAATTAGGGTTGGCCATGTCATCGGCATAAAAGTAAGGATGATCCAAGCTATGACTCCCATCAAAGCACCGATACCAAATATTAATTTGCGGCTATATTTATCTCCTAACTTCATAAATATCAGGTAAGTAGTAATTACGGTAAACATCCATAAGAATGCTTGAAGTAAATTAGCTTGTTGGTTACTTAATCCGCCTACATTTTCATAAATATAAGGCATAAAGTAGCCCATTGCACCAGCGGTTAAATTCCAAAATAAGTAAATGCCTAATAATAAAAACAATGCTTCCCTATTTGGTTTTAACGAAATTAATTCTTTAAAAGAGCTTCTTTGTTTAATGCCCTTACTTCTGTCTTTCAAATCTTTGGCTTGTTGCTCTTCCCAAATCTTTGATTCAGGGAGACCGCGTCTAATATATAAAGAAATACCCGCTATTATAAAGAGATGGAAAAAAATAATTCTTGACCCCATTAAACCTAATGGTGCTAGTAGAACTGCTAAAGCAAATGTAATCATTGGACCAATTGACCATGCTAACTGTGCTGTTCCAACATGCGCAGCCCGCTTACTTTCTGGTGATTCTTCAGCTATATATGTCCAAGAAACTGGAACACCAGCACCTACCGCAATTCCAGTAATGATTGTTCCGAGAAGTAACATTGGAAAATTTACGGAAACTGCAATTAAGAGAACACCAATCATATAGACTAATAAATCATAGCTAAAAATTAGTTTTCTGCCATATTTATCAGTTAAAGGACCGCCAATCAACGCACCTAAAGCTGCACCTAAAGCATTCGCGCTTAATGCACTTAATAAGCCAACACCAATACTATCTATTTGCAGATACGCTTGCCACATTGTTAGGCTGCTAGCAGCCGCAATGATAGATCCAGCTTCAATGTAATTTGCCATCGAAATTGCTATAGTAGCCTTCCAACCTGTGACTTCCTTTGCTGCGAACCTTCTTTTACTCATTAGCCTTTCCTCCTATTTTAATCCATATGGAATACTTCTTCTAAATCAACCGTTACCGGACTGTTGTCTGAATTCGTTTCCATAATAGGCTTCATATAATCCCACCATTTTTTATTTATCTCTGTTTTTGATATTTTTTCCCATAGTAGTTCATCTTTAATTTCAACATAGCCAAATAATTTATTGCTTACTTCATCTAGAAAGATAGAATAGTTTCTTGCACCATGCTTTCGAAGTTCATCAACCATTTCAGGCCAAATTTCTTGATGACGCTTCTTGTATTCCTCTTGTTGATCAGGATAAACAGTCATAACAAAAGCTTTTCTAATCATTCAACATCATCCTTTTCAATATTTTAATAAAGAAAATAACGCCTCATGAGAACGATTACATTTCACTTACATGTTCATCATAATGCTAAACAAACAAAAAGTCAACATATATTAGTTTTATTTATATTTGTTTATTTATTTTAATGTTTGTTTTTATTGTTTTTTGTGTTTAACCAGAAAAAAGTATGATCCATTGTACATAAAAATAATTTCCTCATTCAACTAACGAAAATAATATCAACAGGACAACGTTTCATTATAGGAAACCAAATACTAAAATTGCTCAGTTAATGATGTCCAAACTAAATACTTGACAAGTTTAAGGAGAGCTTCAGTTTAAGGAGTTTTCCATGTCCTTGAAAATATCACGGTGCTTATTCACGAAGCTTTCCTCGTCCTTTAAAAATCAGAACGCTTTTTCTACGGCAATGCACGCTGGCATAGCCTTCCAACTTGAACAAACTAGGATTTAGGAACCATTTTTCTCATCATTACGCAAAATCATAAGCAGATTTTTGAAATGAGAAAAATACGGATTCTTACATTCGCAATAAAGAGGACACGCCAAACAATGGTATATCTGTATATCGACGCTTGTGATTGCAGATCAACTTTTAGTCGGCCTTCTATTAAATTCAATCTGACGATAACTTACCGCTGAATAAAATTGACGTTTTATACAGATGGAGCACTTTAACTAGGCTCTACAATGTATAAATAATTTTAGTTCCTAAGCAAAAAAGCCTAATTCCACTAAAAAATTAGGCTATTAATAACTATGTCCTCACTGAATTGACCCAGAGAACGGTTTTATAAAGTTCAATCAGTGGAGGTTTTCATTCGTCCCCACTGATTGTTAGATAAACGAATCAGGTATTTAGGTACTGTTATCTCCCACAGACTTGTTGCTATACAGATTATCCAACTCCTGAAGTGGGAGTTTTACAGCACCTTATATATGGTGATAAATTTATCTATCTTTCACAATATTTCTTTAAACATGGAGATAACTTCATCTTTAGTTGGTTGAAATGGATTTCCAGGTGCACAAGCATCCTTCATAGCATTATTGGCTAATTTTTCAAGATCTACTTCTTTAACACCCAGTTCTGAAAGCTTGCTTGGGATACCAACTTCATTAGACAATTTCTTAATCGCTTTAATCACTGCACTTGCACACTGTTCATCTGTTTTATCTGTAATATCAATACCTGCAGCCTTTGCAATTGCACGAAACTTACTAGGATCTCTTTTAGCATTTTCTCGCTCTACAATTGGTAAAAGCATCGCATTACACACCCCATGAGGCAGATCATAAACACCTCCAAGTTGATGCGCCATTGCATGCACATACCCTAATCCAGCATTATTAAATGCGACACCAGCTAAAAACATAACATAAACCATTTGCTCTCGAGCTTCAATATCAGTGGAATCTTTTACTGCGCGCGGTAAGTATTCAAAGATTATTTCTACTGCAGCCAGTGCTGTTGCATCTGTAATTGGATATGCACCAGGAGTAACAATAGCTTCCATAGCATGTGTTAACGCATCCATTCCTGTAGCAGCAGTAAGGTCTTTTGGTTTTCCCATCATTAATTCAGGGTCATTCACTGTAATAGTAACCAAGCTATTTTTATCTACCATAACCATCTTTACTTCTCGATCTTCGTCAGTAATAACATAATTAATCGTGTATTCAGCAGAAGTACCCGCAGTTGTATTCACTGCAATTGTTGGAACCGCTTTATATTTTGTCTTTCCGACTCCTTCATAATCACGCACATGTCCACCATTTGTTACAACTAGTCCTATTCCTTTGGCGGCATCTTGAGGTGATCCACCACCAACAGAAATTATAAAATCACAATTGTTATTCTTAAACACTTCCACCCCATCATGAACATTTTTAGTTGTTGGATTTGGCTTTACTTCATCATAAACAACATAGGAAACACCAATTTTGTCTAATTGATCTAATACCCTTTGAGCAATTCCACTTTCATTTAAAAATTTGTCTGTTACTAATAAGGCTTTCTTAAACCCTAACTCTTCAATAAATGGTCCAACTTCAGCTAAGCAGCCTCTACCTATTAAATTAATACTTGGTACATATAAAACCTTTGACATATGTATCCCTCCTAATTCCAATTTATTATAAGAAAATTGCCTAAACAATATGTTCACTGATTCACATATTGTTATATTTAATTTTATTTTAACGGATGAATAAAGTCAATAAAACCAAATATTATTTTTTTGTTTATTTTTGTTTATTTCAATTAATCTTCGTTTTTTATGTGATGTTTTTTATTTATTTGTTAAGAACAAAGGAGCGGGGCGCCCGTTTAGCAACGTAGCGAATGGAACAAATCAACTAAAGATAAAGTGAACGTTCCATCAGCGGGTTTTTTTTCATCCCCGCTGATGGTTAGTTGAACGAGTCGGGGATTTAGGAGCTGTTACCTCCCACTTCGACCTCACCGCTTCCATTCTTGAAGTGGGAGTATACAGCACCTTATATCCGGGATAAAGGAATCCCACTAAAATAAGGGTATACCGACGTCTGGTAAGCCAGTTTTTCATCGGTCTTCCTCTTAGTGACGAACCGATGAGACCTTATCTTATCGTAGGGCGCATCTCTAAAGTCGCATCGTTGCTAAGCGATGAAGCCGAACGTGGCTATTGCTGGAAGTGTGGAATCGTTCACAACAAAAAGGTGACTTTTAGTATGTATCTCTGTCTAGTCCTACTTACATATATAAATATTCTGGGTACCCCCTACTACAGAGAATATTTACGATCACAAGTTAACAATGAAAAGAAGTGGGAAACCCAATAAAACTTATTCCGTACGCTTTGCCACAAACACATATGTGCGGGGTACCTTTACGAGAGATCATAGTGATGTTAAAATGCTTGAAAAAAATATATACCAAAAGAAAAAAAACACCATGACTTTTAATTAGTTAATAGTACGTACGTAAGAAAACTCCTCTTTAAACTAATTTTGCACAAATAAAAGTTGTACATTATTTCACAAACTAGAATATGTCTAAAAAACATGCTACAATGTACAATTGCAAGATAGAAAAAATGAATAACGACTACCATACATTTGTATCTTGCAAATATAAATGATAGGTGGTAAACAACATGGAAGGCAATATGGAGTATGAAGTATTATTGTATTATCATTATGTTCACATCGAAGACCCTGAGGGTTATGCAGCGGAACATTTGAAGTTTTGTAAGGATTTAGGACTAAAAGGCAGAATTCTTGTTGCTCATGAAGGGATCAACGGAACGGTATCTGGGACGAAGGAGCAAACGAAGGCATACATGGATATGATGCATGGTGACTCTCGTTTTGCAGATATGGTGTTTAAAATTGATGCGCATAACGGTCACGCGTTCAAGAAGATGCACGTTCGCCCACGGAAGGAATTAGTAACATTCCGTCTGGAAAATGATATTGATCCACATGAAGTAACGGGGAACTATTTGTCTCCTAAAGAATTTTACGAAGCAATGCAGGAGGAAGATACGGTCGTTATTGATGCACGTAACGATTATGAATATGATTTAGGTCATTTCCGCGGCGCTGTTCGTCCTGATATTAAAACATTTCGCGAGTTACCAAATTGGATTCGCAAGCATAAGGACGAGTTTAAGGATAAGAAAATTCTAACGTATTGTACAGGCGGCATTCGTTGTGAGAAATTCTCCGGTTGGTTAAAGGAAGAAGGATTCGAAGATGTGAACCAATTACACGGCGGAATTGTGACATACGGAAAGGATCCGGAAGTACAAGGCGAATTATGGGACGGGAAATGTTATGTGTTCGATGAACGCATTTCAGTTCCGATTAATCGCAAAGAGCATGTCGTTGTTGGTGTGGATTATTTTGACGGTGAGCCGTGTGAGCGATACGTCAATTGTGCGAATCCAGAATGTAATAAACAAATTCTCTGCTCCGAAGAAAATGAGCATAAATATTTACGAGGCTGCACACATGAATGTCGTGTAAGCGCGCGAAACTTATATGTAAAAGAGCATGAGCTTTCTGAAGCAGAAGTAGAAACCCGACTTGAGGCAATTGGCGAAAGCCTAAAAATGAAAGCTTAATGAAAAGGGCTGTTTCATAAATTAGATTGTTTTAATGCAAAAAAGAATTAAGTAATATAGAAAAAGAATGCAATTAATATAAGTTATTACATTTTTGTAAATAAAATGTAAATTTAAGATTTTAACCGTATAAATCTGTTATGCTTTAATTAAAAGGAGATGATTTATGTGGTTAAGTCAAAAAATTTTTTATTGAAATCAGGATTAGTTTTTCTCTCTGTGTTATTATTTTTCACAAGTATTCCACCAGTTAGTGCTTCTTCTGTTAACTCGTCTGATGTTACTGTCAAAAATGCAGTGGAGATTCTAGAAGCACTGGATAATAGTGCTGTTACTCAAACAGATAGTTCAATTTTGATTAATGAAGATCAGTTAGAAAAAGAATTAAAAGACAATCAAGAATACGAAAAAGTAAAAGTAGAACTTGAAAAAGCGGGATTATTAACAAATAAAACTTATGCTGATATACCAATAATGCGTGCTGCATCTTCAGCATTAAATCCTAAATGGGTAAAAGCTAGAAATTCTTGTGCAAAAAAATACCTAAAAGATAAATATGGAGTTGCGGCACTTTCTACAACTATAGCTGCTTTATTTTCTGGAAGCTTTAGAAAAGCAGCCAAAGAGCTAGCTAAAACCGGTGCAAAACTTACTGTTCCTGGTCTTATCGCTGCATTTGGAGTTATGAATTATAAATGCATTAAAGAAGCTAATTCTAAGCATAGTGTATATTAAAGAATTTTGAACCAAATTTAGTAGTAGTGAGGTATAGATTAAATTAAATGAATAAATATCATAAATCAAGCTTAAAACTAATTTTTATTATTGCTATAACATTAATTTTGTCTACGTATTGGTTGAATTTAAAGATAGGTTATGGAATTGTATTTTTGTTTGTAATTGTTGGATATACTATTTACCGTAATTTTAAAGCATCTAAAAATGATGAGGAAAAAAAATAGAAGAGTAGCGAATGCTATTCTTCTATTTTCAATTCATCTATTAATTCATTTCTTCTGTTAATTCTCTTTGTTCCTTCAAACATAATTTCCCTTTCCCCAGTTATACATTAATGCATACACATATTCGGTTTGATCAAGTTCCTTGTATTTGTCGAGTTCCCTATTTTTAAATTTCTTTAACGCATCTTTAAATAAACCCCAATAAACAATAAGTCTTTTTCCTTTTAACGATTTATAAAAAACTTCAAATACATGCTTATCTACAAGATAGTCAGTATCTTTTGCGGAATACTTCACAAGCTCAGAAACTTCTCTTTTGCTATTTTCCCGCACCTTTCGAACATCTACTTGTGTAATTTCAGTATTATTGGTAGATTCCTGCCATAATTCAAGCCATCTAAATCGTTTAATATACAATCTAGCATTATTAAAATAGCTTTTATCTACTGCAATTAACACATGGAAATGCGGATTATATGTATCATAATTCGGGTTATTATCTCCCACACGAAGACCCCGTTTATCATAATATGCTTGTCTTTGTTTATACATTTTTTTTGATATGATTCTATGATTATCGTATGTAACTTCTAACTTTCTAGCATATCCTTTTACAATTCGTTTTACTTCCGTTCTTTTCACTAATTTTTGAAAGGACTTATTATACTGTTTGATTTCTTCATGAACGGAGTCGTTAACGTGAGAAAAATAAAATCTTTTTCATGTTCTTTTTTGATATACTTCATCATAATCGAAAGTGCCAATGCATCTTTTCTTGCCTTTTTCCAAGCACAAATTGGACAAAAGCGATTTTTACAAGAGTTCCCTTTATCTTGTTTTTTGTTCTCCAATGACTCATCACTCGCAAACATCATGAATGTATTACATTCTTTAATCAATTCTAAACTGTTTTCCGATACAAAAGATTGAATATAATTAACTAACACTTGATTTTTCTTCTTTTTCTGTGTATATTTATCCATATAAATTAATACCTTTAGAACAAGAAAAACAACTTGCTCTCCCTTTCGTCTAATATTGGTTATAAGTGTGGTTGCTTAAAATCATTATTAGTAGACAGGGGAAAGCAAGTTTTTTAATAAAAAAAAACCAATAACCATGCGGGTTAGAACATGATTCTTCCTCTGAAATTCGCTCGTAAATTGTTACCCTTATTATCAAGATAACCAGCCCTTTTCTTATCTTCAAAAAGCATTGATTAACGTGATAATGTATCCGCATGAGCTCTATATTTTGATTCATTCTTTGAAAAACAGACGAAGATGATTAAGTTTATTTATCCAGTGCTTGCTCCGTTTATTCAAATTTATTTACAAGCTGTTGTAGGTCTTCGGAAACTTTCGCTAAGTTTTCTGAAGAGGATTCGATTTCCTGTATAGATGCAAGTTGTTCTTCTGTTGCAGCAGATACGGTTTGTGTTTGTTCCGCTGCCTGTTCCGCAATTTTTTTAATCCCATTCATGGATGTTTGCAGGCTTATTGCCCCAGATGAAAGATGATTAACATCTGTACTAATTTGAGAGAAGTCATTGAAAATATCATGAAATGTACTTTCAATTTTGCTAAACATACTTCCAGTGTCATGAACTACATTCGTTCCTGTTTCTACTACTTGTTTTGTTATGTTCATGGAATCCATCGTTTCATTTGTTTCGTACTGAATGGTTTCAATTAAACGAGTGATTTGCTCAGCTGACTGACTGGATTGTTCTGCCAACTTTCTTACTTCTTCGGCAACAACAGAGAAACCTTTGCCGTGTTCTCCAGCTCTAGCCGCTTCAATGGCCGCATTTAAAGAGAGCAAATTCGTTTGGGTCGCTATATCGGTAATGGTTTGGTTTATGGTATCGATTTCTGTCAAGCTTCGGCTTAGATTATGGATGGTTTTTCCTAATCGAACCACATTCCTATCAATGGTTTCCATTTGCTCTACTACTTCATCCATAGATTCCTTCCCTTTTACAGACATTTGCGTGGTCTCTTCTGCATGAGCTGAAATTACCGTCGTTTGATCCGCTATTTTTTGAAAGCTAGCTACCATCGTATTCATCGTATGAGCAGTTTCCTCAATATGATCCATTTGTCCCATCGATCCTGCTGCTATTTCTTGAATCGCAGAAGCAACGTGCTCTGACGCTTGTGTGTTTTGCTGAGCGCTGGCAGTTAATTGTTCAGAAGAAGAAACCACATTTTCTGCTCCTTCCTGAATAGACCATAGTAAATCTCTAATTCTAGTTATCATAGCATTAAAAGAAGAAACTAGTTGACCAAATTCATCATTTGCTTTGTAATCGCCCGTTACTAATTTGCCTTGTTCAGCAGCCCCCATTACATATTGTAAGTGTTTAACTGGCTTTATAATCGATTTAACAATCCATAAGCTAACAGCAATAAAGACAACGATCCCCACTAAAGTTATAATGATAAAAATCATGTTTACTTCTTGTAAATGAGTTTGATTTTTTTTGTTAATATCACTCGCTTTATTAGAAAAGTACTTTTGGATTTTCGTCATTATATTGTCTAATTCCATACGTTTGGTCATAACATGATCTACATAATATTTATACCCTCCCTTTTTATCATCTTTTGCTAATTTAAGAGCAGTAGTTCTCCCCCGAATATAATCATCTAATAACATATTATATCCATCCGTATCTATAATCTTTTTGGGAAATAAATCTTTAGTCTCCATTTTTTTACTTTCGATCACTAGTTCGTCAATACGTTTAATTAGGTCATTATATTTATTCTGATCATTTGTCATCATGGCTTCCATTGAATAAGCATCAATAGTGGCATTGTTTTTTTGGATCTTCCCAAGCTTGTCAATGGAAAGTAAATATTTGTCATACATTTCTTTAGAATCATCTGCCATATCATGTAAATATGTAAATCCTACTATACCTACGATAGTAGATAAAAGAACAGCCAAAGTAACAAGTAACACGAATTTCTTGGCTATTTTCAAATTTCTCATTATTTATCTTTCTCCTTCTTATATAGTGATGGATGGCTTTATTAAAGGGGGACAACTAATAGCACGTACCTTCTGGTGGTAATTTCGGCAACAATCTCTGTTATGCCGTATTGTCATTTTTGTGAAATAACGAACAGAAATAGAGCCATTTCAATGGAACAGATAAAGTGTATCTTCAATCAGCAAGGGTTCCACTCATCCCCACTGATTGTTAATAAACGAATCTGGATTTTAGGTCCTGTTATCTCCCACTTTGAGCAGCAGTAGAATTATCCAACTCCTGAGTGGGAGTCTTACAGCACCTTATATACGGGATAAAAACAAAACTTGTCAGCAATACTGCGTGATTAGTTCTATTATCCTATAACTTAGGAACCGCTACTTTAGTAATGAAAATGAATCAAGCATTACTATCATAGTATTTTTTTCTTATAAATTCAATTATTTTCATCTATAATAACAGACATTTAATAGACACTTTCACAATTATTTGAAACAAAATCAATTACCTAAAATCAGGACTTTTTATGGAGATACATTGGATGGCAAAAAACATGATAAAAACAAAAATATGTTTTTTTGACAGCTTTCTCGCTTATTGCTATCCTTTTTCTAAAAGGAGGGTGTTTATGTCTGTTTATGATTTCCAAGTAGAAACAATCGACGGGAAAGAAACATCACTTGCTGATTATCGAGGGAACGTGCTTCTTATTGTAAATACTGCGAGCAAATGCGGCTTTACCCCACAATTCAAAGGGCTGCAGCAACTATATGATACCTTTAAAGGTCAAGGCTTTTATGTGCTTGGATTTCCTTGCAATCAATTTAACAACCAAGACCCTGGCTCGGAAGAGGAAATTGCGGAGTTCTGTCAATTGAATTATGGCGTGACGTTTCCCATGTTTCGTAAAATTGATGTAAAGGGAGAACAGGCACATCCTTTATTTCAGTATCTTACAGAAGAAGTAAAAGGTATGTTTACAAAGCAAATTAAATGGAATTTCACCAAATTTTTAATCAATAAACAGGGCGAGGTTATTAATCGATACGCACCGCAAACGAAGCCTGAACAAATAAAAAAAGATATCGAAGCTACCTTGAAAAAATAAAAAAAGCAATATTCAAATCTAACGTTGTGTAAAAAGAGTTCGTTTTCTAGGCGCTCCCCAAACGCATAGAAAAAGCTTGGACTAAAATCCAAGCTTTTGCATTTTCCTTAACATACACCTTTTTACAAACTACTTCCAAATTTCATCTAATTTATCCGAATTGAATGTAATTGCTTTTTTATAACTAATAATTTCACTATCATTTGTCGTATCTATTAAGCATTATATACGGGATACATTAGAATTCAATTGTAATTCGGTATAATTAACCTTACTTTGAGCACCTTAAATCGAATTGGTCGGGGGGCTTCTGAAGTATGATCAAATATAATTCAAGCATACCCGACTCTATCTCGACCACGCCCCTCGAGCACCTCTCCTTTTTCGCTCGTTTTCAAATTCCTACTAATCCCTTCTACTGCCTACAACACTTTTGCCAGAAAATCTTTTGCTCGCTCTGTTGCCGGTTCGTGGAAAAACGCTGTTGGTTCTGCTTCCTCAATTAGTCTCCCTTGATCCAAAAACATAATGCGGTCGGCGACTTCCTTTGCAAAATTCATCTCATGGGTAACTATGATCATCGTCATACCAGTATTAGCTAAATCTTTTATCACTTCGAGCACTTCTTTTACCATTTCTGGATCGAGTGCTGATGTTGGTTCATCAAATAGCATGGTTTCTGGCTCCATAGCTAATGCTCTAGCAATGGCCACACGCTGCTTTTGACCCCCAGATAAACGGTTCGGATATGCTTGTTCTTTATCCGTTAATCCCACTTTTGCTAGCAGTTTTTTTGCTGTTTGGTGTGCTTCTTGCTTGGATATACCTTTTACTTTCTGTGGTGCATAAGCTACATTATCCAGAACCGTCATATGCGGGAATAAGTGAAAATGCTGGAAAACCATTCCGATATGTTTTCGGACAGCTAATTTGTTCCGTTTCGGAGCAGTGATTTCCTGGTCATTAAGCCAAACTTTTCCTTCCGTAGGACTTTCCAATAAGTTTAGGCAACGTAAAAATGTGGATTTACCAGATCCCGATGGACCAATAACAGCAACAACTTCTCCTTGCTTAATGGTTGTAGATATACTATGAAGTACCGTTTGTTTGCCAAATTTTTTGGTTATGTTTTCTGCTTTAATCACTTTGCCGAAGCCTCCGTTCTAGTACTCTACCAAGTTGTGTAAGGATAAAGACCATCACCCAATAAATCAACCCTGCAAATAATAGTGGTTCAAAATTACGGTATAAGTCTGACCCAACTACTTGCGCACGACGCATTAAATCCAAATAGCCGATCGTAGATACAAGTGCGGATTCTTTTGTTAACGTAATGAATTCATTCATCATTGCTGGCAATATATTTTTAAATGCTTGCGGCAAAATGATGTTTGCCATCATGGGACGATAAGGGATACCTAATGCTTCTGCTGCTTCTGTTTGTCCTTTATCAACTGCTTGAATCCCCCCACGAATAATCTCGGAAATATAGGCAGCAGAATTTAACCCAAACGCAAGAACGGCAGATATAAATGCGGATATGTCATAACCTGTTAATTGTGGAACAGCATAGTAAATAATCATTAATTGCAAAATCAGTGGTGTCCCACGGAAAATCGAAGTGTACGCGTCCGCAAAGGGTTTTAGCACCGGAGCTTTGGTTACTTTGCATAAAGCTAATAATGTACCTAAAATAAATCCAATAACAATGGATGTACTGACGAATTTTAATGTTGTCCCAATTCCTTCTAATATAAAAGGAATATAAGGCACGATTTGGCTGAAATCCAAATTCATGCCTTCTCACCTCGCTTTTCTATCTAATGTTGTCGTTAGCCAAATATAAGGTGCCATTAACGCCCCCATGAGGAATTCGGCGATGTAAAATTAATCTAAGCGGAAATAACAACTTCTAAATTTCCCACTATCTCATTACCAGTTATTACGCTTAAAAGCGAGCTACTAAAAGAGTTTTGTGCTTATTGCCATGCTTACTGCATCTCTGATAACCACTTTTCTTCTAATTCTTGCATTTTTCCACTTTTTTCAAATTTAGCTAGTACATCATTTACTTTGTCGACTAAATCACTTCCCTTTGGAAAAGCGATCCCCATTCCTGGTGAGCTTTCTGTAGGATCATCAAAGGATTTTAAATCTTGTTCTTTTGCATAACCGGCCGCAACGGTTTTATCCATATAACCGACATCAATTCGATTAGCATTTAATTCTTGAACGAGAAGCCCTGCTTTATCTACTGCTTTCACTTCAAAATCATATTCTTTAGCTAGTTTTTTTGCTCCTTCTTCCTGAATCGAACCTAGCTGGACGCCGACTGTTTTTCCTTTTAAATCATCGATCGTTTCAATATTAGAGTCTTTGTTTGTTAAAAAGCTTTCTCCTGAACGATGATATTCCGTTGAAAAATCAACATTTTTTTTACGTTCTTCGGTCGCGCTCATGCCTGATAATACCATATCAACCCGATCAGCTTGGAGAGCTCCAACCAATCCGTCAAATTGCATATCTTCTATTTCTAATTCATAGCCTAACTCTTTAGCAATCATTTGACCTAATTCAATGTCAAAACCTTCAAAGTTACCTTCAGGGTCACGCGTTTCAAATGGAGGGAAGTCAGCTGACGTAGCCATTTTCAGTACCTTTTTCTCTTCTCCTGCTTCTCCAGATGCTTTATCATCGCTGCTTCCACAAGCTGTAATTATTCCAGTTACTATGACAAAGAGAACTGCCATGAGGATTTGCTTTTTCAATTTACGTCACTCCATTTTTTATTTTTATAGTTTAAGATTCCTAAATTATTACAATCTGCTAGTCTTCCATTTTTTTAGCATAAATAGCTGTTTTTGAGGCAACTGTTGACTATTTGTATGCTGTAATAAGAAATTTTGTTTTTCTGTTGCAGAAAAACAACATTTCTATTTGAAAACATGAACAAAGGCGCGGGGAATTATCGTCTTTACCATCCTATTTGTATAACCTAAGTAGTAAAGTTGTAGTATTATATTTTCCTTTGGTTAAATTCCTGTTTAATTGCTGTTAAAAGATTTGGGTCTGTAATCACTTCAAAGCCTGTCTGCGCAAGCGCCAATGCTCCATCAGCAATCATCTGATGCCCTTTATCTGTAATGGTCATATCTGCAAACTCTTTGGTGTGCGCTATTAAACCCGGCTTGTCAAATCCGATATACGGATGGATTGCAGGAACAACGTGACTCACGTTTCCCATATCAATCGATCCATAGCTTTGTTTGGCTGGCAATACAGGTTGAGCCGTTATTTGCTCTAAATGCTTCGTAAACGTGTTGGATAACGCCTGATTCGTTACCATGTTGTCATAGCTTAATTCATAGTTGGAAACTTCTAAAGTCGCACCTGTCATTAAGGCAGCACCTTCAGCAATTTTTTTTACTTTTTCTACAACTGCATTTAACGCTTTTCGCTCTTTTGCCCGCACATAAAATTGGGCTACTGCTTTGTCAGGAACGACATTAGCTGCTTCCCCACCATTTGCTATAATTCCATGTATTCGTACATCCGTTGGAAGGTGCTCTCGCAATGCGTTAATGCCATTGAATAGCTGAAGGACGCTATCTAATGCATTGATTCCTTTTTCCGGTGCAGCTGCAGCATGAGCGGTTTTGCCAAAGTAAGCAAATTGGATCGCATCCATCGCAAGGGAGTCACCACTCTCATAGGCTTGATCTCCAGGATGAACAATCATCGCAACATCAATAGAATCAAAAAATCCATTTTCACTCATCGGTACTTTAGCACCGTTTGTCTCTTCAGCTGGCGTGCCTAATACAACGACACTACCTCCTATTTCAGTTAACTGTTTACTTAAAATAATCCCAGCGCCTATACTCATCGTTCCAATGAGATTATGACCACAACCGTGTCCAACTCCGGGCAACGCATCATATTCAGCTAAATATGCAATAGCGGGGCCGGGCTTTCCACTATCAAATACAGCTTTAAAAGCAGTTTTTCTACCAGCAACTCCAGCTTCAATTTCAAATTGATGCTCCTTTAGCAAATTCATTAACAGCTGCATGGATTGGTATTCCTGATCTCCTAACTCTGGATGCTTGTATAAATGATCGCTAATATGACATAAATCACGGTGTATATACTTTAATTCTTCCTTTAATGTCTTCATATAATATTCCCACCTATGTGCATATTTATTTATGTGTACGTATATTTATAACATGATTTGCATTATTATGCAATTATTTTATTTCATTTAAGGTGGAAAATTAAATGAAAGAGAGAGCATAAGATATAAGTAGAGCTTAAATTAATTCGTTTTCAATTATTCCAATAAATGGTAAACAGAATGGAACATTTGACCTAAACTCTTATTTATCTTTATATTTTTTCTCACAGAAATAAGGGAAGGGCTTACAGTAACCCACATTCTGGGAAAATAAAAGGACATCACCTATTTTAACGGTTGAATAAGTGATGCCCTTTTAATCGAATATGACTGAATTGGCGGTTATTTCGTTATCCCCAAGCACCTCATTTTATGCTTTCCTATACAACAAAAAAGAGGGGTTGCCCCCCTCTTTTAGTATGCTTTTGCCCAGTATACCAATTCCTTCGCTTTTTTCCCGCAGCATACGCAAGTATCCGCCACTTTTTCTTGTTCAAACGGGATACAGCGAGACGTCGCTAGTGTATCTTCCTTAATTTTTTCTTCACATGCTAGATCGCCGCACCACATTGCTTTAATAAAGCCTGTTTGCTCTTCCAAGATGGTTGCAAACTCATCCATGTTTGTTGCGACATTTGTTTTTTCCAGTAGATGAGCTTTTGCGCGATTGTATAAATTCGTTTGCACTTCCTCAAGCAAAGCAGGTAAGCGCGTTGGCAATTCAGCTAATGTAACAAATTCCTTTTCACCTGTATCACGACGGACAAGCACAACTTGTTCTTTTTCAATGTCTTTTGGTCCCATTTCAATGCGGACTGGGATACCCTTCATTTCGTACTCGTTAAATTTCCAGCCAGGCATTTTATCACTTGCATCGATGTCTACTCTTACAAGATCCTTTAATTGGTCACGTAAATCATACGCTTTATCCAATACACCTTCCTTATGCTGTGCAATCGGTACGATCATCGCTTGCGTCGGGGCAATGCGAGGTGGAATCACTAAACCGCGGTTATCTCCATGGACCATAATTAAAGCTCCCATGATTCGGGTTGACAATCCCCAAGATGTTTGATGGACAAATTGACTATCGCCGTTTTCATCTAAATACGTAATATCAAATGCTTCCGCAAAACCTGATCCGAAGTGATGAGAAGTTCCAGATTGCAGTGCTTTCCCATCGTGCATAAGGCTTTCGATTGTCAATGTATATTTAGCACCAGCAAATTTTTCCTTATCCGTTTTCCTTCCTTTAAGGACTGGAATAGCTAAATATTTCTCCACAACATCAGCATAAATGCCTAGCATCCGTTCCGTCTCTTGTGAGGCTTCTTCATCTGTTGCATGTGCAGTATGCCCTTCCTGCCAATGGAATTCGGAGGAACGTAAGAATGGTCGTGTCGTTTTTTCCCAACGAACAACATTCCCCCACTGATTATAAAGCTTTGGCAAATCACGGTAAGAATGAATATTTTTAGAGTAATAATCACAGAACAATACTTCTGAAGTAGGACGAACGGCAAGACGTTCTACCAACTCCTCATCTCCGCCATGTGTAACCCAAGCTACTTCAGGAGCAAACCCTTCCACATGATCTTTCTCCTTTTGCAACAGACTCTCTGGAATAAATAACGGAAACGCAACATTCGTGTGACCTGTTTCTTTAAATTTCTTATCTAACACATCGCGAATATTTTCCCATATTGCAAACCCGTACGGTCTAATGATCATCGTTCCGCGAACCTGACCATAATCAACCAGCTCTGCTTGCTTAACGACATCGGTATACCACTGTGCAAAATCATCTTCCATTGCGGTAATTTTTTCTACAAACTGCTTGTTTTTCTTACCCAAAACGAAACACCTCATTTAACTATTTTATATACATTTTCGTAACCAACTCTTCATCTGCTAGGGTAAACTAACTTCGGTCAACCGTATTGAAAAAGTGTGTTAGCGGAAAAAATACGCTGAACTTTTTTATACCCTGCTCCCATTCTGTATCCTGAAATCACTTTGTCCTCAACCAGCAGGGTTTTCATTTCAACAAAGTTCTCTGTAAACATAAAAAATCCTCCATCCGAAAAGGGACCGAGGTTGGTGGTACCACCCTTGTTTGCAAAAAATATTGCACACTCAATTGGATAACGGATTGACCCGCGCTACCTTACAGCATAAAAGCCTTTCTGACAGCGAACTCCAGAGCAGGTTCTAATGTTTGTCTTTGGAAATTTGCACCACCCATTTCCTCTCTAAAAAAGACAGTTCATTATACTAATCTCCATCTACATTTTTATGACATAATTGTACTTACACTATAAAGCTTGCACTAAGGAAAGTCAAGATTTAAAGAACCCGATTACTAGTAAGATGAGCATAAAAAAGGTTGATATATTTACATTTTTCAAAATATAGAGGTAGCAAAATAATTAACCGATGAAACATTTGAATGCAACTACCAATTCGCTAACTCACTTTCAAATGGTCAGTTCCTTCTCATATAAAGCGAATCGGTCTTCGCCATCCTTCTTCATTCCTACAAAAGTATATCCCGCTCGGTCGTAAAAGCTTATTAAATCAGGATTATCTGCAACACAATCCAAACGAAGAACAGAATTTGCACCTACTAATTGTGTTTCAATCCATTCCAGCAACTGTCTTCCAATTTGTTTTCCACGATAATTTTGATGTACAGCAAGCCGGTGGATATACCATGCAGCATCGTCCTTCTCCCCCCACATGAGCACATCCCACTCATTCTGCTCGCATGAAGCAATAAAGGTGCCCGCAATTTGGCCTTCTATTTCTGCAATATACGTGTTACCTGCAAGAATTTCGACTTCCATAGCAGGATCTTCATTTCCAGCTAAAAGAAACCCCCATTGTTTAATCCCTTTATTTTGAAGCCAGCGCGCTGCAGCTTGCAAAATATTTATAATGTCTGTTTTGTCTTTTATCGTCGCCCTTCGAATGGTAAATTCCATGTACATAACCACCTCTTATCATTGGTCCTGAGTAACGTTTTCCCGGTGGCGCTGCTCCAATAAGTTAGAAAAAGCCGAGGGGCAATTTCCCATCTATCACTAAATATTAAACCACTTTAGCTCCTAGTGTGTTTGCAAAATGCTCTAACGCCCATTCGTGTCCTACCTGATTGAAGCTTGCCACAGCATCTTTATGAATAACAATAGCAAAGCCTTTATTATAAGCATCGACAGCTGTATGCAATACGCAAATATCTGTGCAAACACCGATGATATGAAGTTCCTGAATACCACGTTCGCGCAGTTTAATCTCCAAATCTGTACCAGCAAAGGCGCTATACCTTGTTTTATCAAAATAATATACATTTTCCTTAGACTGATGTTCGTGATAAACATCGGCTAGCTTGCCATATAAATTTTTCCCAGATGTGCCAATAATATTATGCGGCGGGAATAAATTTGCCTCTGGATGAAATGGATCGCCTTCTTCGTGTGCATCGATCGCAAACACCACATAATCGCCGTTTTCGATAAATTCTTTGGTCAATGAAACAACTTTGTCTTCAATAGCTTGTCCCGGTGCTCCACATGTCAGTTTACCATCTGTTGCAACAAAATCAATGGTGTAATCCACATTCAAAAGTGCCTTTTTCATCAAACAAACCTTCCTTTCACTTCGTATTAAAATGTTTTACAAAAGGTTATGTTCTTTGATGACGCTATGTAGCACACAAGATACCTTTTAGATAAAATCGTCAAAAGAACAAAACAATCATCATTAGCTTGTTATAACTTTAAAATAAATCTACCACTAAGAACTAACAACCACCTACAATTTGCTATAACTTTAGAATAAAATTACCACTAAGAACCAAGCAATCATAAACAATTGAATGATTATTTTTGCAACTGCGCCACCAAGAAATCCGATTAATGAACCAAACGAAGCCCAAAACGCCTCCTGTACGGTGCGTTGCTGTAATAGTTCGATGATAAACACAGTAAGAAATGGGACGATTAAAATTCCAAATGGTGGGATAATAAACGAACCGACAATCACAGCAACAGCCGCGCCACGCTCGCCCCACTTACTTCCGCCGTATTTCTTGACAAAATAGCTGTTAGCAATAATATCAGCGCCAACCAACAGAAGTGTGATAATTCCCATTGCAATCCAAAACGACAACGTCAATTCATTCGGATTAAGGAAAAAATGATATAAAAGAAATCCGCCCCAAAGCACAAATACAGATGGAATTATCGGGAAAATAATCCCTACAAAGCTTAAAATAAATAAAGCAATAATTAAAATCCAAATAACAATATCCACAATAATATATCCTCCATTAACAACTAGTTTTTACGAAACATACTTGATAATTTCGTTTCCTGCTTCGTTATTATACGGCGATAGTTCTCCATATGTTTCGCTATACTTAAAATTGATAGAAAAATGACAATTAAAGTTGGCTCTAAACCAAAGAAAACATAGGTCGACAGAAGAAAAGAAAGGTACATCACTAAAACACCGATTACTAAATAATCTGTTGTAATAGTAATGACGAGTAAAAGACCAATTCCAATAACCGCAATCTTCCAATCTACAGCAAGTAAAATTCCTACAAGCGAAGCTGTTCCTTTTCCTCCGCTAAATTTCATCGTGATTGGATAATTATGACCTAAAATGACAAATAATGCCGTAATATAAATAAGTAATATCTGTTCATCGCCACTAATGCCATACATTTTTAATAAATATAAAACAATTAATATCGCAAAGGTACTTTTTAATATATCAAAGAGGGCTACAAATATACCATACTTCCACCCCAATAAAATTGTCGTATTAGATGCTCCAGCATTTTTAACACCAGCATTCTTGATATCCACACGTTTATACATACTTACCAATTGCGAACCATGTAAACATCCAATTAAATAACCAATGATGGAAGCCAGTACCGTAATCATTAGATCCCTCCTTTTTTCTTATTATAACGTAAAAATTGGCAGAGCGTAATGAGATGTTGATTATTTGCAAATGGGTATTCATTTGCTATGCTAGTGATATATTTTATTCGATATCTTATGCATCGTTTCTTAAAAATAGCTTTTTTGACTATTTATCTGAGATATTTTTTTACAGAGAGAGAATAAATATTTCAAACCACTTATTCCCGTTTATCTATCAAATTTTTTGAGCTTTTGTAAAGGATGCTTTGTTGTTTAAAAAACATGATTCTTACGAAAGTTTCTTAAACACAGAGTAATGACGTCAGTATCGTTTTTATTTTGAAGGAGATAGCCTCAGCATGAAAAATATTCAGCGAACATTGCTGCCCTGGTTCATTATTTTAATTGGCCTTATTTTATTATTTGTTATCTATAATATGAAGCAATCCGTGGAGACCGATAAAGAAATGCCAACTGACCTCCATCCGATTGTTAAAGAAAAAAAAGAAACATTGATAAATAAAGCTGCCGCTAACAATATTCAAGTTGTGATTACAGACGGTTTACGAACCGTTAAGGAGCAAAACGAGTTATATGCGCAGGGAAGAGAAACAAGCGGAAGTACGATTACCAATGCAAAAGGCGGAGAATCATATCATAACTATGGCTTAGCAATTGATTATGCGTTAAAAAATAAAGCTGGCGAAGTTATTTGGGACATCAACTCTGACGGTAATGGCAACGGCAAGTCGGATTGGTTTGAGGTAGCATCCATCGCAAAAGATTTAGGCTTCGAATGGGGCGGGGATTGGAAAGCATTTAAAGATTACCCTCATTTGCAAATGACATTTGGATTGAGTATTGCAGAATTACAACGCGGAATCCGACCAGATGAAAAACAGAAATAAAAGCTAGTGAATATGGCGTGCTCTAACAATGCCGGCGTTCTGATTTCAAGGTGTGAGCGGCGCGAGCTGAAGATCCCGCAGGAAAGCCGGTTTTTGCTTTCCGAGGAAGCTGAGGCTGCGCCTCGCGGAAAGCGAAGTATTTTACCATAGCGATGAGGGAATTTTTTTAATGCAAATAAGCCGAACAATCAATTTGTGATTGTTCGGCTTTTGCTATATCGTATTTGCTTATTTCCTAGCCCCTTTTTTTCTTATTCATTAGGAAAATGGATTCCATTTTCCTTCCTCATTTTTTCTGTTAATTGGGCGATTGTTCGGCTTCTCTCTAAATAAGAATCATGCAATTGCCAATTATTCTCACTAACCATTTTGACAAAAGCTTGAATCTCAAATACCATATCCGCTTCGTATTGTTCATTTGCCAACTCATTTATTTGCGTAGTTTTTCTATCATGAAGCTGTAGTTGAGAAATTGGAGCGATCGCATCCATGATCAGTGTTCCATCTTCCCCGTGTATTTCCGATTGCATGAATGCGTTCGTTATTTTAGAACATAGTAACGTAACGATAAACCCATCATATGTAAGTACCATGGTTCCACTTCCGTCAATACCATTTTTCAATAATACCGGATAATATGAAAAATCTTGAGGCTGACCAAATAAATCTATCGCCATGCTTAATGGATAGACACCTAAGTCCATCAACGCACCCCCTGCAAACTGTGGAGAGAACACATTCGGCTCCTCTCCTTCCCTATACTTATCATACCGAGAAGAGTATTGGCCGTATTGGAGCAATGCGCTGCGAATAGCTCCTATGTTAGTTAATTCTTTTTTTAGACGCTGATAATTAGGAGAAAATAAATGGCGAAATCCTTCAAACACAAATACTTGATGTGCTTTAGATAGTTGTGCGATTTCTTGCCATTGCTTGTCGGTAAACACCATTGGTTTTTCACAAAACACATGTTTTCCACTCTGAATTGCTATTTTGATATGGTCTGGATGGAGAATATTTGGTGAAGCAATATATACAAAATCACATTCATCAGCTTCTAACATTTCTTTGATATCTGTATATGCTTTGACAGCACCGTGCTTGTTAGCAAAAGCTTGAGCAGTTTCTAGCTTTCTTGAATAAACCGCCGCTAACTGTGCATCTCCACTTCGATTGGCTGCATCAATAAAAGCTTCTGTGATCCAACTCGTGCCGATCGTACAAAATTTCAATGTACCTCTCCCCTTTACGTGTCTGTTTCTTGGTTGTTATCTTGCCCTTCAGGCATAGGATCTACTTCATGTTTATATGCATATCCTTTGCTTATAGTAACAATAGATAATACTAGTACAAAAATAACTACTACGATAGAAATGATGCTTATGATCATTGCTGTCGACATAACTATACCTCACTTTACGTCCTATTTTCAAACGGTTTTATTATACCGTACATAATTTTCGTATAAATAAGCTCTAGTTGCTGAGCTTTTGCTAAACGGATTGCTCCACCATGCAAATGGTCTAGTTCAAGGGGTAAACCTTTCCGTAAATCTTGATGCATCGATGAAGTAGCTTGTGCATCAAATTGTTCCATTTTGGTTATTGCTTCTGTGACGTCTTTATCTGTAAGGTTCACATCATACTTTCCTGCTAATTCCCTCATTTCTTGTAAAAGGTGGATAGCGATCTGGAAGGTTTCTTTGTGTTTACGAATTTCACCAATTGGCAGTTGTACGGCTGTTGTAATCCCAGAAAAAGCATTGATAAACATATACTTTTTCCATAGCTCATACATAATGTTAGCTGTCCGCTCCCCCTTCATGACAGCTTTATTACTGAAGGATTCCAATTCCGACGTTACTTTTTCTTGTTCCGTACAAAGCGGTCCAAAAATAAGCTCATGAAAAGCACCAGTATGTACGACATGTCCCTGATTATTTAATGTGGCAATAATAAAGGCGAGACCACCTATTATTTTTTCTTTTCCGAATTCCTGCTGCAATATATGGATATGCTCTATCCCATTTAGTACCGGTAAAACGTAAGCTCCTTTATTTACAAGCGTATGCAATTGCTCCAAGGTTCCATTAAGATGGTACCCTTTAACACTTACCAAGACCACATCTGGGTTCTCGACATCAGCTGGATTTGTTTCCCAGTTAATTTTCTCCCTAAGTACATCGCCATGAGGACTCCGAATAGCCAATCCATGCTTTTGCAACTGTTCAGCCCTTTTTTGACGTACTAAAAAAGTGACCTTTGCACCTGCCTCTTGAAAGCGCAACCCAAAATAACCACCTAGTGCGCCCGCTCCTAATACAACGATATGCATGCTTTTCCCCTCCTTAACATGAATCATACATGGATTTACGAATGGCGTCTACTACAAAAAACACATCCACTTTTTAACTTTACTTCTTAGAAAAACTTGGCTTGTCGCCAAGTCTTATAGCGGAAGCCTTACAGGAGTACCTTACTTTCAGAATAAAGTGG
The DNA here is from genome assembly GCF_018075365.1 of Virgibacillus pantothenticus. Taxonomy (GTDB): domain Bacteria; phylum Bacillota; class Bacilli; order Bacillales; family Amphibacillaceae; genus Virgibacillus; species Virgibacillus pantothenticus. The sequence goes on from NZ_CP073011.1 coordinate 3,309,897, forward strand.
GAAAATTCGAATTACTACATAACCATTATTCTATGGTCTATCGGCTGTTGTAATTTTCAAAAGCGCTGACGATAGCCTTCTTCTTTAAGGATGGGAATTCTGTTTATTTCAGGCTAGTTTTTTTCATAATAATGTTCACACTGCATCTAAGCGAAGGACTACTTGTTACTTTTACCATCACCCGATGTATTTTCACCTTCGTCATCATCCATAACCCCTTTTGTGGAGAGCTTAAACTCCCTTAACGTTTTACCTACTGCTTTACCGAGCTCAGGCAATTTATTAGGACCAAAAATGATTAAAGCTAATATAAGAATTACGATTAAACCAGGCATACCTATATTTGCCATGAGGATTCCTCCTTCTTACAATTAATGGATTGTTCTATTATACTGCTTGAAAATTGCTGTTTCTTTTGACAAGCAACGCAAAGTTGTTGTATTTCATTTATTGTTTGGTACGTTTTTTCACAACAGGGACATTCCTTTGTATAAATCGGTTGTTTTTCTGTTGTAGCGGTTGAGATCATTTTCTTTAGAGAAATAGCATTTTCTGGACAAATATCTTGGCATAATAAACAATTTGAACATTGCTGCGCTACAAGAGTAAAGTTTGTCTCATTGATTTGCAGACAGCTTTTTGGACATAACATTTGACATGCTTTACATAAAGTACATTTGCTTTTGTCTAAATAGATATGAACAAACTGATAATCAGGATAATGTTTTGCTACATCTAAATTTTCATGGTTAAAGCGCCATTTAGCTGGCGTCATTTTTTTGGCAAATTGCTTTAATTCTTTTTCCCAAGTGAACAATAATTCCCTCCGTGTCATGGATTCATGATGAGGAGATGGTGGTTGTTCATTACTGATTGTAAATGGCTTCTCGCCAAGTTGTATTAATAATTGATTCACCTGCTCTAGCGTCTCTTCCCATGCAGCACTCATATACTTTTCCGTACACACAATTGTGGTAATCCCTTTTTTATAATAAACAAGCAATTCGTTCAAAGTAGGTGTATTGTCGCTATCCATAATATATTGTTTATTAATAATGGAACGCCTGGGGAGAAACCCCTCCACTGCTTGTACAGGACAGCTCACAACACATTTTCCACAGTCTATACAGTCTGCAGCATGAATAACTGGCTTTCCGGTCTGTAATTGAATAGCTTCAGTTGGGCAATGAGCTATACATTCCGTACAACTAGAAAGGGGGCTTTTGTAGCGTGAACAATGCGATAAAATTTTATAATCATAGTCCAAACTCTCCAACCAACGAATTAAAAATCCCATTTTAACGCCCCCTTTTATAGATTTAAAAAACCATGTCCTATTTCGCTCGTTTCGTGCAGCTCTTTTACTGCATAATTCGAAACCCTGTCGCAGTTAATATAATTTGTTCAAAATTTCACAAAAAGTAATAGCCAAACCCATTTTATGTTTCCTATGCTCTTTGTTTGACCATGCATTCTTATATTCATTTAGATAAATTTAAGCATGCATTCTGATGTTCTTTTAAGCTAAAGCAAGCATATTACGAGCCTAATAAATAAAATACATAACGGCTTAATCCTTCTGACATTACAAATAAAAGCAGCGTTAGAATCATCAGACGCGTATATAATTTTTTGAAAGTCGATATTGTCAAATATCCAAATAAGGCGATTCCCACAATAGAAATTATCCACCGTGAAGCAATCATCCCTTTATAACTCGCTAGAATGGCTGTTTCTACGGTTTCTCCAATCATGTTTATCTCTTGCATGGAGGTTGGGAACAAAGCAACGCCAATAACTTGCAATGCAACGCCTGAAAGCATGATAATGAAAGCTATGTTTAAAAATTGCTTTGCTTCTAAGTCTTTTTTCTGCTTATATAGGACTGGTGTAAGTAAAGCACCAGCAAGTACCGATCCTAAAATGAATGTTGTGCCATAAAATGACATAAATGTATAAATAGAATTCCAAGGACCAACTAAAGAGTTTGTATATATTGCTGCCATGCAATACACATCCACGAGACCAATAAGACCAGCTCCAAATAGTAGCCAAGGTGAAATTCTTTGCCGATATAGCGCCCAAGCACATGCTACCACAACGATCCCAATAAACATCCCTGTCACTAAAATTTCCCTACTCATCCAGGATGAGCCAATGTTTCTAATTGTGTTAAACGCATTACTAGGTGTTCCTAAGTGAGAAAATGATGCGCCTAAACCAATGATTGACAAGGCAGCAATAACGATTAATGGTACTTTAAAAAGTTGAAATATTTCTTGGTCTGTTTTCTTTTTATGTTTGAACTGAAACATCCACAACATCCATATACTACCAATAGCAGCTTGGATGGCTATCGTAAAAATAAGCAGTGACCAATCATTCATCTTATCTTCCCTCCTTTACTTCTTAATCACCAGATTCGGTTTCGTAATCGTTGAACTTGGTAGTCCCCAAATATCACTATTTGTTCCGTGCTTTTTACGTAATTCATCAATCGGACCAAATTCTATTGCACGCATGGGACATGAAGTAACACATACAGGTTCTTCACCATTTTCCCGTAAATCTATGCAAGTATCACACTTTGTCATTCTTCCCAATTCTTCACTATATTGTGGTGCCTCATAAGGACAGTTCCATTCACAATACTTACAGCCAACACATTTGTCATGATCAATTAATACAACGCCATCTTCTTTCCGCTTATAGATAGCTGTTGTTGGACAGTTCTCCATACATTTTGGCTTATCACAATGATTACAGGAAATGGATAAATGAGCTAATCTAGGATTTGGAAACTCTCCAGTTTCAAAAGAATAGACTCTGCGAAAATTTCTACCTACTTCTAAATCATTTTTATCTTTACAAGAAATGACACAAGTTTTACAACCGATACACTTTGTTACATCTATAAAAAAGCCTACTTGAGTCAATGATTACACCTCCTCATTTGGAAAAATGATACGTTGTTCCCACTTCGCATCTTCAATTAACGGATCACCTTTATACTTTTCTACATGACATATCACGGTGTTCCACCCTGAGGTGCCCAAACCAGTGGCAATAGGAGCTGTCAACATATTATCTGCCCCAGCCTTGTCTACTTCCTCTTTTTCGTCCATTTCTACCCATGCACCATGGGGTAAAGCTACAGTGCCTGGAATTAAAGTTTCTGTCGTTTTAGCTGGGCGTAATGTTTTGCCATATTCATTTGAAAGAAGAACGGTGTCTCCATCTTTAATACCAAGTTCCTTTGCATCTTTTTTACTGATGAAAACGGGATTTGGCATAGCTTCACGCAGCCAAGGTACATTATCAAATGTGCTGTGAGATCTTCTTAAATAATGCGGATTGAAGACTTGGAATGAGTATTTTCCTTTTTTCTTTTTCTTCCAATCTACAAAGGTTGCTTCATAACCTCTCGTTTTTGGCACATATTTTGGAATTGGGGAAACTTCCGTCCAGCCACCTTTCGATTCCTCTGCAATCGTGTTACAGTAGATTTCAAATTTACCACTTGGAGTCTCTAAAGGATGCTTGTCTGGTTTTTCCACAAAATCTTGATAAGCAATATAGCCAAAATTGTCACCAGGTTTTCTTTTTACTTGATAGACTCCCTTTTCTAAAAATTCCCGCAAAGAAATTCTTCCTTTTTGAGGTTTCCCTTTAACTCCCCATTCTTTCATATCCCTTGCCGTAATTTCGACTAGTGGTTCGTAATCTTTTCCATTATCCTTCATGACAGTACTTGAAGCTAGCTCATTAAAAAATGCCTGTTTTTCACTAAATGGATAAAGCTTTTTTGGATCTTTGCCTAACTTTTTCATTAATTCTTTCGCAATCCATACATCACTTTTAGCTTCATACATTGGTTCAACGATATTTGTGTGGGCAATGAGGATTTCTCGATTTCCTACTAAAAGCCCGCCTTCTCGTTCCCACTCTGTCGTTACTGGTAAAACAACATCTGCATATTTCGCATTTGTTGTTAAAGTATAAGCATGGGTAACGACGAATTCTACCTTTCTATGTGCTTTAATTCCTTGTAAAATGGTAGAGCGCGTTTGTAATGTCGCGTTAAACTGATGATAGATTAGCTGTATATTGGCTTTTCGTTCTCCTTCACCTTTTTGGTGAAATTTCCCTTCCAATATAGCTGAAAATATTTCATTATGATTAATTGAGTCAGTAACAGGATTTTCAGGTTGTGGGTAACCATTTATACCTTTATTCACGAGCCAATGACCGCCATTGCCAGATGATCGATGACAGCTAACACCAGTCATTCTCCCGGAGCGTCCCATATGCCCCGTCATAAAACCAAGAGTTGAAAAGGCTTGAACCCATCCCTCCCCATTATTTATCCGAGCTGGCGCCCATCCAGTTAGCAAAGCTACACGCTCTGTTGAACCTATTTTACGTGCTAATTCACGTATTTTTTCAGGCTCTACTCCACAAATATTGGCTGCCCATTCTGGGGTTTTCGGTTGGTTATCATACGTTCCTAATAAATAATCTTTAAAATTATCCTTAGGGTTTGCCCCTTTTGGCATATGTTCCTTATCAAATCCTACCGTACATCGATTTAAAAAGTCCCAATCAATAAGCGGATTACTCTTTGGATCATCCTCATCTAATAATGTATACATCATACCAAAAGCTAGCGCATCGTCTGTTCCTGGTCGAATTGGAATCCAGTCAGCTCCAAAGACTTGGGCCGAGTCTGTATACTTTGGATCGATCGAAATAAATTGCGCTCCCGCCTTTTTAGCTTGCAAATAATTATAGGTCGGGCTACCTGGACTGCTCCATGCTGGATTTACTCCCCATAAAACAATCAGCTGTGAGTTGCGTAAATCTATACGGTCATTAATACCGAGTTCGTCCCATCCCTCTGCCACTCCCATCATAGTTGAGGCCCAAAACCAAGCCCCCCATGATGTCGTACCATAATCTGTTGTACAGCCACCGTTTTCAGACAATACTTTGGTTATTTCTCCAGAACCTGTAGCCCAAAGAGCGTTGTTTCCATGGACTTTAGCTATTCTTTTAATTTCACTTGCAACAATATCAAGAGCTTCATCCCAAGAAATGCGAACCCATTGGTCTTTGCCACGTAATTCTTTCTTTCCTCCCCCAGGTTTCCAGTTTTTTCGTTTCATTGGGTATTTTAGTCGATCAGCGCCGAATACTTGTTGTCGTTGCGACCTCCCTCTTAAACAACCTCTTTGTTGAGGATAATCAGGGCTATCCTCATGTGTATCATCCGTTTTTTGTCTAATTACAATGCTATCTTTCACTAAAACTTTATTCACACAACGTCCACCGCAATTATGCCAACAGGCAGCTGACTTCCATACTTCATTTCCTTCACTAGCGGCAAACACTTTATTCAGCTCGGTTTTTGTTTTCAGACCTCTACTGACAGGTATTGCCGCTGCAGCTGTAACAGCAGCTGACCAGCCAACAAATGCTCTTCTTGACATTTTATAGTTTTTCAGTTTTGACATAAGATCAAACATTTGAACGCTCCTCCCTCATACTTTAATTTTCGTCCATCTCTAAAAGTTCTTCTAAAATGGCAGCATCCATTTTCAAATATGACCTTAGCAGCCTCGCCATCCCAGTAAAAAATCCTGTATGAGCGTTCTCTATCACTTTTTCAGAGAATACAGAAATAAACGCCAATAAATGCTTCTCTAAAAATCTCCTTTGCTCTTTAACTAAAAAAGTGAAATTTGCTTTTGATTTTAGACCATTATTATTCAAACTTTTGAGAGATAGTTCATTTAAATGAAACATAAAATCGAGCTCTAGTCCGACATGGTCTTCTGCTTCTAGATTTTTATGTTCCACTTCATAACCAAAATGAAGATATACATTTCGGACATCTACCGTATTACTTTGAAATAACAAACGATCTTTTCGTACGTAAACAGATTCCCAAGGCGGGGCAGGCAAATCAAACGGTCCTACAAACAATCTTGTATAATCCCAATGTAAATCTTCATAATCTGCATCGTTGTCAATCACATTATGCTTGGATAAATATGCTTTTATTTCTGTTATTCCTCTTTGTATGTCTTCTGATTCTTCAACAAAAGGAAATAAGTCAATAAGTTTTTCTTGTACAAAATAAGCGAGATAATCCCGCGACGGTTCTTCAAGGAAAAAACGTCTTAAAACATCGTAAACAAATTGTCGTGCATAGAACACCTCTGTCATATCTAAGACACCTTCTGAACTCCTCATCTTTCTCCCTCCACACTATCGATATCTGTTTGCTCAAATAGTGATGGTGTTGTCCAATCAACACCTACTTCGCGTACCAACTCTTCATTCATCCTAGCTTCGATAACACTAGAAACGATCGCCAATTCTATGTCATTAGGTTTTAAAAATGGAATAGCACGAACGGGGAACTGAATAAAATCATCGTCATTATCAATAATAAAAGGTTCTCCGATCCTATTTAGTTGGTCCCTCACGTTTTCTTTGTCTTTCCCAAATGCTTTTGCCGTTTTATAAAAATAATCCCTCGTGGAAAAATGATATGTATCATTCATTGGTTGACTATAATTTTGTTGGTAAATTTGCCCTGTAAATTTATTTTCTAAAGAACAATAATGGACCCCAAGACTTAACTCCTTATCAATAGCAAATTCTACTAACTCTAGACATAGGTCCTCACTCTCAGCGACAGCTAAGCCACCTGCATACCAATAATTGTAATAGATATCATAAGGTGGATTTTTTAATGTGAATCCCTTTTCACTAAACGATCGGGAATTAACTAAGGGAAAGCAAAATTCTAATAAATTAATACCAAATATCCCCATTTCATCTAAAGCTAAAAGTAAATCTTTCATTTCTTGTCTTGTTCCAGGAATGACAGGCATTTCTACTAAAACATGAGGTATATACTTTTGAGCTAATTCCACTTTCTTTAAAACTCTTTGTCTTCTTTTGATTGAATCTTCCATTTTGATGCTAATTCGGATTTCATCTAAATCTGCTTTTTGTAACTGTTGTAAGATGTCTTCAGTTAAAAGGTCTCCCGCTGTATATAACCTTGTATAAGTGTTTGGAGATATTTCTTGAGCCAATTGAAAGAAGCTGATTGTCTCCGCTTTAAAAAGCAGTGGTTCTCCGCCAGTTAACGCAAGGTGCTTTAATACATACCCACTTTCTATTAAATAGGCTAACTCTTCATTGGCATCTTTTTGATGATGTAAATAAAATGTGTAATCTTCTTGATTTTTGTTAAAACAAAAATAGCAGTCACGATGACAATTGAGTGTAACAAACGACGTATAGCTTCCAGTTCCTGTTTGGCAAGCTTCACACGCACTTGATAGTTGGTTGATAACAATACTTTTGTCATTATTTCTAAATGTAGCTTGTTTCTTTCTTAACCTCGCTAGACGTTCATTTTTAGTTTCATCATTATTTTGCTCCAACGATAAGCCGAATGACTTTATACTCTCAATTGTATTTTCTTCGATCTCTGCAAAAATCTGCGCGTAATTCCGAAAAGAATCATTTTCGATCATGGAGACATTCTCTTTCGTAATTTTTGTTAGCATCGTATGAGCCTCCTTATTATGTGAAATATTTCACATATAGGTGTAAAAAAATTTCTCTTACACATGTATATTCAAAAGTAAACCTTGAATGAATGGGGAATTCTTTTCAACTCGTTAGATGGAAGAAAAGGTTATTTACTGAGAGTTTATTCCGTATATAAGGTGCTAGAAGACTCCCACTTCAAGAGCCGGAGGTAAAAACAAACAGATCTGAGTGGGCAATAACAGCACCTAAATGCCCGATTCGTTCCTCTACTTGTCTTCCAAATTCACTTGTAGTATGAATAGAGGGGATTTACTCCTAGTCATATGCGGTATAAGGGCGCTATTATCGCCTTTTCTCCATAAAAAGTAGAAGTTTTTAATAGTTTTTCAAACAAGTTGTATGATGCCATTTCTACCACACAACTCTTCTTTGGTCAAGTCCGCTTAGATTACGAAATAGTTTTTACGAACGTGTTGTAGTAAATCAGGAAGGGATTGTAACAAATGAGTATGAATTCTAAAGCGATTACAAGCAACCAAGGTGCATTCTCAAGTGTAAAAACAGTCTCCTTTACGTAGGCTATTGGAAAAATTTAATAATTTACTTACATTCTAACATCTACAAACGTTTTTAGTAAAGTGGAGTTTACTTCGGATTGAGTCAAGTATTTGTGGGAGATTTTTAAAGTCCCTTATTTTGTATGGTTTTAGCTCCAATTTTGGTATCGGTTTCAAGTTTATATCCTTCCGTTCTATTTATGCTTTTTTACTTTTTTAAATTCCTCTCAATCCTTTTAAAGCATCTGTAATTGGTTTTCCAATAGCCTGTTTTAAATAACCTAAATTGTTCCGAGTTGCCTTCTGCAGCACTGTCCTTTAGCTTTTCTACAAAGTGTTCAGGTGACCTTGAATGTCCTTCTTTCTCTTTTGGCCATATTGGACTCTCCTCCGACTTATTGTTGAATCAAGTTTATATGACCTTAATGAATCTGTCCAACTAAGTGTAACCTATCCAAATAACCATCGAGGATACAGATGGAAATACATCAACAACTACTAGATGGTATAGAGGTAAATCAAATGTAAACGATAGAGTATTAATAGAATTTGGAGATGGATTTTACCAAGAGTGGATTGGATTTCATCCTATAAAAATGAAAAAGATGATTCATAAAGATTTGTTATTAAAAAGGATGTACAATGGTCTCGGGGGTACGGACGATGCACTAGAAGCTTTGTTTTATGAAGAGATATATGGAGACAGTATAATGGAACAAGAGTATTTAAAGTCGTTGTAGCATTATAAATGTGCTGTCAAAATAAATCCATCCTTTCTTATCATATATGAACCACACCCCATTTAGCATTGATGAATCAAAAAACTTCTAACCAATTATAAAAAAAGATTAGGATAACGTAACTTTTTTTGACCCCAACAATTCCCAAAACGGAATAGCGATAACAGTAAAAAATATTCGTTTCATTTTACTAATCCCCCTCTTTAAGTTTAAATCTGTTTGTATTTATAACAATAATAAAACTTATCAGATAGTTGCAAAAGTAAAATATTTACTTTTCTTTACGGAAGAATACATTTGATACTAAAAATTCTAGAAAGATTACAAATACAGATAAAGCAATATACATCTTTGTTGATATTATTTCATGGATAAAGCAAGTCAACAAAATCAATAGAAATATTACTTCTAAGATACTTGCCCAAATATTTTTATTCATTTTCCCACCCAATTTTCACCTGATTTTAGCGTATCTTTTTTATCAATCGCTTCATTTCCTTCAATTAGTGAGTTTGTGAATTTCCTTAATGTTCTCTTTTTCGATTACCCTCCCTTCTTTTAATTTTTAATTAGTTTCTTTTTCTTCATATATATGAAAATCCACGATCTCCTTCAAGTTAACAATACCATGAAATATTCATTTAGTATATTGGGAAAATTTCGCGCATTATCGCTTGTGTTATAATTTTCTTTAATTTCATATATATTAATTCAATTTTGTTTATCCTAATTTGATATTAATTTAGGGAGGTTAAATATTTATGAGTAAAAATATTCTTCTAAAGATTTTTCGTATAGTATACTTTGTTATAACGGGAATAATAATACTATTTTCATCAAAGAAAGTCTCCTCTTTCATAGCCTTTATTTGGGTCTTGAATTCTTTGGAGTTATTTAACTCCTTTATTACTTCCTTTTGCTCTTCATTATTTAACCAATTACCTTTTGCTCTCATATAACCAGCTCCTTTTTTATATTCAATATATAAAGAGGTGTTCCAAGGAAAAAACAACTATCTTAAGATAATTGTTTTAATATTTGAATGAATTTCATAATTCTTAGCTCTTATGTCCCAATGGGTTTGAGACATGAAAAAGGAAGTACCTCCCCAAGTCTTGTCAGTGAAGTAACACGATGTCATGAAGGATATATACATTAAAAAACAAATCAGAGCAAATCACTCGATAAATTCCCCCCCTATAAAACCGGCAATAAATAAATAATAATAATGCTCAATACCATATATCAATCATTTGACTACCTACTCACATCATGAATGCATTTGCCGAACTATTTACTAGCTATAATGAACCAGATCTGCCGTCATTACTCTCTACAGCTATTTAGCCAATTTAAAATAAAGTATAGCAAATTCTTAAAAGGTACAACCATTTTACAATACTCTCAAAAGAGTCATTTGTGAATCCGTTTACAAAGTTATTTTCCTGTGATATTATACTTGTATACAAGTATTCAATTGATTGTTTTAGCTGTAAATAGGAGGAGAGATATGACATCTAAAAAATTCTACCCTGAAAAAGGCTTAGCTTTTTCTTCATCAATGGGAGAGCGACTCGTTACCGAATTAAGAATGAGAATTATTTCTCAAGCTATCCAAAAAGAAACCGTTTTATCAGAAAATCAATTAGCAAAAGAATATCAAGTAAGTAGATCCCCTGTAAGGGAGGCCCTAAAAGTGTTAGAAAAAGAACAGTTAATTCGCTTAGAAAGAATGGGAGCAACAGTGATTGGCATTTCAAAAACGGATATTGAAGAAATTTATGATATTCGATTAATGATTGAATCCTTTGTTGTTCAGCGTTTATTAAATTCAGAAAACGATGCATTACTAAACGAACTAAATAAAATTCTGGAAATGATGAAAATAGCGATAAAGTATAAAGATATTGATGAATTTTCTTTAAAAGATATAGAATTTCATGAAACCATTATTAAATCTATTCATCATAGGCAAATTATGATGGTATGGACACATTTAAGACCTGTCATGGAGTGTCTAATTATTTTATCGATGCGATATAGAAGCCAAGTAAACTATCAAGATTTTAATCGTATCCTTAAAAATCACGAACTTATTATTGAAGCCCTGGCACAGAAAGAAAAAACGCTTATCAAAGAAGCCTTTTTTAAAAACTTCCATGATGTTCAAAACAAAGCAGAAGATTTATGGACTGACCCAGAGATGATGAAGAAAGCGAGGGAATTTAATGGATCGTAATAAATATATGATTGGCGTAGATATAGGAACGACTAGTACAAAAGCGGTTCTTTTTCGTGAAACGGGTGAAATTATAAGCCAGGACAACAACGGCTATGAGTTATACACGCCTGATGTTTCAACCGCGGAACAAGACCCTGAAGAAATATTCCAAGCAGTTCTTCTATCCATTACCAATGTAATGCAACATTCACAAATAGACCCCAAGGATTTATCCTTTATCTCTTTTAGCAGTGCGATGCACAGTGTTATTGCAATAGATGAAAAGGACAAGCCATTAACTCGCTGTATCACTTGGGCTGATAATAGAAGCTCTGAATGGGCTAAAAAAATAAAAGATAAACATAATGGACACGAGATTTATTTAAAAACAGGGACACCCATTCACCCTATGTCCCCACTTTGTAAAATAGCTTGGATGGAACATGAAAAACCAAATATTGCGCGAAAAACCAAAAAGTACATCGGTATTAAAGAATACGTTTTTTACAAATTTTTCAATGAATATGTTGTTGATTATTCAATAGCCTCCGCCATGGGACTGATGAATCTTCAATTATTGGCATGGGAAGAGAGCGCCCTAGAAATTGCCAATATTACAGAAGAAAAATTATCACGTCTTGTTTCAACAAAAGAATCATTTACAGGTTGCCATCCTGAATTTGCCCAAGAAATGGGGATTTTGGAAAGCACGCGCTTTGTCATAGGAGCTAGTGACGGTGTGCTCTCAAATATTGGAGTAAACGCGATAAAAGAGGGGGACGTTGCTGTCACGATAGGAACGAGTGGTGCCATCCGGACTGTTATCCCTCAACCAAGAACAGATTCAAAAGGACGAATCTTTTGTTACGCCTTAACAGAGGATCATTGGGTTATTGGTGGTCCAGTAAACAATGGGGGTTTGGTGTTACGCTGGATACGTGATGAACTTGCAGCAAGTGAAATTGAAACTGCAAAGCGTCTAGGAATTGATCCATATGACGTTTTAACTCGAATTGCAGAACGCGTTAACCCTGGTGCCAATGGACTTCTGTTTCACCCCTATTTAGCGGGTGAAAGAGCACCTCTATGGAATTCAGATGTTCGAGGTTCTTTTATTGGACTCACTTTAAATCATAAAAAGGAGCATATGATTCGGGCTGCTCTAGAAGGCGTTATTTTTAACTTATATACAGTGTTCTTAGCTTTAACAGAAGTGATGGATACACCTGTCACCTCCATTAAAGCAACAGGTGGATTCGCGCGTTCTAAAGTATGGCGGCAAATGATGGCTGATATTTTTGATCATAACGTTATTATTCCCGAAAGCTATGAATCTTCTTGTTTAGGAGCTTGTCTTTTAGGGTTATATGCTGAGAAAAAAATAGACTCTTTTGAAGTCTTCAACGATCTTATTGGTGCTACTTATACACATCAACCAAATCCCGAAAATAAAAACGTTTACAGAGAGCTCATTCCTATTTTTATCAACATATCAAGACAATTAGAATCAGAATACCAAAAACTCTCTGCCTTTCAAAAAAAAGAAAGCAATAAATGCAATTAACCATGTAGCAATCGTTCACTAAAAAATAGATTGGAGCACACATCCTATGTCATTTACAGATAACTTATTTCCTTTACTTATTGTTGCCTTAGGAGTCATTGTCTTATTGTTTTTAATTATGAAGTTAAATTTGAACACCTTTATTTCATTAGTAGTCGTAGCATTTTTAGTTGCTTTAGCTTTAGGCATGCCACTTAATGAAATTGTATCTTCGATTAAAGCTGGTATGGGGGGAACATTGGGCAGTATTGCATTAATTTTTGGTTTTGGCGCTATTTTAGGAAAATTAGTTTCAGATGCTGGTGGTGCCCAGCGAATAGCAATGACATTGATTCATAAATTCGGTGAAAAGAATATTTCATGGGCTGTTGTCATTGCCTCATTTATTATTGGTATTGCTTTGTTTTTTGAGGTCGGACTCGTTTTACTTATTCCAATTATTTATCAAATTGCCAAGCAATTAAAAGTGTCTATTTTATATTTAGGTATTCCAATGGCTGCTTCGTTATCCGTCACTCACGGTTTCTTGCCACCACATCCAGGACCAACTGTCATTGCCCAGCAGTATGAAGCAAATATTGGAATGGTTTTATTATATGGACTTATCATTGCAATTCCTACTGTAATGATTGTTGGCCCTTTATTTACTAGCTTAGCGAAAAAGTTAGTCCCAGATGCTTTTTTAAAAACTGGAAGTGTTGATTCTGTAGGCGAAGTGAAGGATTTTAAACTAGAGGAAACACCTGGTTTTAGTATCAGTGTAATGACGGCTTTATTTCCAGTCATTTTAATGGCAATAGCAACCATCATCCAGCTCTTACAAGATATATGGAAACTTTCGGACAATATCCTTTTTGATATCATCCAATTAATCGGTGAACCTACAACAGCTCTCCTAATCTCCGTTTTGATTGCGGTATATACGATGGGAATTGCCCGACGTATTCCAATGAAACAAGTCATGGCTTCAGCTGAGGAATCGATTCGTTCTATCGGTATGATGCTCCTTATCATTGGTGGGGGCGGTGTATTTAAGCAGGTTTTAATTGATGGGGGAGTAGGAGATGCTGTCGCAAACATTTTTTCAGATAGTAGCATCTCACCAATCCTATTAGCTTGGATGATTGCGGCTGTTTTAAGGATTGCATTGGGCTCAGCAACTGTTGCCGCATTAACAACTGCTGGTTTAGTTATCCCATTAATGCAAGGGTCTGATGTTAATCTTGCTTTGATGGTTCTTTCTACTGGTGCAGGAAGTCTTATTGCCTCCCATGTTAATGATGCAGGTTTCTGGATGTTTAAAGAATTCTTTGGTTTAACAATGAAAGAAACATTTTCAACTTGGACATTACTAGAAACGATTATCTCCATTATAAGTCTTGGATTTATCTTGCTTTTAAGTATTTTTGTTTAAATAATACTCAAACTTGCAATGATTTGCATACATTGAAAAATACAATCGGCATTTTTTGGGAGTTATGCGATCAAGTCTAGCAAAAAATAGGATACATAATAGTAAAGTGGAGCTTATAAATCGAATCCAAACTTAATACATGTATTACATTGCACTCTAAGGCTAATAACATGAAGAAGCTTTAAGGCTAGTTACTATAAAACCGTTTACCCTTACGATGCTTTAGCTCATTATTATCCTTTTATGACAGCTACGTTCTCCAACTAGCGGAACTTATTCAAGCACAAAGCGATTATTTTGGCATCCATACGTACAAACGTGTCGATAAACAAGGAATTTTTCACACAGATTAGAAGGCAAAATGATCGCTAGGTTGGGTTACTAAAAAGTCCGACTTTGACTAATTAGCATCTAAATGACGCCCCAAGAATGCTGATTTAACATTCTTTGAGGCGTCATTTTCACTTTTTGAGCTGTTTTCCTTTTTTTAAAAATACTTTTTACATATGTAGTAAAAACTGACCAACGGTTCTAGGATCTTCTTCCTGCACCCAAAGAGAGAACATCAAATAACGTAGGAAAAACAATCGGAGTATGCGCAGTCATTGATCCATAACTGCGAATATAATTCTTTTGTCAACTTCAAAATTAGATTTGACCACTTTGAAAAAACCCACTATTTACAAATGTTTTCCATATATTCGTTTCCTATTCTTCTACAAAAGTAGTGAATTAGTTTATTTACTGATAAAAGGGGTACAATCACTCGTCACTCTGGTTATTTTCAATGCATACAACGGGACAAAATCGTACCATATGAAAGCCTCACTGACTATCCTATAGCATGTATACGTTATCTCTAATTATACGAGTATCAACCATAAATTTAACATTTAATTACAAATTATCAAAAAATACAGCGTTTGAGCGTTCTGTAAAATACCTGTAACATTTTTTATAGTGGCTGTTCAAAAAATCTGATAATTAAGATGGTCTGCATTTATTTGTTGCTTCACAGGTCCTAGCGTTCCCACAATGCATTATTAGTCATACGTAAATTGCTATTAAATCTTATTGTTATCGTCTTTTGAACACTCACATTTAGTTCCTTTTTACGTAAAGGAAATTAGTAAGGGAGGAAATTAAATTCATGAAAAAAATCGTACTTACATTGATTTTAGGTTTTATATTTGTCTTAGCAGCATGTGGATCAGATGAAACTGATTCCAGTAAAGCATCTGGAAGTAAATTGGATGAATTAAAAGAATCCGGTAAAGTCACGATCGGTTTTGCCAATGAAAAACCGTATGCTTATGAAGAAGATGGGGAGCTCAAAGGAGCCGCTGTAGATATTGCGAAAGCTGTTTTTAAGGAATTAGGAATAGAGAAAGTGGACAGCAAACTAGCTGATTTCGGGCAATTAATTCCCGGATTAAAAGCTGGTCAGTTTGATGTAATTACAGCTGGGATGGCAATTAATCCAGATCGCTGTGAGAACGCTGCTTTCGGCGAACCAGAAATGAAATATGGAGAAGGATTAATTGTCAAAAAAGGAAACCCATTAAACTT
This sequence comes from Virgibacillus pantothenticus, assembly GCF_018075365.1. Taxonomy (GTDB): domain Bacteria; phylum Bacillota; class Bacilli; order Bacillales; family Amphibacillaceae; genus Virgibacillus; species Virgibacillus pantothenticus. The sequence goes on from NZ_CP073011.1 coordinate 3,325,537, forward strand.
AAAGAGTTATAAAGATATTGCTGATAATCCAGATGTTACGGTATCTGTCATGTCTGGCGCTACAGAAAATGTATTTTTAAAATCAGAAGGCGTTAGCGAAAAACAAATAACGAATGCTGAAGATATACCGGCTACTTTTTCAGCGGTGGAGTCCGGTCGAGCTGACGCGACCACCGGTACAGAGATGACGATTAAAATGGCCCTCGAATCAGTTAACTCCAATAAGCTTGAATTTGTCGAAGGATTTGAGCAACCTGATGTTGAAGGAGTTCCAAGCTATGGTGCAGCTGCTTTTCATTTAGACAATACAGATTTACGTGATGCGTATAACGAGAAGTTAGCTAAATTAAAAGCTGATGGGACAGTAGCGGAATTATTAGAAGCAAATGGCTTTAGTGAGGCCAACAATATGGTCGAGGACGACGTTACGACAGAGAAGGTTTGTAATGGGGATATTTAAACCCACTATTCAAATTTCAACCCCATTTTATTTTAAAAGTGCGTGGTAAAAAGGATCGAGGTCGGCTATGGTCTCAGGCGTTCTTGAAAAAGAAACACACTTTTTCTGCGCGCGATGTATTGCTGTCATAGCCTTGTGCTTCTAACAATCAGTGGGGGTAAATCCCCGCTGGTTGGAATTTCATTGTTGTTTTGATAGAGGTTCACTATGTTGTTATCCGATACGATCAAGTTAATCTTCAATCAGTGGGGGTTTTACACTGATTGTTAGATAAACGAATTGGCATTTAGGTGTTGTTATCTCCCACTTAGACTTGTTGCAGTACTGATAACTCCTGAATTGGGAGTCTTCCAGCACCTTATATACGAAACGCAAGTCTTAGATGTTGTTCAACTGGATGGAACGTATTTCTTTGCTTGCTGCTCTAGTTTAAAATATAGGAATTAAATTCCATTCCGACAATTATGGAATAGCAATCAATTTGCTTAAGCGATTCCTTCTACCTTTGAACGCGTCATTTTTAAAAAGTCTTCTACACTATTGAACAACAAACAAGATTACAGTTGCTTTCCTCATTATTAGATAAGTGAAACACCAAAGATTATTAAGGAGTGGTACTCATTCAGGCAATCATAGAAATTTTTCCCGATTTAACAAAAGGGTTAACCATTACAATTACGGTTTTAATTGGAGCTGCCTTTTTTGGCTACTTATTTGCGTTTATTGCCGGATTATGCCGTATGTCTTCTAATATGTTTCTTCGTAAATTCACAGGATTTTATGTAGAAATTTTTCGTGGTACTTCTTTAATTGTACAATTGTTCTGGCTCTACTATGCGATTCCTATGTTATTCGGTATTGAATTAGGAAGTAATTGGTGGGCAGGGGTTATCGCTATTTCTTTAAATTACGGGGCTTACATGTCAGAAATCGTGCGTGGATCCATTCTTGCTGTTACAAAGGGTCAATCTGAAGCAGCAACGGCTTTGAATATGTCACGTTATCAGCGCATGCGATTTGTCATTTTGCCGCAAGCAATTCGGATGATGCTTCCTGAGTTTGGAAACTATTCCATTCAAATGCTAAAAGCTACCTCCCTCGTTTCCCTTATCGGTATGGAGGATATTCTTTATCATGGAAATATTATTCGTAGCACAAATTTATCACAAGCACCTACCGTTTATTTGCTCGTCTTAGTATTTTATTTTATTTTAGCCCTTCCGCTTATATTTTTAACACGTAAGATGGAGTCGTTCTCAAAGAAGGGAGTGGCTAGTGGATGAATAATTGGAGTTGGGACGTATTTGCAGATGCCTTCCCGAAAATTATCGATGGTCTTGGCATCACACTCGGCTTAACTATAGTCTGCTATGCCTTTGCCCTTGTATTTGGATTTTTTTGGCTGTTTATAAAAATGATTCCTTTAAAGCCTCTCCGTTTGTTGGTTACATGGATTATGGAGTTTATTCGTTCTACTCCTCCGTTAGTCCAGCTGTTTTTTATTTATTTTGCTTGGCCAATGGTTCCTGTTGTTGGTTTTGCATTGAACGAATTCACCAGTGCGGTGCTCGGTTTAGGTATTCACTTTAGTACGTATATTGCGGAAGTGTACCGATCTGGAATTGAAGGTGTAGGAAAGGGGCAATGGGAAGCCGCAAAGGCATTAAATTTTTCCAAACGTAGAAAATGGACGAAAATTATTTTGCCGCAAGCAATCCCGCCAACGATTCCCATGCTTGGGAATTACTTAATCATCATGTTTAAGGAAGTTCCATTAGCATCAACAATTGGCGTTGTCGGTATTCTCCATATTGCGAATAGCTATGGGGCGCAAAATTGGACATATTTAGAACCATTAACCATTGTTGCAATTCTTTTCTTAGTTTTAAGCTATCCATCTGCTATAATCATAAACAGAATAGAGAAAAAAATGAATCGACGCTTTGATAAAAAAGAAGTTTTAACCAGAAGTAAAGGAGCGACAGCATAATGATTGAACCAATCGTCACATTTCAAGACGTTCATAAATCCTTTGGAAATATTAAAGTATTAAAAGGAATCGATTTAGATATTCGTCCAGCAGAAAAAGTCGCGATCATTGGACCGAGTGGATCAGGTAAAACTACCATCATTCGTATGCTTATGACTCTGGAGGAACCTACATCTGGAGATATAATCGTAAACGGTACAAACTTGTGGAAGATGGAGAAAAAAGGAAGGCGTGTTCGTGCTCATGAAAAGCATTTACGAGCAGTACGCGGTGATATTGGCATGGTATTCCAGCATTTCAACTTGTTTCCTCACATGACTATCTTAGAAAATTGCATGACGGCTCCACTGCACGTAAAAAAGGAACCAAAGGAAGAAGTAAAGAAACGTTCGCTTGAAATGTTGGATCGGGTTGGCTTAGCAGATAAAGTCGATCAATATCCGAGCCAGCTGTCTGGTGGACAAAAACAGCGAGTAGCAATGGCTCGAGCACTTGTTATGCGACCAAAAATTATGTTATTTGATGAGGTCACTTCCGCGCTTGATCCAGAATTAGTAGGAGAAGTGTTACAGGTCATCCGCGATATTGCCCAAAACGATGACATGGCAATGATCCTTGTAACTCACGAAATGGACTTCGCTTTAGATATTGCCGATAAAGTGCTGTTTTTAGATGAAGGCGTGATAGCTGAACAAGGATCAGCTAGTGAAGTTATCGAGCATTCTAGTAATCAACGCTTACAGGAGTTTTTGCATCGTTTCCGAGCATAAATAACAGCACCCTGACTAAGCAGCTTTCTGCCTAGTAGGGTGCTATTACTAATGAAAGAAAGAATGGAAGTTCCTCTAGCAAAAAGACGTAAAGACCTGCTTTATTCACATTTGCTCACTTTACAATACTTTTTGGGAATAGCACTAAAACTACAATGAAGAATGGCAAACTCCATCTACCTTCAATAGCTATACCGCTATCCTCAATTGTTGCTGCGCCCCTGCACACCAGGCTTGGATAGGTGCCGTTTATTTATCCAGACGCGATTATGATTTGTATTCTCAGGAAATTTTTCTCCCGCTTCTAACTTAATTTGCTGGGGATCATTTACGTTGCTTCCTGTCTCCCCGCTTTCAATGTAAACACCATTATTAGGCGCCTTGTCACCAGAACGAAATTCTGATCGCTCACCCATGTTAATCACTCCTTACATGTTTGTGTTTCCTATTTTGCCTCATTTTCACAGGTTTATAATTAGGAAATATAAAGTAAATTTCCCACATCATTTTATTATTTTCTCCTGCAGTTGTTAAGTGAACGAACAGAATATCTGTACAGTTCGAGCATGAGTATCTGTGAGTGGAACAAAAAAATGCACAGTTTTAGCATAAGCTAACTATAAGTGAGCAGGAGTACCCTTTAGATCGAGCTGGGTTCTGCCCTTATCGCGAATGTGACTATCATTTCGAGGATGTCTATTTTCCTTATCGAACAAAAACACCCTAAGATCGGCATAGCGGCTTATTCCCCACTTACTTGCCGAAGTAAATAAAAACTATTCGCGGTAAAAATAGATGCACTCGCGCTTCCATTCAAAGTCTATACAAAAACAGCAACCCATGCTAGACTGGTTGCTGTTTCTCAATTATTCTGTAGGATCTTCGCCAATAATTCGTACTTCTCGCTCTAAATTCACACCAAACTTTTCCTTGACGGTAGATTGTACAAAGCGTATCAATTCAATGTATTCTGTTGCTGTGGCATTATCTTTATTCACGATAAAGCCGGCGTGTTTTGTAGATACCTGTGCACCACCAATTTGTTTTCCTTGCAGGTCGCTATCTTGAATCAGCTTTCCAGCAAAATATCCTGGCGGGCGTTTAAATACACTACCGCAAGAAGGGTATTCCAATGGCTGCTTCGACTCTCGTTTAAACGTGAGATCATCCATAATGGCTTTTATCTCTTCGGCATTTCCTGTTTGCAATGAAAATGTTGCTTCTAATACGATATATCCTTTTTCAGGTATATTACTTGTTCGATAATGCAAGCCAAGATCAGCAGCAGGTAGAGTTAGGACCTCCCCTTCCCGAGTTATCACTTTTGTACTTTCCAGCACGTCTTTAATTTCTCCACCATACGCTCCTGCGTTCATATACAAAGCTCCGCCGACGGAACCAGGTATACCACAAGCAAATTCAAGTCCATGTAGACTTTCCTTTAGTGCTTGCTGAGAAGCATCAATGATTCTTGCTCCGCTTTGTGCTATAATTTTATCGTCTTCTCTCCAAATGGAGTTAAGCTTTTTTAAATTCATGACAATGCCACGAATGCCGCCATCTTTTACTATTAAATTGGAGCCATTTCCTAACAGCGTAAAGGCTATTTCTTCTTGGTTAGCAAGTTTTACAATTGCCTGTACTTCCTCATACGTTTCTGGTGTGACTAAGAAATCCGCCTTCCCTCCCAATCGAGTATACGTATGGTTTCTTAATTGTTCGTCCACCATCACATTTTTCTCGGATGTTACTTCCGTTAATTTGCCGTACATATGATGATTCCTTCCCACACCTATCATTCCTTTTATAGTTATTCGCCCATATTATTGTAAGCTATTGAACTTGGTCTTGCCACAGAAATTCATAAATATAACGATCTACCTTCCTGCTTTCATGTAGGTCACTATGTCCTAATCTTCTATCATTGATAACGATCTCTGTCAATTGTTGATGCGGTACTATATTACGTAACGCATGCACGCTTTCTGGAACTGCTATCGCATCTCCTGTGCTGGAAATGCTGAGCACTTCTGTATGCTTTGGAAAAGATCGATCCCTTAAATGTTGGAGCGCTTTTGAATCAGGTCGTAAGTCGATTGCAGCTGGATCATGGTTAATTTGAAAGTATTTTTCACTATAAATCCCATCAAATGGACTCCCTATCGCTACAAACTTGTGGACGGACGGATATGATTTTCCTTGAAATTGCTTTATATATTCCAATGACACAATTCCCCCCATCGAATGTCCGACAATATTGACATCATCAACACCATATGTCTGCTGCATATCTTTTAATACATTCGCTAACCAGCTAGAAGTCATATCAAAACTAGCCCGATTATCTTCAAAGATTACTTGAACATAGAGCGGTTTTTCTTCCCCAAGTCGTGGATAATATTTCTTTACTTCACCTTGTTTTGTTACATAATAAATAAGCGCTTTATTCCCCCATTTATACTCATGCTCAAAGCGCTGCAGCATAAATCCAAATGAATTTTCAGTACCTTTATATCCATGCACGAACAATGTTGGTCGAATTTTATCAAAATTGGAAATTGCTCTATTCGGCATCCAGGTAAGTATGATAAAGACTATGATGACTAAACCGAAAGATCCTACACTAAACATCTGTTTTTTATTCAAGAAAAACCTTCCTCTTTCATTATACTAACGAAGAATAGTCCAATAGCCAGTAAAAGGCTACACTTCTTTATCATTAAATTCTCCGTCAGACCGGCCTTTTTAACCTCTCTTGAGCAAGAACGAATCATTTTTCATTTTATGAAACATTCATCATAACATACGCTCACTTTTTATATTATATCATGGTCGAAACGGATTTTCCTGTGATAATAAAATGAAACTTTGATTAGTGAAGGTTCTTTTCCCTACGCACAACTATAGTTTAATCTAAAGACCTCTTAAAAGAATAGACATGTAAATTGCAATGGAATACTGTAATTATCAACTGCACATATTGTCGATGACCAAGGCAGAAACTGCTCTAATCTTTCTTTGCTCGTGTGAACCATATTGGGAAATTCCTCAAATAAATATTAAAGATAATGAAATGGGCTTCACCCATTTTCCTTTGCGGTTTCCACAATGCTATAGACAGTTGCGCTGAAAGTTGCTCCTCTTGCCGTATTACTGAACAACTAACTTCTTTTTTCCTATAACGAAGGGCTTGATTGTTTCCTGTACGGTACAGCCACGTGTAGGATGTTGAGGTGGCAGTCTGTTCCGGTTCGGAAAGAACCTGTAGCGTCATTTCATCCACATGGGGCTATCTTAGTTTAAAAGATGCGATACAGTTGGTTATAAATAAGAGAGGCAAGTATTGGCTCGATAAGTGATCCAATTTGCCAACGTTCGCCGGGAAATGGAAATACCAAAGCGTTCTAAATGCTTTTCCTTCAATATAGAGGCATGCTCTCCGCATATTTTTGGATCATGGTATAAGCGATAGCGGATGGAGATGCTAGACTTTCCAATAATACAGGCGCCGGCATATTTGCTGTCACGGTAGGTATTTGTATACCACCTGTGCTCGCATAAAATGATACACAAGTTAAATACGATGAAAAATGGCTTGTTTGTCTGTAAACGTTGTAACATAGGTAAACCCGATTTGGCGTAATAGTTCTATGGCGCCAGTCACACCATATCCAACGGTCGTTGCGACATGGGCATCAGAACCAACAGTAATGATCTCCCCTCCGCATGCTTTATATAACCTTAAAATATCATTACTCGGCATAGCATTTGGTAACCCGTATCGGAAGCCAGATGTATTGATTTCAATTCCTTTACCAGCAGGAATGATTTCTTGAAAAATCTTCGTCAATAAGTCATGAAAATCATACTTGGCTTGTTTATTTTTTGTATAACGTTTGACTAAATCAATATGTCCTAAAACTTGAAAGTCTTTAAAATGAGTAACGCAGTAAAGTAGTTCTTCATAATATTCTCGGTATGCATCCTCGACTGTTTGCTGTTGAAAAAAATCACTTGTATGAAGGGACTGCTTATTCGTTGTGTGCATGGAGCAAATAACAAAATCAAAATATGCTGCGTTTACTATTTGTTGGCAACGGCTTAATAAATGGGGTTGAACACCAATCTCTAATCCTTTGCGTATCACAATCTGATCTTGATATAAACGCTGCATTTCATTGATTTTCGCATCATAGTTTGGTAAATCAAGAGAAAAATCAATAGTCGGGTCTGGATAATCTTCATCGATATGCTCTGTAAAACAAATTTCTGTTAACCCTTTTTGAATCGCCACTTCAATTGTTTCCTCCATCGGCGTTTCACAATCAGCAGAAAAATCACTGTGGATATGAAAATCAAACATAAAAAATTCTCTCCCTTTGGTTGACTTTTTAATCTATAATTATTAGAATACTATATAACTTTACTTAGATAAAGTGATAAAGTAATAAAATGTATTTAAAAACGTACATCTAAAGTCGCATCGTTGCTGGGCGATGGAGCCGGACGTGGCTATTCAGTTATTTCGTTATCCAGAAGTACCTCATTTTATACTTTCTTATCTTACAAAAGAAAGGAGAAATATCACCATGCAACCTTTATTACAGACGTCCTGTTGGGGGAACAAGCTTCTTCAACAGCGAGACGAATTACTTTCCATTTTAAAGCAGCGCGTTAAAACTTACGGATACAAGCAAATACAGACAGCAGCATTTGAGCCTTATGATCTTTACGCAGCTAACCCTAAAATCGTGAACACTGAAGATATGGTCAAAATTATGGATACATCTGGAAAGGTACTTGTCCTAAGACCTGATGCTACCATCCCGATAACACAGCAAATCGCTGCCAATCAGGTAAATGTAAATGACGATACACGTTTATTCTATATTATGGATGTTTTTGGTTACCGATTTGAAAACGAGCAAAAAAAACGTACGCAAGCGGGTGTGGAATATTTTACTAACCGTACACCAACTGCTGATGCCGAAGTTATTGCACTAGCCATTCATATATTAAAAGATTGTGGTTTTCCTACATTTAAATTTGAAATTGGTCATGCTGGTTTTTTTCGTGCATTAATGGCACAAGCGAATCTGGCTGATGATCAAATCGCTCCATTGCAAACCTTTATTCAAACAAAAAACATCGCCGAGATGGCCGAGTATTTAGCAACTCTCCCTATTAATGAAACATTAAAACAAGCGATGCAGCATATCCCTTTTCTTTACGGGGAGCCAAATCAAGTGATGGAGGAAATCAAGCAGCACGGAGTAAATGGGATGGTGCAAACAGAACTGAATTATTTGATCGATGTATACGATAGTATTCAAGCTTATGAATTGACCGATCAGATTGTATTTAACCTAGGGCTGATCAATGATATGGACTATTATTCAGATGTTATTTTCCAAGGATTTGTCAATCAAGCTGGAAAGCCTGTCGTCATGGGTGGAAGATACGATCGGTTAGGGGATCGCTTTGGAGCACATATCCCAGCAATTGGATTTGCTTTTGATGTCGATTTATTATTCACAGCAGCAAATCAACACGGCTTGATCAAGGATTTAAGCTCAGATGAACCCATTGCGATTTATTATGATTTTCAGAAGCAAAAAGAAGCTTTAGCGATAGCTCTTCAGTTACGTGAACAAGGCTATGCCGTCACTAGCTATCTGAAACAAAGTGATCTACAGACCATACCTGAAATGGGGGAACAGATTCATTACGAAGCAGATCAACCTACACTATATCAGAAAGGGCGTGCTTATCCGTTTCTCGATGTATCTGACCTAGTCAAATTGCTAAAAGAAAGGGGGAATTAAATGGCAGAGTTCACGATCGCCGTTGCCAAAGGTCGGATAGCAGATCATTCTATTAGACTATTAAACACCATGGGGGTTACATTTGAGCAACTAACTCCTTCTAGCCGGAAACTTGTTTTTTATAGCAGTGACAAAACCATACGATTGATTTTCGTTAAGGCAATTGATGTCCCTACGTATGTAGAAAAAGGGGCTGCAGATATGGGGATTGTTGGAAAAGACAATATTTTAGAATCACAAGCAGATGTCTATGAAGTACTCGACTTAAAAATCGGCACTTGTAAATTTGCCGTTGCTGGAAAACCTGGTCAGCAATTGGATGCATTCCAGTCATTAACGATAGCAACAAAATATCCAACCGTCGCAAGAAATTACTTTTCTCGTAAAGGCAAGCCAATCGAGATCGTCAAACTAAACGGTTCTGTCGAATTAGCACCAATCATTGGTCTGGCGGATGTCATTGTCGATATTGTCGAAACCGGTAATACATTAAAGGAAAACGGATTAGTTGTCTTGGAGCAAGTAGAGTCGATTAGTACGAGACTCATTGTTAATAAAGCAAGCTTCGCACTTAAATCTGTAGCGATACAGTCGTTTATCAATACATTTAAACAAAGCTTGGAGGAATCGACATGGAACGCTTAACAGCGATGCAATACTGGGATAAGAAACAGAAAAGAGCCCAACGTACCCAGCAAAAAGAAAAAGCACTTGATCAAACTGTCCTAGAAATTATTCAGTGCGTACGAAACGAAGGGGATCAAGCAATTCGCTCCTTTACGGAAAAATTTGATGGGGTGAGCATAGAGGCTTTTATGGTTACAGAAGAGGAGTTCAATGAAGCTAGAAAGTCCGTCTCCCCTTCCTTTATAAAAGCGGTGAAAACCGCTGCGGAAAATATTACCCAATTCCATGAAAAACAGCTCGAACAGTCTTGGCTTGATATGAGCAAAGCTGGAACAATGGTTGGACAAAAAGTGACTCCTTTAGATCGGGTAGCCATTTATGTACCGGGAGGAAAAGCAGCTTATCCATCGACGGTGCTTATGAACGTCATACCAGCTAAAATTGCCGGTGTGAATCATATTTATCTTACTACACCTCCACAAGCAGACGGTAAAATCAATCCATATGTATTAGTAGCAGCAAAAGAAGTTGGCGTCGAAACAATTTATAAAATCGGCGGAGCCCAATCGATTGCAGCTTTTGCTTATGGTACAGAAACCATACCAAAAGTACAAAAGATTACTGGACCAGGAAATGCCTATGTAGCGAGTGCTAAAAAATGGGTGTATGGCGATGTAGCGATTGATATGATCGCAGGACCGAGTGAAATTTGCATCGTTGCTGATGAGACAGCGAATGTAAATTTTATAGCAGCAGACCTGCTTTCACAAGCAGAGCATGATGAAGAAGCACAAGCGATTTGTATTACGACAAGCATAAAACAAGCTGAGGCAGTCGAGCTGGCAGTACAAGAGCAAACAAAACGCTTGGCACGAAAAGTGATTATTCAAAAATCACTAGACCAGCACGGGCAGATAATTGTTGCCGATACAATGGATGACGCATTTGCCATTGTGAATGACATCGCTCCGGAACATTTACAATTGATGATTGCCGAACCTATAGAAAAGCTTGGAGCGGTTAAGCATGCAGGTGCGATATTTTTAGGCAATTATTCCCCAGAGGCATTAGGGGATTATGTAGCAGGTCCAAATCATACATTACCGACAAACGGCACGGCGGCGTTCGCCTCCCCGCTCGGCGTCTATGATTTTATGAAAAAATCAAGCGTGATTTATTATGATAAATCCTCTCTGTTAGCCGTTGCGAATACCATTATAGAGTTAGCCAATACCGAGCAGCTAACTGCACATGCCCAGTCTGTGCAAATACGAAAGGAGGAGTAGCACGATGCGAAGCTATGAAGTCAACCGATCGACAACAGAAACAACCATCGCTTTAAAGTTAACTATCGACGGTACTGGTGATTCGTCAATTGAAACAGGAATCGGGTTTTTCGATCATATGCTAACGTTATTAACCAAGCATGGATTATTCGATTTACAAGTAGATTGTCAGGGAGATTTAGAGGTGGATCAGCATCATTCCGTAGAGGATGTTGGCATCGCATTTGGCGAAGCCTTCCGCAACGCTTTAGGAGATAAAGCTGGAATTACGCGTTATGCCAGTGTTACTACTCCGATGGATGAGGCGCTATCGACCGTGTCCCTTGATTTAAGTGGTCGATCGTATCTCGTCTATCAAGTAGAAGGTTTAAAAGATAAAGTAGGTAATTTTGATACGGAACTGGTGGAAGAATTTTTCCAAGCGTTTGCTAGTAATGCGAAAGTAACTTTGCACATTCATAACGTTTATGGGAAAAATACGCATCATATTATTGAATCCATGTTCAAAGGATTCGGCCGTGCCCTTGATATAGCAACACAGAAAAGCGGAAGAGTGATAGGCATTCCCTCTACCAAAGGAACACTGTAAGAGGATAACAGCAGATTGGCAACAAAAGCTTCCCAGCAACTAGACAGACGTGAAATTCCAGCAAGCGAACCTGCTTTAGCGTTTAAACAAAAGAAGCTTGTCTAATGATATGTATTCAAAAAACAAGAAAGCTGTGATGGCAAGACCACCACATAGCGAAAAAAAGACCCTCTTTTTCATGTTCGATTCAGATGGTAGTCTCTATCCTGTTTTTTATTTAGAGAAAAGCACACCTATTTAAAAGAAAGGAGCGAAACCATGATTTCCATTATCGATTACGGCGCTGGCAACATTAAAAGCCTGCAATTTGCCTTAGAAAAAACGGGAATGAACTCCCAAATAACAACCGATGAAGTAACCATTAAAAAAAGTGATGCTATTATTTTACCGGGTGTCGGTGCCTTTCAGGACGCTATGCGAGCTCTAAAAGAACAAGGATTAATTTCCATTATTAAACAGGAAGTTGCAAAGGGAAAACCGCTCTTTGGCATCTGTCTCGGAATGCAATTATTGTTTGAATTAAGTGAAGAAGATGGAGAAACAGAAGGCTTTGGCTTTTTAACCGGGAAGGTACGTAAAATTTCCGGTAACGTAAAAGTTCCACATATGGGCTGGAATAATCTCATCAAGCATAGAAATATCCCGTTATGTAATAACCTTGCGCCTGATGCATTTGTCTATTTTGTCCATTCTTATGCAGCTGATGGATTAGACACAAATACACTTGTTGCCAGTACAATATACGGAGAAACCATACCCGCTATTGTGCAACAAAATAATATTGTCGGAATGCAATTTCACCCGGAAAAAAGTGGTGCAACAGGCCTGCAACTATTAGCAAATTTCAAGGAGATGATACGATGATTTTATTTCCTGCCATTGATATAAAAGACGGGAAATGTGTTCGATTAACACAAGGAAATTACGATCAAGTGAATATTTATAGTGATTCACCAGTCACCGTTGCGAAAGAATGGGAAGCACAAGGCGCAGCATACCTACATCTTGTTGATTTGGATGGGGCAAAATCAGGCGTTTCCACCAATCAGCGTTTCATCCGGGAAATTGCTAAAGAAACAAGCCTACCTACCCAAGTTGGAGGTGGTATCCGTAGTTTACAAGTTATGGAAGCATACCTATCCGCAGGAATTGATAGGGTCATTTTGGGAACTGCAGCTATAAAAGATGAGACTTTTTTGCAAGCCGCCCTCACCCAGTACCCTAATCGAGTTGCTGTATCCATCGATGCGCGAAATGGATATGTTGCAACAGATGGATGGACAAAGACAAGCACTGTCAACGCCATCGATCTTGTCAAAGAATTAGAAAGTATGGGTTTGCAAACAGTCATTTATACAGATATTTTAAAAGATGGTATGCTGAAAGGTCCTAATTTTCAAGGGCTTGCGCGATTACAAGATGCTACTTCGATGGAGATTATCGCTTCAGGCGGGGTAACAACCATCAAAGATATTACGGCACTAGCAAAGATGGGGTTGTATGGGGCGATTATTGGAAAAGCACTTTATGATGGCTCACTCACTTTGCCAGCAAGTTTGGAGGCAGTAAAAACATGTTAGCTAAGCGGATTATTCCATGTTTAGATGTTGATAAAGGTCGTGTTGTCAAAGGAAAAAAATTTACCGACATTCAAGATGTGGCCGATCCTGTGGAATTAGCCAAACGATACAATCAAGATGGTGCAGATGAGCTTGTTTTTTATGACATCACAGCTTCCAATGAGAATCGGGATATATTTATCGATATTGTAGAAAAAGTGGCTGCCGAAATTGCAATCCCCTTTACAGTTGGAGGCGGAATTCGCACCATTGAGGATATACACCGTGTATTACGAGCAGGTGCTGATAAAGTTTCCATTAATAGCGCTGCTGTCCGCCACCCAGCATTGATTACAGAAGCAGCGCGGAAATTTGGCTCCCAGTGCATCGTCCTATCGATTGACGCCCAGCAAACGACTAAAAATTATTGGCAGGTCTATATCAATGGCGGCAGAAAGCAAGCATCTCTTGACGCTATTGATTGGGCAAAGCAAGGAGAAGCACTCGGTGCAGGTGAGCTTGTTCTGAATGCCATTAATACAGACGGGGAAAAAAATGGCTATGATTTAGACTTGATACAAGCTATTGCTTCAACAGTAAATATTCCGATCGTTGCCAGTGGTGGTGCTGGTAAAAAGGAGCACTTTGCTGAAGTTTTGCAAGCAGGCTATGCAGATGCAGCTTTAGCCGCATCCGTATTCCATTACAGTGAAATACCCATACCAGCATTAAAAGACTATTTAGATAAGCAAGGTATTCCGGTGAGGAGAGATAACGATGAAACAAGTGACTTTTGATGACAATGGGCTTATTCCTGCTATTGTGCAGGATGCGGATACAGGTGAAGTGTTAACATTAGCTTATATGAATGAGGAAGCAATAGAGAAAACATTAGCTACTAAAGAAACGTGGTTTTATAGCAGAAAGCGCCAAGCATTATGGAACAAAGGAGCGACGTCTGGAAATCAACAAATCGTTCAGTCGGTTTCTTTAGATTGTGATCAAGACGCTATTTTATTACAAGTAAAACCGCTCGGTCCAGCCTGTCATACAGGGGAAAGTACTTGTTTCCATCAAGAGCTTCTTCAAGATCAACCTGCTTCTTTTACCATGATAAATCAATTAACTGAAAAAATTAAAACTCGAAAGGAAACCCCCATTGCAGATGCATATACAACATACTTATTTCAGGAAGGCATCGATAAAATTTTAAAAAAAGTTGGAGAAGAAGCAAGTGAAGTTATCATTGCCGCTAAAAACTACGATAAAAAGGAAATAACTTGGGAAATTGCTGATTTGACCTATCATACGCTTGTACTGATGGAGCTGTTGGACATTTCCGTTGCTAATATTAAGCATGAGCTACAAAAAAGGCATATACAAAAAGGGGATTCAAAATGATGAAGTATTGGAGTGAGGTAGCCAAACGCTGTACACCTTACGTCCCCGGTGAGCAGTTAAATGATTCAACTATTATAAAGCTAAATACGAATGAAAATCCTTATCCACCATCACCAAACGTACAGTCAGCAATTAAGAAAGAGATGGAGCAAGCATTGCACCTCTACCCATCTCCGACGGTTGATAGTTTAAGAGAAGCCATTGCCAAACAAGAGGGTACGACCAAGGAATCTGTTTTCGTAGGAAATGGATCAGACGAAGTGCTCGCTTTTGCGTTTATGGGACTGTTTTCGCCATATCGAACGATCCGTTTTCCGGCGATTACGTATAGCTTTTATCCTGTTTATGCGAATCTATTTCAAATTCCATATGAAAAAGTACCTTTAATGAGTGATTTCACATTAGATGAAACAGCATTTTTTCATTCAGAAGGTGGTGCCATTTTACCAAATCCAAATGCGCCTACCAGTATTTTTACCAGTTTAGATTTGATGGAGAACATTGTGAAACATAACCCTGACAATGTCGTGATTATTGATGAAGCATATGTTGATTTTGCACCAGAGACTGCTGTGGCACTAACGCACAAGTATGAGCAACTACTGATTGTAAAAACTTTTTCAAAATCACGTTCTTTGGCTGGATTACGCGTTGGCTATGCGATCGGGCATCCACATTTAATTGAGGCCTTAACCCGTATCAAGGACTCCTTCAATTCCTATACCATTGACCGTCTGGCAATAGTCGGAGCAAAGGCAGCGATAGAGGATACCGCTTATTTTAAGCAAACGACACGACACATTCTCCAAACTCGTGAATGGACGCGTGAGCAATTGGAAGAACGTGGTTTCAGCGTCCTGCCAAGCGCTACTAATTTTCTATTTGTCCACCATCCCATCTATGAGGCGGAAAAATTATATCAACAGTTAAAGGAGAAAAAAGTCCTCATTCGTTATTTTCGTAACCAAGGTATTACAGATTATATGCGGATTACCATTGGTACAGACGAGATGATGAGGAAGTTTCTGCTAGTGTTGGATCAGGTAATGGAGGGTGAGTAGCGATGATGTTGTTATTTAGTGAGAAAAGGATCGATAAGAAATAGTAACGTCTTCGGCAGAGCTTAAAATCGGGTAACCTGACTAATGGGCTACCCGTTTGATTTAATTTTACCCCGAATGTAAGTGCCGTAAGATCTACTTCGGTAAGCTCAAGTAGACACAGAAAAGCCTAAACAGGGACCAACCGGGGCCTAAATTTCGGATTCGTTCAAGAGCCTTTAGGTCACCCCTTATGGTACAAATATTTATTCGAGGATGCCCCCCAATGATTGAATTGTTATTTTATATGAATGTTTCAACTTTGGCATCTTTCTTTAGTGCATCTACTCGTTTTTGTAATTGTTCATTTGTTTTTTCTTCTTTTAGGGTTTGCTTGATTCGATCTTTCAAATCTTCTAGTTTGCCTATTTCTTCACTTTGTTCCTTGATTTGTTTATAATAATCTTCCACTTCTTTATCTGTTACTTTTATGTCAAATTCGGACTCCAAGTATTGCGAAGTGATCAGATTATCTCTTAACATGCTTTTAAATTGGTCTTCGTTCAGCTGAAATTGTTCCAAAGCAGTATTTAAGCGTTCTGCGCCTTCTTTTTTAATGGTATCAAATTCTTTCTGTACTTCATCATCCGATACTTCAATCCCTTTATCGGAAGCGTCCTGATTTATTAATTGTTGATTTACAAGCATATCTATCGTTTGTTGTTTTAACTGATCATTATCCACATCTTGATTAAACTGTGTATTCATCGTTTTCAACTGCAAATAAGCAGGGTTGTAACGATCTCCTTTTATTTCTTCACCATTTACAGAAACCACAGCTTTTCCTTTATCAACTTTTTCTTCATCCGTTATTTTAACAGGCTCCGGCTGTTTTCCTCCGTCTTCTGTATTGCCTTCTTCCTGTTGCTCCTCTTGTTGTGCCGTTTTATCCTCTTCATTGTCTCCTCCGCAAGCAGCTAATACCATTGCCAGCGTTAAGGTTAATGCAAATATGATCCACTTTTTCATCAAGCCATCCCTCTTTTCATTTTGAGTGTCCTTTTCATTCAAACATATTTTGTACAAGCTTTGCAAGTAGTCCAAAACAGCGATGCCACTCTCTAAAGCTACTATGCCTTGCTTTAAGCCATATATTTACAGTTTAACAACAAATGAACGGCTAAGTACCATGATTATGCCACAACTGTTGTCACCTTCTGTATTTATTCTACACTACATACGACATACAATTCAAACAAGCGCTTACGATAAGAAAAAGACTGGCGGCGTATGAATTTTGAGCTTCGGAGCACGACTTTTCGGCTGCGGCGCACAACTTCATCGATGTGATGCGCGGCTTTCTTGCTGTGGCGCGTGACTTTTGCGATGCGGTGCACGACTTTCTCGATGTGGTGCGTGACTTTCTTGCTGTGGCGCGTGACTTTTGCGATGCGGTGCACGACTTTCTCGATGTGGTGCGTGACTTTTACGATGTGGTTACACGACTTTGATGCGGTGCACGACTTTTACGCTACCATGCGCCACTTTGGGCGATGGCTTGATTTATCAAAAGGGTTGCTGAATTTCAACGTGGCATTACTGGGGTGCTAGAATCCGACAAGACATTTGTTGGTCTGCACCGTAAAATGATCGGTACGGTCATCTTCACGTGGCAATATTACATCATCTTCCATGAAAAAGAACCCTGCGATTTAACTAGGGCTACTGAAAAATCATCAGATTTTCAGTGGCCTCCAATATAATTCAGGGCCCTTTTTTTAAAGGATAGCTTTATTTTAAAGTTGCATCTATTTCCTTAATCATTTCTTGAACAGAAACAAGTCCACCACCTGAAAGATACCAGAATTCTGGATCTAAGTAAGCGATATTATCGTTTTTAAATGCTTTCGTTTCTTTTACCAAATCATTTTCGACAATATTCTTTGCTGCTGGTTCCTCACCAATGGCAGCACTACGGTCAATAACATATAATAAATCTGGGTCCTGCTCCATCACATATTCAAAGGAAACATTCATACCATGCGTAGATGCTTCAATGTTTTCATCTACAGCTGGTACGCCAAACACATCATGAATGATTCCGAAACGGGACTTAGGTCCATAAGCACTAATTTTATCGTCGTTTGCTAACGTAATAAGCGCTTTTTGATCCATGTCTTGTGCTTTCTTATTTAGTTCTTCTATAGATGAATCAATGGCAGCTAGCTCTTCTTCTATTTCCGATTGCTTATCAAAAATTTCTCCTAATGTATTCATGTTTGCTTTAAAGGACTCCATATAATTCGTTGTATCTACACCTAAGAAAACAGTTGGAGCAAGTTCTGCTAATTGATCATAGACAGCAGATTGACGACCAGAAATAAAAATAACATCTGGATCGATTTCAGCAATTTTTTCAAAATCAGGTTCTTTTAGGCTTCCAACATTTTCGTAATCATCACTTTCATATTTTTCTAAATAAGATGGGATTACGCCACCTTTTGCTACACCAGCAACTTCAATTCCTAATTTATCCAATGAATCAAGTACACCAAAGTCAAATACAACTACTTTTTCGGGGTTTTTTGGCACTTCTGTGTCGCCTAACTCTTGCTTAATTTCGATCGTTTCAGCTTCTGCCTCTTTGGAGTCAGCCCCTTTACTATTACTGCTCTCTTTATCATCACTATTTGAACCACAAGCAGCTAAAGTTAAAACAAGCAGACTTGCGAATAAAAAGAATAACGTTTTTTTCAACATATTAAATTCTCCTTTTTTTCTTCATCAATTTTATTACCAAACACGTTATATAAGTATTACAACCAAAATAGATTTCGTATTTTATTCCAGACACGCAGTTTTATTTGTTTACTTTTAAGTTTTCTGCTAAGTCAAGCATATATCAATAGAAACTTAAATGAAGTCAAAATCATTTACCTTTAGAGATACATCCATTACAATTGGTACATATGCTATCCTTCATCATGAATTGGCTTGGGGGTCAACATCATGATGGGGGATTTTTGTTTGTTATTATTAAGACACACTTCTGGCAGCACAAAGCAATTAAAAATAAACACAAATTCGTTTATCATCAATATTTTTAATATCAATGTCCATGTCATAAATATCTTTTAATACACATTTATCAATGACATCACATGCTCTGCCTTGCTTGACTACTTTTCCATCCTTTAGAGCAACAATATTGTCCGAATAACAGGAAGCAAAATTAATATCATGAATTACAATTAATACCGTTTTTCCAAGTTCATCCACTAAATTACGCAACGTCTTCATGATTTGTACGGAGTGACGCATATCTAAATTATTTAATGGTTCATCTAGTAATATATACTCTGTATCCTGGGCAATAACCATCGCAATATGGGCTCGCTGCCGTTGTCCACCACTAAGCTGATCTAAAAACTTATCTTGCATATCACGAAGTTCCATATAATCAATCGCCTCGTCAACTTTTTCCCAATCGTAATTATTCAATTTACCTTGTGAATATGGAAAACGCCCAAAGGACACGAGCTCACGCACCGTTAATTTCAAATTAATAGAATTCGATTGCTTTAAAATGGATATCTTTTTTGCAAGTTCGTTATTTTTCGTTTTCATGATGTCTTTGCCATCTATCGAGATATCTCCATTATCTTTTGTAATGAGGCGACTAACCATAGAGATCAACGTACTCTTTCCTGCACCATTGGGTCCAATGAATGAAGTTATCTTTCCCTTCTCAATCGTCAGGGATACATCCTCAATCACTTTCTTCTGGTTAAATGACTTAAATACATTTTTAATATCTACCATGATTTATTCTCCTTTAACAAAAGATAGATAAAGTAAATACCACCGACAAAGTTAATGATGACACTAATCGTTGTTTCGAAGGTAAATACTTCTTCCACAATAAATTGCCCACCGATTAAAGCGATAATACTTATAAGCATGGAGCCAATTAAAATATAGAAATGGCGGAATGTCTTCAAAAATTCATATGCCAAATTGACAACAAGTAAGCCGAGGAACGTCAATGGTCCTACTAAGGCTGTAGCCATGGAAATAAAGACAGCAACAATAACCAGTAAATGCTTGACAACTTTCCCATAAGGTACCCCTAAATTAATTGCGTTATCCTTTCCTAGTCCTAGTACATCCAAGTATTTATAATAACGCAACAGATATACAATAAGTAAAACAAAAATCCCTATTGATATATACACTAAGTCTGTGTTTACATTGTTAATGCTTGCAAACATTCGATCCTGAGCTACCATGAACTCGTTCGGATCAATTAAAACCTGCATAAATGAAGTGATGCTGCTGAAAAAAGTACCTAAAATCATTCCTACAAGGAGAAGAAAATAAATACTATTTTGCTCACTTGTAAATAGCAACTGATATAGGAGCAAAGAAAATACGACCATTCCTCCAATTGATATGAGGTAATTGACATGACTATTCATCATTACCAATGAATTAGCTCCAACTACAAAGATAATAAATGTTTGGATTAGTAAGTAAAGGGAGTCCAATCCTAACACACTTGGTGTTAATATACGGTTATTCGTAATGGTCATAAAAATGGTTGTAGCAAAACCAATTGCTGCACCCGTTAACAAGATAGCAACAACTTTAATGATTCGTCTTGGTAAAATGTAACCTATGTTCCCAGTTAGATCATAAAATATATAGAGCATTGTTAATAATATAGCGATTAATGCGAGAATCAGTGTTTTCTTTTTATAGCCCATATTTTTTTCTCCTAAATAGCAGATAAATAAATAATCCACTACCGATGACCCCAACCGTCAAGCTAATCGGAATTTCATATGGATAAATAATAACCCTGCCAATAATATCACATACGAGAACAAATATTGCTCCTAACAATGCTGTATGTAACAAGCTTTTTTTCAAATGATCTCCTTGATAAATGGTTACAATATTAGGAATGATAAGACCTAAAAATGGGATAACTCCTACTGCCAAGACAACTGAGGCGGTTACAAGTGCTACAATCACAAGTCCCAAATTGACGACCTGCCGATAATTTAATCCCAAGTTCTTGGAAAAGTCCTCACCCATACCAGCAATAGTAAATTTATTCGCATAAAAAAAGGCAACGATTAAAATTGGAATGCTGACAAACATGAGCTCATAATTCCCTGTCATGATCATGGAGAAATCTCCTTGCATCCATGACGAGATGTTTTGGATTAAATCGTAGCGATATGCTATAAAAGTAGACATAGAGCTAACAATGTTTCCAAACATTAATCCAATTAAAGGGATAAATATCGCATCTTTAAATTTTATCTTTTCCAGTATCTTCATAAACGCAAATGTACCTAATAATGCAAAGGCAAATGAAACAAGCATCTTTTCAAATGGATTAGCGGAAGTAAATAGCACCATTGATACTAATATTCCTAACCTTGCTGAATCCAATGTTCCTGCTGTTGTGGGTGAAACAAATTTATTTCTGCTTAACTGCTGCATAATTAGCCCACAAATACTCATGCTCATCCCAGCTATTAAAATACTGAAAAGTCTAGGGACTCTTGAAATCAATAATACTTTTGCCTGCTCCTCCGATAGATTAAATATATCTAACGGAGAAATATTCGATACACCAACAAAGATAGATACAAAGGAAAGTATAATCAACATGACCACTAAGTAACGTATTTTCATAGGCTGACCTTCACTTTCAACTTCCCCGTATTGTTTAAAATCGTTATTATCTTTGATTCATTATAATTAATAATGATATTCATTATCAATTAACTTCAACTAACAGTATAACAGATTTGCCTTTTTCGTCAATGAAAAAATATAATATTATTTTTACTTTGACCTGTGATATGACGTACTTATGCATCGTATTTTTTATTATTCAGTAGATTGCAGATAGTAGCATATAGAAATAATACTGGATTGACACATTTTCTTAACACGTTAAGCCGATGTAAAACCGTTTTCATTTTTGCTTATGCACAAGAAAAAACACCGTTATTTTAGGCTTCATAGGTTGTAATCAGAAGGCATTCCTGCTCCTGATAATTTTTCACATAAATAACTGGTAGCGAGGGTTATGAGACAGCTTCACTACCAGTTATTTATCCCCTTCCCCTCTACTCTTCGTCAATTTCACAACAGCCTTCATCTGTACAATAGGTCGTTTTAGAGCCTTTAGGGTTCAATGATTGGAGTTTCTTTTCGGTTTGTGCTTCTTGCCAAACTTGATCAAGTGCCTGTGAAAAAACTTCAACTGGCTGTGCTCCGGAGAGGGCGTATTTTTCATTAAAAACGAAGAAAGGAACACCCTGAACTCCTATCTCCCTCGCTTGCTCTTGATCTGCTTTTACATTTCTTGTGTAATCACTACTGCGCAACACCGAAGCAACTGCTTCTTTATCCAATCCTACATCAGTGGCTATTGACTGCAATGTGTTATGATCACTTATTAATTGAGAATCCGTAAAAAAGGCGCGCATTAGTTTCTCAGTCAATTCATTTCCTTTTTCGTGACGTTCCGCATATTTTACTAATCGATGAGCCGTAAACGTATTCGTATGTTGCATCGTATCAAAACAGTAAGTTAGTCCTGCTTCTGCTGCTTGTTTTTCTATCTGTTTAGTCATTTGCTTTACCTGTTCTATTGGTATCCCTTTTGTTTTGGCAAGATATTCATACATATTTTGATCCGGTTTTTCTTCTGCGTTTGGATCCAACTGATAGCTTTTAAATTCTACCGTAACATCATTCCGATTGGCAAAAGTTTCTAAAGATTGTTCCAGTCTCCTTTTTCCAATATAACAAAATGGACAGACAAAATCGGACCATATCTCAATCTTCATACCAACACCCCATTTCCATTTCATTGTAGCATAGCTATTCCCATTGAATGAACAATCCTGCCTATAGAAGTTGTTGGAAAGAAGATCTCCATAAATCCTGTCCAAAAGGGTACCGTTCCCTTTTTCCCATCTTGTTAAAGACATACATAGCTTGCTTGGAATTACAACGGAAACATTCCCCCGTTTTACACGTACAAAATAATCCATGAATGTACAGCGCCTTATTCACCGATGGCAAACGCTGATTCTCCAACGATGAAATTATTTTCGACTGTGCAATAGGAGTACAACGTTACCAAGGGACAAGGCGACATTAGTGAATGTGCATATTTGACATATAAAAGATTTTCCAATCGCGTACAAAATGGTTTTGTTTATCGTTGCATTATCTTTTCTATAATGACCTTGATTACCTCTAGAGGGTTAAAAACTAAGGTAGCGCAAAGTTTTTTTGTTAGGGTTAAACCCGAGTAGATAGACAATGAATAAATTGGATGTTCTTTTTAATGATATAAGTTGTTACCTTTATCCACATATTCCCCATGATCGGGTACAGCTATATCCGTAAAATGTTCGACGAGCTTATTCAAGCCTTTTGTGAGCTTTTCTCCTTTCATGCTGACCCCATGACCTGACACGACAACTCTTGGCTCTAGTTTAGCTAATTTGCGTACAGACTCATACGCTTCGTCCCAATTCGTTGTAAAATATCTAGGTGGTCCATTAACTTCAGCAGACTGCATAAGCACACGATAAAATGAATCTTGACGAACAGTAATAAACGCATCGCCTGAAAATAATAATCGATCACTCTCTCTATAAAAGGATACATGGCCAGGCGTATGCCCTGGTGTATGTATCCATTTCCAGCCGTCTAAATGAGGAACTTGATGATCTTCTGGAAGGGCCTGTACAGCATTTCCAAGATCAATTGGTTCATTCGGATAAAGGTCGGCAATTTTTGCTAGTAAACCACCTTCCACACTTGAATCTGGTTTTGGATAACTTTTTTCTCCACGTACATATGGCAATTCTTTTGGATGTGCATAAATAGGTACATCCCACTCTTCTATTAAGTCCGCTAATCCGCCTACATGGTCAAAGTGGGCATGTGTTAAAAGAATTGCTGCAGGTTTACTGCCTTTACCAAATCGGTCAACCACAACAGATTTAATTTCAGGTGCAGCATGAGGTAATCCAGCATCTACAAGTACCCAATCTCCTTTTTCCGGATAACCGATAAATCCAATATTCACCATTTGATCCGTATAATAGTACACATCTGATTTCACCTGCACCCCCCCACCGCTTGTGATCGATGTCATTGGAATAAACCTGTCGTGCTCTCTTTTGTGAAAACCTTGTTCCACTTTCATCTGCCTCCTTTACTTTTACCGTCTATATTAGTATCTACCGCACGAAAAAAAATAACCACTCTGACGTGAGCAGTTATTTTTAAAATTAGTCTATCCTTTTTGTATGTCAGCTTATTTATTTTGATTAACTATTATTTTGCATAAGCGGTATCCAAACTTCGCGAAAAAACTGTATGACTTAATTTAAACGCACTAGCAATTTAATTGTAGACTACTTCGGCGACTTAATTTTAAATACGCAGGCAATTGTAAACTTCGAGCGAATCCACTGTGAACTTCGGCGATTTTCCATTTTAGTGCAGTCCAAAAAATTTTACAGTTATTATTGATTTTGTAATTCCCTGAAAAACACTAAATCGTTGGCATTTTTTAGTACGTATATCGCTCCTCAATCGTCCCATCTTGTCGATGAATGATGAGATACGTTCCTTTGTTGCTTGCTATTTCTTTGCCTCGCTCCACTGCTTCTTTTTTTGTTTGATAAACGGCACTTGGTTTTTCGCCATCGCTTGATCGTACAGCCCAGCCATCTTCATGACTAACAATATGTTCTCCTTCCTCTAACCGCTCGGGATTATTATCATATTTCTTTCCTTCTGCAGAGCGTTTCGTTGGTTTCCCTGTTTGCTTGTATGTTTCTACTTCTTGTTGACTGGCGTTCTTACGCCATTCCTTCGCTTGTTCGATAGCAATCGGAATAGCCCTATTTTCATCATAACCCTCGTCAAGCATGGAATTAGCAATATCAATTGCTTTTTTTCTCGTTACTTCATTTAAATTTTTCATCGAAGCAGGATAATCTTGTAAAGTCCAAGCCATAAAGTTTCACTCCTCTCAAGAATTGCTTATTGTATAGTTACCCGACTAGAGAAGCTAAAAAACACAAGATGAACAAAGGCGCGGGGCGCCCGTTTAGCAACGTAGCGAATGGAACAAATCAACTAAAGATAAAGGAATCATGCCACTAAAAACAGGGGTATGCCGACGCCTGAGCGGCAAGCCCGTTTTTAGTCGGCCTTCCTCTTTGCCACGAACCGATGAGGCCTTATCGTAGGGCGCATTTCTAAAGTCGCATCGTTGCTGGGCTCATGCGCCGGACGTGACTAGTCGGTTATTTCGTTATCTACAAGCACCTCATTTTATAGTTTCCTATACAATCAAAAAACAGCCAGTTGCCAAGCAACTAGCTGTTCTGTTCTAATAACGACCTGCCCATAATGGATACGCGCCTCGTTTTTTTTAATTCTTCTAATGACGCTGCTCCAATCCCAAACATAGCCATTTTCAATTCTAATTCTATTTGTTCCATTGTTGTGATGACTGATTCAGCCGATTCGGTTGCTGCCTGTAGCAGTTGACGGGCAAATCCAATGACATCTGCTCCAATCGTAATTGCTTTTGCAGCATCAACACCTGTTTTCATTCCTCCACTTGCTACAAGCGGCGTATGTGGTAGTTTATTTCTTACCGATACGATACAATCCTTTGTCGGCAGCCCCCAATTATTAAATGCTTCTGCTGCCGCTTTTCGAAGTGGATCTTGTGAACGTAGCTTTTCCACCTGGCTCCATGACGTTCCACCGGCTCCAGCTACATCAATATATGCTACTCCGGCACTATACAGCTTTTCAGCTACAAATCCATCGATGCCAAACCCCACTTCTTTAGCGCCTACTGGTACAGTTAAATTACGGCAAATTTCTTCAACTTTTGGCAATAAATTAGCAAAGTTTAAATCCCCGCCATCTTGAACTGCCTCCTGCAAGCTGTTGAGATGGAGAACGAGCGAATCGGCTTCCGTCATATCGACAATACGCTGTGCTTCCTCAACGCCATAACCATAATTTAATTGCACTGCGCCTAAATTAGCAATTAATGGAACGGTTGGAGCCTGCTTTCGAATTAAGAAAGATGACTGGTGAGCATCACTTTCTAACAGAGCTCTAGTTGAACCAAGAGCAACAGCCCAGCCTTTCTCTTCAGCAGCCAGTGCTAAATTCTGATTGATTTTTGCCGCCAGCTCCGACCCTCCAGTCATGGAGCTTACCAAAAACGGAGCTTGCAGTGGTTTATTTAAAAAGCTTGTGCTTATTTGAATGTCAGCAAAATTAATTTCTGGAAGGGCGTTATGTATAAATGATATACCTTCTAATCCTGTTGATTTATTTACACCTTCTACATTCTCTGTTAAGCAAAGCTGAATATGCTCGGTTTTTCTAAGATTAATTCCCTCTTCCATGCTAAAAACCTCCAATTTTCCGACCTTGCTTCTTATGATAACATAACTTAGACACAAAACTTACTGTGACGATTTAAGAAACTTTCTGTCCCAGCAAACGCCGAATCAAGATTCATTGTATAATGGGAAAGACGCCTTGAAATTTTGATGAAGTTGGAATTGAATATGGCTTATAGAGCTAATGCAAATGTGGACTTAAATCGTTCTGAACGTAGGATGCTTGCTTTTCAGTTTGCAATGATCGATATGAAGCTGCATATGCTAGTGTTGGCGTGCTACTCATCCTAGGAAGTATCTATGATTGATTTAGTGTGGCACTGGCTCGGTTTAGCGCGGTACTCGATAGGTTTAGGTACTTCTATGCCCAATCTTGCTTGGGCACTAGCTCGGTCTGGGTCTTGGGTGCTTGAGCTAACCTACCACTTGCTCAATAGAGAGCATTTTATGCGCAGGTTGGCAAAACCTCTGCCAGAACAACAGTGATACAATTTCGATATCGCGCCCAACATCTTTATTTTAAACGTACACTTCCTTAAATAGTGATTTGGAACACTTGTGTGGAGCAGAAATTACTGGAATTCCGCTACTCCTAATTTGGTTTATGTCTAGACTTGTTGTTCCATACTAAAGCGTAAATCATAACATCTGAATTAACCATGAAATATAAGCAGGAGGAATTGATTCATGAAACAAAACGCAAAAGATTTTGCTACTACAGCACATCAGGGACAATTTAGAAAAAATTCAAAAATGCCATATATTACCCACCCTATTCGTGTTGCAAATATACTTGAAGAGGCTGGTTGCAGCGAAGAAGTTGTCTGTGCGGCTTATTTACATGATGTTGTTGAAGATAATTCATATACCATACAAGATATTGCCTCACGATTTGGAAAACACATTACTTTTCTAGTATGTGCGCATACTGAAAATAAATCTTTACCTTGGGAGAAGCGCAAACAGCATACAATTCATGTACTGCAAACTTCGAATATGGAAGTAAAGCAATTAATTGTTGCAGACAAATTAGATAATTTATTAAGTATTGAGGAAGACTTGAAATTACTTGGAGATGCCATATGGGATAACTTTAACGCTCCTGTTGACAAACAGAAGTGGTATTATCAATCAATTGCAGCAGTTATGTATGATGGGGTATCCCCAAAGGAAACCCCATCTTTTTTTAAACACTATGAAGATACAGTATCCCGTGTCTTTCATTCTAAGTGTTAAATTATTAAATGGAAAGTGTTATATATTATTACATAAACCAGCTTTTTGCTAATGAGAACAACCCCTGTAATACAAGCCCCCAATTCAAACCTATGGGGGCCACAAATAATCTCAGCTATTCTCTTACATAAAACAACTACTTAAATCCACGTTGTTGGTAGGCAGCTTTTGCATTTTTAGACCGCTGCTTCCACTTATTTTTCTCTTCAAGCTGGGCTTTTTGGTCTTGCTTTCTTTTTTCAAATGCCAATTCTCGTAATAGTTTCTGATAACTATCAAAACGTTCCTGCGACAGTTCCCCAGAGTCAAGAGCTTCCCGCACACGGCAGCCAGGTTCTGTATCATGTTGACAATCTTTAAAAAAGCAGGCGCTAGCAAAATCCTCTACATCTTCAAAAGCTGCATCTACAGCCTCTTCTCCGTCCCACAGCTGTAGTTCACGCATTCCGGGAGTATCAATTAACAATGAACCATTCGTTAACACAAACATTTCCCTGTGGGTTGTTGTATGTCTCCCTCTGCTATCATCTGATCGTATATCTTTTGTCTTCTGTACATTTTGCTCTAATAGAACATTCACTAAGGTAGATTTCCCTACTCCGGAAGAACCTATTAAAGCAACCGTTTCAGCAGGATTCAAGTATGCCCTTAAATCTTGTATTCCCTCTCCTGTAACACTGCTTACAACTATAATAGGGATACCGATAGCAACTGACTCCATTTGAGAAATCAACTCTGGCAACTGTTCTTCCGGATATTCATCTTTTTTCGTTAAAACGATAACAGGGGAGGCGCCACTTTCATAAACAGCTACAATATATCGTTCCATACGACGTATATTAAGATCATCATTTAGTGAACTTACGATGAATATTGTATCTAAATTTGCTGCAACTAGTTGAGCTTCGGTTTTACTCCCAGCCGCTTGTCGAACGAGTTGACTCTTTCTTGGCAAAATTTGATGAATAACCGCCTTTTGCTCCAACTTCAGTTTATCTACAATAACCCAGTCACCAACTGTAGGAAAGTCCATTGGGTTATTTGCCTTATTTAAAAACTTTCCACTTATGTGAGCAAGGTACTCCATTTCACCATCTGAAATCCGGTAACTACTTCTTTGAACTGTTATTACCCGGGCAATAATAGCTGGATCATCCGTTTTGAAAAAATTTTCATTCCATCCTAGTGTCACTAATTTATTCAATTATATTTTCCTCCTTAGGAATGGATGTTCAAAAAGGAGAATGGACCGAAACATTCGACATATTTACTTCTAGCGGTACTTCCCATATTAGGCTATCTGTACTCTAGAAAATAAGCTGTGAAAAATTCGACACACATTTTCACTGAATTTTGAACATCTCATGATTTGGAGGAAAGCGAATACCATTTATTCCGACCGTTCCTCCATTTTGTTTATGTTTATTCGTTTTGATACTACACGCATAAAACATCACTCCTTTCAAAATAGAACAACGCATATTAAACCCTAACTATGTTATAGCTTATTTCATACCTTTTTGTAAAGTTCCATAGGCACACAAAATTTTTCACGTGACAACTTTTTTCTAAACAAATGAAGCTAGCAATATAAAGAGGACAACATTGTAGTTTAAGTTATGAGGTTCACATTATATTTTTTAAAATGGCACGCGCTGAAACAACAGGTTACTTCGCTAACCGATTCACAGGAAATTACGAACAGCTTTGGATACAAAAAGGCTGCCTCAACGTTAATAACTAACGTAAGAGACAGCTTTTCGTTTATCGCATATTCATTTCACTCGGTTCAGGGCCTGTTCGTTCATCGCGGTCTATTTCAGCAATAGCAGCCATTTCCTCTGTTGTAAGTTCAAAATCAAACACTGCAAAATTTTGCTCAATACGAGATGGTGTGACAGATTTCGGTATAACAATGTGATTTGCTTGCAGATGCCAACGCAGTACAACTTGCGCTGGTGTTTTTTGATGCGCTTCAGCAATTTTTGTAATAACCGCGTCATGAAGCACCTTCCCACCCTGCATTAACGGACTCCAAGCTTCCATATATATATGATGCTGGTCGCAGAAATCTTTTAATTTTTTTTGCTGTAGATAAGGATGGCATTCAACTTGGTTGACTGCTGGAACAACGTCACACTCGTCCATTAATCGCTGCAAATGTTCCATATTAAAATTGCAAACTCCAATTGCTTTGGCTCGTCCGTCTTGGTACAACTTTTCCAAAGCCTTGTACGTTTCTACATATTGGTCATATTCCGGGGTTGGCCAATGAATCAAATATAAGTCTACATAATCTAATCCAAGCTTTTCTAGACTTTCTTCAAAAGCACGAAGCGTGTTCTCAAAGCCTTGATCGCTATTCCAAACCTTTGTTGTAATAAATAAATCTTCACGAGCAACAGAGCTGTTAGCTAACGCTTTCCCTACCCCACGTTCATTTTCGTAAATTTTAGCTGTATCAATGGAGCGATAACCGGTTTCAAGTGCTTTTTCAACTGCTGCCGTTGCTTCTTCATCTGGTACTTGCCACACACCAAAACCGAGCTGCGGCATACGTAAGCCACTGTTCAATGTAATATACTGCATTGTTTTGCCCCTCTCTATTTAGATAATTTTATAGTATCACAGTTGATATCATGAACAAAGGCTCGGGGCGCCCGTTTAGCAACGTAGCGAATGGAACGAATCAACTAAAGATTTAGGAATCATGCCATTCAGCACCAACAGCGGATCACTTCAACAAAAAAGAGTTAAGCAACTCGGCTTTTGCGATTAAGCTGACACGTAGTCCCATCCCTGAAAATATCTACAATAATCAAAAGGATACCTTTGAAAAACAATGAAAGACATTGAAAAATACACCTTACATACTAGAATAGCCCCCCGTTTACTTCAGCATTTGTCTCCTTAACATTGGTGCTTATTCACCAAACCATGTCTATTTTTCCAACCAACGCTTCCGTACATAACTGTAGTTTCCTTCAAATCGCATTATTTTTTGATTTTGAAGCAAATAAGTTACTGGAAAGAGTCGGTCTAAAAAATAGCGATCATGAGAAACAGCGATGATGGTTCCTGCAAATTGTTCCAATGCTTCTTCTAATGCTTCTTTGGATTCAATATCAAGATGGTTTGTTGGTTCATCTAAAATAAGGACATTATGATCTTGGTACATCAATTGTGCTAGCCGCAAGCGTGTTTTTTCCCCACCGCTTAGTTGTCTGGTTTGCTGGAATACACTTGATCCATAAAATAAAAATCGGGCTAAAATGGCTCTCGCTTTCCCTTCTTCCACAGGTACTTGTTCACGGAATTCATCGATTACCGTTCGATCATCTTCCATTTCCAACATATGTTGTGATAAGAACCCAATGGATAGATTACTACCTAATTGTACATTTCCTTCGTCTGCTTCTAATCTTCTTACTATTAACTGTAGCAATGTTGATTTTCCCGCTCCGTTTTCACCAATAATCGCTACTCGCTCCTGAAAGCGCACAAGCATATCAACGTCCTGAAAGAGTCCTTTGCCCTGAATCTTTTTTGATACACCTTTGAGCTTAACCACTTCTTTTCCACTTCGCTCTTGCATTTTAAAATCTACCCGGATACGTTTATGTTCTAGTACCGGCCGCTTTAAGCGGGTAATTTTCTCCAACGCTTTCTCCATGCTCTTGGCTCTACGGTGTAGCCCATCATTTGGAGGATTTGCTTGATTGGCCCACTCTTTTAATCGCTTAATTGTTTCTTTCATTTTCTTTATTTTCTTTTGTTGATCCTGATATTGCTGAAATTCTTGCAGCAATCGTTCCTCCCGTTCCTTCACATAATTGGTATAATTGGTAGCATAGGTGATCAATTCACGTTGGTCCAATTCCCAGATCTTTGTGACGGTGTCATCCAAAAAGTAACGGTCGTGCGAAACGATCACAATTGTTCCTTTGTAATGACGGATAAACTCCGTCAACCATTCTATTGCTTTAAAATCAAGATGGTTAGTAGGTTCATCCAGCAAAAGTAAGTCTGGAGCTTGTAATAATAATTGCGCTAAACCTACTTTTGTTCGTTCGCCACCACTTAAATGATTCCACAGTTTCGTTGCAAGTTCTTCGATTTGCAAACCGCTCATCACGCGTCGCACACGTGCATCTATTTCATAACCGCCATTTTTTTGAAAACGCTCTTGCATATCTCCATACGTTTGAATCAGTTTTGTTAGTTGTTCGGGGCTCGTTTCCTTCCCCATTAAGTTTTCAATGTGTTCCATTTCAGTTTTTATACGGTTTAACTCCGTAAAAACTGCTGCTAATACCGCTTCGACTGTTGATTCTTCTTCTATTACCGGGTTTTGCAGCAGCAATCCGACAGAAGTATTTTTCTTCCATGTTATTATCCCTTTAGCTGGTTCGGATTTTCTCGCAAGTAACTGTAATAAGGTCGATTTTCCTGTACCGTTTCTCCCAATTAAACCGATCCGCTCTCCTTGCTTCACTTCTGAGGTTATATTTTCAAAAATCAGGTTAGCACCTATTGTTTGGGTGACTTGCTGTAGACTTGCAGTAATCATTTTTTCTCTTCCTCCGCTCTAGAAGAGACAATTCTACCTAAAGAAACTTTGGAAATTGGTACAAAAGGAGACTTTTCAAAACATCCGTTAAAAGTAGACGAAATGATTGGTTGGCTTATCTTTAACGTCTACATATATTCATTGCACCGCCGAAATTCCCACTCGTAACTTGCCTGTATTTGTGTTAAACAGGCACTAAAGACGCGGGGCGCCCGTTTAGCAACGTAGCGAATGGAACGAATCAACTAAAGATAAAGTGAACCTTCCATCAGCGGGGTTTTCTTCATCCCCGCTGATTGTTAGTACCACCAGGGTATGACCTAAAGGCCCTTGAACGAATCGGGTGCTGTTACCTCCCACTTCGACTTGTTTAGCTTACCGCTTCCATTCTTGAAGTGGGAGTCTACAACGCCTTTTTACGGGATCAAGGAATCATCCCACTAAAACAGGGGTATGCCGACGTCTGGGCGAAAAGCCCGTTTTTAGTCGGCCTTCCTCTTAGCGACGAACCGATGAGGCCTTATCGTAGGGCGCATTTCTAAAGTCGCATCGTTGCTGGGCTCATGCGCCAGACGTGGCTATTCGGTTATTTCGTTATCCCCAAGCACCTCATTTTATACTTTTCTATAGTACAAAAAAGACATAAGAAGAGCTTATCCCCTTACGTCTTTAAACAGCATGAATCGTATAGCACTCCTCTGCACTATCTATATGCATGCTAATCCGTCAGGTAGGTAGATGTCTCTTACTGGTATTTTTTCCATTATTTTGAATAATAAAAGAACAGACGTATCCCGTCATTTGAATTATTGGAAAAAATTGCATAACGAATATAAAGATATGCTTGTATTTTCGTTACGCTACCAGTTTGATTCATCTACCTCACCTCCTGTTTGTAATTAAATCTAGTTTATCCAAAAAGTACACCCCATGTCAATGCGAATCTATACTCTAACTACCGTAAAATGATTTTGAAAGACCAATTATGTTGCAGAAACAGATACCTAAAAATCAACACATCGCTCCTATTATGTGTAAAGTCGGCTACAACGGTGTGTTTTCCCCGCCTACTTCTATACTTCGAATCCTGCATTCTTACTTGTTTGCTATAGCTTATTCCATGAACGTTTCCCTGTTATCCAAAGTTAAGAGCATAAAGTATTTGTTTTGCAAACTGCGTCACCGTTTTCACTTGTTGTTGAGGAATGACTGGAACTGGAATATCGGAAGTCATTTACATTCTTTAGTTTATACTTACTTTAATTCCCCAAATGTTCTAAGCCTTGGTATGATCTTATTGTAAGCTCAAGACCTTTTTTGTAAGATGTTCGTGGCAACGGACCTATTAATTTTTCATACTTTCCTCCATTTAAAATAACGGCTTGCTGATTTAAGTATTGCATTTCAACAAACTCTCGCATTTGACGATCAAAAACACCTAGAAGCCTTAGCATATTGGTTGTTACTGTGGATACTTTTTTCTGATACCCTGTTAAATCCCGAATCAAGCGTATTAACTCCCGTCCCGTTACAGGATGAGTTGCAGGTATATTCCAATGTTGCCCGTAAGCTTCGTCTTGAAATGATAAATTAACAAGTGCTTGTGCTCCATCCAATGTAAAAAGATGCTCTCTTGCAAGATATTGGCTTCCTATAAACCAGGCACGTTTATTTTGAATAACCGATTGAATTGTAAAATTTAATTGTGTATTTTCTGCGTAGGGGCCATAAAAATCAGGAAAATGAGCAAGTACATAAGGAACTCTCGATCTCTTTACTCGTTCTTCTGCTTGTAACCTTAGCTTTCCTTTCTTCGTGTGTGGAGTCTTTACTGTTGATTCTTTAACCGTTTCGTTACACTTGCCGTATGCATAAATATTATCCACAATCGCTAGTTTAGCATTATTTTTTCGGGCTGCTTGAATGATGCTATCTGTTAAGGGAAGAAGCTTTGTTTCCCAATCCCCATATGGCAAATTAATGGCGTGGAAAATTATATCTTTGTTTCTTGCTATTTGCGTTAATTGGTTTTGGTTCAATGCATCCCCAGGAATAATCGTCACTGTCGGGTAACGAGAGAATAGATGGTTTAATTTATTTATTGAGCGTGCAAAAGCCGTTACTTCAACTCCGCGATTAACCAATTCTTTAACAATTGCATAGCCCATCCCACCAGAAGCTCCTAATACGAGCGCTTTTTTCACTGTTTCATCTCCTCTGCGTTTATTAACCACTGGTCAATTAATAGCCAAAAAGATTGGCTTCGCTAATAAGCGCTAGCC
The DNA here is from genome assembly GCF_018075365.1 of Virgibacillus pantothenticus. Lineage (GTDB taxonomy): Bacteria > Bacillota > Bacilli > Bacillales > Amphibacillaceae > Virgibacillus > Virgibacillus pantothenticus. Next base: position 3,359,659 of record NZ_CP073011.1, read on the forward strand.
ATTATTTTGGCCTGTCTTTGTCCATTGCAAGAGTAAATCGACATGACGTTTAGCCATCTGTTCAACATCGGCGTATTCATTTACATGCCTTAAATAATGGGTTACAAAACCATGTAAAGATAGAAACATAGACCAAATCACTTGAACAGAGAGCGTTTCTTCACTCCAATTAGCAACGAAATGAGCAAATCTTTGATAAGCTTTCATTGGAGCTTCTTGCATAAAAGTGCGCACCTCATCATCCCTTATTAGGAACATAATTTCATAATGACTTTGGTGTGTCAGCCCAAATGCAATATAATCCTGCATTAGCTGTCGCAGTTTTTCCTCATCGGGAATATCTTTATCCTGAATGGCACACATTCTCTCATCAAGCAATTGAAAATGCTTTTCGACTAATGCAAAAAACAGCTCTGCTTTGTTTTTAAAATGGTAATATAGCGATCCATGACTATAGTTTAGTTTAGTTGCAATTTGTCTCATGCTCACATGCTGATACCCTTTTTCAACAAATAAATTATTTGCCGCTTGCAAAATCATATCACGTGTCAGCTCTTTAGCAACTGCTTTTCTAGCAGACATTCGTATACCTCCATCTAATTGACCAGTGTTCAATTTAATAATATATCAACTGATCTATCCTGTCAAACGGATATTGTGAACTCCTTCTTATAAACTTTCTTTCTAGTTCAAAACGGTAAAATTAAGCTTAAAATCCACTTCTTATGCCCAGCGGGGAGTTCAGGAATACAGGAGGAGTTGAACTGGTAAACCCTTCCGCAAAAGGTGGTAAAAAAGATTGCAAGGCTAGTACATATAGAATGCCATACTCATTAAATTGTTGAGAAGTTATTAAAAATGCTAATAAAAATACACATGAAGCGTATATTAAATTAAATGTAGTAGCTATTTTCACTTTATTCTTGGTCTCAACCTATGTACCTATTCTGTATAGCCAAAACTATAGTCCCAATTTGTTGTGACAGTACTACTAAACTAGTAACTAGTGAAGAACTAGTTAACTCTAAAACAACTAGTGGGATTACCAACTCTCTAAGTCGGCCACTAAGAATTGAGGCTAAATTAGAAAACCACACAGACGAGAAATTTTTGTTTATTAGTAATTTTTTTCATTGTTTCTCCCCCAGAAAAGGTACGGACGGATCAAAATTCTTCCCAATAAACCTACTATCTTTTTTCAACTAATGGAAATAGTTTTTCAGAAAATAGTCCAGAGCCTTATGTTGTCGAAGGGGTTTGGAAATGGTTGAAAAGTGACTAATTATAAGTTTGTTAGTCAACCTCTCGCTTTTATTTCATGTATAACTAGTAAGAGTCTTCATGTTTATAGCTTAATTAGATAAATTTAACATGTTTTTATTCCACTTTAAATTTCATTCAAATAATGTGGTTGTTCTTCCGTTGTTCTAGCAACAAGCCCGTTTTCCCATTCAAATGTTTCAAGCATTGATTTGCTCTTCCACTTTCTGTTCGTTTTATTCAAACTCTTCTATAATTTCTTTAGACTCGAATTTGAACTTGGGCATTCGCCATTTTCCACAGAACAAAGGCGCAAGCGCCCGTTTAGCAACGTAGCGAATGGAACGAATCAACTAAAGATTTAGGAATCATGCCCCTGCAACCAGGGGTATGCCGACGCCTGAGCGGTAAGCCCGTTTTTAGTCAAGCCTTCCTCTTAGCCACGAACCGATGATGACTTATCGTAGGGCGATTTCGCGAAGTCGCCTAGTTGCTGGGCGATGGAGCCGGACGTGGCTATTCGGTTATTTCGTTATCCCCAAGCACCTCATTTTATACTTTCTTATCTTTTCAAAAAGTTCGGCGTATACCGGACTTTTAGGGTGGTGACAGCCCACCAGATCTTCAACTATGTTTTTTATTTTCCATCGAAATTCATTTCGTTCATTACAGGTTTTTTTGTCAACCAGGATCCTACCGTTGTGAACACGACGATACTAATGAGCAAAATGATGATAGAAAGACTTCCAATGATTTTATAATTAAAAACTACCGGCGTAGGATCAATTAATACAATTAGTAATGAAAGGATCGAACCAATAATGATCCCTAGAATCAACCCGATCATCACATATATTAATATTTGCGTGAGTATGATTTTCTTAATACCTAAAGGGGTGACTCCCATTGACCTGAGGACAGCATATTCTTTTCTCTTAGACAACATGGAATTGATTAACGAATGGAAAACACCAATTAATGTTGAAACGACTAGAATCGTTAAAACGACTAGAATCGTTAAAACGATGATAAATATTGCCCATCGTTGAAGAAACATATTTAATGATTCCTTTTGAGCTACGCTGAAAGCATTTATTTTTAGTTCAGGGTATTTTGAGCTTAATTGGTTAAGTTCTTCTAATGTAGTCGCTTCATCCTGAGTTTCTACATATAAATGCGAAAACGTACGATAACGATTTAAAGAATGATCCCAACTAATGATGATATCCGTGTCATCATCTAGTTGATTACTAATACTTGCTATTTTATATTCACCCAAGGGTTGGATTGCTGATAAATCTTCTGAATCAACACCTATAGAAAGGCTATCATCTTTCTTAAAGCCGTTCTGTTTTGCGAACTTTTCAGATATCACCAGCGAATCTTTCGGAATGTTTGTTACGATATCGCTATTTGTTACTGCAACATCCATTCTTATTTCTTTATTACCATCCAAATAGTACATCATATCTAAACCATTATAAAAATAAGTGCCTTCCACACTTGATATTTTTTCAATATCGGTGCTAACCTCTATCGGATCCAGCGTAGAAGATTCTATCAGACGATTTTCTATCACAATTGGTGTTTCATATTGATCCAATAAGAATGTTTCACTATTTTTTTGTATTGTATTTAATATGGTTGTACCAAATATTGCAATAACAAGTAATGTGCTTATGGATATAATAGCTAGCGTATTCTTCCTAACTTGTGGAAGTAAATTATTTATCGCAATAAAAGACTCTTTACCAAATATCTTATCAATGATGGGTAGCAACAATTTTATGCATAACGTAATGATGTTAGGTAACAAGAAGATGAGACATATTAAAAACAATGATATCCCAATTAAAACGAACAAAATAAAAAATTCATTTTTATGGGATAAAACATAACCGATAAGAGCGAATATTCCAGCTATGATGGACAAAACTTTGATAAGACGTGTCCTACTTTTCTCTAGGATAAAACCTTGTCTTTCATTTTCCTGTATTAATTTTAACGGCAAGATTTTTGTGCTACGGTATGCTGGAATCAACATAAACAATTGAAAAACGATGAAACAAATGAGAGCAATTAGAATGACTAAAATCATATTAATCTTTTCGGTAGTAGGAGGTAAATTTAGTGCCTCTTCTGCGAAATGAAATATCTGTTGAACCCCTAATATAGCAAAAATTGTTCCTAGACCTACACCTATTGTATTAATAACGAAGCTTTGAAAAAAGATGATCCTGCTAACTTGTTTTGTAGTAGCACCAATCGAACGCAAAATAGCCATTTGATTTTTAAGTTTGTATAGAATGATATCAAAATTTGATATGACTAATAATGAAGTTACCGTAAGAATTAAGGCTGATAATATGACAATGAAAACATTTAGTGTCTTGATGTTCGAACTAACCAGAGGATCTTCTTCAAAAACATCAATACGAAAATCAGGATCGATCTGTTTGATGCTGTCCGCCATATCTAAAGAAGCTTGGTTTTCCTCGCCCTTGATCATTACATATGTCGCTTCTTCCCCATTTCGTAAAAAAGGCTTCACATTATCCTGATGCATAATTAATAGATCTGGAACGTTAGAAGTACCTTTGATGTCTTCGATAATTTCAATAACTCGATAACTTTTACCTTCTATACTTAGATTATCACCAACGTTGTAATCGAATGTAGCAGCTAATCCTTCATTTAATATGACGGATGATTCATCTAAATCTTCGTTAAATTTGAATCTACTTTTTGTTAAATCATTATTTGTTACACCTAGCGTATATAATTCTAAGCCTTTTTGATCAATTGTCAGATGAGATATAGCTACTTCGGCAGCATCTTCAATCCCGTTTTGAGATTCAATTTCCTGGATTAAACTTTGATTTAAAAATTTAGTTTCTCCTGTATCATACCCAACGGATAAATCAGCGTCACCATACAAAGTCCTAAATGATTGTTCCATGGATTCCTTCGCATTCAATGAATATAGAACCATGGTCACTACTAATATCGTAGCGATCGTAATACTAATGATGGAAGTTAAGATAATGAGACGATTTGCACGAAATAATTGAAATGAAATTCCTCTTAACGTTTTCATTGTATTTTACTTCTTTCCGTAATTTTTTTAAAGATATTTAAAATACTTTCTAAATCATTCTCACTTCTGCATTCATACTCCCCTACTATTTCACCATCGTGGAAGAAAAGAACTCGATCACCATAATTAGCTACAGTCGGATCATGCGTGACAAGTAAAACAGTTTGATTAAATCGATTTTTCATTTCATAAAGGGACTCTAGCACTTCATTTGAAGTATTAAAGTCTAAGTTCCCAGTTGGTTCATCAGCTAATATAATCGGGGGCTGCGAAATAATAGCACGTCCGATTGCTACACGTTGTTGTTGGCCACCTGACAATTGCGTTGGACGATGTTTCCGCCATTTTGTTAATCCGAGTACATTTAGAATTTCTTCTAAACGTTCATCAATCATCTCCCTATTCATATTTTGTAAGATTAATGGTATTACGATATTATCTTCAACTGTTAAATCTTTTAATAGATTGTAAGCTTGGAAGACAAAGCCAATATTTTTTTGACGGTAAAATGAAGCATTCGGTTCTTTAAATAACTTTTCTTGTAACTCTCCATTTAACTTAATCGTTCCAGAAGATGGAGCATCAAGCGCACTCAGGATATTTAATAACGTGCTTTTACCTGATCCACTTGTCCCCATAATAACAACAAACTCGCCCTTATTTATTTTAAAGGATATGTTTTTTAATGCTTTCACTTCAAACCCTTGCCCTTTGTATTCTTTTGTTAAGTTCTTTACTTCAAGGATTACCTCACTCATTTAAGACACCTCGTTTACTAGTAACATTTAGTTCAAGCGTTTGCGCAAAATAATTATTTTTTAAGCACTTTAAAAAATACACTACCGCAAAAATTAGAGCCCTTACAGTTTACATTTATACTGTAGAGCTCCACATTCATTCTTAGAAATTCACCATTTATATACAATTATCTATATATTTGAGGACTGGAATTTTAATAATTAATATTTCTTTCCATACCAATTGGTAACCTCCAATAAAATTAAATACCCAGAATAAATTAAGTCTATGATATCTATATCAGAGTCTATTTTATTATAAAAATCAAATAACTTTTCGTAAAATACTTTTGAACGGTTGCCGATTTCATAAGGTAAGTAACTTAAAACCTCATTCTTGGGAAGTTTCCAAACTAAATTCCCATCACCAGATGTTAAAGTTGCAACATGATACAAAACCGGAGAAACCTGAGTAGTTAAGAGCCTGAGTAGTCTTATTGATCTGTTATTCCCACTATCAAGAAGTCCTGAAAAATACTCTGGAACAACCTCCACATTTTCCAAGTGTTTTATAGCCTCATTTTTCAATTGAGAATTTGTTGGCTCTTTTATCGATATATCACCGCTAATTAATTTATAGCTTCCCTTCACAAGACCTATCATTTCTCCTAATTTCGATATTGGAACAGCATCACATTGAATATAGCTGAATGGACTAATATTTATTCTTGATAATCCTTTATTAATCCCTATATATATATCCATGGGTAATGTACCATTCGGCCTGAATATTTCATCGTCTAAAAACAATTTAAAATCTATATCACTAGAATTTGAAATAGCCCCTCCTTTTAGTGCCGAACCATGTAAAACCAACCCCCTAAAATAGGGTTTTGTATACTTAAAATATACTTTTGAGATTTGATTAATTATTTCATCTCCAATTTTTAAATCAAATAACTCATTATGCATTTTATCTCCTCCTAAATAGATTATTTTATATCAATATTAATTTGAGATTTATAGTATATGACATTTATTATGAAATTTATCCAATAAGCCAAAGTGTTAACAAAAGACAAACTCAACGAGTTGCTAATTCATTTTTTCATTATTATTCAACCAGGAACCCTAAACTATTGACTTTTCCACTGTTTTCACTTCCAATTTTTTCTAGTATATTTTGTTTTATTAAAATAATAACATACTCTTTCTCTGAAAGTTTCAAAATATTAATAGTCGTATATATATTATCACTAACTACAATTAATTAACTACGAGTCAATGTATAAAGATTCCAGTTTAATTTTATATAGAAATGCCCTTAAATTATTTCCCTTATTAGCTAAGAAGGCTAAATAACAATCGAATGCTATTCTTACATCAGAAAAATATGCTCAAAGTCATAAACGTATCCAATGTTTTCCTAAAAGGTAGACGGGCCAGCTTAAGTAGGGTTTGTCTGCTTCGTTCTATTCTCGCTTGATTTTCCATTTCCAACAGTTTCTCCAGGAAGGCATGATATGGTGTATTATCTTTAGAGGCTTCTTTCGTGAGGGTACGCCATTCTGACTGGATGGTGGATAATTTGAGTGATTCACAGTATGTATCAATCACCTGTTTCATCGCTCTCCCTCCTGAGGAATTTGGTCGTAGACGCTTAGTGGGCAAACGGCGATCTCTATATCTGATGCAGCGTGGAAGGTGCCGTATCCCGACTTAAACTTCTTTGTTTCTACTCAGGCTCCCCGATATGGGGATCTTACGGCAACTCACATCTGGGATAAATGATCTCCCCGTATCTTTAAACAACCCAGGAACTGTTCGCGACAAAGCATGAAAAAACATTCCGCTTGAATAGCTTGGCGTGTGTAACAAAGCCATTATTTTTTCGTTCATGGATACCACCGAATTAGCACGGACTCCAAACAATTTTTCCACTCTGCTCATTATGATCCATACTTATATCAAAGTAATGCTTCGTATAAAAGTGTTTTAGTCGTTCCACATGATCAAAATCGCGTTTGACAATATCGCCTGTAATATAATGTTTGTTCTCTTGATGGGCAATCTCTTTTAAATGTTTCATTAAGACCGAACCGAATCCTTTATTTTGTTCGCCTTTAATATCGGAAATATGAATCGTGGTTTCTGATTTATATTCAGCTTCAATAGCAGAATCCCAATTCCCTCGAAATGGTTTTGTACATTCGTGAAGCATAAGTTGAATCGTATTTGCTTTTCGATTGGCATAAACAATGACCCAATTCGCTTCTTTTGTTTGGTCAATACTAACGATATATGCTTTTTTGGCAATTTCCTTCACATTTTCCTGCATGCGAAAGACTTGAATTTCCAGTGCATCCAGTTCTTCCTGTAATTCCTGCTTATTTTTTTCGTTTTCTATAAAAGCGGTACTTTGCATGATATCACCTGCATTTTTAAATTTACGCACACAATTTGACATTCTACACGATGAATAGGAACTAACGCAAATGTAAAAAAATTTGCAATAATCACTTCAAATTACTCTTTATTCTGTCGATATGTAAACAAAGGTTCTGTTTCCTTTATAAGACAATTTTCTTAAAGGGATTCCTTATTTAATAGACAATATCTCCAAAAACTTAAAAATCGTGTTGTTATTTCTACCGCAACTTTCCTTGTCCATGAAGAAGGAAAGCATTTTTACGCAATCGTGAAGTGTTGCTTTTGTTTGTTAATCAAAACGCTTTTTAGAAAAACTTGGCTTGTCGCCAAGTCTTATGGCAGAAGCCTTTGTTTTTCTTATACTATAAACAAAGAAATCTTATACTTTCCTATAGTGGAACAAAGGCGCGGGGCGCCCGTTTAGCAACGTAGCGAATGGAACGAATCAACTAAAGATAAAGGAATCATGCCACTAAAAACAGGGGTATGCCGACGCCTGAGCGGCTAGCCCGTTTTTAGTCGGCCTTCCCCTTAGCGACGAACCGAAGATGACTTATCGGAGGGCGCATTTCTAAAGTCGCATCGTTGCTGGCGTTTGCGCCGGACGTGGCTAGTCGGTTATTTCGTTATCCTAAAGCACCTAATTTTATACTTCTTATCTTTGAACATCAAATTGGTGATTTTATTACCATTCTTTGCCACTCCTAAAGCGCAGGAATATGCAGCATTATGCAAAATGAAGTGAGCGAATTTTCTATGACAAATGCTATAGAGGGGGATTCCATGCAGAAAAAGAAAGCAAAGAAATTAACGAACGAAAAAAAGAAGACAAAAACCATTAGGAAAAAACTCATTTTTACTTGGCGAAATTTGCGCATTCATAAAAAATACTTATCTGTTTTCTTTTTCACCATTGCCTTACTCCTTACTTCTTCCGTAATTGTATATGTACAATTAAAAGGCGGACAAAAGGATATTCAAAAAGTAAATGAGTTACAAGAGCAGACGAATCAAATATCGCAATTAGCAATTATCATTCAGGCAAAAGATGTACAATCTGCTGATTATTTAATCACTGAGAATACAAAGTATTTTAGCGCTTTCCAGGATTATCAAGAGCAATTTGATCAAATCGCACAACAGTTAGACAAAACGATTGACGGGAAGAAACAAAAAAACATTTTCAACGATATTCTGCAAAACAATGCTTCCATTGATGAAGCTTTTATGGAACGGATGGTAACTTCTGTCGAAGAAGGAAGAGAACAATTTGCTAATACCATTCGCCACTACTCAGGAAGACTTCGTACAGATACACTTACACTTGTTAACAATCTTCTAGAGCAAACACAAGAACAGCAAGCTGCCGCAATCGCTGAAGCGGAGGACAGTTCAAACAGGAGCGTATACATATTGGCTATCACTAATCTGTTAGCATTGGTCATTGGCGTTCCATTTATGATTATAGTTAGCCGAGGTATTACAGCAAGATTACAGAGCATTGTCCAATCAACAAAAGAAGTAGCATCTGGGAACTTACAGGTAAAACAAGAAGAGGATCGAGCAAAAGATGAAATAGGACAACTTGCTCAATCCGTACACATGATGAAGGAACGAATACGCGACATCATCCACAGCGTACAAATGGCTACGTCATCTGTCTCCACCCAAAGTGGGCAGTTAACAAAATCAGCAAGTGAAGTAAAAGAAAGCAACCACCAAATTGCTGCAACGATGGAGGAATTAGCTAGTGGTACAGAGGCACAATCAACAGGAGCCAATGAGTTGTCAGAAAAAATGAATAGCTTTGTCGATAATGTTCATATTTCGGAGCAAAGAGGAAATGAAGTAATGACAGATGCTAGTGATGTTCAGCAATGGACAACAGACAGCTCCAAACTGATGGAACAGTCCGTTCAGCAAATGAATCAAATTGACGCCATTATGGAGCAGGCCGTGCAACAGGTAAGGGGATTGGATGAACAGTCTAACCAAATCTCTAAGCTCATTAAGGTTATTCGAGATATTGCAGAGCAGACCAATCTATTATCCCTAAACGCTGCTATTGAGGCCGCAAGAGCTGGGGAACATGGCAGAGGCTTTGCAGTGGTAGCGGATGAAGTAAGAAAGCTATCAGAACAAGTCGCTCAATCCGTGGGTGAAATTACAACAATTGTCCAACGTATTCAATCAGAGACAAGCGAAGTGGTTGCTTCCCTGCATCAAGGTTATGATGAAGTAAAAACAGGAAAGAAGCAGATTGAAGACACAGGCACCAACTTCCAACAAATGAACCGCGCTATTACCAATATGATTGAAAAGATGCAAGCTATTTCTATCAAGCTGAAAGAAAATACTACAACAAGCGAATCCATGGATCAACTCGTCAAAGAAATGGCTTCCATCTCACAAGAATCTGCTGCTGGTGTAGAGCAAGTAGCCGCTTCTACAGAAGAAACAACCAGTACGATGGAACAAGTTTCCTATAATGTAGATGAACTAGCTGAATTAGCTAAAGAGCTTAACAAACAAGTGAACGTTTTCAAGCTATGAAAAACAAATGGCTGAAGTGGTGGAAAACGAGCAAATAATTGCCAACAACTCATGGTCAAAGATTGATATAAAGATGCCATCCGTCCATCTGTAGACGCACTGGAAGATGGACGGAACCCATATTAGAAAAGGTTGTTCTCCTACACCACTTTGATATATTTCAAGGCTCTGCCACGTTCTCGCTACGGTAATCTATTTCCTTACCTTAGTTAGCATCTTTCTCGCTCTGATCGGATTCTGGCTCAGACAGGCTGTTTATGAATTCAACGACGAATTTCTTGCTTCGACAAGCGAGGACTTGGCTCCCGGGGGTGCTTCCTTTCAAAACAAGAAATAGTCCCGAACTTTACTTTTTTAGTAGCGGGAAAATTTCGTATATGATCTGCTAAAAGTCAGGAAGTAAGACAAACGAGAGGTTCAATTTTTATAAAACGGCAATTAACATCGTTACTTTCTGCCAGCATATAAAAAACAGTCACGTGTATGATCATTGACCATTCCCGTTGCTTGCATATATGCATAACAGATCGTCGGTCCAACAAATTGAAAACCACGACGTTTCAAGTCTTTACTCATTTGCTCGGACTCTTTTGTAAACGCAGGAACCTCTTCATGTTTTTGCCAATGATTAATCATTGGCTTTCCACCGACAAATGACCAGATATACGTGCAAAAGTCGCCAAACTCTTCTTGTACTTTCAAAAAGGCCTGTGCATTTTTAATAAATGCATTTACTTTTCTACGATTACGAATAATCCCTTCATTTTGGAGCAATATTTCTATTTTCTGATCATTATATTTACTTATCTTTATCGGGTCAAATTGATCAAATGCAAGGCGGTAATTTTCTCTGCGCTTTAAAATGGTAATCCAGCTTAGCCCTGCTTGTGCTCCTTCTAAGCAAAGCATTTCAAACAATTTCTGATCGTTGTATTGTGGTTTTCCCCATTCATGATCGTGATAAGCAATATAAACGGCATCATCTGTAACCCATTGGCATCTCTGTTTGATCATCAATCTTCTCCAATCGCGACTTCATTATCTTCATATGAGATCCAATCGCTAAAGCTACCTGGATATAGCTTCACATTTTTAAACCCAAGTGATTTCAGCGCTAAAATATTCGGACAAGCGGATATTCCAGAACCACACGAGACAATGATTTCCTCATCCTTAGATAGAGAAGCAAATTGCTTTTCTAATGCTTCTTTCTTTTTCCATGAACCATTCGCATCAAGTACATCCTTCCAGAAATAATGCTTTGCCCCAGGTATGTGCCCTGCTCTAGCATACATCGGTTCATGGTCTCCTAAATAACGCTCCTTTGCGCGAGAATCAATTAAAACAGCAGCATTTTGCTTTACTTTTTCTTTCACTTCTTCCATATTTGCCGTTTGGTTTGGTCTCATTTTCAAGTGAAATAATTTCGGCTTAAGTTGTGGAATTTCTACCGTCGTTTCGTTCCCTGTTTCTTTCCAGCGGGTATATCCACCATCTAAGACGTACACTTTGTTATGTCCCATGTAATGTAACAACCACCATGCTCTTGCAGCAAACATGTCATTATGATCATCGTATAAAACAACTGTTGTATCATGATCTACGCCGACTTTTCCTAATTTAGCTGCAAGCATCGTGAGATCTGGAAGTGGATGATTTCCTCCATGTTTCAACTTTTTACCGGACAAATCTTTTTCAATATCCATGAAAATTGCACCAGGGATATGGTCTTGCAAATATGCCTTTCTACCTGCTTCTGGATCCATCAATTGAAAACGAACATCAATGATTACTGTATTCTTTAAATTATTTTTCAACCGGTTCTTCAGGCGTTCCACGCTAATGACATATGTCAATGTTATCCCTCCAGTATTTTTAAACAGATATGAACAGCGAAGGTTTTCGATATGATCCCGTAATCTTTTTAACTCTTTATATCCTAACCTTATTTTAAACGATAAGCTGATTCATGCCTACCCCTAACTTAGGGACACGAAGTATTTTGTTTAGAAAATTAGCGTAATTAAGTTATAATAAAAGAAATACTTTGCATGATATGAAGAATAAATAAACAGTACTATTTTTCAAATAAGTTATGTGAAGCATAGAGGTACATACTTTTTAACATAAAGTGCGTGTTCAAAAAGCGAGGTTAAAGGACCGAGGTCGGCTAAGGTTTCAGGGCGTCCTTGAAAAAGAAAAACACTTTTTCTGCGTGCGGTGTATTGCTGTCGTAGCCTTCCTTATCCTGTTGCAACGCTGACACTAGCGCATCTTGGCGCCTGAGTTAGGCGGCGAAGTTTCGAGGAGCGTGCTTGTACAGAATGTGCTGACTTCTACCCCGCCACAGGACGAGCCAACGTAGAATATCCCATAGAAGTACAGATACATATGCGCTAGTATAGGCATCCTCGAAACCCTCACACAGGAAAAGGGGGTATCCTTTTCCAAATGGAGAAACGAGCTAACGAGAAGTTGGATGTGTCATTTTCAATGCACTTTTGAAACAACCTCATCGAGCAACTTGTTTTACATTTAAAGCAGATCGGAGCTGACGATTCATGAAAGAAGAAATGATTGAAAGATTTATCACATACGCCAAAATGGATACACAATCAGATGAAAGCAATGACGCTACCCCATCCACCCCAGGACAACTTGAATTAGCCAATCACTTAGTTCACGAACTTCAGGAAATTGGCATGGTAGATGTTGCCGTAGATGACTTTGGCTATGTCATGGCAACACTTCCAGCAAACACGGATGGAGACATACCGACAATCGGTTTTTTGGCACATTTGGATACAGCAACGGATTTCACAGGAAAAAATGTGCAGCCCCAAGTTATTGAGAACTTTGATGGTGGCGATATTGTCTTAAATGAAGATCAGAATATCGTGCTGTCTGCTTCTGATTTTCCAGAACTGCCACATTATAAGGGGCATACGCTGATCACTACAGATGGGACAACTTTGCTTGGTGCTGATAACAAAGCAGGCATTGCGGAAATTATGACAGCTATGAACTACTTGATTAGACATCCGGAAATCAAGCACGGTAAAATTCGGGTCGCTTTTACACCAGATGAGGAGATTGGTCGTGGACCACATAAGTTTGATGTCGAACGATTTGATGCCACATATGCTTACACCGTCGATGGTGGACCGTTAGGCGAGTTGCAGTATGAAAGTTTTAACGCAGCAGCAGCTAAAATATTGTTTAAAGGCAATAGCGTGCATCCGGGAACAGCAAAAAATAAAATGATCAATGCCGGAAAAATGGCAGCAGCCTTTATCAACGAACTTCCAGACCAAGAGGCTCCCGAATATACAGAAGGATATGAAGGATTTTATCATTTAAGCTCGGTTAATGGTGATGTGGAAAACGCGGAAGTAATCTACATTATAAGAGATTTTGATAAAGATACATTCGAGAAGCGGAAGAACGTGTTTCACCAAATAACGGACAAACTTCAAGCCAAGTATGGAGCAGAATCTGTCACCCTGGAAATGAGAGATCAATATTATAATATGCGAGAAAAAATCGAGCCTGTGAAGGAAATTGTCGATATTGCCTATGATGCGATGAAAAATCTAAATATCGAACCAATTGTACAGCCAATCCGTGGCGGTACTGATGGATCTCAGTTATCGTACATGGGACTGCCAACTCCAAATATCTTTACTGGAGGAGAAAATTTTCACGGTAAATTTGAATATGTTTCTGTAAATAATATGATCAAAGCAACTCAAACGATTATTGAAATTTGTAAGCTATTTGAGCAACGAAGTTAAATATAATAGCTATTAACGTGCCAACCGACGTCTGTTGGCACTTTTTTATGTGCATTCTTATGATGGCATTGCTTGGGTTGGCAAGACGTACTGCTTGAAAACGGAGGCTGTCTTAAATGACTCTCGTGCTTACATGCTCGAATTGGCGTGCCTTGCTCGATCTGATGGCTGACTCACGTGGTTTACGACGCCACTAGAGGACTGATTTCTGACTTGCACGATTTACGGTATTATTAGCAAGCCCTTCCCGAATTCGAGTATGAGTACCCTTGGTTTAAGCGTCCCTCCCTTTAAATCGAGCAAGTCATTAGCTAGAACGCATCTCCGCTATAGGGTTTGAGTGATTGTGAACTTCGGCGATTTTCCATTTTACACCAAAAATAAAATCCCGAGGTAGGTTAAGCTCTCAGAATTTCGCAAAAAATTCTTATTTATTCCAACTTGTAGCATCCCATTACTAAAACTGCTTCGTAATCATTAAAATAATGATAAGGAAAAACAAAAGGCTTTCTATTCTTTCATAGAAAAATAGTTTTTTGGACAAATTAAAATACTCATCTGGTATCGTATCCTCATGATGCATTTGTAATAGATTTTTAATTGGTTTTGAACGTGGAGATAGCACGAGGGGGCCAAATGCTAAAGCAAGCAGGAAGAGCAATAAGCTTGTTACATACCACCCTTGAGAAAATAAAAAGGGACGAAGTACTCCCATTGCTAAACCTGTTAACAATAACAATGTTCCACCAATCATGACTAGCCAATGTAATTTGGCTCGAATCCTAAATCCATATCGCAATTCAGTCATAGTTGTCGCAGTTTTAACTGGCATAATCATCAAAAATCCAGGACCCATCCCAACGATAGCTGAAATGATGTGAATAAATACCAATATGTCATAAAACTCCATTTTATTTGCTCCCTCTAGTTTCCTAAATAATAACTAAGAATAGCATCCACCTCTGGTCCATATACTTCGCCAAATAAATTTAAATGAACTAATAAATAGTACAGTTGATATACCGGCTTACAATCTCTATAATAATTCTTTGTAGGAAAAGTGCCTTCATAGGCTTGATAGAAATTTTTTGAAAAACCACCAAACACCTCTGTAAAAGCTAAATCAAAATGTCTGTCACCATACAAAAAAGAGGGATCAATTAAATAAGGCACACCCTGCTTACCGACAATCCAATTCCCCCCCCCACAAGTCACCATGTAAATAGGATGGGGAGATATCTTCTGGGATCCAGCGATCTAACTGCATAAGTAACTGTTCAAGCTTTTCACGTCGTTTTCCGCTTATAACGTTTCTTTCCACTCCAAGCTGTAACTGTGTGAGCAGACGTCGATCACGATAATATTCTAACCAGCTATCATAAAATCCATTCGGTTGCTGCAGTGTACCTATAAATGTAGATTTGGTAAATCCATGCTGTTCCCCCATGTTTTGGTGCATTGCTGCCAACCGCTCACCAAGTAGCGTATCCGTTTGCTGCGTTTTATTCCCACTCACCCATTCCAACACTAAAAACCGCTCGTCCTGTTCATCGGAATAGCTGATGACGTCTGGAACATGAATCGTATTGGTAGATTGTATAAGCTGCAACCCCATTGCTTCTAGAGTAAAAAAGTGATTTGGTGCAGCTTCGTTATATTTGATGAAAAATTTTTGCTGTTTTGTTTCTACAAGGTAGGCTTCATTAATAGAACCGCCTGTCACCCTTTTCGAATTAATGACTTTCTCTTTTACTCCCGCCTGCTGTAACAGCTTCTGGAAGCGTTGTTTCATATAACAGATTACTCCTTTCGTATCGCAAATCAGTATTGTGAAACGTCTCCACCCGAGTTTTGCATAGTACAGAAATGATTACTGCTATTCATACGTGATCTTCATATCCCCTGGTTGGATCCAGCCCTTTTTTCGCAAAAAGCTAACAATAAGTAAACTAATTATTGCTGGTGCAATCATATGTAACATTAGCATACTCCAAAGCACTGACATCGAAAAGCCCATTGATTCGATTGTCATAATTTGTCCAACAAACCCACTTGTACCCATGCCTGCTCCTGAAGGATTATTCGTTAATTCCAGCCACACAGTAGCAAATGGAGCAACCATAGCACCAGCTATCGTCGGAGGTAATAAAATAATTGGCTTTTTAACAATATTCGCGACTTGCAGCATAGACGTTCCAACCCCTTGCGCGATAAAGCCACCAAATCCGTTATCGCGGTAACTGGCAACAGCAAAGCCGATCATTTGTGCCGAACAGCCTACAGTAGCCGCTCCTGCTGCCAAGCCATCCAGTGATAGCATAATGGCAATCGCCGCAGAGGAAATAGGAGCTGTTAAAGCTATCCCCATCAATACAGCTACTAAAATTCCCATAATGAAAGGTTGCTGCTCAGTGGACCAATTTATCATTTCTCCAAAGCCTTGCATTAATCTACTAATTGCAGGCCCGATGAATTTGCCGGTTGCAAAACCTGCAATGATAGTAACTAATGGCGTGATGATGATATCGACGCGCGTTTCCTGATATACCATTTTCCCCATTTCTGTTGCTAGTACTGCACTAACATAACTACCTGCTGGTCCACCTAATTCTGCACCAAACGCGCCAGCAAACAGCGCCGAAAATAGTACAAGCGGCGGTGCCTTTAATCCGTATGCAATCGCTACACCAATTGCTCCCCCCATTATTTTCGTATCCATGGCAAAACTACCCATTTCCATGAAAATTTGTGCCAACGATGGCGAGAATATACTAACAACTTGCTCTCCAACTGTCTGAATAATTAAACCAATAATTAATGAAGCAAATAATCCTAATGCCATATAGCTTAAAGCCGTTATAAAATAGACTTTTCCCGTTACATGGATACCTTTTCGCTGTAAAAATTGCTGCATGTAAAATCCTCCTATCGTGAAATAACTCACATTATAACGAATGAAAATGGATAAATTGCCTTATTATCAATTGTACCGTGTAAAGCTTCACAAACTAACCTTATATGTCTCATTCCAAAATAAGTGATACCTCCATCCCGTCAAATTCTATTCAGCTAGCACAGGTCGCTAGTACCTCAAAGATACGAACTAAAAACCTCTGGCAGGAATCGGATATTTCTTGCAGTTGGATCTTATGCTTTTCACCTTGGGATCGCCTCGTTAGAACAGAAGGTCTATATGTAGGACTAAAAGCAATATTAGCTATTTTATTTAACAAAATGAGCCTAGCCAAATGTGTTAGGCACTCTTCAACTCTTGGTCTTTGCAATAATTTTCACCTTAGACTTGAGGGAGACCCCTAAAAGAGGTTGATCTTTATAAGAATACGATTCTAACAGATGCTCAATAAAGAAAAATTTTAAATAAAACTTCCCACATGTAGTGGTATTTGGTTTCCTACTTTTAGTTTTTCAGTGTCCTTGACTAGATGTAGAATCGGGTCTATTGGCAATCCGTAGTAGCTCTATCTAAGATTTTCGCATATTCCATCTTCATTTAACTGTATTTATCATCTATTTATTGTATTATCATCTATTATTACGTTAATCATCCATTACTTCAAGCAGATTATTTATCCCAACTTTTTCGGATATGCAATGGCTTAGGGATAGATTAGTTGCTTTTCAACGTTTATTCAGCTACAATTTAACTGAAAATAATTATCAATTATGGAAACATGTAAGGGAGATGGAAGATATGGGGGAAACTACTACAAAATCGCAACTAGCCAACATTATCCGTGAACGCCGTGCTGTCAAAAAAGGGTATAATAATACAGAAGTCACACAAGATACGGTTTTAGAATTATTAAAGGATGCCGTTTGGGCACCTACTCATGGAATGCGCCAACCATGGCGATTTATTTTTGTAGGAGCTGATAAACTACCAGAGTTTGCCGAAAAAGTCGCTGCTACTTACCCTCCTGAAAGACAAGAAAATAGAGAGAATTATTTAAATGAGCCGAATGCTATTTTAGTTGTTGTTATGGATGAGCCCGAGTCTCAAAAGGAATGGGAAGAAAATTATGGTGCAGTCGCTTGCTTAATTCAAAATTTCTGGTTATTAGCTTGGGAAAAACAACTCGGCGTAGTATGGAAAACCAATCCACATATTCAAGATCCGAAAGTGAAGGAAATATTAGATGTAAAACCGCATGAAAAAATAGTCAGCTTCCTTCATTTAGGATACTTCGATGAAGCCCCGACACCTAAAGAACGCATCGATGTTGTAGAAAAATTCACAACCTTCCAAGGATAACAACCGACAAACGAGACACATATAGTCTAGTGTTAGAAAAACTTGGCTTGTCGCCAAGTCTTATGGCGGAAGCCTTTGTTTTTCTTATACTATAAACCAAAAAAAACTATACTTTCCTATAAGTGGAACAAAGGCGAAAGCGCCCGTTTAGCAACGTAGCGAATGGAACAAATCAACTAATCATGCCACTAAAAACAGGGATATGCCGACGTCTGAGCGGCTAGCCCGTTTTTAGTCGGCCTTCCTCTTTGCGACAAACCGATGAGGCCTTATCATAGGGCGCATTTCTAAAGCCGCATCGTTGCTGGGCTCATGCGCCGGACGTGACTATTCGTTTATTTCATTATCCATAAGCACATAAGTTTATACTTTCTTACTCTGTTAGAAAAACTTGGCTTGTCGCCAAGTCTTATGGCGAAAGCCTTTTGTTTTTCTTATACTATACACCAAAAAACCTTATACTTTCCTATAGTGCAAAAAAGGCTTGATGGTGTAACCCCACTCCCATCAAGCCTCTTTTACTAACTAGTTTAATCCCAAAGTGAGCTTTTCAATTGATGATCCTGTTGATGGCGATCAATTGCTAATTCAATCAATGTAGTAATTAAATCTTGGTAGGAAAGTCCGCTTACTTCCCACAGCTTTGGATACATACTAATTTTGGTAAATCCTGGTAATGTATTTACTTCATTTAGATAAATCTCGCCTGCTTCTGTTAAGAAGAAGTCCACTCTTGCCAACCCTTCGCATTCTAATACTTTAAACGCCTGAATAGCAATCTCTTGCACCCGCTTTGTTGTCTCCTCTGAAACATCAGCTGGAATCGCTAAATCGGCCCCTTTTTCATCAATGTATTTGGATTCATAGGAATAAAACTCTGTTTGCGGTAAAATCTCCCCTAGTAATGAGGCTTTTGGTTCCTCGTTTCCTAATACAGAACACTCTATTTCTCTGCCAATAATACACTCTTCGATAACAATTTTATGATCATAATTAAATGCTTCTTTAACACCTTGGTAGAATTCTTCTTCTGTCGTCACTTTACTAATTCCAACAGACGACCCCTGATTGGCTGGTTTAATAAACATCGGTGTTCCTAACTGTTCAGCAACTGTTTCATAATTAATCTCTTGCTGTTCATTTTTCCGGTAAACAATCCCGTTTGCAACGTTTATTCCAGCTGCCTGTAATAAACGCTTAGCGATATCTTTATCCATACACACGGAAGACGCTAAAACGTCTGGACCTACAAATGGAAGATCTGCTAAACGTAGCATTCCTTGCAAGCTGCCATCCTCACCCAATGTCCCATGAACAATCGGAAATACAACATCCAATTCATCAAGCTTTGCTGCATTGGAAGTTTGAATAAACTGTTTTTCTTTCTCTCCTGGAACAATTGCCACTGTTTCGTTCGATTTGTTTAATTGAATTAGTTTCGGATTATCTGCGTGCAGCAAATAGGAGGACGGCTCATTTAAATGCCATTTCCCTTCTTTATCAATCCCAATTAAAACAACCTCAAATTTATCGCGATCAATCGCATCGACAATATTTTTAGCTGATTGAAGTGACACTTCATGTTCAGCAGATTTTCCTCCAAAAATAATCCCTACTTTTTTCTTTTCCATGTTTTTCGTCCTTCCCTTATCATAATGGTTCAAAAAGGACAGGCTGATTGATGTCACAAAATAAGCATCTAAACGCATGATCACCTGCGAAATAAAGACATGAATATAAAACCCACGTCATATAGAGGCTACCTAAGTATATAAACCTACTTAGCCAACTTCCATATCATCGTATACTTGATATAATCCTTTATTAAGTCCGCAAACGACGGTGAATATAGCTGCATATTCGTATTCTTTCCTTCCTGGACTTTTTGAACAACTGAGACTTTTATTCGAAGTTAAACTGTATAATTAAAATAGCATAAAACCGTCCATGCAATAAAGCAAAAAATAATTTTTGCACGATCGATTAAAGTAACTCGTTACTATTATAATACGTATCACGATATTTTGCTCTTCCCCATTTTTAATGGCAACTATTTCTCTAATTTTTATGGTATCATTGTTCATATTTCCCTCTAACTGATCTATCTTTTTCAGAAGTGTTAAAGTGACCAATATGCAGAACGTTAAAACCCCACTTCATTCATACCATATTTTCTTTTAATATAAAATTAGATGCTTGAGGATAACGAAATAAACCGAATAGCCACGTCCGGCGCATGAGCCCAGCAACGATGCGACTTTAGAAATGCGCCCTACGATAAGGCCTCATCGGTTCGTCAAAAAGATGAAGACCGACTAAAAACGGGCTAGCCGCTCAGGCGTCGGCATATCCCTGTTTTTAGTGGCATGATTTCTTTATCTTTAGTTGATTCGTTCCATTCGCTACGTTGCTAAACGGGCGCCCCGCGCCTTTGTTCATACTATGATGGCAACCTAATCATTATAACAAGCAGCTTTCTTTTTTGCAGCCCCGCAATGTATGTATTTTATAACGAGCACGCGCCTATATAAACCCGCTTCCTTTCTACCTGCAAGTAAATTTTTTCACACTACTAAAAAAGCAGATGATGTGTCTTTTTTCTAAAGGAAATAAGCACAAAAGTGACCATTTAGCCATATAATACAGTAAACCATTTTATTCAGGGGCATAAAAGCCCCTGAATAGTTAGCAGAAACTTATTATTTTGAGGAGTTGTAAAGTTCTTTAAACATTTTTACAACTTCCTCCATATTTGCTCCGTTATTCCCTGGTCCATCACTAAAATCATTTAAGAAAACTAACACAATGATGATTGCTGCAATGGATAAAGCATTTGCTTCATTATTAATATACACATGCGGATTTCCGTTATTTTCAAATTTGGTGCGATCACTTTGCGATTGTGCTTGCCCTTGATACTGGTCTTGGTTTTGGTCTTGATTTTGGCGCTGAGCTTGTGCTTGCAGCTGTAATAGAATATCTTCTAACAACACCTCCATACGTCTAAAGTCGTCTTTTTTGTCAAAGTCACAATGTCTTGAATAACATCCCATATTTAACACTCCTTTATTTAGATTACACTAGTAATATATGTTAGCGTGTTGGTAATGGAAGGGTGGCTGTCTTTGTAGGAAAAAATTAATAAAACAAACTATATTTGATAGACAAAAAACAGCAATTACAAATGTTACCATTTGAAGAATCTGATTAAATGCGAGTGGAAATGAATCCAGGTCTAATAAACCAACCAGTATAAAGCTGAATTTCTAAAGATGCTTCAGTAAAAATAACTCCTTTTATGATAAAGCGAATCTTCAATCAGTCGAGGTTTTCATTCATCCACCACGGGCTTGAGAATACCGTAATGGTATGACCTAAAAGCCTCTTAAGAAATAGGTCATTTTGGAGCTGTTATCTCCCAAATACTTGTTGCAGTACAGATGATCCAGCTCGGCGTCTTACAGCATCTAATTTACGTGATAAACCATTGTAAAACTGAATTCCTGAAGACAGTGCCATCAACAATAACTCCTTTTATACTAAAAAGGGGTTGACATTTTCAAGATTGTATTTTAAGATTATTTTCAATAAACAAAATGATATTAAGCAATGATGAAGAGTAGTAATCTAATGGAACACTCTAGAGAGCTGATGGCAGGTGCAAATCAGTGTGATTGTGTTAGATGAATGGACTTCTAAGCTTCCAAACCGAACCAAAATAATGCAGTAGGCTTTGGCGAATTCGTCTCATCGTTACCTGAGACAAATAGCAGTGTGAGCAGTCTGCTATTGTCAAAGTGAGTTGCATTGCAGCTAATAAAGGTGGTACCACGGTCCCTCGTCCTTTTCTAAGAGCGAGGGGCTTTTTGATTTTCCGATTTCACATAGCAGCTATTATTCTTAACCGAAAGCTTCATCTAGCTTTCTATTGGTTGCATTTTCTATAAAAAAATACTAACAAATCGATGCGTAAGAGAAGTAAGCTTGCATAAAGCGTCATAGAGAGCTGGTGATGGTGGAATACCGGCACGTGGAATCAAGCTGAATGGACTTACAAGAGGTTTCCTGAACGTATTAGTAGGGAAACACGGCACTCCGCCGTTACACGGATAGGATATCGGAATAGTGATTGGAGACTATTGCACGACTTGTCTTACAGGCATGTCGGCACTACAGAAAAGTGTGCTCTAGCAGCTATAGCATTGCCTCACGGTCCCTAGTTTTCCCTTCCCATTCCCGTATCTGAATCAAGATGAAAAGATAACTTCTTTTCAAAAGAGGTGGCACCGCGGTCGTCTATCGTCCTCTATAAGCACAACTATGTGTTTATAGAGGTTTTTTTCTTTCATCAAAATCTCTTAGAAAGGGTGATGCTAATGCAAAAAACAAGCAAAGAAGCGTATCGTTTCGTACAGCTAAATGGCGACACCTTCACACCAATTGATATTTATTTGCGCCTGACAGGAACGAAAAAGTTTTTATTAGAAAGTACGTTCAAGCACCAAAGCAAGGGAAAGTATTCTTTTATTGGCTGTGACCCTTATGAGGAAATTATCAGCTTTGGAGAGCAAACAAAAATCATCAACTGCGAAACTGGAAAAGTTCAAACGGTGAACCAGAATGCCATCACGTATTTAGAGCAATCCTTTCCGCAAATGGAATTTGATTTGCCGTTTCCATTTTACGGAGGAGCTGTTGGCTATATTGGTTATGACGCCATTCGTTTGACCGAGGATATCGGTGAACGTCTTCCTGATCCGCTCGACATGCCAGATATTCATTTAATGGTTTATCAAGATGTCATTGTGTTTGACCACGCTAATGAAACGATCCATCTAATCGCTATTCAACTACCACATGAACAAAATGTAGATCTTGATGAACGGTTAATGAAATTAAAGCAGTACTTGGTCAAGCCAGTTAAAAATCAGGAACAAACAAAAACAAGCTTTTCCTTTAAACCCGAGATGACACAGGAAGAATTTCAACATCATGTCCAAATCGCAAAACATCATATTCAACAGGGTGATATCTTTCAAGTCGTCCTATCACAACGAATGAAAGCAAAAGTATCTGGAGATCCCTTCTCGTTTTATCGAAAACTGCGAAACGTCAATCCATCTCCCTATATGTTTTATATCGATTTTACTGATTATTGCTTACTTGGTGCTTCACCCGAAAGCTTGCTACAAACGCATGGAAAAACGGTCATCACCAATCCAATTGCCGGCACGAGACCACGAGGTTCCACCAAAACAGAAGATGAAAAACGCAAAAAGGAATTGCTGCAGGACAAGAAGGAAATTGCCGAACATCGGATGCTTGTTGACTTAAGCCGAAACGATCTAGGAAAGGTTTGTGAGGTTGGTAGCATTACGATTCCTACCTATATGACGATTGAAAAATATGAATATGTCATGCATATCGTTTCGGAAGTACATGGCAAATTGAAAGAAACGATGACATCATTTGATGCACTCAGATCTTGTCTGCCAGCAGGTACAGTATCAGGTGCGCCCAAAATTAGAGCAATGCAAATCATTAATAGTCTAGAGGCACATGCACGAAGCGTTTATGGTGGTGGGATTGGTTTTATTAACTTTAATCACGATTTAAATATGGCGCTTGCAATTCGCTCTCTTATCATCAAAGAAACGACTGCTTATTTACAAACAGGTGCAGGCATTGTCTTTGATTCTGATCCGGAAACAGAGTTTAAAGAAACCCTATTTAAAGCAAAATCGTTAACGGAGGTGCATCAATGATTTTATTGATTGATAACTTTGACTCGTTTACGTATAACATTTATCAATATGTTGCTGAAAGGGGCTACGATGTTGACGTCGCGCGAAATAATGCGTTAACTATTGAACAGATTCGTAAACTCAAACCAGACGCAATCCTGATTTCACCAGGTCCAGGTTTACCAAAGGATGCCGGTAATTGCACTGCTATCGTTAAAGCTTTTTATCAACAAATTCCTATCCTAGGTATTTGCTTAGGTCATCAAGTCATTGGGGAAGCACTTGGTGCACAGATACGACCAGCAAGACAAATTATGCATGGGAAGACATCGTTTATTACCCATCAAGGAACAGGTATTTTCCAATATATATCACAGCCTCTGGAAGTGATGCGTTACCACTCTTATGTGATTGATATACCTCTTTCAGCCCCATTGGAAGTGACAGCAACTTCTATGGATGATCAAGAAATCATGGCCGTTCAGCATACAGTCTACCCTGTATACGGCGTGCAATTCCATCCAGAGTCCATTGGAACAGGTATGGGAAAGAAATTAATCCATCAATTTTTAACACATGTACGGGAGGGGAAGACATATGAAAGTTTATCTTGAAAAACTGATCCAAGGAAACAGTTTAACCATGGAGGAAATGCGCGCAGCTACACTTGCCTGTTTGAGTGATACGGTTACAGATTCCCAAATTGCAGCCTTTTTAACAGCTCTGCAAGCAAAAGGAGAAACAGCTGAGGAAATTGCGGGGTTAACAGACTTCATCCGTGCTAACTCCACTTTTCAGATGGATGTGTTGGATGGTGTAATGGATAACTGTGGAACAGGTGGAGATCAATCTGGAAGCTTCAATATTAGTACTACTGCTGCGTTTGTTATTGCAGGAGCTGGCATCACTATCGCCAAGTACGGAAACAGGAGTGTCTCTAGTAAAACAGGAAGTGCGGATGTGCTAGAGCATCTAGGTGTCTCCTTATTTTTTACCAAGCAACAAATAAAAGAGGCTCTGGCTAACAATCAGATCGCCTTTTTGTTCGCACCACATGTTCATCAAACATTAAAGCCAATTGGCAAAGTACGAAACGAGCTTGGTCTGCCAACGATCTTTAATATGATCGGTCCATTAACAAACCCCGTACAATTAAATACGCAGTTAATTGGCGTTTATCGTGAAGATAAGCTAGAACTCATTGCTTCCGCGCTGAAAAAGCTTGGAAGACAACGAGCTGTAGTTGTTCATGGAGCTGGAGGAATGGATGAGGCATCGCTTTCTGGAACGAACCATCTCATCGTGCTAGAAGAGAAAGAGCTTAAACGGTTCACATTACATCCAAACGACGTTAATCTCCCTGTTTATCCCAACCAAGCGATTCAAGGAGGAACTGCGAAAGAGAATGCCGCGATTACACTTTCCGTGCTACAAGGACAGCCAAGTGCCTATTTGGATACAGTACTGCTAAATGCCGGACTTGGTATTTATGCACAAGGTGCAGCAGCAACTATTCAAACTGGAATTGAGATAGCCAGAAAAAGCATAACTTCTGGTAACGCACTTACAAAGCTAGAAAGACTAAGAACTATAAGTGAAAAATTTACAAGCGAGGTGGGCTAAATGACTATTCTGGATGAAATCATCACCGTCAAACAAACAGAAGTACGAGAACTTTTACAAAGCAAACGAAAATTTGCTATTACCAAAAAAACTCATTCATTAACCAAGAGGATCGCAGAAGCTGGGCAAATGCAAATTATCGCAGAAATCAAACGGGCTTCGCCTTCTAAGGGAGATATACAAACAAATATACATCCAGTTGAACAGGCAATCATGTATGAAAAATGTGGAGCTGCTGCTGTTTCCGTGCTTACGGACGCTTCCTTTTTCAAAGGATCCATGAACGATTTAAAAGCAGTAGCAGAAGCTGTAGAGATACCCGTTCTATGTAAAGATTTTATCATTCATCCGATTCAAATTGACCAAGCCAAAGCGGCGGGCGCATCGATCATTTTATTAATTGTTGCTGCACTTTCTAAACAGCAACTGCAAGAATTATACGCTTATGCAACAGCAAATGACTTAGAGGTAATTTGTGAAGTTCATGATATAGAAGAATTAAGTACTGCTCTTTCCTTGAATCCAGCAATCATCGGCATTAACAACCGCAATTTAAAAACCTTTGCTGTCACGCTACAAACAACGAAAAATATAGCTCAGCAAATAAACAATCCAAATACGATGATTATTAGTGAGAGCGGCATACGGTCACGATCAGACGCCATGCTTGCCAGAGATGCTGGAGCAGATGCAATTCTTGTTGGGGAAACGTTAATGCAATCAAGTAACATCCAACATACCTTCCAGCAACTCCAACTGGATAGGAGGAAGAAGAATGCTCGTTAAAATATGCGGCATCCAGACAATTGAAGCGGCACAGGCAGCTGTCCTGGCAGGAGCTGATTGGATTGGATTCGTGTTCGCCCCAAGTAAAAGGCGCGTATCCCTAGAACAAGCAAGAGCAATTGCAACAACGCTTCCACCTTCTATCCAAACAGTTGGCGTGTTTGTCAATGAAACGGTTGAAACGATGAATGGATTGGCAAGCAAGGTACCGTTAGATTATATCCAACTACATGGACAAGAAGATAACCTTATTGCCAAAAAAATTGAAGCCAAAATCATGAAAGCATTTTCGATAACAGAGATAAAACAAGCAGATGCAGCTAACTACCCTTGTGACTATCTATTAGTGGACGCCCCCCGTGCAACATATGCTGGAGGGAACGGAGTAGTCTTTGATTGGCAACAATTGAAAAACTTACAACTGCCTCACGACAAGTTAATGATTGCTGGAGGACTAACACCAGATAACGTCACGTCAGCGATCCGCCTGCTACAACCTACTGCTGTTGATGTATCAAGCGGTGTTGAAACAAACGGGAAAAAAGACCATAACAAAATAACCCAATTTATTAACAGAGCCAAAAGGAAAGGATGAACCGTATGACAGCTTATACTATGCCAGATACAAAAGGAAAATATGGACAGTTTGGCGGGAGATTTGTTCCAGAAACATTAATGCCTGCTTTACTTGAATTAGAAACAGCTTATGAGCAAGCCATAAAGGATGAGCAATTTACAGATGAGCTTCATGACTACTTGCACCATTTTGTCGGCAGGGAAACGCCGCTTTACCTTGCCAACCGTTTAAGCCAACAACTTGGTGGTCCTAAGATTTATTTAAAACGCGAAGATTTAAATCATACCGGTGCCCATAAAATCAATAACACCATCGGGCAAGCATTGCTCGCCGTCCGTATGGGAAAGCGTAAAATTGTCGCTGAAACTGGAGCAGGACAACACGGCGTGGCAACGGCAACCGTTTGTGCTCTGCTTGGGCTAGAATGTGTTGTCTTTATGGGGGCAGAGGATATACGCAGACAGAAATTGAATGTCTTTCGCATGGAATTATTAGGTGCAGAAGTTCGCAGTGTTACAAATGGCAGCGCTACTTTAAAGGACGCGGTCAATGATGCGCTTCGTTATTGGGTCGCCCACGTAGAAGATACGCATTATATTCTTGGTTCCGTAGTTGGTCCCCATCCATTTCCTAAAATGGTTCGCGACTTTCAATCGGTAATTGGAAAAGAAACAAAGCTACAAATGCTAGATCAGCACGGAGAGTTACCGGATGCTGTGGTTGCTTGTGTTGGCGGCGGAAGTAATGCAATGGGTATGTTCTATCCATTTATTCAGGATAAGGACGTAGCGTTATATGGCGTAGAAGCAGGCGGAAAAGGATTACAAACAAGTAAACACGCTTCTGTTTTTCACAACCCTAAGCCTGGTATTCTACATGGAACGATGACCAATTTACTCCAAAATGAACATGGCCAAATTCAAGAAGCTTTTTCCATTTCGGCTGGATTGGATTATCCTGGAGTTGGACCTGAGCATAGCCACCTCCACACTACTCACCGGGTAAACTATACAGCCATCACAGATGAAGAAGCTATACAGGCATTTCTGCAACTCTCACAAACAGAAGGAATCATTCCAGCACTGGAAAGCGCACACGCTCTTGCCTATGTAGCAAAACTTGCACAATCCATGAATCAAGATCAATCGATCGTCGTTTGTTTATCCGGTCGCGGGGACAAGGACGTCGAACAAATGAAGCAACGATTGGAGGCGAAATAACATGGGAAAAACTAAATTGGACAATTATTTAAGTGCCATACAAGCCAATCATAAGAAAATTTTCGTCCCCTATATAATGGCTGGAGATGGCGGCCTAGAAAAGCTCAAAGAACAAATCTTATTTTTAGAAGCATGCGGGGCTGCAGCTATTGAAGTAGGCATTCCTTTTTCTGACCCGGTCGCTGATGGTCCAACGATTCAAAACGCTGCCAAGCGCGCGCTTGAGCAACAAACGACGCTTCAAGCCGTCTTAGCAGCACTTGCTACCTTTAAGTCGCAACGAACGATCCCTATTATCATCATGACGTACATGAATCCGGTTTTCGTATACGGAGTCGAACATTTTGCCAATGCATGTGCAGAAGCTGATGTCGATGGTGTGATTATCCCTGATGTGCCTTTAGAAGAAGATGATTTAGTAACCGGTGTACTAAAGAAAAACGATATCGCACTAATTCGGCTCGTTTCTTTAACGAGTACGAAGGAAAGAATCGAAACGATTACGCAACGGGCAGAAGGTTTTCTTTATGCCGTTACTGTTAAAGGAACAACGGGAGCGAGAAGCAGTTTTGATCAAGCAGTGAAAGAGTATTTACAACAATTAAAGCAGCAAAGCAATATTCCAGTTTTAGCCGGCTTTGGTGTGTCAACAAGCGAACAAGCCAAGGAATTAGCCTCTTATTGTGATGGAGTGATTGTTGGAAGTAAGATTGTTGAATGGCTACACGAAGAAAAGCGAGAAGCAATCCAGTTATTAATCAGCAGTGTTTAACCGATTCTTTTTAAAAACAGCGTTGAAAAAGTTCTTAAATTGAAATTAAAATGGTTTTAGTGACCAATTTCTGCTTTGTGGAATGATGGATATAACATTTATCCCGTATATTATATAAGGTGCTGTAAGACTCCCACTTCAGAAGTTGGATAAATTATACTGCAACAAGTCTAAGCCGGAGATAACAGCACCTAAATACCCTATTTCGTAGGCGACCTTTAGATCATACCATTACGGTACTGCCAATTAGTGAGGGATAAATGAAACCCTCACTGATGGAAGATTCACTTTATTTCAATGAATAATGTGATGATTTTATATGGACGCTGCTAGATCCCAAATAGTCACACTAGCATAATATACTGTGGAAAAAAGGCGCAAACGCCCGTTTATCAACGTAGCGAATGGAAGGAATCAACTAAAGATATAGGAATCATGCCACTAAAACAGGGGTATGCCGACGTCTGGGCGGCAAGCCCGTTTTTAGTCGGCCTTCCTCTTTTTGACGAACCGATGAGGCCTTATCGTAGGGCGCATTTCTAAAGTCGCAACGTTGCTGGGCTCATGCGCCAGACGTGGCTAGTCGGTTATTTCATTATCCCAAAGCACCTCATTTTATACTTTTGTATGAAAAAAACGCTATTTACCATTATATAACTTATTTATTTTAGGTAGTATTTCAAGAATCTAAACAGTATAAAGCAAAATTTTTCATCATAGATGGTGGCTTGCGCTCTAGGCGAGCCATGCTGGTTTCTTATCTGGGTAAAAAAGACCGATTTGTATAAATCGGCCTTTTTTATAGGAGAATATTTCATGGGTAAACGCATACAAGCTTGTAATGGTTTAGATTATCTTATGTTCAAAATATACTTATAGAGTCGGCATATCCCTCAGGTTATACATACATTTCAACACAATGGACAGTTACCCAAATACCTAAATTGTAGCTTCTTATTTTACGAAAGAAGTGATCCCCTAATCCCCCTTCTTCACTTGTTTACACTGGTTCCCATTTTGACGTTTGCTCCAACATATACTTTTCAAAATACAAGACAATGATACAAGCTAAAGCTAGATTTTGACATATGCTATCAAGAATAAACTAGTTTAGAAAGGATGGTTGCTATGGATTGTCATAAATGTAAAGGTGGTAAGAAAGTACATTTATCACTGAAAGATGATCACAATTGTGTCTGTGATAAGGTAAAAAAGATTGTTCAAGCGCAAAGGCAAGTAGAATTTGATTGTGATTCCAGTTGTCATCAATTTATCCAGCAATTAAAAGGAGATCAGCATAGAGTTCAACATACGACGATCCCATTTATGCTTTACTGCGAATCTACTTGCAAACCATTTATTGGTAGTGGCTATGTCCAAAAGAAAACCCGCTGTTCATCGGACCATTATTATCAATATATTGAAACTCCTTTCTTTAAAGCAAAAGACGTGGATAAAAAGTGCTGCGCTAAATTAGAACTACTTTTGCCAGATACCGACTTTTGCTGTGAACATCATTGCTGCGATCCTTGTACCTGTTCTTATAAAGATAATCCAATAAAAAGGTTTTTGGCAACAGGAGTTTGTTTAACGGTGGATTTGAATAAATTCATTGGCATTAATTGCCTTGCTCCAAATACACCTGTAGACATGGGAGCTTATTAAAAGCTTCACTTACTCCCTTTTCTTATTATAGGAGAGGGAGTTTTTAATATATATCTAGTCTATGTAAACTACCTTTCTATGTCTTTATTCTCTTAAAAAAAAAGCTTCCTCACTGTTTAGTGTTAAGTATTTATGAAATAGTTGGTTCTATGGAATGAGACGTTGAGAAAAGAATAAATTTTAATGTTAAGCTCAAGATTCCGCAATAATTTTAATCAGACGTGATAACACTTTTTCCCAACTGGTTTTTGGAAACATTTTACTATCGGTGTAGAGAGTTATAAAAATATTTAAAAGGATTGCAGTTTCCTCCAGCAGGTAATAATGGTAAATATCCATTTGATCTGACAGCAATGGAAGACGAAAGACGAAAAAACTGTTTTTCCACGGTAGGCTATGGATGAGCTAAAAAAAGAGGGCAGGCGGAGAAACGTTCAACTATCATTACAGAAGTTGAAAATATGGAGTTATTGATACAGATAGAAAGGCAGTTAACAAGGGATTAAAAATTCATCAAATAAGTTCAATCTGAAGTCGGTTTCCGAACCATTTTTTTGCAAAGAAATAAGCAGAGCTGTCCCAAATAGATAATCACTCTTTGGGAACAGCTTTTTTTGGTTGCAATATTCAAACGTGGTAAGAAATTCGTTCTGAGACTTATTTGGTGGAAATTTTACTTATCATTTACAAGAGTATCTAGACAATCCCTCCTTTTGGTAGAAAGGAGTAACCTTTTACACTTATGTAGAGTTCCAGAAAAGTTTCTGGCTCCTCGCTATTAAGTGTTGGGAGGTATCCCAAAAGATAGATTCGCAGTCAGTTGGACACGGACCTCTGTGTGGGCATAATTCATGATTTAAGACGCCAGTATTAAGGGTTATTGGCTCACGCTTTTCATGCTATCATGCCGCTACTACGTATAAAACCTTTTAAACTACCATCTTTCCCCATCCCAAACAGCGAAGAGGCAGGTTTTGGATAGGACTTTGTTTTAAGTTTTTAGGTGCTATTGGGATTTATTCCAAATAAGCATTCATGATTTATTTTGTAGTTCTCTACAAATGCTTAACTGATAACATTAAAAATTAAATTTCAATCCGATAATGGGCAAAATCAGCCACAATTTCATCATGAGTAGCAACAATAATGGTCTTACCTGCTTCATTGAATTGTTTTAAGTGTTGTAATACAAGATCTCTATTGTCTGAATCTAATGCACCTGTAGGCTCGTCCGCTAAGATAATGGAGCATGGTTTTAACATTAATCTGGCTAAGGCTACTCTTTGTTGTTGTCCACCACTTAGTTGATACACTTTATGAGAAAGTTTATCAACCAGTCCTACTTTGGATAATACTTCTTTTTTTAATTCTTGTTTGTTCTTTTCAGTAGTATTAAACTTTAAAGCGATCTCCAAGTTTTTATCTACCGTTTCCTGATCTATCAAAGCGTAATTTTGAAATAAAAAACCAACTTTATATCGCAATAGACTTATTCTTTGTTTAGCATTAGAAAGCGATTGATTGTCAATCTTAATTTCACCCGAATCAAATGGTTCGATTCCTCCAATCAAATTCAGTAAGGTGGATTTTCCTGCACCACTTGGTCCAACTAATGCAACAATATCCCCGTCTTTTATGGTAAAGCTCAGGTTATGAATGATTTTTTTCCCCAGATAACTCTTGGTAAGCTTATTTACTTCAATCATTTGTTACTCTCCTTTTACTATTAATACGGTATTTTTATTTTCATAAATTCTTATTAGCATTGTAATTAA
Organism: Virgibacillus pantothenticus; assembly: GCF_018075365.1. Lineage (GTDB taxonomy): Bacteria > Bacillota > Bacilli > Bacillales > Amphibacillaceae > Virgibacillus > Virgibacillus pantothenticus. The sequence goes on from NZ_CP073011.1 coordinate 3,391,965, forward strand.
AGCGATCTCGATACATATAAATGTCGTGATAATTACAAAAAATAACATACTTACTTTCTCCGAGAGTAAAGCGAAAGTGCTTAATATAACCAACCAAGACAGGAAGTTAAATAAGAAGAAGTTTTTATGTTTATCCCAAGTAGTATAACCATGAATAGTCTTGACTGCGATAAATAGTTTATTTCTTTCCAAGTAATTAACGGTAATAAACGCTAAAATAATGATAGAGACAATCAGGATAGCAATTAGCATAATCAAATTAAGGATAAACGCTGACTTTACAGAGGAAATTTCATAAGCAACCTCTGTATAAACATTTGGTGTAGCTAGAATACTATTTTCTAACTTACTTTTTTCGATAGTCGGCAATAGTTCTGTGTAAGGCTTACTCGGGTTATCTGTACGTACAAATAGTCTCCCCCCGGTCAAATAGCTCAAGTAAGCTGAAGGACCGAATGTATCTGCTGTTATCATGGCAAAGATAGGATCATTGGCATAATCGACTTGATAAGAGTCTCTATAGTTAAATAGAAAATACTTTTTATCATTAGCTATATACGTAATTTCGATATCTAACTTCTTTTGATTATATTCCGTTTCTGTTAATTCACCGGCTACTAATGCATCCATATATTTTTGACTTCTAAACCAGTCCAGATAAGTTTTTCTAAGTTTATCTTCCGAGTCTTTATACTTTTTTGGTACATATAACTGTAAGGTAGTGTCGTTTGTTGTTGGAATTGGTTTGTTTATAGGTTTTATAAATTTTTTCACATACGTTTCATTCACAACGATATTATTACCTTCATACGGGTCTAAACGATTTAAAGCGGGTTGTGCTTTCCTATCATCAAGCAATTTGTCATAACCTTGGCTAGGTGCAACAAGTAAACTTTTATGATTTAAAGAACTAAATAGTTCCTTCGATTTCTCACCTAATTCCTTTTCTGTTTTTTGTCTTTCATTTGAGTCATCTGATAAATCATACTGGTATTCTGTTATTGAGTAATTTTCTAACACATCCCACTCATCTAATACGGTTAGTTTCTGTTTTAACTGATCGTAAGTACCCAATAAATTTAATAACAGCGTGGTAATAATAATCGCATAAAAGACTTTGGAAGCCATATTTAGAACGGTAATCCTTTTTAATGGCCGTTTATGTTTTATCATTGCTGGAATATTCACTTCACGGATAACAAATAACGAACATAAATAAATGAGGATTAACATCACGGAAAAAATGGAATAGACCATGAGCCAATAGAACAAGAACCCTTGTAACCCCTTAAAATGGTTATAGAAATATATGAAAATGATACCGATAATTCCTAATATTGCGGTTACTAAAAAGAATTGTCTCAATTTTTCTCTAATTAATGTTTGAACGATATTTGCTGAACGATAGCCGTGAAGTTTATATACGGCAATTTCATTATAGCGCATAAAAATTTCATAGAGCGTTACTAATAAAAATAAAAGGATATATACACCGAGTATGATCAATAAAGAGATAAACGAATGATCGGAAGCCATCATAACAAAAAAATTGGTTTCTTTTATTTCACCAAATTTAATTCCCAAGTCTGTAAGTTTATTCTCTATGAGCTTTATATCATTTGGAGTATTTATCTGAAATGTATAATATCCTCGTATATTTTCTTCATTAGCTTCTTCGAAAGGATACAAATAAATGAAAAAATTAGGATTAAACACGTCTATTTTTTTATTTAAAGGAATCCTATTTGTATGGAAATCTTTATAGAATGATTCGCTATTATGTATAGAAGCATAAATTTTCAGGTTATCTTTATTTGTATCTTCTCCATAGATAACCTTTTTATAGGTATTTAGTTGATTATCCTTTGTAAATTTATCCAGTTCTGTTAAAACTTCTTTGGGTGGGACAGACTTCGACCAATCGTTTACAATGATATTATAATAATCCTTTTCCGTATTTCCATATAAATAAGTATACATTTCTTTGTTTTGATATGTTAAAAAAATTGCTAAATTGATCAAAACTAATCCTACTGTTAAAAACGCTATCCAAACTTTTTTCATACTATTTCTCCCCGTATAATATGTTTACGGACACATCTTAGAGGAATTTCCAGTTGGATCTGGATTCCCTTGAAGGCCCTCTTCGTATTTTGGAAATGTTATTTAGTAATGAGAAAGTCATTGCTTCCCTATTCATATACGTTTTTGTTATTTTTTTGCTTCACCCGTGAATGGGTAAGCGTGACATGTTTATAGATTAACCCTTGACTAGAATGCAGAAGAACTTACTCATACTGCTTATTAAAGACACCCCAAAATAACATAGGTGAACTGGTGGAGGATGGGGGGATCCCCCTCTCCCTATATCGTACTGCGATTTATTTTATTGCTGTGATTAATGCAACAGTGACAAATTAGATTTGGTTGTTGAGCTATAACTATAGTTTTTCTTCGTTTGCTTGTCGACCATCACTTAGATATAAGACCATACGGACAGCAAACAAGGATATCATGATTAATTAACCTGCTTTTTCAACACTACATAGCGAAGAGTCACAAAAAAGAGTAAGTATAATAATGATCCATAAGCTCTTTTCCAAGTATATGATAACTACCTATGGTATGCTAAATTCAGGAGGGAAAAACACATGACAGAAAAACATTTTACTATGTTATCAAACTTAGGTGACATAGAAACATTTATTGAACAAAATAAGCTTGCTTTCCTATATATTTCCCGTGAAGCCTGCAGTGTATGCCATGGGTTATTCCCACAAGTCGAAGAACTGATGAAAAAATATCCTAAAATTGCTACAGCACATATAAAGGCGGATCAGGTCGAAGAAATCGCTGGGCGCTTTTCCGTGTTCACCGTCCCGGTACTGCTGCTTTTCGTAGATGGCAAGGAGTATTTACGTGAAGCCAGAATTGTGCATATGGATTTATTCCACGAAAAATTAGATCAGATTTATAGTCATGTGGTTGGAGCTAATTAAAGCGCCAACCACTACTATGTGTAAAACATTTATCCCCCGACGTCGAGCCGCACTAACAAGAAAGAACTTCTGCTACTAAGCATTGTTCCTTTGTTGGGACTGCTTATTTTTCATTTTCATACATCATATAGACACTAAAAATTCTGTTTTCTGCTTCCTTGTTGTCTGCCTTTAACTCACCTTGATAAAATACTTTTTTTGCTTTTAAATCAATCACGTACATTAACGGCAACCTATTTTTTTCATTCATTTCACCATTCATATCATATAAAATATATAGCTTGTCATTAATAATCTTTGTATATTTCGTCATAGATGAATTAATGGATTCTGATATCGGAATTTCAAATGGTTCCTCCGCTTTTTGTTTGGCAAATTGGTAAGGAGTTATTTCTATCTTCCCTTCCTGTTCATGAATAAAGTATAGCTTTTTAGCGTCCATATGTGCGATTACTTCTTGTTCCAGCAGTTCTTTTGGAACATCGACTGGTAATTTTTCCCGTGTTTCCAAATCAAACAAACAAATATCCTCCATTGGTACATCATCGACTACTTTTGTGGCCCCAATAGCAATATATTTACTCGCACGAAGCTGGTCAAGGTCTTGTAATAAGTATCCCCCTTCATTTTCCGAATTATCTCCCCCCTTGTTTGAAAATAGTTTTGCTTCGCTAATTAATTTTTCTTCCTTAAGATTTAATGTATATAGATGCAATTCGGTATACTCTTCATCTTCCCCTTCATATATGTCATTTTGGGTAACGACGTAAAGCTTGTCATTTATAGTAATCACATCTTCTACAGCCATATATACATAGTTATCTTGATTCGGAAGTTTGATAGAAAAGGAAGTGGTTTTATCTTCATTTTTATACAATGCCTCCACTTCTAATTCAAAGTTCCCTTCTTTAAATTCGCTGCTATCCCATTCCGATTTCACATTTGCGTATGCAAGAATGTTCTCATTCTCAAAATAGTTTTCAGTATTCTCTGTTTTCCCACGCATAAAACCGCGATATTCCTGTTGCAATTGCTTGATTTTCGGGTTGTCCATCACCCCGCTTAGCCTCTCCAAAAAGGAAAGTTGGCTTGCATAAATTCTATCTTCACCAGCCAGTTGTATTCCTTCAGCAAAAAAGTTTTTACCTTGTGCATAACCCTCTACCAACACATCTTCTAACGCCTCATCATTTCCTGCTTGTTTTTCCCATGTATATTTTGGAACCTCTTTCTCTGCAAATGTATCATGCAAGTAAAAAAATCCAATTCCGAACACAAGCAAACATGAAATAAAAATCAATTTCCAGTATCGTTCCACAGCACTTCCTCCTTACACCGTAATTTTCTTAGCCAATAAGTAATTACTTACTACTACTGAACCTACCATTACAATCAAGCCTAAAATGATTTGAACCGTGAGCCACTCAAGTGGATATAAAGACACTTCTTCCGATATCATACTTACAATAAATGGCGACATAAAAAATACCGTTGCTAGCGCTACATATCCGATTGCAAATATCAAGCCTTTCCAACGATAACTACGCTCAATAAGAATCGCCGTAAAGAAGACAAAAACAGCCATCAAACCAGTACTATAGTATAGAACAAATTCAGTAAACGTAGCTGGCAATATCGTATGTAAATATGGAAAGTTTATGCTTAGATCAGTGACACTCATCGCTGACATAAATTCATTTGGAACCATCCATTCCAGCACAATTCCTGCTATAAATATAAGCAACACTTGTAAAGCGACCAAACCGAGTACCATAGCAAAAATGGCAGTTGCCTTAGCAAAAAACAGATTAATTCTTTGAGTTGGTAACATCAATAAACGGTAAATAAATGTATTTTCCCCTAACCAATCGCGATACCAAATCAGAAACATATATATGAGTAATGTAGCAATGCAAAACGCAATCGGTCCTAAAAACCAAATCGAGTTCGCCCAATCAAGCAAGCTTATAGGTTCTGACTGTTCTATAAAGTCCTGTTTTGACATTCCCTCTTGGAAAATGGCTTCATTTGCTTCATTCATATATTGCTTCGAAACAGCGACAACACCAATTAATTGGGTAACAATCGTTAAACCGATTAGCACGAAATAAAATTTAAAAAATCTACCTAATTCAAATTCCGTTAATCGCAAATAGCTTTTCATGACTTGTACTCCTCTCTCATTACATCAATGACCGACTTACCTTCTGCTGCGCGGATTTCTTCGGTATAAAATTGCCTTTTAACAACACCGTCATCAAGCAAAACGACTTTGTCAATTAAATGTTCAATATCACCAATTTCATGGGTCGTAATAATAACTCCACGATCTTCAATTAAATGACTTGTAAACACATCGGCAATTTGTTCCCTGCTAAACATATCAATGCCTGAGAAAGGTTCATCCATGAGAATATAGTCCACATCAAGGGCAAGCCCCAGTAATAAGTTGGCTTTCGCCGTATTTCCTTTGGATAGGCTAGAAATTTTCTCTTCTGGCTTTAATTTAAAAAACGATAATAACTCTTGAGCACGATCATCATTCCATGTTGCGTAATAGTCTTTCATAAATTGCATGGATTCTTCAATTGTCATTTGTGGCAAAACAGTAATCGCATCAGGAATAAACGTAATATGATTAAACGTTGCGGGATTTAGTTTTTCACCATCAATTAAAATTTCTCCTGTCTTGATCGGGGTTAAAGCCATGATTGCATTCAATATGGTTGTTTTTCCAACACCGTTAATACCTATTAGACACGTGATTTCCCCTTTTTCCGCTGTAAAAGTTACTCCTTTTAACACCTGTTTCCGGCCAAATTTTTTGGTGATATCCTTGACTTCAATCATTGCTCCTCCTCCTTATCCTCACTTGCTTGCTCATATTTTTCTTGTAAAAGCGTTACGATTTCCTCAAACGGCACATGTACAGATTGAACCGTTGCTACAAACTCGTCTACTGCATCCATGATAAGTTCCTCACGTACCGCTTTAAGCACTTGCTCATCTCGCGTTATTTTACTAGGCAAATTTCCTTCCGTATAAATCAAGCCCTGTTCCTCCATTTCTTTATACGCACGTTGTACCGTATTCGGATTAATCTTTATTTCCCCCGCTAATTCTCGACGGGAAGGGATTTCCTGTCCTGGTTCGAACATGTTCGTCGCAATCTGCTGCTTAAAATAACGAATCACTTGCACATAAACAGGCTCCCTGCGATTAAAATTTATTTTCATAGCAACAGCTCCTATATATAACTTTGTGTGTATCAATAACTTAATACACCTCACGTAAAAAAATATGTTGAAATAACGTCCATTATCCAAATTGATATCAAGAGACAGCACTTTAAAATAATAACCCAAGTGTATGAAGCATTTAATACACTACCCAAACTGTATTATAGGCTTCATACACTTCTTTGTCAATGGTTTCTTTCACAGTAAAAATTGAACAAAAAGTGAATCCATACATCCCTTGCATAAAACTTATTTTTTTAAATGCTATATTTAGACATATCAGCTAGGCACGTCATGCAATGAAAATTCTTTACCTATGCTAAAATGAAGGTATGCTACACATCGACCCCTCATTTAACATTTTCTACACTAGCTGCTTTTTTTAAAGAAGAGCAGAAACCAAAAGTGTGTAATCTCCAATATTACGAAGGTAAAATGAAGGGAATCCAAACTGCTGGATTGTTGGGATTCATTTCTAATAGAAAAAGAACCGCAAGAAAGGAACTAATTAATCTATGAAACTCGTATCTTGGAATGTAAACGGTCTACGTGCCTGTATTCGCAAAGGATTTCTTGATTATTTTAATACAGTAAATGCAGACATTTTTTGCCTTCAAGAAATAAAATTGCAAGCAGGGCAACTCCATTTACCATTAGAAGGCTACCATCAATATTGGAACTATGCCGTCAAAAAAGGCTATTCTGGTACAGCTATTTTCACGAAACATAAACCATTGGCTGTCTCCTACGGGGTTGGCGAAGCAGCTACTGAAGAAGAAGGACGAATTATCACTTTAGAATTTGCAGACTTTTATCTAGTTAATGTGTATACGCCCAATGCCAAGCGAGATCTCTCTCGGCTTGATTACCGTCTGCAATGGGAAGATCAAATCTATGCTTACTTAGTCGAACTGGATAAGAAAAAGCCAGTCATTTATTGTGGAGACTTAAACGTTGCCCATCAAGAAATTGATATTCGCAATTACAAAACTAATTATGGTAACTCCGGTTTTACAATAGAAGAGCGGGAAAAAATGACTCGGTTGCTAAACAATGGATTTATCGATACATTGCGTTATTTTCATCCTCATACAGAAGGCTTATACACATGGTGGTCGTATATGAAAACGGTGCGCGAAAGAAACATTGGCTGGCGGATTGACTATTTTATTGTTTCCAACAGATTAAAGGAATGTTTATTACATGCAGCTGTAGACCCGGATGTGTTAGGAAGCGATCATTGCCCAATTAGACTAGAGCTAAAATAAATGAAAGTGAAATTTTGGATTATCCCCTAATGAATGTTAAAGGAAGCATCCCTTAAAACCTTATATATCAGCAGTCAACGAAAACTCCCAAAAGTAGTGAAATAATTAAAACTGACTATTGCACGTCAATTTGGCTAATTTCATATTCAACTAGCCCACTAAAGTACATGTGGGCTAGTTCCACTCCCATCCCAAAAAATAATAAGCCGCTAAATATATGACGCATATACGAGATTCTTTGAGTGGAAGCAAAGTTTGTTAATGTTTTATACGACTTAATCGATAAACATTGCTAATATCAGCCATTACTTTACTTTTGAATTCTTAAGCACTTCCGATCTTCTCATAAAGCTGAGAAACATATGCTTTTAATGAATTTGCTTTATCTACCCTTTCCCATGGTAGGTTATGATTGTCTTTAAAATGCCCATATACAGAAGTCTTAGAGAAGATAGGCTCTTTCAAATTTAATGACTCAATCATACCTTTAACAGAAAAATCAAATATATATTTGATCATTACATAAAGTAATTTCTTATTTACTTTCTCCGTATCGAAAGTATTTAAATAAATAGAAGTAGGGTTTTCAACTCCAATGGTATAAGTAAGGGAAATATTACAACGATCCGCTAACCCTGCTGCTACAATATTTTTAGCTACGTAGCGACACATGTAAGCACCTGTCCTATCCACTTTAGAAGCATCTTTTCCAGAAAAGGCGCCTCCTCCATGAGGAATAATTCCACCATATGTGTCTACCATAATCTTTCTGCCCGTCAATCCTGTATCACCTAAAGGACCGCCAATTACAAAGCGTCCTGTTGGATTAATGAGTAAACTGGTACTCTGCTTTAAGAGTCCTTTAGGAATAACAGGCTTTATCACATTTTGCACGATATCCTCAATAAGTTTATGTTGGTCTACACCATCCTTGTGTTGCGCAGATATAGTAATATTTTGGATCCCTATAGGACGATTAAATTCATCATATTCAACAGTTACTTGTGTTTTTCCATCTGGGTTCAAATAAGATAAAGTACCATTTTTTCTTACTTCACTTAACCGTTTTGCAAGTTTATGGGCTAAATCAACGGTCAAAGGTAAGTAACTAGCCGTCTCATTACAAGCAAATCCATACATGACCCCTTGATCCCCTGCTCCTATTTTCTTACAAAAACGGGACTCTATATCGACACCTTGATTAATATCAGCAGACTGCTCGTTGATATTCTTAACAATGATGCACTGATGCCCATTCATTCCCTTTACAGCATTATCATAACCAACAGACACTATCGTATTTCTAGCTATTTCTTCAATTGAAACGATCGCTTTACTTTTTACTTCTCCAGCAATAACTAGCAAATTCTTAGAAATCATACACTCAATTGCAACTCTTGAATCAGGATCTTGACGTAAGTATTCATCCAAAATATGATCTGATATTTGATCACATAATTTATCTGGATGCCCTTCTGTTACTGATTCAGAAGTGATTTGGGATGTTTCCACTTTTTTTCACCCCTTTTATTCATCAAAGGTATCAATAATTCCTACAATAGCAGCGTCGACGATTGTATCTGAACTTTTGGTAATATTTCTCGCTGCACTTCCGAGTGTCACTAAGACATATTCACCCTTGCCGGCGCCCACCTTATCAATTGCTATTACCTCTTGATAAACTTTTTTTGAAGGAATGCGAATCAAATCGACAATCATTAATTTATATCCTGTTAAACTATCTACTTTTTTGGTAGACACTACATTTCCTGCAACTTTTCCAATTTGCATCATTTTCCCTCCTAAAACGCCGTACTTTTAAGTGCAATTCCTAACGGGGTAACATATTTAGGGTGGTTAGGCTGAATAACTTGTAACTGCGTAACAACCTTAAATATCCTCGTGAACTGCGGATACATCATCATCCCACCAACTAAATATATCGTTTTAACTTTTTTTCCATAATCATCAAGGAATTTTTTCGTAATACTTGCCATTTTCTCTGCCACTGGTTGCATAATTAAAAAATTCTCATCATATTTCGTACTATCTCTCTTTAATATTTCTCCTTCTTCTAAGGTTAGCCCGTAATGTCCAGCTAAAACTAACGTCATATGGGTACCACCAGTTGCTTCGTCCCCCGAATATGCAACTTTTCCATTGTTGAATATACTTATCCCGGTAGTACCCCCTCCAATATCAACCACTGCTCCATCCTGTATATTTAAAACAGCTGCAGCAGCTGTTGGTTCATCGAAAATTTCCGTAACCTCCATACCTGCACCATGAATGACATTTTCAATGATTTTTTTATTGTTGCCAACGGTTCCAGGTGGCACAGCGCCTGCAGCCAAAGTCACCGGCCTTTGAAGCTGATTTTCTGCTTTATTCTTCAAGCGCTTTACAATGGATATTGCTTCCATAAAATTAACTACTAGACCATCTGCCACAACACTCGCATCCTCAGAAGCAACAAATACTGGATGATTACTTTCATCTACTACTACTAAAACAATTGATGACGTCCCTAGATCCACTCCTACTTTTATTTTTGTGTTATCTTCAATGATGACATTTGTAGAACAATTAGCCATTTGGCTAACCTGTTTCAATATCGTATTTGTCCTGTACACATTCTTCTTCATACTTTTTCTCCTCAAAGAATTCAGCAAAAAATAACGCCATTACGCTAATCGTTACTTTGTCATGGGTATTATTTTTTCAACGTCGGAGTGGGGTCTTGGAATAACATGTGTAGAAATTACTTCTCCCACATTTTTTGCAGCCATAATGCCTGCATCAACAGCAGATTTTACTGCTCCTACATCCCCTCTTACTAGAACCGTTACCAAACCCGCTCCAATTTGTTTATAGCCGATAATTTGAACATTAGCTGATTTAACCATCGCATCTGCGGCTTCAATGGCTCCAATAAATCCTTTTGTCTCTATCATTCCTAAAGCATCATTCATTTTCTTTTCCTCCTATTGTTTCACTTTTATTTTTCTGGGTACGCGTGTTTGATTTTGTAGTCGTTGTTCTCTTACTAGTTGTACTCACTCGTTTAGACGATTTAACGGGCTTCGTTTTATTTAGATCATTGTTAGCTTCGACCGCTTTTTGTGGCGATTTAGATTTCGTTTCCTCTTTTCTATCATTTATTTCTTTCTCTTCCGTCTTTTTGGATTGTTTTTTATTCCCGTTGGCTAATTCCTCAAGATCAGAAGTTTTATTCACAACCTTTTTCCGGGTACGTGATGCCTTTTTTTGGTTAAAAACATTTTTGAGCAGCTCATTTCCATGATCTGCACTTTGAAAAATATCATCGATTGGTCTTGGAATAACTTTAGAAGAGACAAGAGAATTTTTAAAAGCAGCAACTTTTTCCCCTGCCTCTATCGCAGCATTAACTGCTCCTATCTTTCCATTTACAGCAATCATCATCCATCCAATTCCTCTGGTGATGTTTAACTTTGTTAATTGAACATCAGCTGCTTTTAGCATCGCATCTGAAACTTCTATGGAGGAAACAAGTCCCCTTACTTCTATCATTCCTAGTGCGTCCCGCATCCGCTCACCTTCTCACATTAATTTTTAGCACACTTATACATTTCTTGAATCATTTGATAGCGATTATACCTTTTACGCGCATCTGCTTCATTTTCTTGAAGTAGTTGGTCAGCTTCATAAGCATTCAAATTTTCACTTGTTGCAAACCGCTTTTGAGTTAAAAGAAATCCACGGAAGGCTCCCCAATTTGGTTGTTTTGAATCGAACTTCATTGGGTTTTCACCTTGTAAGATTAAGCTGGGATTAAAACGATACAATGGCCAGTAGCCACATTCTGTTGCTTTTTTCCCTTCTAGCAGCATATTATCTTTGTTGCCGTTTAATATGCATGGACTATAAGCTATAATAATGGATGGACCTGGAAACTCCTCCGCCTCCGTTAGAGCTCGAATGGTTTGCTGAGGATTTGCAGGTAAACATACTTGTGCAACATAAACATGTTCATAGTTCATGGCAAATATTCCAATGTCTTTCTTTGCTTCCTTTTTGCCGCCTGATGCTAACTTTAGATTAGCTCCTTTCGGTGAAGCTTTAGAAGCTTGCCCACCCGTGTTCGCATATCCTTCATTATCCAAAATCAAAATATTCACATCTTCGCCTTTTGACAGCACATGGTCAATGCCTGCAAAATCAATATCATAAGCCCAGCCATCACCGCCAATGAGCCATTGGGATTTCTCGATTACATAATGCCTTTTCTGATAAATACTTTCCAATATCTCTGAGTTCGCTCTTTCTTTATCTATGATAGAGATGAGTTTTTTTGATAGCTCAAACTGCTTTTGTTTATCAGAAGTACCTACCAACCATTGATTGAAAATATCCTTTACGTGATCCATTTGTAATGGGTTCCCTGTTTCTTTCTTTATTAACATCTTTACTTGGTTTTTAATTACCTGATTCCCAATTCGCATACCCATTCCAAATGCGGCATTATTTTCAAACAGGGAATTCGCCCATGTTGGTCCTTCCTTGTCTTGATTTAGGGTATAAGGTACAAATGGTGTCGATCCTCCCCAAATAGAAGAGCATCCTGTTGCATTAGCAATAGATAAACGTTCACCAAATAATTGTGTGAGCAGTTTTATATAGGGTGTTTCGCCACATCCAGCACATGCATTTACAAACTCAAACAATGGCTGTCTGAACTGGCTTTCATGAACCGTATGTCTTGCATTTGTTTTCCTGTCATTTTTTCTAAACATTATGAAATCCCAATTTTGCACTTCACGCTGGACATGGTTTTCCTTTGCCTCCACCATTTTAATCGCTTTATTTTTGGCCGGACATATGGATTCACATAATGAGCATCCTGTACAAAAGTTTGGGTTTACCTGAATTCTAAAGTGTTGGTTTTTATTCTTTTTTTCAATAGAGGTGCTCATTGTAGTTGGTTTGTTTGCGTTCTCCTCTTCATTCAAAACAAATGGACGAATAGTAGCATGAGGACAAATAACAGAACAAAGGTTGCATTGTATACAACTCTCACTGTTCCATTCAGGAATTTTATCCGCATAACCGTGATGTTGTTTCCAACTTGTTCCTAAAGGCAGACTTCCGTCGATCATTCCTGAGTCAATGATATCTTTTGTTGTAATGCTGGCTCCATTTAAATTTTTCATTGGGTGAATAATTTTTTCTGTAAATAAATTTTTTACGTGGATAGGCTCCGAATCCTCTTCCAGAACTTCATCACCCATTTCTTTCAACTTTACTTTTTTTATCCAATAAATAGATTCGCCCATCGCTGCATACATGTTCTTCTTATAAGCAGGGTGCTTGGATAACTTACCTCTATCTAGAATTTCTTGATATGTTTCCTTCGCTTTTTGAAATTCCAAAAAGTTAGTAAGACCAAGCATCGCTGTCATCATAATTGTATTTAAGATGGGACCTAACTCATATTTACGTGCAAGTCTGTTGGCATTAATTATATAGAAGTTTATCTTGTGCTCTATCAAATATTTTTTCACATGGTGAGGTAGCCTTTTATCTATTGCCTCTTCCCCCATAGAAGTGTTTAATAGAAAGGTTCCCTCTTCCTGTAGCCCGTCTAGAACATCATATTGTTTCAAGTACTGCTCTTTATAGCAAACTACCATATTGCTTCTCTTCACAAAATAGGACGATTGGATCTTATCATCGGCTATACGTAGATGAGATAATGTCATATTTCTCGTTTTACTTGGGCTATAATAGAATTGTCCTTGAACATCCTTTTCTGTTTCCTCGCCAATTATTTCAATAAAATGTCCTGCACCAGTTACTGCGCCATCCGAACCAAATCCCCATATTTTCGCCTGAAAAGTTCTCCAATCGGTCAAATCTTCCTCCCCATATCTTTCCAAAGATAGACCTGTCACATTATCATCTATACCGATAGTAAACCTTCTTTTAGGATGTTTTTTTTCAAGTTCGATAAAAATGGAACGGATCTGATCGGGAGTCACTTCTTTTGAACCTATGCCATACCTCCCACCAATTATTTTTGGCGGAATGTCCAAACTGTTACAAGCACTCTGTACATCTAAAAGTAAAGGTTCTCCAGTGGACCCAGGTTCTTTCGTTCGATCTAAAACTGCAATCTTTCGTATACTTTTGGGAATTAAGTTTAAAAAGGTATCCGTAGGGAATGGTCGATAAAGATGAACTGCCAGCAAACCATATTTTTTGCCTAATGCATTTTGTTCACAAACTACTTGCTTAATCGTCTCCTGAACAGAACCCATAGCAATAATGACATATTCAGCATTTTCTGCACCTTTATAATCTACAAGCGAACATTGAGTACCAAACAACGGATTTAATTTGCGAATTATTTGCTTGATGACAGACTCCATGTTCAGGTGAATAATGTTGCTAGCCTCACGTTGCTGAAAAAAGATATCTGGTGTTTCTGAAGCACCATATACTTTAGGAGCAAAATTGGACAGGCTATTATTTCTAAAAGCATCTAGCATTTCATCATCTACATATTTGTATAATATGTCATAGCTAGGTACTTCAATTTTTCTAATTTCATGGCTTGTTTGAAACCCGTCAAAGAAATGAAGAATTGGTAGTCTTCCTTTTATTGCAGCTAGATGAGCGGCTGTACTAAATAATGCAACTTCTTGTACATTACCTGAAGCAAGCATTACAACTCCTGTTTGTCTTGCCGCCATTACGTCACTATGGTCTCCATAAATACTTAAAGCGCTCGTAGCGATAGAACGGGAGGAGACATGAATAACTGCTGGCAAAAGTTCCCCTACTAATTTATAAAGGGTAGGAAGCATTAATAATAATCCTTGGGAGCAAGTATAGGCAGTTGCCAGTGCACCTGATTTCAACATCCCGTGCATTGCCCCTGCAACCCCAATTTCTGATTGCATAGAAATGGTATGGACAGGATAATGAAATATATTGTTCTTCCTCTCTGCAGACCATTTTTCTATTTGTTCAGCCATAGGAGAAGAGGGGGTTATTGGGAATAAAGCGGCTACATCAGTAAAAGCATAAGAAATATAGGCTGCGGCATGATTCCCATTCATTATTTTCTTCATTTTTCCCATCTCCTAGAAGTAATCAGTCCATTCATTTATCCGCCAATTTTACAGCTCAGTTCCATTCCTTCTACCAATTCCTTTAATATGTTCATTTTTTTATCTGATGGCGGCTCCGTGTTTTCCATCTTATAATCATTATCCAGAGAAGCGTATTTATTCGCACCATAACCATGATAAGGAAGTAAATGAACCATCTTTATATCACCTAATTTTTTTGCGATCATAGCAATCTCCGCTATTTCCTCAGGTGTATCATTAAATTTTGGGATTACTGGAACTCGAATGGATAATTCTACATTAGGGTAGTTAGCAATTATTTGTGCATTCTTTAGAATAAGATCATTCGGTTGCCCAATATGTTTATAGTGTTTCACACTATTTGCATGTTTTATATCCAGTAACACTAAATCAAGATGGGGAAGAACTTTCTCTAACGCCTCTTTACTTGAAAAAGCAGCTGTTTCAATCGCGGTATGCCACCCTTCTCGCTGACACGCTTGTAATAACTCCGCGGCGAAATCAGGCTGGGCCAATGCTTCTCCACCAGATAACGTAATACCTCCATTTGATTTGCGGTAATGTATTTCGTCTTTTCTAAGTTCTCTTATGAGTTCCTCTACGGTCATTTCTTTCCCAGTCATGGTTAAAGCTCCGCTAAAACATACATTGGCACACTTCCCACAATCTATGCATTTATCACGATCAATGGTTACTCCAGGTGTAAAGGAAATAGCTCCTACTGGACAAACGGGCTCACATAGTCTGCAATCAATGCAATTTTCAGTAAGAACCATTAATTGGCGATTAAAATGTTGACTCTCTGGGTTACAGCACCATTCACATCTTAAGGGACATCCTTTAAAAAATACAATCGTCCTTATTCCAGGACCATCATGAACTGAAAAGCGTTGTAAGTCAAAAATAGTTCCTGTTTTATTCTTTATCATTCTCTTTACCCTCCCTCTATAAAGTGAATTCAATCAGTGGGGGTTTTCCTTCATCCATTTAAAGTAGTAAATTAAAGGTTATAATCAAAGGCGTCCTTGAAAAAGAAAAACTTGATTTCTGTTTGTCAAAACTCCTCAGGTAAACACCTTGTTTGCCACAAAGGAAACGGGGATTTGTTACCTTTCGTAAACTTTGTTGTTCTGACTTAAGCACCATAAAGTAGTCTTACAGTACCTTACATTAGAGATAAATTTAATTATGTTTAGAAAAACTTGGCTTGTCGCCAAGTCTTATGGCGGAAGCCTTTGTTTTTCTTATACTATAAACCAAAAAAATCTTATACTTTCCTATAGTGTAAAAAAGATTCTTTTATGTTTACTTATTCCTCCAATAACTGATTTGGAGGGATGTTTTAATTGGATGAAGAGCAATATATCAATTATTTGTTAAGTAAACAACTGTTAATTCCTCGTAAATATTTTAAGAGAATGTTCAAAAAAACCATTAATACAAAAGTAAAAGCTTTGTCTTCGCACATCCATAACCTATAAGCTTTTCAATATATCTTTTTTTGAACACTCTCTTTAAGCAGCATGTTCGGTTAAAATTGTTGTTCTGTACGTGCTATGATATCTTGTTGAATACTTTTATCCAGAGAAACAAAATGGGCACTATATCCTGCTACACGAACTACAAGATTCTTGTATTTTTCTGGGTTCTTTTGCGCATCTAATAATGTTTCCTTACTAACCACATTAAATTGGACATGCATTCCTTTTTGCTCGAAATAACTACGGACTAATGCTGATAAGTTTCTTAAACCTTCTTCCCCAGCTAAGGCTGATGGATGGAATTTTTGATTTAGCAATGTTCCATTAGAAGCAATATGATGATCCAATTTAGCTACAGAGTTTAATGCTGCTGTAGGGCCATTTTGGTCACTTCCAGATACAGGTGAAACACCGTCTGCTAATGGCTCACCTGCAAAGCGTCCATCTGCTGAGGCTTTCGTTTCTATGCCACAAGAAACATTGGCTGATACTGGATATAACCCTGGTTGGAAAGTTCCTCCACGTGGGTTTAAATATTTTTGTACTTCTTTACAATAGATAAGTGCAACCTTTCTCACCATTTGATCCACCACGTCGATATCATTACCGTATTTCGGTGCACCGTTAATTAATAATTGACGTATATATTCTCCATCCTTTTCATTCATGGGTTGACTTGCATTGGTATCTTTTTTCTTGATGTTCGTATCGTTGTCATTAAGTAGATCTTTTAACATCTCTACTAATTCATCGGTCGAGAGTTGAGATAAATCTTTGTTCGTTCCAACAGGTTCGCTATTTGTGATTGCTTGGTTTTGCTCTTTACCAAAATTGGTATCTAATGCATTTTTTAACTCATGAATAGAGAGCTTGTTATCCTCATAGATTAATTTTTTAATCGCCATTAATGCATCTCCAGCATTCGCTATCCCTACACCTTGTGGTCCAGTAAAATTATATTTTGCTCCACCTTCTTGTAATGACAAACCTTTCTCGATACAACCTTCTACCATAGAGGATAAAAATGGTAAAGGTGCACGCTCTCCGTGCGCAACATCTACAGAATTATCGGCATTGACCAATAGCTTAACAAAGTATTTCATTTGCTCCTCAAATGCACTTTTTAATTGATCAAAGGTTGTAAATGATGAAAAATCACCAGTGGATAAGCCTATTTTTTCACCATTCGCATAGCCATTATTTAAAGTAATCTCCAGAACCTTAGGGATATTAAAGAATGCCGCATCATGCCATCCCTCTGTTTTCCCACCAACTTGTGGTTCAACACAACCAATAATGCCATAATCTCTTGCGTCAGTAAGTGAGATACCTCGATTGACTAATGACGGAATAATAACTTCATCACTATAATAAGCAGGCATTCCTAATCCCAAACGTGATACCTCCCCAGCTTTATGAATTAAAGATTCAGGGGTCTTATTCCATATACGAATAGAAATGGATGGTTGTGGTAATCTAGTATTGGCAGTAGCTTGTAAGCAAGCATACGATAATGGGTTTGTTGCATCCATTCCCTCTTTATCTTGTCCACCTACGATTAAGTTTTGGAACATTGGATATCCACCAAATGCCTTCGTTGATGCTTCATCGCGGATTTTATTTACATCATTGAATTTCACCCATAATACGTCTAATAATTTTTGCGCTTCTGCCTCGTCTAGTCGACCATTTTCTACATCTTTCTTATAAAATGGATACATATATTGATCAAAACGCATCGGCGAAATCGAATGACCATTTGATTCAATTTGAATAACTGCCTGGATAATCCAAAAAGATTGAAGTGCTTCATAAAATGATGTTGCTGGATTTGCTGGAACACGTGCACAGTTTGCGGCAATCTGTAATAATTCTGATTTCCTGTTCGAATCTGTTTCTCTATCCGCTTCTAATTTTGCTTCATCTGCTAATCGTCGGGCATAATTCATGACAGCATCTAATGAGATACTCATAGCTTTTAATGTTTGAGACTTTTTAACTATTTCAGGATCCCCGTAATCCAGACTTTTCAAAGCAGTACATACCTCTTCTTTAATTCCTTTCAAGCCTTTTTCCAACACAAGCTTGTAATCGACAGAAATATGACCCACACCATTAAAATAGTAGTTTCCAACCGTAAATACTCCAGCATTCATGGCATTCTTCGTTTCAGGAGACATTAATTCCGTAGCAAGCTCATTTGTAGTTCTTCCTTTCCAATATTTAAATGCCTCTGATAAATCTTGTTTTACTTGTTCAGGAACTATAAATTTATCCCCAGCCCTTTTTTCAATACGATCAAATTCATCTTCTAGCCAATCGTTTGAAAATTCCGGGAAAATTTGCGTTCCACGTGGTGACGTTGCTAGATTCCCTACAATTAATTCATTTGGGCGAATAACAACTTTCATCTTACCTAAGATATTTTCTAACGCTTTAGCTCTTCGGATTATCATGGGCTGATTTTCTGTTTGCTGATAAGATTCTGTTACTAATAAAGCTCTTTCTGATTCAACAATTGGATCATGATCATAGAGATGGTCAATTAATTGTTCAATACGTGAAGCTGTTCTTAGCATGTCTACTTCTCCTCTCGGGTTTTCATTTAAGTACGTGTTCAAAAAGAATGTAAAAAGGATCGAGGTTGGCCAAGGTCTCAGGCGTCCTTGAAAAAGAAACACACTTTTTCTATGTGCGATGTATTGCTGTCGTAGCTTTTCTTGTCCTGTTACGACACTAGCACGTTTTGAGCGACTGAGTTCGAGGGGCGAAGTTTCGAGATGTATGCTTGTAATAGGGTGTACTGGCTTCTATGTTGCCCACAGCGTGGGCAGTTTTAAAAGAAGATACATATGCTATACAGTTACATGAGCACAAGTGAAGCTTCCTCGAAACACATTTTGACGTAGGACCTTTTACAAGGAACGGAGAAACAAGCCAACTAAAAATATCGATGTGTCATTTTTAGTGCACTTTTTGAACAACCTCTTTAAATATATTTGGGCTTCTCTTCTTCTACTCTCATTTCTTTTACTTTTGTTTTGTTTTCCATAGTTGGCACAAGAACTTTAAAGTACACGACTCCTGCGAAAATAGCTCCTAATATTGGTGCGAGAATCGGTATAATTAAACCATAATAATTCGGACCTAGTGCTACTTCCCCCCAGCCACTGATTAAAGTGAAAATTCTTGGACCCAAATCTCTTGCTGGATTCATAGCAAAGCCTGTTAAAGGTCCAAAGGCTAGCCCACACACCGCTATGGTTAAACCAATTATTGTTGCTCCAAGTCCACTGGATTGAACATTCGTATTATTAATTACAACAAATATGACTAACATTAAAATCATCGTAATAAGGAATTCAATTCCAAATGCTGTTAGTAAATTAATATTTTCTGCAGGAAAAGTCACAAATATATTCGCTGTCATCGCCCCTGAGCTTGTATTACGAACAATGGATTCCGTTTTCTCATAGTTTGCAATAATGGAATGATAGAGCCCGTAATTACAAACAGCAGCAAAAAAAGCTCCTATAATTTGTGCTAAAATATATGGAATCACTTTACGAAAAGGAAACTTATTCCATATTGCCATTGAAATGGTAACAGCTGGATTTATATGTCCACCCGATATATGCGCAGTACAATAGATAGCTAAAGCAACACTAATTCCCCAAACCATGGCCATTTCCCAGTAAGTAATACCTATGTCCATCATAATAAGCACAGCAACGGACCCAATACCAAGAAAGACGAATAAGAACGTACCAATTGCCTCAGCAATACATTCATTAAATAAATTCTTTTTCATAAGCTTTTTTTATCCCCTTCCTTAGTATAATGATAAATAAAGACCGGCCAATTCTTCTCTTGTTGGCACTCTTGGATTTGTAGTAGTACAATCATCCTGTAGCGCAAAATCAGCAATGAGATGTTTATACTCATAATAGTTGTCTTTTTCAATCGCTAATTCTGAGAAACCTTTTTCAATGGTTAATGCTTCATTTAAAAAGTTTATAGCGGAAATAAGACTCTTTGTGCCTTCCTCTGGTGTAGCTGCTGGTAAGTTGAGAAATTGGGATATTTCTTGATATTTATTTGCCGTTGGCGTGAGTTTGCCATCACATCCTGCATTGTAAGCTATTACATGTGGAAGTATTAAAGCATTGATCCTTCCATGAGAAATATGGAAAATACCACCAATGGCATGGGCAATACTATGACTAATTCCGAGAGATGCATTCGTAAAAGCTATACCAGCTAATGAAGAGGCCTTATGCATTTTATTGCGGTGTTCTATCTTACTTCCATCTCTAAATACTTCTATCAAACTTTCAAATACTAGCTTAATTGCTTTTTCAGCAAGCGCGTCAGTAAATTCAGTCGCTTTCGTCGATACATAAGCTTCGATTGCGTGGGTAAGTACGTCCATACCGGTATCAGCCGTAACTTTTGGCGGAACTGTTTTCACTAAATCCACATCCAATAAGGCAATATCTGGAATCATTACTTCATTTATAATGGGCTTTTTTTCTAACCCATTCGTAATAACTGCAAAGGAAGTCACTTCACTTCCAGTTCCACTTGTAGATGGAATGGCTATAAACAATGGTCTTTTTGCATCCCTGTCTATTTTGCTAAAAGACAGGATCATTCCCTTTGCAGCATCAATGGCTGATCCCCCGCCAATAGCAATTAGCACATCTGGTTTAAACGTCATCATTTCATGTAACCCTTCTGCAACTGTACTAAGTTGCGGATCTGGTGTGATCTTATCGAAAACTTTGCATGAATTATTTTGTTGCAAAATTTCATTTTTAATGATTTCGATAAATCCCAGTTCTTTCATCATCGGGTCTGATATAATAAAATATCTATTTCCTTGACACGTTCTAAGAAAATCTTGTGTCTTAACATCAAATAGCATCTTAGGTTTAACAAAAAAAGAATTCATATATTATCACCTTTTTATTATTTTCTACCGCTTTTACCTATGCTTCCTCTTTTGCTAATTTTTGAAGTGCAACTTCAATTAACTGTGCAATCTCTTTTTTTGAAATTTCCTTATTTAAGGAATTTAAATCTATATTATTTTGCCCATTGAATGTTATATCTTGATTCAATGTGAACCGTATATCTTCTTTTTCTCTTATTCCATAAGATGCACGACGAATGTTCAGCAGATTTAAAGGGGTGATATTATCAGACGTTGAACTTCCTCCAACAGTTCCACAGCCTAATGTTAATGCAGGAGATAGGTTTGTAGTAGCTCCAATACCTCCTAAAGCCCCTGGTGTATTAACTAAAAATCTGGACACAGGTTTCCGAAGTGCAAATTCACGAATCACCGCTTCATCGGACGAATGAATACACAAAGTATGTCCTATGCCTTCAACATTTAATAATTCAATACAGCGATCGCATGCACTTATCCAATCATTTTCTGTATAAAATGCTAATATGGGACATAATTTTTCACGAGCATATGGATTTACTTTTGATACTTCCGTTTGTCTAGATATTAAAACCGTTGTATTATCAGGAACAGTAATATCTGCCATTTGAGCAATGCTGTAAGCCGTTTTACCAACTATCTTTGGATTCATTGTCCCGTTAGATCTTAAAATAAATTTCGATAATAATTGGCTTTCTTTCTCATTTAGGAAATATGCTCCTTGTCGTTTAAACTCTTGGATAACTTTACTTTCACTAATTTGTTCAACTACAACAGATTGCTCTGAAGCACAGATAACTCCATTATCAAAGGTTTTACTGGAAATAATACGAGATACGGCCTTTTCAATATCAGCGGTTCTTTCAATAAAGGCAGGCCCGTTTCCTGGTCCGACGCCAATTGCTGGATTACCAGAGCTATAAGCCGCCCGAACCATTGCTCCGCCTCCTGTTGCAAGAATTAAAGCAACATCCTTATGTTTCATTAATTCAGATGTTCCTTGCATACTTAAGATGGTTAACGTTCCAATAGCGCCTGCTGGAGCACCAGCTTCTATTGCCGCCTTGTTTAAAATCTTTACCGTTTCCAAAATGCATTGTTTTGCTCCAGGATGTGGAGAAAATACAATTGCATTTCTTGCTTTAATTGCAATTAGTGCCTTGTAGATAACGGTTGATGTGGGATTTGTAGAAGGAATTACCCCCGCTATCACGCCAAGCGGAACAGCAACTTCCATCACCTTTTGCTTCTCGTTATCATTTAAAATACCCACAGTTTTCATATTTTTGATGCTTTCATAGACTTTCTCACTAGCAAATTTATTTTTAATTATTTTATCTTCAACATTACCAAATCCAGTTTCTTCATGTGCTAACATTGCTAACTTTTCAGCATTAGCAAAAGCTGCTTTAGCCATATGCTCAACTATCTGATCAATATCCTTTTGACTCATTTCAGCCAATTCAGCTTGTGCTTTTAGCGCAGATGCAATTAGTAATCTAGCTTCTTGGATTGATTGAAGGTCCTTATCAAATTCTGGCATTTTTAAGATTCCTTTCTTTTATCTCTTAAATAATCTCTTGCTAAATCGGTCATTTTAACTTCTGAACTTATGTCAATGGATGGATTATCTATTACATCTTTTAATGTAAGAACGTTTTTGTTCATAGCTTCCTTAACAACATATTTATCCCGCAATTGATTGGTTTCTTGTTCCTCAATTAGATTAAATAATTTTTGATCTATTTTCTGCTTTGCCTCGGAAAGTGGTACGGAAATAACACCAAATTCTGTGAGTTGCTTTTTATACTGGTTTAGCATCGTTATATAGGTTGCATTTTTATTTAATCCCTGTATCTTGCCAATTTCATTGTTAACATCCCAGGAATTTTCAAAGGCTATTATATTTTTCCCCGATAATATACTGTGTTGAGTAGCTAATAACGAAAGAGTATCCGCAATACCTAATGCGATTTTTGCTAAAGAGTTTCTCGTTAAAAATGGGAGAAGGACCATATCTATCTGATCAATAATCTTTCGAAATTGAGTAAAATCGGCTATTTCACTCCCCATACTTTTCCACGTATCCGTATCAAAATTGCTTTTACATGCATCAGAAAAAATTAACAAGTAGTTACATTTATCTTGATAGTGAATAAATAGTTCTTCTACTTCCTTCGAATAATGATCCGCTCCAGTAAAAATCAACAATACATTTTTTTTGCTTTCTTTATATGAAATTAACTTGCTCAGTAACTCTTTTATTTGTTTTTCATCCAAAGAGTTCACCTCAACATTCTTTTATCAACTCCACATAATCATTTGGTTTTAGACCGGCTGCGTTTGCTTCATCTGTATCCAAATGACATTCTAACCGAAAATTATTTTTCACTCGTACGACCGTTTCCCCAAAAATAGTAGGTCTATCTCCCACCGTTTTAATGGAGACAACTTGTTGATCCTTTACACCTAATTTTTCTGCATCGTCTGGGTGCATATGGATATGTCTTTTTGCTATAATGACGCTTTGTTTTGCTTCAATGACTCCTTTTGGTCCAATGACGAATACGGAGCCTGCTTCTGTTAAATCTCCAGATTCTTGTACTGGAGCTTGAACACCGATTTTAAAAGAATCTGTCTTAGATATTTCAACTTGAGTTCTTGTACGTACAGGTCCTAACACTCTAACTTTTTCAATACTTCCTCTTCTACCAACAATTGTCACAACCTCTTGAGCAGCAAATTGTCCAGGTTGACTTAACTTCTTTAGCGGTGTTAATTCATAACCTTTTCCAAATAGTCTTTCTACGTCTTCTTGGCAGAGATGGATATGACGGTTGGATATACCGATTGGTATTTGTTTTATATTGCAAGTATCTTCTGTTGTATGAGTATCCTGGTAGTTTAATCTTTTTAAAATATGCTCTGCAATTATAGTAATCTTTTCATCTGATAAACCTTTGAGCTGCATTGCTTTCTTATCCCTCCTATCCAGTATAGTTAACAGCATGTAGCGAAATTTTTTATATTAGTGTCGGAGTTGACCCTGACTTCGGAATCTCACCCATGGAACTAAGCACACTTAAACCAACCTCCTGGGCAGCTAAGAGTGATTGTTTAACAGCACCAGAATCTCCTGTAATAGAAATAATAATTTCGTTGGACCGGGCTGTCCCGTTATTTGGACTTGCGTAAGTAACTACATCCACATTGGCTGTTTTTACTGCTGTATCAGCCATTACCAGCCCAATCGCAGCTGGAGCGCCAACAATTATTCCAAATGATTTTCCTACTAATGCATTAAATCCTTTTTCTAAAGCCATACTTGCTCTAGCAGTATAGTGAAGTTCAATATGCCCTGCGTCAGAGCTGTACACATTGCCAAAATTTTTCTCAACAGCTTCCAGAGTAATTTCAACTGCACGGCGTGCATCTGATACATCTTCAGCTGCAAAAATGATCGTTGCACCATGCCCTGCTCCACCTTTTGTATCTCTGGCCATTTCAATGGAAACAACTTCAGTATTTGTAGCCTTTACAGCTTCATCAGCAGCCATAACATGAGGAGCTCCACCAGTTCGGGCGCTTAAAAAACCAATAGAACGATATTTTTTATCTAATTTCATATATTCATGTAATTGGGGATCTAAATTGGCAATTACTAATCCAACCGTATCCCCCATAGCAGTTCCCACAAATTCAGTAACATGTCGGTGTGGCGCTGACGATTCCTTAGAAGTTCCATTCATTCTACTTTGTGTTTCTCCTAATACTTTTTCTAAAATCTCTTCATTCACTTTTATTCACCTCCATTTGTTAATGAATTAATCATTACTTTTTCAATATCTGTATGTGGACGAGGGATTACGTGAACAGATACAACTTCTCCTATATTTTTAGCTGAGGACGCTCCTGCATCTACAGAGGCTTTTACTGCTCCTACGTCTCCTCGAACCATAACTGTTACTAATCCAGATCCAATCTTTTCATAACCAACCAATTGAACATTTGCCGCTTTTACCATCGCATCAGCAGCCTCAATTAAAGCTACCAATCCTCTCGTTTCTACCATTCCTAATGCTTCTTGTCCCACGAGAAAGCACCTCCTATTAATTTAACTTCATAAACAATATACAATTTAAACGTTTCCATTTATGTGATTTACAGGACCTTCTATATAAATAAATTGATGTCTTTTGTATAACTTTTTTGACATTAAGTAATTTTGTTACATTCTTCACATTTATATAGAAATTTTTGTTTGAAACAAGTACAATAAATGGTAGAAGGCGGTTACAAATACTTTGATTTTTAAAGTTAATTATTGGAATTTTTTCGCATGGAATATTTCATCTCATAGACAAAAGGATATGATAATTTTGCTTAATACAAATGATTTAACTTTAACAGATGTCGTTGATATAGACACATTATCTAATGTACAAAGCAAATTAGCCGATTTAGTCGGTATCTCAGTAGTAACAGCTGATGCGAATGGCAATCCGGTTGGTAGATTCAATAATTTCTCTCCGTTTTGTCAATTGATTCGGTCTTCAAAAATAGGGGCGAAAAAATGTATCGAATGTGATGCTCAGGCTGAACAAAAGGCTTTTGCAACTGGAAAGCCAACTATAAGTGATTGTCACTTGGGTTTAAAAGATTGTTGTGTTCCAATAATTGTAAATAATAAATTGTTAGGTGGCGTTTTAGGCGGGCAGGTGCTAGTCGATGATCAAGAAAATCCTAAAAGCAAATTTGATATCCCGAAACTAGCTAAAGAGCTAGATTTAGAGGAATCCGAATTAGCAGTAGCTATTGATAACCTAGCCGTGGTAGAACCCGAATATTTGCAAGACTGTGTTGATTTCTATGAGGTTTTAGCAAATTACTTTACAGAGATGGGAATAAAATCACTTTTCCAACAACAACTATTAAAAGAAACGCAGGAAAAACTAGATTATGAAAGACGATTAAAATATGCTGAATTAAAAACAGTAGAAGCTCAAATAAATCCACATTTTCTATTTAACACATTAAATTCTATTTCCAGAGTTGCAATGTCTGAAAATGCTCCCTTAACAGAAGAAATGATCTATAATCTTTCTGATCTCATAAGGTATAATTTAAAACAAACAGAAGAATTTCCTTTATTGAAAAACGAAATAAAAAATATTAGACGGTACCTATCTATACAAAAGGTGCGTTATGGGGATCGGTTAAATTATCAAATAGACCTTCCAAATCATTTAGAAGATTTTTGTATTCCGTATATGATTTTGCAACCAATAGTTGAAAATGCAATCATACATGGAATAGAGCCCCTCGCCAAAGGAGGGAGTGTTTACATCTCAGTGAGCAGAAACGAAGAAGACATCTCTATCCTTGTAAAAGATACAGGGGTGGGCTTTAAAAAGCAACAGGCTTTGAAAATCCTAGAAGGAAAAGATGGTTCTTCTGACGGTATAGGTTTCTTAAACTCACATTTACGTTTACGGGATTACTTTGGAGAAAATTACGGATTGCAAATTTTAAACGATGAAACATTTAGTACAGTTATAAAAATTTTCTTCCCTGCTTTCACTGATTATAATCATTATAAAAATAAGGTGATCATATGACTTATAAAATCATGATTGTAGAAGATGAATCTTTGGAAAGAAAGGCTTTGAAAACAATTATCTCCAGAAATTTTCAAACCATAGATATTATAGCTGAAGCAGAGAATGGTAACCAGGCAATTGAGTTTGCTAAAATATATAAACCTGATATGATGCTTTTAGATATCGGTATTCCAGAAATGAATGGTTTAGCAGTTCAAAAAAATATCATTGAGTTCCTCCCTTCTATTCAAACTATTATTATAACGGCTTATTCCAGTTTCACATATGCTCAGGAAGCAATATCGAGTCATGTGAACGATTATTTGTTAAAACCAGTTCGTCCTTCTACACTAGTTAATTCTATTCATAATGCTCTTATGAATATCGGGGAAAAGAAATGCATCCCTTGTGATATACTTCCTGAACAACTTCCTGAAAATCCAATTATCCAACAGGCCATAGCATTAATTAAAAAAAACTATATGAAAGATATTCGACTTGATTGGATTGCTGATAATGTTCATTTAAATCCTCAATATTTGAGCAGGCTCTTTAAACGAACCATGAATGCTAGTTATAGTGAATTTTTAACCTCTATTAGACTCGAAAAAGCAATAGATTTACTATTGAATTCTGACTATCCAATTTATCGAATAGCAAATGAAGTTGGTTTCTCAGATGCTTCCTATTTTTGTAAAGTGTTTGTGCATTACAAAAAAATGAGCCCACATAAATTTCGAACAAGGACAGCGAATAGGAAATAATATTGATAATGGAGCGGATAGTAATATTAACCGCTCCATTATCAATAAACAGCATTCTATCTATATTCAAAGCTAAACATATTCTCGTTGTTTAAAGTGAATACGTACAGTAAAACATTGTTGCACTTTTCAGCTATTTTTGCTTAAAAGGAGCATTTATCGGCTCCCATATGGCGGGTGCAGGCGGGTATGAATTCCGTACGGTCCATGCACATATTCTTGTGGTAAGATGGCTCACTTTATTTTCTTGGGCTGTCTATTATAAAGTATTTACACCTACGAATAAAAAACTGCTGCACTTCATGTTTGGACAGCAATTATTGGCGCCATTGGGTTAACGACAGGCATGTGGAGCTATTATTTGCGTCCCTTCAACTTATACGAAACAATAACGACTATCTCTTTTATTGCCGGAGGTTCCATTTTATTAATCAGCTTTGCTACTTTTCTCTTTTTGAAAACGGAAGATGAGTTATAAAAAGAATGGAGCCTATTCGCTAGTAAACAGGCTCATTCTTCTTTCCTTTTTTGTAAATAATCAACCATACCTAACGCACATATTTGCATATCGACATTTAAAATCACGTAAATCTCATGGTCATCCGGAATCCCTTTTGCCCGTAGATCGACTTTAATCGCAGTTAACAGTCGTTCAGCTAGTTTATCATAGCCAAGGCCTTCTGTATATGCTTTTTCAGCGATATCCATAAATACATCAAGCCATCTAGAAACTTGCTGTAATGCAGCTTTCGGTTGATCGGTCATCCCAAAATGCCCATAATATATCCGATCTACCTGTAAATCATGGAAACGTCCCCATGAATGACGTAACTCATTTGGATCAAATTGGTTTGGTGATGTCGACGGTAAAAAGAAGGAGACACCCTGATCTATTAATAATTGATAGCGCACGCCTGCTGTATCTCCAGTAAACAATCCGTTACTAACCGGATCGTAAATACTGAAATGATGTTTTGCATGTCCTGGTGTGTTAAAAAATTGCAGCTTACAGTCCTCTCCAATTTCCAACATGTCTCCATCTTCTTTTGTAATAAGTCGTTCTTCTGGTATCGGAACAATCGGATCATATAAATCAGAAAAGCTATCTCCATATACAGCGCGTGCTCCAGCAGCTAGTTTACGCGGGTCAGCTAAATGACGTTTCCCTCGAGGATGGACAACTATTTTAGCATTTGGGCAAGATTTCAACAATAATCCAGCGCCACCAGCATGATCAAGGTGAACATGGGTAACGATAATGTATTTAACTACTTCCAATGAAAACCCCAATTGTTCTATCCCTTTTTTGATATGTTTAATCGATGGACTTGGCCCTGGCTCAATAATCGTTAACTGCTCTTCATCAAGAACATACGCCCCTGTACGGTTAGGAATTTCAAAATCAAAGCCATCAATAAGATGAATGCGCTGGTCGAGTCGGATCGGATTTTTCGTCTGCATTTCATAGCCCCCTAAAGAAATAATGATTTTCTCCATCATAGCACAGGATGAGTAACTACATAGCTATTAAAAACAAGATTTTATGATAAAGAATATACAGGTTTAAGCATTTTCCTGTTTAGCAAAACCAGTCTCAACTGGAATGAATCTGATTATGAGGGCTACATGAAGACATGCGGAAATAGAGGAGTTAAAAACTCCAAATCTTTCGAACAAAGGCGCAGGGCGCCCGTTTAGCAACGTAGCGAATGGAACGAATCAACTAAAGATAAAGGAATCATGCCACTAAAAACAGGGGTATACCGACATCGGGCGGCAAGCCCGTTTTTAGTCGGTCTTCCTCTTTTCCACGAACCGATGAGGCCTTATCGTAGGGCGCATTTCTAAAGTCGCATCGTTGCTGGGCTCATGCGCCGGACGTGGCTATTCGGTTATTTCGTTATCCCCAAGCACCTCATTTTATGCTTTCTTATCTTTCTAAAATATACTGCACGTATTTTTCTTGCCGCCCCTTAGATGCTTTCTCTCCCATTTCTCAACTGGTCTAATGCCCTTTCATTCCTTTGTTATGCCTATCCATCCGTTATTGTTCTGTAAATGGTTTGAATTCCTGTGAATAAGCGAGCATTTACGAGTAAATTGAATCTACCTAAGGGAGTTTAAGTGTTTTTAAGTAAATATTTACAAGGTAGATGCCGTTCCGTTCTGCCCTATCTTGAATAAAGTTAATTATGAAAACTACGTCTGTAAACAAGGGGGGTATATTCATGATAATAAAAAAAAGACAAAGCTGCTCTTCTCACTATCGTTATGATGGTTGTAAATGTTGTAGAAAAAAGCCACCAACTCCCAATTGCTGTACATGCAATATTGAAATCAACAATAATTTTTGTTACTGTCCTCCTGTTCCGCCGACACCGCCTCCACCGTCCAACGTCCTAAAAGCGGAGACCTCCCAATACACAGCCATATCGGATGGAGTAAAGACAGTATATACAAACCAAGATAAGGTTCCAGAATACAGTACTTCAGATATTTTAAATCCCAATGATGTATCTTATATCAATCTGTTTATCAATGGAATCTTACAACCTGCTACCATCTATAATGTTCAACCAGGGAGTCTACAACTTCTTGTCGACCAAAGCGACATCCCAAGAAATGGTGTCCCTATTATTTTACAATTCATCAAAATACTTTCAAATTAGCAAAGGAAGAGTGTCTATAAAGTGAATCTTCAATCAGTTTGGGTTTTCCATTCACCCCCCGCTGATTGTTAGTACCGATGACATGACCTAATGACCTCTTACGAAATAGGGTGTTGAAGCGATGTCATCTCTCACTTAGGCTTGTTGCGGTACAGATTATCCAACTCCTGAAGCGGGTGACTTACAGCACCTTATACGGGATAAATTATAGAGAACCATTTTAATAAGAATTCTTCATTTTGGTTTAACGTCGCTTCAAAAAAAATGCAAGAGAATATTGTATGTATCAGGGAGTAACTTCGAGAGTCTTTATTTGCTTCGTTAATAAGACGTTAAAGAAGATACTCCCTAATATAATGATAGGAGGGAAATAAATGGCAATTGTTAAACAATTTATGGGTGCCGAAAGGTTTATTGCAACAATCGGAGATGGGACAGGTACTGGCGCAACGTTTACTATTCCCGCAACAGCTTTTACTGATGATACTGGAGCAGCTGCTACAGCATTTCCAACTGCACCTGCATACTACAACCTGTACCTTAATGGCGTACTTCAAACAGCTGATACTTCAACGCTTACTACGACTGAAGTAACAATTCCAGATGGAGATACACTTAATCCTGGTGTTCCAGTAATTATTGAGTGCGTAGTAAACTAACTTCTTAACGAGACACCGAGACTGTTCCATATGGAGCAGTCTTAATATATGAAGCTTATCGCTATATTATTGGCTGTTAGACCTCCATTTCATTCTACGAAGTATAAGTCTAGAAAAACAAATGCCCGATTTTTTAGATAGCGTAAAGTGAAAATCTGTGCAACTATTTAACAAATCCGTTTTGGGCTAAGAAATCACCGATTCCCTCCAGCAACCCCTTGGCTAGAGGTAAATCTGGATTTGTATACGTAGCCAAATTCTGCTCGCGATCTTTTGGTGCGTCTTTTAATACATGATTCATCTGCTCAAGAATCAACAACTCAGCATCAGCAGCTGCTTCATAGAGGAGGTCAGCTTCCTTTGCAGGAACTTGTAAATCATGCTCTCCTTTTACAATTAATGTTGGAGCTTTTACATCAGCGATCACTGCTGCCGGTTCGTACGTCATCCATGAAATTAAAAATGGCTGTACAGAAGGTCGAAATACAGCTTGCAATTCCGTACTCACTTCGTCTACTGTTTTTCTTTCTGTTAAGCTTTTCAGGATATCTTGACTCTCTTTAAGTAATTTCTTAGGAAGCTGTTCACGTAATTGATCGTATAATCCTTGATCAATCGATCGCCCCAAACCTGCTAGCGATATATATGCATCAATATCCTGTTCCTGAGCAGCGAGCATACCTACTAAAGAACCTTGGCTATGTCCAATGATACCAATCGTTGAGAATCGATCATCTGTTTTTAATTTATCGATAAAAGCAACTGCATCATCTACAAATTGCTCTAAACGCATATCTTCTTCCTTCGTAATGGCTTGACTGTTCTTTTTAACCCCCCGTTTATCATAGCGAATCGTTGCTATTCCTTGTTCAGCTAAACCATCTGCTAACAGCTTCAAACTATTATTCTTGCCAGCCATACCAACCGTATTGCCATCACGATCTGTTTGTCCAGAGCCAGGAATAATCAACAAAACTGGATAAGGTCCTTTTCCTTCTGGTAATTTTACTTCTGCAGACAGCGTTCCATATGCCGTTTCTACTTGGAGAAATTCTCCTTCCGCATCTATTGTCTTTTTGGCTTTCGTTAATTGAAACGGAAAAGCTTGATTATTTTGCTTAAATGTCCCTGCTATTTGATCGGAATCGATTTTGCCTTCAAATGAGATAATTTGATTTTGTATTTTCATCGTAAATAGAAGCTCATTTTCTCCCTTCTGCTCAACAGTAGATAACGGATAATCACTTAATCCTTGCATGGGAATACTCATTGTTCCCGATAATTCACCGTCTTTCTTTTGCAACGTTACTTCCAATCCTAATGGCTGATTCGGAATGTCAATTTTCCCTTCATAATATCCAATAGCATCAGTGGTAGCTTCCTTTTCCTTGGACGTTTCGTCTACGGACTTACATGCTGCCACTGTTAGAACGAACACACAGAGAAGGAGAAGCGTGCATACCTTTTTCATGTAAACCACCTTCTTGTTTTTATATATAGAAAAGCTTTCACTTTTAACGAACTCTTATAAAGTAAATACTATTATACTTTACTATATACGGGATAAAATAAATCTCACTCTATGTTCGCAGCACCACTTATAAAAATAACGACACAAGCCAAGGCGCTGCATACAAGGTCATAAACTGTACGCCATAATTAACTCCTTTACGATGCAGGAAACCAGCGACGAGTGCCACAACGATTACTCCGGCAATATTAACAATACCAGCATCCATATATGCAAGCATTATCACAAGACCAAAGAACACACCAAGCATAGCTTCATGCGGTATAAACCGAAAAACAAACGCGCATATTTGCTGTGCATACTTAATCGTAATGTAGAACGTTATGCTAATGGCAATAATCGAACCAATTAGCGTCGCGACAATAAAGTCAGACATGGAAAGCAGATGATGAATATTGTTTTCTTCTGTAAATACTGGCGGAGCGTTAAATAGTGGCCCCGCTGGACCGATTGCTGTAGGTGATAAAGGTAAACCGATAGCAATAAGCGGTATAAGCGTCCCTGATAAGTAAGCTGCATTCGTTAATCCGTCCATACTGGAAATCGCTCGAGCTGCCTTCTTTACCGGATCTTTGATTCGACTTGTTAATGTTTCCCCAAGAAAAATCGTCATTCCGACTGGACTCATAAAAAAGGTTAGTACCCCTAACACTGATGCTAGGGAAGTAGTGCCAATTTCTTTTCGGTTAAGGATCTTAAATGGATTCGGGAACCCCTTTGTTTTTGCAGTCCGTCGCATCGCGATATCCTTTTTACCATAGCGGGGAAGGCTACGCCTGATTCTGCCATTAAGCAATTCTGCCAACTTTAAAATCACCGGTCCAATTGTAATTCCTAAAAAGAACGATGTAAACACCGTTTGATCTTCAGGAACAATACCTGTCTCCCAATAAAACATGCGTAAGCCTTGAATAAGAAACGCAAATGGCACAATGGAAAGCAACGCAATCCAGCGGTTCTTTGTCATAAGTGCTAAAAAAATAGCACCACCAAGGAAAATTTGGCTGGCATATTGCGTAATTTCATCTGATAAAGGAGCAATTAAATTGGCCATTAACAAACTCATGGGTACAGCAATAATCGTACCGATGACTGAACCAGAAGCCATCTTCCGAATACTAATTTCAGGCATACCATGTTTTTTAAGGACCATCGCATGCTCAACCATCGGAGCTGACATGACCCCACCAGGGATTCCTGCGATCGCAACAGGGATAGAGTCGGTTAGTTTTTTAGCAACAATTGCTGATATAAAAAAAGCTAAAATAACTATAGGCTCAAAACCTGATAGTACCAGTACTAACGTAACCGGCGCTAAGACAGCGGTTTCATCTGTTCCGGGGGCGATACCGATAATGGTATACAAAATAGCACCAATAACGGAAGCAGCTATCAATTGCAAAATTAACACAGGATCCATTGCCTATTTCCCCTCCTCATCAACATAACGAAAGCTTCGTTTTGGTTTAATCAGCAAACTACAAATAATAAATCCAACTAAAGCACCAATTAAGCCAAATATGAGCGGTTTTGGTGGGTCATTAGGCGCTATCAAATAAGCACCTAGCGTTGTGATAGTTGAAATAATAATCGCTAGAACGAGATCTTTAATATGTACCAGGTCTTCCCAAACCTCAATATTTTCCTCTTTCTCTTTGTGATCATACCTTTGTTCCATATCGTTTCCCCTTTACAATTAAACATGACATCTGAACCTTAATTATACAATGTACAGACTGATTCTTAAAGTTGCATATATGATGGAGTTTAGTCGAAGTTCACACCGTTTACGCTGATGTTCACAAGAAATTAGCCGAAGTTCGCAATTTCCGTAGTTCGTCCGGAAGCTTTTAGAACAAACATTTGCCCACCCCTCATAAATATGAACCCCAATAATGCCCTAAGGAACAAAACAAAGCACTATTTTAACATAACAAAGAGGTTGTCACGGGCAACCTCTTTGTTAATATAATAACCGATTATTGTCATCTACTTCTATGATATGCGCAGGTTTCCGCTCTTCTCCCAAACGATAACTGCCATCTCCATTGCAGATGGTGCATTGGTATTCCAACCTTCATCATCGGCGAGTAACCCAGTACCATCACATATTTTACAGCGCTCTGACTTTTCCTCTATTCTCTTACCTCCTCATGCATTTCTGTCCTACACTTGCCGTTCTTTAACCCAGTTGATAATACCTCGCCGCACTTTGTAAAAACAAATGATCATCCGGATTTTTATTATCTTCTTGGATTAAGTTATGATCAACATATTGATCAGAAGCTTCCGTTTTTGTTCGTTCTAATTCCAACATTACTAATGTACTAGTCGCATCTTGTGTAAGCGTTTGATCCATTTTCAAACCAATCTCTTCACCTGTTGTATGACTCCGGTTACGAGATGTTCTTTAATTAACTTTTGCGTTAAATTACGTGCCAATGTATAACCTCCTTGTTATTTTCACCAAAACATCCTCCCACAGCGGTTTACTTAAAACGTATGAATTAAAGTGAATCTTCTATCGGTGGGGATTTTCATTCATCCCCTACTGATTGTTAGAGGAACGAATTGAGCATTTAGGCGCTGTTATCTCCCACTTAGACTTTTAGTACAAATTATCCAACTCCTGAAGCGAGAGTCTTACAGCACCTTATATAGGGAATAAATCACGTCTCCTAATAACTTTATAAATAGTTATACTCTTTTTAGGGAAACATAACTCATGCCCGCTTAGGTCAAAAAATATCACAAGCGCAAGCTGCATGTTTCAAGCTTTAATTAGCGTAATGTAGACGCTGGAAAAAAACAGCATCCACTATAATTTAAATGGAGGTGAAACAATGGGACGAGATGAACATCGAAAGTCTAAAAACAGCTTTATGGCACAGACACCAGCAAATCAAAAATCAGATGGGGTCGATGTAGAATTTGCACAAGAGGCTGCAGATCATGCTGATTTAGAAGCTCAAGAACGAGCACGACAAGCTGACAAACGAGCTAAACGAAAGTAATATGAACAAAGGCGCGGGGCGCCCGTTTAGCAACGTAGCGAATGGAACGAATCAACTAAAGATAAAGGAATCATGCCACTAAAAACAGGGGTATGCCTACGCCTGAGCGGCAAGCCCGTTTTTAGTCGGCCTTCCTCTTTGTGACGAACCGATGATGACTTATTGTAGGGCGCATTTCTAAAGTCGCATCGTTGCTGGCGCTTGCGCCGGACGTGACTATTCGGTTATTTCATTATCCCTAAGTTTATACTTTCTTATTCTTGGACCAAACACTTCCTGTCTTTTAAAACAGGAGCAAACCGTGTTAAATTCGTTATTAAACTTCCAATTTTAGCAGTTTTTAATTAGTAAGCAAGGTGCCGTAAGATTCCCACTTCAAGAGTTAAGGAAGTTATCAAAGAGGTCTAAGTGGGAGATAACGACACTCTTACAATCCCTAATTGTTTGGGAGGTGCCTTTAAATAATAGGCAATGGAGCGCAAGAGGTGTTGCAACAGGACAAGAAAAGCTTCATAAGCAATATAACACAAAAAAACGGTTTTCTTTTCAAGCACACGGAAAGAGCCACTTTGAATAGACATGGTACGCAGAAAAAAGTGGTCTTCTTTTCAAGCCCATGAAAGCCACTTTAGCGAGTAATGCAAATGTGTCTTTCTTTGCAAGAGTTTTTGAGATCCTGGTCTTTGATCTTTTATCACTAGGAGGAACCCTCTTTAATAAAGTTTCACTTTATTAGTTGTATTGCACTGATAAGAAAGCAATTCTTCTTCTGTTGTTAACTAAAATTTTTAAAAGGCGATCGTACACATATAGGCATTTTTATCTATTATTTATAAATGGATACGCCTACATACCCACTTTCATTGCTTATAGAGCCATGCCTTTGTACAATAGAATTATCATAAAACAAAGTGAGGAATACAAATCATGAGCAAGAAAAATGTCGACGATTATCTCACAGAAGGAATGTATGGAACAAGACTTCCTAAAGATCATGAACGAAAACAATTTTTAGGCACGCTACGTGAACGAATTGTGCTGGCACTTACCAAAGGACAAGTGATGTCCAATAAAGGATTAGAGCAACTTGAAGAAGCGATGAAAGAGAATCCTGAGGCTAAGTTAATTATTAATGGGCATGTTTCTAATCGCTTTTTAAAAGAAGAGAAAAAAATTGCCGATAAATACAACATCCCTCATTCCACCATTACCAATCAGGAAGCAGAAGATACGGACATTGGGGCGGTATTAACGTATGACTATGCGATTGATAAGGAAGAAATTTTTATTAAAGAAGAACCAGAACAACCTGATGCTAAGCAAGAAACAGAAACAGAGGATCCATCTTTTTTCTCTAAAATAAAAAGTTGGTTTGATTAAAGCCCCTCCATTCGTGGGAATCCCAGCTTGTAGAGAGAGGTTGGGGCATAAAAAATACTATATAGCAAAAGCCGAACAATTATAAATGGATTGTCCGACTTATTTGTATGAAAAAACTCAACATCGCTATGTCAAAATACCTCGCTTCCGCAGGTAACCTCAGCTTCCTGGAAATCAAAAATCGCTATCCTGCGTGATCTTCAGCCTGTGCTATTCACGCAGGAACCTACATAGTTTTGACTACGCTGCGTATACACATGGTCGGTTTACCGTTCATTTTTTCATCCGTTGTTTTAGTTATGACCCAGCCTCATTCTACAACTATTTTCATTTCCCCGCTCCATGATCGGCACGAACTGTTTTGTAAAAGGAAGCAGCCATTAATAATATAACAATAGAAAAAGGTAATGCAGCAATAATAAGCATATTTTGCAATCCTTGTGTACCGCCAAAATAAACAATAATCGTTGCCAAAGCCGCCTGCATCACTCCCCACATAATTTTCACCGAATTATGCGGGTTCAACGTCCCATTGGTGCTTAACATCCCTAACACAAAGGTAGCCGAATCAGCAGAAGTAATAAAGAATATCGCCACCACAAAAAGCGTAATGATGGACATTACAAAACCTAGTGGGTATTCTGCTAGCACCCCAAAAGTAGACGTTTCAAGTGAGAACTCGGAAATCTTTGCAATTCCATTTTGTTCTAAGTTTAATGCCGAAACTCCAAAAACAGCAAAAAATATGAAACAAATAATTGACGGTACTGCTAATACACCTAACATAAATTCTTTTACTGTTCTTCCTTTAGAAATTCGGGCAATAAAAATACCGACAAATGGAGCCCATGAAATCCACCAGGCCCAGTAGAAAATCGTCCAGTTATTAATCCATGTTCGTTTGTTCTCATCTTGAGGTGCCAAACGTAAACTCATATCAAAAAAATCGGACACATAACTTCCTAATGTATGGGTGAACATATTCAAAATGTCAAGCGTTGGACCAGCAATAAATAACATTAGTAATAACACAACCGCTAATCCCATATTCGCATTACTCAAATATTTAATTCCTCTTCCAACTCCCGACCATGATGAAGCGATAAACATAACGGTTGCTGTCCCTAAAATGAGCAGTTGCATCCAAAAGGTGTCAGGAGTATCAAATAAAAATGCCATCCCTCCGTTAATTTGCGCTGATCCAAATCCTAGTGTTGCAGCAACACCAATTACCGTAGCAAAAACAGATAACACATCGATAATCTTGCCAGACAAACCACGCATGCTTTTTTCTCCAAAAATCGGCATTAAGGTTACGCTTATAAGACCTGGCTGATCTTTGTGAAATTTAAAATAAGCCAAAACTAATGCCACAATGCCATATACAGCCCATGCATGAATTCCCCAATGGAAAAATGTATACTTTAAACTCTCTCTGATCGCTTCGTCCGAACCCGGTTCTGCTCCAGGTGTACTCGTAAATGCATGAGAGATTGGCTCTGCTGTTGTCCAGAACACGAGACCCATCCCCATTCCAGCACTAAATAACATCGCAAACCACGATGGCAAGCTGAATTCAGGATCGTCTTTTTCTTTTCCTAGTTTAATATTTCCATATCGAGATAATATTAAATAAATACAAAACGCCAATATAACCATAACAGCTAGTAAATAATACCAACCAAAATAATCGGATACCGCAGTCGTTACTTTTGCTGTAAAACTTTCCAACCCAATTGGAGCTACGGAACCCCAAATTACCACTGCAATACAAATTACCAGAGAATACCAGAACACACTCGTGACACTTTTCATCCACTCACCTCTTCAACAATTTACGAGCTTATAACTTTACTAGCTTAATTTATACCCCATTTAGCAGTGATTGAAACAACCATTAAACTTATTTTGTGCGTTGCCACATAATATAAGAGGCTTTAATCAGTGGAGATTTTCTATTATCTCCACTTAGTTAGAATCGCAAAGTCATGGCCTAAGGGACTTTGAACAGAGTCGGGCATTTGACTTGCAAGTTGGAACCTCCACTTAACCTCTTCGTATTCATTTTCTAAAATTAAAAGGAGGTCTTACTACTAGTTACATGCGGGATAGATTATATCGTTTTAAACATAAAAGATGGAATCTTATGCAAATCTATATTAGTTTTTTATGGATGCTTTGGCATAATAAATGGGAGGCAGAAAAGAGGCTTCTAAAATAGTCAATGTAAATCAGAATGATCATTCAGGCGAATAGGTAGTCCAAGGAATGAGAAAACATTGTCAATTATATTGACAGTAAAGAGAGGTTACAATACGCTTGTTTGCTACTCACAACGACCGGACGATACGGTTTGCAACCAGAGCAGATTATGTTTACGCTGGGAAAAGAAAGACATTCGCTGTTGTAGGAGATAACCATTTTGAAGTTAGAACGTAGTTTATACGTGCAGATGTTTTCAGTTTATGCGCTTTTCTAAAATTTATTGGAAACTTACTTCATAATACAGTGTTTTGAGCATATTTACAGCCCCCGAAAAAGTCTCCCTCTTCAAGTAACCTGTAAGGGCAATAAGTGGTGAGCATTGTCATTCAGAAAAATAAAGAATATACCACCCCGAAAATATGTAAAAGCAATAAAAAGAAAATTAATGATGGAAGGCAATTTAAATGAATTTAAAGTAATGAAACATATCATGAACGAGATTGCAATTGCCGACTTAGTAACTTTTATTGCGCTCACTATTATCACATTACAACAAATCGAGGTCACGACAATGCAAGTTTGGAAGGGTATGTCGGCTAACATTTTCATTAAAATATTTTGTGGAAGCGTCTCTTGTTTTTCAGATCAAACAGTGGAAACATGAAAGCAGCTCTAACCCTTCTTTCCTATTCTATTTACCGTTTTCTCTCTAGGCAGGATGGTTATTCTAGCCATATTTTCTCTCGTACTTACCATTGTTTTATTTAGTGTCCTCTATGTTTTATTTTGATTAGTGGTATGTGAATCGTTGCTCTGTTAAATGCAACCATAAAACGAAGCTTTATTAAAGAATTGTTTTAATAGTTTATCATGACCATTCTTATTGGGTCTTTAACCTTAACTACGCCAATTTCATATAGCAATTGCTAGCACGCTGTCATTAGATTGGGAAGCTGTGGATGCTGTAGTAGGCTTTTTTTATCAACGAACTTTTGTTTGGTTTGGCAGATGTCGGACAATGGGAATGGAGGAATCCACCCCCAGTCCGGAGGCAAATTCTCTTCATTTACTTATTAGCTTATTGTCACTTCTACTTCCTTGAAGGTGGTGATTTCTCCTTCATTTACTACCTAGCATATCAAAAACAGCTTCAAATTCAGCCTTACTTTTATCAATCATAGAGTCGAGGTTAGCTTCTAGTTCATCTAATTGATTTGTATCAAATGGTTCACTTCGATCATTCTCATACTTCTTATCTACATTCATAAACAAATAGGTCATGATCATTTGCAGTATATTGTTTTCTAAATACACGAAGCTTCGATTGTCAACTTGTAATTCCTGACTCAATTTCTCCATGTGATTCTTTACAAATAGATGCATGGATTGTTTAAATAACCTCTCCATTTCCTCATCCTTCATCGTCATTTTCCTCCTTTACATTTCCACTGACACTGATTTGGTTTACTGCACTAATTCCCTCTTTTATTTCATCTCCGTATATAAACCCGGTTACATAACCTGCATATGACTTATTAGCCTCCCATTTTAATTGGAAATTTTGAAATGTGAGCGTTTCTTGAGGTTCCAATATTTGTTGATTGTTTGGCTTAAGCCAAAATTCCTGACGATTTTCCGCTTCATTAAATCTTAACCAAGCATTTGCTAGCTTCATTTTTTGTTGGGTATCTGGATAGAAATATTTACCAGAAAAATCAAACACATCTTCGGAGCTTAGCTTTATACAAATGTATGGATGATGTAACGGCTTAAAACCAAAATTTGTTATGTGGTACGAGCCAATAATAAAGTTTTCACCCTCTAATTCGTGATTGAGATGAAGCGAGTATGTAAAATAGCTGACGATTTGAAATTGCTGAGACTTCATTTCCGTTGCTACTATTTTTAATTCTTTTAAATACGTGTCATTCATTTTCTGCAATTGGAGCAATTTCTTTTGGATGTTTTTCATTTTTTCCAATTTATGAACCTCCTATAAAGTGAAACTTCGATCAGTAGGAATTTCGCTTACCCCCTACTGCCTTCCTCTTAGCGACGAACCGATGAGACCTTATCGTAGGACGCATTTCTAAAGTCGCATCGTTGCTGGCGCTTGCGCTGGACGTGGCTATTCGGTTATTTCGTTATCCCCAAGCACCTCATTTTATGCTTGCTTATCTTTTGAAATAAAACAAAGGGTAAAATTTTCAAGCATTCTTAAAGATTGTACCAATATACGCTCTGTCACTTCCAAATCTTCCTTTCTTCTTGGAAAAGAAGTACTTTTTCAGCGTGTGGTTTATAGATGATCTAGCTTTTTTCCCCTGTTAAATCACAAAGTAAAGCATTTTTAAGAAGCATTACCCCCTACTTGAACTTTTCTACATCCTCTATAAATCTTATAGCAAGAGTCTACGGATCTTACAATCGAATTAAAAATGAAAGAGAGGATATGCTCCTCTCTTTATATTTATGCCGACAACTTATCCGTTATCACCATTATTTGGGAAAATAACTGGGCATTGTGGCGGCATAGTTGGTGTAGGACATGGAGTGACTGGGAGAACGTCTCTTGGCTCACAGAATTCTGCTACAATTTCAAGGGTTACATCAAATGTGGATTGGATGCTTTGACATAGACGAACAGTAAGCGTTACATCAAGCTGATTTGGGTCAATGGTTTGATCACAAGCAGCGGTACACACAAAGCAATCTAAATCTGTGTAACATACATCAATATCTGTTCCTTCAGGTGCGCAAAGAACCACTTGTTCACAACGAGTGAAATCTGCTTCACATACCTCGACTGTTCCTCCTCCTAGTTCTGCTATTAAATCAACAAAAACCGTTACTTCAAAATTTTTACGAATGTTTACCAGTTGTAATGTTACCTCTGTACCATCAATAACAAAATCCTGGTCAACTCTGTCCAAAATAACAATTGGTTCCATACAATTAGGTGTAACTGCACATGTAACCGTATCTACATCGATATCTTCACATGTTAATTGTTCACCAGTATTTGGGTTTAACGGCAATTCTAAATCCATTAAGTTTAAATCAAATATTGATTCATTAAGAACCCAGTCATATACTTTCTCTGTATTAATACATAGGAGTTCTTGACCTCCAGATAAATTATTTGCTTGCATAATAGCAAACACCTCCGAATAAGATTAATTTCTTTCACTGGTAGCCTATGAACAAAGCTCCCAAACGGTATAGTAATATAGCGGAATTATCGTGATAATCATGGATTTAGTTAAACGTCATAGTCATAGCGGCATCAATACAATTTTAAAACACCCAATATATCCAATATGTTATTTAGATTAAATCGTAAAACTGGCGCATAAGATGTTATGGAAAAACCATTTTTTCAAGCCTCCAAAAAATACACATTTGTCACATATTGATGTTTCATAAATAGTATATTAATGTGCTGTAAAAGGGTGAATGAAAATGTATCGATATGAATTGTATAATGTTGATGATATTGATAAGTTAAAACAAGAGCTTCATGCCTACAAGCAAACGGTTAGGATGACAACAGAGGGAAAGTTTTTCGAAGATTATCTTAAGACAAAAGATGATTTCAATGATTTAAAAATGAAAATTTTTCAACTAGAAGGAGACATGAAGACGATGGAAAAGAATTATCAAGAAGAAATTTCTGATTATGAATTAGAGATGCAAAACCTTATGATCCACCTGACATCCATTGCAGAGTCCGTACAGCAATTAAAACAAGAGACGCAATTAATGAAACATCAATTTGAACAGCTACCATTTGTCGAGCTGTCCGAAAAAATAAATCAATTATTAAGTACGCAACACACAAATGCAAAAGAGCAGAAAATAGAGTTAGAAAGGATAAAAGGAGAACTTTTACAAGTTAGAGAATGGGTAAAACCAAAGGTAGATACTGCTAAGAACAATTTGACAGTCAAGAAGTCAGAATACAGACAATTGCAAGGCATTCTTCAATCGCCAACCAATGTGGAGCAATCATTCAATCAAAAAAAAAATAACCAAATAAATAAACACTACTACAGTCATACAAAGACAAACACTAAAAAGTCTTATTACACACACCCTACCGAGCGAACAGAATCGGATACGATTTCCAATAACAAAGCAAAAAAAGTGTTCCGACACCCCAAATATGAATTAAATAAAAATATTATTACTCGGACAGCAGCTCCAAAAAATAAACCTAAACAAGTACATGTTGAAGAAAATATTCCTACAGACAACACTATATCTACTTATGAAAATCATACTCCTGCTGAAAATAACAGTATGCCCATTGAAAGTAATCGTATGCCTAGTGACAATAACAGCATGATTAATGATAATAACAGCGTTCACAATGACAATAATAGTATGATCCATGATGGTAACAACATTTCCAATGACAATAACAGCATGTTCCAGGATAGTAACAGCATTCACAATAACAATAACAGCATGTTCCAGGATAGTAACAGCATTCACAATGACAATAATAGTATGATCCATGACAATAACGTCGAAGAAGAGAAAATAGCAAGCTCTGATGTGGAATTAGAAAAAAGCTTAGAAAATAATTCCCAATTTATTAAAAACCAAACAGACGCAACAGAAAGCAATTCTGGACATACGGAAGAACAGAATAAAAAATCTTCATTTCTTTCCCTCTTCAAAAGAGGCTAAAATGAACGATAAGCAAATAATTATCCCACTTTCTATAAACAATCAAATGATTGAGCACGGATACTCAGCATTACCCTATGAGGCATGCGGCTTATTAGCTGGCAATAGGATGAAGGTACAATCTA
Organism: Virgibacillus pantothenticus; assembly: GCF_018075365.1. GTDB lineage: Bacteria > Bacillota > Bacilli > Bacillales > Amphibacillaceae > Virgibacillus > Virgibacillus pantothenticus. Next base: position 3,435,684 of record NZ_CP073011.1, read on the forward strand.
TTTGGCAATTAGAAAATGAGCGGAAATCGGATAGACGCTTTTTTGTAAGTAAGGAAAAAGTTGAGGATACGTTGAACAAAATTAAGCTAATAAACCAGCAGGTCCTAGCTATTTATCATTCTCATCCTTTTACAGCACCAATTCCCTCCACATTCGATCTTAGAAATCATCCCACCACCACCGCAAAAATGGTTATTGTATCCTTTAAGGGAGGTTCACCCTCTGTAAGATGCTATCGAATACGTGATACAAACTATGAAGAATGCCTTTTTTGTATTGAAACCACACGATAGCCCGGCCTCTTCTGCAAAATAATACTATAATATATTATAAAACCTAAGGAGTTGAAAAAGGTTGAAGGCAAAAGAATTAAAGAAAGCAACAAGTAGTTGTACTAAATTAAAGAAACCCATGAAGCCTATTGTATTGAATTCATCACCAACGATTAAAAGGGGAATGTTCCGAAGAGGTGGCTGCTGCGGTAAAGCAAAATAACATGAAATGAATTACATCCTCCGAATAGGTTATAAGAACGAACGGTTTAGAATAATAGTTTTACATTTATAGAGGCAATTTTGGGAATTAAAATAATATCTTACTGCGATGTATATAGATAGCATTTATCTATAAAGCGGCTAGACAATACTCCTATTTCCAATTAAAAGCCTCTTTCTGTATATTTTCATACCCCATCGCCATGGATTCTCCACTTTTATACAGCGAGGTCAGATTACGAATATATCAGCTGCCTATTTTTTTCATTTCCTTCCGAAAAATCAATTCTTTTAAAAGATGGAGCTGCTTTTAAAATCAATTCCACCCTCTACAGCTACGCTTTTCCCAAACTCCCATATTACTGCTATAGATGAGAATGAGTTTTTTTCCATCCTGCACCATAAAATAGATTCAAGTACATCTACCTATTTACATAAGCCCTATTAACCGTATGTATGCTAGGGAAATGACTTAATAATCAAAAAGTCCAATCACAAAGCGCATTTGGCTAATAGTATAATCTTGAAAATAATATTTTATTTTCGAACAGAATTCGAGAAAGGGGGGAGGATGTAATGTCCTCTAAAAAATGTTTCAATAGTGTTGTAATGGTTGGCGGCAATCACGTAAAAAAGCGCAAGCCACCAAAACATCATTCCTGCTGTAAACACGATGCAACCTGCGACTGTAATTTCAGGAAGCCACAACCTAAAGCAACTAAGTTAAACAGTGATTGTTTTCTAGTTAATTCCCTGGTAGGTACTAAATCCGTTCAAAAGGTGGCAGAGACAACGCTCCCTATTACACTATTTACTGGTTTAACTGTTCTAGAAGATATTGTTTCTATCAGCGTTGTGCCAAATTTAGCTGGAATAACACAAAATGCTAGAGTAATCAAGGATAAAGTAGTAAATATTGGCCTTATACCTGCAACAATTACGATAACAATTGCCGGCGTCGCTTTGCCTGCTGTTGTAAATACGACTCTCCCATTCCAAGAGCATACCGATTTCCCAGGCGCTTGTCCACAGGATATTTTACAAGAAACACCGCTTGAAATAGAAGGAACCTTCAGTCAACCAGGGGTACCAGTTGTAGACGTTGCTGGGGTTACTCTTGTTGAAGGTATTTTATTTAAGATTGTATTACGCACAACTATTACAGTAACTCGTCCAGTGATTAAAGATGCTGAGGGGAACTTTTGTGATGCTAATCCTAATCGCTGCGAAACCCCAGCAACTCCTCCATCATTCACTTTTCCACCGCCAGAGAATGGTGGAATAATATAGTAGTAAATGTAGCTACAAACAGTTAAATAGGGCTGCCCCAATGGCTTCCATGGCTTTTGGGGATAAGCCTATTTATATACAGCACAATATACTTTTCTCCTCATGTACTTAAAGAAAGATTAATCATGTGAATCTTCAATCAGTGGGGTTTTTTATTCATCCACCACGGCTTGTTAGTACCGTAATGGTATGACCTAAAGGTCTCTAAACGAATCGTATTAGGTGCTGCTATCTCCCACTTAGACTTGTTGCAGTAAAGATTATCCAACTCCTGAAGCGGGAGACTTACAGCACCTTATATGCGGGATAAATAATAGCTCCTCAATAGCCCTTAGCTTCATATTGCCAATGTAGGATGCTTAACGAAATCTTCTACCAGAAGTTATTACTATGCAACTTCTTATTAGTAGGACTTTATCTGCTACTGAAAAGAGCAGAACAAGCATATGAACAAAGACGCGGGGTGCCCGTTTAGCAACGGAGCAAATCAAATGAGATAAAGGAATCATGCCACCAAACAGGGGTATGCCGACTTCTGGGCGGTAAGCGTGTTTTTAGTCGGCCTTCCTCTTAGTGGCGAACTGATGAGGCCTTATCGTAGGGTGATTCAGTGAAGTCGCATCGTTGCTGGACGATGGATCCGGACGTGGCTATTCGGTTATTTCGTTATCCCCAAGCTCCTCATTTTATAGTTTCCTATACAGTAAAAAACTGGGAATACGGAAAGATCCCAGTGATGACTGTAGCAATTTTCCTCGTTTTGAATTTATTCATAGTGCTTCCATCTTCCCTATGAAAGAAACAATTTGATACAATCGTATTATACGAAAACATGGAGGGATACAATGCCATTAAAGGATAAAAAGGTTATTGCACTTGTAGAGAATGAATTTGAAGACTTGGAACTTTGGTACCCAGTCCTTCGTCTGCAAGAAGATGGTGCTGTCGTTCATTTGGTAGGGGATGAAGCTAAGAAGACGTATCAAGGCAAGTATGGGGTACCAGCAACATCTGACTACGCGTTTTCTGATGTGAATGCTGCTGAATACGATGCTATTTTAGTTCCAGGTGGTTGGGCTCCGGATAAGCTTCGCCGTTATGCCGAAGTCATTAAACTAGTTCAGGAAATGGATGAACATAGAAAACCGATTGGTCAAATTTGTCATGCGGGCTGGGTATTAATCTCCGCTAAAATCTTAACAGGTAAAAAAGTGACCAGTACGCCAGGAATAAAAGATGATATGAAAAATGCTGGGGCAACTTGGATAGACGACCCCGTCGTTGTCGATGGACATCTTATTTCAAGCCGCAGACCACCTGATCTGCCAGCTTATATGAAAGCCTTTTGTGATGTATTAGCAAACGAATAACATCCAGTTATCCTACTAGCCTGCCGCAATGTGCTACAAAATAGTAATTTAGCGGAGTGTAAAAAGAATCATGATGTAAACTCTATGCATTGTCTAAGGAAATAAGAACACCCTACCGCATGAAGCCCAAAATAAGTCTCCAACGAATGAAATACGATTTGTCGGAGACTTATTCATTTACAGCTATCCTTTACATAAAGAAACCGTTTCCATATAATGAAAAGAAGGAATCATCTGATAATAAGGAGGGGTAAAATGAAGCAAGTAGAGGAAGGGATATTGCTTTGGGAGCCAAGTGAAGAAAGAAAAACAACCGCTAAAATTAACAGCTATATCAAATGGCTAGGTGAACATAAAAACATGCATTTCCAAGATTACCATGCTTTATGGGATTGGTCGGTTCATGAAATAGAGGCATTTTGGGCTAGTATTTGGGATTATTTTGACCTTCAGGCAGAAGAAGGCTATCAAACTATTTTATCCTCCCATCATATGCCAGGGGCAAAATGGTTTCCAGAAGCAACGGTAAACTATACGGAACATATCTTTCGAAACCGTGCGACTTCCAACCAACCCGCCATCATTCACACATCGGAAAGTAGAAAAATAAAGACAGTATCATGGAGGCAGCTCTATCAAGATACAGCGGCTATGCAACAAGTATTAAAACGTCTCGGCATTCAGAAAGGAGACCGCGTCGTCGCTTATTTGCCGAATATTTATGAGGCAGTCGTTGCGTTTCTAGCCACTGCAAGTGTTGGGGCAATCTGGTCTAGTGCTTCTCCTGATTTCGGTACACAAAGTGTCATTGATCGCTTTCAGCAAATAGAACCAAAATTGTTTTTTACCATTGATGGCTACGTATACGGCGGCAAAGCTTTTGACAGAACAGATGTAGCAGCTGAGATTCAATCCAGTTTACCAACATTAGAAGCAACCATTGCGATTTCCTATTTAGAAGAACAAGCAACTTTCGCTTCTTTACAGCATGTTATTCATTGGGAGCAAGCAATTAAAGAAGCTCCTGTTCGTCCATTAAGCTTTACGTATGTCGCTTTTAACGATCCCCTATGGGTACTCTTCTCTTCTGGAACAACAGGAAAACCAAAACCCATTGTTCAGAGTCAAGGCGGTATCTTATTGGAGCATTTAAAAGCACTAACGTTTCATGTCGATCTCGGAGAAGGTGATCGTTTCTTCTGGTTTACGACAACAGGATGGATGATGTGGAATTTCCTTATTGGAGGGCTACTAACAGGAAGTACCATCATTTTGTATGACGGAAATCCTGCTTATCCTTCTAAAGGTAGATTGTGGCAGTTAGCAGAAGAAACGAAAATGACTGTATTCGGAACAAGTGCGAGTTACATTACTTCTTGCATGAAGGATAATATAAAACCGTATGAGAATTATGACTTGAGTCAGTTAAAAAATATCAGCTCAACCGGATCTCCGCTTCCACCAGAAGGTTTTTTATGGTGTTATGAAAATGTGAAAAAAGATTTATGGATCGCTTCTGCCAGTGGAGGAACAGACGTATGTACTGCATTTATTTTAGGAGTCCCAACTTTGCCAGTCTATGCTGGAGAATTGCAATGCCGTGGCTTAGGAGCTAAAATCGAATCTTTTAATGACAATGGGAAACCGGTGATAGAAGAGGTTGGTGAACTTGTATTAACGGAACCTTTCCCATCTATGCCGATTTATTTTTGGAATGACCCGGACGGCTCCCGTTTAAAGGAAAGCTATTTTAATGTTTTCCCGGGTATATGGCGGCATGGAGATTACTTAAAAATAACTAAACGAAAAACATGCGTCATTTACGGACGCTCAGATGCAACGATTAATCGAGGTGGTGTGCGCATTGGCACAAGCGAAATTTATCGAGCTGTGGACCATATCCCCGAAATTGCGGACAGCTTAATTGTCGATATTCCGCAACCAAATAGTGATTCCTTTGTTCCATTGTTTGTTGTGATGAAGGACGGTTGTCAGTTAACAGACGATTTAAAACAACAGATTAACCAGCATATTCGAGCACACTGCTCCCCTCGACACGTTCCTACTGGCATTTACGAAGTTCCAGATTTGCCAAGAACGTTAAACGGTAAGAAACTGGAAATTCCAGTGAAGAAAATATTACAAGGGAAACAAATGGAGCAAATTGTTAATAAAGGTTCATTACACAACGCTGCGGCATTAGATGCCTTTTACCAATTTGCCGAAAAAATAAAGACTTGAACTTAAGTCCATGCAGAAGAGTCTAGGACAAATGATGCTATTAACTCCAGACGAGTGATGCTCTGAAAATACTTGTAATCTTCTGCGGGAGTGAAATCCCGCAGTACATTAGCACTAGGAACTTCACAATCGTCCTAAAGTGCGCGAAGTATGTTTCCGGAGCGGATTATATGCACATTCATCATTTCTATCTAGGGGAAACTTTTGCAATTAGGCATTGTTAAAAACACGTATTATGAAAGCTGCCTAAGCTTTCACCAACATAACTATCCCGAATATTAGGTGTGCAGTACGATCCCACTTCGGGAACCAGAGTAGGTGCATAGCGGGGTTAACGATACCTAAATTCCCCATTCATTGGACCTGTAAGTGTTCAACCGCGAAAGGTGTGTCACGCATAATTTTTCAAGAACGCTCTACTTCAATCAGTGGGAGATGAGTAAACCCTCCACTGATTGAAGATTCACTTTATACGTGTAATTTTGCTACCTGCTTTTGTGTAAGTAGGCTCACTACAACATAAACGAAAAATGAAATGACAACTGGCATGACGACCGAATGGATACCAAACGGCTGTGGAAAAAAGGTGTCTGATAAAATATACAGCCCGACTCCAGCAATCATGGAAGCAAGCGCACCGTATTTATTCCCTTTTTCCCAATATAATCCCAATACGATCGGCCAGATGAATGCTGCCTCTAATCCACCAAAGGCAAACAGATTTAACCAAATGATCAAATCAGGCGGGTTTAAAGCCATCAAAAATATAATCACGCCGAGCAATGCAGTAATACCAATGCTAATTCGTTTAATTGTCTGTTGTGAAGCGTCTGGTTTTACGTAATTTAAGTAGACATCCTTAACTATTGTTGAACTAACTAACAATAATAACGAATCTACTGTCGACATAATGGCCGCCATAGGCGCTGCCAGCACAATTCCCGCCAGCCAATTTGGCATTACTTCTAAGGCAATTAAAGGCATCACCTTATCCCCGACTTCAATACCAGGTAATATTGGTCTTGCAAATACACCAATTAAATGCATATTCAGCATAATAAATCCAACGACAATTGTTCCAATGATAATGGCACGGTGCATCGATTGAGAATTTTTATAAGACATCGCTCGTACCGCTATTTGCGGTAAAGCAACAACCCCGACTCCAACAAGGATCCAAAAAGAGGAAACGTAAGCAGGTGTTAATTGCCCTTCGGAACCATAAGGGGTAATCAAATTCGGATTTTCAGCACTTAAATCAGCTATAATTGCTGGTACTCCCCCACCTGCTATAATGACCGCAATAAGCAGGATAAGTGTACCACCAAACATGATACTACCTTGAATCGCATCTGTAAGAGCGACAGCTCGAAAACCGCCTACTGTAACATAAATTAACACAGCTACAGCAAAAATGAACAATGCACTCGTATAATTAATCCCCATCAACGATTCAATTAGTCTCGCTCCCCCAATCCATTGAGCAGCCATCGCGGAAAATAAAAAAACAATAATGCTAACTGCCGAAAAAATAACCACCCATTTGGACTGATAACGCTCTTTTAGAAAATCGACCATTGTCAACGCTTTGTACTTTCTCGTTATGACAGCAAATTTTTTCCCTAACACCATTAAAACGAAATAGCCTGTAGCGACTTGTGACATAGCAAGCAGCACCCAGCCGAGCCCTTCATTATATGCTGTTCCAGGTCCACCTATAAAACTGCTTGCACTTCCGTACGTTGCCGTCATTGTCATCGCAAGCACAAATCCACCAAGGCTTCTACCACCTAAAAAATAATCCTGAGCAAAATTTGTCGATGCCTTTAAATATCCTCCTGCCCAAATTCCCACTCCAAAAATAATGATTAAAATTACAATTAATGGTACAAGTGATTCCCAATTCATTCTGCGTCCTTCTCCTCATCAAATGAAATAGCTACGAAAAACTTTTTCACAACGATTGTAACGAGAATTGCCATAACAATAAATCCAAGCACACAACTATAAAAAAACCATGCCGGCAACCCCAAAATATATGTATATTGATCAGGCTGTTTATTTCCTAATCCGTAAGCGAAAGCAAACCACCACACAAAATTAAACACAACTAAACCTAGGCCTATCCATGCTTCCCGATTGGCAATTTTTACATCTTGTTTTTTCACCGATACTTCACTCCTTTACGAATCTACAATTTTTTAATTACCAACAATATATCGCAATTATTTCATGAATGTAAAGAACGGGGTAGAAAAACGACTTTGGAAAATACTGCTTCACAAAAACTGAATCTTCCATCCGTGGGGGTTTTCATTCATCCCCACGGCTTGTTAGTACTGTAATGGTATGACCTAAAGGCATCTTACGAAATTGGGTATTTAAGTGCTGTTATCTCCCACTTAGACAATTATCCCACTCTTGAAGTGGGAGTTGTACAGTACATTATATACGGGATAAACAGAATAAAATTTCACAGCATAAGGTTCCCTCTCCCGCTACGTAATGAATATCACAAATGGAAAACATACTATTCCTATTTCGAGAATAGAGGGATACACTTATAAAATACTGAAAAATTTGGGGGGTAAATGTAGGTACCCATTCCTTTAATAAGATGTTACCCATTAAACCTTCAAAATACTGACGCTTGACAAGCATGTGTTAATAAGCCTACATTGATTAACTAAGAGATTGTTTTTATGAAGGCCAAGTCAAAAACTCTTAAAAGCAGAATTTTAAACTAAAAAAGTATATAATAAATAAAAATTTATAATGGGGTTATAGAAATGAGTAAACCTGAATTATATGTAAGTTTAGCTGTGGGGCCTGATTGCGCTATGGAATCCTATGCATTACGATCAACTCTTGAATACTTTGGGGTAAGGGTTACTATGCATTGGTTAGGAAGACCAAATGATCTTGTAAATATATTATCGGGTAAAGATCGCGAAGATAAAATAGATTATTTAATATTAAACTTCCATGGTGATGAAGGCAGATTTTGTATAAACGAATTAGCTGAGGAAATCTATGAACCTGATGAGCCAAGCGGGAAGTTTTTTGACGCTCAAGATGTACTACGATTTGCAAAACTGGAAGGCATAAGAGTTATTGCAGCAGGTTGTACGTTGGGTAGAGAATCATTGGGAAAAGCCTTCCTTAAAAGTGGATGTCATTCTTATCTAGGCCCTGATGATTATATAGATGGTAATTCTAACTTAATGTTTATCATCAGATTTATTTATGAGATGGTAAATAATAATAAAAGCCAGCAAGAAGCATTTGAAATCGCGAAGTCTATCGATCAAGAAACCTCCATGTTTAAAATTTATTCAACCTAAGAAATAAAAAACTGGAAATTAGTTTGTCTAGCGCAAACAGAAGAGTAAAGAGGCTGGGACATAAGCAAATACTATATAGCAAAAGCCGAACAATCCATTTATAATTATTCGGCTTATTTGCACTATAGGAAAGTATAAGGTTTTTTTGGTTTATAGTATAAGAAAAACAAAGGCTTCCGCCATAAGACTTGGCGACAAGCCAAGTTTTTCTAACATTAAAAAATTTTTATTACCGTTATGTCAAAATACTTCGCTTTCCGCAGGTCTCTTCAGCTTCCTAGGAAGGCAAAAACCGCTTTTCTGTGGGATCTTCAGCTCGCGCTGTTCCCGCAGGAGTCTACCTATTTTGACTACGCTAAAACTTGCGTATACACAATTGGCGATTTATGGTTCGTTTTTAATCAGCCGCTTTCGTTATGTCCCAGCCTCTTAAAAAATGACAGAACAAACATTCAAGAAATACACTGTGAACTACTCCCACCACTTACCACCCTTACGGGTTGCTTGAAGTGGGGGCTTCTTGGGTAATCGCCACTTTTGGTAGCTGACGAAGTTGACCAAGCTAACCCTCTTGTTCCAAAAGTTTATATTTTTATTAGGCGGCACTTGATAATAGGCGAATGCCTTCTTTTTTGATATTGAGTGCTGAATTATAATCTCTATTGAGACTTAGACCGCAAGTACATTGGTAGGTACGTTCAGATAACCTGACTTCTTTTACCGAACCACAATTTGAACAGGTTTTGGTGGATGGAAACCATTTGTCAATTTTGATAAGTTGTTTCCCTTGTTCTTTTAGTTTGTATTGTAAGAAAGAGGTGAACATTCCCCAACCATTATCAGCAACACTTTTGCCAAACTTTAGGGCTTGTGACATCCCTTTCATGTCCAAATCCTCAATCACAACGGCATCATAACTAGTCGCTAATTTCTTTGATTTATGGTGAAGAAAATTCTTGCGTTGATTGGCGACTTTTTCTTGAATTTTAGCTACATGAATGCGTTGTTTATTCCAGTTCGAAGACCCTTTCTTTTTACGAGAAAGTTTACGTTGTTCTTTAGCTAATTTTTCAAGCATTTGTCGATAAAACTTAGGGTAATTGGCTTTCTCACCCTCACTGTCGACAAATAGTCCATCCATCGCAAAATCTAATCCGACAACGCTTTCAATTTCCTTGTGATCAATCTCCTTCTCGTATTCTGTAAGAATAGAATTATAGTATTTTCCTGATGCAGTCATAGACAGGGTACAAGATTTGATGTTGTACTCTGAAGGAATTTCTCGATGTTGCTTGATTTTGACCATTTTTAATTTGGGTAATTTGATATGACCATCCAACAATTGAATATTACCGTTTACGACATTTGTTGTGTAGCTTTGCTTGTGTCGTTTACTTTTGAATTTTGGGAACTTGGCCATCCCTTTGAAGAATGCTTTATACGCCCTATCCAAGTTTAGTTGTGCGTTCGCTAACGCTAATGAATCTACTTCCTTTAGCCATTCATACTCTTTTTTGTACTTGGCGGGTGTAGGGTGCTTCACCTTTTTTAAGGCATCTTTATCATCTTTCAATAATTCATAAGTCCCTTTACGTTCAGCTAACATCTTGTTGTAGACGAAACGAACACATCCGAAAGTTTTGCGTATAATCAAAGCCTGTTCATCTGTTGGATACAACCTAAACTTGTACGCTTTATTTTGTTTAGCCATATCAAATCACCTCACTTTATCCCTTGATTTTCAATATATTTTTTTACCACTTCCATAGGTGAACCGCCCGTTGTCAACAAACAAAAGCTTCTTGACCAAAACATTTCTTTCCATAACTTTTTACGAACATGGGGAAAATCCTTCTTAATAAGCCTTGAACTGGCACTTTTATAGGTATTGATGAATTTATAATTCACTGTTGGGGTGTGCTTTGAACAAAATATGAATATGGTCAATATCATGGTTTCATTCGACTAATGTGATATTATATTTTTCACTCAATGACACAAATTTATCTTTGGCATAGTCTGAAATGGTATCATTTATTACTTTTCTTCGATACTTCACGACTAACACGAGATAGTAATACATCGAGAACACTGAATGATTATTACTGTCCAATTCCATTGTTATATCACCCCTTGTACTTTATCAAACTGATTATACTATGTTGAACAAAAAGGGAAAAGAAAAAGCCTTTGGGCTGTCGCCCAACCGAAATTCATCTCCCCCTTACCGTTGGGCTACGCCCTTCACACGCTTGAAGAGGGAGACTTCTTTCGAAAGTACTTTAAAATAAAAATGTTTTAATAACGTTATTTCTGATTTACTCTTAATAATGTCTTCAGCGTTAGATGGAGGGCATATCCCCGGTTACATGTGGATACAATAACTAGTACTAGTATAGCACTACATGTAACAGTACCAACATAACAAGGATTAACGAATGCCTTTCATGAAACGTTGAATTATTGGTGATAACAGGAATAATGCTAAACCTAGAAAAATAGCAATTGTTCCAATGACGCCAAAATATATTATTTCTGTTGCTGGTTTATAAAGCTTCACAATTTGCGCATTAATGGCCTGTGCTGAAGCATTGGATAAAAACCAAAGACTCATTGTTTGCGCAGAAAATGCTACTGGAGCAAGCTTTGTTGTTGCGGATAAACCTACAGGAGACAAGCATAGTTCTCCAATAACTACGAGTAAAAAGCTAAGTACAAGCCATATAGGGCTTACTAAGCTATCCGTTCCATTGATCGAAGCTGGGATAATCATAACTAAAAAGGATAAGCCAGCAAAGAACAAGCCGAGAGAAAACTTTTTCGACGTTGATGGTTGCCGTTCACCTAATTTCATCCATAGCCCGGCAAATACTGGAGCCAAGGCGACGATAAATAATGGATTTAGCGACTGAAACCAAGACGATTTTAGATCTATACCAAGAAATTCTAATTGTGTCCGTTTGTCCGCATACTCTGCTAAAATAATAGAGCCCTGCTCCTGTATCGCCCAAAACATAATGGCAGCGATGAACAAAGGAATGTAGGCAAGCAATCTTGATTTTTCGTCTGCATTTGTTTTTGGACTACGATACATAACGATAAAATAAAGCGTAGGTATTATAATACCTAATATACTAACAAGATAAGTAAATCGATTAATGGTTAACAATCCTGTTTGCATAGTGATAGCACCTAATAAAATGATAATAACAATACCTGTAGTGATTCTACCAAATACTTTTTTCTTTTCTTCTTTGGCAAGTGGATTCGGTACATAAGTTCCTGCTAAACCAAGGTATTGTTTTTTAGTAATTACAAAAACGATCAAACCTAATAACATACCTACTGCCGCTACACCAAAGCCTAAATGATAATTATATTCTTGTCCTAACGTACCAACGATTAACGGTGCAATAAGTGCCCCCATATTAATTCCCATGTAAAATATGCTAAATGCTGAATCTCTTCTTACATCTGATAAACGGTAAAGATCCCCAACGACACTGGATACATTTGGCTTTAACAAACCAGTACCCATAACAATTAAAAACATGGATAAAAACAATCCTGTTACTCCTGCAGGTAGTGCTAACACAATATGACCAGCCATAATCAGTACGCCACCGTAAAATACTGTCTGTTGCGTTCCTAATAATCGATCGGCAATCCACCCGCCGATAATTCCTGACATATACACGAGTGATCCATAAATTGCCATAATGGATTTAGCCGTATCATTGGCGATACCCAAGCCGCCACTAGCAACTTCGGTATACATATAATAAAGTAAAAGCGCACGCATTCCATAGTAGGAGAAACGTTCCCAAAATTCTGTGAAGAAAAGTGTAAATAGACCTCTCGGATGTCCAAAAAAACCTGTCTGGGGGACGCTCTGTACAATTTCTTCTTTACTATGTGTTGACATAATTCAAACTCCTTCAGAATAAACTGATAATTATACTTTTTGTTGTACTTATGGTACTCCTCTGTATTTCAAACGTCAAACTTCGAAAAATTGTGATATTTTCACAATGAAAACTAATTATTTATAACCAAATGACAATCGTGTTCCCTTTGATTCACGCTTGGTTTAGCCATGTTTATTATTTTTAATAGAAACGTAACTATTTATTCTAAAATAGTCTTTGGAAATAGTTAAAGTTCAAAAAATAGTCATCTATTTATATTTTAATCGTTTTCCCTATACATAACACTTGAAATAATGTACATAGTTACTTATAATAAGATTTGTGTCTATACGGGGTCATAGCTCAGCTGGGAGAGCGCTACGCTGGCAGCGTAGAGGTCAGGGGTTCGATCCCCCTTGACTCCATCACAATAAGGGGAGTGCAGTGACATTAGTTACGGTACTCCCCCTTTTGTATGCTTAAATAAAAATATGCCTCAAGCATGAATCTTTCTCTTCGCATATCTTCCTGTTCAAGCATTGTACTCTGCTTCCATTTCTATCACATGTATTTGTCTATGATGAGGACAGCGTTTAGCAAATGTGGGATGTTTTTCTTGTTCTTATTGCCTACGTCCTAACTTCTTGTGAACAGTGTAGCTTTAAATAAAGTTTGCTCAAAAAATCCTTAAAAACCAATATGTTAAGTTATAATTAAATGAACCTGTTTTGAAAATAGATTTATCAAAACAGGTTCGTTTCCCGTGAAACTCTATACAGTTATAATAATAAAGTTTGATTATTTATTGCCTGTGATCCTCAACAATCGCTCTCGTTAATGGAGCATCTATTTAGTATTTACCAAGAAAAATTTTTTGTCACGTCTTAAATTGACAAATCAAATGATAAAAACTCAGGCAGTTCTTGTTTATGCTTGTCGAGCATAATCTGTTTCGGCTTGATGCCCTGCCCACGCAGTACTTCAATGTTCTGCACGAGGAATTCGTCGCTGCCGACAACATAGAAGAGTCCATCCTTGTCTACAGCAAGATTTTTCACTTCTTCATAGTAATCTTTACGGTTATCGACGAATTGTGATGTGAACTTTTTGTCAGGTACAGATTCAAAAATATTAGTGAATAAAAAATCTTTTGACGAATCGATGTTCAGAGAATGTATTTGATTTACGTTGTCAGAACGTTCGAAATAATCAAGTACAAGCGGTCTGAAAGTTGCCAGACCGACGCCTGATGACAGTAGGTAAACATTTTTGTCTTCTCTTTTTAGTGGTACATTCGAATGAGTTTTAAATATTGCAACTTCATTGCCGACCTCAAGATTTCTTAAAATTGTTTTAAACTCAGAGCACTGCTCTCTGATGCGTGTTGTGATACCGATTGAATTTTCGTGCGGTAAAGTGGAGATTGACATGTGGCGAATCAGGCTACGGTTTGGTTTATCTCCAGCATTAAAACCTTTTAGTGCGAAGTGGGTGTGGGAACCTTCTTCCCATGTGAAGTCTTCCGGACAGTCGAGCAGGTACGTTTTAACCTCAGGCGTTTCTTCAATAATCTTATTTATTTTAGTCCAGTATATTTGCATTATATATTCTCCTTATTCAATCATATGTATCGTTACTATCTAATATACAATAATTGATAACAATTCTCAACTGAACGAATTGATTATTTCAGGTATTTTATGCGACTTCAATTTACTGACAATTAAAAAAATACTTAAACCTGAATTATTCATACCTCTAAAATGACCGGAGAAAAAATTAAAAAGTAATGATATGAATCAATAATAGGTCTAAAAAATAGAAGACATGCAATTTTTTCTCCATGGATGACTCCAGTCCTTAAAAAACTCTGTTTTTGGGCGTACTAACCCCTTGGCCTTTCCAGTATTTTTTTTTAAATAATGGAGAAATAATGACTCTTTACCAAATTCTAATGAAACCGCTTCGGAAAAACAATATCCTTCCCGCGGCTTGCGCTCAGCCTCCTCGAAAAAGAAGTTCGCTTTTTCTGCGGGCGCTTCCCACTGTGCTTTCCCACGGGAGGAAGACTACGTCAGCGAAACATCGCACGAAGAAAATGTGTTGTTCATTTTCAAGGAGTCTTCGTGCTTTTCCTTTGCTAGCTAAATTATTCTATTCTAATTGTAGGGTTAGGACTCGTTGTAGTATCTTCCAGAAAAAAGATTGGTACACAAAACTAGACGATAGTTTAAAGTACAAAGATCTACCCGATTTAACCAATCTCCTAGCGACTTTAATGATCTTGGTGCGTATCGTATGCATTTGCATATTCTTTTGTTCATCTGGAAAACAAAGCGTGCGGAACCAGTTTGTTAAGTTATACGCTAATAGGTTCAGCATCATTCTTGCATGTTCATTTCAAAAGAATGGTTGCTCGTACGGTCAAAATAAAAACCATTTTTAGCTTCTTTGATATAGTTTTCATCGTTCCCCTCTTTTGATAAAATCGAACGCCAGCTTTCTTGACTTCATTCTTTAGTGTATAAGCATTCATAAGTTATAACGTTATTTCTATGAATCATTCAGGTTTATTATGATCAAACTTTATTTTAAATCTACAAATAGCATTCTTCCAATTAATTTAATAGGAGCTCTCGATGCCAATCAATTCTGACATCCCCTTCCATTAAATAGAATTAAACTATGTTAATTATTTCATGTTTCGTTTGTCTCCATCAAGAATCCCGCTTGCTTTAAAGCTATTTCTGCTTCATTTAGTTGTTCTTCTTTATCGGCAAGCAATGTATGCAAATGGACGCCACCTGTAAGTTCAGACAAATATGCTGCACCAGTGGATGTGATTTTGTGAATAAATTGCTCTACTTCCTTTCGATTCGATACCATAATGGAAGCTGTCAAATCGCCATAAACGAGATGCTCTATCGTTACATCCTTTACCGTTATTCCATAGTCGACAAGGATCGTTAATTCCGCTTCTGCTTCATCAGGTGTATGCTGACAGGCAATCGTCTTTTCTACGCTACCATCGGCCCTGGGAGACAAATACATATATCCTTGGCTCGTAGCAATAATTGGTTCCTTCCTCGCTTTTAGCAAAGTTACATCATTAACAATAACTTGACGGCTAACATTGGTCCTTTTTGCCAGTTCCCCGCCAGTAATTGGGGTATTGGCATTTTTTAATAGACTTAAAATTAAAGCCCTTCGTTCTTCACCGAACACTTTTTTCTTTTCTCGCAATCTTCATCACCTATTTCCTTATTTCCTCCAACAATTTCCTTCAATACTTGTACTAATTGAACAATATCATTTTCGCTCGTATCTTTGCCGAACGAAATTCGAATAAACTCCTTTTGTCTCTCCTCTGAATATCCCATCGCTACCATTGTTTTTCCTGCTGTCGCTGATGCTTGCCCACAGGCAGTTCCAGTTGATATGCAAAAGCCTTTTCGACTACATTCTAACATAATTAATTGACCTTCATAATTAGGAAATGTAAGACCAACAATATGAGGTAACTGTGATACAGATGATTCAATTACTTGTTGCTGCGACTTTAGCTCTCTCCTTAACTCTGCTAAGAACAGCCGCCTTAATTTAATTGCTCTCTCCCATTCTTCTCCAACGTACTTTAATGCCGCGGCAACAAAAGCCGCAATACCAGGAGCGTTAACCGTTCCGCCACGAATCCCGTGTTCATGAGTTTGTAAAGGAAATATACCTTTAACAGCACATCTAGGTTGAATATAAACTGCTCCTACACCTTTCGGACCATATAATTTATGTGATGAGATGGAAAAGCTGTCGACGACCTTATGCAGATTTGACAGATCAACTTTACCAAAGGCTTGGACAGCATCAGTATGAAAAATTATTTCTGCGTGCAATAGCTGGCGAATTTTCTCAAGTGGTTGAATAGAGCCAATTTCTGAGTTAACATATCCAATCGTTGTCATAATTGTATCAGAACGAATTGCTTTTTCTAACTGAAGCAGATCTACTTGTCCATCTTTCGTATACGGTACCTTCGTAACCTCAAACCCACTGTTTTCCAGATACGATAAAGCTGAAAAAACAGAAGAATGTTCTGCTTGTGAAGTTATAATATGCTTGCCTTTATACGACTGACTGAGTGCAAGTGATACAATTGCAAGCTGGTTGGATTCTGTGCCACCTGAGGTAAAATAAATCCCTCTTGGCGGAACATGTAATAATGACGCTAAACTTTTACGACTGTTTTCCAGTACTTGTTTTGCTTCTCCTCCTATATGGTGTAGGCTACTTGTATTTCCCCAATAATTTGCAGCCACCTGCTGATAGATGACTAATACTTCTTCATCTATTGGCGTTGTAGCGGCATAATCAAGATATATCACTTTATTTTCATCCCCTTTCCGTCAACCCGATTCATATTTCTTACCTACTCTTAGAAAAACTTGGCTTGTCGCAATCTTTTAGTGAAAGCTGTAGTTTTTCTTATACTTAGAGCCTAGCGTTTTATACTTTATTATATTTTTCAGACAACATTTCCCCTTCTTCCCCTCTTTACAGCACTTATTTTTAACAACTTTTTTGTCCAAACTTGCTTTTTATTTTTAACTGATTTTTATAGCCTATAAAAAATAATGATATAACACTTGTATTTAGCTTAATAATATGTAATGATATGTGTCAAGACATATGTAAAAAAGGTGAGTTCACAGTGAAAGGAACAGACATAATAATTATTGGCAGTGGGATTGCTGCATTACAACTTGCCTGCCAACTTAAAGAACAGTTTAATGTGATGATAATCACAAAAGGTTATATAAAAGATAGCAACTCTTATCGAGCTCAAGGAGGGATTGCTGCTGCTATTTCCGCAACCGATAGCCTCTATGATCATTACATGGACACTATTACTGCTGCAGATGAACATGGACATGCCGCAGCCATTCACACATTAGTCACGGAAGGAAGGCAAATCATTAAGGATTGGATTCGAGTTGCTCCATTTGATATGCATTCAGATGGCAATATCGCCTTAGGCTTAGAAGGAGCCCACAGTAAAGCACGCATTACCCACTGTGGGGGAGATCAAACTGGAAAATATATGACAGAGTTTCTTCTCCGCCAGTTGTATTTGTCAAAGCGTGTCCAATGGCTGGAAAACAAAATGGTAATCGATTTATTGCAAAACAAAGCAGAAAGATGTATTGGCGTTATAACGAAAGACATAGATGGATCATGTCATACTTATGTCGCTCCACACGTCGTTCTCGCAACCGGCGGAGCTGGTGAACTATATGCAAGCACGTCTAATACTTGGTCTGTTGCAGGCGATGGTGTAGCACTTGCTTATCGAGTAGGAGCAAAACTTAGTGACATGGAATTTTTCCAATTTCATCCAACCCTCCTCCATATAAATGGAAGAAGTATAGGACTTGTTTCTGAAGCCGTTCGTGGGGCGGGCGCGACCTTAAAAAATGATTTAAATGAACAATTCATGGTGCATGTTCATCCGTTAGGTGATTTAGCCCCTAGGCACATCGTTGCACATGAAATATTTCAGCAAATCAAAGCAGGAAGAAAAGTATATTTAGACATTACACCAGTAAAAGATTTCAGCTCCAGATTTCCTGCAATAACTAACATGTGCAAACAACATGGTGTTTCCATTCAAAAAGGAAAAATTCCTGTCGTCCCTGGAGCACACTTTATGATCGGAGGTGTCGTTATTGACGATTGGGGCGCTACCTCAGTGAAAGGCTTATATGCTATTGGTGAAGTTGCAGCAAGTGGTGTTCACGGTGCAAATCGTCTTGCCAGCAACTCTTTATTGGAGGGGCTTGTTTATGGAAAACGTTTAGCAGCCTACATCGTCCAACAACATGACAATTTGCAAACGATTGATTTCACACCAAAGAAACAACATCGAGAACAACTTACTAAACTACCATTTACCAAACAAGAACTACAGCAATCTATGATGCAAGCAGTTGGAATTATTCGTGATCATGATTGTTTATCTAAACAATTAAGATGGCTAGACGCTTATCAAATTGATCCCTTTAAACAAATCGAACAAAGCGATCGTTCCACGATTCAAGTATATTTTATGTGGATTGCTGCTCGCCTGATAACAGAAGCAGCATTACACCGTACAGAAACAAGAGGTTGCCATATTCGCTCCGATTTTCCCAATAAAGATAACGAGTATTGGCTACAAAAACGGATCGTTCATTTTAAATCGACGAATAGAATGGAGGTAACCTATGATCAACCTTATACAATTAAACACCATGCTTAATCAATTCTATTTAGAAGATATTGGACATGGCGATATGACGAGCCAAAATTTGTTCGATACACATATGCAAGGAACCATCACATTTCATGCTAAAGAACCAGGGATTTTTTGCGGTGCTGAAATTATAGATTTGGGTTTTCAAATTATCCATGCTCCTATTCAGCTTATTAGAAATAAAGAAAACGGAGACCATCTAGGAGTTGGTGACGTAATTGCTACTGCATCAGGATCGATCATCAATCTATTACAAGCGGAAAGGGTGATCTTAAATCTGCTCCAACGAATGAGCGGAATTGCTACATTAACCTCAAAAGCTGTACAAATGGTGAATGAAACAGACGTAAAAATTTGTGATACTAGAAAAACGACACCTGGATTACGTATGTTGGAAAAACAGGCGGTACGATGTGGAGGCGGATATAATCATCGATACGGTTTATCTGACGCAGTGATGATTAAGGATAATCATATTGCCTTTTCTGGCTCAATTACAAATGCCGTACAAAGGATAAAGTCCAGGCTTGGTCATACAGTGAAAATAGAAGTTGAAATTGAATCAGAAGATCAATTATTAGAGGCGATTGCCAATGAAGTCGATATTATTATGTTTGATAATTGCTCTCCAGAAATGATTAGGAATTGGATTCACCATGTTCCAAAAACGATAATCACTGAGGCTTCTGGCGGTATCCAGTTGGAGCAATTACTGAATTATGCAAAAAGTGGGGTTGATTTTATCTCATTAGGTTATTTAACACATGCAGCACCGTCGTTAGATATAAGCGCTTCTGTCTATATGTGAACCTAATATTACTTAAAGTCATTAGAAAAACTTGGCTTGTCGCCAAGTCTTATGGCGGAAGCCTTTGTTTTTCTTATACTATAAACCAAAAAAATCTTATACTTTCCTATAGTGGAACAAAGGCGCAGGGCGCCCGTTTAGCAACGTAGCGAATGGAACGAATCAACTAAAGATTTAGGAATCACGGTGAGGTAACGAACCGATGATGACTTATCGTAGGGCGCATTTCTAAAGTCGCCTCGTTGCTGGGCTCATGCGCCGGACGTGGCTTCGGTTATTTCGTTATCCATAAGCACCTCATTTTATAGTTTCTTATCTTATTAAAAAGGAGTTTTATATATGGATCTGCTTAAAGAGTTAACCCAACCATCCACATCCATTCCGAAAGAATATCTAGCCTTATCGAAGCAAGAAATGGAGGATCGGGTTAAACAAATAAAGCTTGATTTAGGCAATGCCTTATTCATTCCCGGACATCATTATCAAAAAGACGAAGTCATTCAATTTGCTGACGCTGTTGGCGACTCTCTTCAGCTCGCCCAAGTATCTGCACAAAATAAAGAAGCAGCTTACATTGTATTTTGCGGGGTTCATTTTATGGCGGAGACCGCCGATATGTTAACAAATAATGAGCAAATGGTGCTCTTACCTGATATGAGAGCAGGTTGTTCTCTAGCAGATATGGCTGACATCTATCAAACTGAACGCGCTTGGGAAAAGCTCAGGCAACAATTTGATGATTCTATTCTACCGTTGACATATGTAAATTCGACAGCGGCAATTAAAGCATTTGTCGGTGAACATGGGGGTGCTACTGTTACTTCATCGAATGCACACAAGATGGTGGAATGGGCATTTACACAAAAAGAACGGATTTTATTTTTGCCAGATCAGCATTTAGGGAGGAACACTGCTTCTGATCTTGGTATTGATGAAACAGAAATGGCAATATGGGATCCAATCCAAGATGAGCTCGTTTTTACTGGAGATGTACAGAAAATAAAAGTAATTTTATGGAAGGGGCATTGCTCCGTGCATGAAAACTTCACTCTAAATAATGTGGACTACGTACGAAAAGAACACCCCAACATGACTATTATTGTCCATCCCGAGTGCAAGAAGGAAGTGGTGGATGCTGCTGATTATAATGGCAGCACCAAATATATTATTGAAACGATTGAACAGGCAAAGACAGGAACCTCTTGGGCGATTGGAACGGAGATGAATCTCGTCCAACGAATAATGAACCAACATCCTGATAAGCATATTATTTCGCTAAACCCATATATGTGTCCATGTTTAACAATGAATCGAATTGATCTACCACACCTGCTCTGGTCTTTAGAAAAAATTCAGCAAGGATCACCGATTAATCAAATTACTGTAGATACAGAAACTGCTTCCCGTGCTCGTCTTGCACTTGAGCGCATGTTGGAAAGAGCATAATAACATGTTTTATACTTTCTTATCTCATTAGAAAAAGGGGCTTCATGCGTTTCATGTGCCCCTTTTTCGATTGGTATTTAGCTTGCTTTTTTTGCTCTAAATCGTTTTCTCATATACAATGCTACACCGAGAACAATGAGAGCTACACCAGCGAATAACAAATTATATATGTTTGTTGCCGTATTTGGCAATATGCTTCTATCGTCATTTTTACTTCCTGGTGTTTCTGATACGTTATGATCAGTATTCCCAATTAAAGTGCCATTTGCGTTGTTACTTGACGAACCGTTACCAGCGTTGTTTCCATTGTCACGGTCATCGTTATCCTTTCCTGGTGTAGCACCACCATCATGATTCATATTGCTGTTATTGTTATTGTTGCCGTTATTGTTGCCGTTATTGCCGTTGTTATCGCCGGTGTTGTTATTGTCGTTGTTACCATTGTTTCCGTTATCGCCATCGTTTCCACTATTTCCTGGACCTTCACCATTACCAGTTCCTGGGTTCCCTGTACCGCCTCCAGGGTTTAGTGGTGGCTCTTCATCTTTGGCAACAGAAATTCTGCCTTCAGCTTCAAATAGGAACGGATTATTCTCCGTTGTATTTAAGCTTTTGACAAATTCAACCGTTGCATCAAGATCAGATGGCCCCATAACTGGATTTTTACCAAGTTCACTAATTGGGCTGTGCTTCGGATTTTTCGAAGTACCCATATAATTATTTACAGTTAAGGTGAACACCTTATCCGCCTCAATTGGTGTACCATCTGGATACGTAACATCTACTACTTGATTCGTCTCAGGATTCCATGTGTAGTGGAAACCACTAATGCTATAGTCTGGTCCGTATATTGGTGACAGTTGTGCATTAATAATCGGCGCCAGGTCTTTCCCTTTAATTTCAAAGGTCATTAATGTGTTTCCAAATGGTTGAATATTATACAAGTCTCCCCAGGTTACTTTTCCAGCTAACAAATCATCGCGAATACCGCCACCATTCATCATCGCGAAATCACTATCCATGATCGAATTCATTCCATCCGCAATTAGATTTCCTAACCCGTGATCACCTTCATTGGTGTAATCGCCCGTTAAATCAGTTGCATTATACCCAACTACTTCATTCATAATTGGAGCAATTTGGTTTTCATATTTCGCTAGAATATCACTGACAGCAGGATCTGCTTCGTAGCCGCTTTGCTTCACAAATACTACGTCAGCATCTTTTTTAACAATATCGCCAGTCGTGCGATCAATTTCCACATCTACATCAGCAAAAGCTTTGCCATATTCAGACGCTTGAACGATTAATTTATCGTCAACGATACGATCTACTACTTGGTGATTATGGGCAGCAAAAATGATATCGACCGCGTCATCAACTTCTCTTGCTAAATCAGCCGCTTCTCCAGTTGCACCATCGCCTGCTTGATCGGCAGGAATATGTGCTAATACAACAATTGCTTCAACGCCTTGTTGCTGTAGCTCGGCTACTGCATTATTGACAGCTGCTGTTTCATCGGTAAATTTAATATCCGCGATCCCCTCAGATATTACCATATTAGCAGATGTTTGCGTGTTTACCCCTACAAAACCAATCTTTTCACCATCAACTTCTTCGATGTGATATGGAGGTAGAATCGTATCACCCGTTTCCTTGTCAACACAATTTGCACAAAGCTGCGGGAAATTCATCCCATCATAACCCTCTGTACCTTTTCCTTCTGGATGTTCTCCCCCATTTAGCATACGCATAAATTCTTCCGTACCTTCGTCAAACTCATGGTTCCCAACCGTACCGACATCAAAGCCAATTTCTTCAAGAATTTCCACTGTTGGCTCATCCTGAAGCAATCCAGAAATTGGTGAGCTTCCACCGATCATATCACTAGCATGCACGATAAATGTATTTGGGTTGTCCTGCTCTCTTTCCTTTAAAGCTGATGCAACAAAATCCATGCGACCATACGTATCAAATACGCCGTCTCCATCTGGATCTAAATCGTATTGTTGATCAATTTTCCCGTGTAGATCATTCATGCTTAAAAATTGCACAAGCAAGTTATCTTCTACAGGATTTCCTTCACCTGCTGGCTGATAACCATAGGATTCTGCTTCCTCTGGGCTTGAGAAAAACACGCGCTTTTCTACAGGTACGTCTGCCCAATCATCTGGAATGACGTATTCTTTTGTATCTGAATTACCGACAAAGCGCAAGAAGCCTTTTTGATCATCATTCGCACGAAATGCAAACGGTAATTCCATCAGCGGATTATCCGCACCCCAAATACCTAACCCTTGATCTTTTGCTTCTTTAACGGCTTGCTGATATTTCGGGTATGCCTCTTCGTCAATAGGTGCAATGAAATAGGATACAGCATAGCCATCACGTACCATTTCGAGATTAACATTCTTCCCGTCAGCTGTAATAACTTCTGCTAGCAGACGTCCATAATTATCTGTCGGCTGTTCTCCAACTTTGACAGTAATTTTATCGCCTGGCTGAATATACGTTCCGATATGTGCTGTCGCTTCATCACCATGATATTTTTGATTTTCATTAATCGCTTGACGTTCTGGAGCTTTATTTTTTGCTGCATATGTTTCTGGAGTATCCATATTTACAAACCGAACACGATTACTTCCAAACACGGGATCAGCAATTCGAATAGTATCCCCATCGGTTATTTTTTCCACGGCGGTTTCATATTCCCCTGCAGCTGAAGGAGGGTCTGGCTGCTCCTCAGCTACTTGTAAATCAGCCTGTTCAGTAGGCAACAGCTGATGATCATTGTATTGACTAACAATTCCGGTAATATCGTACCATTGCTTCTCTTCAACTTGACTAATATCAACAGCATTTTCCATCATTCGTAATAATGCGGAGTTATAGTCTTGATCGATAAACGTTACATTGTATCCGCCGCCAGCGGGAGAACTAGGAATGGAATTAATATAGCCATTTACACGTACAAGCTCACCTTCGTAGGACTCCGCTACCTCTTTATTTTGCAAATCTTCCAATGTTATCTGCTGTACTTCTGGTAGGGCTTGTCCTCGTTCAAGTATTTCAATCGAAGCTGGCACAATTTCTTTTAAGCCATTATAAGAATCCATCGTCCCTGTTACTTTGACACGATCTCCTTTTTGAACTTCGGGTAAATCACCTTGTTCATACTTAAATAAATTTATTCCAGCTGTTTCATCTTGGATATATGTAGAAAACTGGTTGCCATTGCTTAATGCTTCAGAATTAGCCGTAACAATTCCTTCCACAACGACTTCAGAACCATCTGCTAATTGTCTTGCTTCGCCAATCGTGTGGGTTTCGGGATCTGGTTCTGGATTGGGGTCTGGATCCGTCGGTTCACCAGGATTATTCTCATCATTCCCATCCATCGTATGGCTTCCTAAATAAGTAAATATGTCCTTGCCATAATCGGTCCATTGGCTAGCGTTATAGGTTGAAGTTGGTGTAGTCACATTTGTATTTCTAACTAACGTCTTGTCCTTAGCAAAATCTGACTCGTCCCCTATTGCACCGAACAAATCGATTATTTCACCGTTCTTTTCTAAAGCAATTGCATCGTTCCCATTAAAATTGACAACTGCCGAAGTACTATCGGCTACTTGCTTAATAGTATCATTTGCTTGACCATGAGCAAGTACAAGAACATCGCCATGGCTTAACGTTCCTTCCAAATTTTCTGTGTTGCTCGGCTCAGTTTTTCCATTACTGTACAACTTTAATTGATAGCTTGCGAGATTTACATCAGCACCTGTACCATTATAAATTTCAATTGCCTTATTTTGAGAGCTACCTTCGACATACTCTGATATAATTAGTTCATCCGCTGCGCCCGTTTCTCCAGCAGCAACTACAGTTACCGGAGCAACATTTGAAAAAATCAGAACCACAATCAATAAAACATAAATCCATTTCATACGTATCTGGTTAGCCATACATACCCTCCCATTTACTAGATTCATATAAACGTATAGTTATACTATGACATAGAGGAGAGTACGTTTCTATATATTTTTCATTAAGTTATTGTAAATTGTTCCAAGTAATTATGAATGCATTTTCACGATGAATGGAGCAAGTTAAAATGTTTATTACGAAGTTATCTAAAAAAAGCAGAGATCGTTCGTTTTGTGCTTTAATCATACACAGTGACAATAACACCTCCTACATTGTCACCGGAAATCGTATAGTTATGATT
This sequence comes from Virgibacillus pantothenticus, assembly GCF_018075365.1. Lineage (GTDB taxonomy): Bacteria > Bacillota > Bacilli > Bacillales > Amphibacillaceae > Virgibacillus > Virgibacillus pantothenticus. The sequence continues at coordinate 3,461,096 of NZ_CP073011.1, forward strand.
CTTTGGTATATTCACCGTCATTGATTTGGATACTGGGTAGTAACGGATATGATAATTTTTCCCATCCACTGTCGTAGAAATTTGTTTTTTTTCCCTGAGGAAATCCAAGTATTCCTCTAGAACAAAGTCTTTATCATACATAATCGCACTATGTGGTTTACTTACGTAACGAATATGCCACGGCTCGTATTCAATCCCTGTAATCGCCTTCTTTTCCTCTGGGTAGCGCAAAATAAACCCAAACTGCCATGCATTTTCTGCGATCCACACACCTTCTTCTGCTTCTGCCATTGATCCTGCTGATGAACCTACATCAAGTGCTAAGCCTAATTGATGCTCACTGAAACCTGCCGGCAACGCATAGTCCTTCCCCATTTCTTGATACAGCTTCGTTTGCTCTTGAAACTCACGATAACCGCTGCTGATTAAAAAATTATTCACACCATCTTTTTTAGCTGCCTCTATCATCTCATTAAAATAAGTGGTAATTTCTTTCGATAGCTTTATTTTATTATCGATTAACCCATAATCGCCTATTAAATGCTTATTTTCAAATAAATTTACGATGTCCGTTTTGGCACTTTTCTCTATCCCATGCTCTTCATTCACTAATAATAGCTCCCCTCGGTGAATGTCTTCCACATCTATCTGTAATGGTTCTTCACCTTCTTCATGTGTTTGTTCGATGTAGACAATGGATTTATTGTTTTTGTCATACCACATAATCGCAACAACAATACCTATAATAATTATATATAAAAACAATCTGCTTTTTTTCATTTCGTTTTCCCCCCCTTCATTTTAAATGATAGAGAGGAAAACTTAAATTTTTGCTATGGTAAATCTTAAATTTTTCTTAAACAGACGTATCAAAATACTGCGCGTTAAAGCTCCAAATGCTGCTTTAGCCTATAGCATAACAATTGCTATAGGCTAAAGCAGCATTCGAACTACCCCGATGAACCAACCTGAGTCTGCATGATAGCAAACCTAAACCGGCTCCCCAATTTTCATAAGGAAGTATATCATTATTTTGGCAATCGAACTTCAAATATAGTTCGAATAACTGTGCTATCTGCCTCAATACTTCCACCATGCTGTTCGACAATATTTTTAGCAATAAATAATCCTAGTCCTGTGCTACCCGCTTTATATGTTCTCGACTGATCCTGTTTAAAAAACATCTCAAAAATATTCGGTAAGACATCATCGGGAATGCTATCTCCATAATTAATAACTTGTACAACGATGTCATTTGTATCTTGAAAAGCTTTTATATCAATAAATTTTCCGTCAGCACCGTAACGAATAGCATTTGTAAGCAAATTCTCAAATACTCTAGCAAGCTTTTCACCGTCAGCAGTAATCATTAAGCTGGATTGAATATCTAACCGGGTTCGGATATGATTTTTTTCAAGCATCGGATAAAATTCTTCATTCAATTGCTGGAGCAACTCTCCAAGATTAATCTCCGTCTTATCCAATTGCAGCATGCCATAGTTCATTTTTGTTATATCAAATAACTCATTAATTAGAGCTTCTAAGCGCTGTGATTTTTTATATGAAATGGATAAGTAATGTCGCTTTTGTTCATCAGTTAAGTGCTCATCTTTAAGTACTACATCCAAATAACCGAGGACAGATGTTAGGGGCGTTCGTAAGTCATGAGCTAAATTGACAATTAATTGATCTTTGCTACTTTCAGCAAATTCACCACGTTCAATTGCCTGCTGCAACTTATCCGCCGCTGCATTAATATCTTCAGCTATATCATGAAATTCATCTTTCGTGTCAATTTGCACATGATGTGTAAAATTACCATTCGCGAGTTGATGAATTCCTTGTGAAATTTCTTTAAAATAGAGGGAGTACCGCTTCGTTAACAAATAGAAAAACATAATGGAAAGCGGAATAAATAGAAGGATAAAAAAGTTGAAATCACCCACTGTTGCTATCATGCTGCGAATATTAGCTAAAGGTTCCCCTACTTGTACATAGTTGTGATAATAAAAACGCAACCCTAAAAAAATGGAAAATGTTACAACACCAGCAAACAGCATACTTAATCCAAACAGCATAACCATCTTTGTACGAAAATTTTTTATCCTATTACCCATGGAAGCTGTACCCCACTCCCCAGACCGTTTTAATCCATTTATCCTTGCGCTGGTCTTCCTTGAGCTTCTTCCTTAATGTCCGTATATGTACCATGACAGTATTCGCACCTTCATAGTACAGTTCTCCCCATACCTGCTGAAAAATAGTCTCCACATCAAACACTTTCTTCGGGTGACTTGCCAACAGGAATAAAATATCGAACTCTTTCGGAGTCAGATCAATTTCTTCTTCATATAAGGTTACGCTCCGTCGATCCTTATCTATGCATAGTTCACCATATTCAAGAACGTTATTTTTGCCCTCTTTCTTCCCATTTAACACCGTAAACCGTCTTAATTGTGCATTAACACGGGCTACTAATTCCATTGGCGTAAACGGTTTTGTCATATAATCATCAGCCCCAATAACTAGCCCTTTCACTTTATCAAAGTCAGATGTTTTTGCACTTACAAAAATAATTGGCATTTGATAATCTTCCCGTATCCTTTGCGTCACTTCATACCCATCCATCTTTGGCATCATAATATCTAAAACCACTAAGTGGACAACTTGCTCTTGAACAAGCTGCAAAGCTTCCGCTCCATCCGCTGCCGTAATTACATTATATCCTTCATTTTTCAAATGAATGGAAATTAAATCAGCAATTTCCTTTTCATCATCAGCTACTAGTATCGTTATTTGTGTCATCTTTTTCACTCCAATAGGCTTATCAGGATAAACATCCTACGTATGATCATACAATAGCAAACATTTGATGTCATCATTAATGGTACAGAAGCCAAGAGACATTTTTCTAATGATACGAGCGACTTTTCCGGCTGTCACGAGCGATCCCTTCAACCTTTGTGAGCGATTTTCAGCTTTTTGAGCGACTTCTCTGATTTAAACGAGTGGTGATATTTGCCACGAGTGACTTTTTCAACAGCTGATCTGCAAGCTATAGCCAATTAATGGAATCAGAAGCTAATTAATTCGCTTTGGATTATCAGCTTTTTTAAACACACACTAAAAAGACAGACTCAAAATGTGCGGATATATCCTATTCTGAGTCCGCCTCATTAAAAACTATCCTTTAATTTTTCATTTTAGGATCTAAAGCATCTCGCAATCCGTCACCAATAAGGTTAAAGCCTAAAACAACTAGCATGATCGAAATACCAGGAAAAATGAGTGTCCAAGGGGCTAGTTGGATAAAATCACGCGAACCTGCCAGCATGGCTCCCCATTCAGGTGTTGGGGGTTGTGCACCCAACCCTAAAAACCCCAGTGCGGCTGCGTCTAATATGGCTGTCCCAAACCCTAGTGTAGCTTGTACAATAATTGGTGCGGCACTATTAGGCAAAATATGATGGAAGATGATGCGACCGTTTTTCATTCCTTGAGCTCTGGCGGCCATGATAAATTCTTCTTCCCGCAAACTAATAACCTTCGACCGAACGATCCTTCCAAAGATTGGTATATTAATAATGGCAATCGCTATTAATGCATTTTGCAAGGAAGCTCCTAAAATGGCAACAACCGCAATCGCCAACAAAATACTCGGGAATGCTAATAATATATCAAAAATTCTCGATATAATGGTATCTATCCACCGACCAAAATAGCCGGCAATCATTCCTAGTAACGTACCAAATACAAGCGCCCCTGTGACGGCAAAAAAACCAACTTGCAAAGAAACTCTTGCACCATAGGCGATACGAGTAAAAATATCTCTCCCCACATCATCTGTGCCAAACCAGTGCTCCGATGACGGTGGTTGTAAGCGATTGGCTAAGTCTTGTCCTTGATAAGAATAGGATGTCAATAAAGGCGCTAAAAGACCGAATAAAACAAAAAATAGGATAATTAAAAATCCAGTAATAGCAAAGCGATTTTTCTGCAAGTGTTTACATGTATCTTTCCATGGAGACGTTTCTTCGATGTCATCCTCATCGATATGCGAATCCAGAGTTGCAGGGTTGGTTAACGGCAGTTGCTGTCCTTGCTTGTTATTTTTTTCTGCACTCATTCCATCACCCCCTAATATTTAATCCTTGGATCAATATACGTATATAAAATATCGACAATTAAATTAATCATGACAAAGAGAAACGCAATCACTAAAATACCTGATTGAATCACTGGGTAATCTCGATAATTAATTGCTTCAAATACATACCTGCCAATTCCTGGCCAACTGAAGATCGTCTCTGTTAGTATCGCCCCACCTAACAGTACACCTGTTTGCAAACCGATTACAGTCAGGACAGGTATGGTCGCATTTTTTAAAGCATGTTTATAAATAACCAGAAATTGTCCTCCACCTTTAGCTCGAACGGTTCGAATATAATCAGACTGCATTACCTCCAACATACTGGAACGAGTCATTCTTGCAATAATGGCCATCGGAATTGTCCCGAGTGCAATACTAGGTAATAGAAGATGCTTTAAAATAGTGAAGACTCTTGGAAAATCCAAATGAATCAATGCATCAAGCACATAAAATTGTGTAATGGCTGCAATTGGATCGCGGCTATTTTCCCTTCCATAAGCAGGAAACCATCCAAGCTCTTGAGCAAATACCCATTGTTCCATTAAAGCTAACCAAAAAACAGGTATGGATACTCCTACAAGCGCGAATAGCATAGCTAAGAAATCAAACCAGGAATTTTGTTTCCAAGCACTAATGATGCCAGCGTTAACACCAATAAATATAGCAAATAGCATTGCAAAAAAAGTTAATTCAAACGTAGCTGCAATATGTGGCCAAATTTCTTTTGTAATAGCAGCTTTTGTTCGTAACGACGTTCCTAAATCGCCTTTCAATAAATCAGTTACATAAATCCCATATTGCTTTATATATGGTTCATTTAATCCCATACTTTCTTCGAGATTTTTAACAGCTTCTTGTGTAGCTGCTTCTCCTAGGATGGTTTGCGCGGGATTGCCTGGTATTAAATGCACAATCGAAAAAGTAATTAATGTCATTCCAATTAATACCGGAATCAGATGCAACAAGCGGCGTATGATATATGCAGTCACCTTTTCACCCCAATCTTATTTTGATCTAACTCAACAAAATAGGGAGGGTAAGCAAAATGTATATTAAAATAACCGTGTCGTATTTTATAATAGTTACCCCCTATTTTGTTCGATACAGTTCGCTGCCAAACCTCTCCACCCTAACTTTCAACAAAATTCTGATATATAAAAGTTTTATCGGACAAGGAAAAATTCAGCAGCAAACACAAGCGTTTTCAAACGATCAGCTATTTCCAATTACCATCCAAAGATGGCGAAACGATACTCTATTTTGGTTCTAGAAGATATCCATTTAAGCTTTATTCCGTTGCAATCTCAACTTCTTCCAATGGATCACTTGTAGACGGATGTGGAATGAAGTTTTTCACTTCACTTTTAGCTGCAGCAAGAGGTGTTGAATGTACAATGTTTACTCCTGGAGCTTCTTCATGAAGGATCGCTTGCACTTGCTTATACAATTCTGCACGTTGGCCTTGATCAATTTCAGCTCCAGCTTGATCAATTAATTCATCCACCTCGTTGTTTTTATAAAACGAACGGTTTTCCCCGCCAATACTATCTCCATGCAATAAGCTATCAAAGAAGTAATCTGGGTCCCCATTAGATCCAGACCAACCGAGCAAGTATAGCTCATGTTCCCCTTTACCGGTTTTTTCTAGATAAGGCGCCCATTCTTCTCGTACAATGTTTGTTGTGATACCTACTTCCTCCAAATTGCTTTGGACGATTTCGGCTACCGTTTCAGGGTCTGGCATGTATGGTCTGGACACAGGCATGACCCAAAGATCCAACTCAAACCCGTTATCATATCCTGCTTCAGCTAATAATTCTTGCGCACGCTCCACATCATGCCCGTAGGCTTTTATTTCTTCATTGTAACCAAAGTAGTTCGGTGGAATTAAATTAATTGCTGTTGTTGCATAATCAGCATACAACGCTTCGACAATGGCTTCTGTATCAACAGCATAATTGATGGCCTGACGAACTAATTTGTCATTTAATGGCTCCTTTTCCACATTCATACCTAAAAATCCTACATTATTTTCTCCTCGAACGTATAACTCGAGCCCTTCTTCTGACTCAATCCCGGCAGCATCATCTGGGTTAATCCCATCAATAATATCCACTTCTCCAGAACGTAAGGCGATTAATCGTGCTGAATTCTCTGGAATAACTTCAAAGATAACTTGATCTAACTTTGGTAGCCCTTCTTTGCGGTAATCTGCAAATTTTTCTAAAATAATTTGATCATTTTTACTCCAGCTGACAAATTTAAATGGACCTGTCCCTACAGGGTTTTCTCCAATATCCGGACCATATTTTTCTAAAGCCGCAGGAGAGGTCATCGCAAAATAATGCATGGCCATATTTTGCAGGAATGGTCCTTGGGGTGCTTTTAAAACAAATTCAATTTCATAATCATTAATCACATTTATTTCTTTAATATTGTGTGTGTCATCACCTTTATAGCCGCCGAACATCGTTCCATACAACGGATATGCATACCCTTGATCGGTAAACGCGTATTTATGTTTCGGATCTGCCCAGCGTTCGAAATTGATTTTTACAGCTTCGGCGTTAAAAGGTGTGCCATCATGAAAGGTGACGTCTTCTTCTAAGAAAAAGGTATAACTTAAACCATCATCTGATACTTCCCAGTCGTGTGATAAACCGGGGACTACTTCAAAAGATTCTTTATCATAGTCCAGTAAGCTTTCAAAAATGTTTTTCGTAACCCGAGAAGATTCTCCGTCGGAAATACTAGCAAAGTCCAAGCTGACAGAATCACCACCGCGTGCATAAACTAACACCTGGTCTCCAGCAGCATTTGAACCTTTTTGCTCACTTGTACCCTCTTCGTTCCCAGCTTCGTTCCCTTCTTCTGAAGCACTGGGATCTGCTCCCCCATCCCCACTGCAGGCTGCTAATAATAAAATGAATAAAAGCATTAGGATGGACCAAAATGCGTATTTCCCCTTCATCATTCTTCCCCCTTTAAAACTTGAATATATTTGATACTGGTTCATCAAATCTATAAAGTAAATCTTCAATCAGCGGGGGTATCTTTCATCCCCCTGATTGTTTATACCGCAAGAATATGCAAATAGATATGATTAAACTAATATTGAATCAATTGACATTATATTCCCCCTGATTGTTAGTACCGCGTGGATATGACCTAAAGGCATCCGAACTAATTTGGCATTTAGGTGCCTTAGATTTGTTTGCATTCACCTCAACTTTGGAAGTGGTATCCTACAGCACCTTACATAATGAACAAATGACATGCGACAAAATGGTTATCTTCCACCTCTTCAAACGCTGGTTTTACTGTTTTACAAATGTCCATTGCTTGTGGACATCTTGTATGAAACACGCACCCTGTCGGAGGGTTAGCTGGACTTGGTACATCGCCTTTTAAAATAATTCGTTCTCTAACATCGTCAGGGTCCGGTGTTGGTACTGCTGACAATAACGCTTGTGTATATGGATGTTTGGGACCTTCATACAACTTGTCCTTGTCCGCTAATTCCATCAAGCCTCCCAAGTACATAACGCCTACCCGATCACTTATATGTTTTACAACGCTTAGATCGTGAGCGATAAACACATAAGTTAACTGAAATTCTTCGCGCAACTTTTGCATCAAATTTAGAATTTGTGACTGAACGGAAACATCTAATGCTGATACTGGTTCATCGCAGATAATTAATTGGGGATGGTTCGCTAGTGCTCGGGCAATTCCGATTCGCTGTCGTTGTCCGCCACTAAACTGGTGCGGGTATCTTGAAGCATGATAGCTGCTAAGTCCGACTACTTTCAATAATTCTTTCACTCGCTTTTTTCGTTCTTCCGCAGATATCGTCCCATGGACAAGCAGAGGTTCGCCAATTATTTTTTCAACAGTGTGCCGCGGATTTAAAGAAGCGTACGGATCCTGAAAAATAATCTGCATATCCTTACGTAGTTTGCGCAGCTCTTCTGAATCCAAATGAGTAATCTTTCTACCTGCAAATGTCACTTCCCCAGCCGAAGGTTCAATTAAGCGCAAAATCGATTTTCCAGTCGTTGACTTCCCACAGCCTGATTCTCCGACAATGCCTAGTATTTCTCCTTCTCTTACTGTAAAAGAGACGTCATCGACGGCTTTTATTTCCCCAGTTTTTCGACCAAACACCCCTCCTCTTATCTCAAAATATTTTTTCAGCCCTTTAACTTCCAGCAGTGGTTTTGTCATTTTCTGCTCTTCCTCCTTCCGTTTGTTCATTTAGAAAGCACCTGCTTTTACGAATTTTCCCTAACTCAAACAATGGAGGAGTCTCTTGAAAACAACGTTCAAACGCAAGGTCACAGCGTGGTGCAAAACGACAGCCTACTCTTCCCATTTTTGGCTTTGGTACCGTCCCTGGAATGGAGTAAAGACGTTGCTCTTTTTTATTCATAGTTGGCAGTGATCGAATTAGACCTTTCGTATAGGGATGATTTGGATATTTTAATATCTCTCTCGTCGTCCCTTCTTCAATTACTTGCCCCGCATACATGACAACAACTCGATCGCATATTTCTGCCACGATGCCTAAATCATGAGTGATTAATAAGATCGCTGTCTGCTTTTCTTTATTTAACTGGCGCATAAGATCTAATATTTGTGCTTGAATGGTAACATCGAGTGCTGTTGTAGGTTCATCTGCAATTAACAAATCTGGGTTACAGGCCATGGACATGGCAATCATTACACGTTGCCTCATTCCGCCTGACAGTTGATGAGGGTAACTATCCACAATCTCATTTGCTCTTGGGATACCTACCAGTCGTAATAATGCCATAGCTCTGTTTCGAGCGTCTTGTTTGCTTATTTTTTCGTGCAATTGTATCCCTTCCATAATCTGATTGCCTATAGTAAACAAAGGGTCTAACGAAGTCATTGGCTCCTGAAAGATCATAGCAATCTCATTACCACGTATTTGCTTCATCCTTTTATTGGAAGCGGATACAATTTCTTCACCTTTAAATTTAATTTTGCCACTTACTATTTTTCCAGGCGGACTGGGGATTAATTGCATTACTGATAAGGAGGTTACGCTTTTTCCACATCCCGATTCACCAACAATTCCAACCACCTCGCCTTTATGAACGGATAAGCTAACCCCATCTACCGCGGGGATTTCCCCCTTATCCGTAAAAAAGTGCGTATGCAAATCCTGTAATTCCAGTATGACTTCGAGCATCGTTATTATCACCTCTTTTTCATTAAACATATTTTTATCATAAGATGAAGACTTAAGTCCTGTAGTTTTAAATCCAAGATATGAATCTTTATTTTGGCTTTAAAATGTATAAGATTTTAGAGCCATCTTGTAATGTTATTATTATTCATGTCCGCTTAAAATTATTAATCTTTCTTTATACAGATTTCCTGCAATGTAGAAAACTATTACCTTAGCTTATTTTAATTATTTCATCTTCACCCTATCCCTTAGTTCATTTTAAATAAGTTAACACACTAGCATTTTCCATGACAAACAAGTGTTGATTTGTTATCCTTAACTTACTAGCATTGCTAGGTAGAATTGCATATATATTTAAAGAACTACTAGGGGGGCCCTATAGAGGGGGCTGAGAAGAAGCAAATAGCTTCTGACTCTTATTGACCTGATCTGGTTAAGACCAGCGGAGGGAAGTAGTAGAGAGATTTTTCTATCTAAAACCTTCCAAGTCAGGTCCAATATGGATCTGACTTTTTTAAAAAGAATAAAATTAGGTGCTAGTGGAAAAGGAAATAACCGATAGTCACGTCCGGCTCCAGCGCCCAGCAACTATGTGAACTTAGAAATGCGCCCTACGATAAGTCATCATTGGTTCGTTACAAAGAGGATGGCCGACTAAAAACGGGCTTGCCGCTCAGGCGTCGGCATACCCCTGTTTTTAGTGGCATGATTCCTTTATCCCGTAAAAAGGCGTTGTAGACTCCCACTTCAAGAATGTAAGATATGAGCTGAACAAGACGAAGCGGGAGGTAACAGCACCTAAATCCCCGATTCGTTCAAGGACCTTTAGGTCATACCCTGGTGGTACTAACAATCAGCGGGGATGAAGAAAACCCGCTGATGGAAGGTTCACTTTATCTTTCGTTGATTCGTCCATTCACTACGTTGCTAAACGGGCGCTTGTGCCTTTGTTCTATATGGTTAGGACCGACAATCGTTTTCGACACAAAACATGTGAAGCATGAAATAATAGTTTCCGAAGTATATCCATCAATCTTCCCTTTCACTTCGTATCTATTTAATTTCTCTCTTTGTGATGACGATTAAATTACTAACCGCCAAAAAATTTAAATGGAAAACACTTCTTCTCTGCCTATCTTTCAAAGCAATTTTCCCTCTGCCAAGATAACGTCTTATACAGAAGAATACGAAAAGTAAGGTGATGCTATGAAAAAAACATATGTATTAACACTAATGGCAGTCTTTGTTGCCATTGGAACACTGGGAGCGCAATTTCTTTGGTTCCCAGCTGGGTTTGCCAAAGCATACCCTGTCCAACATGCCGTTAATGTGATAGCAGCTATTACATTAGGCCCTGGTCCGGCAGTAGTAGTAGCTTTCATGATCGGGGTATTACGAAATATGCTAGGACTTGGAACGATATTAGCATTTCCAGGAGCGATGGTTGGAGCTTGGCTTGCCGGTGTTCTTTATCGCACGTTTAAGAAGAAGATCTGGGCGGTAATTGGTGAGAGCATCGGCACCGGAATGATCGGCTCCCTTCTTGCAGTACCGGTCGCCAAGCTATTTATGGCCAGTAGTGCAGGGGCTTTATTCTTTATGCCATCGTTTTTAATAAGCAGTATTTCTGGTGCATTTCTTGGTTGGTTCGTCGTTTTACGTGTTAAAACTGATCCAATCGTTCGTTTACAAGAAAGCTAAGGCATCGAACACTACGCAATAGGGAGTATCTTTTCTATAATTTAGAGTTTAAAAAAGGATCACGAATAAAAACTGGAAGGGAAGCGAATAGAATGAAACAAATCCCATGTGCATTAACGATTGCAGGAACGGACCCAAGTGGAGGGGCAGGTATTCAAGCAGATCTTAAAACGTTCCAAGAGCTTGCCGTTTATGGTATGTCTGTCATTACTTCTGTAGTCGCCCAAAATACCACTGGTGTACAAAATGTCCACCATATACCAATTGAAATGATTAAAGAACAAATGCAATCTGTTTTTTCCGATATGCCCGTACACAGTCTAAAAACAGGGATGATTGCCAATGAATCTATGATGCGTGTTATTGTTGAACAATTGTCTAAGACAGACGCTTATTACGTGATGGATCCAGTAATGGTTGCTACAAGTGGCGATCCATTAATTGCGGAAGAGGCGAGGGATTTTTTAAAGGAACAGCTTCTACCTTTAGCTACTGTTGTCACACCGAATATTCCAGAAGCAGAATTTATTACTGGGCAAAAAATTCATGATATAAACGATTTAAAAGCGGCTGCCAGCGAAATTGTTGAAAAACACGGCGCTCGAGCTGCACTAGTGAAAGGCGGACATCTAGAAGGTGATGCGGTTGATTACTTGTATGATGGAAATACGATCCATACCTTTCATTCCAAACGCTTTGATACGACAAGTACACATGGCACTGGTTGCACATATTCGGCAGCCATTACAGCCTATTTAAGCAAAGGGTTCCCTTTATACGAAGCCGTCAATAAAGCGAAGCAATTTGTAACAGCAGCTATTAAACACTCTTTCCCTTTAGGGGCTGGAAATGGACCCACAAATCATTGGGGAATTCGTGAAGAAAGGGTGGAACAATGAACGAATCTGTTATCCAACAAGTAAGAACAAGGAATCCACTTATTCATAATTTAACGAATGAAGTAGTAATGAACTTTACCGCTAATGGTTTATTAGCTTTTGGTGGTTCACCAATCATGGCAAAAGCAGAAGAAGAAGCAGGCGAAATGGCATCCATCGCCGATGGAGTGCTTATTAATATTGGAACATCAACACTAACGGAGCTTCCTGCAATGAAGCTTGCAGGTAAAGCAGCCAACAAAAAAGGCGTCCCCGTTGTCCTGGACCCTGTTGGGATTGGAGCGACGTCTTTCCGCAAAGATGTCGTAAAACAATTGTTGCAAGAAGTACAATTCACTGCCATTAAAGGGAATGCAGGAGAAATGGCGAAGCTTGTCGATATTCCTTGGGAAGTTAAAGGCGTCGAATCTGTTGGAGATGGAGATGGAAAAGAAATCGCAGCGAAAGTATCCGAGATGTACCGAACGACAGCAGTTGTAACAGGAGAAACAGACTTCATTTGCAACGAAGGTAACGTAATACAGAATACAACTGGACATCGTTATCTGGAAAAAATCACCGGGGCCGGATGTTTATTAGGCTCTATCTTAACCGCTTGTTTAACTACAGAAGCACCCATAGAGGATCAAGCATTTGCAGCTGTCTATTTTTATGGGTTAGCAGCGGAGTATGCTGCAGCTCAAGGACACGTCCATGGGTCGGGCAGTTTTCTACCAGCGTTTATTGATGCATTATCACGCAGTGTGGATCAGTTAAATGGCGTTTAGTCTTCATTGTATGTAGTACCACGTGTAAGGTTTTATTTTCCCGGCTTCATCAGTATGGATGATGGAGCCTTTCTAACTTCCATTTTTTCACTTATATGAATAAGTTTGACACAACTTAGATGTGGTATAGATTTGAAAAAGGAAGATAGGATAGCAATAATTGAAGAAAGGTGCTGATTCATTTTGAATTTACAGCAAGCTTTACGAAAATATTTCATTATGGGTAGTCAAAATTGTGACCGAGATCCAAAACAAATTTTGGAAGAAGCAATTCAAGCAGGTATTACTGCTTTTCAGTATCGCGAAAAAGGACAAGGATCTCTATCGGGGTTTCAAAAATATATATTAGGAAAAGAATTACGAAATATTTGCAAGCAATATGACATCCCATTTTTTGTTAATGATGATGTGGAGTTAACACAAGTTTTAGATGCGGACGGAATCCATGTCGGTCAGGATGATGTAAATGCTTTAGAATTGCGACAACGTTTCCCCAATAAATGGATCGGTCTTTCTATATCCAACATGCAAGAATTGCAATCAAGCCCGCTTGATCATGTTGACTATCTTGGTGTCGGTCCTATTTTTGCCACAACCACCAAAGAGGATGCAAAAGCTGCAGTTGGTACAGATTGGATTAAACAAGTAAAACAGCTTTATCCAAACATGCCAATCGTTGGTATTGGCGGAATCTCTACAGAAAATGCAGCATCGGTTTTGGAGTCAGGAGCTGAGGGTGTGGCTATTATCTCTGCCATTACCAAGGCAAAAAATATTAACGAAGCAGTTGCAAAATTATAAAATAAATTTTCATTCAGTGGGGGATAAATGAAAACCCCCGCTGATTATTAGTACCGTAATCGTATAACTTAAAGGACTCTGAAGGGCGGGGATTTAGGTGCTATTAACTTCCACTTAGACTTATTGCTGTACAGATTATTAACTCAAAAGGCGAATGAAGTACTAATTTAGCTTCAGAAATATACGTAGACAATGCTTTGGAGAAAAGGCATCGGTGAGACCACATAGTGCGCGGGTCTAAAGAGGCTGACCGGTTGCACGCAAAAAGCAAAATATATTTCTAGAGCAGATTAATTGCATCATCTATAATAGCTACATAGTTCAGATTTTACTTGGATAAAAATACTTTTATCCAAGTCTCGTTTTTCTGAGCTAAAGGGAGTTGCTTGTATCATTAAATAAGCCACTCAGAGTGCCAAGAAAGTTGCTCGTATTACTAGGAAATGTCACTCGAACTCCATAGAAAGTTGCTCGCTTCACGAACAAAGTCGATTGGGCTGTACGCAGGTAAAGATGCTTTTCCTGTTCCCCTTATTTACTATCTGCATAAATCACCATTGCGTCTCGCATAAAGCTCGCTAGTCCTTCACCAAATTGATCAATGTTTTTCCTGAAACGGTCGTCTTCTACATACATTTGCCCTAGTCCTTTAAAAGCGTCTAATGAATAAGTGCCTATTTCATTCAATAAATGGAACCACTCACCAATTCGCTTTTGCGCTATTTCTGAAGCTGGATCCTCTTTACGAATGGCTGCAAGCCTGTGGTACAAATCGTTGATGGTTTGTTCTAGGTTCTCTCTTTTGTTTAATTCGTTTATGTTGGCATTTGCTTTGTCAACAGCTTTATCTCCCCAACGTTCACGAGCTTCTTGTTCATAAGGGTTGCTGCTAAAATCAAATCCTGCAAAACGTTCTTGATTACTCATTGTAAGTTCCCCTTTCGTATGTCTTATCGTTTTTTGAATTGTTTCCAGCATCGTATCGATTTGTCTTCGTTTAGCAAGCAATCGTTCGCGATGCTTTTCTAACGCTTCTACTTGATCAAAGGAAGGATTATCTAAGATTTCCTTTATATTCTTCAAGGGAAATCCAAGCTCTTTGAAAAACAGGATTTGCTGCAGCCGTTCCAGCTCACTATCTGTATAAATCCGGTAACCGGCCCTTGTTGTATGCTGCGGTTTGAGCAAACCAATAGCGTCATAATGGTGCAGCGTACGGATACTAATACCAACTAAATCAGCTACTTCCTTCACTTGCATCGTGCTTCCCTCCCTGCTTTTCAAGCATAAACAGTAACGTTACGTTAGGGTCAAGAACGAATATTTAATTTTACGGTTATAATTCCATCTTACATTTAAACGCATCCGTTTCTCCCGAATGTCAGAAGCGGTATGACTCGCACTTCAAAGGTGATATAGATACAAAAAAAGTCTATGCGGGAGATAATGCTATCCAAATTCTAGATTCATTCAAGGATCACTAGGTCATACCCTTGCACTACGAACAATCAGTGGGGAAAGAGAAAAGCCCCACTGAGTAATGGTTCATTTATTTTAGACTATCTTGTTGATTTACTTCTTTATATTCCTCTCTCGGAACTGCTCGGTATACTAAAAATGCTAAAATAACGGCAATGATAGAAATAGCAAATGCGATAAAATAAACGAATTCAACCCCTACGATCATCGCATCGTTAATGGTAGCAGGGTCATTCGGAGTAGAAGATTGACTTAGGTAATGGTTTTGTTTCGCATTTAAAATACTAATAAAAACAGACACGCCGACAGCTCCTGCTACTGGCTGTAACGTGGACATAACTGAGGTACCATGTGGATAGAGTCGTTTTGGCAATTGATTTAATCCATTTGTTTCTGCTGGCATCATAATGGCAGAGACAGTCAGCATTAATATGATATATGCAACAATAATCATCCAAGCCTCCGTGTTTTCGTTTAATCTACTCAACATAAACATGGTGGTGCTTAAAATGAATGTTGCAGGGATCATCATTACTCTTGGTCCAAATTTGTCAAATAAATGACCCATAACTGGAGACATTAATCCATTGATGATGCTCCCGGGCAATAACATCATTCCCGCTTTAGCAGCGGAAAATGCTAAAGCTCCCTGCATAAATATAGGCAAAATTATTTCCGATGAAAACATCGTCATAATGATAATTAAAAACATCAGCATACCATGTGTGAACATGGGATATTTAAAAACCCGAAGATCCAAAACAGGATCGTTTAACTTAAATTGTCTCATTGAAAAAATAGTAATCCCTATGAGACCAACAATAATGAAAATATACACATTTGGACTTAGGAACCCTTTTTCTCCAGCTGAGCTAAACCCGTAAATTAATGATCCAAATCCAATCGTAGAAAAAACAAGTGAAAGTATATCTATCTTTGGTTTCGTAACTTCAGAAACATTAACTAAATACTTATAAGCAAATGCGATGGAAAACAATGCAAACGGAATGACGACAATAAACAGAAAACGCCAACCCAAATATTCAACAATCACACCTGACAAGGTTGGTCCGATTGCAGGTGCGAACATAATCACAAGTCCTACTAGCCCCATCACTTTCCCTCTCCGATGCGGTGGGAAAACAAGCAGGAAGACATTAAAAATAACTGGCATTAATAGGCCTGTACCAACAGCTTGAACTAACCTTCCCAGAAGTAATATCGGAAAAGTAGGTGCTAATGCTGCAATAGTTGTTCCAATGGTAAAAACAATCATCGTTCCTAAAAATAACTGCCTCGTTGTAAACCATTGCAACATAACTGCAGAAGCAGGGATAACTATTCCCATTACGAGAAGAAAACCAGTTGCCATCCACTGCACGGACGTCAGTGATACATTAAATTCTTTCATTAACGTCGTTAAAGCAATATTAAGCAATGTTTCATTAAGAATCGCAAAGAATGCCCCGATAATTAATGACAACATAATCGGCATAACTTTAAATTGCGGATCATCCGCTAAATACTCGTATTTCGTGTTCTTGTTACTCATTCATGAAATTCCCTTCTCTTTGTAGTATCTGTAGATAAGTGCCATAGTCGGAGAATCTATTGTGCTGATTTCCAGAAATTTATAGCGGATGTATAAAGTAAATCTTCAATCCGTGGGGGTTTGCATTCATCCCCCACGGATTGTTAGATGAACGAATCGGGTATTTAGATGCTGTTATCTCCCACTTAGACTTGTTGCCGTACAGATAGATATCCAACTCCTGAAGTGGGAGTCTTACATACCCTTTTATACGGGGTAAAATCCCATGCAAATCTTATGCGCTTCTAAATGATGAGATTACTACTTTGGCTAATGTATCACGTTATCTCGCCCATGTTACGCATTCCCGATAGATATGCTCGATACTACGATATGGTTGCACGTTTCAGTTCATTTTCTTGCCCAGCTTCTGAGCTATACTTCACAAGTAAGAATAATACTACCACCGATAATTTTTATTAGCAAGCATGATTTTAAATAGAAGTTAAATTTAATTATTTCAACCTTCTTTATCGGGAATTATAATCTCACTATAGGAAAATTATATTCATATAAAAATACTGTTAGGCTATCCTTGAACTGTTCAAAAATGATTTCTTTTTCATTTATACGTTTAAAATTTTTACTATCATAAAATCCATAATTACACTCATTGTCAGTGTAAACATATATAGAATTTACTCTCATACTTTTCATGTAATTGAACAAACTATTAAGCAACTCTCCACCTACTCCAAGACCCCTTGATTCTTGAGATACGATAAACAATTCAATACTCCCTTGAAAATTCTTTTCCTTTCCTTTAAACAATTCATCATACGCTTTTTCAGTCTCTGAGAATATATTTAGCACTTTTCTGTTTTCCTTAGATACAAAAATACCTTTAAACATAGTCCTTGCAATACTAAAAATATTATGAGCTTTCTTTAGACGATGTCGGTCTTTTAGTGCATTTCCGAGGATAATACCAATTACTTTATTATCTTTTTCAGCTACTTTACTAAAAGAGCTACTTACAATACAACTTTGTAGATAATAGTTTAATACTAAATTTAAAACTCTTTCGTCTTTTATAAATTCATGAAAATTAAATGCATCATTAATTAATTGTTTTATTTGTTGGTAATCTTCTCTTTTAAGATCTCTATATTTTACAGTGCTCATTTTTTCCACTATCCTTTCATTAACTTTAACTATAAAATGATAGTACTATCTCCCCTTAGGGTAGAGTCAACAAGAAAGGAAAGATAAAATGAAAGATTTATTTTCTATTGGTGAAGTTGCTGATATCAAAGGTGTCACAATAAAAGCTTTAAGATATTACCACCAAGAGGGCATTCTTATCCCAGCTTATATCGATAAGGAATCTGGTTTTAGATACTATTCAATCGATCAGTTTATTCACATCGATATAATCAAAGCTTGTAGAATTTTAGGAACCAGTATTAAAGAACTGAAACAAATTTTCATGGAGAGTAATACAAACAACTTATTAAAATTTCTGGCTTTTAAAAAAGAAGAAACCGAACTAAAAATGAAAAAGATGAAAGAAGTAATTGAAACTATTGACAAATTAAATGACAGTGTTCAGTTTGCTAAAATGGTATTAGTAAATAATCAAATAACAGTACAATATTTCAAAAAACGTTATGTAGTCACTGCTCCATGTAAAGAAGTAGGCGATTTAAAAGAGGTGCTTTACTATTCAGATTTAGACAAAATTATACAAGAGAAAAATGTAGAAACAACCATGGAAAGTGGCATAGTATATAACATCAATTCAATAGGGAGCTTAGAACCTAGTTATGTTTTTAGTGTTTTAAACGATAATGATGGTATACAAATAGAACAAAATATAGATATACTACCAGAAGGCAAATATGTAACAATTGCTTATAGCAAAGAGAATGAAGAGGAAAGCATGACTAAATTACACAATTATATAGAAGAAAATAATTTAAAAATCAATAATTTCATTGAAGTAGAACTTTTAGATGATATTTTTAATACGGATTCCTATAGTTGCCAAATTCAATTGCTTATAGGGGATGATGGGGAATGTTAGATTTTCTATCCAACTTCGTTTTAAACGGCCAAATATATTAAAATGGGAAGATTAAATATTTTCGGATGAAGAGCAACAACGTAGTAGAGAATTACAAAATATAAGCTTTCATGGTCTTAATAAATTAAGGTGTGAAACACTTAGAGGATGTCTCCTCAGTAGGGTCTCTCTAGTTTCTATATCATCTTCATTTCGGCTCACCGCCGAAACCCAGCGGCGTGAACTGCTGTTTCAGACTTATTTCGACTATTGCCCTGTTGCTTTCTTCGATTATCGACCGTCTCAGTTACCCAATTACGTGTAACAATGCTACGTCAACGTTCACTATACGTTACAATCTGAAATTTTGTCCGAGTTCCTTATGAACACGATGTCAGAGGACTTCACCATATCCCTTTCACTTCATATACTTAATGGGTGAAACCAATTTTCCAATGATGAAAACAAGAATAATTATATTCATACGAATTTCCTTTACTTTTGGGTTTGAACAGGAACCACCTGAACTTCCATTGTAAAGGTTTTTTTGTTGTATGAACATTAATATCGAAAATTGATTTGATTTAAAATTAACAGATATAATTAACACAACGCTATTATTTACGATTTAACATAGAAACGTCCGCCCATTATGATGGAATTGAATAACATGCGAGGCAGATGCCCCATATAGTAAACTAGACGAATTATTATAGGAGGAGAATGTATGCATTTTTATAACGATCATTATGACCCAAGCTTGGATGAACAACATGAGTTTCCTTTCTCTACGCTAGAAAATGTCTTTTTAGAGCCAAGGCAAACCGGCGGAGGCTTTGGACCTCCAGGACCACCACCAGGATTTCCAGGAAGCGGCGGTCCCCCTGGCTTTCCTGGTACAGGAGGCGTAATTCCAGGGTTTCCAACTATCCCTGGAGTTGGAGGCGGGGGGCAGCCTCCAAGTGCTCCACCTCCTGCTTTTACACCACAAATATCGCAAGTACAGACCTTCGCGGTTGACCCTGGAGCCATCCGTAATTGTTTATTTCGGTATACGTATATATGGTTAAGAAGGAGCGCTTTCTGGTTTTTCCCAACATTTGTAGGGAGAAATTCCATTGCTGGCTTCCGTTGGACTGGTTTTAATTGGGTATACTTTGGTATTGACCTTAATCGCATTCAGTCTTTTCAATGTTTCTAGCTCGTTCCCATAAGGAAACCCCCTCAATCAGAGAGTTGCTTCGTTCCTCTCTGATTGTTAACCGAACAGAACCAAAGTGAATCTTTTCCATCCGTGGGGGTTTTCAGTCATCCCCACTGATGGTTAGTACAGTAATGGTATGACCTAAAGGCGCTTACGAATCGGATATTTAGGTGCTATTATCTCTCACTTAGACTTATTGCAAGAAATTATCCAACTCCTGCAACAAGTCTACAGCACCTTATATACGGGATAAAAGGCATGAAAAAACAGGAGATTATCTAGTTCCAGTCTAAATAATCTCCTGCCTATACAAATGACATATTCAAAGGTATCCTTATTTCATGTTATTGCTATCTAAATAAAACAGCTGTTGACACTGCTTTTTCTACTTTTCGCTTTCCCCTCACTTAATCCCCCACGACAATATACGTCGCTTGAATAGGCCCGTGTACGCCCACAATTAAATTCATTTCAATATCGGCACTGTTACTCGGACCAGAAACAAAACTGACACAAGAAGGAACATCCTTCCCTTTCTCCACAGACATATGCAATTGCTGTGCTGCTTGTGTCATGCGTGGGACAATCGTACTCTTAGGGATAATGGCAATAAAGCTTTTGGGCAATAAGCTAATGGAACGACCATGGTGCTTATCATTAAACAATGTTACAGTAGCTGACTCAGCTAAAGTTATATCGCTAAATGAGATACCAATATCGGTACGTTCGGCTATGATTTGATTTTCCTTTCCAAGTTGGGCATCCCAAATATGCACATCTATCTCTTCATTGAGTTGCTCATAGAATTGATCCAGCCCATATAGTGCATTCCGTTTATCATTGGCTGCAATTACCGTTTTTCCTTCATACCGTTTGATCGTGTCTGTCAACGCTTGCGTCAGTTCATGTTGCTTCACTTCGACAACATCGGTATGAATCGCTTGACACTGCTTTTTTAATACTGCTATCAGTTCTTCTTTGGAATAACCTGCAAAAACACGATCTTGTGGGCGAACGCTCCAAGTTGGGCGCTTTACTCCAGACGTACGGCGCGGTCGTCCTAAATGTGCTGCTACATTACTTAAAAATGCATCGTGATTATGAATGACCATTACTGATTAACCCCCTTTTTCCGTTCCTTCCACCAAGCACGAAAGGATTGTTTTGCTGGTGCCGGAAAATCTCTTACATCTGTCCAACCTTTTAATGGACCAGGGCCATTTTTAATCGTTTCATCTTTCGTCCATGGCTTTAAGGCTGTTCTTGCCAACTTCGTACTTAGCTTGTATGCAGCAGGAGTAGAGGCCCATTGCGCAAATCCCTTCATCATTATCTTTTCCGTTACCGGGGATTTCTTCTCCTGTTCCACAATAATTTGTCGATGACGGATCAATTGCTCATGTAATGGAATCTTGACCGGACATGCCTCTGTACAAGCTGCGCAAAGCGATGATGCATATGGTAGCTCCTTATGATCGTCATAGCCATCCAATAGTGGTGTTAAAACTGCGCCGATCGGGCCTGGATAAATAGAATTATAAGCATGACCTCCGACATGTCGATATACCGGACATACATTAATACAAGCTGCACAGCGGATACAATGCAAAGCCGATTGAAATTCTGTTCCTAATATTTTCGAACGACCATTATCCACGATAACTAAATGATAATCATCAGGTCCATCAATTTCTCCTTCTAATCTAGCTCCTGTATAAGACGTAACATAGCTCGTTAACTTCTGGCCGACAGCTGCTCGTGTTAGCAGACTTACTAATACTTCCATATCTTCCCATGTAGGGACAATGCGTTCCATTCCCATAACCGTTATTTGCGTATCTGGCAGAGCTGTTACCATACGTGCATTTCCTTCATTGGTAACTAATGTAATCGCACCTGATTCGGCAATTGCAAAATTACAACCGGTAATCCCAACATCAGCAGACAGAAAATCTTTACGCAGCTGTTCACGGGCAAATGCCGCTAATTCTTCAGGAGAATCGGACTGATCATAGCCGCGTTTTTCTGCAAAAGTTTCGCGAATTTGCTCTTTATTTTTATGTAGAGCCGGCGTAACGATATGGGAAGGGGGGTCTTCATCAAGCTGTAAAATCCATTCTCCCAAATCAGACTCGACAACTTCTGCACCCATTTGCTCCAATTGTTGATTCAATCCAATCTCTTCCGTTACCATAGATTTGGATTTAACGACCTTCTTGCCGTTTTTCTGTTTAATGACCTTTTTAATATAAGCATTGGCTTCCTCTGCTGTAGCGGCAAAAAATACATTTCCGCCACGCTTGGATACTTGTTCACTTAATTGTTGCAAGTAATAATCGAGATTTTCTAATGTATGCGTACGAATTTCCGATCCAAGCTGTCGCCAGTCCTCCCAATCACCAAGCTCTTCCGCTTGTGTGAGACGACCGTTTCTAAATCGCCCTTGTGCAGAGGAAACGGCTTCTCTCATGAAGTCATTCTCAATCCCTTTTTCAATTCGGTCTTGGTATGACATATCTCCCAGTTTGATACTCATGCAATTCCCCCACCTTGTTCATGTGTATTCAAAATTTCCGTAATGTGGACGACTTTTACATTTTTCCCCTCTCGACGCATCCTACCGCCAATATTCATTAAGCAGCCCATATCACCACCAGCTAAATATTCCGCATTCGTTTCTGATACATGTTGCGACTTTTCCTTTACCATTTCCCGCGAGATGTCAGGATTTTTCACAGCAAATGTACCACCAAATCCACAGCAATCTTCCTTTACAGGCAATTCTATCAACTCGATGCCTTTCACATGACGTAAAAGTGTTTGTGGTGCATCTTTCACTCCAAGAATTCGCGTCATATGGCATGATGGGTGATAGGTAACCTTGCCTTTAAAGGTAGATCCTAGGTCGGTTACCCCCAGAACATCAACTAAAAATTGCGTAATTTCATAGCTCTTATTAGCAAGATCTACCGCTGCTTCTTCCCATTCTGAGTCACCTTTGAAAATAGCAGGATACTCTTTTAACATACCGACACAAGAGCCTGAAGGACCAACCACATACTCTGAGTCTTTGAAGGAACGCATCATTTGTTTCATAGATTGCTTGGCTTCTTGTAAATACCCACTATTATAAGCTGGCTGACCACAGCATGTCTGCGCCGCTGGAAAATCGACCTCACAGCCAACACGCTCCAAAATTTCCACCGTATGTTTACCAACATCGGCAAAAATCATGTCACTGACACATGTAATAAATAATGAAACTTTCATTAATCTCACCCCATTTTCATAACTCAAGCAGGCAGAAAAGTTATACATCAAGATGTTTAAATACCAATTTCTCTACTTTTTCTAAATGACTGTACATTGCTTCTCTTGCTTGATCTGCCCGCCTACTTTTTATCGCTTCAAAAATCTGTTGATGCTCTTCTAGCAAAATATCTGCTCGATCCTCGGTATATAATAAAATTTGCCGTGATTCTCGTATCGTTTCCGACATCAGCTCAGCGACACTACCCATTAAATGGTTTAGTAAATTAATATGTGTCGCTTTCGCGATAGCTACATGAAAATCAGTATCGGCTTGTTCTGCTAAAGCCTCATTTCCTTTAGCATGTTCCATAACAACTAAAGCTTTTTCCATTTCCAATAAATCAGCTGCTTGATAATTTTCCGCTGCTAACCCCGCAGTTCCGACTTCTAATATTTTCCGAACTTGGTAGAGTTCCTGTACATCATTTCGTTTCATTAGAAATGCGGTACTAACAGGAAGAGTGAATCTTTTCGGGTCGAATGTTTTCACGTACGTTCCTTCCCCTTGACGCATCTCCACTAACCCCATTGAGCGCAATCCACTTAATGCTTCGCGAATTGCTGACCTTCCTACTTCAAAGTTAGCTGCTAATTTTTCAACAGAATCTAATTTATCTCCAGGCTGTAACTGCCCAGATTTAATCATATCAATTAATGAATCAGCTACTTGTTCATATATTTTTTTAGGTTGAATACGCTTATATTTCATGCTTCCCACTCCCCCTCATTTGAACCCATTTTACTTGATACGTCTATATTTGAAAAGCTGTTGAGGAGCGGATTACTTACAAATCAGAGTTGGACAAACGCAATATTAAATTTTTTAACTGCATTAAAGTTACTGTGAATTTCAGACAGCTTCGTTCAAAATCGAATCCATTGTTGCATACTATAGGCAACTGTCAAAACAATCCTGTACTAAAAAATAAAATAGGTTGCTAAACCGATAACCAGTCCATATAAAATGGCGGGTAACAATGTTTTTCGGATAATATCGCCTTCTTTCCCGGATAAGCCTACTACAGCACTGGCTGCTACCACATTATGCACGCAAATCATATTACCCGCACCTGCTCCGACAATCTGGGCAGCAAGTACTGCATTTGCATCCATACCTACTTGATTTGCAACACTATGCTGAATAGGGGCAAATGTTAAGGTTGAAACCGTTGCGCTCCCAGTAATAAACGAGCCTAGCTCACCTACAAAAGGGGCTACCAAAAACCATACCGCCCCTAAAGAATTAGCAAATGATTCAGCAATATATTGAGGCATGCTCGCCAAATCATGAACATTGATACCTGAATTCGTAAATACATGCACCATCGCTAATGTAGCAATTAATGATATTGCGGTCGTTTTCATGGTTAAAAAAGACTGGTTAGCTGCTGAGATAAATACAGAAAAGCCTTTTCGATGAAGAAAGACCGATACTATTGCAGCAACTGCCAGAATCGTTCCTGGCGAATAAAGAAACTCCCAGTTAGAGGTAATGCCTTCAATGCCAAGAATATTCGTCCATGAAAAATCAATCGCTGTTTTTGTAAATTGAGCTAGCCAAGGGATAATCCGCGTCATTAATAACAATACAACGACAATCACATACGGCGACCACGCTGCAAACAGTCCCATATCGGATTTTTTCTTTTCTGGGTGAAAATCTTCCTGCAAGGCATCTTGCCATGTTTTTTTCGGTAGAAGCCAGCCCTTTTTTGCCGTTATGGTTGCAATAATTAAGGCTGTTAATGATGCTAAAATTGCAATAAACTCTTGCCCAAAAACCACTGCATATAGCAGTGCAGACGAAGTGTAAACGATACCAATTAATAACGTCCAAGGCAACATCGGCCATGCATCTTTTAACCCCTTAGCCTTTCCAAAGAATACTGTCATAATCACGACTAAAGTAAAGGGGATAAATGTTCCCGCAAATATATCAATCGTTGTAATCGTTTTCCCTATTTCTTGAAAAAATGCTGGACCTGCTTCCGGAAGTGTACTTAAACCGACTGCTACTGGAGTACCCACTGCTCCAAAAGCAACTGCTGTACTATCTGCAATTAAAGCAGTTGTTGCAGCAGCTAACGGACGAAACCCAAGTGCAATCATTAATGGGCCTGTTACCATCGCTGGTGTACCAAAGCCAGCAGCTCCTTCTATTAACGATCCGAATAAAAAAGCAACGATAATTACTTGCACGCGCATATCTGTTGAAATGTTTTGAAACCCTTGGTTAATCCGATCTACTGCTCCTGTCTTGCGAAGTGTGTTTAACAACACAAGTGCCCCGAATAAAATCCAAAGTATGGTTAACGTTTTATGTATACCCTGTAATACAGATGAAGCAATTAGCTTCCCCTCCACTCCCCAAATTGCCATTGCAAGTCCGATAACAATGAATGCACTCCACGTCATCCCCCTTGTAGCAGGGAAACGAAATGCTACTAAAAAAATAAATGGTGCAATAATTGCACTTAATGCAACAATTAGATACATAGAAACCCCTCTTTTCTCTCTCTGTTTAATTAAGCGTTTTCACCCATCCCCTAATAAGGTCATCTGATGACCTTATGTATCAGTTTACTGACTTTCCATTTTGAATTCAAGATTTTGAATTGTGTACAATTGAACATAAATTTCACCGTTGCTTTTGCGCCCGTTTTCCTTGATGGTATGGAAATGCCCCTTTATGCATCTGCCTCTAAATCCTTTTGCCCTAGCTCTTTGAATTATTTCCTTCAAAGTATAAATATCTTTTCTTTACCTCTCTTCATGCAGATACAAGTTGTTTCGCAAACCGACCTTCCAAATACGAAAAACCTCTATCTGATAGAAAAAATCTTTCTAACAGATAGAGGTTTTTTACTTATCTACTTTCTTTAGCAATTCTCTTTGCCAAATCAGTCCTTGCTCTAATGCCATTGTCCTAGCAATTCTAGGCGCACACCAAAGCGTAGGGAGTAGCAAAATAGAAACGGGTACAGCTGTTATAACGATAGAATTTTGGATGGAAGCCACACTGTCCTCACCTATTGTTAAAATTGCTGCCGAAGTTCCACCAAAGATTAACGCCCAAAATACACGCAGCCAGCGCTTTGGATGATCGTTTCCTGTAATTGTTGCTGCAACCGTATACGCCATTGTATCAGCTGTTGTGGCAACAAAAATAATCGAAACAAGGAGAAAGCCCACACCAAACCAAACACTTAATGGCAGCTGGTCGGTAATCGCCATTACCGCTGCAGGCATACCGCCCTCATTTAAAGAGTCGGAAACAGATCCTGGATGTTTATTTTCAAAAAACACTCCTGTTCCGCCAACAATGGAAAACCAAAAATTATTTATGATTGGTGCTACAATAGAAACAGCAATCACTAATTCGCGGATGGTCCTTCCTCGAGAAATCCGACTAATAAACACAATTAACATGGGAGCATAACCTAAAAACCATCCCCAGAAAAAAATCGTCCAAGAGGAGAGCCAGCCCTCATCTCCACGGAATAATGACATCGTAAAGAAATTTTGTAAATGTACGCCAGTACCACCAACAAAAGCATCAATAATAAACGCTGTTGGTCCAATAATGAGTACGAGAACTGCTAAAAATATCGTAAACCCTACATTATAACGGCTTAACGTCACAATTCCACGATCAACACCAGTAGCAGCTGAAATTGCTGCAACAAGCACCAATCCTATAATAACAAGTATGCTTACAGTAAGCGTATTTGGTACGCCAAACAAATGACTCATCCCATAAGCAATTTGCAAACCTAAAAACCCTAAAGGTCCAAGCGTTCCTGCTACTGTTGCAAAGATTGCAAACACATCAGCAGCCGTACCAACAGCACTTTTATGGTAAATTTTTTCACCAAAGATAGGGTATAATAACCCCCTTGGCTTAAGTGGAAAACCTTTGCTATAGTGCACATACATCATTACGATAACAGCAAGTGTTCCTAGAATGGCCCACGCTAAAAACCCCCAATGCATAAATGATTGTGCAAAGGCAGCGTTGATATTCTGAAAATCTCCACCACCAAATAAAGGTGGATTTGTCATATAATGGTACATTGGCTCAGACGCAGCCCAAAACACCCCGCCACTTGCTAAGAGTGTTACTAATATCATAGATACCCATTTAAAGTAACTATACTTAGGCTGATCCTGGTTACCTAATTTCACTTTTCCATACTTTGAAAAGGCTAAAAATAATCCAATAAAAAAGTTTCCTATCAATAACAATTGCCAATAAGCGCCAAAGATATCCGATGCATAGACAAATAACGTATTTACAACATCTCCAACTGCATCGCTACTCCAAAGTGACAATAGAATAAACAGTATTAGCATTCCACCACTGATCATGAATACTGGCCAATCTAACTTCGTGTCTTTTTTTAAGTCCACGTTTTTCCTCCTAAATTTTAGGAGCAAGTGCCTATAATTTACTTACACAAGCTGTTTAAAAAATTCAATAAAATGGCACAGCGAATTTCTTTGATATAATCGTTTGTTTCTAGCTGTTGTTATATATTTTGCAACATCCAGTTTTTCGAAACAAAGTACAATGAAATTCTAGACTACCTCTTCATCCACTTTTTCAAACACATTCTACTTCACTTGTCATTAAAGACCATTGGATGGATAAAGATTATTCCCCGATACTTCACTTTACTTACCAAAGTTACCATAGCGAAAGCCTTCATCATACCTATACTGCCAGGGCAGTATGAAATAATCTTGACAAGAATCCATCGGCTTGCTCGTTTTTAAACACAGTTCATGATTATAGGGTGCCGTTATTATTTTGTCAACAATTCGAGCCTACAAATACTTGGGCACTTATTGGTTTAAAATATCATCTACTGTAGCCTCAACTTCATCACGTGACATTTTTTCTTCCCCATTTTCTAATGCCTTTAATGTCTTTTTAGCTAAAGCTAGGGGAATCTTACAAAATAGTAAAATGTTTCTTGTTTGAATATCCTTTATGTAAATTTCTGCTTGCTGCAAATTTTCCTTGGCATATGTAAACAAATCTGCTCTTGTCCATCCATCTGGAACAAAATGAACGCCTCGCTCCGCATCTTCTTCCTGATTTCTTAACATATTTACCGCTTGCAGACCTCTGCCATAGCCAACCGCTAAGTCATAGTCTGTTTTCGTGTTGTCATACCATTCCCAGATATCTGACAGCATTACACCGACTAATCCTGCAACATAATATGTATATTCATCCAAATCTTCTTTTGTTCGCAAGTCCCAATTTTTTTCTGTCCATTTTGCCATTCCATCGGCCATAATACTTGTAGACTGTTTAATTTTAATGACTATATCTTTAGGGCAAACTTTTAACCAATCAGCAAGCCTTATAGTTACTTCTGGCAGTATAGCTGCATAAGGCTTTATTAACTGATAATACGCCTCTTCATCAAATGATCGTTCTTGTAATAGTTTACCAGTTGATCGCAACAAATGTTGCTTCGTCTCAGAAGTTAGTTGCTCATGATCTTCTATTTCATCAATTGCTCGCATACATAAATACGCAGAGCCAACCGTATGTTTTAATACGGATTTTAGTAGCGTAATCGGAATATAAAAGGTTCTGCTCGTTTCTTTTAAAACGCGCATGGCATCCTTTTGTAACTTTGCTTCTTTACCCAACGATGTTTCCTCCTTGTAATGATGTGAGGTAATTTTAGTATATCAAAAAAAAATGAAAACTTCATGCTACATTGATTTTCTTTACTTGAGTACGTAGATAATTGCTGCTTTACATCAGTGAACGATACACCTTCTATCCAAGTTGCGTTTTACCCTATGACATCGGTTTTTTGTCCTTTTACATGTCTTGCACGACTATTGCTTGTCTAACTGGGGAACGAGAACCATTGTAACCCTCGTACCAACCTATGCTGTAGGGTTAATTTTCATGCACTAGAACATATGCACAGTACTTGTTGAACCACATTATTTATTTGTTCATGAATGATTTTAGATTTCCTATCCAAACAGGACTTGCTGCTTTTTTTGATCCGGTTTACGATATCACATGCCTAGCAAAGGGAAATGAAACGTTCACCAGCGCTTGATTCGAAATAAAACCACAATCAACATCCCCACCGCAAGCCCTATGGAGGCTCCTACTTTCATATGATTAAATAAACAACCTGCTCCTGCTCCAAATACTAAACTTAAAAAGAAGAGAAATCCTACTGTTGTAACATTCAATTTATACACCTCTTTGCACATTCTTTCTTTGTAGTTTATTCAAAAAGGGTGCAAAAGGTTAAACAGAGTTTTCTCTTCTAGTCCATAGAAATGACACATAAATCATATTTTTGTAAATGTAAGCCGTTTATTTTTTTATTTTGAAAATTTCGCTATTGCTATCCTTCATTATTCGTGTTTAAATAGCTATTAAACAAAAGCGATGAGGTGATGAAGTGGGAAACAAGGTTTCTATCGGTCTATTAGGATTAGGAGTCGTCGGTTCAGGAGTCATTAAGCTTATTAAAAATCATCAAGAAGAGCTCGTTCATCAATTAGGCTGTTCCATTGAAGTTAAAAGCGTATTAGTTCGTAATGTAGATAAGGTTCGTGATGTTGATCTCAATCAAACGTTTCTCACTACCGATCCAGCAGATATTCTTCAAGATCCCGCAATTGATGTTATTATAGAAGTAATGGGAGGTATTGATGAAGCTTATCAATATACACTGGAAGCATTTAGGACTAAAAAACATGTAGTAAGTGCCAATAAAGATCTAATTGCCTTACATGGCACGGAATTAGAAGAAACTGCTCGTCAGCATAAATGTGATTTTTATTACGAAGCAAGCGTAGCTGGTGGTATACCTATTTTACGAGGGATTACAGATGGTTTAGCTTCGGACCGCATTCAAAAAGTTATGGGAATTGTCAATGGAACAACGAATTATATTTTAACGAAAATGACAAATGATGGAATGACTTATGAGGAAGCATTAAAGGAAGCACAGGAATTAGGTTTTGCTGAGGCCGATCCTACAGCGGATGTGGAAGGATTAGATGCAGCTAGAAAAATGGCGATATTAGGAAGACTGGCTTTTTCTACCGATGTGGCATTATCTGAAGTAGAGGTAAATGGAATTAAGGATTTAGAGTTAGCGGATTTACAATATGGTGAAAAATTTGGCTATACGATGAAATTAATTGGATTTGCGCAATGTAAAAATCAGCAAATTGAAGTAAGTGTGCAACCAACTTTTCTTTCCAATGATCATCCATTAGCCGGTGTAAAAAATGAATATAACGCGGTTTATGTGTATGGGGACGCAGTTGGTGAAACCATGTTCTACGGACCAGGTGCCGGAAGCTTGCCTACTGCAACAGCAATCGTTTCAGACCTCGTAACTGTAATTAAGAATATGCGCCTAGGCATAAGTGGCAATGCTTCATTAGAACCTAGAATTACAACCACATTACGGAATAGTGAGCAACGCTCAGGACAGTATTACTTACGTATTCACGTGAAAGATCGTATCGGGGCATTTTCCGAAATATCAACCTTGTTTAATGATCTGTCCATCAGCTTTAAGCGCATTTTACAAACACCAATGAAGCAGAACGGCTTGGCGGAAATTATACTTATTACACATCAAACATCTTTAGCAACCTTTGAAAATGCATTAAATCAGCTTCATGAATTAGACGTCGTCAAACAAATCAAAAGCTACTACAAAGTGGAAGGGGATGCACCAGATGAATTGGCCGGGACTGCTAAAACATTATCATGAGTTTTTACCAACAACGAATCATACACCTGCACTAACATTGCATGAGGGAAACACACCACTCATCCATCTGACGAACTTGTCCAAGGAATTAGGCATTGAATTATATGGAAAAATTGAAGGTGCTAATCCAACGGGTTCGTTTAAAGATCGGGGAATGGTAATGGCTGTCGCTAAAGCAATTGAAGAAGGTAGTAATTCGATTATTTGCGCCTCTACAGGAAATACATCTGCCTCTGCTGCCGCATATGCTGCAAAGGCAGGAATAAAAGCAATTATTGTCATTCCTAAAGGGAAAGTTGCACTTGGTAAACTAGCACAAGCCATTATGTATGGTGCAGAGATCGTCGAAATTGATGGTAATT
Source organism: Virgibacillus pantothenticus (assembly GCF_018075365.1). Classification (GTDB taxonomy): domain Bacteria; phylum Bacillota; class Bacilli; order Bacillales; family Amphibacillaceae; genus Virgibacillus; species Virgibacillus pantothenticus. The sequence goes on from NZ_CP073011.1 coordinate 3,492,366, forward strand.
TTGATGAGGCTTTAACGATGGTTCGCCATCTAAGTGAAAAACAGCCCGTCACATTAGTTAATTCAGTCAACCCTTACCGGCTCGAAGGACAAAAAACAGCTGCCTTTGAAGTTTGTGATGAATTAGGTGCAGCCCCTGATGTTCTAGCTATTCCTGTCGGCAATGCTGGAAATATAAGTGCCTATTGGAAAGGATTTAAGGAGTACGATGCCTTTAAACAGACAGGGCTACCAAAAATGTTTGGTTTTGAAGCAGAAGGAGCAGCAGCCATTGTCAACAACAAAGTTATTAAACAGCCAGAGACGATTGCAACAGCTATTCGGATTGGAAATCCTGCCAGTTGGAAACTGGCTGAAACAGCTAGAAATGAGTCAGGCGGCGCGATAAAAGCAGTCAGCGATGATGAAATTATTCATGCTTTCAAAACGTTAGCTCAAACGGAAGGAATCTTTGCTGAACCAGGATCCAATGCATCCATAGCTGGAGTTATTCGAGAAACAAAGAACGGAACGATTAAACAAGGCAGTAAAGTTGTAGCTGTATTAACAGGAAATGGCTTAAAAGATCCACAAACAGCTATTGATGAGTTAAACATCGACCCAGTGTCTTTACCAAATGATGAACAAGCGGTTATGGAATATTTAGCAAAGCAGGTTAACACATGAAACCATTTAGCCTTTCCGTACCGGCCAGCTCCGCAAATATCGGACCTGGCTTCGATTCATTAGGACTAGCAGTGGATTTATATCTTACCCTAACCGTTTCAGCAAATAATACTTGGGGGATCGATCAGCAATCAGAAATGCTACCAGCTTTTAACAACTATAAGGAGCATTTTATCTATCAGGTAGCCAATCAAACTGCAGCGCTATATGGAAAGGAACTCCCGGCTTGTTATATGACCATTAATAGCGCAATTCCTTTAGCTCGTGGATTAGGAAGTAGTGCATCAGCAATTGTTGCTGGTATCGAGTTAGCTAATCAATGTTGTCAGCTGGGTCTATCCAGCACCGAAAAATTACAGTTGGCTACGGAACGAGAAGGCCATCCCGATAACGTTGCCGCCGCTCTACTTGGCGGATTAGTAGTTACTGCCTATAACGACGATAAATCCATAGATGTTTGCAAAATAAATCAATTAAATATCGATATTCTCGTGTTCATTCCGCAAGAAGAATTGAAAACAGATGTGTCAAGACAAGTACTTCCTGAGGTATACTCACGTTCTCAAGCTGCAAAAGCTGGCAGTATAGGGAATGTCTTCATCGCAGCATTGATGAATGAAAATTATGAACTGGCAGGAAAAATGATGGAAAAAGACATCTTTCATGAGCCTTTTCGGGCAAAGTTAATTGCCAAATACGACGCTATCAAACGAATGGCTAAAGAACTTGGCGCATATGGTACTGTCATTAGTGGTGCAGGACCTACTATGTTATCATTTTTCCCTAAAGGAACCGGAGCAGCTATAAAGCAAAAGTTACAAAATACATTTTCTTCCTATCATATTCAGCAAAGAGAAATAGATTTCACTGGAGTAAGAGTAGAGACGAAATTAGTTTAGTAACAGAGAAGGCGTAACATAAATTATAAAACAGTGGTGTTTACTTTTATCCACCACTGTTTTTTTGTTTATTATACAGAATCAGTGTTATTTACTTAGAGCTTTTCGCCGGGCATCAGATACAGGGATGTAACCTCATGTGAGTTAAAATGTGAACTTCGGCGGTTTTCCATCATTTACCATAATTTCATTTATGTGATTACTATTGCAAAAGGAAAGTGGCAGACTTGTTGCAGTACAGATTATTCAACTCCTAAAGTGGGAGTCTTACAGCACCTATACGGGATAAATGCTGTTTACCACTAATTGCTTGTTTTGTTAAATGTTAATTTCTTGGGTTTTGTTTTGCGAAAAGAACGCCCTCTTTATCTGTTGCTCCCATTAAAGCTACTAATAATGCTTTTTGTGCATGTAATCGATTCTCCGTCTGCTGAAAAACAACCGAATGAGGACCATCAATCACATCTGCAGTTACTTCTTCTCCGCGATGAGCCGGTAAACAGTGCATGAAGCTCATGTCGCTTTTTGCTAAACGCATTAATTGTGCATTTACTTGAAAGTTCGTAAACGCCAATTCTCTTTTTTCTTGTTCTTCCTCTTGCCCCATGCTAGCCCAAACATCCGTATAAATGACATCAGCTTGCTGAACGGCTTCTTGAGGCTGATCCGTAATGTGGACACTGCCACCAGATCGGTCTGCAAGCGCACTTGCCTTTGCCACAATTTCCTTATCTGGCTGATAACCATTCGGCGTAGCAACAGCTACATGCATTCCTAAAATACTTGCCCCAAGCATTAATGAATGTACCATGTTATTTCCATCACCAATATATGCTAGTTTTAAATCTTGGAGCGTCCCCTTTAATTCCTTTATAGTTAGCAAATCAGCTAAAACCTGACAAGGATGATATACATCTGTTAGTCCATTAATAACAGGAATACTTGCTTGACTTGCTAGTTCCTCTACATCCGCTTGTGAATAAGTCCGAATCATTATTCCATCCAGATACCTTGACAGCACCTGTGCTGTATCTGCAATCGTCTCTCCTCTTCCAATTTGTAAATCCTTGGAGTTTAGAAAGATACCATTCCCTCCTAATTGATACATACCAACTTCAAAAGAAACTCTTGTTCTCGTTGAGGATTTTTCAAAAATCATACCTAATGTTTTTCCTGTTAATAATAGATCTCGGTATCCACTTTTGTAGTTAGATTTTAGTGTTTGAGCTAATTCGATTAATTCTTCTATCTCTTCACGTGAATAGTCTGCCAATGTTAAAAAGTCTCTACCTTGTAATCCTTTTAATGTTTCTTTTACACCAATCGCCATTTTATCGCCGCCTTTTAAATATATTATGAATTATTATGCACTATACAGAATAAATATACAATAATTATATATTATATTTTAAAGAAAATTAAGCTAAATGAAAATTGTTTGTTCTAGGTACATATACATCATTTAGCTACTGAAGTCATCTTTTTAGATATTTCATAGATTGAAATTTTTCTTCCTAGGCATGTCTTCAGTTCATACTCGGTACTCAGTGGGATTGGATGAAACCTAGCGAATATATTTTGATGCATTGGCGACTTTTCAGGTTTAGTGGACCAATTTTTAGCATCAATGAATGACTATGCGCTGAGGACGAGTAAATTCGGACATTGAATATGCTCCGGACTAAAAAATCCCACATCATTAGAATGATGCAGGATTTTTTACTATTAGAAAAACTTGGCTTGTCGCCAAGTCTTATGGCGGAAGCCTTTGTTTTTCTTATACTATAAACCAAAAAATCTTATACTTTCCTATAGTGGAACAAAGGCTCGGGGCGCCCGTTTAGCAACGTAGCGAATGGATCGAATCAACTAAAGATTTAGGAATCATGCCACTAAAACAGGAGTATGCCGACGTCTGGGCGGCAAGCCCGTTTTTAGTCGACCTTCCTCTTTGCCACGAACCGATGAGGCCTTATCGTAGGGCGCATTTCTAAAGTCACCTAGTTGCTGGGCTCATGCGCCGGACGTGGCTATTCGGTTATTTCATTATCCACAAGCATCTCATTTTATACTTTTGTACGAAAAAACAACTCTATTTAACTTATCTAACTCATTTATTTTAGACAGTATTTAAGAATCTAAACATTATAAAGCAAAAGTTTTTTCATGATAGATGGTGGCTCGCGTTCTAGGCAAGCCATGCTGGTTTCTTATCTTTTAACAAAACTGTGCTCAGCTACTTATTTTTCTGTATTTGAATAATGCACACTTTCAGATAATTACTTTGGATAAACTGTTCATTCGTTTGAAAGTCTGATGGTAGCTGAAATTGTTCAAGGATTTTATAATTCGCTTGCGATTTCTGACATGCTAGCCTAATAAAACCTTTGAATTTTTTCATCCCAAAACTAGCATTATTTGTTGAAGCAACAATGATTCCATGATTTTTGGTAATCGAAATTACATCTGTAAGTAAGGCAGGATAATCCTTCGTCGTACTAAATGTACGCTTTTTGGACCTCGCAAAACTAGGTGGATCAACTATTACGAGATCGTATTGCAACTGTTTCCTCCGTGCATATTTAAAGTAATCGAACACATCCATAACGATGATTTCATGCTGATCAAAATCAATACCATTTATGCTAAACTGCTCCATAGTTTTCGGCTTGCTTCGTTTCGCCAAGTCTACACTTATCGTCTTTTCTGCTCCGCCTAAAGCGGCAGCAACAGAGAAAGCACCTGTATAGGAAAATGTATTTAACACTTGCTTACCTTTTGCATACGTATCACGAATCGCCTTTCGAACATCTCGCTGGTCTAGAAAAATTCCCGTCATTGCACCATCATTTAAGTAAACAGCATAATGCATGCCGTTTTCTTTTACAATAATCGGAAATAGACCGCGCTCCCCTTTCACAAAATCGTCATCTTCTAAGTACTTTCCTTGCGTATGAAATCTTTTTTTCTCGTAGATCGCATAATAATTACCCAATACATCCAAAGCCCTTACTACATCATCTTTAAAAGAATAAATTCCTTCGCTGTACCAATTAATCAAGTAATACCCTGCATAATAATCGATCGTTAGTCCGCCTATGCCGTCTCCCTCTCCATTAAAGACACGGAACGCATTTGTATCCTCTGATTGATAAAAGCCTTGTCGCTTGTTGATAGCCGTAAGTATTTTTGACTGAAATAGCTTTGCGTTTACCATTTCATCTTTATGATAAGTTAGCACCCAGCCAATTCCCTTATTTTGCTTCCCATAATAGCCTCTAGCAATAAAGCGGTGTTTAGAGTCAACAAGCTTGACAACAGCTCCTTCTTCTGGTGGTTGTTTCGACTTTACTGCTTCTTGATGTATCAGCGGATACCCTTGCCGCAATTGCTTTATATAGCTATCGTCTACTTGTAACGTTATTTCTTTCCTCATTTTTTCATCCCTAACTAAAAATTCTTTATCCTACATGCAACACTAGCAGTTAAACTAACTCCTCCCATCTCACGAGGTGAACTCAGAAGAATAGCTGGAATAACCAACTGCAACTCACATGTCCGATTCGTTCAAAGGTCTTGAAGCTGTATCCTTGTAATACTAACAATTAATGAGATAAAAGTCCCCACTGATTGAATGTTCCCTCTATTATTGCATGCGGATGAATAAAAGTGCAAGACTCAGTTAGCAATAAACAAACGGAGCTCTCCATTATCTTACTCCACCGACGCAACGACTTCTACTTTTATCCGATCGGGATCTTCAAAAAACACTGCATAATGGCTAGGTCCCCCGGCGTAAGGGTGCTTATCTTCATATAAAATCGGAATCCCTTTAGCAACTATTTTTTCTGTAATCTCATCAATCTGCTTTTTTGATTCTCCGTAAAACGCCAAATGATTCAGCCCTACTCTACGACGATGAAATCCATCAGCTATAAACTTTTTATCTGCCTGCACGAATACAAGATATGTATCTGCTATTTTCCAGCTTTGCCCGGTATCCCATTTTTGATATACGGAATACCCAAGCTCCTCTAGTAGCCATCTCCAAAACTGTATACTCTGGGCTAAATCAGATACGTTGATTTCTACATGATGCAATAATCCTCTTTTCATCCAGTCCCTCCTAACGACATGTATACATAACCCCTATACTACACATTTTATTCTTTTTGTAAAATAAATCCATTTAAACGACCTGCTTAGACTCAGCATCGTTTTAAAGCAGCTGTTTTCTAAAAACCACAATATTTGATGTAGTTTTACTAAATCGCCATATACTATATTTCATATTAAAAATGACCAAGTGACCTTTTTGGGAGTGAACTAAATAATTGGTAGCATATTTTAGTTTTAATTTTAATTATATTAAGAAAAATATAACCGAACTGATACCTTATAAAAGTACTGGACAAAGTAATCTTCACGTGCTTTCTTTCAACACATGGGGAATATAAAAAATTATCGTAATGTAATTGCTGGACAAACCTTCTTGCTTTTTCAAATAAGGCGCCGTTACATTTAACTACTACGTAAACCAAATGGATTTCTTACGGCACCTTTACATAACGGTTAAACTTCCGTAGCGCTCACTCATGACTGGACTATAAAAAAGAGCTTGTTTTCAAAATGACATACAATTTTAGTTTACTTGTTCAGTAAATTTTACTTTTAGGTATTATCAATTCTCGCTGTTTTTATCATACCTTTTTCTAAATCGACTTCTCTCTGCTATTTCCTCATAATTTTCCACATTCTCTAATTTCGTTTTTTCATACTCTGTAATAGATGTATTAGTTGAAGTAAAGATATGCTGCATATCGGATAGATAATTTTTCATTTTGATCAAATCTTGGATAAGCGGATCCAATGCTTTTGTTTGTGACTGATCCAAAGTATATAACTGATCAATTATATTATTTTTTCTATTTTTCGCTTGCCATGTCTGATGTAACAGTTCACCATCATCTAATAACGGAAGTTGGATGATATCTTGTATTTTCATAAGCTCTGCATTTGCTTCGTGTGTAATACTCTGTATGACGTATTCAAGCTTTCTGACCCCCTGCTCTAAGTCCTGTTCAAAAAATGACTGGTGAATAAAACCCTTCTCGTCCGGCTCAAAGGATTGTACAGCGTTTTTCATTTGCTGTAATGTTTGTTGATATGAGGTTAAAAAATGATCCATATAAATTAAAAAAGGCTCATGAACGTCTACATAAAAAGAACGAATTGCGCTCCCGCCTTTTCCTTTTAAAGCTTCTTTCAATGCAATAATTTTTCTGACAGCTTGCAAAATAGCTTTTATCTGTTGTTGTATTCCAACTGCTTTGAGGCTGCATTCCTCTATATAATCAATAATTCCTTCTTTATGTAACACTTTCATGAAAAAAACCTCCTATAAGGGTGATAAGGAGTGCAATTTCTACCTTTTACTTTATAAACTGTATCGATGAGGCAATAGATTGTTCTGATTCAATAAACTGATCAACCGCATCCATTGTTGATTTGCCATGTTCCAATAGCATTACTTGATACGAAGCTAAAACATCCTCTAACAAATGATTCAATTCTTCCAATTTTTTGGTCATATCGAGCGTGTTTTCCCCTACATATCCACTCGTCATATCCGAGTTAAGTTGTTGTGTAGTCATCTCCAGTTTTGTAATCGTTTTTTGTATTGGGCCATGTGCTATTTTTATTTCCTCACTCATTAATTCATTAACTCCCTTCGCTGTTTACCATATAAATCGTCTAATGTATGGTTTTGAGCTGTTAGATCCATTCGAATATCAATGATCGATTGCTTTATTTCTCTAATTTTATTGTTTAGCTGCTCTATCGTTTCTGCTAATTGATGGTTGTATAGATCCACATAACTTTTCTTCAGATTATTTTCTCTCCACTGCTGATATTGATCAGCTAAATGCCCTGCCCATGTATTATCCGTCAATTCAGGAGTAGTACACCAAGATGTATGCTGTCTAAATTCTTCCTGGCGATCTTGCAAATTTGATTGTGCTAATGCAAGTCGCTCTAATTCTCTTCGCTTATCTTCCAATTGAAGGTTTAGCATATATAGTGAATTTTGCGTTCTGGTTATTTGGCTATTAATCCAATGCAATGATTCCATTTCTTCACCTCAGCACTTCTTTCTCCCAACTACAACTATTTCTATATTACTTCCATTATATAGTATTAAAAACCTCGTTTTAAGAGGAACTTTAGCCTATATTTATTTACATAAATCCCCTTGATGCGTAGGTAAGAAGTAGCAATTAGCCAACAAAGAAAATACTAAAATAGCTCAACTTGTATTAACTTAACTTTCAGTCACCCCCTTCACATGTGTTTAGAAGTAGCTGCGATACCCGACTTTTTATACAAACGCAAAGGCGCAAGCGCCCGTTTAGCAACGTAGCGAATGGAACGAATCAACTAAAGATTTAGGAATCATGCCACTAAAAACAGGGGGATGCTGACATCTGGGCGGCAAGCCCGTTTTTAGTCGGCCTTCCCCTCTTATCGACGAACCGATGAGGCCTTATCGTAGGGCGCATTTCTAAAGTCGCATCGTTGCTGGGCGATGAAGCCGGACGTGACTAGTCGGTTATTTCGTTATCTACAAGCACCTCATTTAATAGTGTCCTACACAATAAAAAAGTCTCCACCCAAATTGGAGACTTTTTATTGTGCCGCTTATTCATCTAAGTAAGAAACATCCCCTGTTAATTCTACCTCAACGTCTTTATCAACTCGAATTAAAATAACATTTTCACCACCCTGTAACTCTGCATCAGTCGATATACTCTCTTTAGTAAATTGTTTAAAAGACAGCTCATTTTCTAAAGTATAAAAGGTTACTTCTGTTTCTTTAGGATTTTGAATGGTGAGTTGTTCACCTTGAAGAGCAACCTTTGGAAGTAGCATATCTCCTATATACTGCTGGATGTTGACTCCATTAAAGAGATATGGTGCCTGAAAATAACGAATATCAACTTGATTTTGTACATCATTTGTCTTTTCAATATATACATTTACCATACCACCATGCGATGTTACATTTAATTTTTTTGGTACAGGAAACTCCCACTGTTTTTGTTGATAGGATGGAACTAATTCTTCCCAGTTACGATCCCCGACAAAATAGTTAAACAGGTCTATTTCATTCTTCTCGTCTTCTTTTTTAACCTCTTTATAAGGAAAAGCAAACGACGCCCCAGTAGCAATCACTAGTATAACTAGATAACCGAGAAAAATCCCCCGTATATATTGATGATAGTGATGAACACGGTTTTTAAGAACTTTTATAATAGCTAAAATTACTATTACGAAAAGGATCATAATAAGGATTGGCAGATAGGCTGCTACAGTCATCATCGTAGCTCCTCCTTCTTATTGGAGAGCAGGATGGCGAAGCTGAATAAAATGCCGATCGCTCCTATAACTTTTATCATAAACAATATAATAGAGTTCTCTTGAAAAAAATAACTAAATACTGCACCATAAAGTTCACCATCGTTGTTACCAACAATGCCAAATCCAATTAACAGCACCGGAATCAAGATTGCAATTAAACGATTCATTTTTAAAATGATCCCGTATAAATAACCAATCGCACAAGCAAATAATATATATAAAACCGTTGCAATAATACCAGTAAGAATTTCATGCCCTCCCAGATTACTCATTCGTATCAGCGGATCACGACCTAAAATATAATGGATGGAGACATTTACATACTTCGTCAATAAGGCAGTGATCCCACCTATAATGCTAATAGAAACTAAAAAGGTAATATTTGAGAGATGATTACTGAGACGATTGGTGACAAACATAAAGTTTTCTAGCCAATATCCTTTTGTTGTAATTAATGCAGCACTAATCCCTCCCCAAATAACGGTAAAAATTATTGCCATATCGGAGGAAAAGTAATTCATATAAAAATTGAAATTATCCATCCCTCCTCCTGTAAAAAAAACTGACCCATCGATTCCAAATAATACTGAGATAAGTTGTATGTAATACCATTAAAGACACATAAATGCCGACATAGCTTTTTTGTTTATATTGATACTGTTTCCAAACAATCGATGACAGTGAGACATCATTGATAGACATGATCTATTCCTCCTTTTTCTGAACTGGTTACATAGACACAAATATCACTAGCTGAAACAGGTGTAACGTGGATACCAAGCCGTTTTGCTTTTCCCATGTTAACTTCATTTGCTTTTACAACGACATATGTTGTATCGGCTCCCATACTCTCTCGATAGATCACCGTTTTTCCGTGTATATATGTATAAATCAGCTCTGTTCTACCGGTTAAACCGATAGCTTCATGTTTTAATTCGTCCATTGGAAGATAGAATTGTTTTTTCCCTTTATCTAACAGCAAAACATATTCGAGCAGTTCTTCAATCTCTTCTAAGTGATGGCTAGAAAACAGGATGGTACGTGGCACTTCCAAATAATCCTTTAGTAAAGCACGGTAAAAATCATTGCGTACTGCCTGATCCATTCCTGTTGTTGGTTCATCAAATATCGTGATGGGGCAACGAGAAGACAATCCGATAATGGCGTTAAAAGTATTTCTTTTCCCAGTCGAAAGCTGTGTATACAAGTCATTAGAGCGGAAAGCAAAATAATCGAATAGTCGCCGAGCGATTCTGTCATTCCAGCTTGGATAAAAGCGTCCCGCTTCAGTGAGTAAGGCTGATAAAGATAAGGAGCTTGGAAATACCATTTCATTGCTAATGTAAATGGTATTTGCAGATACTCTTAAGCTATTGAAAGGATCTTCCCCAAATACACGTACGTTACCTGATGAACCTCTCCATAATCCAGCAAGTATTTTTAGCAATGTTGTTTTTCCCGCCCCATTTCGCCCGATTACACCGATTATCGTATTTTCCTGAATTGATAAGGATAAATCCTTTAATGTAAACATTTGCCTCTGCTTTTTGGTTAGCTTATCACATACGATCACTTCCATTACACTTCCCCCTTACGATTCGTTATTTCTTGTTGAAGCAGCTGCATAAGCTCCTGTTCGTCGACCTTTAACCGTTCTGCTTCGATCACCAAATCTTCTAACAGTTTTTTTAACGTTTGATTTTTTCGTTTATTAACGATGATAGCTTTTGCTTCAGGGGTTACAAATTTTCCCAAACCACGTTTGCTGTATAAAATTTTTTTCTCTGCTAACAGCGTTAATCCTTTAGCTGCAGTAGCGGGATTAATTGTGATTATTTTCGAATCAGCATCGACTGAAACGCCCTCGAACTTCGGTAGTGACCATCTTGCGCACCCAACTCCCTCACCCCTTGGGAGATAAAGTGAACCTTCATCCAGTTGGCTTACTTTCATTCTCATACATTGGCATAACCTTACGGGGCATCCCTAAGATCACCTTCCATGATTGGGAAATGTAGGTATCGTTATCCCACTTCTTTGCACTCCTCTAACCCCCGAAGTAGGGTCTTACAGCACCTTATAAGCGGGATAAATAACACCACATTCATTAATTAATTTAATTAATGAATGTGGTGTTATGAATATATGATACACGCTTCTGCTTGATCAGATGGATGAACTCAACTTATTCTCTTTATTTCTCTGCTCCGTATCAATAATTTTAAATTGAGACCGATATTTCGACGGCGATATACCTTTACATTTTGAAAACTGTCTTGAAAAATGCGAAGGATTATTAAAACCAACTAAATAAGCTATCTCTTCAATGCTAGAACTGCTTTTCTTAAGCAATTCTGTCGACTTATTAATGCGATATTGCACAATATAGTGTGTTGGATTTACATTTAAATACTTTTTAAACAGCCGATACAAATAGGAACGCTCAATTTTTATCATTTGCGCTAGCTGTTCAACGGAAAAAGCAGACTGATCATAATTTTTCTCAATCATATCAATCGCATATTTTACATACTTCTCTCCTTGCGTTATCCTGCATCTCATTTCTTCTTCATATTGCTCGATGAATAGATTAATAATATGATAGGCTTCTCCAATCGCAGCATATGGCTTTCTGTTTTGTGAATAAGTAAACACACTAGCAAATAGATCATCCATTTTTCGTTTATTTTCATAGCGATACGTGAAATTTTCCACCCCATTAGCAGTATTTCTTAATAACCCGCATCGGGAAAATAAATCATAACAGGCAGCACCTTTAAAGCCAATCCACCGATAGCTCCATGGATTTCCTACAAGTGGATAATAATTATTTTTCGTGTTTGGCGGGATAATAAACCCCTGCTTTGCACCTAAATGATGTACTTCATCGTTAATAAAAAATAGCCCCTCTCCTTCAAGAATGTAATGAATTAAATAATAATCAATTGGCTGATATTGATATGGGTCTCTTGGCTTTACATCCTCAAAGCCACATTCATAAATGTAAAAATCACTAGCCAGTTGCTCATCTGTTTGGAAAGTACCAATAGAATGAAACAATGAAATTCCTCCTTGCAACATAATGTCAAGAACAAACAACAAGGGAACATTCACTTTACTGATCATAATCGATACAATGAAAGCGCAACCACAAATAGTTTGCTTATATTTATAGTAACAAACCCCTTTGTACATGTACATCTTGTAAGTGTCTAACAGCAAAGAAAGGAGCTAAAATTGTGACAGAAAATAGAAAAAAGATTAGCGCAACCTCATTTTTGTTAATGGCTTTTACGGCAGTTTTTGCATTTAATAACATCATAAATGCAACTGCAAGTATTGGTTTATCTGCAGTACTTACTTTTTTATTCGCCACTATCTTTTATTTTATTCCTTTTGCTCTAATGATTGGTGAGTTCTCTTCAGCCAACGCCGAGTCTGAATCAGGGGTATACAGCTGGATTAGAACATCGTTAGGTGAAAAATGGGCTTTTCTAGGATCATGGTCTTACTTTTTTGTCAACTTATTTTATTTTACCGCGTTACTGCCACAAATATTAATCTATGCTTCATACACCTTTACAGGAAAAAATATTTTTGGAAGTGGCGCAACCATTGCTATTTCCATTCTGTCCATTTTCCTTTTCTGGTTAGCTACATTTGTATCCATTAAAGGTGTTTCCTGGATTTCGAAAGTGACAGACGTATCAGGGGTAGCGCGAATTTTAATGGGGGTTGGCTTTATCGTTTTTGCCTTAGCTGTCGTATTTATTTTAGGTGAACCATCAGCACAGGAATTTACGAGCGAATCGGTTATGCCATCGATGAATTGGAATTACTTTGCCACGTTAGCTTGGATTTTACAAGCAGTTGGAGGGGCAGAAGCCATTGGCGTCTATGTAAAAGACATTAAAGGTGGTAATAAAACCTTTATTCGAACCATCATCATTGCTGCTTTTTCCATTGGAATTATGTATGCTTTAGGCTCAGTAGCGGTAGGTTTAATCATGCCTGCGGAAGCACTTCAGGATAACTACTCGGATGCTTTATTTGAAGCTTTCGCAATTTTAGGTAGCTATTTTGGCATTGGTGATGGCATTACAAGATTTGTAGGCTTAATCATGCTATTAAGTGCTGTCGGTTCGTTAGTAATCTGGACTGCTGCACCAGTTAAGATTTTGTTCTCCGAGATCCCAGAAGGCATCTTCGGGAAATGGGTTGCTAAGACAAACCATGAAGGGAATCCTACTAACGCTTTAACCTTGCAAGCAGTTGTTGTAACTATATTATTAATTATTCCTGCCTTAGGAATTGGTTCTGTCAATTCCTTGTTAAAAACATTGATTAATATGACAGCTGCAACATCACTAATACCTGTACTTTTCTTACTTATTGCTTACATCATGTTTCGAGTTAAAAAAGACGATCTTCCGAGAACGTTTAAAGTAGGAAAACGCTCAACAGGAATAGTCATGGGGATTATGCTATTAGTATTCTTTTTATTCGCTTTCTTTGTTTCCACATTCCCTTCACCTGCTGCGTTGATGGATTATTTTGCGACAGGAGTTGTTGCGGAAGGGTCGATGAATCCATTATTCAGCCTTACTTACAACGTAGTGGGGATTGTCATTTTCATTGGCTTTGCATTTATTTGCTACAAAAGATATGAAAGAAAAGAAAAAATAAAGGGTGAAGAAAATGGTCATAACTAAAAAGAGATGGGAAAATCATAAACTAGATGGGATTAACAGATTAGAAGCAAGGGCACATTTCACAAGCCTATCAGCAAGCAAAAAACCACATTTCTATCAAAATTTAAACGGAGAATGGTCCTTTCTGTTCTTAGATGCTCCAGAATATAGCCCGGCAGATTTCTATAAAACGGAGTTTGATAACTCGTCATGGGATACTATTGAAGTTCCCGGAAATTGGCAAATGCAAGGCTATGGCAATATGCACTATTCCGACTTATGGTATAACTTTCCTATTATACCGCCGTATGTACCGACAGAAAATCCGACTGGTATTTACCGAAGAGCATTTGAAGTCAAGCAAACGGACCGTAACTATCAATATATCCTACGCTTTCAAGGCGTTGATTCAGCATTTGAAGTTTATGTAAATGATGAATTTATCGGCTATAGTAAAGGAGCCAGAATTCAAAGTGAATTTGATTTAAGTGATGTTTTAGTAGAGGGAACGAATACGTTAACCGTTCGTGTTTTCCAATGGTCTGATGGAACATATTTAGAGGATCAGGATATGTGGTGGTTAAGCGGTATCTTCCGAGATGTTGATCTTTTTGCTAGACCGAGAGTAGGGCTATATGACTTTACAGTTAAAACACAGTTTGACGATATGTATAAAGAAGCTACATTAATTGTAAACCCTGTGTTTGACCATTTGCAAAAGCAGAGGATACACTATGAACTAAAAACCGCTGAGGGAGAGGTTATTTTTACCAAAGAGCAGAATGGAAGCGAAAGTTTAATCCAGGAAGTTCAAAATCCGGTAAAATGGTCTGCTGAGCACCCTTATTTATATAAACTGATAATCACCGTTTATAACAATGGTCAAATAGTTGAAATCATCGAACAAGATATCGGTTTTAGACAAATCGAAGTAAAAGGAAAGTGTTTTTTTGTAAATGGTGTTGCGATTAAATTAAAAGGTGTCAACCGACATGATTATAGTCCAGATAAAGGACGTGTAACCACTTATGATAGTATAGAACAAGACATTATTCTCATGAAACAACATAATATGAATGCTGTTCGTACAGCGCATTATCCAAACGCGCCTTACTTTTATGACTTATGTAATAAATACGGTATGTATGTGATTGCAGAAGCAGATCTAGAATGTCACGGTTTTGAATTAACTGGTGATTACAAATGGATTTCAGATAACCCCGAGTGGGAAGAAGCGTATGTTAACCGGATAAAGCGGACGTTATTACGAGATAAAAACCACCCATCCATCATAATGTGGTCATTAGGAAATGAATCCGCTTTTGGATATAACTTCAGAAAAATGGCAGCATACGTCAAACAAGCCGACCCAACCCGATTAGTACATTATGAAGGGGATTTTGAAGCTGAAGTAAGCGATGTATATACTACTATGTACACATGGTTAGAACACGACAGTAAATTAACCATGGATGAAGTTATTAGAAAAACAGAAAAACCACATATACTATGTGAATATGCACATGCAATGGGAAATGGCCCTGGGAATCTAAAAGAATATCAAGAACTCTTCTACCGTCACGATCATTTGCAAGGTGGTTTTATTTGGGAATGGTTTGATCATGGGATTAAAACCGTTACAGAAGATGGGAAGGTATATTATCGCTATGGCGGAGATTTTGGGGATGAGCCAACGAACGGAAACTTCTGTATTGACGGTCTCATCATGCCAGATCGCACACCATCAACAGGTTTAATGGAGTATAAAAAAGTGATCGAACCGGTACAAACAGCACCTCTTGATATAACGTCAGGAATGTATCAACTAACCAATCGGCTCGACTTTACTAGTTTAGGAGCTTACAAACTTGTTTGTCAATTTTATGAAGATGATGAGCTGCTCGAAGAAACAGAACTACCATTGCCTAATTTAGCAGCCAGACAAACAACTAGATTCCAAATTCATTATCCAGCTTTAGAACATTACCAACCTGGGGCGCAATATACCGTTCACTTTATTTACCGATTAAAACAGGATACAAAGTGGGCTCCTGCTGAGTTTGAAGTTACGAAATCCGTCTTTGTCTACCATAAAGAACCTCAACAAGTTATTACCGTTTCGCAAGCACCTGAGCTGAAGCTACTAACAGAAGGAAGTACTGTAATGGTAACTGGCGGCAATTTCACCTACTGCTTTGATCGTGTACGCGGAAACTTGCTCACTGCAACCTTCGATGGCGAACAACGAATTGAACAGGGACCGGCATTTACGTGGTGGCGTGCTCCGATTGATAATGATATGTATATTCTGGAAGATTATCGAAACAAATACTTTATGCATCTGGATCACCATATAGTTCGTAATGTGGCATACGACATAAAAGATGGGAACTTCGTATGGAATGTACATGCTTTCTATGGAACGACGAATAGTTCCTGGTACTACGACTTATCCTATCGCTATACCATCACACCACAAGGAAAACTACACCTGAAGGTAGAAGGAATTGCCTCCGGCCGCAAAGAAAATGCACCGCCTATGCTACCAAGAATCGGGGTCAAGATGCATGTTAATAAGCGATTTGCAAACGTGTCTTGGCGTGGATTAGGACCACATGAAAACTACGTCGACTCCTGTCAATCTGCATACCCTGGTGTGTTTCACGCTAGCGTAGATGAGTTGTTTGTCGATTATATTAAGCCACAAGAGAACGGCAACCATATGGATTGTGATTGGATAAGTTTGGCAAATCAAGATACTGCATTACTCGTCCAAACAGAAGAGCCGCTTAACTTCAGTGTTTCCAAATATGAGGATCGAGATTTGGAAAAGGCAAAACATACAATTGATTTAGTGGAACAAGATTATCTCGTCCTTCACCTTGATAAACAACAGAACGGATTAGGAAGTAACTCCTGTGGTCAAGACCAGCTGGATAAATATCGTTGTAAGTTTGATGATTTTTCGATCAGCTTTACGCTTGCTCCTAAAGATCTGTCGACAACGCCTATCGCTGAATTAGCAAGAAAATGCTAGTACGTTATGTCATATAAGCGCCTCTAGCGGCAATCGGACATATCTCGTTGCAGCGCTAGGCAAAAGAGCTCAGACATAAATGGAAACACCGTTCATTTAGATCACATGAAATAAAACCGCCTGAAATCAATGCTTTTAAATTTGAATTCAGGCGGTTTATCCATTTTTTGCAAGGAGTGTTCCAGCCTTTTCCTCCATTGAAAATTCCCTTTTTGCAATGATTAAATGCTACTGAGTTTATCCCATATATATAAGGTGCTGTAGGACTCCCAATTCAGGAGTTGGATAATCTGTACTGCACAAGTCTAAGTAGGGATAACTGCACCTAAATGTCCGATTCGTTTAGAGGCCTTTAGGTCATACCATTACGTTACTAACCATCAGTGGGGGATGAATGAAAAACCCCGATTATCGCAGAATCAATAAGTCCTTAGATTTTTCTAATTCACCTTCTATCTTTTTTCCACTGTATTGCTTCTTCGTTCTAAAAGTATGATATCTCGCCAAACCCCGTTAAGCTTGCCAATTCGTTGGCGAACACCTACATTCCGAAATCCGGCTTTATGATGCAAATGAATACTAGCTATATTTTCCAGAAAAACCCCAGATTGTAGTGTCCAAAATCCGTTTGCTTCACTTTCCGCTATCACATAAGCCATTAGCCTGCTACCAATCCCTTTTCCTCTGCTTGATGCTCCTAAATAAATACTTAGTTCAGCTACGCCAGCAAGTGCTTTTTTACTGGAAATAGGCTGTAATGCAGCCCACCCAACGATTCGTCCAGCCTCCTTAACTACAATGCGACAAGCGGTCAAGTAGCTTGTCCCACGATGGTGGTTCCTCATCAAATGTTGCATTTCCTGAAGCAATCCCTTCTATATAAATAGACTTTACATTCGGCCAATCGGTTTCAATCATCTTATCAAAGTGGATTGTCTCTAAGCAATTACTCATTGTATATCCAGAACCTCCTCGTCTCCCGACCATCTTCGTCTATATGTGGATGATCCTCTCTTCCCCCATTTTTGAGGATCGCTTTTGCTGATCTGATGTTATCCGTAGTACAGGTAACGAGTACTTGTTTGATTTGCAACTCCTTACATTTCTGTAACGCCTCATAAAGGATTCTCGTTGCATAGCCCTTGCTTCGCTCGGATGGTCGGACGCCATAACCAATATGCCCTCCCACTTGGAATAAAAAATCATTAAGTTCATGTCGAATATCAACCATAGCAACTATTTTTTCTTTATCGTTTACTAAAAAATAACTGGAGCTAGGCACCCATTTTTCTTGTCCACTCTCTCGTTCAGCAAGTGCATGTAAATACGTTTCATAGGTTTGGTGGCCTGTTAGCTCGAAGCTGCTGGGAATCATTCGCGTTGGACCCCACTCTTCCAAATAAGCTCGATGCTCCTTCTCCCATTTCAAACTTGGTTTGACTAACCGCATGGTATCACCTCTTTCCAATAATTAATCGCTTCTCCTAATCTATTAAAAGCAAACAGCTAAGCACTTCCTAGTTGTGCAGATTAAGGTATCACTGTGATCAGCCTCCAAACCAGCTGCTATCTGAACGCTGAACGAATAAATCACAGAAATCTTAAAAAGCATATGGATTATAATTGTTAGTAATTATAATCCATATCGCTCGACAATGAAATCATTATTTTTCTAAGTTTTAACCAAGGTGCTGTAGGACTCTTCAGGATTTGGATAATCTGTAATACAACAAGTCTAAGTGGGAGATAACAGCACCTAAATGCCCGATTCGTTCAGAGGCCTTTAGGTCATACCCTTGCGGTACTAACAATCAGTGGGAGGTGAATGCCCCCCCACTGATAGAAGATTCACTTGATTACTCCAGTAATATTGTTCCAAATGAAACTAACGATGAGGAGAATTAAAACCCAACTTGATACACGCCTCCCATATACTTTTAACGATTCCAACTTCGCTTCATTTTGTTCCCCGTCCGTGTTTGAGCAAGCTCACGAGGTGTATATCCACACAATTTTATAGGTGAACATTCTTTTATTAAATTAACATAAAGCAGGAATCACGAGAAGATAACTCCTATAATAACTTGGCATGCTCGGCAATATGACTTGACTTTTACGGGTATTCGAATTATGCTCACTGCAATGCAAAAGAACGATGGAGAGGTTATTTTAATGCAAATATATGTCGATGCTGATGCGTGTCCTGTAAAAGATCAGATTATCAAGTTAGCGAGAGAATTCCAAATTCCCGTAACACTTGTACAAAGCTTTTCCCATTATTCTAGTAAAACTACGCCTGAAGGAGTCAAAACCATTTATGTTGATTCTGGAGCTGATGCTGCCGATTATCGAATAATGAAACTCGCCAGTCAGGAGGACGTTATTGTCACACAAGATTATGGTCTGGCTTCATTAGGACTTGCTAAAGGGTGCAATGTGATGCACCATAAAGGGTTTCTATACACAAACGAAAATATAGATTCCCTTTTACAGACACGTTACTTAAATGCAATGGTAAGGAAAAGCGGAAAGCGAACGAAAGGGCCAAAAGCTTTTTCTGAAGAAGATCGCAAGCTATTTGAAGCTCGTTTTCGTTCACTACTACAAGAAAAAACTGTCGATCCACAATAGATCAACAGTTTTTTCTTTACTTACTTATTTCGATTGGTATAACGCAGTTTCCGGTTTTCTCTACGAAAAGGAGCCGACTCAAATAAAATTTTCTCTTCTTCCGTTTCCGGATATACTTGTGGTACTGGTATTGGTTTTCCTTCCTCATTGACAGCAACCATCGTGAGAAAGGACTCTGTCGTTAAACGCTCTTCCTGATTAATTAAATCGCGAGCAGTTACTTTCACATATATCTCCATGGAACTTCTTCCTGTATAAGTAACAAAAGCTTCTAGAGTTAACGAATCTCCTGCTCTTGCAGGTGATAAGAAATCAACGGAATCAATAGATGCTGTCACTACGGTACTTTTTGCATGCTGCATAGCACATAGTGCGCCAATTTCATCAATATACGCTAATATTCTCCCACCAAATATGGTATTTAAATGATTCGTATCCGGTGGCAAAACCAATCTTGTTTGAATAGTTTTTGATTCACTCATTGCTAGTTTTTCCATCTGTTTTCCCCCTTGCATGAAACTTGTTACCCTATTCGCTTATTTAAGCAATGATCTAGTTGTGATTCTATAAAAGGTCTAAAATTTCTATGGACGGGATAAAAAGAAACAAATAATGTAAATCCCTTTTGGCTAGCCATATTAATTAAAATTGCCCCAAATTAAGCCAATAAAGAATTTACTATATCATTTTTGCTAAAACTGTTAAACCTTCTTTTTCCAAACACATCAACAAAACACTTATCCACATCACATATTAGAAAAACTTGGCTTGTCGCCATGTCTTATGGCGGAAGCCTTTTGTTTTTCTTATACTATAAACCAAAAAAATCTTATACTCTCCTATAGTGCAATGAAAAACACCTTCCTTTACGAGAAGATGTAACAATAAATGGATGAGAAAAGTAAACGCATGCATTCTGGGATTGATTACATCCCTTTACTCGATTTACACCCATTTGAATTAGATTCTCCATTATAATGGTAGGCTCCTATAAAAAAACACAACTATAGTATTATAACATATATTAATAAATGTCGTTTTCACAGAAAGCCCTTACAAATAGATTCCAGATCATTTATTTGTTAAAATTTATTTATAAACTGAAACTTCAATCCATAGAGGAGAATTTTCTTTTATCCCCTACCGATTGTTGAATGACTAGTATCTGACATTTAACTTGCAGTTGGTCCCAAATGATGCAAACACTAACAGATAAAAGCAGGTTAATTCGATGGCGCGCTCGAGATTTTTATACGAAATAGGCGATAAGACAGCCGTGGAAGCATTGGAGAGAGCGGTTAATGACCCTGAATTTGAAGTACGAATGCAAGCGAAAATGGCATTAGCTAGAATCAAAGATGGCGAAGAAGCAAAAGGCTCTATTTGGAGTCAGATGACGAAAACAGTGAAAGAAAAGGAATTATAAGCGAGACAACGTAAAGCATTGGAAGCAATATACCAACTGAATTGAAGCAAAAGAAAGAAATTGCAATGGGGGCTTCTTCCCAGACCCCTTTAATTGTTAGTACCCTAAACACCTAACCTTTGAACACAATAGGTTAGATTGACTTGTATTTTGTACCTTGCTTATCCTAGCTTGGGTTCCACTCACAGAATTGAAGGACAGATTGTTACACGAGTTACATGCGGGATAGACTCAAGAAAAATTGCCCCCTATTGATTCGAAGACTGCAGGAAAAATTTTGTAAAGTTTAAGCGCTTAAGCTAGACAAGCTTTTTTAGTAAATCATTATCCTAATAACTATCTTTAAAAGGTAGCCTTAACTGGCTTGAACATAGATTGCATTCCGATAGGGCTATTGGAGATGAAGCAACTTGAGGCTCTTAGTTTCAAAACCTAGTCATGACTTCGTTTCATAAAATATTCACAATAGTTGGTTTCATCCATGAAGTAGAAAGGTTGTCTAATTAAAGATAACCTTTTTACTTTATGACATTAATAAAATTCACAACACTACCTTGCATTAATTAATAGTTAGGTATAAACTATAGTTAGCTATTATACATTATATAGTAGCAATCCATAAAAAAAGAAATGAAAATACGTCTAAAGTCGTAGAAAGATATATCGCTTAAGTATCTTCATTTGGATTCATACCATATTTACAATTAAAACATGTGTATAGTGTTATTACATATATATGTTTTAAACCAAAGAATATGGATGTAACTACAGCTACGAACGTGTGCATATTATAATGAATCACCAAAAGCATATACAACCTTCATTCTGTATTTTATAAATTTCGTTTCATTCGAATGAGAAGTGAAATAATAGGCTACCAATCTAGTTAGCTATCTACAGCGATCTTATTAAGAATACAAATTATGATTTTTTAATGTGGCTAAATGAAAAGCTAACAGAACCAAAACTTTCGAACTGGCAGATTATAAGCAACAGCTTAAATAAGGTAGAAACCAGCATAACGGAATTCTAAACATTTAAAGAAAAATTTTAGAATCCAATCCAAGGGCTGTATCGTATATACCATTACAAAGAAAGAGGAACGGATTAATTCATGATAGGAGAGATGATGGTGCAACAAAAAGAAATCTATTTACTTCTTACAGATACAAGATCTTGGTTCACGAGATTAATTAAATTGTACACAAAAAAACCGTACAATCACGCTTCCATAGCATTCGATCAAGAGCTTGAACAAGTTTACAGTTTTGGTAGAAAAGCACCTAAAAATCCTTTTATAGGCGGATTTGTAAAAGAAAATATGAATGAGGGTTTATTTAAACATGCTAATGGTGTCATTTATTCTGTATCGGTCACAGAAGAGCAGTGGCAAAAAATACAACAATATATTCGAAAAATAAATGCAGAAAAAGATGCGTATCGATATAATTTCATCGGTTTATTTGGCTTTGTTCTTAAACGACCTATTAATAGAAAAAATGCCTTTTTCTGCTCGCAATTTGTTGCTACCGTTCTTCAAGAAAGCAACGTAACTCAGTTCAGTAAACCAATTCCGTTAATTACACCTTACGACTTGCAAAAGGCAGATGTGTTTCAGCTCGTTTATAAGGGAGAAATAAAGGAGTATTGCAAGCAACCTCAAGTTAGAAGCACACAAACTACAAGCTGCTAAAGCTAAAAATACTCCCTCCCCCCTCTCCTCTCTTGCTTTTGTCATCTTTATTTGACTGCTCCATTTCTCATTTTTGATACTCCATTTTATTACTAGCTTACGTTTGATATATAACCCTTTTCGCAGCAGGGTGAGCAACTTCGGCGGTGAGGCGTGCGCCTGCAACAGTGGTACTCGATTTTTCCACTGCGGTGCACGGACTTTCCAGCTCCGAGGAGCAACTTTACGGCGGCGAGGCGCGACTTTACAGCATATGCGCTTGATCTTCTCATGATCGCCCATACTGTTAAGTAATTAAAAGATATTAATTCTTCATATAAAACGCTTGCAAAACATGTATATACAAGTTATAATACAATTAACTTGTATATACATGTTATTTTTGGTTAATTATAATATTATGAGGAGGAATTCCAATGGGGAATGGAAAACAAGCGATTTATGCACCCCTTAGCGGAAATGTTATATCATTAGAAAAAGTCGCTGATCCAACCTTTTCACAAAAAATGATGGGAGAAGGTTTAGCTATTGAACCGAGCACAGGGAAAGTTGTCGCTCCTTTTTCCGGTAAAGTAGTTCAACTTTTCCCAACCAAACATGCCATTGGGCTTGAAAGCGATACCGGTATTGAGTTGCTTATTCATATTGGTCTTGAAACAGTTAGTTTGGACGGCGAAGGATTTGATGCCTTTGTAAAACAAGGAGATCGAGTCCAAAAAGGAGACACACTCCTTATCTTTGACATGGATTTGATAAAGAAAAAGGGTTTTAATTTAGTGACTCCTATTATCATCACGAATAGCGCTGAATGGAGCCTTTCAAACCTTACAACAAACACATCCATTCAAGCTGGTGATGAACTGTTTACTTTAACACAGCAAACACAGCAAACACAGCAAACGAAGCAGGCAGAATCCACCATCCAGTTTGCAGAAGAGGCAAAGGACATTGTTAAAGCAATTGGCGGTGCGAATAATATCCAAGCTGCTACACACTGTGTTACAAGACTTCGGTTTGCATTAAAAGATGAAGACAAAGTGGACACTCAAGCGTTGGAAGATTTAAATATAGTAAAAGGTTCATTTACGGCAAATGGTCAATTCCAGGTCGTCATTGGTCAAGGTACGGTTGATAAAGTGTATCAAGCGATGATAGAGAAAACCGGAATTCGGGAAGCCTCTAAGGAGGAAGTGAAGGCAGTTAGCGGGCAGAAACAAAACGCCCTGCAACGAGGGGTTAAAGTGCTTGCCGATATTTTTATTCCTATTTTGCCTGCTATTGTAACAGCAGGTCTCTTAATGGGGATCAATAACATTCTAGCTAATCCGGGCATTTTTGGAAGACAAGCTGTTATTGAAATGTACCCGCAATGGGCCGGTATTGCTGATATGATTAATATAATTGCAAATACAGCACTTACATTTTTACCTGCTTTAATTGGCTGGTCAGCAATGAAACGATTTGGTGGTAGCGAATTATTAGGCATTGTGCTTGGGTTAATCCTTGTACATCCAGCTTTACTCAATGCTTGGGAATATGGTGCAGCTTTAAAAGAAGGAACAGTGCCAACATGGAATTTATTCGGACTAGAAGTAAATAAAATTGGTTATCAAGGTCAAGTATTGCCCGTATTATTTGCATCATGGTTACTAGCAAAAATTGAATTATTCTTACGGAAACGCATATGGGATTCTATTCAATTGCTTGTCGTAGCGCCTGTCGCATTACTCGTAACTGGATTCTTAACGTTTATTATTATTGGACCGATTACCTTTACCATTGGAAATTGGATTACAGATGGGTTAGTAGCATTGTTCGATCAATACGCGGTGATTGGTGGCTTCGTGTATGGAGCTTTGTATGCGCCAATGGTTATTACCGGAATGCATCATACCTTCCTTGCTGTTGATCTACAATTAATCGGCAGCACTGGTTCCACGTTTCTATGGCCGATCCTGGCGTTATCTAATATCGCTCAAGGTGCAGCCGCCTTTGCGATAATGCTTGCAGCAAAAGATGATAAGTTAAAAGGTCTTGCAGGAACCTCTGGAATTTCTGCCTGGCTCGGTATTACAGAACCAGCAATGTTTGGGGTGAACTTACGCTTTAAATATCCATTTATTGCAGCTATTATCGGCTCATCTATTGCCGGAGCGTTTATCACCATGCAAAAGGTATTAGCCACTACGGTCGGTGTAGGAGGTGTTCCAGGAATATTTTCCATCATTCCAGGAAATTGGACTTCCTTTTTTATCGGAATGGCAATTGTTATCGTTGTTCCTTTTATCATTACGTATGCTATAGCTCTACGAAAGCGTAAATCACTCGAATAAAACTATATGATCTTTTAAAAAAACTGGCTGGCGCTTACGCGTTAGCCTTCATTGCTATCAAGTGGAGCTTCAAACAATGAGCTTTCACCAACACTGATTGATAGGTGAACGAATTGACTATTTGACATGGATTTGGACGCTTCACTTACCCTCCTAGGGTTCACCACGTAGTATTGGGAGAGTAAGACTTATTGCCAATTATATGTAGAAAAAAGCTGCATGTAAACACCGAGCGATGTACAGGAAGTTACCCTTATCATTAGAGGAGGGATTAGATAGTGCCTAAATATAATAGTTAATATGTAGACTCATTCGTAGTAGTAATTTTTTACTTTTTCTATACAAGCAACTGCGCAAATTTTTCTCACGATCCAAACAATACCGTCCATTCCACTACGACGGAATAACAACAACAGAATCAGCAAATGAGGTGTTAACATGAATGAAGCTTGGTGGAAACAAGCTGTCGTTTATCAAATTTATCCAAAAAGTTTTCAGGATACAACCGGTAATGGCATGGGTGATTTACAAGGTATTATCCATAAACTCGATTATTTGAAGGAATTAGGAGTGGATGTAATTTGGCTAACTCCTGTTTATCAATCACCACAAAAGGATAACGGTTATGATATCAGCGACTACTATGCAATCGATCCCATGTACGGAACCATGAATGATTTTGAAGAATTATTAGCAGAAACACATCAGCGTAATATGAAGCTAATTATGGATTTAGTCATTAATCATACTTCTACCGAGCATGCCTGGTTTAAGGAAGCTACTAAATCTCAAAATAATCCATATCGTAATTTTTACATTTGGCGAGATCCAGTAAATGGTGGGCCCCCAAACAATTGGTTATCCAAATTTGGTGGTTCTGCTTGGGAATACCATGAAGAAACAGGTCAATACTATTTACATTTATTTGATAAAACACAAGCTGACCTAAACTGGGAAAATCCGCAAGTTAGAGAAGAGCTATACAAAATGGTCCAATTTTGGGCAAATAAAGGGATTGATGGTTTTCGTCTTGATGTAATCAATTTAATTTCCAAGGACCAACGTTTCCCTAATGATGAACATGGTGATGGCCGAAGATTTTATACGGATGGACCAAGAATTCATGAATTTTTACATGAGCTAAACAAAAAAGTGTTCCAGCCAAATAATATGATGACCGTTGGCGAAATGTCATCTACTTCATTGGAGCAGTGTATTCTTTACACAAAACGCGAGCGTGAAGAATTAGATATGACCTTCCAATTCCATCATTTAAAAGTCGATTACCCCAATGGGGAAAAATGGGCTGTAGCTCCTTTTGACTTTATTCAGTTAAAGGAAATTATCAACAGATGGCAAGTTGGCATGTATGACGGTGGCGGGTGGAATGCCTTGTTTTGGTGTAACCATGACCAACCTAGGATAGTCTCTCGTTTTGGAAATGATGAGACATACCATGCAGAATCAGCTAAAATGCTTGCTACAACACTGCATATGATGCAAGGCACCCCGTATATTTATCAAGGGGAAGAATTAGGTATGAAAAACGCTGGTTTTACCTCCATCAGCCAATACCGAGATGTAGAATCGTTAAATGCGTATAATCAGTTAAAAGAAGCAGGTAAATCAGAAACAGACATCATTGAAATTTTACAACAAAAGTCAAGGGACAATGCTCGTACTCCTATGCAATGGTCACCAGCGAAAAATGCTGGCTTTACTTCTGGTACGCCTTGGATTCCATTAGCAAAAAACTATAAAACCATTAACGCGGAAAAGATGCTAACAGAACCAAACTCGATTTTTAAACATTATCAATCACTTATTTCTTTACGGAAAAAATATGATATCATTACGTATGGAGACTTTAAAATCATCAATATGAACCACCCAAGTGTATTTGCCTATACTCGCAATTGGCAAAATAATAGATTAATCGTCGTAAGTAATTTTTACAGTGAACATACGGAAATTAGCATTGATGATTTAGGTCATAAAGAAAGTACTCTCTTACTGTCTAATTATCCTGATTCACCGCCCACTTCCGAAACAATACCATTGCGTCCTTACGAGTCCATCATTTATTATGTAACAACTAATTAAAACAGCTTATTTTTAGGGAGTCATGAAGCGCGCCCTTTGTTTATATGGTATGGTGAAAGATATCAATCAATAATGAGGGATTACGATGCAAAAGAAATATATCAGCATTTATCATCAATTAGTTGAACAAATAAATCATGAGCAATTGCCTGTTAATACGTTACTGCCTTCCGAAAATGAATTGGCGGAAACATATCAAACATCAAGGGAAACAATTCGAAAGGCATTGCATTTATTAGCACAACATGGTTACATTCAAAAGATACGTGGGAAAGGGTCTGTGGTTATCGATCGAAACAGGCTTGATTTCCCTGTATCTGGAATTGTCAGCTTCAAAGAACTTGCTAAAAAGTTAAACTTAGCCGCTACAACAACGGTCACTTATATGAAAAAGGTAGAACGTCCCAACCCAATCTATAAAACCATGTCCACAAAAGAACCAATTTGGAATGTCAATCGCGTAAGAAACATTGATGGGGAAAACGTTATTTTAGACAAAGACTATTTTATCGAAACAACTATCCCTATGCCCAGTCAAGAAACATGTGCGCAATCGATATACGATTATATTGAGCATGAACTTGATCTAACCATTAGCTTCGCTCAAAAAGAAATTACCGTTGAAGAACCAACAGAACAGGACAGAGAATTATTGGATTTGAAGCATCATACAAACGTAGTTGTGATTAAAAGTTTAGTTTATTTAGACGATGCGAGGTTATTTCAATATACAGAGTCTCGCCATCGACCAGATAAATTTAAGTTTGTGGATTTTGCAAGAAGGATGAACTGAAGGTTCATAATAGAATTCTCCCTTCGTTAGTATCATGAAAGATTTAATTTGGAACACCATAATCTTATCTATCACAAGAAGGAATAGTGTTAGCCCACACTATTCCTTCTTGTACTCTTTGAACAAAGGCGCAGGGCGCTGGTTTAGCAACGTAGCGAATGGAACGAATCAACGAAAGATAAAGTGAACCTTCCATCAGCGGGGTTTTCTTCACCCCCGCTGATTGTTAGTTAAACGAATCGGGGAGTTAGGTGCTGTTACCTCCCGCTTCGACTTGTTCGGCTCACATCTTCCATTCTTAAAGAGGGGAGTCTACAACGCCTTTTACGGGATAAAGGAATCATGCCACTAAAACAGGGGTGCCGACGTCTGGGCGGCAAGCCCGTTTTGAGTCGGCCTTCCATTAGCGACGAACCGATGAGGCCTTATCGGAGGGCGCATTTCTAAATCGTATTGTTTCTTATCTTTTAAAAAATAAAAGAACTTCTAGCAGCACAAGATTTTGCTTTACTATCTAAGTGATGGTAGGGACAACTCCTTTCAATTGAATCCCAGCTAAGTAACTTGTTTTTTAACTAGCATAGAAGAACGCGGGGGTTGAATATTTGGATAGGTTACACTTGACTAGACAAAAAAGATAAGGCTAAAAGCGGTACCAGCTAAAGACGATGGAGTTAGACCACGTACTTGGAAATTAACATATATACGGGATAGACAACTAAATTAAAGTTCTATATAATGGAATCAATAAATAACGGAAAGGGTGACCCAATTACATGAAGTATTAATCCTATTTACTGAAATCATTTGATAAGAATGCTGCATCCAAACAGATATACGTCTGTTCATTTTTTGCATGCACTTACAAACATTTCAGAATAGGATGGTGCTCTATGTAATTGGTTTACACAATACGCATATCTCATTGTATGACCAGGATAAGTTCTTCGTAAAAAAACTCACACCCTGTTGATATGCGCATTTTTCAGACCACTCTATGGAGGCCTCCTGTTCTGGAATCAACAGGAGGTCTTTTTGCATGTTAAGGAAACAGCGAATACACCTTAGGCATTTGATCTTTGCCGTAACCATTTTTGCTGTATTACGAATCCGTGCAATGAGGCATCTCCTCAGCTTAAGGCTTGGAATTAGCCAAGTTTTCTAATCAAAATAGGAGATGATCGGATGGGTCTATTATTAGAAGCAAGCAATATAACACATTTTATCAGAGACCGGAAATTAATTGCCACAGAAGCGTTACGTATCCACAAGGGGGATCGTATTGGTTTGGTTGGCAAAAATGGAAGCGGAAAGACGACGCTACTGCATATTCTTGCCCAAAAAATTACCGCAGAAACCGGAAAGATAACACTTTACGGTACGATTGAATTAGTGCCACAGTTAAAACAAATGAACACAACGAAAAGCGGCGGCGAAGTAACCCAAGCGTATATTAATAATGCGTTGGCTAGTAACGCCGATATCTTATTAGCTGATGAGCCAACTACAAACTTAGATACTTTCCACATTGAAAAAGTAGAAAAACAGCTACAAAGGTGGAAAGGCGCGCTCATTCTTGTTTCCCATGACCGTGAATTTTTAGATTCATTGTGCACAAGTATTTGGGAGCTGGAAAATGGCAGTATAACGGAATACAAAGGAAACTATTCCGATTACCAGGAACAAAAGGATCTGAAGCTATATCAACAAGAACAAGCCTATGAAAACTACGTAAAAAAGAAAACACAGTTAGAGGAAGCGCTAGAATTAAAAGAGAAAAAAGCGCAGCGGGCAACAAAAAAACCAAAACAGACAAGTAATTCGGAAGCAAAAATAACAGGTGCCAAGCCATACTTCGCCAATAAGCAAAAAAAGCTGAGAAAAGCCGCAAAAGCAATAGAGACGCGCTTGGAAAAACTGGAAAAGGTAGAAAAAGTGAAAGAAATGACTCCTATTAAGATGAACTTGCCTAATGAAGATGCAATTAACGGGAGAAGCCTTATACGTGTGGAAGATTTGGAAGGACAGATTGACCAACGGCTACTATGGAACAAAGTGAGTTTTCAAATAAAAGGTGGTGATAAAATCGCTGTTATCGGAGCGAATGGAAGCGGAAAAACAACTTTCATTAAAAAATTGCTACATCAAACAAAGCAAATTCACCACTCCCCTGCTATAAAAATTGGCTACTTCAGCCAAAATTTAGATGTACTGGATACAAGCAAGTCCATTTTACA
This sequence comes from Virgibacillus pantothenticus, assembly GCF_018075365.1. Lineage (GTDB taxonomy): Bacteria > Bacillota > Bacilli > Bacillales > Amphibacillaceae > Virgibacillus > Virgibacillus pantothenticus. Next base: position 3,522,293 of record NZ_CP073011.1, read on the forward strand.
AAATGTTAGTGATACATCGAACCAAACGGAGACATTAATTCGTACAGTTTTAGCTAGACTTCATTTCTACAGGGACGATGTGTATAAACAAGTCGCCGTACTTAGTGGTGGCGAGCGTGTAAAAGTAGCTTTTGCTAAACTATTTGTTAGTGATATTAACACACTCATTCTTGATGAGCCAACTAATTTTCTTGATATAGAAGCTGTAGAAGCTTTAGAAGAACTGCTTGTGGATTACGAGGGAACTGTCTTATTTGTATCCCATGACCGCAGATTGATTCGCACCGTCGCAACCCGCATCATGGCTTTTGAGGATCAGACGATAAAAATGTTTACGGGTAATTATGAAGATTATAAACAAGGCACTAACGTTTCAAATCAAGATTCAACAGAACAGGAACTAATGGTCATTGAAACCAAAATTACCGAAGTACTTGGAAAGCTGAGCTTAGAACATTCGGATCAATTGGAACAAGAATTCCAGGCTCTTATAGCAAGAAAAGGCGAATTACAAAGAACAAAGGCATAAGCACCTGTTTAGCAACGTAGCGAATGGAACGAATCAACTAAAGATAAAGGAATCATGCCCCTACAACAGGGGTATGCCGACGCCTGAGCGGCAAGCCCGTTTTTAGTCGGCCTTCCTCTTTTCCACGAACCGATGAGGCCTATCGTAGGGCGCATTTCTAAAGTCGCATCGTTGCTGGGCTCGTGCCGGACGTGGCTATCCGGTTATTTTCTTACGAAGAAAAGTCGCTAGCTTGCTCTAGAATACCTAAGGTGATATTGCTGTGTATCTCATGCAATATCACCTTTCATTATTTAAAAAAAGTTGGACATTGATAGCATGCTTCATTAAAAAGCTAGCTCTTTTATTGGAGAAATATAAATTTTTTTATCAAAAATACGTTTAAACAATTTCGGATTTATACTTGCTCCACAACCTGAATTATCATAAAATTAATTATCATTTTCATGATTTAGTGTGATCTTCAGTCCCTGTAATACGATAGTAAGGGGCAAATTTCTAAATCTTTCTACCTTAAAAAACGTTTAAACAACCAAAACTTCCCCTCTTACATACAACATAAAAAGAATGTGACTAAATCAAAGTGTAAAAACCTACCATTTCTACACGAAGCCTTTGCATAGCCATTAAACTTTGACATACGAACAACAATCATTTATATTTAATTAATAATACATGAATTAAAAACAGTTCATAAGATGAGGGGGAATTTACAACTATGAAAGAAAACCTATCATTAAAAGCGTTTGTCGTATTAATTAAAGCCTCAAAGGCGCTTCAAGATCATGTGATGGAAGATATCAAAAACTATGGAATGAAAACTTCTGAATTCACTATTCTTGAAACACTTTATCATAAAGGAAAGCAAACCGTTCGTGAAATCTCTAACAGTGTTCTGATTAAAACAGGTTCGATTACTTATGTCATTGATAGACTCGAAGAAAAAGGGATGCTGCAAAGAGAGCATTGTCAAAAAGATCGTCGTGTCGTTTATATTGATATAACAGATGAAGGAAAAAACCTGATGGACGAAATCTTTCCTAAGCATCAGAAAGTGATTGAAGAATTATTTATGGATATTAGTGATGAACAGAAGCAAACCGTTATCGATATGTTAAAGAAAGTAGGAAAACGTTTATAGCAAGGAGGGACGTAAGATGAAACATATTTTTCAACAAGGGAACGATTCTACAAAGCCAACATTGCTATTGTTACACGGTACTGGTGGTACAGAACAAGATCTGCTTCCATTAGCAGCTAAGATTGATGGTAGTGCAAATGTTCTAAGTGTAAGAGGAAATATACTTGAAAACGGCATGCCACGTTTCTTCAAGCGATTAGCGGAAGGTGTATTTGATGAAGAAGATCTTATTTTTCGAACAAAAGAATTAAATAGCTTTTTAGATGAAGCAGCTGCAAAATACAGTTTTGATAGAAACAATATCATTGCTATTGGGTATTCAAATGGGGCAAATATTGCCGCTAGTTTATTGTTCCATTACCAGGACTCTCTTCGGGGTGCGATTCTTCATCATCCAATGGTACCGCGAAGAGGGATAGAGTTACCTGAGCTAACGAAAAAAGACGTATTTATTGCTGCAGGGACAAACGATCCTATCTGCCCAGCTGAAGAATCAGAAGATCTAAAACAATTGCTGCAAAACGCCGGAGCAGCTGTTCATTTACATTGGGAAAATCACGGGCACCAATTAACATTACAAGAGATAGAGGCAGCTGAAGATTGGTATCGAAAGTTATAAACTTCCTTAACATGATGTTATTACGTGTCCAATATGTCCTTTTTTAGCATAAAGTGAAGCTTCATTCAGTAAAGTTTTTCTTTCATGAAATAGCAAGGAAACGGCTAAGCGCTTAAGTTCCATTGAAAAAGAAGCACACTTTTCCGCATGTCTTTCTTCCTGCGATCAGCACCCTATTTGACCGAACGAATTAGGGATGTAGATCCGTTAACTAACACTCGGATCTACGTAGTGCCTTCCACTCTTAAAGCAGGAGTAGTACGACATCTTACATGGGGGATACTTGGAAAAACGAACATTTACAACGAAAAGAACTGGACGATATGGCTGACTGTTTTGAAGCAGCTCCAATATCCAGCTCTTTTGCGTTTAATTTCTAATAATGATATAGACCATATAAACAATATAGCCGAGAACTAACACGAGACCCTCACGTTTTCCGATTCTAAAGTTCGTTCGTGAAAAGATCAGCAGTAATACTGTTAAAGCGATCATCATCATAATGTCAACGATAATTTTTCCATTTACTTCAAGAGGTGTAATGACTGCCGAAGCTCCAAGGACAAATAAAATATTAAAAATATTACTTCCAACAATATTCCCTAATGCAATTTCGCTCTCCTTTTTTAGCGCAGCAGCAATCGATGTAACTAGCTCTGGTAGCGATGTTCCAATCGCAATAATTGTCAAACCGACCAGTGCTTCACTCATCCCCCATGAATAAGCGATTTCCTTACCATTTTCTACAACCATTTGCCCACCGATAATAATACCAGCAAGTCCAAGAAGAGTAATGAGAATATTTTTTCCCCATTTGACGTCTTGTACGACATCTGCTTCTTTTGAGTTCTCACGACTTTTTAACGCCACTTCAATGACATAGTACATAAATACAGACAGAAACAGCAAAAGGATAAGCCCATCACTTCTGGATATCGTATTTAAATCAAACCCTTGCAATACCGTATCACTGATTAATATTAACAGCGCGACACTTGCCAGCAATGTAAACGGGATTTCTTTACGGATTGTTTCATTTTCTACCTTAATTGGAAATAATATGGTGGCTATTCCAACTACAAGCGTTAAATTAAAAATGTTACTTCCAATCACATTTCCCATGGAAACATCAGCGTTCCCCTGTATTGCGGCAATAATACTAACCGTTGCCTCTGGTGAGCTTGTACCAAAAGCGACAATAGTTAAACCAATTAGTATAGGTGGGATTCTTAGCAATCTGGCAATATTCGATGACCCATCCACAAAAAAATCGGCACCTTTTATTAATAACCCAAATCCAATAATCAATAATATATACGCCATGAACGTTTTCTTCCTTTTCTGTAAGTTAGTTTGTTTTCCCATCGAGTGAAAAGAGAGCAATGACACAATAGAAATCATTCGAGCTCAGCATCTAAGAAGGGCTTCGAATGGCGAAAACATGTGTAAACATTGACAGGCTTGTTTAGTCAAAGAGATACATGTTTGGATAAAATGCCCGCTATGCTTTTGCAAGATCTATTTCTATTATTGTAGCAATCGCATATACTTGTTCTTACCCTTATTTTTCCCATCTTAAAATAGCTACCATACATTTTAACGTATGGAAAGCAAAAAAGTTACAAAAAAGATTTATTTTTTTCGCATTTCTATGTAAGAATATGGTATGAGAAGTTTGTGAGGAAAACACTGACAGGAAATTGTTTATCATATTTTTCTACCTTTGGGAAAACATGAAAAAAATAACATTACTTCATGTACATCAGAAGGTAAAGATATAGGTAAAATGGATATTGTAAAAGAACCATGTAGCAAAATCAAATGCCATGTTCATCCAATTGGGATCGTTCACTTGGTGAAGTAACGTCATTTTTTATAGTCACATGTTTTGCATTACTCAAATAAGGAATACATACGTAACAGATAGAAAGAGCAATAAATGGCGTCAATTACTATTGATTACATTTAAAAAGGAGGAGCTTCCATTGATTATTCGCGAGCACCAAGATGGTTTTATTTTTATTGAACAGGATCAACATGCCCGATTATCCGGAAGTATGATCAAGCATTGGAACGAAGCCCATTTTCCGAACTCTCCGTTTCATTCTTCCACCATTTATGCTATTGATCAACATGATGTTGGCTGGAAACCCTTTGACCAAGAGCCGTTTTGGAATGACCAATCGCAAGTCCCCTATAGCTTCACAGATTTTCCGAATCCAGCCAAGACGGTATTATATACAGCTGGAATTGAAACAGTAGAAGCAGTTGATGTATACGCAGGTTTATTATGCAGTGTACACTACACTCGTTTTCTGGAAAAAGACGCCTCTTCATATAGTCAACAATTTGTTGTTCAAGAAAAAAACCGACAGCAACGGATTATTCATTATTTGGAGCATTTTGATGCCGATATTTTTGCTGTACATAGCAGTTTGCTACAGCTTTGTGATAACCTATCATTGTTTATTTGCCTCAATGAACCAGGGGAAAATAAACACCCCTTCTTTGCACATGGCATTCCTTTATCTGCTGAATTGAGGAATTTTACAAGCGATAAATTGGCAGTAACTTGGAGAGATAAACAGACTATTGCATTGTCAGAGTTTCCGTTTACTGAACCAGCAACCTTCACTTATGCTTATAAATGGGTAGCGAGAAGAGCCATCATCGAACAAGGTTTAATCCCAGCATATAAGCAAGCTCCGGTACAAGAAACAACCATTTCTTTTATATAAATCACCCTTGTTGGGGAATTTTCCCATTCCCCATGTTCCCCTTTCTCTTATAGTAATCTTAGCTATGCACCTACCCAGCCATTTTATTCACTTTGGAAGTCTGTTTCTCTAAGCTTCTCCTCTTTCTGCTGTGCAAAACTATCAGCATCATTCGCTACAAATAATTTTTGAGTTGGCAAAGCAATGGTCACTTGTTCTGTTTCTAAAATCTCAAGAATCATCAAGTTCACTTCTTCCCTTATCTGCAGATATGCTCCCCAATCCGTTGTGTTCGTAAAGAAGTATAAGAAGATATCTAAGCCATTTTCCTGATATTGATCAAAATGGACAAAAATCGTATCCGGATGGATCGCATTATTTGCTTGAAGCTTCTGTTTAATTTGAGAAACGACCCTTTCTATTCTGTCACGTGGTGTATCATAGGTTAGTCGTAAATTAAACGTAATCTGCCGCTTGGTCATTTTACTCCAATTGGTTATCGATTCATTGGCCAATGTTGCATTCGGTACTGTAACGAGAGCTTGTGCAAACGTACGTATTTTTGTACTGCGAAAAGAAATATCCTCTACCGTTCCTTCTACACTCGGAGTTAAAATCCAGTCCCCAATCGTGAATGGCTTTTCCGTAATAATAATGATACCACCAAAAAAGTTCGCTAATGCATCCTTAGCAGCCAATGCAAAAGCCAGCCCACCGATACCAAGCCCGGCAACAAATCCATTCACATCATAACCAAATTCTTGCGCAATAATACTAAAGCTGATTGCGACGATGACCATCCTGACTGCTTTTGATAAAAAAGGAATCAGAATCGAATCGATATTAAACTGAAACCTTTCATTAAGCTTTGCAAATAAGAGCGAGGACGAAGAAGCTAAATGAAATAACCCCCAACCAACCATAAAAATAATTGCAGAGCGAATCACTTGAAGGAAAAACGTATTGGTATGTTGAAAATATGGAAAGACCACCACAGCTAAATAGACACCTAAAATGACAAATAGCCCCTGAATAGACCGCTCAAAGGAAGCACGTAGCTGAACAAAAAATCCGTTCCATGTATGATTACTAACCTTTAATAACAATGCAAACAAATAACGCGTCACCAACTTGCGCGAAAGGAAAAAAGCAATAAAAATAAAAATCGATAAACTAACGTAAATTATTTTCTGATACGTCTGCAGAAAATCCCACAGCATAATACAACATTACCTCCACAATATAATGTCTGCTCTACTATGTATATAAGTAACCACGGCTAATTAGACATATATTATATAAAACCAGGGAGCAGAAATATAAAAACAATCGATCCATATGCTCTTTTCTAGGTGGTTTGTTGCGAAGCACCTAGATGTTTATATAAAGAAATTCTCACGCTAAAAAACGCTACTCTTATGAGTAACGTTTGTAAATTGTGAATCCCCGGATTTATTCAGTCTGTATGCGTGGTGCCGTAAGTATCCCACTTCAAGAGTTAAGATGACTGAAGAAGTGGATCTTTATAAAAATACGTTTTCAACGATTTAAATTAATCCTTCCCTGCATGATTGGTTTTTAGTTATCTGTTTTTCCGATTTTGTAGTCTTTCCTTATCCTTCAAGAGTTAAAGGGAGGCAATAGCACCTAAATATACGATTCGTTTGCATAAGGTAGGATGTTGATCGCTGAGGCATAACATGTAGAAAAAGTCGTTTCTCTTTTTCAAAGAAAGGAAAAATCTCAGCAGCAGTATCTCGTACGCTGTAAAAGTATTCCACTTTATCAAGAACTCCTGCGTTCCTAGCTTTGCTCTACTTTAACAGCGGAGATGAAAAAACCCCCCAGTTTGACTTTTTCATTCATCCACCAAAGAGAAAAAATCAGCGAGAGTTGGGACAATTTGCTGCTGTTCCACCATTTATCGATAAGCTTCCTCCGTTACCCATTTCGCATCAACAACCTCTTCTGGTTGCAGGACCAGTTCTTCTACAGTAACATTGGCAGGGAATAGCCAGGTGTCATGGTGATAAACCTCCCTAACCTCTCGCTGAAGGAGCTTTCCCTTCTCTCTATTCAAATTGCAATCCCAATTCCTCAGCTACTTCCCTGCAAGCATCTTGTAGACTATCTTCTCCAGCAATAACAGATCCTCAATAATCCCCATATGGCTTATCTGGATGCAGTTTGGAAAGCAGCAGTTCTCCTCGCTCATTTTGAATCCAAACGTGAACAACTAAATAATACTTCCCGTTAGGAATGTAGCTCATGCAGTTGCTTTCGATTCCGGTCATAGAAATCCCAATAATTCCACCCAACCCCTCCTAAAGTGACATCATATAAGGAGCTTAAGACCCCTCTTCAACGTGCTCAAGTTGATCGATAGACGGGGAAGAAATACCCCAACTAATGAAACGCTTATTTTATCGATCAATCACTGCTTTTCGCTGTTGAAAGTCAATATCTTTGTAATACGTATTTTTCACTAATACATTTGGTCCGAGACATTTCACCGCAGGACAATGACAATTAAGTGATTTCGCTGTTTCTGTCTCCATCCATCGCTCATAAGCCTTAGGCAAAGAAGACGTTTGAATATTGCCGAGCTTCGGTTCATCACCGAAATCCGTTACAATAATATCACCTGAGAATATATTGACATTTAAACGAGAGCGTCCATCCGGATCATTCCTTACTGAAACATTTTTTTCCTTAAATAATCGCTTCTGTAATTCCAAATCAGCTTGCGATGAACTGCAGGGATAGAATGGCAATGTACCAAATAACATCCACACTTCAGAATTACGATGATCGAGTAATCGTTCTATTCCTGTACGGATTTCTTCCAAAGATAATGTTTCTAGATTACTAGCAAAATCAACAGGATACATCGGGTGAATCTCATGTCTAGCACATCCCATCTCTAAGACGTGATCATGAATGCTTTCCAAATACGGATATGTACGCCGGTTCAACATGGTTTCAGCTGATACCATGACACCTTCATTGGACAAACGCTGCGCATTTTCTACCATCCTCGTAAAATATTTTTTTCGGTTTTCGAATGAAGGCTTGCGCTCCATTCTCGCAAAACCCGTCTCCGCAAATTCCTCCGCTGTTCCCCAGTTATGGGAAATATGTAACACATCTAAATATGGGATAATCTCCTCGTATCTGTTATATGGCAATGTCAAATTTGAATTAATTTGCGTTTTCACACCTCGGTGATGTGCATAACGAAGTAGCGGTACAACATAATCACGGACGGATTTTTTCGACATCATGGGCTCACCGCCTGTTATGCTTAACGTACGCAAATGAGGAATTTCATCAAGTCTTTTCTCCAATAATTCGATGGGCAATGCATCTGGGTCTTTCCCTTGCAGTGTGTAACCAACAGCACAGTGGGCACAGCGCATGTTACAAAGCGTTGTAGTTGTAAATTCAATGTTTGATAATGTCATCCTTCCATGCTGTTCCACATCTAAATAAGCCTCCCAAGGATCATTTTGAGGTGTAGGCTTACTTTTGGTAATGATTTTATACTGTTTACTCATTTTAACTACTCCTATCTTATAACTCCCATCATAAGTATGAATAAAGGTTAGGGCTTATGTCAACGCAAAAAGCTATGTAACTTTAATTAATATATAAGTAGAGAATCTCTCTATCAAGGTTGTTACCGATTTGAAAAGATGATAACTAGACTGGAATTTTCATTGATTGAGATGACTCCAAAGACAATTTCCTATTGAATTGAAACTGTAATTGGTGCATCTGTACTACATGAGGTTGACTTTCATTATATTGAGGACAAGATATTTTTTAAAATTAATGCTTTACAGCATACTTAAGATGCGCTAAATTAATTATTGTACTTAAACTCTCTATAAAGCAATACTAAAAAACATGATAAGTGAGGATTTTTTCACATGAAAAACTCTCCTTTCTTTTTAAGTTAACACAGGAGGTTGATTATAGATGAATTCAACGACAGAGATTACAAAAGCAAGGGTATACCTAGCCTCTCCATTTTTCAATGATGAGCAGGTTGAGAGAGTAAAAAGAGTTGAGCAGGCATTAGAGGCTAATCCTTTTGTCGAAGCTTATTTTTCTCCTAGAAAGGAGCAACTTGACTCTCTTCCTTTTGGCTCTTCCCAGTGGGCTAATGCCGTTTATCAAAATGATATAAAAAATATTGATTGGGCTACTCATGTTGTTGCTGTAATTGATTATGATGGAGAAACTTTCTTGCATGGTGAAAGGCATGGACACGTTGATTCAGGAACAGCTATGGAGATTGGTTATGCTGTAGCTAGCAGAAAGCCAGTGATCTTAGTCCATGAAAAAGGAGGCATTGTCAATCTGATGCTGTCAGAGAGCTGTCAAGCTTACCTGACTAGTACTGATTATGTTACTGAGTATAACTTTTTAAACATGCCAAAGATTCAATATAAGGGCGGCTATATTTAATAGTCGGCTTTAATGGAGAGTCTGAGCCAATAGAAAAATTGGTTACAAAATACTAAGAGGCTGATACTAACAGTATTGATGCAGAAAGTAGCTGAAATGCTGAATGATATAAAGTGATCTTCAAATCCGTGGGGGTTGTCCTGCATCCCCACGGATTGTTAATACCGTAATGGTATGACCTAAAGGTCTCTTACGAAGTAGGGCATTTAGGTGCTGTTATCTCCCATTAAGACTTGTTGCAGTACAGATTATCCAACTCCTGGAGTGGGAGTCTTACAGCACCTTATATCCGGGATAAATTCAATGTTGCAGTAGGTGGTAAATACTGTCTTATAAGTACTCTGGGGAAGTGGTATTACTGCTTGATGATAGCCTACTGTAACAGTGAAACAGGAAAGAGGCTGGGATAAAAGCAAATACTATATAGCTAAAGCCGAACAATCAATTTATCATTGTTCGGCTTATTTGTATTAAAAAAATTTCTATCACCGCTATGTCAAAATACTTCGCTTTCCACAGGTCTCCTCAGCTTCCTCGGAAAGCAAAAATCGCTTTCCTGCGGGATCTTCAGCTCGCGCTGTTCCCGCAGGAGTCTACATATTTTGACTACGCTAAAATTTGCGTATACACAATAGGCGATTTATTGTTCGTTTTTCTAATCAACTGTTTTAGTTATGTCCCAGCCTCTTTTTGTTATATTTGCTTTCAAACTTTAGCTAGTTTAAAGAGCATTTCTTTGTTAGATTTATTTTTCCTCTCTCAATCCGGTTTATAATATTAGCTGTATCTACTATATAACAATGTCAAATTTGAAATGATTTGCGGCTAAACACCACGACGATGGCATATTGAAGCAGCAACACGACATAATCACGGTCTAACTCTTCCGACATCATATTCTTCTGTTATGCTTAACCTGCGTAAATAAAGGATTTCATCAAGTCTTTTCTCCAATAATTCGGTTGGCAATGCGTCTGGAATTCCCCTTGCAGGTGTAGCCAACAGCATAGCGGGCACCACAGCACATATTATAAAGCATGGTTGTCGTAATTTCGATGTTCGATAGTGTCCCGTCATTCCATGCTGTTCCACATCTAAAACAGCCTCCTAAGATGCAGTAAAAGAAATGGAGACATACCAATTCCCTTTTGTTAAGGTTATTAATTGTTGTTCTCCTTTTTAATAGTTTCAGTTTCATCACCTGGTATCTTCAACAATCTTAACCTGTACGCGTTCATCGCTGTCTCTCCCAATTGATCTAGTAAATTGTAGTTGGCATAAGCCCCAACCACCGCACCAAATCCAGGAACCATTTGCAACAATTTAACCAAGTCTATATAATCACGGTATGCTTGTTGAAAAACATGCCAGTCCATTTCTACCAGCGTTTGCTTTTCCTGTTCCCAATTTTCGATGGTATTCATGGTTTGCCTTCGCGTCTCATCATTCGAAAAAGCAAGCTGGAAGACATGTAATATAAACAATCGCTCTTCGTACTCTTTTGTATCAAAACCATAAATAGCCGCAGCTTCGAATAAAAATTTAACCTTTATAGATAATAGTAATGGAAAATCAGCTAAACCAAGAAGTATTCCCCCTGCACCAGTACCTGCTCCTTCAATGGTAGCTGTCTTCCGATATGTTACTAATTTTTCTTTCACTAGTTCATCCTGCTTATATAAGCTCTTCTCTCGAATCATAGACTGTTTTGTTGTCAGCTGAGACCCTGCTAAAATGGCTTTTACCATATTTTTAATACTATCTGTAATGAAGCGTTGTGCTTTTGCAGGAATCCAACTATTTATTTTCGCTTGTGCTTTTTTAGAGACTTGGTTAAATAAGTTAGGTTTTTGATACATCTTCTTTCTCCACCGTAATAGTTCATGCTGCACCGCTTGTTCATAGGAATCCATTTAACCGCCTCCTTCAAATAAAACAACACTAATATATTGTATATTTCCATGGTTCCTTATTTTATTGTATACTATTTATTATACAATATATTTATTCGATAAAGGGGGAACAGAGATGCCAATACCTGCAAATCATTCCAAACCTGTTCGACAATCAGCAAAAGAAAGCGCATATAATCAAATTCAACAATGGATTATAGATGGTACATTGCAGCCAGGGGAAAAACTGAATGATTCGGAGCTAGCCCAAGCATTGGGAATTAGCAGAACTCCAGTTAGAGAGTCGTTACAATTATTGGAAACAGAAGGATTTGTGCAAATGTTTCCTGGCAAAGCGACACAGGTAACCGAAGTGGAAAAAGAATCCATGAAAGATCTGCTACCACCTTTAGCAGCTTTACAAGCCTTATCTGCTGAATTAGCGATTGAAAATTTAACCAGTGACGTCCTGACATTACTCGAGAAAACAAACGACAGATTTGCAAAAGCGATTCATTCTGAAAATTACTATGCAGCATTAAAAATTGATGAAGAATTCCATCAAATCATTGTCGATACTGCAAACAACCCTTATATTCATCGAATCGTTGCACATTTGCAAGCGCATGTTAGACGATTATTTTTTCATAATTCCATTATCTTAACAGAAAAATCCATTGAAGAACACGCACAAATTATTGAGCTAATGAAGGAAGGGGAAACAGTCACATTATCACATGTCATGAAAGAAAACTGGTTGCGAACAATTGATGAAATTGAATCTTTGCAATAACTATGGACGTGAAACTCGACATAACTTATCTATACCTGACAAAGGCGTAGTCAACTGTAGACCCCCAGCTTTAACGCAACAATAGAAAAACTTGGCTCACGCCAACCCCTCAGGTGCAAATAGCCATTTAATGTACTTTGATTCGAACTTCAGGAATTTGACCACCACGTTTTTTATCACCCCTTATGCAGGTAACTATTTTATTCAACCCCAATATGCAAGCTTGAAGAAGCACTAAAAAGGATCCGCTCGCGCTTTTCAAGCAGATCCTTTTTTTGGCGTATCTCATTTAAGAAGCATGTACTGTAGAAGCTTTTTGTAGTCGCAATACAGTTACTGAAATAATCAAGACGATCAATGCTGGAATTAGCCATCCGAGCCCTTGATTATAAAGTGGCAACACCGATTCATAAAAAGAAATAATTGGCTTTAACCATGGAAAATATGCTATTCCTAATGAATCACATAACGATTTCAACCCATCAACCAAACTAATGCATAACGTCACTAAAGTTACAGAAATATAAACTGCTCTCCCGTGATTAAATAATGGTGACAAAAATGCCAGTAACATTAATACGATCGCAAGTGGATACAACAGCATTAAAACTGGAATGGAATACGTAATAATGTTCGTTAATCCGAAGTTCGCAATCGTAAACGTAACAATTGTAAACAGGAAAACAAATTTCCGATAGCTTACCTTTGGATACAAAGAATGAAAGTATTCCGAGCAAGCTGTCGTTAAACCGATACTCGTCGTTAAACAAGCTAACGTAATAACGATGGCCAATAATACCATTCCAAATGTTCCAAAATAATGCGTTGCAGCACTGCTTAAGACGGGACCTCCCGTTTCAAAAATACCATAAACACCGGTACTTGTTGCCCCTAAGTAAGCAATCCCGATATAAATAGCAGCAAGTAAAGCAATCGCTACAGATCCGGCTTTAGCTGTTGTTCGTATAATTTCTGTTTTTGACGTAACACCAAAGGAGCGTATAGCCTTAATAACAATAATCCCAAACACTAGTGATGCGAGCGCGTCCATCGTGTTATATCCTTCTAAGAATCCCTTTAAAAACGGTCCATTCAAATAGTTTCCCTGAGGTACTTGAGGATTTCCCATTGGATTGACAAAGACCATCGTTAACAAAATGAGAAGGAGAATAACAATTCCTGGTGCTAACAGTTTACCAACATAGTCGACAATTTTTGCCGGGTAAAGTGAAAACAGCATGGTTATCACAAAGAATAAAAAGGAAAATACAAATAGTCCGATTTGTAAGAATTCTTCAGTCATAAAAGAAGAAAATCCGACATCAAAGGCGACAGTTGCTGTCCGCGGTGCTGCAAAAAACGGTCCAATGGTTAAATACAATAAAGATGTAAACAGAACACCATAAACCGGATGAACTCTGCCAGCTAAATCTTGCAAGCTTTCACTTCCAGAGAAACTCATAGCTAAGATACCTAATAAAGGAAGCCCCACACCTGTAATTAAGAAGCCGATTACCGCTTGCCAGACATTTTCCCCAGCAAGTTGACCTAGTTGTGCAGGAAAAATTAAATTACCCGCTCCGAAAAATAGTGCAAATAACATAACGCCTATTGCTAGATAGGTAGAAAAAGATAATTTTTTATTATTCATATATGATGTTCGCTCCCGATGTTAGAATAGTAAAGATATTAAAATAGTGCAAAAGGATATGCAATATATCGCTGATGACATACATCATACTATTTTTTCGACAAACATGCAATATATTACTTAAATTATTTCAACATTTCGACATAAAATAATATAATTGTCACACTTTAGTAATTATTCACTTCACTTATTGGGATTTTTCATTATCCTCTGTTGGTAAAAAGTAAGGAGACGTGTAGTTTCTCCAAACCAGTAGAATACTTTGACACTGTTGGAAGTAACATTCTATTTTTGCTATAATTTAATATATGAAGTTCAACGAACGGGGGCTCTTTTATGAACAGCAAACATATCATTAAGATTATAACTGTAATTACTGTAGCAATTATCGCTTTCCTATCGATTTACTCTATTGAAAATCGCAGTTTAACTGTTTGGATGATTGTTATAACTGGAGGAATTCTTTCCTTTGTCGGAAGGAAAATGGAAACAAATACGGAATGAGGCTGGGGACAACTAAATGGTCAGCTTCAATGGCGAATGATTGCATCATATATGTACATTTAAATAGAAAAAATCCGAACTAATTCAAATTCTAAAGTTCGGATCCTTCTTAGACTACTATACTTTTGTCCTAGCCATTTTTCATACGTATCAAATCCATTATGTTACTCAGTACGGCAGTCCCGAAGCAATCATTGCTCATTACCTCCACCATTGGTCAGTTGCTGTTCGGCAAATTCACGATATAAAGCATGCTGCTCAAGTAACTCTTCATGTTTTCCTATGCCTGTTACTTTACCATTTTCAATAAAAATAATTTTATCTGCGTGCACAATAGTTGCTAATCGATGCGCGATGACAAAGGTTGTTCTTCCATGCATTAATTTTGTTAAGGCTTGTTGTACTATTTTTTCTGATTGACTGTCTAAGCTTGCAGTCGCCTCATCCATCATCAAAATTCGCGGATCTCTTAAAAAAGCTCGAGCAATATTAATCCGCTGTCGTTGCCCACCAGATAATTTAATCCCTCTTTCTCCTACTTTCGTATCTAATTGATCAGGAAATTCAGCAATAAACTCAGCAGCATACGCCATTTTTGCAACCGCCCATAGCTGATCATCTGAAATATCATCAACCTCCGCTAATCCGTAGGTCAAATTTTCACGAATGGTCCCTGCCATCATTGCACTCTCTTGAGAAACATAGCCTATTTGCCTGCGCCAATCTTTAAGTGAAATTGCTTGAATCGATTGATCACCAATTAAAATATCTCCGGACGTAGGTTGATAAAACCTTTCCAACAAACCAAATAAAGTCGTTTTCCCCCCGCCACTAGGTCCAGCAAAGGCAATCATTTCACCTGGTTTAGCGGTAAACGATATGTCTTCTAATACCTGTTCGTTCTCCTCATAAGCAAAGGAAACATGCTGCACATAAATTGGCTGCTCTGAAATTTGCTTACGAATACCCTTCTGTCCAGCTTCTTCAGGCAAATGCAGGATAGAAATAATTCTTTCTGTTGCTCCTTTTGCTTTTTGCAATTGGGTAAAAAACATAGCAAACGACGTAATCGGCATGACAATTTGAAAAAGATAGAGCAGAAATGCGACTAATGAACCTGTTGACATCGTTCCATTCGCTACGCGAATCCCCCCGTAACCGATAATTACCACGACTACCGCCATAACGATGAAATACATAATTGGACCGATTAAAGCGAAGATTTTTGATTCTTTTAAGCCAAGTGCAAGAAGCTTTCCTACCCCTTTCGTGCCTTTTTTAGCTTCATATGATTCTGCAGTTGAAGCTTTCATGAGTCGAATTTCACTTAATGTTTGTTGAATGCCACCTGTAAAAGTTGCCGTTTCATCCTGCAAACTACGCGAAATGGAAGCCATTTTCCTCCCAAGTGGAACCATTAAGATGATAGTTACAGGCACGGAAATAAGCATCATGAGCGTCATTTTCCAATCCATAATCAGCAATATCGTTACGGCGCCGATAATAGAAATAATCCCACTGATAAATTGTGGAAAATGCTGTGAAATAAGGTCTTTTACAATCCCAGTATCGTTGACAACACGACTGACTGATTCGCCACTACTCGTCTGATCAAAATAGCTAACTGGCAAACGAATAAGCTTTAACCACATTCGCTCACGTAGCCGCGCAACGATTTTTTGCCCAACTGAAGCTAATAAGTATGTAGAGACACCATCAATTAGGGCTTGCAAAATAAATACAATGCCGATCACAGCTACTAGCGTCCAGCTTAAAGAGGCTATTGAAAAGCCATCAACGAGTTCTCTCGTCAGCAATGGGATGCTCAGACCAACGATAGTTGTAATAACACTTCCTACCAGCCCAATAATAAGCGCCCACTTCGGTATATTGGTCGATCGAATTAATGATATAAAAGGTTTAAAACTGTGTTTATTATTTTCCATAAAATAACACTACCTCCAACTTAGTTGCCTCTTTCTATTCATTATAAAGGAAAAGAAAAATGGTGGATATAAACTGCACTTATTATCGGCTTATTTACCTGTGACCTACTGTACAAGTACATTTTTGAATACGAGGAAACCAATTAATTGTATGCTTTTAAGCTATCCCATTGATAGTATATCCTATGACTTAACGTCATAAGCAATAGTAATTTTTCTTACGTATGCATTAAAAAATTGTAAGCTGTTTTATGATTAGTTCGGCAGCTAATATACTCTTGTTTTTCACGGAATATGTGAATAATTGGCTCCAAGCTTTGTTTGGTTTGTAATAGCAAGTCCCAATGTCAACTACAGTGGAAAAAAAAGATAAGGCACGACCTTTATGGTTTGGCGCACGACTCCCTTACTTGGACGAGCACCTTTTATACTTTGATGCACAACTTCCTTACTTCGACGCGCGAACTTAAAACGAAGGTAGCTTTCAATATTACATCGTCTTCTCCCTGAAAATTTTACTAAGACCACTGAAAAATTTAGATTTACAGTGGCCTCTATCCAAAAGGGGGTTGCTTATGCATTACTACCCTTCCATATCACGATTTCTATACCCGATAAATCCAATCCATGTAAAGCCGACAGCAATCGCAGTTAGAATCAAAGCTACGTCCCAGTTCATGTCTTCAATTGGTAATTGTGGTATGTGCCCGTATGGAGACAGTTTTATCATCCATTCTGGAAATCGGATTAGATTTCCTAAATAGACAACGATAAATGAATAGATCAAATAACCCCAAATCCAATTTGTAAATTTACCAGAAACTCCGATCAATGTGATCGTAATCCCAAGCATGACCCATACTGCAGGTACATATACAAGTGCTGCTTTATACACGACAGTAAACTCCAGTCCACCTTCTATAACTGCTGTTCCAGCACTCCATAAACCAATTGCAGTAAGAGATAGCATAACGAAAGCTACGATAAATGCAATAACTAGCGTACTCCCTAACAACCTGTGACGAGATACAGCACGACTAAAAAAATGCTCAATACGATGTTTTTTCTCCTCACCAACAACCTTTAACATTGCCATTAATACAGGAATCGTACTGAACATTGCCATAATACTCATAAGCATAGCAATAAATTGTTCGGTTAACGTATATCCTGCAACAGGCGTTAACATATCTTGCATGATATCCACATCAGCAAAAAAAGATTCTAAATCACCTAGTACCGATCCATAGGATGCGCCAAGAACAAGCAAACCGATTGCCCATGCGATGATTGTCGTGCGCTGGATGCGAAAAAGTAAACCTACAGGTGTAGTTAAAAATTTGGATGCCCGCTTTTTACCAGGTCTTGACGTCAGAAAGCCAGCCCCCATATCCCTCATATGATTTAAGTAGAAAGCAAGCAGCCAAATCAGGAGTGATACCAAAAAAGTTAACAGCATCGGCCACCAATAATTCGTTACATACACTTCTCCACCTAAAATCCAACCTAAAGGAGAAAACCAAGACAGTGCTTCATTGCTAACATCGCCCATAGCACGAATCATGTAGGCAATACCTAAAGCTAAAAATGCTAATCCGTTAGCCCCTCGCGAACTTTCAGATAATTGAGCAAATACTGCTGTCACAGCAGCAAAAAAATATCCAATTGCACCAAGCGAAGCTCCATATAATAGCGAACCTTCTAAATCCATACTCTCAATACCAAGCGCAAACAGTCCTATACCTGTGAGTAAGGCTAGTAGTAGATTCGTAAAAAAAGCTAGGTTCATTACAGCCATAAGATTAGATAAGCGACCTGTAGGCAACGATCTCATTAGCTCCATTCGTCCGTCCTCTTCTTCTGCTCGTGTATGGCGCGTCACTAATAATATACTCATAATAGCTACGACGATTGCTGTAAATAAAAGCATTTGGTGAGCCATCATTGCCCCAAATGTATAATCATTTAATCCATATCCTTTTCCAACCATCGCCGTCAAAGCTGGATTGTGCATGGTCTCGGCAATTGCCTGTCTCTCCGCCTTGTTATCATATAAATCCGTAAAAGATACAGCAATAACCAACGTTATAGCAACAACAAATACGATCCAAACTGACATTCGTAATCGATTTTGTCTAGCAAGAAAGCGCAACAGCCTTCCCGTGTTTTTAAATAATAAACCAGTCATGTTGTCACTCCTTTCATTGCCCTTCATAATGGCGCATAAACAAGTCTTCTAAAGTAGGCGGAGCGCTTTCCAACTTGACAACTCCAAACGTGCTTACATAGCGAATAATTTGATCCAAATTTTCTGTATCCACCTGGAATGAGACTTCCGCTCCGTCCCTTTTTATCTCATGGACTCCTTTTTGCTCATCTAGCTTGCTGATCGGTTCTTTCGTTTCCACTACTAAATTCGTCCTCGTTAAGTGGCGCATATCACGGAGAGAACCTGTTTCTATTATTTCACCCTGCCTAATAATCCCAACTCGATCACATAGCTTCTCCACTTCAGATAATATATGGCTCGATAATAGGACACTTTTTCCTGCTTCTTTCGCTTCCATTACACAAGTTTGAAATACTTTCTCCATTAACGGATCAAGTCCAGATGTGGGTTCATCTAATATATATAAGTCTGCCTCTAAGGAAAACGCAGCAATTAAAGCAACTTTCTGCCGATTTCCCTTTGAATAGGTACGGCATTTCTTCGTAGGATCTAATTCAAAACGCTGTATAAGCTCCTCTTTGCGATGATTGTTGATACCGCCACGTAATTGAATAAACAAATCAATTACTTCACCGCCAGTTAAATTCGGCCAAAGATGAACATCCCCTGGCACATAAGCTGTTCGCTGATGGATTGCAACCGCATCCTGCCAGGCATCCTTTCCAAAAATCCGTACATCCCCACTAGTCGCTTTTAAAATCCCTAAAAGAACGCGAATTGTCGTTGATTTTCCAGCCCCATTTGGTCCGATAAAGCCAAATACCTCTCCTTCATTTACCTCGATACTTACTTGATTTAATGCTGTAAATTTCCCAAACCGCTTTGTTAAGTCTTTCGTTTGTAATACGGTCATTTTTCATCCTCCTCTTTAAAGGCTCCCACAGTAATACAACTATTTAATTATGAAATATTTTAATCTATATATTTCATATTATATAATTTACCATCTTTACGCAATATGATTTGAAATATTTTAATTGTTTTACTACATATTTTTTATTAAACTAGGGTTGAGGTGAAATACATTGGATGGTTTTCAAAGAAGACGTGAAATGAAAAAGACGCAAATTTTACAAGCAGCACTGGATCTATTTATGGATTATGGCGTACAAAAAGTATCCATGAAAGAAATTGCTACCGAAGCAAATGTTTCTCAAGTTACCATTTATAATTATTTTGTTAGCAAAGACAACCTTATCGATGAAGTTATTAAATATTATATTGACCGCGAGCTAGCAAATTTTGAACAGTTAATAAATAGTAATCAAACCTTCCCCGAGAAAATTAAAGCGATTATTTTTATTAAGAGCGAAACAGCAAAACAAATAAACGAAAACTTTTACCAAACACTTATGGAAAAATACACCAGTAAAGCTAGCTATATTCAGGAAGTATACGCTAAAAAAGCAGTTCCGATGATGATGGGTTTCTTTGAAGAAGGAAAAAAACTAGGCTATATTGATCCCCAAATATCCAACGAAGCAATATTTATGTATTTGCAAATTTTTCAGGAGGCATTTCAACGAGAAGAAATATATCAGCATATTTTTCCTATCACAGAAGACTTTACCAAGCTTGTATTTTATGGCATTGCTGGCGATAGTGGAAAAGCAGAAGAGCAATAACCAAGTATGTGGGTTGCTCTCCTGCTTTTTATGTGAAATTTTCAGCGCGTGTATGAGTATTACGCTTACAAAGGTTGTGAGTGGTACTGTACGACTTTCTCGCTTCGATGAGCCATTTTTTCAGTTTGGCGAACGCCCCGCCCGTTTCGATCAGTGACTTATCAGGCTTTAGCCACTTTCCAGCTTGAACATGAATAGTACGTGAACATGTACAAATCCTAAACGACGATGACCATCTTCTATAAATCCCCATTCTTATGTTCAATCCTTCCAGCGATGAAGCGTAAATTCCCTCACTTATCATTACTTTGCGACGAACCGATAGGACTTATCGTAGGGGCATTTCTAAAGTTGCATCGTTGCTGGGCTCATGAGCCGGACGTGACTAGTCGGTTATTTCGCTACCCACAAGCACCTCATTTTATACTTCCCATCTTTTAAAATAAACCGAACGATTGATGCTCCTTATTTTTTTCATTATACTTAGAACATATGAAGGGAGATTACAAAATGGAGCAACAAATAAAGTTAGATCCTCAAGTTTTGTCTATTTTGCAAGATAAAATACAACGGATTGACACTGAATATGATTCCATATATTTAGTTGGTCCCATTCAGCTACCTGTTAACTTAGGCGGGAAAACAACCTTGTTCCACTGGTATTGTTGGTGGAACTATGAAGAAGTTACAGAAGATTATGAAGCAATTATTGCAAAGTTGTCTTCCGCAAACTTAGCAGAATATCAGCAATCCAGTGTTTTAGTTTATGGCGATTTTGCCACTGCAGATCATGCCCTTGTAAGGATGCACTCCATTTGTCATACAGGTGATATTTTTGGCAGCAAGCGATGCGATTGCGGTTTTCAATTGCGAGAAGCAATGGAACGCATTAAAGAGAACGGCTCAGGCGCTCTATTTTATTTAGCGAATCACGAAGGTAGAGGGATTGGGTTATTTAGTAAGGCAATGGCCTACATCCTTCAAGAAAATGGTTATGATACTGTCGAAGCAAATGAAAGGTTAGGTTTCGTAAACGATTCTAGAAATTATCAGAACGCACTTCATGTACTAAAGAAATTACGCCAGAAACCTGTAACAGTCATTACCAACAATCCGGAAAAACTAGTCGCTTTTAAAGATGCTGGAATTTCTATAAATGGACGAACTCCTTTATGGGGAGACGTTTCCGAATACAACCGTAAATACTTGCAAACGAAAGTAACCAAATCTGGACATTTCCAGCCAGAAGGAGCTTTATTACAATGACTACACATGATTTTTATATGAACATAGCTTTAAATCATGCTCGTGCAATGAAAGGACAAACTGATCCAAATCCATTAGTCGGGTGTGTCATTGTTAATCATAACCGTATTGTCGGAATTGGTACACATTTGCAAGCCGGAGAACCGCATGCAGAGATTCACGCATTACGAATAGCAGGGGAACAAGCTCGTGGAGGAACTTTATACGTCACATTAGAGCCTTGCTCCCATTACGGTAGAACAGGTCCTTGTGCAGAAGCGATCGTTCATGCCGGTATTGAAAAAGTAGTAATCGCCACGTTAGATCCGAATCCAATCGTTTCTGGTAACGGTGTTGCAATTCTAAAAAATGCCGGCATTGATGTAGAAGTAGGTATTTGTGAAGAAAAGGCGCGTAAAATGAATGAGGTGTTTCATACATTTATTGTACATCAAAGACCATTTATTACATTAAAAACAGGAATTACGATGGATGGGAAAGTAGCTACACATACCGCTCACAGTAAATGGATTACATCTAAAGAAGCAAGGAGAGACGTTCATCAATTACGTCATCAACATATGGGGATTTTAACGGGAATTAATACGGTTTTAAAGGACAATCCGGCACTTACGGCACGTATTCCAAATGGACGCAATCCGCTTCGTATCGTGATGGATTCAACATTAAAAATTCCCCTTCATTATCAGCTGATTCAAGATCAGCAAGCAGAGACTTGGATTTTCACAACGACGAATCATGATGAAGAAAAACGAACAGCGTTAGAAGCATTGGGGATAAGGATTATCGTAACAGCCAACTCACATATGGTAAACCCTCAAAAAGTAGTAGCATATTTAGGGGAGCAAGGGATTTCTTCACTACTCTTGGAAGCAGGAGGAGCAGTAAACGCTGCTTTCCTAGAGCAGCAACTTATTGATAAGCTGATCTTATACATGGCTCCAAAGCTCATCGGTGGAAAAGAAGCCCCTACATTTTTAGAGGGTACTGGAGCAAAAACAATGGAAGAAGCAATTGAACTTACGGACATTACGATTGAAACTATCGGGAAAGATATCAAATGGACAGGGTATCCTATGTATAAACATTCATCTCTTGAACAATAGCCATCATTACAGCAGCAGGCAGAGAAGAAATACTCGTCGCTCTTTCCTACTATAGTGTGCCAGGGTCCAAATGAAGATCTCCCTGGCATAATATCCATATCTGGGTTCTCGGAATCAAAGTAAAAGATAAAACATCGCTTTTTCAATCCATTATCACCTTTTAGCCTATATATAACAACAAGCGATATAATGGATACCAATAAAAGCATTGCTTTATTTATGAAATGAAATTAAATGAACTTAACGTAAACGTTAGAAAAACTCCATTCTACTTCCCATCAAAAACGAGTAATAAAAAATAAACCGATGAATAATCTTGGAATTACAGCTATAATAGATGTTGGATTGCTCTACTTTAATAGAACGGTGTAAAGTCATATCCGTTTTCATCATGACCTATTTCTAGTTGTAGCACTATCCGCTACATGAGAGCACCGTTATTTTCCAATTTTTACTATTATCTCGCATTTATCTTTCGATTTCTGTCTATAAAAGGAGAATACGCTTTGACTACTAAATCAGCGCCTTTTCTCACAAGAAAAAGGCATTTTTTTATTATCATCGTTTTATTTTTAATTATATTGTCAAGTTCACGAATTTTATGGATGACATCTTTTCAATCACAAGAGCAACCACCTTTTAAAAATGGACAAATAGATTTGCGAGATTGGAGCGTGAACGATGATGAAGTTCTCTTATTAGATGGCGAATGGGATTTTTACCCATCAGCACTATTAACAGGGGCAAACTCCCCACAAACAACCAAATCTCCAGAATCTATTGAAGTTCCTGGTGAATGGAACAAAATCTTACATTCTCCATACGGCTTTGGTTCGTATCGGTTACAAATTCTAGTCGACCCTGACCAAGAAGTAAATTACAGTATACGGATATTAAGTATACGCAGTGCGTCCAGTGTATATGTCAATGGGCGCCTTTTGGACGGATCTGGGCAGGTAGCAAAAAATAAAGAAGCATACAGTCCAAAAAACTTGCCTTACTCCACCACTTTTACAGCTGACAAAAACGGGGTCATTGACATTTGGATACAAGCAGCAAATTTTGTGGATAGTCGTAGTAGTGGGATTGTTCGCTCGGTCAAATTCGGTTCAGAAAATGCCATTATTAAAGACATAAGATTTTCCTATACAATGCAAGTTGCAACTACCATTGTGTTTCTTGTCCATGCACTCTATGCTCTCTTATTGTATTTTCTTGGTAATAGAGAAAAGAAGTTACTATTCTTTTCGATTCTGTTGTTTAGTGCAGTGGGAGGAAGCCTATTAAGCAATGACGAAAAGCTATTCCACCAATTAGTTTATATGGGTCATAAATGGGATTTTCGCTTGGCAAACTTCTTATTACTAATTGCATTTTTTGCTTTGCTACAATGTACAAATCACCAAACGCTTCGGTATTGGAAGCGAATTTATCCTGTGTACTTCATGATCGTGTTGGGTACTGCTGGAATAACATTATTTTTAAACGTAACGCAAATCATCATGATCTTTCCAGTCTATTTCCTATTAGTTGGAACATCCACCATCGTCTCCATCATTGCGATTTGGAAGCAATTTATGAAATATCCAAGAGTAAATTTGTTACTACTCTTTTCTCTCACGGCGTTAATTCACCATTTTACATGGGCCATCACTTGGAGAGAAAGCGGCGTCTCGGTGCCACATTATCCGTTTGATTTGTTTATTGCCATAGGGTGTTTTGCTGCGGTGTGGTTTAAAGATTATTTTAACATGCATGCGGATACGAAAGAGCTTGCCTCCACGTTACAGCGAATGAATAACCATAAGGATCAATTTTTAGCTAACACATCTCATGAATTTAAAAATCCGTTGCACGGTATCTTGAATATGTCACAAGCAGTCTTAGAAAGGGAGCAAGCTTCACTACAACAAAGAAGTGTGCGGGAATTGGAAACTATTTTATCTGTTGGACGCAGGATGAGCTTCATACTAAATGATTTATTAGATGTAACGAGTCTCCAGCAAGGAAGCCCTCGTTTGCAGAAAAAATCTATTGCGATTGGTTCTATTATTACAGGAGTCATTGACATGCTAAAATTCACTGTAGAAGGAAAACCAATTACGATCGTCAATCAAATACCGAATGAATTTCCACCAGTATTTGCTGATGAAAACCGCGTCATTCAAATTGTCTTTAATTTACTTCATAATGCTGTAAAATATACAAATGAAGGGCAAGTTACGATAGACGCTTTCGTCCAAAATAATCAAGCGTTTATCACAATCAGTGATACAGGGATTGGCATGGACAAAGATATGCTTCATCGACTGTTTCAACCATATGAGCAAGCAAATGCGAAAGAAACAATGATAGAAGGCGGGTTTGGCTTAGGACTTAGCATAAGTAAACAATTAGCAGAATTGCACGGCGGTACATTAGAAGTGGCTTCTACTCAAGGTGAAGGATCGACATTTACTTTTTCCTTAGAATTAGCAAATAAAAATGAGATAACTTCCCATTTATACGATCAGCCTCTACATGAAGAACCCATTCAGCGGAACCGATCGATAACCTTAACCGATACCGAACAAACGGAAACGTCACTACAAGACGAACATGGCATCAAAGTTAACAAAACTGCTAAACGACCCAACATATTAATTGTAGATGATGATCCGGTTAATTTGGAAGTCATGAAAACAATCCTTCGTCCCGAGGAATATAATATTACGACGGTAACGAGTGGACATAACGCACTTACTATTTTGAACAAAAAAGAATGGGACTTAGTTATTTCCGATGTGATGATGCCACAGATGTCCGGGTATGAACTCACGGAGACGATCCGAAAACAATTTTCCTTAACAGAACTGCCTATTTTATTACTTACAGCGAGAAGTGAGAGCTATGATATTCGTAGCGGTTTTTTAGCTGGAGCAAATGACTATGTAACAAAGCCAGTTGAAGCGATGGAGATCAGGTCAAGAATTGAGGCCTTAACTACCATCAAACAAGCGGTTCAGGAGCAATTGCAATTAGAAACTGCTTGGTTACAGGCACAAATTCAGCCACATTTTTTATTTAATACATTAAATGCAATTGCGAGCTTAAGTGTCATCGACCTAGAAAAAATGCAGGAGTTACTGAATGAATTTAGTTATTTTCTAAGAAATAAGTTTAAATTTAAAAACATGAATGAATTAATTCCTCTGGAAGAAGAATTGAATATGGTCCGTTCTTATCTCTATATCGAACAAGTAAGATTTACAGATCGCCTGCAGGTTGTATGGGAAATAGATACAGAGATATGTGATGAACTGAAAGTCCCGTTTCTTTCTATCCAACCTTTAGTTGAAAATTCTATTCGACATGGTATTATGAATCGGGTTCAAGGTGGTAAAATCATTATTCGTGTTGAGGACTATGCAACGCATGCAGAAATATCTGTAGAAGACGATGGCGTTGGAATAGATGAAGAAACTTTACAGCACATATTGTCAAAACAATCCGCAAGCAAGTCAGGAGTTGGGATCGTCAATACAGACTTACGTTTAAAACGCTTCTTCAACGAGGGATTGCATATCGATAGTACAGTCGGAAAAGGAACAAAGATATCGTTTATGATAATGAAAAAAGTGCACCATGAACCTGAGGACAGTAATGCATGATAAAGTGAATCTTCCATCAGTGGGGGATTTCATTCGTCCCTCACTGATTGTAAGATGAACGAATCGGGCATTTAGGTGCTGCTATCCCCCACTTAGACTTGTGCAGTACACAAATTATCCAACTCCTGAGGTGGGAGTCTTACAGCAACCTTATATACGGGATAAAAAGTAATTATGAACGAAAAGAGGCTCCTTAATCGTAACTTCGTAGGTTAACTAGTCCATACACAAATCAGTACTACATTACGAAAGGAGCAATTAATATAACGTTACACAAAAAATATGCAGGCTTATCTATTATTTTCAAAAGCTCATAGAGAGCAGCCAGGATATTTTAATGGATCGCAAATTTATCTCAGTTGATTCGTTCCATTCGCTACGTTGCTAAACGGGCACCCCGACCTTTGTTCTATTTATAACAAATTATTTTCCAGCTTCTTCATTTCATAA
Source organism: Virgibacillus pantothenticus (assembly GCF_018075365.1). GTDB lineage: Bacteria > Bacillota > Bacilli > Bacillales > Amphibacillaceae > Virgibacillus > Virgibacillus pantothenticus. The sequence goes on from NZ_CP073011.1 coordinate 3,548,885, forward strand.
AAGTAACCTTGTTTTTCCATCAATGCTGCAAATGTACCAGTTTCTACGATTTTGCCCTCGTCCATTACAATAATTTGATCCATTTTTTCCAATCCTGCCAGACGGTGACTAATTAGCACAAGCGTATCATCTGCTGCTTGCCTAAATACGTGTTCATAAACAATTTGTTCTGTAACGGCATCTAGAGAGGATGTAGGCTCATCTAAGAGCCAAAGCTTGCCGCCTTTTAACATCGCCCGAGCCATAGCAAGGCGCTGCTTTTCCCCGCCGGACAGATTTTCTCCTCGTTCGTATACCCTATCATCCAAATGAAAATGCTCCAATTGAACTTTTCTAAGCGTAACCTGTAATTCTGCGTCTGCAACTGTATCATTTGCCAATAATAAGTTGTCACGAATGGTTCCATAAAAGAAATGGTTTTCTTGTAAGACAACATTCGCTGCTTTCCAAATGCTTTCCTGTTGCACGCTTGCCATTTCAGTTCCACTTATTGTTATCTTTCCCTGATTCGGTGTGATTAACTGTAGCATAAGCTGCATTAACGTTGACTTTCCAGATCCACTTGCGCCAACAAAAGCTGTTTTTGACCCTGAAGGCAAATGCACATGTACATCTTCTACAGCTGGACGTTCTTCAGTCGCAAAAGTGAATGTAACATCTTCCATCTGAATCTCTGGTGCTTCATCTATCACTAAAACTTCCTTATGAACAGGTGTCTCTTTTTGATCAATAATCGAAAATAACCGCTTTGCTGCACGACGACTATCGTTAAAATGGATGGGAAACACAGCCATTGCCGGCGCTTCTTCGAAAACAGTCAAGGTAATCATAATCAGCATGGCGAGAAAAATTCCATCTAACTCTCCTCTTCCAATCAGATAAGCACCTGCAGCTAATACTGCTACCATTACGAGCAGTGAAATGAATTGATTTAACGACTGATTGAACAACGTCGTCCTCTCTTCTTTATCTTGCTCTTTGATGTAAGACTCGGAAGCTTGAAGCAACTTTTGCTCTTTATCATCCAACTGTTGATAAATTTTCAAATCACGGAAGCCATACAAAAGCTCTGTGACTTCCGTTGAAAGACTTGCTCTTTTTATACGGACTTCACTATCAATTGCCCGTTGATGAACAGCAAAAATGGCCGGGATCACAATCGCAGTCAGTAAGAATCCAATCAGCAAAATGACTGCTATTTGGAAAGAATAAAAGGTCGTAAAAAAGATCGTACTCATAAATACAAGTGCCAATACTACTGGTGGATACACGACACGTAAAAAGAAATTTTGCAAACTTTCCACATCACCAACAATACGAGCCAGTAAATCCCCACTGCGATACTTATGAAAGATTCCTGGCGCTAACGGTTCTAGCTTTTCGTAAAAAGCCATCCGTAATTGACTAAGCATGGTAAATGTGCCACGATGGGACACATATCTTTCTCCATACCGACTAAATGCCCGAACAAAACTTAATAACTTTACAGATGCAATGACAAGCATCAGTGTGTAAAAAGGTGGTGCAAATGCTGCTTTGGAAATCAAATATCCACTAGCAGAAAACAAGAGTACTGCAGCCATTCCCGCAATAAATCCGAATACGATAGAGAGTACGATATCTTTTTTTTCCTTCATCATCATTCGCATTACAAAGGTTAGCTCTTTCATTACCGCTGCCCTCCTCGCTGTACCATTACCATCTTACGGTATCCTTCTACACGTTGAATCAGCTGTTCATGTGTTCCTTCAGCAACCAGACGGCCTTGATCAAGGTATAAAATACGATCAGCATCTTTTATCGTGTGCAGACGATGCGCAACAGTTATAATGGTCGCTCCTTTAGCTAGCTTTTCGATCGAAGCCTGAAGAATGCGTTCTGTTTTTAAATCAAGCCCTGTCGTCGGCTCATCAAACAAGATGATCGCTGGCTGTTTTAAAAATGCTCTCGCCAAAGCTAAACGTTGCTTCTCTCCTCCCGATAGCCCTCGTCCACCTTCTCCAACATACGTATCATACCCATTCTCTAACTCACCAACCATGGCAGCAAGGTCTGCTTGCTCTGCCGCATGTTCTATTGCTTCTCTTGTTGTTTCTTGCTTATTTCCAATGGCAATATTATCGGCGATACTACCTGCAAATATATACGGATGTTGCGAAATATAGCCTAATTGAGAAAACCAATCTGCTTCCTGATAGGCAGTTAAAGGCTTTCCGTCAACTAGAATACTCCCTTCATCTGGCATCATAATACCTGCAATGAGATGCAAAAGCGTGGATTTACCTGACCCTGTTTTCCCAACAATGGCGTTTTTCGTTCTGGGAGCGAAAGTAGTATGGATAGGGTGTAACATAAAATCATCTTCACCATATTGAAATGAGACACCTTGTAATTCCAGCTTTACAGGTTCCTCTTTTTTAGAAAGCGGTGTTTCTCCCCATGTAACAGCAGATGCCTCATCCAGGGCTAATTCTTCCTCCACTTTTTTTGCTGCTCCCATACTGCTTTTGCCATTATGAAATGCCGTTCCTAGCTCCCGTAGTGACGTAAAATATTCGGGAGCTAATACAAGCACTAAAAAAGCTGAAAAAAAGGAAATTCCATCAAAAACAATCAATTGTAATGCAACTTCCAAAGCAACCAAACCGATTGCCAGCATGGAAATGAGTTCAAGCATAAACGATGACGTAAAAGCTACTTTTAATATTTCCATTGTCGCATCTCGAAAACGCAAACTACTCGTTTGGATCACGTGTTTCTGCTGCTTCGCCTTGCCAAACAATTTTAATGTGACAAGACCCTGTAGTGTATCAAGAAATCGCCCGGAAAAAGCGGCTAGCTCTTCCATTTGCTCTTCCGATTTTTTCTTCGTTTGCATACCAATAATCACCATAAATAAAGGGATAAATGGCGAAGTAATCAGCATAATCAAACCGGAATTAACATGCTCTAAAAAAACGACAATCAAGATAATCACAGGAATAACGGACGAGCGAATAACTTGTGGAATATAGCTGCTAAAATAGCTATCTACTTCATCAATCGCATCCATCATGACACTTACCTTTTGACCCGCTTGACCTTTCAGTGAAGCTTGCACCGGGTTGTTAGAAAAATGAGCAACCAGCCTCTGTCGAAAATGGCTCTTTGCTTCTGACCCTAGATGGATTCCAATTTTTCCACTAATAAAAGGAATAAAGCTCCTGGCAAATAAAACGAACAATAATCCCCCTAATAATGGAAGAATTTCCTGAAAACTGCTCTTTTGTAAAAACACACCATCAATGACGGTGACAAGCAAATAAGCCTGTGCCACTATCGAACTTCCCATTAACAATGACAGCACTAGTAAATATATGGTGCTTTTTTTATTTGCATAAAGATAATTCTTTATATGATTCATGCAGATGCTCCTCACCCTATGAGCTCAATTACAATTATATACACAAAATATTTTTTGGAGGTACTACAACTTTTAAGTCTGCTTCCTCCAGAAAAATGCAAATGAAATAAAACCTAGTTTGCACCGAAAAAGCAAGAAATCCCTCACTTTAAACAAAGGAGGGCATGCATGAGAGCTTGCGGAGCCCCCATGCATAAAATACATGCTTATTTTTTTCCTTTTACATAGTCTGCATCAAACAGGAACAGACGCATCAATAAAATTAATGATGGAACCAGCAGGAATAAGCCAGCAATAAATACGATGATTAGCGCAATTCCAGTTGATTCATGTGTAGCATTTTCATAAACCGTAATGTACGGATCCAATATATATGGAAAATGGCTTACTCCATATCCAAAGAAGGCAAAGAAAAATTGCAACATGACACTAATAAATGCCAATCCATATCGTTTTCCTTCATAGATTAACCACATTGCAATCAAAAAGAAACCAACCGATAAGCCAAACATCCACCAGTAGTCAAACATATTTTGATAATGTCGTTCATTATGCTGCCCTAGTGCAATAAACGTTGTCAATGCAGCAATAATCGTCGGCGTCGCCCAAAATAGCGCATATTTACGAACAAGCTTTAATGCTTCCAAGTCATTTGCTCTTGCAGCATAAAAAGTTAAAAATGATGCACTAATAAACAATACCGATACGATCGCTAGGAACACAACACTCCATGAATAAGGACTCGTAAACAATGCGAAATAGTCCAAGGAGACCTTCCCATTTTCCTCAAAAATAAAGCCTCCTTCTGATAACGTCAAAGCAATCGATAAAGATGCTGGAATTAATAACCCTGTTGCCCCGTAAAGAAACATGTACAGATTACTTTTTTTCGATCCATAGTTTTCAAACGCATAAAACGAACCACGAATCGCCAGCAATATTATCGCAATACTCCCTGGAACGAGCAGCGCAGTACCATAGTAATAAGCTGAATCTGGGAAGAAGCCAACAATGCCAACGAAAAAGAAAACGAAGAAGACGTTGGTTACTTCCCATACTGGAGACAAGTATCTGGAAATTAGCTGGTTAATAATATGATCTTTTTTTGCCACCTTTGCATAATACGCATAAAAGCCTGCACCAAAGTCAACAGAAGCAACGATTAAATACCCATATAAAAAGAGCCATAATACTGTGATCCCAATTATTTCATAACTCATGATTGATCACCCTTTTCGATGGTCGGATATTTTTTCTCCAGCTCTTCCTCTACTGGATTATTTTTAAACACTTTGCGAAGCACCACAGCCCCGAAAACCCCAAGTCCAATATAAAGGAGTAAAAACAACACAAACATCCAACCTACATATGGTGACGTCGTTGCTGCATCTTCCACTGTCATATATCCACGCAAGATCCAAGGCTGTCTTCCTTCTTCCGCGTAAATCCAACCAAATTCAATCGCCAGCATAGCTAAAGGCCCACTTAAAACAAGCATCCAAAGCATCCATTTGTTATTTTCATTCCACCGTTTTAGTTTCGATAAGAGAAGATACAGGAATGAAATACCTAGCAGGAAAAAGCCAATAACGACCATTAAATCAAACATATAGTGAATCCATAGTGGAGGACGTTCCTCTTCCGGAAACTCCTCTAAACCAATAACTTCTCCATTAAAATCATTAAAAGCTAAAAAGCTAAGTAGACCTGGGAAACGGATAACACCTTCTGGCTCATTGTCCTCGTTTAACCAGCCAAATAATATTAAATCAGCATTTTTTTCTGTTTCAAAATGCCATTCAGCTGCTGCCAATTTTTCCGGTTGATATTCTGCGAGAAATTTAGCTGACAAGTCACCAGCTATTGCTGTAAAAATCGCAAAAATAAATGTTAACGTAACGGTTAGCTTTAATGCCTTCTTATGATATGTTTTTGTTTTTTTCCGTAATAATCCAAACGCGGCAATGGCTGCTAAAATGGCTGCTACTGTTAAATAAGCAGAAGCTAACACGTGAAAAACTTTTGTCGGTGTCGCTGGGTTAAACATCGTTTCCAATGGATTTATTGCCTCAAACCCATCGCTCCCCATTTTGAAGCCTTCCGGTGTATTCATAAACGCATTAACAGTTGTGATAAAGAAAGCAGAAAGTGCACCGCCAATAATGATCGGTAATGATAACCACCAGTGCATCATTTGGTTTTTGAATCGATCCCAAGTATACATATATATTCCTAAGAAAATAGCTTCAAAGAAGAAAGCAAATACTTCCATAAATAACGGCAAGCTAATTACATGCCCTCCGGCCTGCATAAATTCGGGCCATAACAAAGATAACTGCAATCCAATCGCAGTTCCTGTTACTACCCCAATCGCTACCGGAATAACAAATCCCCGAGCCCATCTTCTTGCAAGCATTATATAATGCGGATCTTTTTTCTTTATCCCGATAAATTCTGCGATGGAAATCATTAATGGGACCCCGACACCTAAAGTTGCAAAAATAATGTGAAATACTAAAGTGATTGTTGTTAGCAATCGACTCATTAACACTGGATCCAAATCCATCATAATCGGCAATCCTCCTAATTATCGGCTTCAGCCGTATTGTTCAGTAATGATCAATTATAGATTTACTTATTTATTTTTCCAACTTAACATTATTTTAAAGAAAAGTTAATAATTAGTGATTTACTCACATAATAATTAGTATAAACTATTTTCATATAAAAAAGGGAATAAAGCCATGACAAAAGTATGACAAACTTCAAACAAATATTTGTCTGCAACCATCTCCATAGTAATAACGCTTATGATATATCCTAATTTTAATGCAACCCTAAAGTTAAATTAGTCGATTTTTATAATCGAATCATCAAAATAAAAATATCGCTCTATCATTATTACATTCCCTATTATTGATAATTTACACACAAAATTGAGAATTTCTTTGGCTTTTGGCTTAAAATAAATCGTAAGCCTTATTCACATGTTCACTTATGAGCAAAATGATTTGCACTAATTGGCATAAACCCTAAGAAGCTCTTTTGTTAACACCTGACTCTTACAAGTTATGTAAAACGATTATCTATATCTCCTTCAAGCTTTTCTAAAGTCGCCTAGTTGCTGGGCGCTTGCGCAGGACGTGGCTATTCAGTTATTTCGTTATCTCCAAGCACCTCATTTTATACTTTCTTATTCTGTAAAAAAACACACAAACAGAAGTCTTAAAAACATCAGCTGTCTGTGTGCCTATCTTATACATTATTCAACGAACACGACTCTCGTATTACTAACCATATCATGAATACCCTGTTTTTCATTGGAAAAAGCAACAACGATATACAAAAGCACCAAAATATCAAACGCACGATGGAAAAATCGTCCAATTACTTCTCGGAAAATTAAATCACTCCATCTTAAGGGCTCTCCATCCGCTCGCACAACTTTAATGCCTAAAATCATTTTCCCTAAAGTTTGGCTAAACTTTTTTGTCATCAATAAGAAATACAGGTAAAAAACAATCGATGCAATAATCCCCGTTAACGTCCAATAGCCAACATCCACCACTTCTCCATCGTTGATGAATTTAAACGGGGTTAAAAGAATGCCGTTAATGCTAAATACAACAATTAAATCAATCAGATACGCCCAAAATCGCATCCAGAATCCAGCATATTTTCTCGTATCTGTCACCAGTTCAGGCGCTTCTGTAGCAGTAAGCTCACTCATTTTATCCCCCCTTAATTGGAATATAAATACATTGCACGTGGCGCGTTCGATTCACGAACCATGTCCATAATACCGAGAAACTCTGCTTCATTTGTAAACATAGATTGCACTGACATGCCAAAAAATTCATCAAGACTAGCAGAATAATTGTATTTCACAACTTCCACATCGCTAAAATCGTAATCCTCTGTCATATAAGCAATCGTATCATCTAACGAACCTAACTCGTCTACTAAACCATTTTCCTTTGCTTGGCTACCAGTATAGACACGGCCATCTCCTAATTCCCTTACTTTGGATTCAGACATTTCCCGTCCTTCAACAATAACATCTACAAAATCTGCGTACATATCGTCAACCATCGTTTGTAGAATTTCTCTCTCTTCTCCTGTCATTTCCCGAGAAAATGACATAATATCTTTATATTTTCCGCTTTTAATCGTATTAAAATCAATCCCCCATTTGTCTGCTAGTTCAGACAGATCATAGCCTTCCATAATTACACCAATTGAACCGGTTAAAGTTGCAGGATGAGCGACTACTTTATTAGCTGGGGCTGATATGTAATATCCTCCAGAGGCTGCCGTATTACCCATTGAAACATAAATTGGCTTTTCATATTCTTCTTGAATTTCTACAATTTTATCATGGATTTCAGCACTTTCCACGACCCCGCCACCTGGAGTGTTTACGTGAAGAATAATACCATCGACGGATGTATCCTCTCCCGCTTCATTTAGCATTTCCAAAAAGCGTTTATGGTTGTACGAGGTTGTATTCACTAATGGAGTTGGTGCAGTATCTTGAATAATCCCGTTAAGTTCTAAAACTGCAATTTTTTCACCTACTCCTTCTTCGATCACTTCTTCTTCAAATTTATTATCCTGAAAAGCAAACATTTCTGCAAAATTAGTAGTTGCTAAACTGCTAACAAATCGAAATCCGATCGAAGCAACTAATAAAACCACAGCTACAAGAATGGCAAACCAGCGTTTTGAATTCACACGATCTCCTCCATATTCTCCCAAATTTTATGAGTAATTCCATCATACACTATTGTTTTTACATGATTCAATAAAATGAATTTTTTAATCAGTGGGGGGTTCTTTCATTTCCCACTGATTGTTAGTACCGTAATGGTATGACCTAGAGGCTTCTAAACGAATCGGGCATTTAGGTGCTGTTATCTCCCACTTAGACTTTGTTGTAGTATGGATTTGCCAATTCTTGTTGAGGCGGGAGTCTTACAGCACCTTATACTTATATCGGATAAAAGTAACGATGAATAACAAAATGATTTAAGTTCTATAACTAATGCGATTCGTCTTCTCCAAGTAGGCATATTCCAGAGTCCTTACGTCATACCTCCTTGAATAATCAATATATAGTCCATTCTATTTTTCCCCTAAACAAATATTACAAACATGGCTCCTTCATTTATTAATTATAACCAACATGAAAATAGCATATGCTAGCCTAGCCTTTTCGAGAGCCAATAATACATATTAGGTTATTTAAACTACCGTTTCCATTAGTATCTATTGCTTTTCATCTCAGAGTTTCTATTATATCCTATATAGAAAGAAGAAATACAAACCATTTATACGTTTGGAGCGATTGCTATGACGATGAAAAAAACTTTAACACTTGCAGGGTCTGATTCTAGCGGTGGCGCTGGTATTCAGGCTGATTTAAAAACATTTCAAGAGCATGATGTATATGGCATGACGGCTCTCACTTCTATTGTTACGATGAACCCAGATGGATGGAGTCACCATGTCTCTCCGATCGATGTATCGATCGTTGAAAAGCAATTGGATACCATTTTATCTGTAGGTGTCGATGCGATGAAAACCGGAATGCTAGGTTCTGTTGATATTATAGAATTGGGTGCTAAAAAAATCGAAGCCTACCATTTATCAAACTACGTTCTCGACCCGGTCATGGTCTGTAAAGGTGACGACGAAGTTCTACAGCCAGAAAACACAGATGCCATGCGTGAATTATTGCTTCCACACGCCGTCATTACCACTCCAAACCTGTTTGAAGCTGGTCAGCTAGCACAAACCGGCCCAATTAGAACGTTAGACGACATGAAACAAGCAGCTGTAAAAATTCATGAATTAGGCGCTAAACATGTTGTAATTAAAGGCGGAAAAGCCTTTTATCACGAGAAAGCCATCGATCTTTTTTATGACGGTCAAGAATTTACAGTATTAGAAGAAGATAAAATAAATACAAGCTATAACCACGGTGCCGGCTGTACTTTCGCTGCTGCTATTACAGCTAATTTAGCAAAGGGGCGTTCCGTCAAAGATTCCGTGACAGCTGCAAAAAATTTCGTAACAGCAGCAATCAAGCATGGCTGGAAATTGAATGAATATGTAGGTCCTGTAAGACATGGAGCTTATAATAAGTATACCAACTAATAAAGTAAAATCTTCAATCAGTGGGGTTGTCATCTACCCCCACGGCTTGATCTAAAGGGCTCGAATAGAGAAGGGCATTTAGGTGCTGTTATCTCCCACTTAGACCTTTGGCTATACAAATTGAAGTGGGAGTCATACAGACCTTATATACGAGATAAAAAGCACAGAGTTTGTTGCATAATTAGCATGACGAATAATGTATACTGTCAGTTTTACATACATGGGAAAGCATGTTGGATTTATAATAAATCCTTGCCAAAAAACAAGCCAAGGAATTAGTGTTGCGCCCTAAAGATTCGTTTTTCCCCCTCCCTCTACCTTGACGCTCCTCTTTCCTTGGCTATTTACCAGCAAACAGATTTATTCAATTCCGATACGTATTTTCTCTTCGTTCAGTTGAACGGTTTTCATGACTGGTTTTTCACCAAATGTGATGCCGTTTAGTAACAAATTGGTTTCCAACAATTCCTGATATAACGTAATTACAGTCTTCACCTTGTCACTCCCATCAAACGTAATGGACACACGTTGGTCAACAGGTAAATGTAACTCTTTTCGATAAAGCTGCACAGCACGTATGAGCTCCCGAGCTATGCCTTCTTGCTTCAGTTCTTCCGTTAACACTGTATCTAACAGTACCGTATAGGACTCGTTTCCAGCTATTTCCAACCCTTTCTTTGTCACTTGCTTCACTATGAGATCTTCTTCATCGAGCTGTACCGTTTCTCCTGACGGTAAAGTTAATCTGCGATCCCCTTTTACCATGCCAGCAATAGCTTGATCCGACAACTGTTGTAGTTGTTTTTGCACAAGTCCTGTCCGCTTTCCTAATTTTGGGCCAGCTGTAGAAAAGTTCAATTTGACTTCATAACGCACTTCATCTTCTATATCATCGCATAGATAGACGTGTTTGACATTGATTTCATCTTTGATAATGGCAGCATATTTTCTTAAATACAGAACAGCTTCCTTATTTCCTATAACAGTTAATGATGATAGTGGTTGCTTGGTCTTGATTTTGGATAAGTTGCGGGCATGCCGTGCAAGTTCTACAACTTGAAGAACCCCTTCCATCTCCTGCTCAAGCTGTTCATCTATAACCGTTTCATTAGAGTTAGGAAAATCAGCTAAATGAACACTGTTCCCAGTAAGCTTTACATGAATATCCTCTGTAATGAATGGAATAAATGGCGCAAGTAGCTTACTAGTTGTTAGTAATACTTCTCTTAGTGTATGGTAAGCAGCCAATTTTTCATCTTCCATTCCTTCACTCCAAAACCGGTCACGAGAACGGCGGATATACCAGTTACTTACTTGATCTACAAGCTCGGCTAAGACTTTAGCAGCCGAAGTAAAATCATAGTCATCTAAATAGCAATTGACCTGATTCACTACCGTCTGTTGCCGAGACAAAATCCATTTATCCAACAATGTTTGCTTTCCTTTACCATGCTGTTGTGAATTAAATTGATCAATCTTAGCATACATGGCATAAAAAGCGTACACATTTTGCCATCTGTCAACCAGTTTTGATTTTGCTTGGGCAACTAGTTTTGCAGAGAAATGCTTATTATTCCATGGTGCACTATCGGCCAATAAAGCCCATCGGAGCGCGTCTGCGCTATACGTTTCCACTAGCTGCATTGGATCAATAACATTCCCTTTGCTTTTGGACATTTTTTTACCGTCTTCATCTAAAATATGTCCTAAAGAAAGAACTCTTTTATAAGAAGGTTTTCCCACAAACAAGGAAGCAACCGTTAATAGACTGTAAAACCAGCCTCTTGTTTGATCTACACCTTCAGCAATTACATCAGCTGGAAATTGCTTTTCAAACAGCTCCTTATTCTCAAAGGGATAGTGATATTGTGCAAACGGCATGGAGCCACTATCAAACCAGACATCAATAACCTCTTTTGTTCGATGCATATCACCTTGGCAGTTCGGACAGTTGAGAACAATTTTATCTACATAAGGTTTGTGCAGCTCAAGCTGTTTAGGAAAATCACCTTTGGCATATGCTTTTAGCTGTTTAATGCTATTTGGAACTACTTGATGACCACAGTCTTTACAAATCCATACATTTAACGGAGTGCCCCAATAACGATTTCTGCCTAAATTCCAATCGACCATATTTTCAAGAAACTTTCCGAAGCGACCATGCTTCATATGTTCTGGATGCCATTCAATCATTTCATTATTTTTTAAGATCGTATCTTTGATAGCTGTTGTTCGAATAAACCAGCCTTCCATTGCATAATAAAGCAGTGGAGAATCACAACGCCAGCAATGCGGATAGCTATGCTCATATTTTTCCTTCGCAAACAGTAGGTCTTTTTCAACCAACATTTTAATAATTGCAACATCACTCTGCTTTGCTAATTGTCCTCTAAGAGAAGGCATGTCTTCCGTATATCTTCCAGCCTGATCAACAACATGAATAAAATCGAGTTCATTCTGCTTCACCGCATGATAGTCATCCTCCCCATAAGCTGGGGCTACATGTACTATCCCTGTACCACTATCATCGGTGACAAATGATGCAGCGATAACTTGATATCCTCGCTTTACGTTAAACATGGGAAAAGGAGGTTGATAGGAAAGACCAACAAACTCCTTTCCTTTGTGTTGGCTTAGCACTTTATAATCCTCTTTAAAGATCGCCTTTAAACGGTTCGCTGCTACGATATAAACACTTTGATTCCACTTGACTTTGACATAGTCTATTTCAGGGTGTACTGCAAGCGCAATATTTCCCGGCAAAGTCCAAGGAGTTGTTGTCCAGCCTAAAAAGAATTCATTTTCTGTTCCTGCGATATGAAATTTTACAGTAACTGATAGATCTTTTACATTTTTATACCCTTGTGCAACTTCATGGGAGCTTAATGATGTTTGGCAGCTAGGGCAATAAGGAGTTACACGATGTCCTCGATACAATAGACCTTTCTCATGAATAGTGGATAAAATATACCAGACACTTTCTATATAATTATTTTCAAGCGTTACATAAGGATCATCCATATCCACCCAATAGCCGATTGCTTCTGTAAATCTTCGCCACTGTTTTTCATAATCAAATACGCTATCTTTACAAGCCTTGATAAATTTTTCTACGCCATACTTTTCTATCTCCTGTTTTCCGGATATTCCGAGTTTTTTCTCCACACCTAATTCTACAGGTAAGCCATGTGTATCCCAACCCGCTTTTCTTAAAACTTGAAAGCCTTGCATTGTCTTGTACCTTGCTACAAAGTCTTTAATCACTCTGCCAAGCACATGCCCTGCATGCGGTAACCCATTTGCAGTAGGAGGCCCTTCATAAAAAACAAACGTGTCCTTCCCTTCTCTTTGGTCAATAGATTTCGGAAATATATCCTGTTTTTTCCACCACTCTTTTACTCGTTTTTCCCGTTCATGCACGGTTTCTTTCAAATTATTATCTTCCACCACTGCTCACTCCTTAAAATATTTTTAAAGCTAAGACAGCAAAAAAGCAATCGACTGGCAAAAGCTAAGGCAATGCCTATCCTTCCTTTTCATTTTTTACATACAAAAAAGCTCGCCCCTATGCATCTCTAGGGACGAGCTTATAACCCGCGTTACCACCCTGGTTCCAGAGTTTATAAACATCATATTCTCCAGCACTCATCAACGTACAATCATACGCGCCTCTGTGATAACGGTGAGGATTCCGGAAAAGCCTACTTATAGCCTCAACTTTTCTTCTCGGAGAGGATATTCAGCATATATGGAACATTGGCTTGCAGCAGAATGCCAACTCTCTGTAGAACCATCACTATGCTTACTTGTTCTCGTCAATGACTGTAGCCGTTTGTTTACTTACTGTAACCCTATAACAAACCACATCTGTTGTCAAGAATCGTTGTTCATAGAACAGCTTGTGACATAGAAACTAAACAGCAGAAGTTAAAGGAAACAAAAAAATACTTCATAAAGTGAATCTTCAATCCGTAGGGGTTTTCATGCATCCCCAACTGATTGTTAGTACTGTAATGGTATAACCTAAAGGCTTCTTATGAAATGGATTTAGGTGCTGTTATCTCCCATTTAGACTTATTGTTAGTACAGATTATCCAACTTCAAGTAGAAGTCTTACAGCACCTTATATGCTGGATAAATGAATTTTTGACGTAAGTTTTAAAGTTTCCGTAGCGTACCACAATCATAGATACAGATTAGGGTCCTTTACTAACGTAGTATGTTCTACAGGTTTAATTGCTTTAAAAATTTTTAAATAGCAAGTGAAAATGCTTGATTTTTTGGAAAATATATTATAAGTTTCTTATAAGCAACTTTATTTGTTATAGTGAAAGTTTATTCCTTATATTAAATATTTTAGTTTAAGGAATAAACGAAAGCTGGTAGTACAGGTAATTCATGTTGCTCTTCCGGGGTGGTAGCCGGAAGAGCCCCCTTTAACAAAACGCGAAAGAGGATATAATAGGAGGTTAAGAATTGTTTAGACTGATGCGGCAATCGTTGCAATGGAGTAGTAAAATTAGCGTGCTCACATTTGGAATGGCATTTGTATTTGCATTGATATCTACATTATTCCAAGAAGGATCGGGTTTATTATTAAGCTTATTTATCGTATTAGTGTTTATAATGATAGGGATTATTGGAGATACAGTTGGTCTTGCTGCTGCTACCTCAAAAGAGAAGCATTTTCATGCCATGGCCGCTAAAAAAGTAAAGGGAGCTAAAGAAGCAGCTTTCATCGCCAAAAAAGCACCTGTGTTTTCCAGTTTATTCAATGATGTAGTTGGTGATATCGCAGGGATTGTTAGTGGTGCAGCCTCTACAGCTGTCGTATTCCAACTAGCAAAACTAATTCAAACTTCAGAAGGATCCATCGTCTTTATATTTGTTTCTGTTCTATTAACAAGTGTTATCGCTGCATTTACAGTAGGAGGAAAGGCAATTTGTAAAACCATCGCTATTTATCATTCGACGACAATCATTTTGTTTACAGGTAAAGTCATTTATTTTACAAAAGCGATGGTACATATCTTTTCATTCCATAACTTACGTGTTTCAAGAAATAGGCGATAAGTAATAGAAGGAATTTTCCACTATTTTAAAACGGAGCTAATAAAAAACTTGACTACTCATTCATACGGATAAGTAGCCAAGTTAACAGCGCCCCATCTTTTTTACGTATTTTCGTTTGCATCTGTTATAAACATGCTCTAAATCTCGGTCATTTGATACGTGTTTTTAGGCGTTTCCTTTATAAAGGCGGTTGGCTCACCTGTAACCATTATCGATAATTCATGCATTGCTCGCGTACAAGCTGTATAAAATAAGATTTGATCTTCCTTTGTATAATGCTTGTTTGTTGCATCTGGAATAACTACCGCATCAAATTCAATGCCTTTTGCTAAATACACCGGAATGATTAAAATCCCTTTTGTAAACGTGTATGTCTCTTCATCAACTAATATACAATCTATCTTTCCTTTTAATGTCTTATATAATTGTTTACTTTCCTGTATCGATTTCGTAACGAGCGCTATCGTTTCATATCCTTTTTGAAACAGTTCTTGTACCTCATTAATTAGCACTTCTACAAGCTGATTTTCTTCTTTTACATCAACAAGCTTTGGTTTGTTTCCTTCTCGTTCAAACGGCTCAATAACATCTTTACCAGGGGCGAAATGCCTTGTAAATTGGACAAGCTGTTTCGTAGGACGATAGCTTTTCGTTAATGTAATTCGCTCCACATCATTTTTTTCATCTAAAAGTAATGGATTTTGTTTAGATATGGGATTATAAATAGCTTGATTCACATCCCCTAATAGCGTCATTCTCGTATGTGGAAACAACTCCTTAATATAGGCAAATTGAAAAGCGGAAAAATCCTGTGCCTCATCTATTACTAAATAGCGCACGGAACGATCCGCCATATCTCCAAGCAGTTTGCCTTTA
Organism: Virgibacillus pantothenticus; assembly: GCF_018075365.1. GTDB lineage: Bacteria > Bacillota > Bacilli > Bacillales > Amphibacillaceae > Virgibacillus > Virgibacillus pantothenticus. The sequence goes on from NZ_CP073011.1 coordinate 3,564,396, forward strand.
AAGTACGCATATGGCGCTGCGTCTTCCCACCCCAAGATATTGGACTGAATATTTTTTATCGTTTGTGCAGCAATATCATTCCATTCCGTTGGCAGATCCTTTTGTTGTTCCTGATGCTTAAACAATTGTGCAAATGTTTTTGGAACATCGACAAACGCATACTGTTTTATTCGCTTCTTGATACGAGCAAACATTTTACTCACAACGGCTTTTCTTAAAATCATCTCTTCGTCCACTACGCTTCCAGCAGCTTGCTTTTGTGCCTTATAATACGCCTTCGCATAGGCTTCTTTATCCAACAATTCTATTTTTTCTTCTACCCAATCCTTCGAAACTTCCCGCTTTTGAATCAAAGCTAGTTCCTTCAACAGCCAGTTTGCGACTAGTTCCATCCGATTGAATAAAGAAACGGAAGAATCCAACGAGTAAAAATAATTAGCGATTGCCTCGTTCGAAATAATAACTTGGTTGCGAAACACAACAGGTTTAAAACAAACCCCGGAAATATATAAACAAGCAACATAATTATCGATCACTTCCTTAAATGCGAGCGAAGATTTATAGGCAATCCCTTGCATACGAATTTGACCATCTGTTGTTCCTTTATTTGTCAGCATATACTCCATTTGTGTAAAAGGGGATTCAATTGAAAATTCTTCTCCTGTTTTTTCTTCCACAAAGTAGTAAAAAGTAGTTTGTCTTACATTCTCCTCACCAAGTTCAGGTAACACATTACGGATATAGCTTGAAAATAAAGGATTTGGCGAAAATAGCATGACATTTTCCGGATTTAATTGCTTCCGATAACGATACATCAAATAAGCGATCCTTTGTAATGCGGCAGAAGTTTTCCCACTACCCGCTACCCCTTGCACTACTAATAATTTGCTCTTTTCGTTACGAATGATTTTATTCTGCTCTTTTTGAATCGTTGCGACAATACTTTTCATCGTCGTACTTGCATTATTACCTAGAGCTTCTTGTAGCAATTGATCACCAATTGTAAGTCCTGTATCAAACATTGCTTTTATTACTCCATTACGAATAATAAATTGTCGCTTCAACGATATTTCTCCAGAGACGTCTCCATCTAACGTTTGATAGCTCGCACTGCCTAATGCATAGTCATAGTAAAGACTTGATATTGGGGCTCTCCAATCATAGATAAGAAAATTATCTTCGGCGCTATCCATTAACGAAGCAATGCCAATATAAATAGACTCTTTTTCTTCACCATCTTCTGTAAAATCAATTCGACCAAAATAAGGATTGTCTTTAAGTCTATTTAATGTCCTTAATTCTTTCGCTAAACTGCCATGAATGGTTTCTTTTTGCGTCAATAACTCTGCTTGCTGTTTAATGCTTGCTTCTGTTTCAATCACATCGTCAGGCTCATCCAAATTTACAGTCACGTCATCCCAAAACGTTTTTCGCAATTCAATGACGTCTTGTTTCAAGTGCGATGTTTTAGCCGCTATTTTTAACTCTTTTTGCTTTATTTCCTCGTGAATATGGTCTACACGTCGTTGTTCATAAGGAAAATCCTGGTGCATTTGAGTCATTCTATCAACTCCTTATCATTTTTATTGACTTTCGGTTCTAGATACGCTATAATAAAATTAGATACTTATATAAAAAAATATAAAACCTCACCTCAACCTATATAGCATAGCATTTTTATCGCCTTGCTTCAATAGGTTTATTTTGCATTTCACACTTTATCTTACAATATGCGTCTCCCCAATAAACATTTCCGCTAATATCTATATTTTCCGATTCTGTAAAGAACATGCTCCACAATTTTCTAAGCCACTTTCTATGTATTAAAATTCATTGTAAAGGTGTATTTTTTATATACCCTGTGAGTGCATTATATTTTTGAATAAATGGACACATCTAATAAAATCGCGCATTGCAACATCTCGCTTTGCTTTTATATTAAACTACACACTTTATGTACCTACGTATTTTATTTGATACATACTCTTTTAAATTAGATGGTAGCCTGGCTTACAACAACCATCAAGATTTGACGGAAAGTGAATTTGAACTTTTAAAAAGTAACGCTGCTCTCTAAATTATAAGCAAGTACCAAAACAATGGTCTCTTCCCCCCGCTTATACATAGAACAAAGGCGCAGGGCGCCCGTTTAGCAACGTAGCGAATGGAACGAATCAACTGAGATAAAGGAATCACGGTGAGGTAACGAACCGATGATGACTTATCGTAGGGCGATTTCGTGAAGTCGCCTAGTTGCTGGGCGCTAAAGCCGGACGTGGCTATTCAGTTATTTCCTTATCCCAAAGCAACAAATTTTATACTTTCTTATCTTTTTAGAAAAACTTGGCTAGTCGCCAAGTCTTCTGGCGGAAGCCTTTGTTTTTCTTATACTATAAACCAAAAAAATCTTATACTTTACTATAGTGGAACAAAGGCGCAGGGCGCCCGTTTAGCAACGTAGCGAATGGAACGAATCAACTAAAGATTTAGGAATCATGCCACTAAAAACAGGGGTATGCCGACGCCTGAGCGGCAAGCCCGTTTTTAGTCGACCTTCCTCTTAGAGACGAACCGATGATAACTTATCATAGGGCGCATTTCTAAAGTCACATCGTTGCTGGGCTCATGCGCCGGACGGCTATTCGGTTAGTTCTTTATCCCCAAGCACCTCATTTTATGCTTTCTTATCATACAAAAAAGGCTGATTATCCATCATTAGGAATAATCAACCTTCGTTTATTTACAATCCTCAATCATTTTAGGCTTTTAACAGCTTGGCATTAATGGCTACAATGACTGTACTTAAACTCATGAGCACAGCACCAACAGCTGGACTTAGCACAATTCCTATCGGAGCAAGCACCCCTGCTGCTAACGGAATTGCAAATATATTATATCCCGCTGCCCACCATAGGTTTTGAACCATTTTTCGGTATGTTTTTTTAGATAGCTCCATAAGAGCGACAACATCTTTTGGATTACTTTTCACTAGTACAACATCGGCTGTTTCCATTGCTACATCCGTACCTGCTCCGATAGCAATTCCTAGATCCGCTGTAGCTAATGCCGGTGCGTCATTTACACCGTCCCCAGTCATCGCTACCTTCCAGCCTTTGCGTTGAATTTCTTTTACTTGGCTCGCTTTATCATTAGGAAGCACCTCAGCATATACTTCATCCACCCCAAGCTGTTCAGCTACCCAATTGGCTACTTTTTGATTATCACCTGTAAGCATAATAGAATGGATATCCTGCTCTTTAAGTAATGCGATCGCCTCTTTTGCTGTTTCACGAATTATATCTGCTAAAGCGATCATCCCAATCAGCTGATCATTAATAAGGACGAACACAACGGTCTTCCCTTGCTCAGACATTTGGTTGAATAACTTCTTATCATAGTCAAGCTGCTGATCATTAACATACTTCGGACTAACAACATTCACTACTTTTCCATTTACCTTACCTTGAATCCCTTTTCCGGTAATGGATTCGAAATCTGTAACTTTAGCAATGTTAATTCCTTTGTCCTTAGCTGATTCCACAATTCCTGTAGCTATCGGATGTTCAGAATTTTGTTCCACACTAGCTGCATATAAAAGGACATCGCCTTCATTTTTCCCTTCCATTGGTACAATATCTGTTACGCCAAATTCACCTTTTGTCAATGTTCCTGTTTTATCAAAGACAACTGCATTTAAGTTTCTAGCACCTTCAAAATTAGCACGGTTACGAATAAGTAACCCTTTTTTAGCAGAAATGGATGTAGAGACTGCAACAACCAAAGGAGCCGCTAACCCTAGCGCATGCGGACAAGTAATAACCATAACCGTAACCATACGTTCCATAGCTACATCAAACGGATGCCCTAGCAATAGCCAAATAAAGAGTGTTGCAAAACCTGAAACTAACGCGATATAAAACAACAATTTTGCCGCTCGATTCGTTAAGTCTTGCGTTTTGGATTTCGATTCTTGCGCTTCTTTTACCATCGTAACAACTTGCGATAAAAACGATTCTTCCCCTGTTTTTTCTACTTGAATCGTAAGCGAGCCCTCTTTATTTATCGATCCACCAATGACTTCGTCGTTTTTCTCTTTTTCTATTGGCACAGATTCGCCAGTAAGCAATGATTCGTCTACAGCTGATTTTCCGTCAATAATTATTCCATCAACTGGGATTTTTTCCCCTGGCTTTACAAGGACATAATCCTTGCTTTTTAACTCGGATAAAGGTACATCTTTGACATTTCCTTGCTCATCTAATTTATGCGCCTCATTCGGCATTAATTTTACCAGTTGCTCTAATGCATTGGATGCTCCCATAACAGAACGCATCTCCACCCAATGCCCAAGTAGCATAATATCAATCAGTGTTGCTAATTCCCAAAAGAAATCCTTTCCTGCCCAGCCAAATACCGTAAGGGAGCTGTATCCATATGCAACAACAATAGCCAGACCAATTAATGTCATCATTCCTGGATTTTTGCCTTTTAATTCATCAATGGCTCCTGTGATGAATGGCCAGCCGCCGTAGAAGAAGACAAATGTTGATAAAGCAAATAAGATATATTGGTCGTACGGGAATCTCCAATCAACACCTATGAACCCTTGAATCATTGGAGATAAGGCTAGAATTGGAATGGTAATAATCAGTGAAATAAAAAACCGCTTTTTAAAATCATTTACCATGTCTCCGTGATCATGACCGCCGTGATGGTGTCCATGTGAATGTCCATGATGTTGGTCATTATCATGCCCTTCATGAGATTGACGATCGTGTTCATGATGAGAGTGGTTATTGTGATGACTGTGATCATGATGATTGTGATGATCGTTTTGTTTCATCTGTATACCTCCTACTCTTTTTATTATTAATGTGTATATTTCGGTGATTTATATATCACTATACTATACCCCCCTATGGTAATTGTCAAACAATATATATTGATTTTTTTATATCTTTATATCTTTACAAACACAGTTTATTATTCAATAACCTACTTTAGAGTCCGCTTAAACATTTAAAATCTATGTTTAAAGTACTCGATCACGGGAAACATAACTACAAATAATTTTTAGGAGGAAGATAAATATGGCACATGAACAACACAAAGAATTAATTCAAGCACTGCATGAATGTATGACGGCTTGTAATCATTGCTATGATGCCTGCTTACAAGAAGAGGATTTAAACATGATGGCAAATTGCATTCGTTTAGATCGTGAATGCGCAGATATTTGTAGCTATGTCGAACAAGCACTTACTCGAGGGACGCCATTTGTTTCCGAGCTAACTGCGTTATGTGCGGAAGCTTGCCGCGCCGCTTAATCACTCGCCCTTTTTCACTAAGGGAATTTAAAAGCATCCTCTTAGACAATAAGCGAAATGGCTTATTGTTCAATAAGCCTGTAACGAATTTTGAGCTTCATTCTTCTGGACTTTTTTTGTCGTCCAGAAGAACGAGCAGGCTTTATTTTACATCTCCCACTTGTAGCCAACACCCCAAACAGTAATTAAGTAATCATCTATTGGAAATCCTGCCTGCCTTATTTTCTCACGTATATTGCGAATATGAGAATCCACCGTTCTTCCTTCTGTTTCTGAGTGAAATCCCCAAATCAAGTCTATTAACTGTTCTCTGGTAAATACGATTCCATGATTCTTCATTAGCTTTCCAATCATTAGAAATTCTTTTGGTGTAAGTCTAATAAGCTGGTTATTATATGTCAGTTCAAATCTTTCCTCATCCCAACGTAAACCGCTCGCTTCTATATGCTTTTTTGGTTCCGTTCGCCGTAATAATGCTTCCATTCTAGCTAACAATTCCTGTTCATCAAAAGGCTTCGTTAGATAATCATCTGCTCCTAAGCGTAACCCTTTCACAATATCATCTTGTTGATCTCTGGCAGTAATCATCATAATTGGGATATCAGAAAATTCCCGAATGCGTTTGCAGAGCTCCCATCCATCGATATCAGGCATCATGATATCTAGTAAAACGATATCCATCGATTGCTTCTGTAAATAATAGAGCGCTTCCTTTCCATTTTTTATTTTTGTACAAGTGTAATTGTAAGGCTGCAAGTATAACGCTAATAAATCTAACATTCGCTTTTCATCATCTACTAATAAAACGTTTTTCAAGCGGTTCCCCTCCCCGGTATACGAATAAATACACTGGTTCCTTGCCCATATCGGCTATTCAGTTTTATTGTACCTCCATGGGACTCCACAATTTCTTTAGCAATTGGTAATCCCAAGCCGCTACCACCACTTTTTCGAGAGCGTGATTTCTCCACGCGATATAAACGTTCAAATACAAAGGGCAAATCTTTTTCGGGAATACCTTCTCCCTGATCGTGTATAACGATATCTACTTCGTCGCCGTACGTTTCCACTTCGATTGTAATTGAACTATGGTGCGGTGAGTGCTTTACAGCGTTATCCAAAATATTTAATACAACTTGCTGAAATCGGTTAGGATCTACTAACACGAGCCTATCTTTAGGACATTGAATAGATACTGTAAGCTTATTTTTTTGCAGCGTCGGTTGCATCAAATCGACAATAGAATTTATTAATTCATATACATGAACAGCTTGCTTCTTAACAACAAAGGAGTGCCTGTCCATTTTTGCTAATTCAAACAAATTTTTTATCAAGTCGGATAGTTCATCCGCCTCTTCTCTAATAATTCCAATATATGTTTTTAGCTCTTCTTCAGGTAATGGTTGGCGATGAATAATATCCGCATAGCCTTTAATATAAGTGAGTGGTGTACGTAATTCATGAGATATACTAGCCAAAAATTCTTTTCTCTCATTTTTCAGCCGATCTAAGTCATCGGCTAAAGACTGAATGGATTTGGACAACTCTCCTAATTCATCACGCCTCTCCACAGATAACTCTACATCATTATTTCCTTCACTTAATTGCTCTGTTGCTTGTTTCATTTTCATTAACGGTACCGTAATGAACCGCGATAAAATAAGTATGGTAATAATAGTTACAGCTACAGCAATAACTCCGATTAATTTGAACTGCTCACTTAATTGGTCTAATATACTCCTTATTTGTTCTGTCGGGGCAAACATAAATACATGCCCACGGTGTTCTCCTTGAATACTAATTGGGCTATCTGTCGCAAGATACCGTTTTTCTTGCCACTTATCTTCCACTACAATTCCATCAGAAGGTATCGCATCATAATTCGTTTGATTAATAATCTCCGTCATTTCTGGTTGCAAAGGATCAGAACGAACAAGCACATCGCCATCCGCATCTGTAATAATAACTACAAAATCAGACTCAGATTCCATTAAACCGACATGTTCCATCGTTGTATCAGTAAAATTATCCTCCAGAACATCACTATGCGTATTCCCTCTCGCTAACAAATTATGAATTACTTCTTCAATTCGTCCATTGGCTAAGTGAATGTAGAGAATATAATAAAGAATACCGCCGATAAGTAAAATAAATCCAAAGAACAGCACCCCAATTTTTAGCGATAGTCGATTAAACACGGAGTTCTCACCCTCTTTCTACCAAAATCGTAACATGGAGGTAGAAGAAAGAGTAGGTATAGGACATTTTTATATAGAAAAAGGATTAAAAAACACCTATAAATCCGTTAGCACGAATCTTTTAGTAATGTAAACAATATCGCAAATAATTGAAGGGTGTTTTAATGGAGGTGTAAGATTCTAAGCAGAATAAACTGTTTCAGTAACAAAACACTTCTTAAAACCAATCGTTCTTTTCATAATATTATTTCTAAAATATGTGCAAGCTATCTATAAATGGAGGATGATTCTATCCTATAAGGAAAATATTAAGTTTCTGTGCAGAGCAAGCATATTTTTTAGCATCAGGGAAAAATATGTCATAAAAACTGCATATAATCTGCAAATATGCAGGGTATTTTACTATAACTAAAGGCAATTTTTCATAGGAGGTAATTTCAAATGAATTTTAAAAAATGGATGCTAGGTTTCATGGTAATTATTTTCGCCACAGTTCTTGCCGCTTGCGGAACCGACCAGGATACCAAACAAGATAATGGAGACCCAGAAGCAAATCAACAACAAGAAGAAAAACAACAACAAGAAAATCAAGGCAATGAATCTAATGGTACAGATGATAAGAAAATGGATCATTCCGGCTCTGGAGAAGTTCCTGAAGGATTAAAAGAAGCAGAAAATCCAACATTTCCAATTGGCAGCAAAGCGATTATTGAAGCTAGCCATATGGAAGGGATGAAAGGTGCTGAAGCAACGATTGTCGGCGCTTATGATACAACCGTATATACCGTCACATACACTCCTACAGACGGTGGTGAAAAAGTGGAGGATCATAAATGGGTCATTCACGAAGAATTAAAGAATGTTGGTGAAGAACCATTGGAACCTGGGGAAGAGGCAACTATACAAGCTTCCCATATGAAAGGCATGGAAGGCGCAACAGCGACGATTGATTCAGCCGAACAAACTACTGTATATATGGTTGATTATACATCAACCACATCGGGTGAAGAAGTTAAAAATCATAAATGGGTTACAGAAGATGAACTATCACCGGTAGAAGAATAACTAAATGCGTGGTTAAAAGAAGAAGGATTCAGTGACAATTTGTCCACTGAATCCTACATACATAAAAATTGTATTACAACTTTGAAGCTAAACTATGTCGGGGCATTATTGCCAAACTCAATACCTTACCCCAACTCCAGGACTACTGTTTCATTATAGCAATACTTCCATTAGCAGTTACAGCCTTAATAATATGAGTCCCATCCCCAACTACTGTATCCCAATCGTCATTACCAAACACCTCAATCCCACCATTATCTGTGCGCAAATCATATGTTACATTCGTTGGCTCTTCTTTTACGTTGATATCAATACTTCCATTTTTTGTATTTAACTCCATGGATTGATTTAATTTATCTGTTAGTAGAGCCATTGACCCATTACTTGTTTTTCCAATAAGTCTTCCTTCTACATGACTCAGTTCCACGCCTCCATTACGGGTGCTTACTTCCGTGGTATCTGTTTTCACTTGTTCAAGCACGATCTTTCCATTCGCAGCTGAGGCGTGTAATGTTTTCACTGAAAACTGCTCTCCATAAATAGCTCCATTTTTTGAATCTATTTGCATGGACGCAAACTCTTTTTGAGGTAATCGAACGGTTAATGTTAATGAATCACCTCGGTTAAAAAATTGAATTCTAAACTTTTCAGGCTTTTTGCGAACGATTAATGTTCCATCTTGTTGCTCTATCTCCAGAAATTCCTTGTCAGGACGGTTGCTTCTCCCCTTTAGTTCTATGGATATATCTGATTTTTCAGTCGGTACAATGGTGACTTCCTCGTTAACCAATTCAAATTCTAAATTTGTTACTTCATCTGCAGACACTTCCTTTGTTACAGCCACTTCCTGTCTAGCTAGTGATTTAAAGGTAAATAAACACCCTACACCACCAATTATAATAAATATGATTGCAACAAGGCTCCATTTTTTCAATCTACTCATCTTTTAGACCACCTTTAACCAACTTAACATTAAAATGCAAATAATGAATAAAACCTTTTGACAAATAACGGGTTACATAATACATTCCAATAACGATAAATATACCTACCCCTGTCAAACCGATGGACACAAAAAAATCAAAAAAGATAAACGTCTCTGGGTAAAGAATGACATTCACTAACATAAGCAATGGCGATAATATAAACGAACCACCCACAACCCATCCAGAAGCAATAATCGATACTAAAGCTATAAACGGACCTAGCACAATTACTAAATTAAAGAAACCTAACCCGATAACGGCCCAAACGGCTCTGAAGATATTTCCGGTATTGGAAGTATGGTCCGCTTTTTCAAGATGATAAGTTGCTACAAGTTCTTTTGCAACCTGGTTTGGAGTCCCTAACGCAGCAGCAATTTCCGCTTCCGTTTTCCCTTCCGCCAGACCTACAGCGAAATGCTCCTCGAAGTCCTGGATTACTTCTTGTTGTTCTTCTTTAGGAAGCTTTTTAATTCCTACAATTAACTTTTTCATAAATTCCTTTTTATTCAATATGATCACCCTCCTGCAACAGCTTATTTACGCCTTGCGTAAACTGCACCCATTCATGAATCAATTGATGTAGATAGTCCCTGCCTTTATCTGTTAGACGATAATATTTTCGCGATGGACCTTCGGATGACTCCTGTAAATAAGTTGTAAAGTATTCTTCTTTAGCAAGCCTTCTTAATAACGGATAGACCGACCCTTCAGAAATTGCTACCCGTTTAGATATCTTGTTTGCCAGCTCATAGCCATAATGATCTTGCTTATCTAATAAAGCAAGCACACATAATTCCAATGCACCCTTTTTAAATTGAACATTCATGCAGTCCATGCTCCTCATTTTTATTTTTTAACATTAAATTTTACTGGAATATCTAAATGTTAAAGTAGAGTACAGCACTGTAAATGCTATGAATAACTAAAAGTAGATATCATTACATTAGAGGAGATAAAATGAATCTTCAATCAGTGGGAGTTTCATTCATCCCCCACTGATGGTTAGTACCGTAATGGTATGACCTAAAGACCTCTTCGAAATAGGGCATTTAGGTGCTGTTATCTCCCGCTTAGACTTGTTGTATTATAGATTATTCAGCACCTGAAGCGGGAGCCTTACAGCATCTTATATACGGGTTAAACGTAGAAAATTGAAAATCACTTCTTCTGCCTTTAATTCACAGCAGTCCCCCTCATCACTACTATACATTAAACAGTACCTATATATATAAGATAATGATAGCTGATTAAATGACATTGGTCAAGGCAATTATAAGCTTGATGTATAAGGGTTTGTTAATAGTTAGAAAAAATCTTGCTTTGTAAAATGACCTATTCTAAATTAAACATTTGGGGGAGGTTTTGGGGGAGGTTTTGGGGGAGGTTTTTTAAGCAAGCGCGGACAGGTGTTTCTTGATTTTAAATGAGTAAAAAGAGAAGGCGTAAAAACCTTCTCTTTTTACAAATCCCATATTTCTTTCTGTGCATTAAATTCTTCAACGGTTGAATCGTTGAGATACTCTTCATCTACTTCGAATTGAATTGTTTCAAATAAATCCACTATTTTTCGCATATCGCTTTCTATGTAATAATTTTTCCCGTCATACTCATAACTAACGCCAGAACATTTGTTTAAAAATCTTACGAGCGGAAGGTATTCGTTTTCTGTAAAAGTAGGATTATCACTGTTCATAGGTATGTCCAATAAATTAAATAGTTCTTTTACTTCTTTTTCAAAAGGTTCGGGGGTGCCCTCAACTAATTCGTAGGTTGGGTGCTTGCCCTCTAGTTCTTTAGGTATTTTCTTTAAAGATAAATACTCGTTAATCTTTTCTTTGGTTTCTTTATATGTATCCCCACTAACAAGGTTCTCCTTATACTCGCTCGTAATGGCTTCAATCCATAAATTTTGAGCTTCAAATATTATATCTTTTTCCAAATCATTCATTTCGTAGATGCTTCCGTTCTTCTCTTCAAATTGACCAATGACATATTTGTCATAAAAATCATTAAATAATTTTTGCTGTTTTTCACTAGATCCTTTTTCAGACTTGTAAACCTTATCGGCTGTTTTCTCTATTTGCTTATAATCTCTTTCAATATCTTCATGCACTAAATCATTACCGCAAGCGCTTAAAAAGATTAATAAGAAACTAAAAATAATAACTTTCTTCATATATAATCCCCTCCTATACTACTACATATTACCATATCATATATAGCTAAATAGGATTATTATTTTTCTAAAATAATTAAAAAAACTTTCAAAATAGCTTGACTTCATATACTATCGATAGTATAATAGAAGTATAGAAAGGAGGTGACAAAGTGGATGACTTAGGAAGAATTATAGCCCTAACAATTTCGATTCTAACTGTCCGTCAGATTTGGCTGACCTCACGGAAAACAAAGTTAGAAATCAAAAAGTTAGAGCTAGAAAACAGAAGAAAGAGACGAGGAGGTTAATACTCCTCTCTCTACCCTAAGTATACCACAAACTATATGGATATATTAAACCTAATGATCATTATAGTGTGGATTATTGCTGTACCGTTGATCATACGCCATCTATTTTTAATCCTTAAGAAAAAACGTTTAGAAAAGGAGAAGAAGCGCCTTGAAAAAAAGCAATCAAACAGAAGCAAATAAGCGCTGGCAAGAAAAGAATAGAGAAAGAAGCAGGTACTTGCGCAACCGATCTACAGCTAGAAGCTTTATTCGTAAGCAAGCAACAAATGAAGATATAGAAGAATTAAAACAGCTTATACAAGAACGGGAACAGTCATTAAAGGAGTGAATCCAATTGAAATTCGGCATGCGTAAGCCTAGCCTTAAAAAGCGTGTAGCTGCTAGGACAAGCATAAAAAGGCAGGTTGTCCATCGTGCGGGCTTAAAGATGCCTAAAGGCTATGGATGGGTACGCAATCCTAAAAAGGCGGCTTATAATAAGGTATATAATAAAACAACATTTGATGTGTTTAAACTGATCAAGAAGTTGTTTAAATGAATTATAAAAAGCCCTGTAGTAAGGGCTTTCTTTTTTAATAAACTTAATAAATCACAAAAAATTTTCTTGTCTTACCATTTTCTCAATATATTTAACAGCTTTCACTTCATTTTTTTGTTTATATGCATAAAACTTATGTAGTAGCCTATTAAATTCATTAGGGATGATAGGCTTCCTATGTTTATAAATAGATTTATGTAGATCGTTAAAATAGTCTATGGTATATAATTCATCTAACTTTAAAAAAGATGGTTGATCTAGAGGGGGAAAATATTTCTTTATCTTCTCGTTCGAAGGATAAAGTAACTTTTTCTCTTTCCCTCTAGTCGATGATATGTTAAGAAGATCAAGAGTTCCGTTATTTTTATCTATTACAAGAAATGGTCTTTTCGCATTACATGGGGTTCCGTTAGCAAACGGAAGTTGAAGAGCTAGTACATAACCAGGGGTAATCAAGATATAATTAACCCTTGCTCTTTATCCATAGTCACCGTATATACTTCATCTGAACACTTCAATTCTCCCAGTTTTGCTAATATCTTTTCGTCTAAGTGTATTTCACTTGAGTTATAATAAAATGTGACCCCATTTACTACTTCGTAATTCATATCATCCTCATTCTCGCAATATGCTTCTAACATTTGTTTTACGTTTCTCACATCTTCCAAAAACAAACCATCTAACGGATTAATAACATTTTTTTCTCTTATATAACGTCCAGGCTGATCAGTTTGCGATTCTTTAAAAGGCACTTTCCAACTAACAAATTCATGATTCAAATCCGAAAGTTCTTTCGCGTTCATACCGCCGAATATTTCTGACGTTAAATTTAAAGTATAGTCGACTTCAGGGCTGTTAAATCCTTCAAAATCCTCTGCTTGATCTACTAGTTGATCTAACTCGTTTCTATAAGTCAAGCGAACATCGTTAATAACAGTTCCGTTTTCGTAAGCCTTCATCTCTTCAGAGAATAATATTTTATTGTGATTCGCATAATGAATAAGTTGAGAAAAATATAACAGCTTCTGCAATTTCATATTGCCATCAAAAGTGTTCCTAGGGGAATCAAGTTTATGCTTCATAAACCACTTAGCGACATCAATCGCTTTAACTTCTCCCAAAACTATACCTCCTCGAAATTTCAGAAATTTTATTCAAAATAAGTCTATATGCTTATTATAGTACAAAAAATTAATTTTTGAAACATAATTAGCTCATTTTAGGTAATTTTTGGTACGAACCTTTTTTATAATATTCGTATAATGTTATTTAATCCACACATCAATGATATTTTCAAAAGGCAAATGTTGACCAGCTATGCTTATGTATTTATTTTGTTTATTGATACTGGTTATTTTACCTTTTACCTTATAAAAATCATGGTTATCAAAGTATTTCAATTCGACCGTTAGATCATTCGCCACAGCCATTAACAGCTTATTGTTTATTTCTTCTTTCTGCTGTTCGTCTAATATAGGCATTTCCTCGTGGTCTTGCTCTTTCCACATTTTCTGCAACATTTCCACGTGCTCTGGCATCATGATAGATGTCCATTTTATTGTACCTCGATCATTAACCATTATGAAACGACCTTCTTTCTTACTTTTCCAGCGGATAAGATATTTTCCATGTTAAATGTTCGTACTTGTTTACGATAAAAACAATAGGCTAAAATACTATTTTCTTTAATTTCAATTACACGTATATAACGCTCTGTCAACTTATTATCGCTATCTATATAAAAAATGATTATCTTTTGTTTACTCTCTATAGACCGTTTAAATAATCCTAACATGATCGCACCACCTTAGAACATTTGTTCTTATTATAACATAAAAGAGAACTAGTGTGCGTGTCATTTTATGGAAAATGTTTTTGTTGCCCACAACCTTAAAGGATATATAATAGCACTAACAAGATTATTACGTGCTGGAGGTAATGCAATGCCTAGACTTAATTTAAAACCAGGGCAAACATTCAACCACTGGACACTGGTTGAAGAAGCACCTAAAAAAGGTACTGTTAGGTACTGGAAATGTAGATGCGAGTGTGGTGAGGAAAAGACTATACGCCAATCCTCTTTAACTAGCGGAAATTCGAAATCGTGCGGTTGTAAAGCCACGCCTAAAAAAGGAAATGATTTAGCCGGAAAACGATACGGAAGGTTAACTGTAATTAAAAAGCTAGATTATAAAATAGACGGACGTATCGCTTGGCGATGTAAGTGTGATTGTGATACTTATGTTGATGTTAAAGGCATTTATTTAACCACCGAAGAAACGAAGTCCTGTGGTTGCTTAAAACGAGATCAAGATAAAGTAAATCTTAGAGATATGTACAAAGCTAGTTATATTGATGATGTCAACGTCTCCCTTTTAAAGTCTAAGCTACGATCAGATAATAAAAGCGGCGTTAAAGGCGTTTATTATAATTCAAATAAAAAGCTTTGGAATGCTTACATAGGAATCGGCGGCAAGCGATTAGATTTAGGCAGTTTTAAATCTAAAAGCGCTGCTATAAAAGCACGGAAACAGGCTGAGGATAAGTATCACAAACCTTATTTGCAAGGGCACGATGAAAAAAGATTGAAAAAGTTTTAATTATGCATTGACATGCGTTATCGCATTTGTTATATTATAGATAGTTAATAAATGCGATAACGCACTGGGGGAAAATAAAATGAGAAATAAAATCAAACAAGAAATCATTAAAATAGAAACTGCTCCAATTGTAATTGACGGTAAGGTGTTAAAAGGGAAGCAAAGAATGTCGGACTTTATCGTTGAAAATTTAGAAGGTATTACAGACTTAGGAATGGAACTATACGAAAAGAATCCTAATGCTACTGTTTACCAACTCGCTTACAACTCATTAAAATTAGCTTATGGAAATTAAGGAGGGATTAACATGAATAGAGATCAAAAATTTGGGCGTTTGTTAGCAATAGCAAATGTCCTTAGCAACAAAGTATTCGAAAGTGGTAAGCCGTCTATATCTCAAAAGCATATGACACGTTTTAGCAAGAAGCCTGCTATGGCTTTTGAAAAAATACATGCCGAACTTATGGAGTACGCTCCACAGTTTGGTCGGGACGAAATGGAACTGTTTAACATGTTTCAAGAGATTCTTGCAGACATGGATGAATCAGAATTTAACAATGAGGACCTTAATCCGCAATATTTACAAGCTTATTACAGCGAGCAAGACGCACTTAACAATATGATCGGAGTGGAAGAAGCTGCAGAGATACTCAATCTATCGCCGGGAACAGTAAAAAACCACTGCGCTGAAGGGAAAATAACAGCTAAGAAAATCGGTAAGACGTGGATAATCGACAAGAGGACACTTAATAAGTAAATTCAAGACTACCCCAATAAAGAGAGTAGGCTTGAGTATGTACTAAGTGCTTATGAATTCATTTCCTAATATATACTAATTAGATTTAAGCACAAATTTCTTATCAACGAACTTCAATACAGTTGAAGCTTTCAACAATTGGAATAATTGAAGAATATGTCTTTTACCAATTTCATCGTAAAAATAATATCCATGAAACATAGCGTTTCTTTGTAAACCTTTGCTTGGTTCGTTTCCAAACTTATCAAACGTTTTTTTATACATTCTTACAATTGAACGGGCGAAAATAATTAATATGTCTTCTTCAATATTCTCATCCACTGTTATTTTGTTTTTAAAATTTCTATCTTTCGTTTTCGTTTTTTGTGGAGCACCACTTTCTAATTGGTTATAATACCAAGATACTATGACCTGTTCGAATAAGGTGAAAAGTGGAAAAAGACAGAGTTTATAATATTTATTTTTAAAAGCTTCTTCAGTTTCTTTAATTAAACTTTCATGAAGTTGAAATAAAGGTTCTTCTAACAAGCTATGTATAATCTCATCTAAATGTTCTTGAACGTAATCTGTTAAATTAGAATCATTTATTTCTTGAACATCATAAAAATGATTTAATACATCCTCATCAATACACCAATAATTTAATTCTTGTCTTTTTATTTCTTCATCAATATTCTTTAAAATCTCATATTGCGCTGGCTCAAACTCTGATGGATCAATTTCTAGAATAGGATTTTTAGATATGTCTTCTATAACTGAAAACATTTTGGTAATAGAATCTCTAAGTTTTAATATTGCTTCAGGAAAAATACCTTCACCAACCATTTTTAGTTCACCTTCCTTTTTAATCATATCTTTTATTATATCATGCAATTACGGTAACATAACCAGAAGGAACTGAATCAGTTCCTTCTACTTTTTTTAACATTAATACACGTCTTTCTTACGCACCCAAGACATAATACCATCAAGTAGCACACGATCTGATTTAACCTGTTTAACCTTATAGCTATTACCCTTAACAAAGCTTGCAATAGACTCACCTGTAGCAAATTTGCTGGCTGATTTTTTTACAGTGACTTTCTGGCCGACTTTAAAGGATTTAGGTTTTGGCTTGCTGGATGCGGTAGATTTAACAAATCGACCCTGCAATTTATTTAACAACGTAACGTTTTGGCTAGCCGTACCACGATAATTTTTAATGCCGTACTTTTCAGCTAATCTTTTACGGTTGTTAAAACTAGCATCCATCTTATGATCTTTCATATAATCAACAACACTTTTATATTTTTTAGATGGTTTAGGCTCAGGTGCTGGTTTACTTGGTTTAGAGCCACCTTTTTTAAGCTCTAAATTAAGAAAATCAGCAATACCATCAGCTATAGCCCGTCCAGCTTTTTTCAATACTTCGTCATCACGTAACTTCTTAATATCAATAATTGAATCCATGTAGCCGCCCTCAGTCAGAATGGCGTCCATTTTTGTTTCACGAAGCACATGAAAGTCAGCCTTTTTCAGACCTCTATCTCTTAAACCATAAGCGTTAACGATACGTTTATGCACTTTACTGGCAAGTTGCTCAGTGCTTGGATGGTTGCCTAAATACGTATACGTTTCTGTGCCCGTCCAAGAACCCCATTTACCTGTATTGGCATTATGATGCGTAGAAACGTAAACATCAGCATCGTAAGCATTTGCTTTATCTGTACGCTCTTGCAATGGTACGTCACGTTTGCCTGTTGGGTCATCAAGACGTAAAACCTCAACATCATCATAATTGTTTTCTAAATATGCTATTCCTTCTGTTACAACGATATTATTAAATGACCACTCTCTTTCACCGTCTGGTGTACGTTTACCCGGTGTATGAATTCCGTGACCTGCACCCCATGCTACTTTTTTCACCATATTGATCTCTCCTTTATTTTTATATAAAAAAGGCACTCACGAATGAGCGCCTTAATCAACGTTATTTACCTTATTAAGCATTGTCTCTAGGCTTTTTGTAGTGCCTAGCTTGCTTACTATCGCTTAATCCTTTGGTAGTAGGGTCATTTACAATACCCAAAATAACTAGAACAGCAAAAACCGCATTGATAAATTTTGCAGCTTCTGCATTAATTAATTCTGCTGCAATATCATATCCAAACCAATTACCTACAATTTGTATCAATAATACAATTGCAGGAACTAAAGCCAGCCAAAATGATTTCTTCTTTGCTCTTACTTTCCAATTGATTTTCACA
This sequence comes from Virgibacillus pantothenticus, assembly GCF_018075365.1. GTDB lineage: Bacteria > Bacillota > Bacilli > Bacillales > Amphibacillaceae > Virgibacillus > Virgibacillus pantothenticus. Next base: position 3,582,582 of record NZ_CP073011.1, read on the forward strand.
ATAATTCCTCCTTGATATAAAATAATTAAAAAACGGCTTGCCCGATTGGACTAGCCGTTTAAACAGTTATATTGTAAAATTAAAGAAGCACTCCATTCGGAGTGCTTCCATTTAATCTAATAAAGTTGCAAAACATTTTGCTAAGTAATCGTCTACCTCATCAATATTGAATTCGCCGTCATGACAGGTTAATTTCCCGTTATTAGCAACTATTTCATCCAATACAGTCTCGTCATCTGCAGTTTTCTTAGATACTGTAATTTTATAGTCTTCTTGATTTAACAAAACTATTAATGATGTGTTTTTGTAATTAAACTTAATGCCTTCTGGTTCAGTTGTGATTTTCCATGATAATTCAGGGTATTTTGCCTTTAAAGCAACATCATGAATGTAAAATCTAGCTATACTATCTTTCAATTTGTCGACAGTATCAACTATTAATTCTTTATCTTTGTCAATTATACTTTGTCTGATCTTGTCAGCAATTTCTTTTCTATCCATTTTTACACCTCCCTCCCCAAAATATTCTACTATAAATCGGAGAAGAGGTGTAATTTATATTAATTCATTTAATTTTTCATAATACCCGCGACTACCCCATCAACATAAAACTTTAGCTCTTTTCTCAGTTGATTAATCTCGCTTTCTAACTTAGCTACTTTATTTTCTAACTCTTTCACTCTTTCTTCCATTTTCAATTCCTCCTTAAAATTTATCAACAAGTAATACTGCTAAAGTAATCAAAGCAAAAAGCCATCCACCCCATAGGCGAATAGCTTCTGCAAATGTTTTTTTACCTTCTGTTATAGCTTCTATTTTTTTGACTTTGCCTTCGACCACATCTATTTTCTCTCGTAATCCGTTATATTTTTTTATCATATTACGAGTTTCTTGCATTTCGTGGCGCAAGCCCACAAAATCTTTACTCATAGCATTTATCTGCTCGAATAATTGTTGGTTATTGTACCACTGTTCTTTGTCACCCATGTTAACCTCCCTGTATTCCCGACATAAAAAAATAACGCCTTTAGGCGCGGAAAGATTTTTCTGTTCTCTTTTTCTTTTCTTGTAATAAAGCGATTTGCGGTTCTAATTCTTCTGCTGTTCTCGCTATTTTTCTACCGTCTATATAAACTATCATTTCAGTGTTTTCGTTTTGTTGCTCCATCGCTTTTTTATACCCGTCATTAAAGCCTTGTAAGTAGTCATTCATTTGGGACATCTTCCTCCCCTCGCAATTCTTTTAGCTTTCGTTCTAATTCCTCAATTTCTTTTTGCTTTTCTTGCTCTTCTGTCGGTATCTCTATCTCTTCCCCTTCTCTTACTACTAATGACGGGTACCCACCAGTTAGCGCAAGCTCCGTCTTATCAATCTGACTAGCGATATAATCATCAACGTAAAATTGAAATCCTTTGCGCATTGGCACTGCACTGTTGCCTACTGTTACGCTATCTACTATATTTTGATCATTTACCGCAAAAAATACTTTTATACGATTACCAGTATCGTTGTTATCATAGATTTTAATATCCAATATGATCACTCCTTTACACAAAGTCAGTTAGATAAACTTTTTCCATTACAAACCTCATATTTTCCATTCTGTTGCCCCAACTACTAGTCCAGCCTATTTTAAAGGTTACAACTCTTGTATTGTATTGAGGTACACCTAAGTCCACGATAAAGTTTTTTAACCCTTCTACGTCTTTTTCTAGTAATTCGAAATACAACCTATCATTTATATTATCGCTAGTGTTTTTCATCACGTGTACACTAAATTTCGCACCTGCATATTTTCTAAATCGGAAAACTAAATACCGAGCCGAGTGCGTAAACTCGTATTTATTAAAAGCCACCGCTCTAATTCCATCCCTAACATCTTCATAATCTTCTAGACTTCCGTCTAGACCTCGCCCGTCAAGAGATCCTTTAACGCCTCCATATATTTGTGTTGCATTATGGATATATGTGCCCCCTGGTCTAAAGGCTTCAAATCTGACACCAGATCGTTTAACCCTTCCACCAGTCATGTAGTGAGGGTCACTGCTAAAAACCGGATGGTCATTGTTAGACAACCCGTTTTGCATTGCGATTGCGCCGTCTGGTCGTACAATTCTAACGCCTTTATCGTCTATAATGACGTTACCATCACCAAGTACACCTCGTTTAGCGTGTATCTCACCGCTTAAATACGCATTAACAAAACGCGAGTTACCTTTTAAATCAAGCCATGATACTGGATTACCTTTACTATCATATTGCACTAAACCATTTGTGCCGTCCCACTGTATACGTGCACCATTAGCAGCAGTACGTATAGGTACAGACCCAACATCAATAATCCCTTTTTTAATGTTGCTTGCGTTTTCCGCAAATGCTTCCGCCTGCCTACGTGCTTCTTCAGCTTTTTCTTTTGACACCTTATCAGCGTGATCTTTAGCGTTAGTTTCGGCTTCACTTGATACATCATTAGCGTGCTGTTTCGCTTCTTCTAAATTGCGTCTAGCTTGGTCGATACGAGCCTGTTCTTCTGCCGTTACCTTACCATCAGCGTGTGCCTTAGCTTCTTCTTCGGCTAAATCTGCTTTCAGTTGAGCGACATATTCTGCGTAGGCTCGTTCGTCCTCGGGTGCTGGTGACCAGTCGGTTTCTACGTTGCCTTTTTCGAGTTTTACTTTCTTGCCTTCTACACTAGCGTCTTCTAAAAACCCGTCCCTAAAAGACACTCTCATATAAGCTATACTTTGTTTATTAGGTACAGTCATTTTATCAGTTGGTCTAGTTCGACCACCTACAGGCACTAATTCGCCATCACGATAAGTGCCTATATAGACCTTATCCTTATCGTAAAACATAATTTGACTTATAGTATAGTTACAAATAATGTTTTCGTTGGCTAAAACCTCTATAAACCCACTAACCAAACTATCTGTTTCGGTCGCCACTTCTCCGTCTGCCCATTTAAACACACTATTCACTAGAGCGTCTTTTATTACAAATAAATTCCTGCCGCCAACCTGCACATTATCATATAAAGGACTCCAATTATAATCAGACGGGTTAGTGCTTTCGGTTTGCGTGGTCTTGTTGTAGGCAAGTCCTAAGTATCGCTTACCATCCGGTCTATCAGCCATGCCATTACCCTTTTCATCATCCGCATATTTTACCCAAGTGTAATTAGGATTTCCATCTTCTCCCGGCGGTCCCGGCACACCTTGATCTCCCCTATACTTTGACCATTCATAATCATCGGGATTGGTGCTTTTAATAGGTGATTCTTTGTTATAAGCCATACCTATATAAGCTTTGCCATTTGGATAATCAGACATGCCGTTTCCTTGTTCATCGTCTGCGTATTTATGCCATGTATAAAGAGTTTGTCCGTTTTTCCCCGGTGGTCCGGGTATTCCGGGCTCTCCATCCACACCGTCAAATACGTTAGTTAACGTCACATATCCCAACACAGCGACATCTTGAAATACAACCTCACATGCATACATGGCTTTTTCGTCGATGTCGGTTGCTTTAACGTTTATGGTTTTTCCGCTCATTGACCACTCACCCAAGAGATTACCGTGCTTATCGTATTTAGTCCATGTATAGTTATATGTTTCTCCGTCTTTGTCCATCTCGTTTCCTTGGTTATAGACAACGGCAGTTAACTCCGTACTACCTATACCGTTTTTAAATACGGTACCTGCACTTGATACGACATTAACGCTCAACATACGAGCAAGGCTTCGCTTTATTTCGTCTTGTAACGATTTCCATACCGCTTGTACTTCCTGCTCTGTGTACTCGGTAAAATCACCTAGCTTGACGTTCTTTTTACCACGCTCTTTAATACTTCCGTTAACTTCAAAAACCCTCGCTTGTACGTAAAGGGGAGGGTTAAATTTCGTATCTTTAATTTTTAACGTATCACCAAGGCGTATTTTTTCGTTTTCCATGCCAGGCACGTGTTCAAGGTCGGCTATTTCCGTTTCGTACTCAATAATTTCATTTATACGTTTTTCTAATTCGTTTTCGGTCAACGTGTACAATCGCTTATCGGTCATATCTTGGTCATCTGACTGTGGCTCATAGGTACCGATTATATGGCGTAACTCACCAGTGACAGGGTCACGTCTGCCCCATCGTTGGAGTGCGTCAAAGTTTTCAACTAATACCTCTTTGCGTCTCCCATCTTTTTCTGGACCAAGACCAATAAGCGCTGTATAAATATTGTCCGTGTCCTCAATACGTCTGATGCTTAGTAAGTCTTTTCCAAACTCGATTTCACGTCCCCGCCATTGTCCAATTTGTTGGACTAAGTCAACGTAACGACCAGTAATTTTATTACCTTTTGTTTCTACGCGGAAATTTAATTCGAGATCAAATTCGGTTGCTATACGTTTTAACATTGAATAAGGATCGGTATGTTTTTCGACGTGAATTGTTCGAGAACCTTTACCTTCAACAAGCCCCACGATCCATTCCGTTTTCCTTAAAACAGTAGCTGCCGCGGTACTTGCCGATTGGCTTTTTAACGTTTGTGGTTTGATTACTTGAGCTTTACGTAAGTCATTGTAACTGGCTTTGGTAAATACGACGATATGTTTGCTGTGCTCGTGAATCTTTTCCGCTTGCCAAATTGTTAATTCCCGAAATCCGTTGTCCTCATCGGGAATGATGACTTTATTACGTCCAGTCAAATACTCCGAATAATCACGATCAGCAAATGTTGTAAATTCAAACGTTTCCGCGGTTGTCTCTAATGATCTGTGATAATTATCATCCCAAAATTCATTGGGAGGAATGATGCCAACTATCTCATCTGATTGCTTATCTATAATGTGTATCACTTTATCACCTACCTATATCTATTACGCCATTTAGCTGTTGCTTTAAAACTGTTAGATGGATGTACTACTAGTTGGTTATCGCCTTTGTGTAAATTAAAAAAAGAACCTCCGAAATCTTTTAGGTTCTTCGAGTCTTCGCCGTTTAATAATATTTCCTTGTTAAAGTTATCAAGTGTTATTTTATCGCCCGGATTAGCGATATATGGCGTTTGATCGACCGTTTCTTGCGCTAGTTTAAACACTTTTATATGCAAGATTTTAGGTGCGTAAGCTCTAGCCGAATCCGCCCATTTACCGATGTGTATTTGTACATATCGTAATTTACCCATGTACTCATTGTTGTTATCGGTAAATAACTTTTTCAAACTAAAAACGTGCTTTGTATTATTGGCCACTCGTGTTACATAAAATTCGAATTGGTTACCAATCCTACGCAAACGTAACATGCCGAAGAAAAAAGGCCATCCATAACTATAATTTTGTGAGCTTATTAAATAATTTTGTTGCCTGCCTTCATATCCTCCGATACGCCCCTCAGCAATTTTATTGTTTATACCTAAACTTTTATCTAGTAGAGCCATTTTTCCAAGTACGTTCATGTTTTCATCATAAGCATAAAATTCAATTCGGTAAGTTTGATCCGGTTTGCCAGTTTCTCCTTCAACCATCATTTCAATTTCAAAGTCTTGTGATGGGGATATTTCTTTAATTAGCGCCGGACCGTGCCAATTATTTGTATCCGGTCCGTAACTTGGCACAGTAATACCATCATTATCTGTGCTTAGTCTACCAGCTACTACGCCACCATCTACTTTAGTAGGGGTATTGCTCCATGTATCTAATGTTTCCCCTCGTTCTTCGATGAGTAATTTCCTAGTATCTACTGTTTCCATATCAGCTTCTAAAGGGGTTCCAATCAATTGATATTCTTCAAATTGATTCTGCACCATAGCAAAGGTAACAGGTTTTAATACCTCCAACTCGAAAATCGGTGATGCTGGTGCTGTACCATTGTACGATAATGTAAGCATGTCAGATGTAAAAGTTTTAGTTTGTTCTTCTTCATATGAAAAAGGGTCAAGGCAAAGGAAATTTATAGCGCCCTGTCTTAAAACAGCTATTCGTTCAAAATCCTCAATTGTATTTTGCACTATAGCATAATAAGTGCGCCCTGGCTCATCATCAAATTGCAAAGGTGCTGGCTTATCCGTTATTAACCACTCGGCTAATTCATCTTTAATTCGTAGTGCATGGTTGTCGTCTTTAACAACGTAAGCAATCGGCTGAATAAACGATATAGGTTCTATTTCAGTTGACGACAAATGCCCTCCCGACATTCCAGGTACAGTCAATATATTCCTTTGCACAGGAGTAAAAAGAGGTTTCGTTCTGCCTCTTGTCATGTGCAACCATGGTTTTCTTATTCCGTTAAAAGTAAATGATTTCTTAGGCAAAACTATCCCTCACTCTCTTATTCCTTTTTTGTATTTCTGTTACAGTTGGTTCTATGCCTCTACCTAGTGATCTACTATCCAAATACACATTATTATCCTTAGCAAGTATCTGCATTAGAATATTGTTTTGCTCTAATGTTGCATCTAGTAAGTCCTTGGTGTAGTCTTTATCATTTCTACTTGGATTTTGAATAGGAACCTCAACCGTTGTTTTACTATCTTTAGCATTTAAAGCCAACAATGCCATAAACTCATTATTTCTTAGTCTGCTTGGCTCTACGAGACTTTGCCAATTCTTAGTACCTTGCGCATACCGCATTGGTGCTGATTTTAAGATGCGCTTAGTCTCTCTTGCAGGTAATACGTGCGTACCCTTTGGTAGGTTAGGGTAAAACGTAGGTTTATCAGCACTTAAAAACATCTTACCGTTGGGTAATCGCGCTAACTCGCTGCCAGCATTAAAACCTTTACCGTCCCCAAGCACCGCATGTCCTCCAGGGTGCCCGCTTGGTGGTGTACCTTTTGCCCAAAACTTTAGCTTACTTAATCCCTTGCCCACAAAATTAATAACTTTAGTAACAGGGTTTTCTGCTTTTTTGTTTAAACTCGCAATAGACCCCTTATCATCTACTTTGACAGGCTTTTTAATCATTTCTATCGCGCGTTTATTTAGGTCGTAAATGGTACGCATGTCTGTGACCTTAACTTCTTTAGTAACGTCTTTACTAGCTTCTTTGGTTCTCTTTTCTTCTTTTTTAATTCCTGCATCTGTTTTTTTGTTGTTATTGTCGATCTTCCCGCCTTGATTATCAATCGCTTTAGAGCCTAGGTTTATTTCATCTTTAACTTCATCCCACAAGTCAGCTTCTTTAAGAATCTTTACAAGCACGTCGTCATTTTTGCCAATCTTAGTATCAAGTTCAGAGATTTGATTCCTGATTTCTTGCTTGTTTGCCCCTTCTTTTTCTAAATTTTTTACTAACTGTTTCCTTGTCTCTAAAAGCTTATTGTTTTTATTTTGTATCTGCTTTACAATGTTTCCTTCTTCTGCTTTGATTTCCGCCGTTTTGGCTAAGTCTTCAATCTTTCTTTGCTTTGTTTGCGATAACTTAGAGAGCTTGGTATCCAACAGGGAGTTAATGTTGTTGTAAAGACCTAATTCTTCAAAAATCTTCAGCTTTTGTTCCTCTTGTTGTTGAGTGGTTTCTTGTAGCTTAGTTAACCGATTTTGTTCTTCCTGAGTTAATTCTCCGGTCTTTTGCTTCTTTTGCAGTAGTTTTTCTATTTCTTGATTGTTCTTGATAATAGATTGATCTAAAGCTAATAAACCTTTATTACCTTCTTCGTTAATACCAACGTTTTTCAGATATATATTGGCTAACTGTTGATTTGTTGCTTCTAATTTATCAATCTTCTCTTGCTCTTTATCAATAGATTTTTGAATTTCTTTGGATTCACCTTGTAGTTTTTCTACAGTTTCTCCAATTTTTCCATTCTTGATATTTAATAAGTCAGTACGCTCTTGATCTAAAAGCCAACTCTCTTCTTCTGTTAAATTGCCAGCTTTTATTTTTTCGTTAATTTCAGAAACCCTTTGTTCAATTTTTCCTTTAGACATATTTTGATTTTCGTAAAGAAAACCTAAACGTTGCTCTTTCTTTTCGAGTAAATCGGTTTGTTCATTTATTCTTTTGCGCGCCTCAGTTTCTTGATCTAGTAGCTTCGCTCGTTCACCTTTTATTTGAGATTCCGATAAATCCCTAAGTGCCTGGATTTGTTTCTTTACTTCATCTGTATTTCTAGCAAAGGCATTACCTTGTTCGCTTACTTGCGTTTTAACATCTGGTGACTGTTTAATAATGTCTTCATTTGCTTTAAACAATTTCTCAAGCTCATCTTTTGATAACCCTGATTTTTGGGCGAGAAAATCATACTGTTTTTGCAACTCGGCGATTTCACCTGGATTGCTAGATTGAGATATACGGATATTTAAGTCGTTAAGCCTAGCGAGTTCATCGTTACTTATTTTTGCTTTTCCAGACAATTTATCAAATATCTCCACACTACTTTCAAGGCTACTAGCCTGATCGCTTAATGACTTAGCAAGATCGATATTTACTTCTTCGGTTTCTTTTGACTTCTGGCGAAACTTATAAATCGCTGCAGAAAGCCCAACTACTCCCGCAATTGCTAAACCAACAACGCCCGCTCTTGATAAACCAGAAATTGCACCCAACGTTCCAGTTCCACCTGCTTTACCAAGTGTTTTTGTGAGATTTCCACTAACCTTTAAAATGCCGCCAATTCCCATCGATACTTGTCCTAAACCAATTGCGGCAGGACCGACAGCAGCCGTTAAAGCTATTAATTTTAAAATGGTTTGTTGCTGGCTTTTTTCCATTTCACTGAATGCTTGAGCACCGTCTTCTATCTTTTTAATAAACGGTTCAGCCGCTTCTAATGCATCTAAAACAGCGGGTATCAAGGCAGCACCTAGGGTAATGCCAATATCTTTTATTCGGTTCATTAAGATTTTCATTTGTGATTCCGTTGTTTTGTATCGTTGTTCTGCTTCTTTTGTTAATGCACTGTTTTCTTCCCATGCCGTAGTTGAATTGTCCACAGCTTCTGAAAGTAGGTCACTAGCTCCAGCCATTCTCAAAATAGTATCTGCTTCACGTATACCTTTGATGCCCAAATCAGATAGGATTGTAGTTAAATTTTTTCCTTCTTTTGATGACTTATCGAGTCCCTTGATAAACATATCAAGTGCGGTAACCGGGTCTTTTTTCCATGCTTTAGCAAAATCGGACGATGATACACCTGCAGCATTCGCAAACCCTTGCAGTGACTTTCCGCCGTCACCAACAGCCTTATCAATTTTCTTGAGAACTGTGGTCATGGCTGTTCCGCCCGCTTCTGCTTCTATTCCTAGACTGGACATCGTTGCTGACAAAGCCATGATTTGTGCTTCTGTCATCCCAACTTGTGCACCTTGGGCGGCTAAACGCATTGCCATGGACATGATTTCAGATTCTGTTGTAGCCATATTATTACCCAGAGAGACAACAGACGATCCTAGTCGATCAAAGTCCTTTTGGCTCATGTTAACAATATTTGCAAATCTAGCAAACTCTGTTGCTGCCTGCTCTCTTGTCATATTAGTAGCTTCACCTAGATCGATAACAGTTTTTGTAAACTTGAGAATACTCTTATTTTCTATCCCAAGTTGACCTGCACTTTCGGCGACCGCCGCAATATCTGTTGCTGCTACCGGTAATTCTTTAGCCATATTTCTAATACCAGTTTCCAGCTTTTTATATTCCTTCTCGCTTGCATCTACTGTCTTCCTAACTCCAGCAAATGCACTTTCAAAGTCACTTGCCATCTTAAAAGCCGCTACTCCCCCTGCAACGATCGGAGTAGTTACCTTCATCGTGTATCCTTTACCAAAGTCTGTCATCTGGCGTCCTACGGCTTGCATTTTCGTTCCAGTTTGAACCATTCCGTCAGCGACTTTATACCAACCTTTAGACTGCATATCTTGCATTCGTTGGAAATCTTTAAATTCAGCACTAACTTTATCTAATTCTCGCCCTGTTTCTTGATATAGTGCTATCTGTTCGTTGAGCTCTTGCGATGCCTTTTGTGCTTTTACGCTGTTTTCCCCATATTCATTAGCCATGGATTGGTATTTCTTTCTAGCTTCTTCAACCATACGGGCTTGAATGCGGTGTCTATTGGTTAATCCTTCGATCATCACACCATATTTTTTTGACGATTTTTCGCCACGATCAAATGCAGAAAGTTGGGCTCCCATAGCTTTGTTGGATGACTTAAGTTGTCTTTGCAACCCTGTCATGGACTTCTCTACGCCTGTGCTATCAAGGTCAACTTTAATGACCATATTACCCACAGGAGTGCCACCAATTGCCATACAGTAACCTCCTTTCTTTGTTTATTTTCCAAATGCCGCAAAAAGAGAATCTGTTTTCTTAGACTCTTTTTTCTTGGTTGTCTTTTTATTTGTCAGCCTTAACAGCTCTAAAATGTCCATTTCATATATTTCTGGTAATGTATATCGTTTTAGTAAATCGGCGAAAAGATCATCAATAAATTCTTTCTGTTTTACAAAACTAAAATCTTCATCGCTCAAACCCTCTTCGCCGTCTACTCGTTTTTTGACGTATCGCCTTGTAAAACGCCCATTATTATAGATAGATAGGTTTCAACGATGTTTCTTGAGTCTATCCCGTTGACCAGATCATCTTGATCAAAACGTTTTCCGTAAAGTTCAACCGCGAAATTGGTCAAACGGTCAAACATATCCGCTCGTACTGCATAACCATTCTTTTCGAGTTCTGCTCCCAAATCTATTGCTTTTTTAGTGAAAATTCCTTTAACGAAAAAAGGATATTGATATGTTTTAGTTTCAAGCTCTTTTCCTTTAACACCCGTCACAAGGGTTAGGCTTTTGGTTTTTTCGTCATAATATTTCATTTTCAAACACCTCTAATCAAATTATTTAAGTATAAAAAAGAGAGTAGATCGCTCTACTCTCCGGCTGGTTGAATTAATTCTTTGAGTTTGGTTACTTCTTCTGTTGTAAATTGCGTAGGACCCGGGTCCCCTTTTTCGCCCGGATTTCCTTTTTCGCCTTTTGGACCTTTCAAAGATGCCAACCACTCGGCTTCCGTTCCTTCAAAACCATTATCAACCGCTATTTGATACGCTGACTTCCCAGGATCTCCTTTTTTCCCCGGGTCACCTTTTGGACCTTTTCCTCCACCAGTGGAAGCTAATACGAGATTTGCCAATTGACCAACTTTAACGGTATTAGTAACATAACCAATTCCCTCTCCGTTTGTAGCGTTAACTACAGTCCCACCTGCACCTACATCAACAAAGGAACCTTCTTTAATCGCTTCTCCTGCTTCAACTTGCCATGATTTTTTCCCAGCAGCATTAACACTTACGTTTTCATTAGCTGTTAACTTTCTCGTGGAGTGAAATTCTGGTGTATCGCCAGCTTTGGCGATAGATAATACTGCTCCGGTATCGGTGTTTGTTAGATTTAATAACCTATAAGCTTCAACCGCTTCTGATACTTTCGCTATAAAATACGCCATTACCCTTCAACACCTCCTTGTTCGGCTTGTTCCGCTGGTCTAAATACCTTATTCATAAACTTTTGCCTTATGGTTTCGTCTCCTTTTTTGACATGAGCAAATACTTGTGCAGCATCATCATATACACGACTGGAAAACTCTCCGCTAATAGTGTCACTTCCAAATTCCAGCGAATCTTCCTTTGTCTGTGCTTCAGTGGGCGGTAATGTAAACATGCCTTTAGTAAGTCCGACAAGTTCCGCCGAACCGTCTCCTTTTGTTTTTTCTAGCACAACAGCAACATATGGTGGGTTGACTTGTGACCGTTGGATAACCAGACCGTCTTCATCTTCCAATCCCAATAAAGCCACTCGATCTTCTAAAGGTAAAGCGTGGAATTGAAATTCCACAGTAGACACACCTGTAGAAACAGCCATCTCCGCAACCTTATTATCACCAAATGCCTTTGCGATTTCCTGTTCTGTTTCAATGTTAACGTTCTGCACAAAAGGTAATCTGACCTCTTTTTCATAAACCACCGATTCTTCTGTATCACTTTGTAAAACTGCATAATAAAATTTATCTATACCAACTGTTGCACTTCGGTTTTTCTTAGTTTCCTCAGCCATTTTCATTCTCCTTTTTAATTTATTGCATTAAAAAAAGACCTACTCTTGTAAGTCTTTATCCGCTAAAATTGTTCCCCTGTATCGCCTACCGTCACGAATTAAATAAGTTTCCTCATCAAATTCGTAAGTAGGCGTACTTTGTTTAAAATCAATAGTTTTCATCAGCTCGTTTATCTTTAGAGCTATTTTTCTTGCATTTTGACTATCCCACACGTCTATTTGTAAGATGCAATCCCATCCTAGTTGCTGATTGTCAGCGTATTCTGTTGGCAACTCCGATATTGGGTGTAATCTTATGATAGGTGATTTTTCTCGATGTTCTTCGGGCACATGATACTTAAATACTTTGTCAGGACTACCAGCCAATCCCATTAATTCTTCATTGTTGATTAATAATTGATAAGCTATATCCAATGAATCTATATCATATAAACCTTTTACCTCACTCATCGCAACACCTTCTTAATAGCATCAGCCATTTCTTTAGCCACTTTTCCTTCTGTGGCTTGTACGGTTTTGATCATATACCCTTGTGGGGCTTGCGATATAGAGCCAAACTCTGGAATGTGCGCCCTAAAGTTTGCTGATTTATTAAAACCTACAGCGACATAACTTTCTTCTGATCCTTTATCAGTTCGGTTGCCGCTCATTACAACAGCATCCACTAATCTTGTTTGTGGATTAGGTCCGTTGTAACCACTTTGCGGTACATTGCGTTTCAATTCTTCCACAACTGCTTTTCCACCTGCTAAATTACCCTGTTTAGCCGCACGAATAATATCATCTTCTTTTTTAGCTAAATTGGATATTAATTCTCTTAACCCTTCGATTTTTACACTCAAGACCTACTGACCTCCTCGGCTATCAATATAGTAAAACCGCTTTGTCGATAGTCATATAGCACCTGTTCAATTTTATAAGATTGTTTATTTATATCCTCAATTATCATTTTGTTAGTAATGCCATGATAATTACGTATAAACACCTTCATTTGATGTTGTGTGCCTAATTGTGCACTGTTTTGATAATCTTTAAGGCTAACAGATTCAACATGCGCAAAACACTCCAAGAACAACACAGGCTTAGGCTTTTGGGGTATTCCATTTTCAATAACTGACTTAACCTCATAAATCCATATAGGATTATTCAACTTAGAAAAGTTAAACCTCATATTATTTAGTCGCATAAGTATCTATCCCTATGCGCACGTAATGTCTGTATTGCATGTGTAACAGAAAAAGGCGATTCGTGCTGACTAACCTCCGAAATAGCCATCCTATTTTCGTAATAGTAAGTCGTCAGCATGATAACCGCCCTTTGGTATAGTTTATCTTCTTCCAGCTTAGGCATATCAAGGTTCGGGTCTTGACTATCAAAAACGGCTTCAATCACATCTTGTTTGGCAAAGTCAAGATAATCCTGTATTTCGGTATCTTCTAGGTTGTGTGGGATTCTCAAATGCCCTTTTATACGATCTAAATCAAGCATATAATCACTCCTAAAAAGGAAGGATAAGCATTATCTCTTATCCCTCTACTCCTGCACCACCGCCGAAGTCAATAACGATAGCAGATTTTTCATCCAAAATACGCACATCTTGACGCACCGCCACCATTAAAGCTTCTCCATACTGCATGTAGTTTATCCAAGCTGCTTGATATTGACTGCGATCAAACAGTACAATAGCATCTTTTAAGTTTCCGATGATGATTGTTTTACCCGGCTTTTCTCCTAACATTTCATCAGGCAACACAACTACTTGCGCACCAAGCAAGCGTTTTTGCGTAGGCTCTTTTACATCCTTTTGAAGTAAGTAATTCCCTTCGTTATCTTTCATTTTATCCAGTTCGGCAAATGCCGTTTGGGAAACAATTGCCACATTGTGCTCGTAGTTTGGCTTTAGATTAAGGTTAACAGCGTCCTTAATACCGTCAATACCGCTAGCTTGGATAGTTTGAAGTTTAAGTGTTTTACCTTCTTCTCCCGGTGTACCTTCTTTAATAGCTTTTACAATAGCTGCATTGCGAGTAGATGCGATCGTGCGAGCCATCCATGTCATTAATTCGGCTAAAACATTTACCGCCGCATCTTCAATAGCTTCACGAGACACTAGGAAATAACCACGGTAAGTTTTAATGTCATACCCCAAGTTGTAGAAAGGCTTTACTGCTAGCTTGGGGTTTTCTTCAAGTTCTGCCACTTCTGGTAATGCGGCTACTTCTGACTGACGAATAACAGGATATTTACCACTACCATAACCAACAGACTTAACTGTTACATATTGGTCAAGGTTAAATTCCATTTCTTTGAGTTTCATAATTTCCGTTACAACTTGTTCCGGAATAACAACGAAACCAGAATCAGTTTTAAGTGCCCCGCCATCAATTTCTCGTGTTTCGAGATACTTTTGAAAGGCTTCGCGTTGTTCGTCATTTGGCTGAATAGTGCGTATTTCTTCGCCACCTTGATGAGCTTGCTCTATAAGAGTGCGGTCTTCTTTTTCTTCTTCGTCATCAAGCATACGTTGTTTTGCTTCAATTTCTACTTTTTCTTCTTTTAATTCACGAACTTCCTTTTCAAGGTCAGAAAACTTAGTATCTCCTCGTTTTTCATCATCTTCCAACATCCCTCTAATTTCTTCTAGACGTTTGTTAATTTCTTCTAATCTGTTCATTTCATGTCCTCCTAAAGTTCCATTAAAATTTTTATTTTTGCTGATTGTTCAGCTTTATAAGTCCTTAATTCATTGTCATGTTGTTTAATGGGGTCATATCCTCTTGCGCTGACTTCGCTGTCTGGGTAAGCCGGGAAAGCAACGGCTGATACCTCTAACAGCTTAGCTTTTTTCACAGTACGCAACGGTAAATCATCTTCGGGTTCTTCTATTTCATCATCTTCTACCCTAAAACCGAAGCTAACCCCGTCCACATCGCCGCGTTTTATAGATTCGTAAGTGTCGTTGCCTAGCGTTGTGTTAGGTAAATCTAATTCAAAACGCAACCCCACATCATCTTCTTTTAATCGCAAAGTGTTATTTTTAGTTCTGCCTAAAACTTTTCCCGTGTCATGTGACCACAGAAAGCGCTGATCATCATTATTAAGAGAATTTAAAAAAGCCCCGCTCTTAAATTGTTCGCGGAACTTGTAATATAATCCCAACACTTGTGATTTCTTTTCCCACTTTACGGCATATCCCGATAGGGTTCGGGTACCGTCATCATCTTCTCGAATTTCAATTTTATTCGTCATCAGTTCCCTTTGTTCCGTTTTGTCCACTTTTACCACCTCCCTTAGCCTTTAACATTTGGTATTCCTCGATTTGATCAAGAGTTGTATAGTTCAAGCTGATAAAATGCTTATTACCAAGTTCGTCATTTCTCGGCTCCTCTCCAAGTCGCTTCCTAGCCTCATCTAAGCTAATAATTCCTTTATCCACTTTTTCGAGCGTTAACTTGGTATGCGTTTCAACATCTATAGTTTTAAATGGCGAAGTATCGAATTGAAATTTACTTTTATAATCAGTGCTTAGCTTATAATTCAACTCATTGGTAATTACTTTTAAATAACTATTGAGTGTAGATGTAAGATAATCAAGATTCGCTTGAGCTAATGACATGTTGGACGTTTCAAGCCCTAATTTATGCCGTGGAATTCGGTATACTTTTCCAATCGTCTCTGTGCTAAATGTGCTGGCGTTAATGAGTTTTAAAACCTCTGTATCCACCTCAATAGGTTCATACTCAAAGGTTTCATCAATAACTAAAACTTTATGAGCGTTATCAACGCCCGCATTGGATTCCTGCCATTCTCTTTTTATTTTGTCTCTTGCTTCTTTTGATAGTCTCCCGTGCTTCATTTTTAGGATGCCGCCAGTTTGCGTATCATTCTTAAAGAAGTTTGCAAGGAATCGTTTGCTATCTTTTTGCATGGAAAGATCATCTTTCAGAGATTTTAATGGACTTACACCCCGTATACCATCAAGAGTAAAGAACTTAAAATGCAGGATGTCAGCTGGTTTTATTCTTCTAATCTTTCCTTTATCGTCCGACACGTCATAAACAAGCTTATAATTAGTTTCTGCATCTTGTTTGATAACAACTTGCGAATTTCTTAAGTGATATAAAGCAATTACTTTGTTGTTTTTTCCTCGAATTATCTCGCAAAAAGATTCGCCATTCAACAAAGCATTAGCCGTAATGATGAATTTAAGTGTGCCACCAGAATACAAGCCATTAGGATTTATATTAAAAAGGTTTGCCACTTCATTTGACTGAACTATTTCGTTTTTGGTCATGTCAATATCCAAAGATGCTACATCACTTGCTAATAAATTGATGACAGTAAAAACATCACTATTTTCTATCGACTTTGCAGATGCAAAGGTTGTACTTGTTCCGCCAAATCCAGGGAGCATGCTTATTAAAAGGTCAGCTTCCTCTTGAGTAAATTCTCTTTTTTCGCTACCAGTTGAGAATATACGCAACTACCATCACCCCCTTTCTTTAGCTAAAATGAGAGCGATAAGGATAGTCACAGTTCCTAGAGCAAACACGCCTGCCGTTAAGTTGATACGATAAAACCCATATACAATAGTTCCTAATCCAATTAAGAATAATAAACCCGTTAAATTCAGCCACAAAAAAAGACCTATCTGTTTAATGGTCTCGTTCAATTTGTTTATATTCATTTGTTCACCGCCTGTTCACCATAAAAATCTTCCGCTCGTAAAAATCCAGTGATAATAATTTGACCATCTTCTTTCATTGCTTCAATCTTTTCACGTGGAGCTGTTTCGTCGAAAACAAAGAAAGGATAGCCGTCTAAATTACTATTAATAGATTTTATTAATCGATATCCATATTCTCTTATAAGAACTTTAGCTTCTGCCACACTACCAACTAAAACAACATATCCATTTTCTTTAGCGAATTGGATGAGTGCTGTGGTTTTCCCTAACTTTCTGTGACGTAATTCAATTTCAATGTATTCTCTTTTAGCCGCCGCCAACTCCAAACAGTTATAAATACTCCTGTTTGCTAACTGTAATTTCATTTTCTCCCTCCTTAAAATCCAAAATCATCACTTAATATATAAGCTTCAATCTGCTTTATATCCATGCCTTGATACTCATAGTCTTTCGCTTCTGCAAACCCCGTAATAACCGCCACAATTGGATCGATCTTTTCTCTGTTTTTCTGCTTGTCCAGCATCATATTTCGATTATTATCGTATTTAATAACTGCATTATTGACAGCGATGTTAAGTAATGGATTATTGCTATGCAGTATTTTCCTTTCGTATACACCCATCCTAAATTGTTTGATGGGTTCGGATAAAAATTTATAATTCTGCGGCACTTCGATGAATGGCATTTCTAAATTAG